>NZ_CP133470.1:7500-1207500 GCF_031191205.1 Haemophilus parainfluenzae ATCC 33392 | reverse complement strand
GAATTTGGGGTTACAGGTAAAGCCGTAAAACACAATCTTCTGCAAGTGGAATGTTGGAATCCAAGAGATTTTACATTCGACAAGCATAAAACCGTGGATGACCGTCCTTATGGTGGTGGTCCGGGAATGCTGATGATGGTGCAACCTTTACGGGATGCGATTCATGCTGCGAGAGCAGCTGCAGGAGAAGGCGCAAAGGTGATTTACCTTTCGCCACAAGGACGTAAACTCGATCAAGGTGGCATAACGGAACTTGCTCAAAATCAGAAATTGATTTTGGTATGTGGACGTTACGAAGGTATTGATGAGCGATTGATTCAAACTGAAATTGATGAAGAATGGTCAATCGGCGATTACGTTCTGACCGGTGGGGAATTGCCGGCAATGACATTAATTGATGCTGTTGCGCGATTTATTCCCGGTGTATTAGGCAAACAAGCTTCGGCAGAAGAGGATTCTTTTGCAGATGGTTTATTAGATTGCCCGCATTACACCAGACCGGAAGTGTTAGAAGGATTAACGGTACCGCCCGTGCTGATGTCGGGACACCACGAAGAAATTCGGAAATGGCGATTAAAACAATCGCTACAAAGAACGTGGCTCCGACGCCCTGAGCTCTTAGAAGGCCTAGCTCTGACTGACGAACAACGTAAGCTGTTAAAAGAAGCGCAAGCCGAATATAACAGTTAGTTTCAGTTACATCTAGGATCAATAAAGGATCAAACAATGTCTAACATTATCAAACAACTTGAACAAGAACAATTAAAACAAAACGTACCTAGTTTCCGCCCAGGTGATACTTTAGAAGTTAAAGTATGGGTAGTTGAAGGTAGCAAACGTCGTTTGCAAGCATTCGAAGGCGTGGTTATTGCAATTCGTAACCGTGGCTTGCACTCAGCATTCACTTTACGTAAAGTATCTAACGGCGTAGGTGTTGAGCGTGTATTCCAAACTCACTCTCCAGCTGTAGATTCTATCGTTGTTAAACGTAAAGGTGCAGTACGTAAAGCTAAACTTTACTACTTACGTGAACGTTCAGGTAAATCTGCTCGTATTAAAGAGCGTTTGGGCGAATAATTTCGCAAAGAAAAAGGCTTGGGATCCCAAGCCTTTTTTGTTAGGTTATTTAATCCGTTCTTCGATAATCCCACCGCCCAAACAAATTTCACCAAGGTAAAATACGGCAGATTGTCCTGGTGTGACGGCTGATTGAGGTTCATCGAAAATCACTCGAATAGTTTCATCATCAATCGGTTCAATCACACAAGGAATATCTTGTTGGCGATAACGTGTTTTAACCGTGCAACGTACTAATTCACGAATTGGCTCGCGATCAACCCAATGTAATTGGCTAGCAATCAAACCTTTTGAAAATAAACGAGGATGGTCATGCCCCTGAGCGACAATAAGCTCATTATTTTCAACATCCTTATCTACCACATACCAAGCCTCATCACCCGCATTTTTTAAACCACCAATGCCTAACCCTTTACGCTGTCCCAACGTGTGATACATCAAACCATCATGGCGACCAATAATTTCACCATCAACAGTACGAATATCACCAGGTTGAGCCGGTAAGTAACGAGCTAAGAAATCCTTAAATTTACGCTCACCAATAAAACAAATACCGGTAGAGTCTTTTTTCTTCGCCGTAATTAAGCCAAGCTCTTCAGCAATAGCGCGAACAATGGGCTTCTCAATTTCACCAACGGGGAATAAACTTTGTCCCACTTGTTTATGGCTTAAGGTATAAAGAAAATAACTTTGATCTTTATTAGCATCTAAACCACGTAATAATTTTGCATTTTCATCATCACCAGCCCTACGTACATAATGCCCTGTTGCAATGTAATGAGCACCAAGATCTTCAGCTGCATATTCTAAAAATGCTTTAAATTTAATTTCTTTATTACACAAAATATCTGGGTTCGGCGTGCGCCCTGCTTTATATTCAGTTAAAAAATGCTCAAATACATTATCCCAATATTCTGCAGCAAAATTAATTTTATGTAGTTTAATCCCCAACTTATCACATACAGCCTGAGCATCTGCAAGATCAGCTGCTGCAGTGCAGTAATCCGTATCATCATCTTCTTCCCAGTTTTTCATAAACAGGCCTTCCACCTGATAGCCTTGCTGTTGAAGAATAAAAGCTGACACAGAAGAATCCACTCCGCCAGACATACCACAAATGACTTTTTTTGTCGCATTTCTCGCAAGCTGTTCTTGCGTCAATTGAGGAAAGTATTGATTATAAGTATTTGAAATTAACATAGTTCTCCCGTAACTTCGGCTAAGGCGAAGCACATTGGTCATTGAATGAGAAAACGGCAAAATAATTTTGCACATAAAGTGCGGTCATTTTTGATGCAAGTTATTTCACTTCATAAAATTGCGAATCACCATCTTTTTTCGCAAATTTTTGCTCATATTCGGCTTTTGCTTGTTTATCGCCCGCATCTAATTTTGATTGAAGCGTGTCGCAAGGTTTATCACAATCACAAGCTTTGGCAATACCAAGGGTAGATAAACCACCGCAGCTGCCTTTTAAACTTTGTTTTTTGATAATAAATCCGATAGACATCAACAATATAATTGCGACGAAAGCGATTAAAGTAAAAAATAAAGTTTGCATAACTATTCTTTTGTTTCTGTTAATTTTTTGAAAGCAGAGGATGATTTTGTCACAAAACCATTATCTGTTTTAATGATTAAATAAACGGCAAGATTATTTTTCTCAGCCACTTCTAACGCCTTGTCTTCACCAAGCACAAATAACCCTGTTGATAAGCCATCTGCAGTCATTGAAGTTGGTGCAAGTACCGTAATTGAGGCTAAATGATGCTGAATTGGATAACCTGTTTTCGGATCAATTTCATGAGCAAAGCGTTTACCATTTTCTTCAAAGTAAATTCGATAATCGCCAGAACTTGCCATTCCCATATTGTCTAATCCAATGACAGCTTCAACCGCTCTTTCACCTGTTGTAGTTGGTTTTTCAATTGCGATCTGCCAAGGTTTGCCTTCAATATTTTTTCCTTTCGCACGAATTTCTCCGCCGATTTCAACCATGTAATTCTGAGCATTTAATTGTTCTAACTTTTCAGCGACCAGATCAACGCCAAAGCCTTTAGCAATCGAGGACAAATCGACATAAACTTGAGGAAGTGCTTTGCTTAATGTCGGTTTGGCAGCACTCATATCGAGGGCAATTTTATCAATACCAACCCAAGCTTGGCGTTCAGCTAATTGTTCTGGTGTAGGTTGTTTTTCTGGACGTTTTTCCGGGCCAAATCCCCATAAATTAACGACAGGGCCAACAGTTACATCCAATGCACCTTCAGTCACTTTATTTAAACGAATCGCTTCGGCCAATACTTTGGCAAAATCTGCTGAAATCTCAATCGGTGTATTCACTTGGGTATTTTGATTGAAACGACTCAATTCCGAATCTTTTTTGTAAGTGGACATTTTCGCGTTCACATCTTTTAAGATAGCTTCAATTTCTTCATGCGTCTTTTCAGATGTTGCTTTCATTGAGCCTTCATCAAGGTATTTAACATGATAAGTTGTTCCCATTGTTTTACCACTTAATGAGATAACTTTTGTTTCTTTTTCACAGGCTGCAAGACTTAATGCCATTGCCACCGCCACGATACCGCTTATTAATTTTTTCATCTGGATTTCCTAAATCTGTGAACTACTAGCAAACTAAACAAAATTTACCTGTAATCATAGAAAATTTTCTAAAAACACCTTAAATATTGACCGCACTTCATCACAAAGTGCGGTCAGTTTTCATGATGTTTTGATTAACTAAAATCAACCACCGAAGTCATCTAATAAGATGTTTTCATCTTCAACACCGAGGTCTTTCAACATTTTGATTACCGCAGCGTTCATCACTGGAGGTCCACACATGTAGTATTCACAATCTTCAGGTGCTTCATGATTTTTCAAGTAGTTTTCATAAAGTACGTTGTGAATAAAGCCGGTGTAACCTGTCCAGTTATCTTCTGGTAACGGATCAGATAATGCCACGTGCCATGTAAAGTTTGGATTTTCTGCTTGAAGCTGATCAAAATCTTCTACATAGAACATTTCACGTTTAGAACGTGCACCATACCAGAATGACATTTTACGTTTAGAATGTAAACGTTTTAATTGGTCAAAGATATGAGAACGCATTGGTGCCATACCCGCACCACCACCGATGAAGACCATTTCATTGTCAGTTTCTTTCGCAAAGAATTCACCGAATGGACCAGAAATTGTCACTTTATCACCCGCTTTTAATGACCAAATGTACGAAGACATTTGACCTGGAGGTGCATCAGGTTGACGTGGTGGAGGCGTTGCAATACGCACGTTAAGCATAATGATGCCTTTCTCTTCTGGGTATGAAGCCATAGAATAAGCACGGATAATATGCTCGTCTACTTTAGACACATAACGCCATAAGTCGTATTTATCCCAGTCCTCATGGTATTCTTCTGGAATATCGAAATCTTTATAGTAAACCGTATGTGGATCAGCTTCGATTTGAATATAACCACCGGCACGGAAAGGTACTTCTTCGCCTTCAGGAATAGCCAATTTAAGCTCTTTGATGAAGGTTGCTTTGTTATCGTTAGAAATAACAGTACATTCCCATTTTTTCACGCCGAAGATTTCTTCTGGAAGTTCAACGTCCATGTTGCCTTTTACATTCACTTGGCAAGCTAAACGATAACCTTCTTTTGCTTCACGTTTATTAATATGAGAAAGTTCAGTTGGAAGAATTTCACCACCACCACTTTTCACTTTCACAATACATTGGCCACAAGAGCCACCGCCACCACAAGCAGAAGAAACGAAAATACCTTTACTTGCTAATGCACCAAGTAATTTGCCACCAGCTGGTAAAGTAATCGCTTTTTCAGGATCGTCATTAATAGAAATGGTGATATCACCAGAATCCACTAATTTTGATTTAGCGAATAAAATAATCGCAACGAGCACTAAAAGGATAACCGTAAATGCCGCAACACCTAATAATAAAATTGAAGATTCGCTCATTTATGCCTCCTTATAACTGAATACCAGAGAATGACATAAAGCCAAGCGCCATCAAGCCCGCAGTAATAAAGGTAATCCCTAATCCTTTTAAGCCTGCCGGTACATCGGCATATTTCATTTTTTCGGTTAAGCCTGCAAGCGCAACGATTGCTAACATCCAACCAAGCCCTGCACCCACACCATAAACTGCAGATTCTGCAAAAGTGTATTCACGTTGTACCGCAAAAGATACACCACCAAAGATCGCACAGTTTACGGCGATAAGTGGAAGGAAGATACCTAATGCGTTATAAAGTGCAGGGAAGAATTTATCTAAAGTCATTTCAAGAATTTGAACGATACCTGCGATAATCCCGATAAACGTAATAAAGCTTAAGAAGGATAAATCTACCCCTTCAACTAAGGCGCTATCTTTTAACACATGTTCGAACACAAATTGGTTCGCCGGCACAGAAATACCAAGCACCACTGTTACTGCAACCCCTAAGCCGAATGCTGTTGACACTTTTTTCGATACGGCAAGGAAAGTACACATACCTAAGAAGAAAGAAAGCGCCATATTTTCAATGAAGATCGCCTTCACAAATAGGCTAATATAATGTTCCATTGATTATTTCTCCTGTTGCTCAGGTTTCCACGTTCTTAAGCCCCAAATAACGAAGCCAATAATAAAGAACGCACTTGGTGCAAGAAGGAATAAACCGTTTGGTTGATACCAACCACCGTCTTGAATTGTTTGGAATACAGGGAAACCAAATAAACGACCAGAACCGATTAGTTCACGTAATGTTGCAACAATTAATAAGATCGCACCATAACCTAAACCGTTACCGATACCATCAACAAAGCTTTCTAGCGGAGGTGATTTCATCGCAAACGCTTCTGCGCGTCCCATTACGATACAGTTTGTAATGATAAGACCAACGAATACAGAAAGCTGTTTAGATAAACCATAAGCATAAGCTTTTAATACTTGGTCAACCAAGATTACTAAAGATGCGATAATTGCCAGTTGCACAATGATACGGATACTATTTGGAATATAGTTACGAATCAATGAAATGAACAAACTGGAGAAACCGGTTACCAAACTTACCGCAATCGCCATAACGATCGCAGTTTGTAATTGGGTCGTTACCGCTAATGCAGAACAGATACCCAAAATTTGCAAGGCAATCGGGTTATTTTTAACAATAGGATCGAATAAAAGACCTTTTAAGTTTACTTTTGCATCAGCCATTATTTGATTTCTCCTGCTTTAAATTTCGCTAAGAATGGACCAAAGCCATTTTGGCTGAACCAATAATCAAATGAACCTTGAACACCGTTACTGGTTAAAGTTGCACCTGATAAACCATCTACACCGTGCTCTTTATCTGCAGCAGAGCTACCTTTGTAGATTTTGAATTTTTGGTTACCTTGTTCATCGAATAATTTTTTATCAACGAACTGTGCTTGCCAACGTGGGTTCGCAATTTCGCCCCCAAGACCAGCTGTTTCACCTTGATCATAGTAAGTAATACCTTTGATGGTATTCGCATCTGGTGCAACAGAAACAAAACCATACATGGTTGACCATAAACCACGGCCATACATTGGTAATACAACTTGGGTTACATTGCCTTGTTCATCTTTTACAAGATAAACACGCGCTTGGTTTGCACGAACCTTAATTCCTGCTTTATCTGCCTCAGCTGGGATAGCTTGGCTTTTAGCTGGATCTTTAACGGCATCTTTAGGTTCAAATTTATTAATTTCTTCTGCTGAAGCTTGAACGTAATCACCACTTTGCAAATCCACTAAACGTGGTTCAATAAATTTGCTGTAAGTGTCTTTAATTACTGATGCATTATCTTCTTTCATTAAGCCAGCAACAGTTAAAATGTTACGTTGAACGTCGAGTGCTTTTTGTTCATCTTGTTTGGATTTTAATGCTACTGCAGCACCAGAAACCACGATAGAACACACTAAACTTAGCAACACAACAACGGTAACTGTACCGCTAACGCTATCTTTATTAAATTTAGCCATTTGTTCTTGCTCTCCGACGTTTGATATTTGCTTGAACCACGATGTAGTCGAAAATTGGTGCAAATAAGTTTGCAAATAAAATCGCTAACATCATCCCTTCTGGATAAGCTGGGTTCACTGTACGAATTAATACAGCCATCACGCCAATTAACGCACCGTACCACCATTTACCCGTGTTGGTAAATGAAGCGGATACAGGGTCTGTAGCCATGAAGATCATACCAAGTGCAAAACCACCTAATACAAAGTGCCAATGCCAAGGCATTGAGAACATTTGGTTAGAATCAGAACCGATTAAGTTGAATAAGGTTGCAGTACCAATCATACCGATCATGACACCAGCCATAATGCGCCAAGAAGCAATTCGAGTGAATACAATCACTGCACCACCGATTAACAACGCAAGCGTTGAAACCTCACCCATTGAACCTGGAATATTACCAATGAATGCATCCATCCAAGTAATAGGTTGACCGGTTACAGTGTGTTGTAATGCTGCTTGACCACCTTGAGACCATTGTGAAAGTGCGGTTGCGCCTGAAAAACCATCTGCTGCAGTCCATACTAAGTCACCGGAAATTTGAGCCGGATAAGCAAAGAATAAGAATGCACGACCCGCAAGCGCAGGGTTCATAAAGTTACGACCTACACCACCGAAGATTTCTTTCGCTACCACGATACCAAAGCTGATACCAAGTGCAGCTTGCCATAATGGTAATGTTGGTGGAACGATTAACGCAAATAAAATGGTTGAAACGAACATCCCTTCATTTACTTCATGACCACGTACCACTGAGAATAATAATTCCCAAATTGTACAAACGGTAAATACCACTAAGTAAATTGGTAAGAAGAAGATCGCCCCTAACGCCATTTTTGAGCCCCAAGTTGCATTATTGGTTAAATCTAAACCTAATGAACTTGCAAGCGCATAGTGCCAATCGTTAGCAATTAATTGATCTAAATTGCCTAATTGATTTAAGGCAGGGATCGCTTGGTTACCCACATTGTACATCCCATAGAAAATCGCTGGGAACAACGCAAGGAAAACCGTAATCATCATACGTTTTGAGTCTAACGCATCACGAACGTGTGTGTTTTTGTGCGTTACCGTACCTGGTGTATAAAGCAAGGTATAAATCGATTCAAAGACCGGATAAAGCTTGCTGTATTTACCACCTGGTAAAAACGCGGGTTCCATTTTTTCAAAAAGATTTTTTAAACCCATTTTTAACCTTCCTTCTCAATCTTATCTAATACTTGACGCAAGATTGAACCGTATTCATATTTGCCCGGGCAAACGAAAGAACATAATGCTAAGTCTTCTTCATCTAATTCAAGACAACCTAACGCTTGTGCACCATCGGTATCACCCACGATTAAATCACGTAATAATAATGTCGGTAAAATATCCAACGGCATTACGCGCTCATAGCTACCGATTGGTACCATTGCACGCTCACCACCATTTTCTGCAGTAGTGAAATTGAATAATTTCTTACCAAAGTGACCTAATACGGTACGGGTAATCGAATATTTGTTCGATTGTGGTGTGATCCAACCTAAGAACTCTTTCTCATTACCTTCTGCAATCACAGAAACTTGTAATGCATAACGACCTAAATAGTCGTGAGCATCTTTTGCGGTTTGACCACAAAGTACTGAACCAGAAATTACACGGTTATTACCGTCTTTTAATTCACCTGCCGTTAATTGAGAAAGGTTAGCACCGATTACGGTACGAACTAAACGAGGCTCTTTCACTTGCGGACCCGCAAGAGAAATAATGCGTTCTACATAAAGTTCGCCCGTGGTGAATAATTTACCGACAGCAATCACATCTTGATAATTGATGTGCCATACGGTTTTATTTACACCAACCGGATCGATAAAGTGAATATGAGTACCTACTAAACCAGCTGGATGGACTCCGCCAAAATCATGTACTTTAAGGTTAGGTAAATCCACGGTTGGGATATTGCTATCACCCGCTTTACATAGATTTAATGGTTTATTTGGGAATAGACGACTTAATACCGTTAAACCGTCAATAAAATCTTGCCAATGCTCTTTTAATACCACCTCTGGATTTGCAGCCAAAGGATTGGTATCCATCGCATTTACAAACAGAGAAGAAGGTTCTGCATCTAAGGCAGGCACTTTGCTGAACGGACGAGTGCGGAATGCAGTCCACAAACCGGATTCAACGAGATTTTGTTTGACTTGTTCGGAAGAAAGCGTATTGAGCTCACCTGCGTTATATTTAGCGAAAGTAACTTGATCGTTACCTTGCACATCAATGACCACAGATTGTAATACACGTTTTTCGCCACGATTAATTACAGTGATAGTACCACTAGCAGGGGCAGTAAAAACCACTCCAGGGTTTTTCTTATCTTCAAAAAGCACTTGGCCTTTTTTCACGACATCGCCTTCGCGAACCTTCATAGAAGGACGCATACCCACATACTCTTCACCAAGAATCGCAACCTGATTCACAGCGTTACCGCTATGGATTACTTGTGCTGGTTTTCCTGCAATAGGAAGATCCAAGCCTTTTTTGATTGTAATCATACTGTTTGCACTACTTTTCTAGGTTAAAAACACGATTGCGATTAAAGCATATACTCTAAAAGCAATCTCGCGATTGAGCGTGACAGAAAACACTTTTAAGATCAAAGCATTATTAACTGACACATAAATTTAAAAACTCAAATCTATTTAATTCCTCGACGAGTAAGGAATCACTTACACATCCAGAAATTGAAATTCGAAAATTAAAAGCGCCCCATTTTATCTAAAATTGAGCTTTTATGCCACTTTATACCCTTACTTTTTGTGAAATATTTGTGAATATTTCTAAACCAACGTTTATCAAGAATACGGATAAAATGATTTTAAAATAAAAAGAGAGAAGGATAGCCACCTTCTCTCTTCTTATGAAAATCTAATATAGGGAACGTAAGGAAATACTTACTGTCCAACACCAAGACAATTTGGTGATTTTGGAAATGCTTCACCTATGCTCTCCCATTCGCTTTTTGTATAAAGGTGAAGCGCTAATGCGTGAATGCCATTTTTTAAATCATCGTCAAAAAGTTGGTAAAGTTTTTGGTGGCGCTGCACCTTGCGCATGCCTTCAAAAGCATCGCTGACAATCACTAATTTAAAATGAGAATCAGCCCCTCGACCGGAACTGTGCATATGACTTTCATTTTCTACGGTGGCAAAGTGCGGTTGAAATTCGGCTTGAATTCTCTCTAATAATTCTTGCTGTTTTGACATAAATAAACTCCCTAACTTTTTGCTATACATTCAGCGTTAAGTTTGTAAGAATAACACAAATTAACCTAATTCAATGAGGAAATTATGAAAGTAACAAACAAAATCAAAGCATTATCAGCAATGACGTTAGCCGCTGCGACATTATTTTTAGCGGGTTGCCAAGCGCAATCTAATACCTTAACTTTTACCCCTCAATCACCGACTGCATCAATGAATATTAACCAATCCGCAGTGGTAACAGTTAATACTCGTGATTCTCGTCCACAACAAGAAATTGCAACTTATACTAAATCAGGCGAGCTAATTAAATTAAATGCCTCACCAAGCGTTACTCAACTTTTCCAACAAGTGATGCAACAAAATTTAGTCAGCAAAGGTTTCCGTATCGGACAAGCGAATAATGCAAATGCTGGTGTAACCGTTGAAGTGAAAGAATTCAACACTCACGTAGATCAAGGCAATTTACGTTATACCTTGAACAGCAAAATTCAAGCGGTTGTTTATGTACAAGGTCCACGCGGACAATACAACAAAACCTTTAATGCAACCCGTTCACAGTCTGGCGCATTTAATGCGAGCAATGATGAAATTCAAAAAGTGTTAGGCGAAACCTTCAAAGATATTGTTAATAATATTTATCAAGATCAAGAAGTTACTAACGCAATTAATCAATATACCAATTAATTAAAAAGTGCCGTGTCCTTTTTAATAATCACTTGACGAATACGCCTTTCAAGCGTAACATTCGACCGATTTTTTAACGAGAAGGACACACACTTTGGACAGTCATAGTCGATACCGAATATCGCTCTAGACTCTCGCCTCTTATCAGCGAGAGTTCGCTGGTAATCAATTTACCTTTCTTCGGCATCTTTTATCGAACGAAACCCATTTTAAAACATACAAAAATTTGACCGCACTTTTCTCTAGTGCCAATTTCGTTTGATCTTTTTTTGTTCACAGTTGGATCTTCATAATCCCAAAAGGAGTATGACCAATGATTAACGCTTTTGCCATTAACGATTCCCGCTTGGTTCGTATTGATGACGAACCAGCCGATCTCAGCTCTGCCATTTGGTTAGATTTGCTGGAGCCGACAGGGGAAGAACGTGAAATGTTGCAAGAAGGCTTAGGACAAAGTCTCGCCTCATTCCTCGAATTGGAAGATATCGAAGCATCTGCACGTTTTTTTGAAGACGAAGACGGCTTGCACTTACACTCATTCTTCTATTGTGAAGACGAAGAAAACTACGCTGACCTCGCAAGCGTGGCGTTTACTATTCGTGATGGCCGTTTATTCACTCTGCGTGATCGTGAATTACCGGCATTCCGTTTATATCGTATGCGTTCCCGTAGCCAACGCTTATTGGAATGCAATGCGTATGAAGTCTTACTCGACTTATTTGAGACCAAAATTGAGCAATTAGCGGATGTTATTGAAAACGTTTATGCCGATTTAGAAAAATTAAGTCGTGTGATTTTAAACGGTACGCAAGATGAAGCTTTCAATGAAGCCTTAAATACCCTAACAGAACAAGAAGATACCAGTTCTAAAGTGCGTTTATGTTTGATGGATACACAACGCGCGTTGGGTTTCTTGGTGCGTAAAACTCGCTTACCGCCAAATCAGTTAGAACAAGCACGAGAAATCTTACGAGATATCGAATCATTGCAACCGCATAATGAATCATTGTTCCAAAAAGTAAACTTTTTAATGCAGGCGGCAATGGGTTATATTAATATCGAGCAGAATAAAATCATGAAATTCTTCTCGGTGGTGTCGGTTATGTTCCTACCGGCAACACTTGTGGCATCTACTTACGGGATGAACTTTGAATTTATGCCAGAGCTCCATTTTAAATATGGTTACCCAATGGCTATTGGATTAATGATTGGTGCGGCGCTTACGCCTTATATCTATTTTAAACGGAAAGGTTGGTTATAATGGAAATTTCCCAAACTGCATTATTTTTAGGATCGATTATCGATCTGTATTGTTTAGTGTTAATTTTACGCGTATGGCTCCCCTTAGCGAACGTGGATTATTACAATCCTATTTCTCAATTTACGCTGAAATTTACCCAACCGGTTATTGCACCATTACGTAAAGTTTTTCCTGTGGTGAAAAAAGTGGAAACGGCGGCACTGTTTTTAGTCTTCTTGCTTTGCGGACTAAAATCGATTCTCTTTGGCGGATTAAATCTCAGTTTCTTCTTACTATTGGGCATATTAGGACTAATTAAAAATATCGGTGTGGCAATTTTCTATGTGTTAATCGCCAGTGCAATTTTAAGTTGGTTTAATCGTGGCAATAATCCTGCATTCTATGCGTTATATCAACTTACCGAACCATTATTGAAACCCATTAAACGCATTTTACCAACTATAGGCATGATTGATTTTTCACCAATGGTGATCGCCATTATCCTATTATTTTTGAATAATCTCTTTTACGATTACTTTAACCTTTTATGGGCAATTGCCGCTTAAATTGCGGTTAAAAATAATATTATTTTTTCGGGCTGGATTTTCCAGCCCTTATTGTAAATGTGATAAGTAAATTTAGTTATGTCAGCAATCGAACAAACACCTGAAGGACTACGTCTTAAAATCATTCTGCAACCCAAAGCCAGTAAAGATCAAATTGTGGGATTACATGATGATGAACTCAAAATCACGATCACCGCACCACCTGTTGATGGTCAAGCAAATGCTCACTTGCTGAAATTTTTGAGTAAAACATTCAAGGTACCTAAGAGCTCAATAGTTCTTGAAAAAGGTGAATTAAACCGACATAAACAAGTTTGGATTCCTTCGCCCAAATTAATTCCATCTGAAATTCAAAATCTCTTATAAAATCAGTAAAAAAATCACTGCACTTTCTACCAATTTTCCCCGTTTTACGCTATCCTATACCACATTTTATAAAGCAAAATATGCCGCAAAGTGCGGTCAAAATTTAAGGTGATTTTCTATGCAACAACATTACCGTCCTGATTTGATTGAACCTGCCGTTCAACAATATTGGGCTGAAAATAAAGTCTTCAAAGCGATCAAAGATACGTCTAAAGAAAAATATTACTGTCTTTCAATGTTCCCTTACCCATCAGGTCGTTTACACATGGGTCATGTGCGTAACTACACCATCGGTGATGTGGTTTCTCGTTATCAACGTATGAACGGTAAAAATGTTTTACAACCGATTGGTTGGGATGCATTCGGTTTGCCAGCGGAAGGTGCTGCGATTAAAAACAAAACTGCACCAGCAAAATGGACTTACGAAAATATTGAATACATGAAAAACCAGCTCAAAATGTTGGGCTTTGGTTATGACTGGGATCGCGAAATTGCGACTTGCCGTCCGGAATACTACAAATGGGAACAATGGTTCTTCACCGAGCTTTATAAAAAAGGCTTAGTTTACAAAAAAACCTCAACTGTAAACTGGTGTCCGAACGATGAAACCGTATTGGCGAACGAACAAGTGCACGAAGGTTGCTGCTGGCGTTGTGACACTCCGGTAGAACAAAAAGAAATCCCACAATGGTTTATTAAAATCACTGACTATGCAGAACAATTACTAGGTGGATTAGACCAACTACCACAATGGCCAGACATGGTTAAAACCATGCAACATAACTGGATTGGCCGTTCTGAAGGGGTGGAAATTACGTTTAATGTGGCGGATACCGCAGAAAAAGTTTCAGTTTATACCACCCGCCCAGATACTTTCTATGGTGTGAGCTATTTAGGTATCGCAGCTGCTCACCCATTAGCAGAATTAGCAGCAGAAAAAAATCCTCAATTGGCTGAATTCATCCGTGAAGCAAAAAATGCCAAAGTGGCAGAAGCAGACCTTGCTACTATGGAGAAAAAAGGGATGGCAACCGGCTTATTCGCTATTCATCCATTAACCGGTGAAAAATTACCAATTTGGGTCGCAAACTTTGTATTAATGCATTACGGTACTGGCGCAGTCATGGCAGTTCCAGCACATGACCAACGCGACTTTGAATTTGCTCAAAAATACAATTTGCCAATTAAACAGGTAATCGCACCGCTTGCAGATGAAGAAATTGATTTAACCAAACAAGCTTTTGTTGAACACGGTAAATTAGTGAACTCTGCTGAGTTTGATGGTTTAGATTTTGATGCTGCATTCAACGGTATTGCGGACAAATTAGAAAAATTAGGCGTGGGCAAACGCCAAGTTAATTATCGTTTACGTGACTGGGGCGTTTCCCGTCAACGTTATTGGGGTGCACCAATTCCAATGCTCACCTTACCAAACGGTGAAACCATACCGGCACCAATCGAAGATTTACCGATTATTCTGCCGGAAGATGTGGTCATGGATGGCGTGAAAAGCCCAATTAAAGCAGATCCAAACTGGGCGAAAACCACCTTCAACGGTGAACCTGCATTAAAAGAAACCGATACCTTTGATACCTTTATGGAATCGTCTTGGTACTATGCACGCTATACTTCACCAAGCTATGCTGAAGGCATGTTGGATAAAGATGAAGCCAACTACTGGTTACCGGTGGATCAATATATCGGCGGTATCGAGCACGCGACCATGCACTTGCTCTACTTCCGTTTCTTCCACAAACTATTGCGTGATGCAGGTTTCGTAACGAGCGACGAGCCAGCACAAAAATTATTATGCCAAGGCATGGTATTAGCGGATGCGTTCTATTACACCAGTCCGACTAACGAGCGTATTTGGGTAAGTCCAACGCAAGTTACTCTTGAGCGTGATGAAAAAGGTCGTATTATCAAAGCAACCGATCCGGAAGGCCATGAATTGGTGCATACCGGTATGACCAAAATGTCGAAATCCAAAAACAACGGTATTGACCCACAAGAGATGGTGGAAAAATACGGTGCAGATACTGTGCGTCTCTTCATGATGTTCGCGTCTCCTGCAGAAATGACGCTTGAATGGCAAGAATCTGGCGTGGAAGGAGCAAAACGTTTCTTAGGTCGTGTATGGAATTTGGTGTATGAATACAGCCAAAATCCCGCAAAAACGGCTTTAGATGTAACCGCACTTTCTGCAGACCAAAAAGCGCTTCGCCGTGATGTGCATAAAACGATCGCCAAAGTGAGCGATGATATTGGTCGTCGTCAGACTTTCAATACCGCTATCGCGGCAGTAATGGAGTTAATGAATAAATTAACCCGTGCGCCATTAGAAAGTGAACAAGATCGTGCGGTGATGGCAGAAGCATTAAGCGCAGTCGTACGTATGCTTTATCCAATCACACCACATATCTGCTTTGAATTATGGAAAGCCTTAGGCAACGAAAGTAACATCGATCATGCCGAATGGGTGAAAGCTGACGAAGCAGCGATGGTCGAAGATGAAAAACTTATCGTGGTACAAGTCAACGGTAAAGTACGTGGTAAAGTCACCGTTGCTGCCGATGCGGATGAAGAAACCGTGAAAACGGTTGCATTTGCAGATGAAAATGTGAAGAAATTTACTGACAATACACAAATCGTGAAAGTGATTTATGTACCAGGTAAGTTATTAAATGTGGTGGTTAAACCGCAATAATCCATAAAATAACCGCATTTTATTCCAAGAGTTGTATAAACGACTCTTAAACAAAATAAAGTGCGGTGAATTTTACAGGTAATTTTTATGATGAAATCAATCAAAACGATCTGCTTTGTTGGGGCTACTGTCTTTTTAACGGCTTGTGGTTGGCACTTCGATAATGGTGCGGCTGTTCCTGCAGAATTAAAAACAATGGCTCTTGAAAGTAGCGACCCATACAGTGAAATGTCAATGGCAATGCGTAAGCAACTGCTTAGCAACAACGTAAACCTTGTTCCTGCAAAACAAGGTGTGCCAGTGTTGCGTTTAAATAAACAGACTTCAAGCGATAAAGTCGCATCTGTCTTTAAACAAGGCCGTGAAGCAGAAAAAGTACTGACTCTTGATGTTGAAGCAAGTGTACGTTTGGCAAACGGAGAAACCTATCCAATCTCTGCAAAAATCAACCGTACTTTCTTTGATAACTCACGTGCTGCATTAGCAAAATCAGCTGAACGTGATGTGATTTGGAATGATATGCGTGAACAAGCGGCTCGCCAATTAATTAATAAAATGGCCGCCTTGCAACATCAAGTTCAAGGAAAATAATGAACCGCATTTTTCCTGAGCAACTGGCCTCTAACCTGAACAGCCATTTAGCGAAAGTTTATTTCTTGGTTGGGACAGATCCCCTGTTGCTCAGTGAAAGTGAAGATCTGATTCATCAATCTGCTCTTCTTCAAGGTTTTGATGAAAAAAATCAAATCACTATAGATACTAATACTGACTGGCCCGCATTAATCGAGGCCAGCCAGTCTATGGGACTCTTCTTTAATAAGCAAGTTTTCATTCTCAATTTACCCGAAAATTTGACCACACTTTTGCAGAAAAACCTTCTGCAATTTATCAGTGGATTAAATGAAGATAGCTTGCTTGTCCTCACCTTGCCTAAATTGTCTAAAGCAGCCGAAAAACAAGAGTGGTTTATTCAGGCGAATCAACTTGAGCCACAAGCTATTATCGTGAACTGCCAAACACCGAACTCAGAACAACTTTCTCGTTGGGTGAAGCATCGTACAAAAAATATGGGATTATCAGCTGATGAGGAAGCCATTCAATTGCTTTGTTACAGCTATGAAAACAATCTACTGGCATTGAAACAAGCATTACAGCTTTTAGATTTGCTTTATCCTGATCACAAACTCACGTATAACCGCGTTAAATCAGTCGTAGAGCAATCTTCTGTTTTTACCCCTTTCCAATGGATTGATGCATTGCTATCAGGCAAAGCAAACCGCTCAAAGCGAATTTTACGTGGTTTACAAGCTGAAGATGTGCAACCTGTCATTTTATTGCGTACTTTACAGCGTGAACTACTCACGTTGTTAGAATTAACAAAACCACAGCTACGCAATCCATCTCTTCAAATGAGTTTGCCAACACAGACACTCAAAGCGGATTTTGATCGCCTCAAAATTTGGCAGAATCGTCGTCATCTTTATACTGCAGCGATACAACGACTCACCTATCAAAAGCTCTTTGAAATATTGCAAGAATTAGCAGATATTGAGCGCATAACCAAACAAGAATATGCTCAAGACGTGTGGGTAAAATTGGCAGACTTATCGGTTAAAATTTGTTTATAAAAAAATCTCGGCGTTAACCGAGATTTTTTATTATTGCGCAATTTTTAAATCTTGATACAGATAATTTCGATAGCTATTCACTAAATCCATATCCTCGGAATCTTCTAGCTTACCTTGGCTTAACTGACGCATAGCAATATTCGCTCGCATAAAGTCATCTTTCGGAGATAAACCTGCCACATCAAGTAATACACCACCAACAAAGGCTAAATCTAAGAAATCTTGCTGTTGAACAAAGTCGGTTTTACGATTAGTTCTAACTACAAATTGAGTCACATAATCCGGGTTCGCAAAGTTACCTTTTTTCGGTGGAAGCTGATTATCAAAAGCGACTTGATGATCACCAAAATAACCGAATACATAAGGTGTTTCACGCGCTTTTAAATAATCATTCAAACCTTCGATCGCCTCATTAAGACTAGCGATACGGTCAATATAATCATTTAAACAAGAAATCGCTTTCCCTCCTAAACGCTTACTTGCCAAATTAAAGTGGTTTGGCATGTTCGTGTTGTAAGGGCCGTGCTCTTTCATCGTGAGCACATAAACAAACATTGGCTGTTCCACATTTTCCAATGATGGATGCTGTTTCTGTAAAATAAGCTTGGTGTAGTACATCATCTCTTCACTGCTAATATGCCAGAGATTTTTGCTGATTGATGCCGGATAACCTAAATCTTGTGGTTGCAACATCAAATCAAAACCAAAGTGGTCATAAGCTGGTTTTGCGTTGTAGTTACCTTTCGTAAAAGGCGATAACGCCACACAAAAATAGCCTTGCTCACGGAGATTTTTAATAAACCCCGTCTGTAAGTGTGGTACAACCGAATAAAACACGCCACTTGCCAAAGCACCAAAATCCGTTGAAGGCACACCAGCAAGGAAAGCAAATTCAGATTTCCACGTTGCGCCGCCCACCGTATGTACGCGCAATGGACTTACAAATGCGGTATCTTCTTGCTTATTAAACATCGAAAATGGCGGGATGGTTTCTGCATCAAAATCAAATTGATGAGGATTCAAGGTTGATTCTTGTAGACACACCACAATATCGGGCTTTTCTGCACTTTCAGTTTTTCTCTCAGCCTTTTCACTTAAAAGTGCGGTCATTTTTTCTTTAAATTTTTGACTATTACCTTCAAATTCTGGCACTTTAAAGAATACGCCACGACAAGACATTGGTAAGTTTAAAAAGACATCTCGACCATCATCTGGCAATGAATCTAGCCAGACTTTTGTCGCATCTGGATCTTTAGAATAATGCCACATTAATGCAAAGCTCATTGCAGCAAGTATTGCTGCGAATACACGAAATCCATTTGAAACACTTTCTACATCTGACCAACCAAATATAGCATAACCCAATAGACCTAATAACCCTAACACGCCGAAAATCGCCCCTTTATAATGTAAGAGGGTTTCCCAATTTCTCCAGTCTGTTACGAGCCAAAAATCTGAAATGAGTAAAGGTTGTTTGTAGTAATGAATTTTCATTCGATGGAATAACATCAACACTACAAAAAGTACAGACGCAAAATTCAGTCCGCGTTGCCATTGACCGGTTCTTGCAAACATAATGCTAAATAATAAAACGAATAACGCAATCGCAAAAAAATACGTCCAACGATAGTGCGAATTGACGATAAAAATCACCGTCGCAATAAAAAATAAACTCAGAAAAATACTTGGAATCATAATAAATAAATTTGATTAAATGTTATTTGACACTTTCAGCCACTAAACGCTGAATCAGCTTTAAATTAGCTGGGGGGAATTGCCCTGCATCAAGCTCACTTTGTTCAAGCCAAAAACCTTCCTGACCTTCTCGACCAAACGGCTCGCCAATCCATTCAGTGACCAGATAAAAACTAAAATCTAAAATTTTGGTTGGATATTCAAATTGAAAACGTTCGTACAGCTCAGCATTTAAAATGTGAATGCCAATCTCTTCTTCCAATTCTCTTTTTAAGGCTTCTTCAGGGGTTTCATCTGCATCAACTTTGCCACCCGGAAATTCTAATGCTTGCGCAAAATCTTGCCCTTCTAAGCGTTGGGTCAAATATAGCTGCCCAAATTCATTACGAATAATTCCTGCCGCAACTTGAATGATAGGCTTACTCATCGTCTTTCCTTATCTCAAAAGTAGAAAGAGCGGTCATTTTTAGCGGTGTTTTAAACACGCAAAAATTTAACCGCTCTTTACCTTAACTAAGCATATCGGGCTTTACTGCCGTGACAATGCTTGTATTTTTTACCTGACCCACAAGGACAAGGTTCATTACGTCCAATATGGCGATCAGAATAGTCCTCGCTTTGAGCTTGCTCTGTATTTTCATCTACAGGTTGATGTGTTAATGCTTCACGTTCAGCCATTTCCTGACGTGCACGTTCCGCTTCTTCAATCTCTTCCTGTGTACGGACTTTCACTCGAGTAAGTGTCGTAATCACATGATGTTTTAAAGAATCCAACATTTCAGTAAACATACGGAAAGATTCTTTTTTGTACTCTTGTTTTGGATCTTTTTGCGCATAACCACGTAAATGGATACCTTGACGTAAATAGTCCATTGCCGCCAAGTGCTCTTTCCAAAGCTCATCAAGAGTTTGTAACATCACACCTTTTTCGAAATGACGCATGGTTTCTTCACCCGCAAGCGCTTCTTTCGCTTTGTATTCATCTTCGGCTTCTTGAATAATGCGCTCACGCAAGTTTTCTTCATGAAGATTGTTATTTTCTTCCAACCAATGTTCAATTGGTAACTCAAGACCAAACTCTTGTGCTAAACGCTCTTCTAAGCCTTTAATATCCCATTGTTCTTCCAATGATTGTGGTGGAATATATTGGTCAATCACATCGTTAAATACATCGCTTCGGATAGCTTTGATAGTCTCTGAAATATCATCGTTATCGAGCAAGTAATTACGTTGTTCGTAAATCGCATGACGTTGGTCGTTAGCCACATCATCATATTCAAGCAAGTTTTTACGACCATCAAAATGGAAAGCTTCCACTTTCGCTTGTGCCGACGCGATCACTTTAGCAAGAAGCTTAGACTCCATCGCTTCGCCTGGTTGAGTGAAGGCTTTACGCATCATATTTAATTTACCTTCATTTAGATAAATACGCATTAAGCCATCTTCTAAAGAAAGGTAGAAACGTGAAGAACCTGGGTCACCTTGACGACCTGAACGACCACGCAACTGGTTATCAATACGACGTGATTCATGACGCTCTGTCCCGATAATGTGTAAACCACCGGCTTGCATCACGATCTCGTGATTTTTCTCCCACTCAGCTTTAAGTGCCTCAATTTGCTCTGGAGTTGGGTTCTTTAATTTTGCAGCTTTTGCTTTCCAGTTACCGCCCAGGATAATATCGGTACCACGACCGGCCATATTGGTTGCAATGGTTACAGCACCTGGTGCCCCCGCTTCAGCAACAATTTCCGCTTCTTGTGCGTGGAATTTTGCATTCAATACGTTGTGTTTGATACCCGCTTTATCTAACGCTTTAGAAAGCATTTCAGATTTTTCAACAGATACAGTACCAACAAGAACCGGTTGATTACGTGCGACACAGTCTTTGATATCCTCAATAATCGCATTGAATTTGTATTCTTCATTCTCAAACATGACGTCCGTACGATCATCACGAATCATTGGACGGTTGGTTGGGATAACAACAGTTTCTAAACCATAAATTTGTTGGAATTCAAAGGCTTCGGTATCTGCTGTACCAGTCATACCCGCTAATTTGTCATAAAGACGGAAGTAGTTTTGGTAAGAAATCGACGCAACAGTTTGGTTTTCACTCTTAATTTCTACGCCTTCTTTCGCTTCGATCGCTTGGTGTAAACCATCAGACCAACGACGACCCGCCATAGTACGACCAGTATGCTCATCGACGATCACGATTTCGCCATCTTTCACGATATAGTCTACATCACGCTCAAATAAGGTGTTTGCACGTAATGCTGCCATAACATGGTGTAATAATACAATGCGTGCAGGTGAATAAAGTGAATCACCTTCAGGCATTAAACCTTGTTCGATTAACCAATTCTCTACTTTTTCTTGACCTCGCTCAGTCAAATACGCCTGTTTAGTTTTAAGATCTAAGGTGTAATCGCCTTCACCGGTATATTCTTCCGTATCTTCTTTTTCTTGCTTAATTAAATTCGGAATTAATTTATTTACCGCAATATAAAGCTCAGAACTGTCTTCCGCTTGACCTGAAATAATCAATGGCGTACGCGCTTCATCGATTAAAATTGAGTCCACTTCATCCACTAACGCATAGCCTAAATGACGTTGGAAACGCTCTTCTTTGGAATGCGCTAAGTTATCACGAAGGTAATCAAAACCTAGCTCGCTGTTTGTCGCGTATGTAATATCTGCCGCATAAGCTTCACGTTTTGCTTCAGGCGGTAAACCAGGGATATTCACCCCAACAGTCATCCCCAAGAATTCAAATAATGGGCGGTTAGTTTCCGCATCACGACGTGCTAAGTAATCATTCACTGTCACAACGTGCACGCCTTTACCTTCCAAAGCCATCAAATAGCAAGGCAAGGTTGCGGTTAAGGTTTTACCTTCACCAGTACGCATCTCTGCGATACAACGATTAGTGAGCACCATACCACCGATTAATTGTACATCGAAATGACGCATACCAAGCACACGCTTACCTGCTTCACGCACGGTAGCAAACGCTTCTGGTAAAAGTTGTTGTAGGGTTTCACCGTTAGCTAAACGGCTACGGAATTCTTCTGTTTTTGCTCTTAATTCATCATCACTTAATGCTTCAAAAGCTGGCTCCATTTTGTTGATTTTCGCCACTTGTTTTCTTAATCTGCGTAAAATACGTTCGTTACGGCTGCCAAAAATTTTTGTTAAAAAACTCATAATTTCTCTTTCAAATAAAAATAAAAAGGATCATCCGATTAAAAAATCGGTTCGTTCAAAGATAAAAGAAAATTAAATGATGGCTGGACCGGCACGAATAGGGGCAAAAACAGGAAACTCTGCCGCGATAAAGTGCGGTTGAATTTTTTCGTGTTTTTGATTGGAATGGGTTTTGTGATTTGTTGGTTGAGGTTGAACCTGCAATGCTTGACGAATTTCACGCACCGCAATCAACATATGTTGTTCAGATGATGTTTGGTAATTCTCGCCACTCATATTTGATGAAGGCTGTGCCTCCAATCCCTGAGCAACAGGTACAGCAAAAATCGCAATCATGCTTAACAGCAACTGCGACCAGAAATTTGTTTTACCTTTGTTTGATTTCATCATCTTATTGTCTCTGACAAAATTTGTGTGTATTGTATCGGAAATTCAACGTAAAGTCATTATTGGGGTATTTTTGTGGAAAACAAGCATGAGCGTTATCAAAAAGCCATGAATATTATTGATGTGCTAGAAGGATCACAATTTGCCAAAATCATGCAGAAAGGGTTAATGTTGAACGAACTGAACCAAAACATCAGCCGCCTTTTTCCTCAAGAATTTAAAGGACTTTTTCGTTTAGGCTCCATCACAAATGGGAAACTCTTTATCGAAGTCAAAAGTGCGGTCGTTCGCCAAGGGATTTTATTTCGCCAAAGCGAATTACTCGCCACAATTCAACCGACTTATCCCGAAGTAAAAGGCTTTGAGATTAAAATCAATCCCGAACTAACCAGCTAAACTAACCTTTAAAGATGGCGATTAATTCTTTTACTTTAACTCGTTTTTCTGAAGATTGGCTAATCGAGCGCTGTACTTTAACGCGTTTGAATTTTGCCCCTTTATAAATCTCACGCGTAAATTTCGTATCGTGATTAGAAATCACGACAGAAATTTGCTTTTCTTTTTGTGCTTTTTTGGCGCATTCTGCTAAATTCTTTTGATGTTCAAGGCCAAAAGCATTCCCTGCATATCCAGTAAAATTGGTATCTTGCGGAATCGGTGCATAAGGCGGATCACAATAGATCACGCTGTGTTTATCCGCTAATTCAAAGGTCTGTTGAAAATCAGCGCATAAAAAGACCGCACTTTGTGCTTTATGGGCGAAATAGCGCAATTCATCTTCAGGGAAATAATGGGTTTTATAAGCGCCAAATGGCACATTGAATTCATTTTTACTGTTATAACGGCACAATCCATTAAAACCAAAACGGTTCAAATAAAGAAACAACACCGAGCGCTCGAAAGGATCGCTTGATTGATTAAAGGCATCACGCTGGGCGTAATAATAGTCGGCTGTATTGGCATTTTCGGCGAAGAAAATTGGCTTACAAGCCTCAATATAGGCATCTACATTTTCCTTGACGATATTAAACAAGTTAATCAAATCAGGATTAACATCTGCCAAAATATAACGCTCAAAATGAGAATTAAGAAAAACAGCACCCGCACCAACAAAAGGTTCGATCAAACACTGTTTTCTTTTAGGAAAGACTCGGTTGAGATCGTCCGTTAAACGAAATTTACCGCCCGCCCATTTTAAAAACGGGCGGTGTTTAATTCGGGGTTTCGTTTTATTATTTTTCGGACGCAACATGGAGCAATGACTGTTAGTCATGTTGTGTGCAACGCTCAATCGCGTTTAGCACAAGAGATTTGTCAGTATCAGTCGCCACATAGGCTTGACCAAGGGCTTTTAGCAACACAAGACGCAACTTGCCCGCCAGTACTTTTTTATCTCGCATCATATGCGGTAAATAATCTTCTGGCTGCATGGTATCAGGCGAGACGGTCGGTAAATTAGCGCGCGCTAAGAGTTTTTCTAAACGTGCAACATCTTCAAAAGAAAGATCGCCTAATTGTTCAGATAATACCGCTGCCATCATACTTCCAGCCGCAACGGCTTCACCGTGTAACCAGTTTCCGTAGCCTAAATGTGTTTCAATTGCATGACCAAAAGTATGACCGAGATTTAATAATGCACGATCACCTTTTTCAGTTTCATCGCGCGCGACAACATCGGATTTGATTTGGCAGCAACGCGCAATACAATGCTGCAGTGAATGTTGATTTAACGCGACTAATTCATCAATATGTGCTTCAAGCCATTCAAAAAAGGCATAATCTAAAATAGCCCCATATTTAATGACTTCCGCCAGTCCCGCATTCACTTCACGTTTTGGCAAAGTATTGAGTGTAAGGGTATCAATGATCACCGTAGAAGGTTGATAAAACGCCCCAATCATATTTTTGCCTAACTCATGATTAACGGCAGTTTTGCCACCAACAGAAGAATCCACTTGGGCTAATAATGTGGTAGGAATTTGAATAAAACGCACACCACGCTGATAACTTGCTGCTGCAAAACCTGCCACATCACCAATCACACCACCACCTAATGCAATAATGGTGGTATCTCGCCCATGATTATGCTTTAAAAGTGCGGTAAAAATGAGGTTTAAAGACTCTAACGTTTTATATTTTTCGCCATCAGGCAATAATACCGATTCAACCTGACAACCTATTTTTTCTAACGTTTCTGTAACAGGCTCAAGATAATATTGTGCGACGGTTGGATTAGTCACGATCATCACCTTATCCCCTTTTTTCAGCGGATAACAGGTTTCATCTTTAAGTAACCCTTCGCCAATATAAATAGGATAACGACGTTCTTTTAATTCAACATTTACGCACAACATTTTAAATCCTTAAAGTGAACTGTTTAAGCCGTTTAGATTATCAATTAAATCAACAATTTGATTAACCATTACTTTGGCATTTTGCTCATCTGTTGGTAAGGTGATATCAGCAATTTCTTCGTATAACGGATTGCGTACTTTGGCTAAATCTTCCAACACTTGGCGTGGATCATCTGTCCCTTGTAATAAAGGACGTTTTTTATCACGTTGCGTACGTTGATATTGTTTATCTACTGAGGTTTCTAAATAAATTACAATGCCACGAGCAGAAAGATAATTACGATTCTCTTTTGACATCACTGCTCCACCACCAGTAGAAAGCACAACGCCTTGTAATTGGGTTAATTCATTGATAATGCGCTCTTCACGCTTACGAAAACCTTCTTCGCCTTCTAAATCAAAAATCCAGCTAATGTCTGCGCCCGCACGTTCCTCAATTACTGCATCTGAATCAACAAAGTCCATATTCAGTTGTTGCGCAAGCTGACGGCCAATGGTGCTTTTACCTGCGCCCATCGGTCCTACTAAAAAAATATTACGTTTTTCAGCCATTGTTATTCTTCTAACTTAAATAGTGTTCAAATTAATCTTTCCTAATAAAAACTGGCTACCTGAAAAAATGGCAGCCCGAAAGATCACCCAAAAAATAATGGGAATTATCGCAATAAATCCCCCTATGTTTCAACCTTTAGCAGGAATTTATTTTAAGAAGAATAAAAGTGCGGTCAGTTTTGGAGGGATTTTTATGTTGAACCTAATCCTCCGTTCCTAAAACAATCTTTCCCCTTACGGTTAAGTTTAATACTTAGTTTTTCATCTGAAACAGTACAGGATAGAGACATTGAATAGGCTATAAATCAAACATTAAATAATATATAATGTCACATTAAATTACATTCTACATTTAATTATGTCTCAATCGCAAAAACACATTTTGGTTATTTCTTATTCACAAACGGGGCAGTTAAATGAACTGACTCAACATTTTCTTGAACCATTAAGGCAACAAGAAAATATTGCCATTGAAGTTGCCCAAATTAAACCGATTCAACCCTATTCTTTCCCTTGGAAATTCATTCCCTTTTTTAATCAGTTTCCAGAATCGGTTCATCTCAAACCAGCGCCGATTGAAAAGCCAATATTACAACGTGAAAAATACGATTTAGTCATCATCGCTTACAGCGTATGGTTTCTATCGCCTTCACAACCTATCACTGCATTTTTGCAATCTGAACAAGCTAAAATCTTAAAAAACACGCCTGTCATTACACTGATTGGCTGCCGTAATATGTGGTTGATGGCACAAGAAAAAATGAAAAAAATGCTGACCGCACTTGATGCTAATTTAATTGGCAATGTGGTTAAAACGGATCAATCCAATGCTTGGGCAAGTTTTATTACGACCCCAGCATGGATGTTCAGTGGAAAAAAACGTTATTTTTCATGGCTACCAAGCGCAGGAATTAGTGATGCAGATATGCAAGATATGCAACGTTTTGGATGCCGTTTAGTACAAATTCTGAACGAAAATCACCCTTTAGATAAATCACTTTTCCAAAACATGGGCGCCGTCAAAATTGATGAAAAATTAATGATGAGCGAAAAAGTCGGTCATCGGAGTTTCTACATCTGGGGAAGATTGCTGTTAAAGTGCGGTCAAATTTCACCTGCTTTTCGTCAAGCCGTACTCTATTTTTATATCGTATTTTTGATTATACTAATTCTCACTGTTGTACCACTTTCAGCCGTGGTAAAACGCTTATTAAAACCATTATTAAAAGAAAAACTGGCGCGCCAAAAGCGCTATTTTGCTGAACCATCAGGGGAATAATTTTGACTTCACTACATGATGTTTATATTAATCGAGTTGCTGCATTTTTACCAAATGAACCTGTAACAAATGATCAAATGGAAGAAGTACTCGGTATGATTGGTAATACACCATCCCGTGTACGTAAAATGATCTTACGTTCGAATGCGATAAAAACGCGTCATTATGCAATTAATCCGAAAACCCGAGAAACGACACATACTAGCACTGAGCTTGCAGTAGAAGCCATTAATGATTTAATTCGCCAAGGGATGAATGTCAATGAGGTGAGTTGCTTGGCATGCGGTACCTCTTATCCCGATCAAATGATGCCGGGGCAAGGTGTCATGGTACATGGTTTAATTCCTAATGCCCCACCTTATGAAGTGCTAACAACCGCGGGCGTTTGTGTAGCTGGTATGGCTGCAATGAAGCATGCTTATAATGCAGTGCGAACTGGTGAACATCAAAGTTCAATTGCCGTGGCATCTGAAGCGGCATCTGCCATCATGCGTGGTGAACATTTTCAAGCCGAAATTGAACAAAGACTGTTAGATGAAGCTAAACCGGAAATCGGTTTTGAAAAGGATTTCCTACGTTGGATGCTTTCTGACGGTGCTGGCGCTGTACAATTAAGTAATCAACCCAACCAACATGGTCTCAGCTTCAAGATCCACTGGATTGATCTTATTTCTTACGCCAACGAAATGCCTGTTTGTATGTATGCGGGCGCAGAAATTCGCGATGAACAATTTGTGAGTTGGAAAAACGTCACTAAAGAAGAGCGTGAAGCGCGCAGCCTGATGGCCGTCAAACAAGATGTCAAATTACTCAATGAAAATATTGTGCGTTGCACAGTTGAGAATGCGCTCTTACGCTTAATTGATAAATATGATTTAAAAGCGGACGAGATTGATTATTTCTTACCTCATTATTCCTCAGGCTTTTTCCGAGATAAATTATTAGATGGTCTGAAAAATATTAATTTCGAGATTCCACAAGAAAAATGGTTCACAAATCTTGAAAGCAAAGGAAATACAGGCTCGGCATCGATTTATATCATTTTACAAGAGTTTCTAGAGAAATTCCCACTCAAAAATGGGCAAAAAGTATTGTGCTATATTCCAGAGAGCGGTCGTTTCTCCTCTTGTTTTATGCTACTTGAGGTCGTGAATGGACATTAATGAAATCCCACAGGATGACAGTAAAATTTTTCGAGGGCAAAAAAAAGTCATTTATGCCACTCAAAATGGTCATTATAAAACTGGCACCACGACCGGTTGGGATACGGAAGCATTTGTTACAGAACAAGCCGTTGAAGAATTTAATCAACTGACCAATGAAGCCTTAGATGCGGTAAAACGCGGTGAAAAATCACCGCTCTTTTATTATATGTACCGTTATCGTTTCGATCTTCAAACGCTCGCTCAAACCACAGGGTTTTGGCAGTGGCAAATTAAGCGACATTTTAAACCGAGCATCTTTGATAAACTCTCGGATAATGTATTAGCCAAATATGCAGAAGCATTTGGTGTATCAACTTCAACATTAAAAACGATCTAAAAAATAACAGTGATATATTAATTCTTATGAACAATTTCCAGCATCAGCACACGGCTCACTGCGAAAGTGGTGTCATGTCCACTATGTTGAAAGCACAAGGTGTCGATTTTAACGAAGCGATGGTTTTCGGCTTAGCCTCAG
Source organism: Haemophilus parainfluenzae ATCC 33392 (assembly GCF_031191205.1). NCBI lineage: Bacteria > Pseudomonadati > Pseudomonadota > Gammaproteobacteria > Pasteurellales > Pasteurellaceae > Parahaemophilus > Parahaemophilus parainfluenzae. The sequence goes on along the minus strand of NZ_CP133470.1, from coordinate 1,178,772 downwards.
CGTTGACCTTTGTTTATATTCCATTAGTCAAAGTTAATGGAATGCCACTTATATCCTACCGCATGCCCCCAAAATCTATCATTAAAAATGTGGCAAAACGTTTAAAAGTGCGGTTAAAAATACAAAAATTTCGTGCACCACAAGCTGGACAAGATGCACTCAATCTCGCATTAGCTGAAAATAAATTAGTTGGTTTACAAACCTCTGTTTTCTGGTTGCCTTATTTCCCACCAGAAATGCGTTTCCATTTTAATGCTCACAATTTAATTGTGTACGGCAAAGAGCAAAATGACTACTTAATTAGCGATCCCGTTTTTGAAACGGTACAGCGTTGTGCGGCTGAAGATTTACAACGCGCGCGTTTTGTAAAAGGCGTACTAGCACCAAAAGGGTTGATGTATTACTTTGAAAGCCAACCTGACTTAACGAAGATTGATTTACCAAGTATTACCCGTAAAGCTATTCGAAAAAATGCGAAGCAAATGTTAGCACCACTCTTTTTCGTCGGTGTAAAAGGCATTCGTACTGTTGCAAAACAAATTGAAAAGCTAGCGAATCACCCTTCAGACAAATACAAACGCTTATATCTGGGTCACATCGTGCGTATGCAAGAAGAAATCGGCACTGGCGGTGCTGGCTTCCGTTATTTATACGCCTATTTCCTTGAACAAGCCGCTGATATCTGTCAAGAGCCAAAATACAAACAGGCTTCTGAACAAATGACGGAAATTGGCGATATGTGGCGTCAATTTGCAGGATTATGCGTGAAACAATGTAAGAAGCCTACAATCGAAGGGTATCATATCATAGCGGAATATTTGCGGGATATCGCAAGTTTAGAATATAAACTTTTTAGAATTTTATCATAAGGAACATTTTATGAACACGGAATATTTAATTGCATTTGAATCTGAAAAAAATTTATGTAGTTCACCTAAACAGTTTAAAAATTTATTATCAATACACAATGATATAAAAATAGAAGGAAATAAAATAAAGTTTCAAGATAAAACTTTCAAATACACACTAAAAAATGGGAAATTACCTAATAACTCAGATTACTATAATTTGAATATAGAGCTAACAAAAATTGAGGATGAAAATGAGTTTGAGCGTTTGTTAAAAGAAATTAGAAACATATGCTTTAAAATAAGCAATAAAGATGTAGTAGAGCTCGGAGACGCTATAAGTGAATATTATTGTCAAAAAGGTTATAGTATAGTATATCGGACTGAAATGCTAATGAGAAAACTAATTTATAAGTTTATGACCATTAGTGTTGGATATGAATGGAAAGATGAATCAACTCCAAAAGAAGTTCTTCATTCAATAAGAGACCAAAAAGGAGAAATTAACTTTCTGTATGAAGTTGACTTCATAAAACTATCTGATTTCCTGTTTAAAAATATCTCAAAAACAGATACATCCCAGTTAATTAAATTAATTAAAGATGCATCACCAAATGATGAAAAATTACTTGATAACCTAAAATCTAAGTTACCTTATAGCAATTGGGAGCGTTTTTTTTCCAAACGACTAAATTGTGACTCAAATTTACTAAAAACGAAATGGGAAAAATTATATGAACTTAGATGCATGATTGCACATAGTAAAAAATTTACTAAAGACAACTATAAAATGCTAGAAAAATTATCTAATGAAATATGTAAAATATTGGAGTCCGCCCTTCAATCAATAAATGAAATAAATGTAGAGGATAAAGATAGGGATGAAATATCTGAAAACATTACATCTTTCATTGGGAATAATGCATATAAATTCATCGAATTGTATAATATATTAAAAATTCATGTTCAAGATATAATCGCACTAAATTCGGAAAACCCTCCCAAAAACCTAAATAAGCCATTAATGGTTAATATTCTATATTTATATAAAAACGAACACATATTACCAATAAATATCATAGAGAAATTAAAAGACATATGCGGATTTAGGAACAATTTAATACATCAATCTGGGATCAACGAAATAGACGAGACAGAAATAATAGAAAAAATAAAAGAAATTAATAATATTATAAAATACATCTCTGATATAAAAACAATAGATTAAATAATTTCATGATAGAAATAAATAACATTTCGCATAATTATTCAAATTCAGAAAAAAATGCATTAAGTGCGGTCAATTTTGATATTGAATCAGCCTCCACGATTGGACTTTTAGGTCCGAATGGTGCAGGTAAAACGACCTTAATGTCTCTACTTGCTGGCTTACAATCTGTGCAACAAGGCGAAATTTATTTTGATGGTGTACCTTTTGCAAAATTAAGTAAAAAACAGCGCCATCAGATTTCGTTAGTACCACAAGATTTTGCATTTTATCCCTTGCTCACGGTTTGGGAGAATCTGAAATTTTTTGCGTCATTGTATGACGTTCGAGATAAAGGTTATTTATTAGAACTACTCGCTAAAGTTGATTTAACCTCTCATAAAAATAAGCTCGCGAAACATTTATCCGGCGGATTAAAACGACGTCTTAATTTTGCTATTGGCTTAATTAACCGTCCGAAAGTGATTTTTCTAGATGAGATAACGGTGGGTATTGACCCTCAGTCCCGTCAATTTATTTTAGATAGCGTAGCGGCGTTGAAACAGCAAGGTGTGACGGTGATTTATACCTCTCATTATTTGCAAGAAATTGAGCAATTATGTGACAAATTAGTGCTGTTAAATGAAGGTAATCTCATTTATCAAGGCACTGTGCAAGGCATTTTAGAAGAAGGACAAAGTTTGGAACGTTTTTATTTAGATTTTTTAAATCAGGCGGGAAAAACATGTTAATTGCATCAATTTTTAAAGAAATGCGCCTATTAAGCCGCGATCTACATGGTGTTGCTGTATTATTCATTATGCCGATTTTGTTTATGTTGATTATGTCGGCAGCATTGAGTAACGACAATGCATTAAGTAATCGTTCAGAGATTGTGCTATTAAGTGAAAAAAATCAGCTAAATGATGATTTCCTCACTCAACTCAAGAAGGAAAATCTTGCGGTTAAACAAGCTCCGTTGTCTGAATTAGCTCAATATCAAGCGGATTTACAAGCGGGTAAATTTGACTTGCTAATTTTAAATCCTAATCAAAAACAGACCGCACTTTCAGAAGAACAGGCTTTACAACTTTGGTTGAATCCTAGCGTAGATCGCAGTTGGCTACTAGGTGTGAAAGGTGTATTGCAAAAACATTACTCTCAACTGCGTTTAAATGACTATTTAGCTGATAATCACATCACGTTAGAAAATAATAAACGCAAACCAATCAAAGACATTCAGAATAAAATCAATAAAGAGTTAGATAGCAAATTTGCTCAAATTAATGATTATCTCGCGAAAGATTTGTGGCAAGAAATTTATGTCAATCGTCATGGTAAGGAAGTGAGCAAACCAAGCTCCGTACAACATAGTGTACCGGCTTGGCTGATTTTTGGCATGTTCTTTATTATGATTCCTCTATCTAACGTGATGGCAATGGAACGTCAGACCAATACGCTAACTCGTTTACGCATGGCGCGGGCTTCTGCATTGAGTTTGATTATTGCCAAATTAATTCCTTATTTTTTGATTAACCAATTACAATTTGTCGGCATGGTCGCGCTGGGTTATTTTGTCCTCCCTGCACTTGATATGCCCGCATTTACGCTTTCAGGAAGTTGGTTACCTTACATCGTATTATCCAGTGCAGTAAGCCTTGCTGCACTTGGCTATGGTTTGTTAATTAGCGTGGTAGCGAGAACAACGGAACATGCGGTCGTGTTAGGCGGAGGCGGCATCATTATCATGGCAGCCACTGGTGGTATTATGGTGCCTGTTTATGTAATGCCAGAAATCATGCAAACTATTTCACAATTTTCGCCTATGGGCTGGGCATTAAGTGGTTTCCAAAATTTATTATTAAATCACTATCACCTTAACCAAATACAACAACCACTCTATTTATTAAGTGGATTTGGGGCAATCACATTACTTTTAGCGACTTTCATTTATCAACGACAATTAACTAAACAAGCGAGATTCTAATGGCTTATACTTTTACACTGGAAGCACCGGCACTTGAGCTGGAACTCAAAAAACTCATCGTGCAAGAAACAGAAAAAGATGAATTTGATCCTGCCGAAATTAGTGATGATGAATGGCTATTTGGAGACCAAAGCCGTATTCAATTAGATTCATTAGATGCGTTGCAAGTTGTGGTAGCACTACAGGCTCATTTTGGTGTACGTTTACAGGGTGATCGCATGGTGCGTAAACATATGATGAACGTACGTGATCTTGCAGCATTTATCCGCGAACAGCATAGTAAAATCTAATGAACGTTTATATCAACGCTGTTTCTGCTCGATTTGCAGAAAAGCTCGGATTAAGAACCTCTAATATGCTAGGCCAACCGCTTAGTTTTCCTTATTTCAACGCATTTAAGGAACCGCTGTTGTCACTAGAACGACTCTATCACTATATTGACCTCGAAATTGACCGCACTTTGCGACGTGCTGGTTGGGATAAATCTGAGCTAAAAAATATTCCTATTCTACTTGGTTCTACCGCTTATATGATCAGTGATTGTGAAATGCGCGTAGCTCATCATCAAGCATTACCGAAAGAATATAACCTTACTGCCATCGCCGAAGATTTAGGAAATTGCTATCAGACAGAAGTATTTAGTTTTGCCACGTCTTGTACCTCTTCAGCACAAGCCATTGGTTATGCATACAAAATGCTGAAAGCTGGGATGTATAAAAAGGCTTTGGTCATTGGTTTTGAGATGTTTAATCGTCTTACTTTTGAACATTTCCAATCCATGAACCTATTATCACAAGCCAATGAATACCAGCCTTTCATCAATCCTACGGGCATTGTATTAGGCGAAGGCGTTGGGTGTGTCGCATTCTCAACAGAAAAAAACGAGTCATTCCCATGTGAAATATTGGGGATAACAACGATCACAGATAATGAAAACCTGACCAACAGTAGCGAAGCAGCATTACGTCAATTACTCACCAACTGTTTAGCGAAAACAAATCTAAAAATAGAAAACATTCAAGGCATTAAAGTGCATGGCGTGGGGGGAAATAGCGATGAGATGGAACAATCTGTTTTACAGGAACGCTTCCCGAATACCGAAACCATTTTAGTTAAACCCTATATGGGACATACACTTGGTGCTAGTGGTGCATTAGAAACCGCATTTTTAATCGAACACTTACAAAAAACTAATGTGAAGTGCGGTCACTTTTTAAATTATTTTCTAGGTTTTGGCGGTAGCAATATTGCATGGATTTTAAAGGTGGGTGAATGACATTTTATATAAAACAAACTAATCAGTTCATCGCCAATGGCGTAGATGATAAAACGTTACGTCTGAGACTCAAAGAACAAGGTCTCGAGGCTCGTCGTTTGAGCCGTTTCACTCAACTCGCTTTACTTGGTGCGATACCATTAAAACCCTATATTAATGAAAATACAGGAATTTACTTAGGATCGTTTTTTAATTCGCCGAGCAAGTTCGATAAAATGTTTCATCAACTGATGGAACAAAATGTGCCTAGTCCTTTAGATTTTATGGCGAATATTAATAACGCGGCGACATTTCAACTCACTCAAACCTTGCAAACCTCTGCCAACTCCGTATTTTTAGCGATTAACCACCAAACCATTTGGCAACCACTAAAACTCGCCTTATTGGATCTTGAAAATGATGAAATATCATCCGCCTTAATCGGTTGGACGCTAGAAAAAAGTGAACATTCTGAGCAAACTGAAGGGGCCGTATTTTGGCTTATTTCTAAAAATAAGGAAGATGCAGAAATAGAGTTTAATCTCTTATCTCTTGAGAATTCAATGTCTAAAAACTTAGACTTTCTCTCGCAAATCAAAAAATAACACCTTAATTTATATAAATTAAGGTGTTATTTGGTAGAAAATTACTTAACAATATCGCCTTTTAATGCCACACCACTCATTAAGTTACCCGCATGGCATTCATATTGCGTTGTACTTTGGAAAGTGTTCTTTTTGTAATAGCTGACGATATTACCGACTTTGCTCGCACCTTGTGATTTTGCTCTATCTTGGAATTGTTTCACTGTAGAAAGGAACGCCCACTGACAAGATTTTTCATCTGTTTTATTTGCCGCATTTGTTTTCTTATTGCTCACCACACCAGCTTTCACTACTTTACCAGGTGCAGATTTACCAAAGTAAAGCTTAACCGATGGATCAACGATTTCTTTTGCTTCAGGGGAATTTAACGCATCCTGGATAGAATAGTAATGCGTTGTATCTCTTGGCGCACAAGCAGCCATAAGCATAGCCGCAGCAACAATACTCAATTTAGATACTAATTTCATTTTGACTCCTTGTGATTTGAATGAAATAAATAATTTCTCTTATTACATAGAGGTAAACAATATACCAGATTTTAACAGTCCTGTGACTATTTTATTGTGAATAGAAGTAGTGTAAAATCTCACCTTTAAATTATAATTTATAATATTAATAAGGTTTCAATTTTATGAAGAAATTATTACTTTCCTCACTTTTATTTAGCTCATTTGTTCTTTCCGCATGTTCTTCAGGTGTCAACGATGTAAAACCTGTGGAAAGCAAAAATATTAAAGAAGTATGTTTAAAAGGTTCTATTCGCAAAGCACCAGATGAAATTGTTGAGGCTTTAACAAAAAGCTTAAAACAAAAACGTATCACAGCAAGACTTGTTAAAAAAGATGAGGGCTGTAGCCATATTTTACACTTCAGCGTAAAAGGTAACTCTAAAATTATTGCAAGAGCAAGATTAGATTTAAGAGATTCAAATAAACTTTCTCTTGGATCTGTTTCTTATAAACATCGCGGTGACGAAGCCGATCGTGTAAAACAAGTTGGTTTACAAGGCCAAACAGATTTAATGATTAATGAATTATTCAAAAACAATTAATTTTTAACCATATAACATGACTGAAATCTGTAATTTCTCTTTCTCACTTCAAGGGTGGAATATTGTTTGCAATAAATCGCTAACCGCAGATGATTGGAAACAAGGCTATGCTTATTTGCGAAATCAATGTGAAACATTTGAAGACTTTGCACCTAAATTATCCTTTTTACCCCCGCTAAAACGCCGTCGTTTAAGTGACTCAGCCCGTCTTTTTTTTGAGGCTGCGTGGGATTTGGTAGGAGAAAATGCAGATATGCCTGTGGTTTATGCCTCATCAAACAGTGAAATGAATCGTAATTTTGCGTTGTGGCATTCCTTATTAAAAGAGGGGGAGGTTTCTCCCACCTCTTTTAGTCTCTCAGTTCATAATGCATTAATTGGACAATGGTCTGAATTACGTCAAGTTAAATCAGAAACCACTTCGATTATGGCTCGAGTGGACAACCTTGAAACCGCACTATTAGAAGCGACATTATTGCTTAATGAAGGGCATGAAAAAGTGCTTGTTGTTATTGCTGAATCGCCGCTTGAAGCAAAATATAATGCTCAACCTGTCATTCGTACACCTTTAGGTTATGCTTTGGCTTTAATCGTCACTCAAGGAGAGCAATATCAATTAACGCTTACAGATTCCCCTTTTAATCATGATGTTACCGATAATGCACTAACTTGGGTTTCTCACCAATATCTTGAAAGTCGCACTTGGCACACACCGAGTAGTTCAAATGGAACTTGGCTATGGCAGAAAAATTAGATTTTCTTAAACGTTGGCTGGCTACCGCCATTGCCTTTTTATTTTGGGCTGTGGCAGGCACACTATTACAACTCGTTTTACTTCCTTTTGCCCAAAAAGGAAAGCACGCTAATTTATCTACCCAGTTAAAAGTTCGTCGTTTTGTTGGCGGAATTTGGTATTATTTTATTCGTTACCTGTCTTGTGCGGGTGCTTTAAAAGTGACTTATCAAGGGTTTGAAAAATTGGGACGTCCAGGTCAATTAGTTGTGGTCAATCACCCATCTCTACTTGATGTAGTACTGATTCTCAGTAAAGCGCCTTCACTTAACTGTATTGTGAAAAAAGATCTTTTACACAATCCCACGATGAGGAATCAAATTCTCGCTTGTGGTTTTATCCCCAATACCGAGTCTCTAGAACTCTTGGATCATTGTGAGCGTGTATTGCAACAAGAGAGTCTCTTATTGTTTCCAGAAGGAACAAGAACTGGCTGGGATGGCATCATCAAATTAAATCGCGGTGCTGTTTCAATTGGTTTACGTAGTGCAAAAGTCATTACCCCTGTCACGATCAGGATGAATCCATTAAGCCTAAAAAAAGGTCATCCATGGTATAAAATACCAGACAAACAAATTCATTATGAATTGTTCGTTGGCGATGATATCGATCCACAAGAATGGATAGAAAATCAATCTATCCCGATGGCATCTCGTCGTTTAACGAAATATTTAGAAGATTATTTTAATTCTCAAACCTCACAAAAAGGATCGCAATAATGCAACTTGAACAACAATTAAAACAACTTATCATTGATAGCCTGGCATTAGAAGACATCAGTATCGACGATATTGAAACTGACATGCCTCTTTTTTCATCTGAAGGGCTAGGTTTAGATTCAGTTGATGCCTTAGAATTAGGCTTAGCTGTTCAAAAAACATTTGGTCTACAATTAGATGGTGAACAAACTCAATTAAGAGATCACTTTGAAAGCGTAGCAACACTTGCTCACTTTATTCGTACACAAAAAGGTGAGGCATAATTCATGACTGAACAGGAAATCAGAGATTTATTAACGGAAGCTCTGGAATCTTTATTTGAGATTGAACCAGAAAGAATTAAGCCGGAAACGAATCTTTATGAAGATTTAGAGATCGATAGTATTGATGCTATCGACTTAATCGATCATATTAAACGTAAAACAGGGCATAAACTTCAAGCGGAAGATTTCCGCAATGTGCGTACTGTAGATGACGTGGTTCAGGCGGTTCTAAAACTTAGTCAAAACGCACAATAATGACACCTTACTTACCGACTTCTCTTATTGCTCAGCACCCAAGTTGGCTCTATGCTGATTTTGAGTGCCGAGCGTTTCAAATTTCAGCTGAATTGCAACAGCGTCAACTTCGATCCGTTACGATATGGCTAGAAGATGGTGCAACATTGGCATGCCTACTGCTAGGTGCTTGGCATGCTAATGTTCGTGTTCTTTTCCCACCTAATTTCACTGAAGAAAGTATTCAGTGGGCAAATGAGAATTCTGAACTTTGGCTTACTGATCGTGATATTGAACTCGAAAAATGCGAGCAAATCTCTCAATTTGGCATCACACAAGATTGGGAAAATGTTGCTAAAAATCGACCGCTCTTTGACTTTAGTAACCAAAGTGAAATCTGGTTGAAAACCTCAGGTAGCACAGGTGAAGCCAAAACCATCATTAAAACAGCAGAACAAATGTGGTTAGGCGGAGAAGTATTAGCCAAAGGTTTACCATTCCCTGCCGGAAATAACATTACGGCAATTAGCACTGTAAGCATTCAGCATATTTACGGCTTAACCGTACATATTATGATGTCACTGGTTAACGGCTGGCAAATTGGTCGAAAACAACTTTTCTATCCAGAATGTGTCATGCAAGAAGCGAATCAATCACAATCAGCTGTAATTGTGAGCAGCCCAGCAATGCTTTCAGGCATAGATTGGCAACAAATGAAAATTTCTGAAAATATTGTGGGGATTATTTCTTCTGGTGGTGCTCTAGCTGAAGAGCTATCTGAGCAAATTAGAGCCAAAATTCATCATCCTGTTATCGAAATTTATGGCAGCACGGAGACGGGTCCAATTGCTATTCGGGATGATATTTCCCTTTGGCGACAATTACCTAATAGCCAACTTGGCAGCAATGAGCAAGGCGAGTTATGGATTGAAGGGGTTTGGCTTGCTAAGCGTGAGCAAACCGCAGATGTGGTTGAGTTTGAAGAAAACGGTTTCCGTTTATTAGGACGAGCAGATCGCATCGTCAAAATAGGAGATAAAAGAATTTCCTTATTAGGCGTAGAAACGGCATTGAATAAACACGAATTTATTGAAGATTGTTATATTGCTCAACATCCTGAGAAATCTCGTCTTGCCGCCTGGATTGGTTTAACTGAACAAGGTATTCAATTTTTTAGAGAGAAAGGTCGAAGAGCGCTTATTCATAAGCTAAAACTTTTCTTAGAGCATTCTCAAGAAAAAGCAGCCATCCCTCGTTTCTGGCGATTTACTTATCAATTACCACGTAATAGTCAGTCAAAAATAAATAAGCTGGAATTTAACCGCACTTGTTTAGAAACCTGTAAGGATGCGATTTGGCTTGAACAAAGCAAAAATGAAAATTCACAAATCTCAACCGGTATTGTGCCACTTGATTTAGTGTATCTAAAAGATCACTTCGCTGAATTTCCATTAGTCCCTGGCGTCATTGAATTACAATGGATTTCGGAAAAAATAAAGGCATTTTTTGGTAAAGAAGTCATTATTCGTTCATTCGATAAGCTGAAGTATCAAACATTCTTACGGCCGAATGATCGCTTTGATATTCAATTAAAATGGGATTCATCAAAAAATAGAATGGCATTTCAATTACTTGCCAATAATGAAACTTGCTGTACTGGATTAGCCATCATAGAGCATGAAGATCATCCTACTGATTGTTAATATATTGCTTGCGCTAACAGCCATAGCTTATCCGATTATTTGGCTTTTCTTTCAAGCAGACCAACTCTTGCATACGTTACCTTATGTGATGAGTTTATTATGGTTGATTAAAAGCCTAATACACCCGCATAAGGGGCAAAGAATTTTTGCATTAAGCATGGCTATCCTATTATTCCTTGTGGGGTGGCAACGCTCACTCGATATGATGTATTGGTACCCTATTTTAATGAATGGCATTATGTTGGTGTTATTTGGCGGAAGTCTATTCCAATCTCAATCATTGGTTGAAAGATTAGCTCGTTTACAAACGCCTAATCTCAATACTCAAGCTATTCAATATACTCGCCGAGTAACCCAAGTCTGGTGCAGTGTATTTTGTTTAAATATTTTGCTTTCAACGCTCTTTATTGCATTTAACTTATTAGAATATTGGGCAATTTATACTGGGGTTATTTCTTACATTATTATGGGCCTAGTTATGAGTATTGAATGGCTCATTCGTCAACGCGTAAAACGGAATCACTATGAATAAACATCAACCTAACTCACTTATTGCATTAAATCCAGAATGGCGCTGGCAAGATTTTACTTATCGTTGTCAACAAATCAGCCAACAACTCCAACAAGATAATATTCAAAGTGCAGCATTTTGGTTTGAGGATGCCGCAAACTATGCCTGTGCAATGCTTGCCTGTTTTGATGCTAAAACCCGAATTTTGCTTCCACCTAATCTTCTCGATGAAAATCAAGAATGGATTCGTGATAATGCTGATATGTTATTTGATGACAATAAATTCAACACTTACGGCATTTCACAAGTTGTTGATAAAAAAGATTTCTTCATTGATAAACATTGTCAAACTGAAATTTGGCTAAAAACATCAGGAAGTAGTGGACAACCTAAAATCATGGTGAAAACAGCTGAAAAAATGTGGCAAGAATCTGAAGCAATCAGTCAGTCACTTCCTTTCCCGGAAGGAAATGGCATCCATATTGTCTCAAGCGTTTCTGCACAGCACCACTATGGTCTATCCTATCGAGTCATGTTACCGCTGACAATGGGCTGGTCAATTGGCCGCAAACAGCTCCCTTATCCAGAATATATGATTGCAGAAAGCCTTATTGCGAAACAGTCTATTTGGGTTAGTAGCCCTGCATTACTGACCCATTTAAATTTAGATGAACCTCAACTTCATCAATGTCGTATTTTAGGCATTCTATCTTCAGGTGGGATGCTGCCAGAAGAAACCGCAACAGCCATGCGCGCCAAGCTTAAAACTAAAACCATTGAAGGCTATGGTAGTACAGAAACGGGCGTCATTGCGTTTCGTGAACAAGCCGGGCTTTGGACCCCTACACCCGTAACTAAAATCGGGGTAAATGAAGAAAATGCGTTATGGGTTGAATCACCTTGGCTTGAACAGCGTGAGCAAACAGCAGATGGTGTTGAAATCATCGGTAATCAATTTAACTTATTAGGACGCATTGATCGCATCGTTAAATTTGGCGATAAGCGTATTTCTCTAGTTCGAATTGAACAAGACCTACTGAAACACCCTTATATTCGAGATTGCTATGTTGCACAACACCCTAATCATTTACGCCCTGCTGCTTGGGTTGAATTGAAGGAAGAAGGCATTTCCTTTTATCTACAAAAAGGACGGGCTGAATTATTAAAACAACTCCGGCTCCATTTAAGTAAAACCCAGGAACATTCAGGCTTACCACGCTTTTGGCGATTTACTAACAAATTGCCACGTAATAGCCAATTCAAGATTAGTCGAGCAGATTTTGATGCCATATTTTTACATGAAAAAGAAGAACAATTTTAACTTGCTATGATGGAACCGAAACTTATTGCGATTATCCCGCACTACAATCATTCTGACAAAATTGGCAATGTAATTAACCAATTACACAAGCTAAATTTACCTGTATTAGTGGTTGATGATGGATCATCTGAACAGCATAAAAAATCATTAGCTTCTCTTTCAGAAAAAGACAACCTACATATTCATTATTGCCCACAAAATCAAGGTAAAGGTGGCGCGATGAAAGTAGGTTTTAGATTAGCATTTGAGCAAGGATTTACACATGCCTTGCAAGTGGATGCAGATGGCCAACACAATCTGATTGATGCCCTTTCAATGCAACAAAAAATGCTTGAAAATCCGACCGCACTTATTTGTGGTAAACCCATCTATGGTGATGATGCGCCTAAATCCCGACTTTATGGGAGAAAAATTACAGATTTTTGGAATGCCATTCACACGCTTTCTCTCGATATTAAAGATGGCATGTGTGGCTTTCGCTTGTATCCATTAAATCGCACCATTGAAATTCTCGATAATGAACATGTCGGAAACCGCATGGATTTTGATATCGAAATTCTCATCAAGGCTCACTGGTACCAAATACCATTAATTTGGGTTGACTCCCCCGTTTCCTACGATAAAAATGGTGTCTCACATTTCAATGCTTGGAAAGACAATGTGTTAATCAGTAAAATGCACATGTATTTATTTTTTGGGATGTTAAAACGCTTATTAACCGGAAAGCCGCTATGAATCAATCAACTGAGAATAGCCAACATTGGGCGAAACAATCTGAGCGAGGGAATGCGTTCTTCTTAAATATCACGCGATTAATCGTGAAATATTGCCCATTATGGTTAATTAAAATCGCCACATTTGTGGTGGTTTGTTATTTTTATCTCACGGCAAAAGAAGCGCGAAATAATATTAAAACTTACCAACACCGTCTCAAACAACAGTTTCCACATTGTCATTTACCCTCATTTTCTGTATTTCGTCAGTTTCTCTTTTTTGGTGAAATCATTTGCGACAATTTTGCGGTTTGGCAGCGGAAAATCCATTACACGGATTTAATTGTCGATGATGCTGATAATTTATATGGCGATGTAGATCAAGGTGGACGAGGTCAGATTCTTGTTTGCTCGCATTTTGGTAACATCGAGATTTGTCGAGCATTAGTCGATAGCGGACAACACAAAAACTTTCATTTGAATGTATTAGTACATAGCAAAAATGCTGAAGCTTTTAATAAAGCATTAGTTGAAGCCGGTGCAGATGCCTTACCCCTTATTCAAGTTGAAGATTTAGATGCGCAAAAAATGTTAGAGCTTTCTCAACGCTTAGAGCAAGGTGAATGGATTGCGATTGCGGCTGATCGCGTACCTATCCGTGGCGATAAAACACAATCAGTCAACTTCCTTGGCCATTATGCTGAATTCCCTCAAGGTGCGTGGCTATTTGCAAGTATTTTAAAAGCACCTTTAAATACAATTTTTTGCCTTAAAGAAAAAGGACAATATCGAATGAAATTGCGCCGTTTTTCTCCCCCAATTAGCGGGCGTGGCAAAGCGCGAGAAGAAAATATTAAACAAGTCATGCAACAATATGCAGACTTACTTGCCAAAGAATGTGCAGAAAATCCTCTACTTTGGTTTAACTTTTATAACTTTTGGAATGATAAAAAATGAAAAAACATGTTTTTTGCCGTCATAATTCTGAATTCGAAGTGCAATTCTTTGATGTCGACTCGATGGATATTATGTGGCATGGGCATTACGTCAAATACCTTGAGATGGCACGCTGTCAATTCCTAGAGGAAATTGGCTATACCTATGATGTTATGAAAAAACAAGGGTTTGGTTGGCCAATCGTTCAACTTAATATTAAATATGTTAACCCAGCATTATTTCGTCAAAAAATCCGAATTGAATTAAAAGTAGTCGAATATGAAACTTGTTTGCGCATTGATTATGTTATTTTTGATGCTAAAACCAATCAAAAATTAACCACGGCAAGTACCACCCAAGTAGCCGTTAGTATGCAAACACGCGAAATGCAATTACAAACACCACCATGTTGGCAAAGTGCGGTCAAAACTCATCCTACTTTTGTATCTGAAGGGGAATAATAATGCGATTGATGATCTTCATCTTAGGTTTGTTCCTAAGCAGCGTAAGCTTCGCTTTTTCTGAAGCTGATTTAGTTAAACAACTTCAGCAACCTCAAAGTGTTCAAGGAAACTTTATCCAACATCGCTATTTAAAGGCATTAAACAAGCCAATTGAAATGCAAGGTCAATTCGCTTTGTTAGCTCAAAAAGGGCTATTATGGCAGCTTAAAAAACCGTTTAATAACAGCTTAAGAGTCACGCCTAACGGGATTCAACAATGGAATGGAACTCAGTGGGTGAATAGCGGTAATGTTGGGCAAAACGAGCAAATTGGTCTTTTTTTAGGGTTGTTATCCGGCAATATTGATGGGCTCAAATCTCAGTTTGATTTTGCATTATCCGGTAACGCTAACCAATGGCAACTGACCTTAACGCCTAATTCATTATTAATGCAGCAAATCTTCACAACTATTGATATTTCAGGCGATCAAACTGTGAAAAAATTAACCTTAAATGAAAAACAAGGCGATCGCACACAAATTGAATTTAAACAAATCCAGCTTAATCAGTCATTAAGTCAGTTTGCCCGTTCAGCGCTGGAATAAACGATTGTAAAAGATGAAAAAAACAACCGCACTTTCCTTGTTATATGCTGTATTTATCTTGTTTGTTTCCCTCTTGTTTGGCTATTTTGTCAAACAAGGAAATTGGCTACAAACAGATTTACACACATTACTCCCCTCTCAACAAGAATGGGTGGATGTTCAAGTTCTCGCTGATCAACAGCAAGAAAAACAGTTAAATAGCCAAATTATTGCACTTATCGGACATGCTGATGAAAAACAGGCTTTTCAGCTGACTGACCATATTGCGCAAACATGGCGTAACAGTAAACTTTTCTCTCATATTACCGATCGCATTCAGCCTAATCTTACAGCGCTACAACAAGATATTCAGCTTGTCGCATTTGCTACTTTGCCACAAACTGTTCGTGAACAGTTGATTAACGATCCTAAAGGCTATTTTCAGCAATATGCGGAGGACATCGTCAACCCATTTAAGCGAAATAATTTACTTTCACTAGAACAAGATTGGCTTGGTTTTGGACGTTTTGCACAGCAAACACAACAAGGTAATGTGCAATGGCACGCCGAAAATGGCATGCTCACGGTCAACCAAGATAATATGACTTGGGTTTTATTACGTGCTGAACTGCAACAAAATGATTTCATCAATCCATCAGAAAATTTAACCGCACTTCTGACAGAAAATCGCCAATATCTCACTCGATCAGGTGCCCAATTTAAAATTACGGGTAGTGCATTGTTTGCCGCTGATGCAAAACAAAAAGCCGAAAAAGAAAGTACATTAATGAGCGTACTCGGCGTGAGCTTAACGTTATTATTATTACTGATTGTCTTTCGCACTCCTCGTATTTTATGGTTATTTTTGCCTATTCTAATTGGGATGCTTTCAGGTGTTGTAGCAACGGTGTGGGGATTTGGTCAAATTCATATTCTCACCCTTGTTATTGGGACCAGTCTCGTCGGTGTATTAATTGACTTTCCTCTTCACTGGCTTGCAGGATCCCTTTTTGACCGAAAATGGTTGCCCCTTCTTGCGATGCAAAAATTGCGTTTTACGTTTTTCATCAGCTTGTTAGTTACCTTACTTGGGTATGGACTACTTGCCTTTACCCATCTGCCTATCTTGCAGCAAACTGCTCTTTTTTCGGCTGTATCCTTGATTACTGCATTACTTGCGACCCAGTTATTCTTACCCTATTTATTTTATCGGTATCAGCCAACCACACTATTACCCGAAAGAAGAACATTTAATCTCATACAAAAAGGATTAAATACCTTTGCAAACAAACGCTTTAATAAAGGTACATTCCTTATTATCTCTCTTTTAGTTTTAGGAGGCGGGATTAAATCCTCATGGTATGACGATATCCGACAATGGGTCTCCATGCCTCAATCCATGTTAAATGAAGCCAAAACTATCGGTGAGCTCACTGGGGTTGATTTAGGAAGCCAATATTTTTTATTGACGGCTGAAAATGAGGCGTTACTACTTGAAAAAGATGCGAAGTTAAGCAAGCAATTAGCTCAACGTAACATCACATTTAAATCATTAAGCCAGTGGATTTTGCCCCTCGCAGAACAGAAACAATTCGCAGAACACCTTCAACATATTTATGCTGATGATTATGCGGTATTAAATGATATTGGCGTGCCAAATGAAAAAATTCAGCAAAATTTGACCGCACTTTCTCAAGGTAAACCCTTGACGTTATCTGAAGCGCTTAATACGCAACTTGGACAAGCGTGGAAGATGCTTTATTTAGGTGAACTAGCCCCTAACCAGGTGGCAAGTATCATAAAAATATCTCAAGCGGATAGTGCAACAATGCAAGCATTGGCAAATAATCGAGATATTTTCTGGCAAGATAAACGAGCTTATTTAAATCAAGCTTTTAAAGAAGCAAAAGAGCAAGCTGCCTGGCTAAAAATTATTTCTTTTGTTATTGCTGGATTGCTTTTATGGAAAGTATTTGAAACCAAAACAAGTATTCGAATCTTATTCATTCCTTGTATCTCAATCTTAGGAACGATCGCTATTTTTGGTTGGATAGGCCTGCCTATTGGTTTATTTTCAATGTTTGGATTATTACTGGTTTCGGCCATTGGTATTGACTATGCCGTTTATATGAAAACCGTACATGAAGAGCCATCTCATAAACGCATTACACTGACATTGGCCGCTTGTACCACATTAATCTCATTTTTACTGCTCGCCATTAGCTCCACACCAGCAGTTGCGACATTTGGTATAAGTGTCAGTATTGGTGTTATAATAAGTCTTTTAACCACATTAAAACTCATGCGCTAAAAAATGCATAAAAATGACCGCACTTTATGATAAAAAAATACCTTTTATTATGGGCATTAACATTACTAACAGCTTGCTCAACTTTACCTAATATTGAAGCATTACCGGAAGTAAAAACAGATAGCCGAACCTTTAAAGTAGAGCAACTTGCAGAACAACAAGTTAAACAAACAAGCTTGCTGACTGTTCAGTTCCAGCCTGAACAATGGCGATGGGTTCAAACCGATCCGCTAGGCTCACCTATTGCTCGATTATTATTAACGAAACAAGGCTGGAAAAATGACGGCTTTGTGATGCCAAATAAACAAGCACAAGGTTTGTTCTTAGCACTGGCAACTGCATTTACAGAACAACAACCCGATGCAAAACACTTAATATTAATAAATGTGGATGTATCGCATCAACAAAACACGGCGATTTACCAGCAAAATGGTCGTTTTTTATGGAACGTTCACAAACAATCAAATCAATATTTTATTCAGCTAGCAGATGGCAGTCGTTGGCAAATTGAAGAACTTAACAATTAGGAATCTCTGTGCAATTATTTCTTTCTCAACCAGGCATTTTGAGTAGTATTGGCGATAGTCTATCTCAACATATTCAAACTTTATTAGAAGGTAGTGACTCGCCACTGACTTTTTCTAACAAGCATTTCCAAGAAAATGGCTTACAGGGTAAATATAATACGCTGGGTGAAGTCAACACACCCTTGCGTGCATTTCCAGCTGATTTACCCCAAAAACATCACAGCCGAAACAATCAATTACTCTGGCACAGCTTAGAACAAATTGAACCAACGATTCAGCAAGCTATCTCACGTTTTGGTCGTCACCGTATTGCAGTAGTTATCGGCACATCTACCACGGGTGTAGATGAAAATTTACCTGTATTTAAATATGCCGCAGAACATGAAGATTGGTCCGGTGCTGAATTTAATCAACAACAACAATATTTTTCTGCTCCGGCTGATTTTATTGCCCATCAATATGGCTTAACCAATCTTATCTATGGCATTTCAACTGCTTGTACATCAGGTGCGAAGGCATTAATTAGTGCAGCTCGCTTATTGAATGCGAATTTATGCGATGCGGTAATTTGCGGCGGCGTCGATACTTTATCGCTATTAACCTTAGTTGGTTTTAACTCTCTCTCCGTTTTATCTGCTGAACAAACTAATCCTTTTTCTGCTAATCGCCAAGGTATCAATCTAGGTGAAGGTTCCGCTGTATTCGTGATGAGTAAAGAAAAATTAGATGATCATAATATTGCGCTATTAGGCTATGGCGCCAGCAGTGATGCTTATCATATGTCCTCACCACATCCCGAAGGTGAAGGTGCGATTAAAGCTTTCCAAAACGCATTAAACTTGGCAAAACTTGCACCAGAAGCCATCAATTGGGTTAATTTGCATGGCACAGGCACCATTCATAATGATCAGATGGAAGCCTTAGCCATTCACCATATTTTTGGTCACAATACGCCTTGTACAACAACAAAACCTTATACAGGACACACTCTAGGTGCTGCGGGTGCTGTTGAGGCCGCTATTTTATGGGGGATTATTGACCGCACTTTTAACCCAACAGGTAAACTCCCTGCACAATTATGGGATGAACAAACCGATGAAAAAATGCCACCGATTGCCATTACTGATCACATGAGTCATTGGAAATCCGACAGACGCATTGGTGCAAGTAGCTCTTTCGCTTTTGGTGGGAATAATTCAGTACTTATTTTAGGGGAAGTGAATGATTGATTTAACCTGTCCTATTACTGATATCTCACCATTAATCCCTCATAGTGGGGAAATGGTCATGCTAGATAAAATTACTGAATTTGGCGAAGATTATTTGATCGCGGAGATGACCGTAAAACCAGATTGCCTGCTCTTAAAAGACGGTAAATTGGCTACTTATATGGGCGCTGAAATCTTAGCTCAAGGCGTAGCAGCATGGGCGGGATGTAAATGTGTAAAAGCGGGTCAACCTATTGGATTAGGCTATTGGATCGGCTCAAGAAAACTGACATTACATCGCCAAGATATCTCAGTCGGAAGTTTATTACAAATTCAAATTAAACGTTCTATTGAAGACGCAACAGGATTTGGTGTTTTTGACTGTACGCTAATCGATCTTTCTAATCAGCAACCTTTAGTGGAAGGTGCATTAAACGTTTTCAGACCACAAGTATCACAGGAATAAAAAATGAGTGAAACCATTTTAGTTACAGGCTCAAGCCGAGGTATCGGTAAAGCCATCGCCTTACGCCTTGCACAATCAGGTTTTGATATTGTGGTTCATTGCCGCAGTCGCATCGAAGAAGCTGAAGAGGTCGCACAATCAATTCGAGAATTAGGTCGTCAAGCTCGCGTATTACAATTTGATGTTAGTCATCGAAACGAAACAGCTGAAAAACTACTTGCGGATGTTGAATCTCATGGTGCTTATTATGGCGTTGTGCTCAATGCCGGATTAACACGAGATAATGCATTCCCTGCTCTAACTGATGAAGATTGGGATGTTGTTTTACGCACGAATTTAGATGGATTTTATAATGTTCTCCATCCCATTATGATGCCAATGATCCGACGCCGTAAAGCGGGGCGAATCGTCTGTATCACATCTGTATCAGGGTTAATTGGCAATAGAGGTCAAGTCAACTATAGTGCCTCTAAAGCCGGTATTATTGGTGCAGCAAAAGCACTCGCCGTCGAACTCGCCAAACGCAAGATCACGGTAAACTGTGTGGCTCCAGGCCTTATTGATACGGATATCTTAGATGAAAATCTTCCAATTGATGAAATTTTAAAAATGATTCCAGCGGCAAGAATGGGAAGCCCGGAAGAAGTTGCGCATGCCGTAGATTTTCTGATGGACGAAAAAGCAGCTTATATTACTCGCCAAGTTATCGCCGTAAACGGCGGGCTTTGCTAAAACATTTACAGTACAAAATTGTTTGTACTAGTCTAATAATGAATAATTGAGATAAAAAAATGAAACGAGTTGTCATTACAGGTATTGGTGCGGTCACTGCCTTTGGAAAAACATGGGAAGACGTAAAAGCTGCCTTTCAACGCAAACAAAATGCAGTTCAAGCGAAAACTGAATGGGCTGAACGTTATCCTGAGTTAGGTGCAAATCTCGGTGCTGAAATCCATGATTACAACCCTCCTGCCCATTGGAATAGAAAACAACTTCGCAGTTTAGGCCGTGTCTCTCAATTTGCTGTTGAAGCCGCTGAACTCGCCTTAGCAAGTGCTAATCTATTAGATGAGAATGGGATCATTTTACCTTATTTAAAAGAAGGAACAATGGGTGTTGCCTGTGGCTCTTCTACTGGCTCAACAAATGATGTCAGAGATGCAGCAGAACTTCTCATGACCGGAAAATCAGATGGATTTAATGCCAATACCTATGTACGAATGATGCCTCACACCACTGCAGCTAATATTGGCATTTTCTTTGGCCTAACTGGCCGCATCATTCCGACTTCTAGTGCTTGTTCTTCTGGTAGCCAAGGTATTGGCTATGCTTATGAATCAATTAAACATGGTTTAATCCCAATGATGCTTGCTGGCGGTGCTGAAGAATTTTGCCCATCTGAAGTTTATGTATTTGACTCTCTTTATGCGGCAAGTAGAAACAATGCTCACCCTAAACAAACACCTCGTCCTTATGATAAAGATCGTGATGGATTAGTGATTGGTGAAGGTGCGGGCATTTTTGTATTAGAAGAGCTGGAACATGCGCTTTCTCGTGGTGCCAATATCATTGCAGAAATTGTTGGCTATGGTGCCAATAGTGATGGTGCTCATGTAACTCGTCCACAAAAAGATACTATGCAACGCTGCATGGAGTTAGCCTTAAAAGATGCACAGTTATCTCCAGATCAAGTAGGTTATGTAAATGGCCATGGTACGGCCACTGAACAAGGCGACATCGCAGAAACGCTCGCAACGGAAGCTGTGTTTGGAAAAATACCACTTAGCTCACAAAAAAGCTATTTAGGACATACCCTAGGTGCTTGTGGTGCATTAGAGTCATGGTTCTCAATTGAAATGATGCGTGATGGCTGGTTTGCCCCAACTATTAACCTAGACAATATTGATGAACGTTGTGGTAAATTAGATTACATTCAAGGTGATGGCCGACAAATTCAAACAAACTATGTTATGAATAATAACTTTGCTTTTGGGGGCGTTAATACCTCGCTTATTTTTAAACGCTGGGAAGCGTAATAAAAAAGGCTATTCAAACGAATAGCCTTTTCTTTTATCAGTGAGTTAATTATAGATAACCAAACAAGCTTGTGAAAATGTAACCAAAGATACATGAAGTGATTACACCGATTAAGCCTGGTAAAATAAAGCTGTG
The DNA here is from genome assembly GCF_031191205.1 of Haemophilus parainfluenzae ATCC 33392. Classification (NCBI taxonomy): domain Bacteria; kingdom Pseudomonadati; phylum Pseudomonadota; class Gammaproteobacteria; order Pasteurellales; family Pasteurellaceae; genus Parahaemophilus; species Parahaemophilus parainfluenzae. The sequence continues at coordinate 1,156,915 of NZ_CP133470.1, read as the reverse complement.
GTTAATTACAAACTTACCGATATGTGTTGTACCTGAACGGTCGAATTGGATTGCTGCAAGGTCACTTGGGTAAGTTGGTAAAATGTAGTAACCGTAACAAGCTGAAGCAAAGGCTAAGATAACAGCTGGATCAACTCCGATACCTAAAGCAAGTGGAACGAATGCAACTAATGCTGCCGCTTGTGAGTTTACGAATTTAGAAATTAATAACAACATCACGGCGTAAGTCCAAGGATGCGCTTTTACTACATCTCCAAGTGCTGCTTTCATCATTGGTGTGTGAACAGTAAACATAGTTTCTGCCATCCAAGAAATCCCGAATACGGCCACTAACGCAATCATACCTGAACGGAAAATTTCATTTTTACTGATTTTACCTGCATCAGTTTTCGTAAAGATAACAATTAATGCACCCGCTAATAGCATGAAGATTTGAATAACGTGAACCATACTTAAATTCACTTTTTTCTTCGCGGTGTCTTTTAATACGATTGCAGCGTTATCGATAGTTTCAGTTTTATCACCCGCAGTGATGACAACATTGTTATCTTGAGCGGTAATTGTTTGAGCGACTTCGCCTTTATCGTTATAAATTGCAACGTTATTGTAGGCTGTTTTTGCTTTTGCCTTGCTCTCTTTAACATCAAGTACTAATGTACCATCTTTTGCTAATGCAACAATTTTACCGTCTTTAACATTGAAAGATTTCACTGCTTTATCGGCAGAAACAATTTCAACCACTTGAGCTGGTGCTGATTTTTCAAAGGCTGGGCGTAAATCTTTAAAGTAACCTAATACCGCTACCACTAAAATTGCACCAAAGAAGATCCACATCGCATTCCAGCTAGATTGTGGCAATTTTTTGTCTAATAATGATGTACTATCACCATAAACATATTTTTTGAATTCTGGATCTTTTAATTTCTCTTGGAATTCTGGGTCTTTATCTAAATCTTTACCGCGGAACCAACTGAAAATACCGATAGCTAATACACCACAAAGGGTTGAAGGGACGGTAATTTTTAATAAATCTAAATAACCATCAAAACCTGCTAATGGTGTTTTAGCATTCACTAAGAATGTGGTTAAAGTTACTACAGCCACAGAAACAGGTGATGCAATGATACCCATTTGAGAAGCGATTGAACTTGCAGCCATTGGACGTTCAGGACGAATATCATTTTTGATCGCAATATCATAAATGATTGGTAACATGGTATAAACCACGTGACCTGTACCACATAAAATGGTTAAGAAACAGGTTACAAACGGAGCCAAAATACTGACATATTTCGGGTTACGACGAAGCATTTTCTCCGCAATTTGTAACATGACATCTAAACCACCACTGGCTTGTAATGTTGCCGATGTGACCACCACCGCAAGGATGGTTAACATCACATCGATAGCTGGCTTACCTGGTTCAATACCAAAGCCGAAAACAAGAACAATTAAGCCTACCCCACCAAGCATACCCAGTGCGATACCACCTTTTTTTGCTCCGTAAAACAAACAGATAAGAACAATAGCAAGCTGAATAGCAAACTGGCTACCTTCACCTAGGTTCATTAGAAAATCCATAAGATACTCCGAATCATTTTATGGTTAATTAGAAAAAATTTTGACCAAATACTAGCATCAAAATTAACTCATAATAAGTAATTTTAAGACAAACCTTGTTTTAAATCAAAAAATAAGGGAGCTAGATAATAAAAGCAAATCTGAGAAAGATTAAAAAAAGAAAAGTGCGGTCAGAAATTTAAGAGATTGAGGTATATCTTGTTTTATTTAAAGATAACGAATTTAAAAAAGAAATTTAAAGAAAAAATTAGGCGACCTAAAAGATCGCCCAACTTAAAAATTACTGATTGTTTTGAACGTAGTCAATCGCAGATTGAACAGTTGTGATTTTTTCAGCTTCTTCATCAGGAATTTCGATATCGAATTCTTCTTCTAAAGCCATTACTAATTCAACTGTATCTAAAGAGTCCGCACCTAAATCTTCAACGAAAGAAGCTTCTGGTTTTACGTCTTCTTCTTTAACACCTAATTGTTCAACGATGATTTTTTTCACGCGTTCTTCAATACTCATTTGTTTTTCCTATTGTTGTTTTAACTCATTTAAGAGCGGTTAGTGTATGCATTTTTGATAAAGTTGCAACTATTTCTTAGGTGGTCGCACCACAAAAAAATAGGCAATGTAAAAACACATACAGAGAAAAAGTTACATTGCGATTGGGATTTTATCATTAACTAAACTGCTTTGCTATATTTTATAGACAAAATCCCCGATATATATGCCCTAAAGGGTTAGCTCATATATAAGCCGCCATTCACATGTAATGTGGTACCCGTAATATAAGCTGCATCATCAGAAGCTAAAAACGCTACCGCTTTTGCGATATCTTTTGGTTCACCTAAACGGCCAGCCGGTACATTACCAAGAATACCTGCTTTTTGTTCTTCAGTAAGCACTTCAGTCATATCTGTTGCGATAAAGCCAGGTGCTACCACGTTTACAGTAATGCCACGTGATGCCACTTCTTTCGCTAAACCTTTAGAAAAGCCAATCAAACCCGCTTTTGCTGCACAATAGTTAGATTGACCCGGGTTACCCATTGAACCCACCACTGAACCAATAGTAATAATACGACCGAAACGTTTTTTCATCATGGAGCGTAACATTGCTTTAGAAAGATGGAATACAGAAGTTAAGTTAGTTTGCATAATATCGAACCATTCTTCATCTTTCATACGCATTAATAAGTTATCGCGTGTGATACCTGCGTTATTCACAAGAATATCAATATCACCAAATTGCTCTTTAATTTGTTCTAATACGGCATCAATACTTTCTTTGTCTGCCACATTTAATACTAAACCTTTACCTTTATCACCAAGGTAAGCAGAAATGGTATCAGCACCTTTTTCAGAGGTTGCGGTACCAATTACAAATGCACCTTTTGATGCTAATTCTTCTGCAATTGCGCGACCAATACCACGTGTTGCACCTGTTACTAATGCGATTTTATTTTGCATTCTTAATCCCCTTTTATGCTAATAATGCTTCAACGGCATCTAATGATGCCACATCGTTTACTGATGTTGCTTGTAATTCTGCTACGATACGTTTTGTTAAACCGTTTAATACTTTACCTGGGCCGATTTCAACTAAAACCTCTACGCCATCTTGTGCCATTTTCTCAACGGTTTCAGTCCAACGAACTGGGCTATATAATTGGCGAATAAGTGCGGTACGAATTTCTGCACTTTCTGTTTCCGCTTTAACGTCTACGTTATTTAATACTGGTATTGCTGGCGCATTAAGCGTAATCCCTTCAAGTGTTACAGCTAATTGATCAGCAGCTGGTTTCATTAATGCACAATGTGAAGGAACACTTACCGCTAATGGTAAAGCTCGTTTTGCGCCCGCTTCTTTACATAATGCAGCAGCACGTTCAACTGCCTCTTTCGCTCCAGCAATGACTACTTGACCTGGTGAGTTAAAGTTTACTGCAGACACCACTTCACCTTGCTCTGCTTGTTTACATGCATTGATAATCGCTTCATTGTCTAAACCAATAATCGCATACATTGCACCAGTACCTTCTGGTACTGCTTGTTGCATTAATTTACCGCGTAATTCGACTAATTTAATCGCATCTTTAAAATCAATGACACCTGCGCAGACTAATGCTGAATATTCACCTAAACTGTGACCAGCCATCACACTTGGTTGTAATTGTGGGTATTTTTCTTGCCATACACGGAAGATCGCAACGGATGCCGCTAATAATGCAGGCTGAGTTTGCCAAGTTTTATTTAATTCTTCTGCCGGACCTTGTTGAACCAAGTTCCATAAATCATAGCCAAGCGCTTCTGATGCTTGTTTAAACGTCTCAGTGACTACCGGATATTCGTTAGCAAGATCAGCTAACATGCCAACAGCTTGAGAACCTTGTCCTGGAAAAACCATTGCGAATTTTTTCATGTTTTCTTCCTATTTCTTCATCGTTTAAATGTTGAAAGTGCGGTCAAATTTAACCGCACTTTTAAAATTCTGTCGGGATTCTAACAAAATAATTAGAATCGCACCAATGCTGAACCCCAAGTCCAACCACCGCCAAAAGCTTCGAGTAGAAGCAATTGACCACGTTGAATTCGGCCATCTCGTACCGCTTCATCTAAAGCCGTTGGTACAGTCGCCGCACTGGTATTGGCTGTTCGATCAAGCGTTACCACCACTTGCGACATATCCATCTCTAATTTTTTCGCTGTCGCTGTGATAATACGTAAATTCGCTTGATGTGGTACAAGCCAGTCGATATCTGTTTTTTGGAGATTATTAGCAGAAAGGGTTTCTTCCACCACATTAGAAAGCTCACGCACCGCTAATTTAAAGGTTTCATTACCTTGCATTTCAATATAGCCAGATTTCTCTACGCCACGTTCAGCTTGTGGAAGTAGCAATGCCGCATTGTTATCTGGCGATGCATGTAAATGCGTTGAAATAATGCCTTCTTGCTCTGACGCTTCTAAGATCACTGCTCCCGCACCATCACCAAATAACACGACAGTACTACGATCAGTTTCGTCTAATTTACGCGAGTTAAGATCTGCTCCAATGACAAGGGCTTTTTTCACGCTACCTGAACGAATAAATTTATCCGCTACACCTAAAGCATAAACAAAACCGGTACAAGCCGCTGCTAAGTCAAAAGAAATCGCATCTTCAATGCCTAATAAACCTTGAACTTGGCAAGCTGAACTTGGATAAGCGTGAGAACCACTGGTTGTTGCAACGATGATCAACTCAATTTCTTGAGGATCAAGATTGGCCATTTCAAGCGCTTTTTTGGCTGCTTCACATCCCATTGTTGCGACAGTTTCATCTGCTGCTGCAATACGACGTTCACGAATGCCCGAACGCGTCACGATCCATTCATCTGAAGTATCAACCATTTTTTCCAAATCCGCATTGGTACGAATGTGGCTCGGCAAATAGCTACCGGTGGATAAAATTCTACTATTCATCATATCAAAACTTATTAATTAATAACGTTGTAAACCCGCCAAGATTTTTTGTGGAATTTGCAAACGCGCTTGCAAAGCGGCATCCGCAATTGCACGAGCAAATGCATCCACATTTGCGCTGCCATGACTTTTCACCACAACAGCCGTTAATCCGAGTAAAGATGCCCCATTATATTCATCTGGGTTAATGCGTTTCAAGCGATGATAAGCATCCTTAAAGAAAAAACGCAGAATAAATTTGGCAAATGATTTAAAAATAGGCTGTTTTTCTTTTCCTTTCAGAAGAGATAACAGATTCTTAGCTGCCCCTTCAAGGGTTTTTAATGCAATATTTCCCGAAAACCCATCACTCACGATTACATCAGCCACGCCATTTAATAACAAGTTACCTTCAATAAAGCCGGTATAATTAAGTGCGGTCGATTTTTCTAATAAATTCGCAGCTTCACGGATGGATTGATTCCCTTTAATTTCTTCCACACCAATATTGAGTAAGGCAATGCGTGGATAAACTAAGTTCAATCGGTTTTCGGCAAAGATCGAGCCCATGACGGCAAATTCATAAAGATTTTGAGCAGAACATTCTACGTTTGCGCCTAAATCTAACATCACGGTTTTATCGCCCGTCATCGACGGTAATAAGGATACCAACGCCGGGCGTTGAATTCCCTCTAAAGGCTGTAAGAGAACCTTTGACAATCCCATCAATGCCCCTGTATTTCCTGCGCTGACACAACCTTGCGCTTCTCCTTTCTGAACCATTTCAATAGCTAAACGCATCGACGTGCCTTTGCTATGACGCAATGCATGAGAAATACCTTGATTGTTATCAATAGCCTTCGTGCAATGATGAATTTGAATACGTTCTAAAAGGGAAGAAGGGGCATTTTCCAGTAAGGGGGAAATTTGTTGGCTATCGCCAAACAGCACTAAAGAGAGCATTGGATCTGCTTCCAACGCCGAAAGAGATGCGGGGATAGTAATACGGGGACCAATGTCCCCGCCCATCACATCTAACGCTAAGGTTAGACGGTTCAAGTGAATACCTTATAAGTAAAATTACTTATTGATCACTTTGCGACCACGATAGTAACCATCAGCAGTTACGTGGTGGCGTAAGTGGGTTTCACCGCTTGCTTTATCCACTGATACTGCAGCAGTAGTTAATGCATCGTGTGAACGACGCATATCACGACGTGAACGAGATTTTTTGTTTTGTTGAACAGCCATTGGCTATACTCCTAAATTTAATTTACTTTTGCTTTAAATTAGCTAATACAGCGAACGGGTTCGGTTTTTTTGCCAATTCTTCAGGCAATTCGCCAAAAACCTGTTCGTGCGCGGACACTTCACAGTGTTCAGATGAATGCATTGGGACAAGCGGTAGAGCTAAAATAAGTTCGTCTTCCACTGCACCAAGTAAATCTATTTCACCAAACTCATTAAATTCGATTGGCTCATAAATTTCCGGCAAGTCATCAGCCTGATCCCAATTAGCCACTGGACTATACATAAAATGACATTCCAATGTTTGTTTGAATGGCTCGCCACAACGTTGACACTCTAATTCAACATCAACTTGTACTTGCCCTTTCATCACCACTAATTTTTGTGGATCAATATAAAACGATAATGTTACCTGTGCATCGCTGAGCACTTTCCCCGTAGATTCAGCTAAACGCACTAACTGACTAGCGGTATAATAACCATCATAATCAATTCTTTGTTGAGCGTCTTTAACTGGATCAACGGTTAGGGGTAGTTTTACCTTTTGCATAGGGTGCGAATATTACCTGTTGTCAATAAAATAGTCAAAGGAAATTCGCACTAATTATGAGAAAAGTTCAATCGCTATCTAAACTCTCTCAAGATTTACACCTTTACAAAGTGCGGTCATTTTTTCCTGTGTTTTACTCGACATGCTCACTCAAGAAGCCACCACTTTGGTGTTTCCAAAGGCGAGCATAAAGTCCATTTTGTTCGAGCAATTCTGCGTGAGTCCCTTGCTCGACAATTTGCCCTTTATCTAATACGATTAAACGATCCATTGCTGCAATAGTGGATAAACGGTGAGCTATGGCAATAACCGTTTTATTTTCCATCATTTTGTCGAGACTTTCTTGGATCGCCACCTCTACTTCTGAATCTAGCGCACTGGTCGCTTCATCCAAGAGTAAAATTGGCGCATCTTTTAACATAACACGCGCAATAGCAATACGCTGGCGTTGTCCACCCGAGAGTTTCACCCCACGTTCACCAACATGGGCATCATAGCCTTTTCTGCCTTGAGCATCGCTGAGATAAGGAATGAAATCTGCCGCTTCCGCACGTCTAGCCGCATTGATCATTTCTTCCTCTGTCGCAGTTGGGCGACCATAAATGATGTTATCGCGGACAGAACGGTGTAAAAGTGAAGTATCTTGTGTTACAAGACCAATCTGACTACGAAGACTTTCTTGGCTTACATCTAAAATATTTTGACCATCAATGGTAATTGAACCTTCTTGCGCTTCATAGAAACGTAGAAGCAAATTCACAATGGTTGATTTGCCCGCACCAGAACGCCCAATTAAGCCCACTTTTTCGCCTGGTTTGATGGTGAGATTAAAATGGTTAAGCAATGGTTTATTCGGATCATAAGCAAACGAAATATCATTAAATTTGATCTCGCCTTGTTTCACTTCTAGTGGAACACAATCAGGTTTATCAACAATAGTATGCGGTTTGGTCAACGTCGCCATACCATCATTCACCGTCCCGATATTTTCAAATAAACGTGCCGATTCCCACATAATCCAGCGGGAAAGACCATTTACACGTAACGCCATCGCAGTTGCAGTCGCCACTGCTCCCACGCCTACTTGACCGTTTTGCCATAACACCACACCTAAAATTGCAGTGCTTAACGTTAAGAAGATATTGGTTGCATAAGTTAAGGTGTCTAATGAACTCGCTAAACGCATTTGTGCATGCACGGTGACCATAAATTCTTCCATGGAACGTTTTGCATAATTCGCTTCTCTCGCATCATGTGAAAATAGTTTAACCGTTGCAATATTTGAATAAGCATCCGTAATACGACCCGTCATGAGAGAGCGCGCATCGGCTTGTCGTTGTGCTGTTTTCGCTAAGAGTGGAATAAGCAAACGTAAAATAGTCACAAAGGCCACAATCCATAAGAAAAACGGCACTAAAAACCAGGTATCTAAAGCCGCAAGTACCAAGCCTGAAGTAATAAAATATACAGCAACATACACCAACATATCCGCAATGGTCATGACGGTATCACGCACCGCAAGAGCAGTTTGCATCACTTTCGCCGATACACGACCTGCAAATTCATCTTGATAGAAGCTTAAGCTTTGTCCTAGCATCAAACGGTGGAAATTCCAACGCAAACGCATTGGAAATACCCCTTGTAGCGTTTGTAAGCGTACATTCACACCTACGAATAACCATACAATACTGAAAATGAGCAAAGCTGCCATGCCAGCAAGCAAATGCCCTTTTTCTTGCCAAAGCGTGCTTGGTGTATAAGCGCCTAGCCAGTCCACCAATAACCCCATAAATTGGAAAAGTAAGGCTTCCATTACACCAATACCGACCGTCAATACCGCAAGTAAAAAGATCCAGCCTTTCATGCCATCAATGCTTGACCAAATAAAACGGAACAAGCCTTTTTCAGGCGTCGTTGGATTGCTTTCCGGATAAGGATTTAAACGGTTTTCAAACCATGAAAATATTTTATTAAACATAACAATACCTTAAAAAAATTAAAGGCGACAGAGCCGCCTAAAGTGCGGTCATTATAGCGTAAGTTTTGAACGATGGGCTAGATTTTGCGAAATTGACTCGGTGAAAGCCCATAAATTGCTTTAAATGCCTTACTAAAATGCGCTTCTGATTGATACCCCACTTCAAGAGCGATGGCTAAAATGGTCTTTTGCGTATTTTTCAATAAAACAGCCGCCATTTCTAACCGCACTTGTGTGAGAAATTTTCCTGGCGGCATCCCGAGCTGCTGTTGAAAGATCCTCATAAAGGTCGCACGCGACATGGAAGCCAACTCTGCTAATTGCTCAATATTCCAATCTAATTGAGATGAAAACAAGATTTTTTCAAGGACTTGATTCAGCCTTTTATCCTGCAACGCAGCTAATAAGCCTTGATTAAGCAAACCTATTTGCTGTGCATGACGCAAAATATAAATAAACAACACATTTGATAGTGCGTCTATCACGGATTTTGTGCCTTGCTCCGGTTTCTCGGCTTCTTGTAAAAAAAGTGAAACCAAAGGCTGTACAGGTGTATTTTGTAGCGAAAGATGCAAATAATCTGGTAACGAATTAATTAATAATGACGGTTTTTGGTAATAAAATGTCCCACAAAACATCTTCAGATCGGGCGTACCTGCTCCAATCTGATGGACATTAAAAAGTGTATTTGATTGCTCTCTCTGTAGGCTATTCTCTCTTTTTTGCTGAGAACTGCCCAAAAAGTGCGGTCGATTTTGAGGGAGAAAAAAGAGGTCGCCTTTCTTCAAATGAAACTGTTTTCCCGCCAAGGTTATCCAGCACTCACCTTGCTCGATTAAATGAAATAAACCTTGATATTCCGCCGCATCTGGCTGATGTTCGACTTGCCAATCCCCTTGAAACAAGCAGCGAATATTAATTTCCCCGCGCACTTGCGCCAGCTGTGTTAATTTATCTAAATAATCCATCGTGAGATTTTCCGTCTAAAAGTTAAGACAATTTGACAAGTATCATACGCTAATCTGCTTATAATTCCTCTAGAAATTTATACTAAATTTAAGGAGAAAAACAATGTTTGCAGATTGGAAAAATGATGTAGCACACGTTAAAAAATCATTCGGTGCATTAGGTAAAAAATACCCTAAAATGTTACAAGCTTACGGCGCATTAGGTGCGGCTGCAGCAGAAGGTAACGTATTAGATGCTAAAACTCGTGAATTAATTGCATTAGCCGTTGCAGTAACCACTCGTTGTGAAAGCTGCATTGGTGTGCATGCTGATGAAGCGGTGAAAGCAGGTGCAACTGAAGAAGAAGTGGCAGCAGCATTAGCAATGTCTATCACATTAAATGCGGGTGCAGCTTACACTTACTCTCTTCGTGCATTAGAAGCTTACAACGCACAAAAAGGCGAATAATTCGCGAGGAACTTTATGATTCTTTTAGCCCTCATTTGAGGGCTTTTTTATCTCTAAAATTGACCGCACTTAAAATAAATTCAACGCTCTCATCTGAGCCACCACTTGCTCTACCTGAATTTCAGCCATTAAATTTTTGCCTTTTAATTTGGTCACCCAAGGCAATTCACTTGAAGGCTTACCTTGTTCTTTCTGCACATTTTCTTCATATACTGACACCACATTATCCAGATTATGATAAGGCGCAGTGCGCAATGGATTGTGATAAGCATACAATCCAATAACCGGTGTTCCTTGCGTGGTCGCAATATGAGCTGGCCCAGAATCGGGCGAGATCACTAAATTTGCTTGATGAATTAATGCAGCAAGTTGTTTCAAACTAGTTTTTCCTGAAGCATCAACCGGCTGAAAATCACAAAGTGCGGTTATTTTTTTTACCATTTCTAATTCGCGTTTTGCTGGCGAGCTACAAAAAATCACATTCACATTATGTTGATGAGCAATATTTGCCACTTCCGCATAACGCTCAACCAACCAATCTTTCTCGGCTTTACTGGAGCAAGGAGAAATAATCAGATTTTTACGTGTAGGATCAATAAACTGTTTGGCGTATTCTCGATCTGCATCAGAGATCGCCAATTGCCAAGAAAGCATTTCCGCCGGTGGCACGCCTAGATAATCGGCAAAAGCCATGAAACCATCTAGCACATGAGACGTTTCAGGATCTTGAACTCGACGATTCACAAATAACCACTGCCCTTCTCTAGAACGTTTTTTGCCAAATCCAATTTTATATTTCGCTTGAATACCAAGAGAGATAATAGAAGCACGAAATGCCGTCTGCATATTCAAAAGCGCATCAAATTTATTATTTTTCAAAAACATCCATAAATTCCACACGCCTTTCCAACCGCTCTTTTTATCGTAAGGAATCAGTTCCACGCCTTCAATGCCAGAAAGCAGGCCCATTTCTGTTTTACCCACAATCCACGTTAATTGGGTTTGCGGCCAATACCGTTGAATATGCTGCACCACAGCAAGTGCATGACAAACATCACCCACCGCAGACAAACGCAAAATACAAAGTGATTTAGGAGGTGAAATAAAAAGTGGAGAATGGGACATTTGAATTCCTCGCGCATTTAATTTCCGTCTATTAACCCAAAATAATTTAATGAAAACAAAGGGCGAATTTATTTAATTCGCCCTTTTATTTATCTAGATTGCTACTTTTTAGGACCTAATCCTTCCGCAACAATATGCCCTTTCACATAGTGCTTAGTAAAGATAACGTTACCATCTTTATCAAAATATTTCCACATTCCTTGCTCTACGCCATTTTTTAATTCGCCTTGCGAGATAAGTGTTCCTGATTCATCATAATATTTAGTCGTTTTGACGCCATTTATTTCAACCACCTCCGATTTTATATTACCGTTAGGATGAAAAGTCTGATTCTCTATTGTTGAACGAATATACGCCGTAGCAGAACCAATACAAAAAAGCGCTAAAACAGTAAATAGAGGTTTTTTCATAGCTAATTTCCTCATATTAAATAGAGAGTCATCAAAATAATTTCTGGAAAAAGTGTAACCTAACAAAATAAATATGTAAAACAGTGCTTTTCACTTCTATTCATTTTATAACATAAAATCACACTGCAAGGGGTAAAATTCTGCAAAAATTTTACGAATTAACAAAATACAGATATCTCACTACTTATGTGATCTGCTTCACAACTTTGACATAAAATAAGATGAAAAGCTTGTAATGCTAGAAAATCAGCGTATTTAAAGTAGAATGAGGGCATTTTCTATTATTCGGTTCAACTAAAATGCTTGAATTCCAACAAGATAATCAATTCTTTCTTTTTAATCTCACGGAAAAACCAACTGAACCCGCTTCATTTTTTGAATCGGCTTTTTGGGAAAAACAACAACGTATTACCGGTTCAGCCAAAGGACGTGGCACAACCTACTTCCTGAACACAAAAGATCTGTTTGGGGTAAATACTGCCCTTCGTCACTATTATCGAGGCGGTTTATGGGGAAAATTCAACAAAGATCGCTATCGTTTTCAATCATTGAGTGAAACTCGCAGCTTGGCGGAATTTCAGCTGTTAAATCAACTCCATCAAGCTGGTGTAGCTGTACCAAAACCAATCGCTGCACGTGTTAAAAAAGGCAAATTAGGGATTTGTTACCAAGCAGATATCTTGATTGAAAAGATCGAAAATGCCCAAGATCTGACCGTACTTTTACAAATTCAACAACTACCGAATGACATCTGGCAAGCTATCGGTAAATTAATTCGTAAGTTGCATGATTTGCAAATTTGCCATACGGATCTCAATGCTCATAATATTCTCGTGCAACAACTCGAAACTGAACAAAAATGTTGGCTCATTGATTTCGATAAGTGCGGTCAAAAATCAGGAGATTCTTGGAAACAAGGCAACCTAGAAAGATTACACCGCTCTTTTGTCAAAGAAGTCGGCAGAATGAATATTCAATTCAATGAAGAAAATTGGGATGAATTGTTGAAAGGATATAACGCCTAAAACACATTAGAAAAAGGCAATAAAAAAGACCGCTTAATGCGATCTCAATAAATGGTCCCCCCTACCGGACTTGAACCAGTGACCAAGCGATTATGAGTCGCCTGCTCTAACCGACTGAGCTAAGGGGGGAAAGTGCGGTTGATTATAGAGAAATAATCATTTGAAGTCTATATACAAAAGGATAGTCGTTGGAAAATTGACCATCCTTTTTTAGATTCATTATTGCAATAGCGAAATATCTGCTACTTGTAAGAACAAGCCTTGTAACGTGTTTAAAATCGCTAAGCGGTTTTGGCGTAATGCTGGATCTTCAGCATTTACCATCACGTTATCAAAGAAGTTATCTACCGGTGCACGTAAGTTCGCTAATTTATCTAATACTGCTGTGTAATCACCTTTTGCAATAAGTGGTTGTACTTCAGTACGTAATGCAAGTACCGCTTCAGCAAGGGCTTTTTCTGCAGGCTCTACGCAAGCGGTCAAATTGATCTCGCCAATTGCAGCATCCGCTTTCGCTAAGATATTGCTTACACGTTTGTTTGCTGCTGCTAACGCTTCCGCTGAATCTAAAGTACGGAAATGTGAAACCGCACGCACGCGCGCATCAAAATCAGCCGGACGAGTTGGACGACGAGCCAATACCGCTTGAATCACATCCACCGCAATGCCTTCATCTTGATACCACGCACGGAAACGACCGAGCATAAAGTCCACCACATCAGCAACCACGTTTTTATTCGTAAGTTTATCGGCGAAAAGTGCGGCTGATTTTTTCACTAAATCTTCTAAATCTAGAGGTAAATTTTTCTCAACAATAATACGTAATGCACCTAATGCTGCACGACGCAATGCAAATGGGTCTGCGCTGCCTTTTGGTGCTTGACCGATACCGAAGATACCTGTTAGAGTGTCAAATTTATCGGCTAAAGCGACCGCACTTGCAACGAGTGATTTTGGTAATTCATCACCCGCAAAGCGTGGCATATATTGTTCGTTTAATGCGACTGCCACTTCTTCGTCTTCACCATCATGACGAGCATAGTGCATACCCATTACGCCTTGCGTATCAGTAAATTCAAACACCATGTTGGTCATTAAGTCACATTTTGACAGTAAACCTGCACGTTTTGCTTTTGCTTCGTCTGCACCGATTTGTTTTGCAATTTCGCCTGCAAGTTTCTCAATGCGGTCAGTTTTATCTTTCAATGTACCAAGTTGTTGTTGGAACAACACAGTTTCTAAACGCGATAAACGATCAACCAGTTTTTGTTTTAAGTCGGTTTTGAAGAAGAATTCTGCATCGGTTAAACGTGGGCGAACCACTTTTTCGTTACCTTCGATAATTGCTGTTGGATCTTCTGGGTTGATGTTCGATACAAAAATAAAGTGCGGTAATAATTTGCCGTCTTTGTCATAAATCGGGAAATATTTTTGGTCGCCTTTCATGGTGTAAACCAAGGCTTCCGCAGGTACGGCTAAGAAACGTTCTTCAAATTTTGCTGCTAATACGTTTGGATATTCCACCAATGAAGTGACTTCTTCAAGCAGGCTTTCTTCAATGTCCGCCACGCCGCCAAGTGCGGTCGCTTTTGCTTGCGATTTTGCAAGAATTTCTGCTTTACGCTCATTGAAATCTGCTACTACAGAACCTTTTTCACGCAATAATTGCGGATATTGGTCTGCATGTTGAATTTCAAATTCTTTCTCGCCTAAGAAACGGTGACCGCGAATGGTGCGAGCACTTGCCACACCTAAAATTTCGCCTTCGATTAACTCATCACCTAACAACATAGTCACAGTATGAACCGGACGAATAAATTGCACGGTTTTGTCTGCCCAACGCATTGGTTTTGGAATTGGCAATTTCGCCAACGCATTTGCCACAATGTCGTTCAGCAAGTTTTTGGTCGGCTGACCTTCAATTTTTGCACGGTGAACAAGCCATTCGCCTTTATCAGTTGCAATGCGCTCTGCTTGATCAACGGTAATACCACAACCGCGCGCCCAGCCTTCTGCCGCTTTAGTTGGTTTACCTTCCGCATCAAACGCAGCTGATACTGCTGGCCCACGTTTTTCGATTTCTTTGCTTGGCTGTTGTGTGGCTAAGTTCAACACTTTCACCGCCAAACGACGCGGTGCCGCAAACCATTCGATTTTGTCGAAGGTTAAGCCGGCTTGGTTTAATTCTGCCTCAACGTTATCCGCAAAAGAGGTTGCTAATGTTTTGAGAGCTTTTGGTGGCAGCTCTTCTGTGCCGATTTCTACTAGGAAGTTTTGGGTTGTCATTTTGTTTTCTCTGGTAAGGTGCGATTTGGCACCATTTTATTTTAATTTAATCTTTTTCAATCAGTGCTTCACATTTCACAGGGAAATTAAGTGAATTTGCGATAAAACATGCCCGATGCGCATTTTCATGTAATGCCAATGCCTTAACTGCATCCGACTCGCTTGAAATTCTCACACGAGGTTTTAATGTTGCCGAAATAAAGCGTCCTGCATGCCCAGAACTGCCTTCATCCATAATCGCTATTGCTTCATCACGGTATTCTTGCACAATAATGTTATTAACGGCACAAAAATGTAAATACCATAATTTATGACAGGCAGAAATGGAGGCTAATAACATATCTTCTGGATTCCAACGTGTTTTATCACCACGAAAAGCTGGATCAGCAGAACCTAAAATATTAGGTTTATTCGGTGCCGAAGCAATAAAATCCCGATCATACGCGGTATAAGAAGAAGTGCCTCGCCCTGAATTTCCAACCCATTCTACGGTAGTTTGATAAGTATGTTGCTTCATTATATTTTCCGTTATCTCTTATAGCGTATGTAAATTAAGAAATTCATGTCCTATTTGATTATTTTCTTCGTTTTCACTTCTGCCAAATCTCCCCTCCCCCTCTTTGCTAAAGAGGGGATTGGATCTTTGGAAAATTAAATATATATGTTCTACTTTAACGTTTTTTAAAGTAGATATTTTAATCTCTATTAAAATTAAAATGTAAATGAGCCCGATACTATCAATTTACTCAAGAATTCCCCTCTTTAGCAAAGAGGGGTTAGGGGAGATTTGGCAGAGCTACTTAACGCTCATACTCAATCAGCCCTTACATTCTCTAAAAACAAATAAACCTGCTCGACTACTGCTTCAATTTCACGCATTACTTCATCATTGCTAAATCGCATCACCGTAAAACCAAGTGAATTTAATTCTGCATCTCGCAATGCGTCTTTTTCCTGATAATCAGGTTCATAGTGCTGACTACCGTCCAATTCGATAATCAACCTTGCTTTCGCACAATAAAAATCAACGATATAACTTAAAAGTGGCTTTTGTCGATTAAATCGAAAACCTAATAATTGATCTCGATTGATGCGTTGCCATAACTTTCTTTCCACATCCGTTTGATCCACTCGCAATTTCTGTGAATTCTCTTTTAAGTATTTTTCATAGGGTTGCATGAACGCTATTTCTTACCGTTCTCAATACTCTCACTCAACACTTGTTGAAACCGCTCATAATCACAAAAACCATGTTCATCTTTTTCACAGCCTTTAAGGGTTAATGCTGTTTGGTTTGGTGGTGTCGCTAAACTTAGTGGCGTAATGTTAATCAGCTGGTCGGTGGTTTGATAAACATAATCCAATTTAAATTTGAGCTTACCGCTCGGTTTATGCTTCCATACTTCAAATAGCAACTTACCGCCAATTGGAATATTTTCCAATGAGTCATCCAACTCATAAGGCTCAACGCCTAGTGCCGCAAGCAGAGCGACGATATTAGAATCGTGTCCAACCAATAAGTTAATTTTGTTTTCACTATTTAGCTTTTGCTGAATAAATGCTAACAACGGATACGAGACATTTTGTGCCAACGCTTCGTTGTTTTTAAATAAAGTGCGGTAATATTCGTTTTTAATTTCGTTAATTGCACGCCATTTTTCTTGGCTATCCACACGACCGTTGGCAATTTCTGCATCAGGTTTGCCCACATAATGGGCGAGCAATAATGCGCTGACAATTTTCTTCCCTGTGCTAATAGCACCGGTAATTTTAACCGATTTGCCGTCTTTAATACTGTATTCACCGACTTTTCCACCTAAATCACATTCGTCTTTTTGTAAGCAATTTGGTGAGTTTTTGTAATCAATGATTTCACTTAACAGTGCATAATTTGGCGCTAATTTTTTCTGTAAAGCGGTTAAATCTACATTATTTTTTGCTGATTCGATTAAGGCTTTACTTGGGTTGTGGACTTTTGTCGTAAAAATTGGATCTTTTTCTGAACCAATTTCACCACGATGTTGTAATTGCACATTACATCCAGCAAAAGCACCTGCCACAATCGCTTGCCCCGTTGCAACTGTGCGTTGTACTGCATTCGCATAAGCAAAAATACCTTCACCCGATGCACAACGTTCTGTCGTTAATAACCTTTTATCCGCAAGCCATTGACCTAAATACTGTCCGAAATAGGTTTCTAGCACCGTCCCTTTTGCAGTGAGATAGCCTGATGGCACATTCCATTTTGCCCACGCATACGGGGAATATTTCGCCATTTCTTGCGGATCTTTTTCCACTGGTGAACGCAATCCATGGCGGCTGAAAATTAAGACTTTCTCAAGCTCGTAATCTTCATTCTGTGTGCTTGATCGATTTTCTGTTGCGAATACACTGCTTACAACGACTGAGCTGAGTAAAAGTGTGGTTAAAGTTTGGGATACTTTCTTCATTTAACTTTTCTCCTTTTTCAACTGACTACCCTGTATACCTCAGACCAGAATGGATGCTTGTAGTTTCCTACACTATCACAAAAAATAAGTTCAAAATATTCATATTTAATGAAATGAATACCTATATTTACCTCATTTATAACGTGTTACCAACGATAGCCCACTTTCAAACCAATATGATATTGTTTATCTAGTTGTTTACCACGACTTTTTCCTGCATAAGTCGCAATCTGCCAACTAGCAAAATCCGTAGTGACCCCAATTTCCTGTTGCCAGTAACGATCAAAACGTTGTGTTAACTGTGATTGATTAACTTGCACTGCCACCTGGGAATCGGATGCATCGACGTAATTCAACGTCAATGCCGGTCGGATAGTAACGCCTTCCCACGGCATAAAGGCATAATCCACAGTTACACCGGCATGATAAGCATTAAAGCTCATTTTCGGAGAATGCACATTAACCCCGGCATAAGTGTAACTATCGGCAGAAATATAATAACGATGAATGCCAACATGTGGTCGGATGGCCAGTTTATCTAAATTCAGTTGATAACCCAAGCCCATGCCAATTGTTGCGATGCGACGTTTTATTTTGACATTTTGAGATTCACCACGAATTTCACCCGCACTTAAACCATATCCTGCATCGGCAGAGAGGTTTAAGCCATTTTCAAAATCATATTTAGCAAAAGCAGACAGCATATTTAAGCGGCCTTTGCTACTAATGTTGTCATCAAAAGCATTGCTTACTCGAGAATGAGAGAACAACAAGCCTAAGCGGTGATTCGTATCAATATGTTGCACACCAACTTGTGTCAAACGTGCTTTTTGTTGATACGCACGGAACTCATCAGCATCATAATGGCGGGAAGAATATAACGTATTTGCCCAAACATTGGTGTTGTTCTCTGACACTAAATGTTTGTTTAATTCATCTTGTGCCAATAACGCACTATTCACGCTCGCCGATAATTCGGATAACGCGCTATTAGCATAACGGCTAATCAATTCTTTTTGTTTTTTGACCGCACTTTCTTGTTCCAACGCTTTACGCTGTGCATCTAAACGAGCCTGTTCTTCTGCCTTGCGTTTTTCTTCTGCTAATCGAGCGGCTTCATCAGCTTTACGTTTTTCTTCCGCTAAACGAGCCGCTTCTTCCGCTTTACGTTTTTCCTCAGCGAGACGTGCCACTTCATCTGCTTTACGTTTTTCATATACTTTACGTTTTTCTTCGGCTAGACGTGCCGCTTCTTCCGCTTTACGTTTTTCCTCTGCTAAACGTGCCGCTTCTTCCGCTTTGCGTTTTTCTTCGGCTAGACGAATCGCTTCGTCCGCCTTACGTTTTTCTTCCGCTAAACGAGCAGCTTCTTCCGCTTTACGTTTTTCTTCCGCTAAACAAGCAGCTTCTTCCGCTTTACGTTTTTCTTCCGCTAAACGAGCAGCTTCTTCCGCTTTACGTTTTTCTTCCGCTAAACGAGCAGCTTCTTCCGCTTTACGTTTTTCTTCGGCTAGACGCAATTCTTCTTTTTGCTGCTCTTCTGCTAAACGTAATTCTTCAGCTTTTGCCTTAGCTTCTGCAATTTGAGCTTCTTCGGCTTTGCGTTTTTCTTCAGCGAGACGTGCGGCTTCGTCGGCTTTACGTTTTTCCTCTGCTAAACGAGCTTGATCAACAAGCTCTTGTTCTTTTCTTGGGTTGTATAAGCGGTAATCATGATTGTCATTTTTCAACTCATAGCGATAGGTTCCCACATCCACTGTACCATTCGCCAAAGCAACATTGACGTTGTCAGTCTGAGCGGTGTTTTTAAGGGTCAGCAGGCTGAGTTGTTGCAAGGTTTGTGGTTCAGCACCGGTATTGCGTACATTTAATACAAAATTCCCTGTTGCCAAACCATGCACTGCCACATGATCGCCTTTGTTTTCCTGCAAATAAGTGCGGTAATTAAAGGTGCCGTTTCCGCTTAAATCGCCTAGCACGGTGAGTTGATTAAATGTTTGATTATTCGTTTGAGTCGCAAAATCCGGATTAAGCGTAATTTGGCTGTTATTAAGGGTTAAATTGCCAATTGTTGTACTGCTTGGTAACGTCCAGTTTGCATTGTCTGACAAGGAAACCAAGGTATCTTTACTTCCTTGAATTTGATGATCAAAACGGGCGTTAACGAAATTTAATTTTGCCTGATCAGAAAGCGTCGCATCGCCCGCCAACGTAGCATTTTCAACCGTTGCCACAGTTTGGTTATTCAGCACAAGTGTGCCAGTTTGAGTGGCGTTATGCGCTAAGCGATATTGGCTTTGCCCTTGTAATGCCACATTGCCCGTAACATCAGCAAGTCCCAGCACCGATAATTTGGCATTGTCATTCAGGGTAAAATTACCATTGATTTTGCTGCGTTCAATGCTCGCAAAGACTTTATCAGATAAGGTTTGGTTAGCGCATTTGGTTAACCCCGTCCAGTCAGAACGGGCACAAATGAAATTCGCCTGTTTATCGGTAACACCTAATGTGGCATTAGCGTTATTGCTTAATTGCCAATCGCCGTTTATCACAGAAACGTTTCTAGAAACGACCGCACTTCCGCCCTTAATGATGAATTTTTCCGCTTTAAAGGTACGACTTAGCCAGTCATCGTCAATCACTACTTCCCCTTGCGGACGGCCAATTAATGCCGGTCGGTTTTGGTGGTTATAGGCATGAGGCGTTGGGCGACCACTAAAGACCAAAGTACCGTTTTCTTGCGTAATATTGCCGTTTAAGTTGGTTCCGCCTGACAATAGAAAAACGCTGTCTGCGTGCGTAGGTCGATAAACCACATCTAATCGACCATTATGAAGCCCGGTATTGGTTTCACCAAACCAACCGTTAAATGCCGCCGCTTTGGATTGGTTAATTTTGCTTTCATTATCAATTTGTGCATTGCCAAGAAGCGTGACGGTTGCTGCCGTGTCTTTGTTATGGTTGACAATTTGTGCGCCTTCATCGGTATTTTGAATGCGATTAAAGGTAAGTGAATGTCCGTTAAGATCTAAACGACCGCCACGGAAGCCGAAATAAATATTGTTTGGATTAACTTGGTCGGCACTTTCCAATTTCACCGTTGGACGACCGCTCACAATACCTAATTGATTAAAGGCTTGTTTTTTGCCTTGCTCGTCCGCTTGTTGATTTAAAACGACAACGCCGTCTCCCACGCTGATGTCACCAAGGTTTTCGCCTTTACCGTTGACCAATAACGTGCCTTGCCCAATTTTAGACAAACGATCGCCTGCCGGATTTTTGACTTTCCACCTCACCGTACTGCCTTCACTTACTGAAACACCTGCGCCTTTCCAAGTTTCATCGGTGCTAGGCTGTACCACAAAATCGCCTTCAAAGGTCAGCCCACCAGCACCCTGATCGATATTATTTTTCAGGGTTATCGTGCCGTTTTCCATATTCCCAAAGTAAATATTCTTACCGTGATGAAGTGCCGGCATATAAGGGTTTGGGCCACCATATCCAAAAAATTCATCTCTGCCGGAAGAAGGCAGGCTGTAATTGGCAAGCGGTGTGTTTGTGACAACTCTGCTACCTTTGGTTAATTTACCGCTGCCGTTGCCGTCTGCTGTCCAGTCATAAGAAGCTGATGTAAAGTCAAAAACCGTCATCAAATCACCGGCAATGATCTCATCTAAATAATTCTTACGTGCAATTTGATAGGTATTTTCTTTTCCTTGATAAGGGTGTCCACTACGCAATACGCCGTTTATCAGCCATTTTCCTGCCGTTTTATCATAAATAAACATCGGTGAACCACTGTCACCGCTAGAACCTGAAATCGGTAACGGGCCATATTGATTTGGATGACGCACATCACCACTTAAACTGACCTCACCATTGTTCGCCCAACCTTGCATAAAGGTATTGCCTGCGGTGAGGTAGTTATACGCCATGGCAATATGATTGCCATTGTCATTATCATCACGCAAAAATTGCCAGCCGCTACCAATTCGCACCCGCATTGGATACTTTTCTAAATCTCCATAGGTGCTACCCTGCATATTTGACACCATTTCTATTGGTGCAGCTTCTGTGACGAATTTGGCTAATCGAGGGTTATGGTAGTCGGTCATGTAAGGGTGAGTGCGGTCGTTTTTATAATTATTTCGTTTAACGATGTTATAACCGAATCGGTGCTGATCGGGGTTATTGCCTTCCATGCCAAAATCAACATTTCGATAGCCCACGTTATGCGCCACACTGACGATATATTGATCGCCTACAAGCGCCGCCACACCATTACGACTGACCACCGAAAAATCCATCATCGGCGCATTTTGCATCATAGTGCCGATAGATTCGCCTTTTTTATTCACTACCGCAATATTTTGCGCACCGGGAGTAAATTTGCCTTTATTCTCAGCAAAATCACGGAAATATTGATAATCCACGCCGGAATAAACTTGTCCGGCGAAGACCATTGGGCTTAGGTTCAACGCCACAAACGCAGCAATGAACTTAGGTTTGAAAGTTGTTTTTTGCATAAAATTGGTTCAAATAAAAGTAAATGGTATAGACCGCTTATACTTGGTATTATTTTAATATCAAATAAAGATTTTTTTTAATTTAGATTCATCTAAAATAACACGATCGTCCTCTAACAATAATGCCGGGAAGCCCGCATAGCCTTGTGCTTTTGCATCATCAAATGCGGCGTGACGATCACGCAAGCGCAACCATTGTTTCAAATTCGGAATGGAAGATAATACTTCCACTGCCTCATAATCCACACCCAAGCGTTTTAATTCCGCCACAAATGGCGCAGTATCCGGGCAATCTGCCGCATAATAAAGAATCGGTTTCATTATTCATCCTCTTTTTCTGCTGCCGCAGTCGGATTTAATTTCGGCTCAGCAATTTTGGTTAAACGGTTACGATCGCGATGTTCAAACGGTGCAACATAATTTGGAATAATCAAGGTTGTGGTTTGATCGTATGACCAAGTGCCATCATCATGGAACTTCACCGTCATTTCAAAATTTTCCGTAGTAAATGAACGCTCTAAGAATGGATTAGAAATGATGCCGTTTGTTAATGAACCGCGTACCGCTTTTACAGTGAACTCTTTCGCATCAGCTGGTGCATTACCGACCGCAATAAACGTTTGGCCGCGTGGAATGCTACCTGTTAATAAAATATTGCCTGTTTCAGGTTCCCATAACCAATAACCCACTTGGTCGTGAAACGTTTCTACTTCACCCGGTTGTACAATATGGGCGTGATAACGTAATCCATAATAGAGTTGCGGACCATTAGTTTGCGCATCAGTTGGGTGTGCTTCATAACGTTCGATATAAGGATCTTTTTCTGGCCCTTCTGCTTTCGGGTTGATATCCACACCGCGTTTACCCTCCCAAACACCCGCTAATTTTGCCAATGGGCCTAAATTCGCGAGCGTATTAGGATCAGTTTCTGCTTCCGTGTAGATATCATCTGGGTATTGAAAATCTTTCATCATTTTCTCCTTATATCGTTGTGTTAATGCTTAAAGTGCGGTCGTTTTTCGCTTTATTTTTTACAACCAGGGAAACCTAAGGCTTCACGGCTCGCATAATACGCTTCAGCCACACCTTTGGTTAATGCACGAATGCGTAAAATATAGCGTTGACGTTCTGTGACCGAAATCGCTTTACGTGCATCTAACAAGTTGAAGCTGTGTGCGGCTTTTAAAATGCGTTCGTAAGCCGGTAATGGTAACGGACGCTCTAATTCCAATAAGCTTTTCGCTTCTTTTTCGTATTGATCGAAGCAGTAGAATAAGAAATCAGTATCTGCATATTCAAAGTTGTACGTGGATTGTTCAACTTCGTTTTGATGGAACACATCACCGTAAGTGGTTTTGCCAAGCGGGCCGTCAGACCAAACTAAGTCATACACAGAATCTACGCCTTGAATGTACATGGCTAAACGCTCTAAACCGTAAGTCACTTCACCGGTTACCGGTTTACATTCTAAGCCACCTACTTGTTGGAAATAAGTAAATTGGGTCACTTCCATACCATTTAACCACACTTCCCAGCCTAAACCCCAAGCACCTAAGGTTGGGTTTTCCCAGTTATCTTCCACGAAACGGATGTCGTTTTGTGTTGGATCAAAACCAAGCATTTCAAGGGAACCTAAATAGAGTTCTTGAATGTTGTCTGGAGACGGTTTAATCACTACTTGGAATTGATAGTAATGTTGTAAACGGTTCGGGTTTTCGCCATAGCGACCATCGGTCGGACGACGTGAAGGTTGCACATAAGCAAATGCCATCGGCTCTGGGCCTAACGCGCGTAATGCAGTCATTGGGTGAGAAGTCCCTGCGCCCACTTCCATATCAAATGGTTGAACAACTGTACAGCCTTGATTTGCCCAATATTCTTGCAAGGCTAAAATCATGCCTTGGAATGTTTTTACGTTGAATTTTGTACTCATAATTTTTTTAATAACAATGTGATGAAAAATACAGGCATTATACTTGAAACTATAAGGCGGATAAAGGCGAAAAAGTGCGGTCAGAAAAATCCTTAAATTTTTTATTTCTCTTAAATTTCATTCATTTTCATGATGAGTTATTTTCATCATGATAGGTTTGCTTGCCAAGCCTCAAATGTGTAAACTGCTGGCGCTTTTATACAGACTTTTATCCTAGGGATTTTAAAATGAAAAAAAATGTGATTACTTCAGCGATTTTATTAGCAATTCCAGCATTAGCTGCGGCTGAAGACGTGGCAAAATTAGATGTGATTAACGTCTATTCTGCATCAGCCACGCCAACTAGCCTTCATCAAACCGCCTCATCTGTTACTGTTTTAAGTGAAAAAGATTTTGCACAACGTGGTGCGACTTATGTCAGTGACGTATTGAAAACGGTACCAAGTTTAGCCGTGAGCGCGTCGGGCGGTCGTGGCACCCTAACCAATGTATTCTTACGTGGTGCGGATGCAAACCACACTGCTGTGATTATTGATGGCGTGAAAGTGAACCCTGTTTCTGGTTACGGCTTTGATTTCGGTGGCTTAGCATTAAGCAATATCGACCGCATCGAAGTATTACGCGGCGAGCAATCTGCCCTTTGGGGAAGTGATGCAATGGGTGGTGTAATTTATATCACCACGAAAAAAGGCTTAGAAAAAGGCAAAACCTTCAACGTCGATTACGATTTTGGCACAGGCTCGAATCGTACGGTAGATGGTTCATTAACCCTTTCAGGCTCAAACAACCATTTCTATTATGCTTTACATGGTGACAGTCACCACACCAAAGGCATTTCAGCACTCAGCAAAAACCGCTTTAACTACACTGCGCAAGATGGCACAGCGGTAAGTACCGGTGGCTCAAGCGAACGCGATAAATTCCATCGTGATAACGCTTCTCTTCGTTTCGGCTATGACGATAACCAAAAAGGTTTCGATTTCTTAACCTCTCACAGCAGCCAAACTGCTCACTTTGATAACAGCGCAACGGATGAAAAAGGCCACTACACTCGCACACGTGACACCTTATTCAAATTAAGTGGTTTCTTAGGTAACGATGATGAATTGCTTAAACACAAAGTTGGGGTAAGCCATCTCAAAACTGACAGCGATACCGTTGGCTACACATCGGCTTACGATGCGAAAAAACTCAACGCAAACTATCAATTAGATGTCAATTTCGATCGTGAAGGCAGTCTCACACAAGGTTTAAGCTTCTTAACTGACTATCAAAAAACAGATTTCAACTCGTCTTATTTCAACAATGCAGGCAATAAGAAACTTGTTGAGAAAAGCTTAGCAGCAGAATATCGCTTATTGCACGATGCAGATCAGAGCTTAAATATTAGTGGTCGTTATACTGATAGCTCTGAATACGAAAATTCATGGACAGGCCGCATTGCAGGCGCTTACCGCTTACACAATAACGTGAAAGCACACGCAAGTTTCGGTTCAGCGATTCAAAACCCGACAATCACTGAATATTACGGTTACAACGCGCGCTATATCGGCAACCCAAATTTACAACCTGAGAAAAGTTTAGGTGGCGATGTTGGCTTCTTATTTGAAACTAATGACAATCGCCACAGCTTTGATGTGACTTATTTTGCTCGCAACGTGAAAAACGCGATTAGCAGTGAAGTAATCAACTTTACCACTTATGCAAGCCGTGCCGTAAACCTTGAAGGTAAGAGCAAAGTGAAAGGTGTTGAAGTGACTTACAACGGTAAAATCACCGATGCATTAACTGCTTATGCGAACTACACCTACACGCAAACCCGAGATAGTAAAGGCGCTGAATTAGCACGTCGTCCAAAACATTTAGCGAACGCGGGCTTAGCATACCAAATCACTGAAAAATTGGGTGCGGATGTAAATGTATCTTACACAGGCAAACGCATGGATACCTACTATTCACCGACTTACAGCACGCATAAAGTGAAATTGCCATCTTACACCTTGGCAAACTTAGGCGTAAATTATAAAGTGGCGGATAGCTTGACAATTTACGCTAACCTTAACAACGTATTCAATAAAAAATATGAAAACGTACTGGGCTACGGCCAAGAAGGACGTAATGTTTACGTTGGGTTGAAAGGATCGTTCTAATTATTACCCACTCATAAGGGCGTGCTTAGCACGCCTTTTTACATTCTTGATGGCGTAGCGTATCATTATCCATATGCAAAAAACTCGCTTAATTTTAACCGCACTTTTCCTTCCGTTTACCGCTCAGGCTTCGGAACAATTTGTCTCGCTCACACTTTGCAGTGACAGGCTGCTTATTGAACTGGCTGAATCATCGCAAATTGCCGCACAGTCACCTTATTCGAAAAAACCGTTGATGATGTTAGACAAAATCAATACCGATAAACCTGTTCTGGAACCGCAATTAACGGAATTATTGCCCTATTTGGATAAAACTATTCTGATTAATGAAACCTTTTATCCACAATTAGTCACAGAGCTGAAAAAACTCGGTGTGAAGATTATTCCCATTAACGACAGCCCACAAACGCCTGATGAATTATTTGCGCTGATTCTAGAATTAGGCAAACAACTGGGTAATGAGCAAAAGGCGGCTGATTTAGTGACAAAACTCAAATCGCAAAACTTTCATTTAAATCGACCGCTTACTGACACACTGATTTTGTCAGAAACTGGTGTGGTAGAAAGTTATTATCCGCAATATCCCGTGCTGTTAAGTTTACTCGGATTAACACCGTTAAAAACACCACTTACCGCACAAAATTTCTCGTTAGAAAAAGTGATTTTAAGCCAACCAAATGTACTGATTTCTCTGACTGACAAACAAGGTTACAATGCACAAGCCGAATTACTGCACCACCCTATGTTGCAAGATTTCTTCAAAAACCAACCGCTTGTCAGCATCCCAATGAAATATACCTATTGCTTCGATCATGGCGTGTGGCAAGGGGCGGAGAAGATTTATCAACAATTAAAATAATGTAGCTGACAAATCTCCCCTAACCCCTCTTTGCTAAAGAGGGGGATTTCATTATTAAATTAACCTAGGGTGATGTAATTACAATTTTTATGTATAAATGATTAAAATAAAACATCAGAATTATAAATCCCGACACTATAATCCCCCTCTTTAGCAAAGAGGGGTTAGGGGAGATTCGACAAAATCAAATTAACAAATGATATTTGGATTACATAGGAAATTGATCATTGACCAAAACACTAAAATTAAATACCGCACTTTTCTTCGCGTTGCTGTTGATTAGCGGCTTTGCGATTTATCATCAGCTCGGCGACTTTGCCCATCTCAAAAATGCGGATGGTGTGCTCACGGATATGCGCTCGATGGTACTGTGGGATATTCGTTTTCCACGCATTGGTTTAGCTTTATTGACGGGCGCTAGCCTAGCAATAGCGGGCAATGCGATGCAAGGTATTTTCCAAAATCCATTAGCCAGTCCTGGCTTACTTGGTAGTAGTTCTGGAGCCACAGCGGCTAGTGTATTTATCCTTTATTATTTTTCCGTGCCATTTTCACTGCTCTTAGCCGGTGGTGTGATTGGTGCACTTTTAAGCTTTTTAATCGTGTATTTGATCGCCCAAAACTACGGCACTACGATGATGATTCTAAGTGGTTTAGCGGTCAATATGTTGCTTGGATCAGCAATCGCATTACTGCTTTCCAACGCGGAAAGCCCATGGGCATTAGCTGAACTTTATCGTTGGTTACAAGGCTCATTAATGTGGGCTAAATTAGATACCCTGCTTATTTCACTCCAGATTGTTTTGGCGGGAATTTTCTGTTTATACCACACTCGCCGATACTTAGATTTACTCACCTTTGGTGAAGAAACAGCGAGCACAATGGGCGTGGATCCAAAACGTAGCTTTTTCATCAGTACCTTTGGTGTGGCTTTATTAGTTGGGGCAACCATTCCGCAAACCGGCACTATTGGCTTTATCGGCTTAATCGCGCCACACTTCGCCCGTATTTTACTGAAAGCTCGCCCATCACAACTTTATCTCACCAGCGCGTTAATTGGGGCTTTACTGCTCTTATTGGCTGATTTGGCGATTTTATATATCCCACTATTTTCACATATTTACATCGGCACATTGACCGCACTTATCGGTGCCCCTTGCTTGATTTGGATGTTATTAACGCAACAGAGAAAAATCTATGATTAGAATTGAAAAACTCACCCAATCCTATTGCTTAAATGACATCAACTGTACGCTTCCATCAGGTAAATTGATTGGCATTATGGGTGCCAATGGTGCGGGGAAATCTACCTTATTAAAAACCATTGCGGGCATCTTGCCCCTCAAACAAGGAGAAATCTGGTTTGATGCTCAGCCATTAAGTAAGATGAACGCGACTGAAAAAAGCCAACACATTGCTTACCTCGCACAGAATACACAAATTCATTGGGATTTATCCGTTTATGATGTGATTGCATTAGGCTTGGCAGCTCCATTACCAAAAGAAAAAGAGCGGTCAAAAATTCAAGCGTTTTCAGAAAAATTTGCGGTAACACATTTACTCGATAAGCCATTTCAACAACTTTCTGGAGGCGAAAAAGCACGAGTACAACTTGCTCGTTGCAGTATTAAAGAATCCCCCGTTTTATTGGTCGATGAGCCGATTGCGCCACTCGACCCTTATTATCAAATTGATATGATGGAACAGCTTAAATCACTCACACCACAACACACATGCATCGTCGCAATTCATCACCTTTCATTGGCTTATCAATTTTGTGATGAAATTATTCTATTAGAACAAGGCAAATTGTTAGCAGTCGGTGAAACGCAAGCCGTATTAAATGCGGAAAATTTGGCGAAAGCCTTTCATATTCGTGCTGAGATTGATCCTCTGGAAAAGACTATCTCAAAAATTGAAAAGCAATAAAAATAAAAGCACTTAGCGATTCACTAAGTGCTTTTTTATAGAAATGAATTACGGTTGGATTTCTGAATCTACGAAGAAATAAGCAATTTCTCGTTTTGCGCTTTCAATGCTATCAGAACCATGAACAGAGTTTTCACGCTGGCTTAACGCGAAGTCTTTACGGATAGTACCTTCTGCCGCCTCAGCTGGATTCGTTGAACCAATCAAAGTGCGGTAATCTTTTACGGCATTTTCTTTTTCCAATACAGAAACCACTATCGGGCCAGAGAGCATATACTCCACCAACGGGTCAAAAAATGGTTTACCTTGATGTTCTGCATAGAAACCTTCCGCCTGTTCTTTGGTTAATTGCACCATTTTAAGGGCAACGACACGGAATCCCTGTGATTCAAAACGTCCTAAAATAGCACCAATTAAATGACGCTTTACTGCATCGGGTTTGATAATTGAAAAAGTACGTTCTGTCATAAAATCCTACTTAACTTGCTTTCGTTACTAATAAATTTGCTAAAGTTTTCACACCAATTCCGGTTGCACCAACCGCCCATAAATCACTACCTGATTTACGATAAGTGGCCGAACAATCAATATGCAACCAACGTTGTTGATAGTTCTTCACAAAATACGATAAAAATGCTGTTGCAGTACTTGCCCCCGCCACAACTGGTGCTGTACCTGTATTTGCGATATCAGCAAAAGAAGACGTGATTTGGCTACGATGAAACGCTTCAAAAGGTAAACGCCAGAATGGTTCATTTTCTTCTTTGGCGGCTTGAAATAAGCTATTTACTAACGCATCATCCATAGAAAGTACACTGTGGTAATCATTACCGACAGCGACTTTCGCCGCACCGGTTAAGGTTGCACAATCGACAATAAATTGTGGATTTTGGCTATCAGCTTCAATTAAACCGTCTGCTAATACTAAACGCCCTTCCGCATCAGTATTTAAAATTTCAGCGGTTACACCATTTTTATACGTGATGATATCACCCAATTTGAATGCATTACCGCTCACCAAGTTTTCCGCACAGCATAGATAGAGTTTTACACGTTGATTTAAACCGTGTGCAATAGCAAATCCTAGCGCGCCTGTTAATAACGCAGCGCCGCCCATATCAGTACGCATAGTGCTCATGCCATCACTTGGTTTGATGCTGTAACCACCACTGTCAAAAGTAATACCTTTACCCACTAGACAGGCTAATACGGGCGCATTTGGATCATTAGTTGGGTTAAAATCTAATTGCAACATAGCTGGTGGATTAACAGAACCTCGACCCACAGTAAAGATCCCGTGATAGCCCTGCTCTTTTAATGCTTCACCATAAATGATTTGAAAACTGACCGCACTTTTATCGGCATAACTTTCGGCTTGTTTAGAAATAAACTCAGCCGCGCGTTCAGCTAATTTAACCGGCGTAAGGGTTTGTGCCGGTTCATTAATAATGCCACGCACAAAATCACCGCACTCGATACGAGCTAATAATTCATCTTGTGGCTCATCATCTAAATGAGGAAATTCAACAGAATAATCTTGCTTCGCCGAGTAAAAACCTTGATAAAATGCCCAGCAATTTTCTAATTCCCATGCATCCCCCACAAGTTCAACGTCTTTAATGCCTTGCCCACGTAACTTACGTGCGGCTTTTTGGACTAAAACAAGGTTCGATTTTTCATCATCTTTAAGATGAATAACGGCTTGATCTTGATTAAAACTTAAAATGGCATTTTTGCCCCAACTCTCCGAAGAGGGAGTAGTTGATAATGTAATTTGCATGAGGTTCTTCTCCTTTATTTATCTATTATTCTCTAGGTACCATTTTACCGTCTGACGAAGTCCTTGTTCAAAGGTTATTTGCGGTTGCCAACCTAATTCTGCATGAATTTTAGAACAATCTAATGAATATCGTACATCGTGACCTGGTCGGTCTTTTACAAAAGTAATTAAATCTTCGTAATACTTAATGTGATTAGGCTTATTTGGCACCAGTTCTTCGAGTAGTTCACAAATCATTTTAACTACTTCAAGGTTCGTTTTTTCACAATTTCCACCAATATTATAACTTTCCCCGACTCGACCTTTTGTCAAAACTAAATATAAGGCTTGAACATGATCTTCCACAAATAACCAATCACGAATTTGCCGCCCATCACCATAAATAGGCAAAGGCTTTCCCATCACAGCATTTGAAATCATTAAAGGGATAAGCTTTTCAGCGTGTTGATAAGCCCCATAGTTATTGGAACTGTTTGTGATAATCACCGGCAAACCATAAGTGCGATGCCAAGCGTGCACCAAATGGTCACTTGCCGCTTTTGAGGCTGAATAAGGGCTACTCGGATGATAAGGGGAATGTTCAGTAAAGGCCGGTTCAGAAAAGGATAAATCCCCATACACTTCATCTGTAGAAATATGATGGAATCGAAAGGTCGTTTTTTTAGCTTTGTCTAAGGTATGCCAATAATTCTTAACAACCTCTAACAATGTATAAGTACCAACAATATTGGTTTGAATAAAATCAGCCGCTCCCGTAATAGAACGGTCAACATGACTTTCTGCCGCCAAATGCATCACCGCATCTGGCTGATATTTTTCAAAAATGTTTCCTATAGCCTTAAGATCACAAATATCAATTTGCTCAAAAGCATAGCGAGGATTATTTTCTACCTCTTTCAAAGATGATTGATTTGCCGCATATGTCAGCTTATCAATATTGATAACGGAATATTGAGTCTGATTAATAATATACCGAATAAGAGCGGAACCGATGAAACCGGAACCACCGGTGATGAGAATTCTTTTGCTCATAAAAGGAAGTAGAATTTATTCAGATCTAGTACTTTCATTAACCATGAAAGAATAAAATAGAAATAGAACAAAGAAGTAAAAGATATTTCCTGAATTATGTGCAAGAAATGCCTGACTCATGCAGTAAATAATCGTTGATAGTACATGAATAATACCTAATATCGAAATAAATTTTATTCTTTTATTCCCCTGGCCCACTACTTTTCTGTAGAATAAGTGTAAAGGGACAATAAAAATACTTAATATGGCAATTCCTCCCAATATCCCTTTCTTTGCTAATTCGTCTATAAATTGATTATGTAAATGTAAAAACGAGATTGACGCCTTAGTTACAACATCTTTATCAGCTAAATCTTTTTTATAATAATCTAATTCTTTTAAACTCCACCCAGAAATTGGGTGTTCTAAAAAAGCTTTTGAACCAATCGTCCACATATCTAGGCGCTCTCCAATAGAACTTACCTTATTATCTCCAGATAAATATAATTTTAATTCATATTGTGCTTCAGATAGGCGATTAACAAATTTATTATTTACTGTTAATACTACTGAGATAATACATAAAAAAGTGATTCCACCTAATAGAAGTTTCTTAGATAATAAATGTCTATATAAGAAAATAAGAATTAGTAATAAAATTGGGACTCCAATCCATCCTCCTCTAGCAAAAGAAAGTAGACTTGCTAAAACTCCGAATATTCCAAAGAGGATTACTAACGCAACCAGTTTTTGCTTATATTTATTTACATCTAATAAATGAAATGCAATAACAAAACTAAATAAGCCTAATGACATCGCCATATCCCCAGACTGGATCTTCATTTGGTTATAAAAAGCACTTTCTAAGTTTAAAATATAATACTGATAGAGTGCTACAATACCTGAAATAAAAGAACCTAAAGGAATGCTATAGAGCAATATATCAAATTTAACTGAACTATAAGCGATAAAAATAATTACAGAAAGAAATAAAAATGCTCTTAGTGGATTATCAATTAAGTTAAATTTTTCTCCATGAAAAAAAATAAAGAAAAGCGAAACTAAAAAATAAAAAGTAGTCACAACAAAAATAGCTTTATTCTGCTTCACTATTGCTGAGAAACTTGCTCTCTTATAGAGTAAATAACACAAAAATAATACACTTAAAATTAATAAAGCAGTCGAGCCGTAGTTATATCCTTTAGGGAATATCAAAAGTAAAGTAAAAAATAAAAATATAGATGCATTAATAAATAACTTAGGGAAAACTCCTATATTATGCATAAATCTCAATCCTTATATAATACATCTACAATTTCTGTAGTCGGGTTAAAACCTGTAGGAGCATTTAGCAATGTTTGACGAATAGCCATATAATTGGCATCTCTGCAAGAACTCTCTAATTCAGCCAATACTTCAGATAATTGCTCAAACGGTAAATAAACCTCTTCAGCAGTCATGATACGGGGGTGGCTTGTTTTACGAACGTTGTCTCCACCAATTAACAATTCTTCATACAACTTCTCTCCTGGTCGCAACCCAGTATAAGTAATCTCAACATCACCTTTCGGGTTGTTTTCATCCTTAACTGAGAGTCCTGATAACTGAACTAAGTTTTTAGCTAAATCTACTATTTTAACTGGTTCACCCATATCTAAAATGAAAACATCACCACCTTTTGCCATTGCTCCAGCCTGAATAACAAGCTGAGCCGCTTCAGGAATAGTCATGAAATAGCGAATAATATCAGGATGTGTAATAGTAATAGGACCACCTTTTAGAATTTGCTTTCTAAACAATGGAATAACTGAACCAGATGAGCCGAGTACATTACCAAAACGAACCATACTGAAACAAGTTTGGTAGTCTTTTAATTGTTCTGATAATGCCTGCAAACACAGCTCAGCCATACGCTTACTTGCCCCCATTACATTTGTTGGGCGAACAGCCTTATCTGTTGAAATTAGAACAAAAGACTTAACACCATGTTCTGCTGCACATCTTGCGACATTATATGTACCAAACACATTATTTTGCACACCTTCAATCATATTATACTCAACCAAAGGAACATGCTTATATGCTGCAGTATGATAAATACTATCAATATTAAAATGAGATAAAACGCGATCTACGCGTTCAATATCCTGTACATTTCCTAAAACAGGATAAATTTTAGTGTTTGTAATATTATTTTTCTTCGCAATCTCTAATAACTCTTGATGAATGGAATAAAGAGAAAATTCTGAAAGTTCAAATAAAATTAAAGCATTTGGCTCATTTAAAATAATTTGACGACATAACTCAGAGCCTATTGAACCACCAGCTCCTGTTACCATAACAGCTTTACGATGAATATTTTTTTGTAATAAATCTTTATTTGGCAATACTGGTTCTCGACCTAACAAATCCTCAATGTGAACCTCTCGCAGCTCATCAATTTTTGCATTCCCTTGCAAGATATCTTCCATATCTGGAATAGTTTGAACCTTAATTTTTAAAGGAATTAAGCTATCAATTATTGCTTTACGCTCGCTACGTGATGCACTAGGAATCGCTAACAAAATAACTTTAATATGATATTTTTGAACAAGCTTTGAGATATCATTTGGTGAAAATATTTTATTTCCCAAAAGGTAAGTGCCATATAACTTCACATTATCATCAATGAAACCTCTGATACGATAACGATAGGAATGTTTTAACATTACCGCAAGTTGTCGTCCATTTGAGCCAGCACCATAGATAAGAATCGAGTCATTATCCTTATCAAGTAATAACCCAATATAATAGCGAACCAACATTCTTACGCCACCACATAATAAAAATACGTAAGAAAAATAAATAAGTGGAACTGTCCTAGGAATAAATGAATCAATAAAGAATGAAAATAGAACTAAACTTATAGATGAAATTAAAGCACCTATAGCTATCATAGCTAAGGCTTTAAAAGAAATGTAACGTAATACCGCTCTATATAATCCTAATTTAACAAATGCAATCAATGTAACAATTAATGTTCCTGTCAATGCGAACCAGATCTGATGATTATCAAATGCCGTAATATCTCCTAACCTAGTCCAATATGCAAAGAAAAATGAAGTAATAATTAAGATCGTATCAATAACTAAACTAATAATTCTCTTTTTAGATCTAGATAATTCAAATACAAAATAGTCTAACATAACATCATCTGGCTCTATCACCAGCTCCTTTTCCTAAAGCAGTCATGGCAATATATTGGAAATAAGACTTAACCGTTAAAGTTTCAATCATTTCGTTATCTGTTTTTGCTAAAAGCTCAGGCATTGACATATCGATCTCCTGAATTTGAGCTAACCCTGTAATCCCTGGTAATGCACGGTATACATTATATTCTTCACGAGCTTGAATTACATCATGCTGATTAAATAGATTAGGTCGCGGTCCAACTAAACTCATTTCACCTTTTAAAACATTAATTAATTGTGGCAATTCATCAATCTTTGTTTTTCTCAGAAAACCACCTAATTTAGTAATTGAAGCAGTTCCCACTAAATGACTTGCCACAGACTTTGTATCAACAGCCATTGTCCTAAACTTGATTAATTTAAAAGATTTTTTATTCTTACCAACTCGTTCTTGAATAAAAATCGGAGATTTTGTTTCAAAATAACCTAGAATAGTAACAATTAAGAGTATGGGCGAAGTTAAAATAAGCCCAACAAGAGAAAGTAATATATCAAGTAATCTAATCATTATTTATCCTTAATTGAATTAAGTGTTTTTAGAAGTCCTTCCTGAGTAGAAAAAGGTAATTTCTCAACATTTATAGCATCTTTTAATTTCTGGTTAGAAATAAAAAAGTTTCCAGTAAGTTTATTTAAAATATTCGTGTTAATCGGAAGGTGTAATATATCTCCAACTTTAAAAGCAGTAGATACCAAACCACTAGGAATAGCCCATAACCGCACGCGTTTCTTAGCAACTTCGCCCATTAATGAAATAAGCTCATTTGTTGAAATCGGTTGATCATCAGCAATATTATAAACGCCAGAAGTAATATTTCTATCTTCTAATAATTTGTCAATACAATAAATTAAATTATCAATATGTAAAAAAGAGCGTTTATTCTCAAAAACAGCAAAGAACCAAGGCAAACCTTTTTTAACTAATTTATACAATGCAATTAAGTTGCCATGATTTCCTTCTCCATGAACTAAGCAAGGTCTAATAATTAGTAATCTCTTGCCTTCTGGTAATTTATGAGCCAATAAATATTCTTCAGCAGCTTTTTTAGATCGTCCATAAACGCTCATTGGATTTAATGGAGTTTCTTCTGTTAAACAATCAGCAGCATTATCTGTAATAACCTTAGCACTACTAAAGTAAATAAAATCTTTAATCTTAGAATCTAAAAATGCTTGGAAAAGTTTAATTGTTAAATCTCGATTCACTTCAAAATATTCTTTTTCATCCGAAGTTTTATAACTATCACTTGACTTAGCGGCTAAATGGATTAGCACATCAGCATTTTTATTTAACACCCAGTTATTTCGTAAAGATAATGTTTCAACCTGTACAGCATTTTTTTTCTTAAAATGATTAAAAAAACTTTTCCCAATAAAGCCTGAAGCACCTGTTATAATAATTTTCTTCATCATTATTCTTCCAAAATAGAGATAATTCTTTTGTTAACTTTTCTTACATCAAATTTTTCTTCTGCTATTCTACGACTTTCAATGCCCATTGAACGAACAAGAATAGGTTTATTAATTAACTCAAGCATCTTTTCAGCTAATTTTTCAGCAGAGAAAAGTGGCACTAAGAAACCATTCACACCATCAACTACAGTTTCTCTACAACCTGGTACATCCGTGGTTAAAATGACC
This sequence comes from Haemophilus parainfluenzae ATCC 33392, assembly GCF_031191205.1. Lineage (NCBI taxonomy): Bacteria > Pseudomonadati > Pseudomonadota > Gammaproteobacteria > Pasteurellales > Pasteurellaceae > Parahaemophilus > Parahaemophilus parainfluenzae. Next base: position 1,120,355 of record NZ_CP133470.1, on the reverse strand, counting down.
TTGCCCATCGCCATTGCTTCTTGTGTGCTTTTGGGCACGCCTTCTCGATAAGAAGGAAGCACAAAAACATCTACTTTTTCAATATAATCTGGAACGTTTTTTACATATCCTAAATATTCAATGATATTGGCATCAATATACTCTTGTAATTTTTCTTCTGACATTGCAGTAGGATTTTGTTTATCAATTTGTCCCAATACAAGAAATTGAGTATTTGTCTTCTCTTTTTTAACAACCTTAGCTGCTTCTAAAAATTCAAAAATTCCTTTTTCTCTTAATAATCGACCTAAGAAAATAAATGAAACATCAGTTTTAATTTTAGGTTCAGAATAGCGATAATAATCTAAATTTACGCCGATGCCACCTAATATTTCTGTAGACTTAACCTTAATATTATTCTCAATTAAAAGATCTCTCTGATCATCAGGATTTAAGAATAACACTTTATCTAATGTTGGTAAGGCGATCTTATAGAGTTGTATTTGCAAAAATTTAATAATTTTAGCTTTTAATCCTTTCTTCTCGGTGGAAGGTGTGAAAGCATAGCCTAAGCCTTCAATCATTCCTACCCGCTTTTTAATACCTGCCAATTTTGCCGCTAAAGAAGCAAAAATTACAGGTTTTACAAAACAAGTAAGCACCATATCAGGTTCAATATCCTTTAATATTTTTCTTAATTTAAAAACTTCAATAATATCGGCTAAAGGATTAAGGTTACTTCTTTTTAAATTATGCTCAACAGGTTTTGCTCCCCAGCTGACAATGATTTCTTTAGTAGAAGGTTCATACCCTTCTGCCAAGCAGAAAACTTCGTAGCCTTCTTTTACAAGGTCAAGTACTAATTCTTTTCTAAAATGTAATAAAGTCGAAACCTCATTCACGATAATTGCAATTTTCTTTTTCATTTTTTCTCTTGATATAAGTTCAGCCATTTATTTACAACAGCATCTAATGAATAATACTTAAGGATATGTTCTCGCGATTTCTTCCCTAAAATAGACCGCTCTTCTTCTGTTAAATCCATTGATTGTAGCATTGCATTTGCTAAAGCCTCGCTATTTCGAATCGGCACCAGGAAACCATTATCGTCTATCACTTCGCGTGTTCCACCACAATCAGTAGCAACAATCACATTTTCAGTTGCCATTGCCTCACCAATTACAAGCGGTAATCCTTCAAAATGCGAAGACATAACATAAGTATCCGCAATATTCATTAATTGATTAATATCACGTCTCAATCCTAAAAAAGATACTTTTTCAGAGATACCCAATTGAACAGTGTATTGTTTTAATTCTTGCTCTAATTCCCCGATACCAGCTATCAATAAACAAGTATTCGGCTTTTGTTTATTCACAATTGAAAATGCTTTAAGTAAATTAGGATAATCTTTAGGATCAGTTAATCGTCCAACTGCTAAAAATACATAATTATTTTTTATCAACGGTAAAGATAGGTGCATATTTTCTCTCATTGCACCATCTTTTTTAAAGAGAGAAGTATCTATACCATTTTCCATTGCAATCATTTGATCTTTTTTAACCGCTTTCTTCTCTATAAAAGCATTAACAGCATCTTGGCTTACATTGGTATTAATATCAGAGAGAAAATTAGTGAAACGATACAAAGTCATTCTTAATGCTCCACCTTCATTTTTACTATGGGCAGTGCAAATAAGTCGATCAACTTTAGTTGATAATCTTATAAGTCTTGCCATTAAATTAGCATGAAACATATGAGAGTGAATCACATCCGGTTTAAAAATTTTAATTTCATTTCTTAACTGAAAATAAGCTCTCACTAAACTTAATGGCTCTTTAGTCATATTGAGATAACTTATTTCTATCTGATTATTTTTCGGAAGTGTTTGTTCAGAAAAAGCTTTGCTCAGAGAAATTAATTTTACTTGATAACCGAACTGAGCAAATTTATCTGCTAAATCACAAACTTGTTTTTCCGCTCCGCCAATGCCTAACCCTGTAATGAGTAGTAATATTTTCATTTTTTTCTAGCTCTGAAGAAGATTAAATAAAAAATGCTATAAATAATTGAACAAGCAATCAGTGTTGATATAGATGCCCTGCTTATCATAAAGATTTGAGTAGCGAAAATAAATGATAAACCTTTATAATATGATTTTCTATCATAGTTATCTAAGTTATAAATTAACCTTCCCCATAAAAAATTAAGAATAAAAAATAATGCTAGATTTGAGAATGAGAAAACATAAAAATCAGATAATAAAGCCCAACCAAAGCCATACCCTTGGTCATACAAATCTGGTGCTGAAATAAAAGTAAGATAATGGGGAAAACTTACATCATAAACTTGAACATCCCCTATAAAATAATGAAAGAATAGCTGACTACCAGGTATAATTGTTTTTAAAAATGCAGGAAAAGGATAGTCTTGTGTTCTAGTACTTAAGTCAAAAACCATAAGGCTAATGCCTTGATTATTTAGGTTATTTGTAATAATTTCTAAAATACTCCCTTCCTCGCTACTTCTACTCGAAAAACTTAATAGCATATTAACAAAAATAACAAGAAAAATAGCAAACATAGTTAATAAAAAAACAGATTTTAGTGAAAATCTTTTTTCTCTTAGAAAGAGCCACCCAGAAAGTAATATAACACTAACAAAACCGCCTCTAGAACCAGTGATAATTGTCAATAATTGTACAAATATAAAAAATATGATAATCACTTTGAATCGCATCTGATGACTATTTTCTATATATAGTAATCCTATCATTGAAATTAATACTGCACTAACAATTAGAGATAAAGGAGTTGAATATTGTTCAGATTGAGCACTATATAGTGATAAATATCCTTCTGATAAGGAACGAAAAATATTAGCCAAGTTATCCTTCAGTACAAAGCAACATAAAAATAGAGTAAAAATATATATTAAACTTTTATTCAATAAGAATAACCTTACACCAAGATCTATAAAGTTATTTCTATTAATGACATTAGCAAATATAAAGAAAAAAATCGAACCATACACTAATGTGAATAGATAAAACTTATCAACACTAGCATCTAATTCATATACCAAACCAAAATCAAATTTAAAAACATCTATATTTTTATTAAGCAAATATGCAATAAATCTTCCACCAATAAATAAAACAAACCCATAAATATAAATATACTTTAATGAAAATATTCTATCCCCATTTAAAATCCCAAAAATAAAAACTAAAGAAATTGCCAAAACAAAAGAAAATGAAATAATATAGTTACCATAACTAACAAAATATAGTGAGGCTAACGAAATTAAATATATAAAAACCAAAAAAATCAATAGAATAATATTATTATTCTTTACATAAAGTGACATTTATACAATCTTTTCCCATTTATCTATAATCTTATCTAAAGAAAATTTACCAACAGTTTTTTTAGCATAAGAAACCATACCATTATACTCTTGTTCTGATAAGCTCATTAATGCTTTTAGTTTTAATGCTAAATCAGAAACATCTTCTGGATTGCATAAAAAACCTGATTTATTATGATCAATAATTTCGCTTGGTCCAAACTCACAATCAAATGAAACAGCAGGCAACCCGAAGGATTGAGCCTCCATTAACACCATTCCCAATCCTTCAAAACGAGAGCTTAAGGCATAGACAGAAGATGATTCATAATATTCTGATAACGTATTACTAAATGGAAATAAATTTACAGAAGTAGAAAGCTCTAAGTCTAATATAATTTGTTCAAGTAATTTTTTATCTTCTCCCTCACCTACAATATTTAACTTCCATTCTGAAAAGTGCGGTTCATTTTTAACTAATTTCCAAGCTTGAATAAGAAGATCAAAACCTTTTTGATAAGTTAATCTACCAACCGCCAGAACCGTCTTATTCATTTGAGAAGGAATATGCTCAGAAATAGCATAAGGAGAAGGATTAGAGATTGCAATAATTTCTGCCTTACCAATGGTTTTCTTTTCCCAAATTTGTTTATCTGCCTCTGTTAAAGTCACAATTTTATTTGAAAATAAGCGAGATAAATGACGAGATAGCGCTCGTCCTTTTTGTCCAAGAGTAACATTATAATTAAAATGCTCCCAAGTGATATGATTTATCACTAATCCAATCTTAGCAGGCAAGGAAAAAAGCGATAGCATTGATTCAACAACAACTAAAGTATCTACTTTATTCTCTTTTAAAAAAATTCTTAACTTCAATATGGTTTGCAAATATTGTTTAGAAAATGAAACACGTTGTGAATATAACTGTGAGCTCTTGATTTTTTTGTTTAAATCAAAGAAAGGTTTATCTCCTTCCCATAAATTTAACATTAAGACATTATAACCTTTTTCTGCTAAAGCATTTGCAACAGAAGTGGAAACACGCTCTGTACCGCCTGCATTATTTAAGTTACCACAAAAGAAACAGATTGTTTTCATTTTTCTACCTTAATAAAAAATCCAATCAAATAACTCAAGATAGCACTAAAATAGTTTGAGTCAGATGCTCTTTCTACCAAAGATTTATTTAAGTATTTTGCCATTTGTGAGAATCTAATAATCGTTTTTATATATGAAAGTGGGTTTTTAATCCAAATTAATAACGGAATGTCTTTTATCATTGCACTTCTAGAAATATAATGTCCTTTAGCATGCTTAAATATATTACTTCTACTTAGTCTATTTTCAGTCGCATCATCAAAAAATACCCGTAATGCTTTAGGAGAATAAATAAACTTATATCCTTTCTTAGCTAATTTTATATAGAACCATATCTCAGGGATAAATATTATATCAGAATCAACTGGATATAAGAATTTTTTTATAACATCCGTTTTTAGTATATCTATTCTCTCACCAAAATTTTTACTATTCGAAAATTCATCAAACCAAGTCATTTCAATTAACTTATTCTCTATTAAGCGACCACTTGGCTTATTTGTCATATTATTAATAGCTAAACATCTAATTCCTACTATATTATCTTTATCTAGTAAATTATTGCAATCTGATATAATGCTAAATAAAGAATTCTCTCTAAAAGTATCATCAGAGTCTAATCCAATAAAATACAACCCTTTAGCCAGAGATATAGCCTTATTCCAAGAAAATTGTTTTCCACTATTTTCTTGCTTTATATAGCGAATATTTAACTTATTTTCAGAAATTAAAGAATCCACAATATCATCTGTATTATCATTCGAGCCATCATTAATTAATAACCATTCTAATTCTTCTAAATTATCTTGAGCTAAAATACTTTCATAGCATCTTCTTAAGGTATGAGCTCGATTATAAGCAGGGGTAAAAATAGTAAACTTAATCATTTCAGGCCTTTCTTATTGATAAGGTTTTTAATAATATAATTACTGATATTAACGACATTAAAATATAGTTTATAATATATACGATGGATAAAGACTCTATTCTAACCACTGAGTATGCCAAATAATAGCTAACAGACATAATAATAGACATAGCAATCCATTTTAATAGAATATAAAGTGATTTTTTCTCTCTATAAAGATATTGAGTAATTACCGTGTCTATTCCAAAGAAAATTATTGCAAATAACATTCCTTTAGATATATCAGAAGCTAAGCTATAGTTATCACCATATACAACAAAAATGAAATATGGAATTAAAACATATCCTAAGATTAAAAATATTACAGAAACTAAAAATATGACAATAAGCAATTTCAATAGATTACCTCTTATTTCATTTTGAGATGCTTTTAAATATATTAACTTAGGTGATATAGACTGAACAACAATACCTAACAACAAGAATCCTTGCTCCATTAATTGTACCGCAATACCATATTGACCCAACACATCAAAAGAAAAATAATATTCAATATAAAATCTATCTAAACGTTGAAATAGATACATGAAGATTAATGCAGGCCAGAGTTTTATCCCTCTCAAAAATAATATTCTTATAACATGTAGATTTATAATAAATTTAAAATTGCTTTTACATACAAAAAACAAACACTGCAAAGAACATACTATAACAATGATTTCTAACACACGAGATAAAGGTAATAAAGGCATTACATCTCTATAATAGTTAAAGAATATATAAATAACTAAAACTCTAATAAATAAACCAGAAATTCTTATTATAGTAACTGGTAGAATTTTTACATTTGCTTGAAAATAGTTAGTAATAACGCCAAAAGGCTCTGCTAAAAGAAGGTATAAAGATAAAATATAGATAAACTCTTTAACAAGAACATCATTTGTAAAGAACTTAGCATATAATATAGCGACAAGCATTGCTATTATTGAGAATAATAGTCTAACAAGAAAAGTACCTGAAATGATTTCTTTATATATGCTTTTATTTCTAGCTAATGCAACAACGCTAATTTCTGAACCTATCACTAATGCTAAAGAGCTTAATAATAAAATAAAATTAACACTATAAATCCATTGCCCATATGCTTCTGGCGTTAGCAAACGGGCAATCATTCCCTCCGAATAGAAAATCAAAGCTACTGTTATTAACTTTTCGAAAAATAGGGCTATAATATTAATTATAATATCTTTCTTCATCTTATTTAGCTTTTGTGAATAGGTTTCCTAATACAATGAAAGTAGAACTTAGAATAAAGCCTAAAATAAAGCCAGCTAATGAAATCAACACTCTTTTCGGATTATCCTTTACTACTGGATAATCTGGTGAACTTAAATAATAATACGCTTTTACATTTTCAACCGAATCTAATTGAGGGGCTAATTTAGTTAACTTACTCAACTGTCTTTCCGTACTATAATAATTTGTTGGATAAACAACTGGGTTATTTTTCACAATATCTAATTGCGCTTGAAGGTATTTTTCACCAAGCATAAATAAATATGTACCATCAGCTAATTTAGAATCAGAGATGTTTAAACGTGCATCACCTAACATATATTCTGGTACAGAAATATTATTATTTCCTCTTGAGAAATCTTTAATTCCCGCTTTTTTTGCGATATCTAACGCATTTGTTAAGTTTTCAACTTGAACGATTTTTGCTTCTATTAGACTCTTTTCAATTTGTTCTTTAGTAAATTTCAGTTCATCTAAACGAAGGTTAAAACCTAGTTTAAACTCTTGGTTTGTTTGATTAAGAATATACTGGTTTACAAAACTGACATACTCTATTAGGACAGATTGTGCTTCTTTAGGCGTTTCTGCTGAAAAAGTTATTTTTAAACCAATTTTATCTAATTCAGTTAAATCTTTTTTCTTCTGATCAACTTCGTGAACAACTAAATACTTAGAGACTATATTTTCAATATAACTATGTCTTTGTTCTTCTGTCATCTCCTTCGTATAATCTTTCACCCATACAGATTGTTTTAAGAACTGGCGTTTTAAATCGTTAGAAAGAAGGAAGTATTTAAATTGACCATATAATGAACCAGATAATGCTCCAGCAGAAAATTCACCATCACCAATAATACGAGCATATTCTGCGCGTATAGGTAATAGATGACCTAAATCAGTTGAACGTGGAGCCACAATAATTGCAGTAGAAGTCCACTGCTCTTTCGCAGTAAATGCGTAAACACCCGCAATAGCCGTACAAAAAAAAGCCGATAGAAAAATCCAAATTTTTTTATTCCATAATGCTCTTATTAACTCAATTAAATCTATCTCATCATTTTTTTGATAATTAGTATCATTCATTCTCATATCCTATTATAAATATCTTAAATATTTTATATTCTACAGGGCACCACTATTCTTAACAAGAAAAGTTATGTAAAAGTATTGTAAGTTCTAATACATTTATAAGAAAATGCGGCTAATATTAGCCGCATTTTCCATGTTAATTTAATCCTGATTGAAACTTTAATTAAGCATAATACATCTCAAACTCAACAGGATGTGGTGTCATATTTAAACGTTCTACTTCTTTACGTTTAATATTAATAAATGCTTCGATAAAGTCTTTCGTAAACACACCACCTTGCGTTAAGAATTCATAGTCTTTTTCTAATGAATTCAATGCTTCTTCTAGCGAGCTCGCGACTGCTGGAATATCTTTTAATTCTTCTGGTGGAAGATCATAAAGATTTTTATCCATTGCATCGCCTGGATGAATTTTGTTTACCACGCCATCAAGGCCAGCCATTAATAATGCAGCGAAAGCCAGATATGGGTTTGCCATTGGATCGGGGAAACGTGCTTCAATACGGATTGCTTTCGGGCTGGTTACTGCTGGGATACGAATTGAAGCAGAACGGTTACTTGCAGAATAAGCCAACAATACTGGCGCTTCAAAACCTGGCACTAAGCGTTTGTATGAGTTAGTACTTGGGTTGGTGAATGCATTTAATGCTTTAGCGTGCTTAATGATACCACCGATGTAATAAAGTGCGGTTTCAGAAAGGCCGGCATATTTATCACCTTGGAAAATGTTTTTACCATCTTTGCTTAATGACATATTACAGTGCATGCCTGAACCATTATCGCCCGTAATTGGTTTTGGCATAAAGCAAGCGGTTTTACCGTGTTCTAATGCAACATTTTGTACTACATATTTATAGATTTGTGTTTCATCCGCTTTTAAGGTTAAGCTGTTGAATTTCGTTGCAATTTCGTTTTGACCTGCTGTTGCCACTTCATGGTGATGAGCTTCGATGACTAAGCCCATTTCTTCTAAAATTAAACACATTTCAGAACGAATATCATGAGCCGTATCAATTGGAGCTACCGCACAATAACCACCTTTCTTCAATGGACGATAAGCATTGTTACCGCCTTCGTATTTTTTGTTGGTGTTCCAAGCGGCTTCAATATCATCAATGGCGAAAGAAGCACGGTTCATTGATACATCAAAACGCACATCATCAAATAAGAAGAACTCAGGTTCTGGACCAAAGAATGCCTGATCTGCAACGCCTGTTGAACGCATATAGTTTTCTGCACGAATAGCGATTGAACGCGGATCACGATCATAGCTTTGCATGGTTGTTGGCTCATAAACGCTACAACGAATTGAAAGTGTTGGGATCTGCGCAAATGGATCGACCACTGCAGTTTCAGCAATTGGCATTAAAAGCATATCGGCTTTGTTAATGGTTTTCCAACCTTCAACAGAAGAGCCATCGAACATTTTGCCATCTTCAAACATATCTTCATCGACAAGGCTAACCGGGATAGAAACACCGTGTTCTTTACCTTTGATGTCGGTGAAACGAAGTAGCACGAACTTAATATCGTTCTCTTCGATCAGTTTAAATACGTTGGCAATTGCATTTGCATTTGGCATAAGGAGTCCTCTATTTTGCTATGTGTATAATCTTTAATAAAATTAAAAGAGCATTATAACGCAATCGCTTGCTTTTTTCATGGGATTTATTTTAAACACCGGCATAGCAGAGTAACGAAATATCGTGTATAATTTTTGCCCTTTCGCGATTCTCGTAGGGTGAGTTTTACTCACCAATTTAAACTACTTGGACTATTCGGTGGTATAAAAATTCCACCCTACAAAACTTAAACTTTAAGAATGTAATAAATGAAAAACGACATTGATATTAATAAATTGCGCAATATTGCAATTATCGCTCACGTTGACCATGGTAAAACCACCCTCGTTGACAAACTTCTTCAACAATCCGGTACATTTGAATCAACTCGTGGTGATGTTGATGAACGCGTAATGGACTCAAACGATCTTGAAAAAGAACGTGGTATTACCATTCTTGCAAAAAATACCGCAATTAACTGGAATGGTTATCGCATTAACATCGTAGATACCCCAGGACACGCCGACTTCGGTGGTGAAGTAGAACGTGTACTTTCTATGGTGGACTCTGTACTTTTAGTGGTAGATGCCTTTGACGGCCCAATGCCACAAACGCGTTTCGTGACACAAAAAGCCTTTGCTCATGGTTTAAAACCAATCGTAGTTATCAACAAAGTTGACCGTCCAGGCGCACGTCCTGATTGGGTGGTGGATCAAGTATTCGATTTATTCGTTAATCTTGGTGCAACCGATGAGCAATTAGACTTCCCGATTATCTATGCATCTGCATTAAATGGTGTAGCAGGTCTTGAACATGAAGATTTAGCGGAAGATATGACGCCGTTATTTGAAGCGATTGTTCAACACGTTGAACCACCAAAAGTGGAACTTGATGCGCCATTCCAAATGCAAATTTCCCAATTAGACTATAACAGCTATGTGGGTGTTATTGGTATCGGTCGTATCAAACGTGGTTCAATCAAACCAAATCAACCTGTGACGATCATTGATGGTGAAGGTAAAACTCGCCAAGGCCGTGTTGGTCAAGTCTTAGGCCACCTTGGTTTACAACGTTATGAAGAAGATGTTGCTTACGCAGGCGATATCATCGCGATTACTGGTTTAGGTGAATTAAATATCTCGGACACTATTTGTGATATCAACGCCGTTGAAGCCTTACCTTCATTAACCGTTGATGAACCAACCGTAACCATGTTCTTCTGTGTAAATACTTCACCGTTTGCGGGTCAAGAAGGTAAATATGTAACTTCTCGTCAAATTCTTGAACGCTTAAACAAAGAACTCGTTCACAACGTGGCATTACGCGTAGAAGAAACTCCAAACCCAGATGAATTCCGTGTTTCTGGCCGTGGTGAATTACACCTTTCTGTATTAATTGAAAACATGCGTCGCGAAGGTTATGAACTTGCGGTGTCTCGTCCTAAAGTAATCTACCGTGAAATCAACGGCAAAAAACAAGAGCCTTACGAACAAGTGACTATCGACGTAGAAGAACAACACCAAGGTTCAGTCATGGAAGCATTAGGTATCCGTAAAGGTGAAGTTCGCGATATGATGCCAGATGGTAAAGGTCGTGTTCGTTTAGAATATATCATCCCTAGCCGTGGCTTGATCGGTTTCCGTGGTGAATTCATGACCATGACATCTGGTACCGGTTTACTTTACTCTAGTTTCGATCACTACGATGACATCAAACCAGGTGAAATTGGCCAACGTAAAAACGGTGTATTAATTTCTAATGCAACTGGTAAAGCATTAGCCTATGCACTATTTGGTTTACAAGAGCGTGGTAAATTAATGATCGAAGCTAACGTAGAGGTTTACGAAGGTCAAATCATCGGTATTCACAGCCGCACAAATGACTTAACCGTAAACTGTTTACAAGGTAAAAAACTCACCAATATGCGTGCATCAGGTAAAGATGATGCCATCGTCTTAACTACGCCGGTGAAATTTACACTTGAACAAGCTATCGAGTTTATCGATGATGACGAGTTAGTGGAAGTCACACCTGAATCGATCCGTATCCGTAAAAAACTCTTAACGGAAAACGATCGTAAACGTGCAAACCGTACGACAACCAGTACGAGTACACACTAATTAAAAACGTGCGGAAATTTGACCGCACTTTTAAATAAACAAAAGGCGAACATGATGTTCGCCTTTTTATTTCATGATTAAAACTAACCTAATCTGACTTTCTCGCCACCGAATTCATCAAGCAAGTTTTCGGTTAGTTTAGATAAAATGCCCGTCATTAATACAAAATCAGCATCAAAGCGTTGCGCATAATCTTCTTTTAAAATATCCGCATTTTTCTCACGCACCGCATCAGCAAATTTTAAACGTTTGAGCGTACAATCTTCATTAAACACGAAAGTCAGCGTATCTTCCCATTCCAATGCAAGCTTGCTCACCACTTTTTTGCCATCTTGTAAAAGCGCAAGAATCTCTTCATTTTCTAAAGGCTGTTTCTTACAACGGATCACGCTGTCTTCTTGGCTTCCTCGCAGTTCAGCCTCTTCTAATGCCACCAACCAATGCGGGATTTTTTCCTGCACAATCCAATCCGTTAAAATGGTCGAAGGTTCATTTGCAAATGCCAACGGTACAACGGGTAACGAACCAAGTGATTTACGCAATAACGCCAAGGCATCTTCTGCTCGTTTACTCGATGCCGCATCGACATGCACAAGGTTGTTCTCCGTATCAATCCATACAGAAGTTTGCTGATTTTTAGTGAATGCGCGTGGCAATAAATTCATCACCACATCATCTTTTAACGTTTGTTTTTCCGTTTTCTTCAATTTACGGTTTTCTTTTTGCTCCAGGCTTTCAATGCGTTCATCTAATTCACGTTTCACTACATTCGCCGGCAACATTTTCTCTTCTTTTTTCGCAACCAATAAAATGTGTTTACCGACAGAAAAATGCAATAGCTCACTGTATTTCAACGGATTCGTCCAGCCAAATTTACTTTGATCTTGTGAGCCACAAGGATGAAATTCACAATCTGACAACTGGCGTTGTAATTCATTAAGATCCCAATCTAGGGGCTTAGTCAGCCTATATGACATTAAATTTTTAAACCACATCGTAACACTTCCTTCATAATAGGGTAAAATACGCGACATTGTAGCCCATAAACTCACGGGAAAAAATGATGCAACAAAAATTAATTACCTTCATCGGCGGTGGCAATATGGCACAAGCGATTGTGTTAGGCCTATTAAAACAAGGTTATCCTGCCGACAAAATTATCGTTAATGATCCTAATGAAGAAAAACGTGCCTTTTTTGCACAATATGGTGTCGCCGTTTCTACGGATAACGAGCAATCCATCACACAATCTCAAGTTGTGTTATTTGCGGTAAAACCACAAGTGCTAGCCGATGTTTGCAACCCATTAAATGCGGTTGATTTCTCTGATAAATTAATTATTTCTATTGCAGCAGGGATTTCAACTGCCCGATTAGCTGAACTCCTTCCAACAGCAAAATCCATTGTTCGCGTGATGCCAAACACACCTGCATTAGTGGGTGAAGGTATGGCTGGCTTATTTGCTGATAAAAACACACCTGAAATTGACCGCACTTTTGCGGAAGATTTACTGTCAGCTGTAGGGAAAACCACTTGGATGACAAATGAAGCTCAAATGCATGCAGTCACCGCGGCATCTGGCAGTAGCCCTGCCTACTTCTTCCAATTTTTAGAAGCCATGCAACAAGGCTTAATGGAAATGGGCTTAGATGAAAACCAATCTCGTGAGTTGGTACAACAAGCTATGTTAGGCTCAGCGAAGTTGGTGATTGAAAATCCACAGACAGCTCTTTCGACTTTACGAGAAAATGTCACCTCAAAAGGCGGCACCACCGCAGCCGCATTAAATGTGTTCAATCAACACCAATTTAACGACATCATTAAACAAGCGATGCAGGCCTGTGTGGCACGCTCACAAGAAATGGAAAAATTATTCTAATGCAAGTTCGTCCTTTTACTTGGCTCGCCTTGAGCTTTTTTGGCTACTATTGTGCCTACGGTGTGTTTCTTCCGCTTTTCCCGGCATGGTTGAAAACGCAATCTTATAGCGAAGAAAGCATCGGCTTATTGCTTGCCTGTGCCTACATTTTCCGTTTCAGCGGCGGTATTTTATTTTCCGGCTTAATAAAACGCGTTTCCCTCTTAGTAAACGGCTTACGTTATTTAGGCGTGGCCAGTGCCATTACAATGGCGTTAATTGGACTGATGTCGCACAATTTCTGGCTTTTGTTTATTGGACTTGCATTGTATTCTATGGTGAATGCGGCCGGTATGCCGATTGGCGATAGCCTCGCCAGTACGTGGCAACAACAAATTCATTTAGATTATGGCAAAGCGCGCTTAATTGGTTCCTTTGCGTTTGTTGTTGGTGTGATGGTATTCGGGTATTTTGTTGGACTCGTGGGTGAGCAATATATTACTTGGATGATCACAGGCATACTCGTTTTTTACTGTATTGTGCAATTACTTCATCCGAACCCAATGCCGCAGGATGAACCTCAAAGTGCGGTCGAAAATTCCGTTGGATTTTTAGACTTACTGAAAAATAAAACGACCCTTCGTTTGTTTATTGCGATTTCACTCATTCAAGGATCGCATGCAGCTTATTACTCATATAGCACTATTTTTTGGACAAATCATGGCCACTCCGTTTCCGATGCAGGTTTATTTTGGGGAATCAGTGTATTAGCTGAAATCGTGGTCTTTTTCTTCTCCACTCGATTATTCAAAAACTGGAGCATTACGGCCCTTTTCTATCTCACAGGTATCGCGGCTATCGTGCGTTGGCTCGCGTTCGGTTATGCCGACACCTTTGTTGAAATCATCCTATTGCAATGTTTTCATAGTCTTACGTATGTTGCGGGGCATTACGCGACCGTGCGTTACATCACGACTCAGCCACAAACCCATATTGCGAAATTACAAGGCTTATACAATGCTTTAGCGGGATCTGCCGCCATTGCGATTTTCACTGCGCTTTCTGGCGTACTTTATCCAATTTCGCCCGTTTATGCCTTTAGCTTAATGGCCGCCTTTGCCTTCATTGGGTTATTTATCACCCCGCGTGGCGTGAAAGCCTTTTTGGTACATAGAGTGTAAACATGAATAATCTCACGCTAGTTGATTTGTTCTTGAATGAATATTGGATCGAAAAAGGATTGTCTGAAAACACCGTGCAGTCTTATCGTCTCGATTTGACCGCACTTTGTGATTGGTTGGATAAACAAAATTTATCTCTCGAAACCCTCGACCCCTTAGATCTACAACAATTTTTAGGCAGTCGTTTAGAGCAAGGTTACAAAGCCACGAGCACTGCAAGAATGTTAAGTGCGATGCGGAAATTATTCCAATATTTATACCGTGAAAAGTATCGTACGGATGACCCGAGTGCTGTACTGAATTCACCTAAATTACCAAGCCGTTTGCCTAAGTATTTAACAGAGCAACAAGTTACAGATTTATTAAATACGCCAGATGTCGAAATTCCGCTCGAGTTACGCGATAAAGCCATGTTGGAATTACTTTACGCCACTGGATTGCGTGTAACAGAATTGGTCACACTCACCATTGAGAATATGAATTTACAACAAGGTGTCGTGCGTGTAATTGGTAAAGGTAACAAAGAACGCATCGTGCCAATGGGAGAAGAAGCCGCGTTTTGGGTGCGACAATTCGTGCTTTACGGTCGTCCTATTTTGCTTAACGGGCAAAGTTCCGATGTGGTCTTTCCAAGCCAACGAGCTCAGCAAATGACTCGCCAAACCTTTTGGCATCGCATCAAGCATTATGCTGTGTTAGCGGAAATTGATACGGATGCGCTTTCGCCACACGTTCTTCGTCATGCCTTTGCGACACATTTGGTGAATCATGGTGCGGATCTCCGTGTTGTGCAAATGCTCCTCGGACACAGCGATCTCTCCACCACGCAAATCTACACTCATGTAGCGAAAGAACGCTTGAAACACCTTCACGAAAGATTTCATCCGAGGGGATAAGATCAAAAAGTGCGGTCAAATTTATCGTTATTTTTGACCGCACTTTAGTATGAAAAGCTTATTTTAATGACAACAATCTCGCCACATTTTGAGCTGTTGAAACTAAATTCTGCTCTCCTTGGTTGAGAATTGTCGGTAAATTCCCCAGCTTACGGATAATTGGGAACACCGCGTCAATGCCATGTTCATACACCACTTCATAATCCTCACGCAAACAACCCACAATCGCGATGACTGGCTTATTAAATTGTTTCGCCGTGCGCGCCACACCGATTGGAGTCTTACCTAAGATACTTTGTGCATCCATACGGCCTTCACCAGTAATCACTAAATCAGCCTCTTTAACTTGATCAGCGAGTTTCAAATTATCCAAAACAATCTGCACGCCTGCTTTGAGTTGTACATTGGGTAAAAGTAATAAACCACCGCCCATACCACCTGCCGCACCCGCACCTGGTTGATCTTGAATCTTTTTACCACAATCCCGCTTGGCAATTTCGGCGAAGTGGGCTAACGCAGCATCGAGTTCTTTTACCATCTCAGGCGTCGCACCTTTTTGTGGACCAAAAATCGCAGAGGCACCTCGTTCACCACAAAGTGGATTATTCACATCACAAGCCACTTCGATTTGTACGTGTTGCAATCGAGGATCTAAATCAACCAGTTGAATTTCAGCAAGATTAGATAATGCTGCACCACCAAAGCCAATGGATTGCCCATTTTTATCCAATAAACGTAAGCCTAATGCTTGCAGCATACCCGCACCACCGTCATTTGTGGCACTCCCACCAATTCCTAAAATGATATGTTGTACGCCAAGATCTAGGGCTTGCTTAATCAGCTCACCCGTGCCAAAACTGGTGGTTTGGCAAGGATTACGTTTATCCATCGGGACAAGATGCAATCCCGACGCGGCCGCCATTTCGATTATTGCCGTTTTACCATCACCCGATAAACCGAAAAAGCTTTTTACTTGGTTGCCTAACGGTGCAGTGACTTCTGCCTCAATTAAGCGCCCCTGAGTGGCATCAACCAAAGATTGTACGGTTCCCTCTCCCCCATCTGCCATTGGTAGTTTCACATATTCAGCGTTTGGGAAAATACGTTTAAAACCCGTTTCAATCGCATTAGCCACTTCAAGTGCGGTTAAACTTTCTTTAAATGAATCAGGCGCAATGACAATTTTCATATTCTCTCCTTAAACTAACTAAATACACCCAAAATTAAGGTGGACACAATGGTCATGATCAAACCCACTGCACTTTCATAAGGAATCAATTTTAAGCGTTCTTTCATGTCCATATTTACGCTACCACCAGTTGCATGGAAGAAAGAACCATGTGGCATATGATCAAAAACTGTCGCCCCCGCATGAATCATCGCAGCACCAGCTAGACTACTCACCCCCAACTCTAATAGCGTTGAACTAAACACATTCGAAGCAACCGCAGTACCTGCCGTTGTTGATGCTGTGGCAAGCGACATGAGTGCACCTGAAATTGGCGCAAGGATATAAGAAGGTAAACCCGAATGTTTTAAGCCTTCAATGAGCACATCTTTCATACCGGAATTGGCAATAATACCGGCTAAAGCGCCCGTACCAAGTAGCATAATTGCCACCGGAGCCATTTTCCCTAAACCGCTAATCGCATAGTTATTGGCTTGGCGAAGCTTGCCCATACATAATGCGCCAATCAAACCACCAAGTGGTAAAGCGATTAAAGGATCAACTTTAATATCAGCTAACGGACGAAGAGCCAGTAAGAAGATAGCAACCAAAGGCGCCACAAGTGCGGTCAAAAATGAGGGTAGATTCTGTGTTTCTACAGCGACAACCTCTTGGGATGAAACGCGCGAACCTTTGTTTCTTAAACGTTTTGCTAAGAAATACGTCAATATTAAGCCAAAAATAGCGGGGATAATCCCTGCCATCATCACTGACGTTAAAGGAAGATGGAATGTATCTGCTGCAGCAATCGCATTAGGATTAGGTGACATTAAGTTTCCAGCTTTTCCCCCACCAATCATCGCTAAGAGAATGGCAGGTTTTGATAAGTCAGTACGACGAGCAAGTGCTAAGGCGATTGGAGAGACCGTAATCACGGCAACATCAATAAATACACCAACGGCGGTTAAAATTAATGTGGCCAACGCTAACGCTAATAATGCTCTTGTTTCACCTAACTTGTTTGTAATGGTTTCAGCAATGGTATTAGCCGCACCGGATTCAACCAGAACTCCCGCCAATACCCCTGCTGCGAGAATTCGCATGACTGCGGTAGTGATACCTTGAGCCCCTCCGATCATGAGACTCACGGTTTGAGATAAATCCGCACCACCGATTAATCCCCCTACTAAAGCCCCGACTAACATACCATAGGCTGGTGAAACTTTTTTCAAAATAAGGAAAATAGCGACGATGAGTGCAATGAGCGCACCTAAGGCTGTAACTGTAGGCATAGCATCCTCCTGTTGAGATAAATATGCCAAAATCTTTCTTATTTATATCAGCAAATGTAGAGGAATAAAATCTTGTCCGACTTCCACCTACAAAAACGGCTTATGTAAAACACATAAGCCGAAATTTTTACTTAAAATTGACCGCACTTTAGAAAAATAAAATACTCCCCCAAACAACGGCAACGATGCAAAGTGCAATGAATACCGCTGCTGAGCCTTGGTCTTTGGCTCTACCTGAAAGCTCGTGGCGTTCTGTACCGATACGATCCACCACCGCTTCAACTGCACTATTTAACAGCTCTACTGCCATCACGAGTAAAACCGATGAAATCATCAAGGCAATTTCAATTTTAGTGTCACCGAGCCAAAATGCGAGCGGAATCAGAATGCACGCAAGAAAACACTCGTGGCGGAATGCGGTTTCATTTTTGAATGCACTCTTTAAACCTTGTAAGGAATATTTTGTAGAGTTAATTAAATGGGTTAATCCCGTGGTTTTATACATAAAAGTTCCTATGTTGTAATCTATAAACGTTTTGCTTCGATAACGTCGTCTAACTTCGCTAATCTAGCCAGTATTTTACTTAAACTTTCGACATTTTTCAGTTCAATTTCCATATCCATCGTTGCCACTTGTTTTTTGGTGTCTGCACGGCTTGAAACCCCTAACACGCTGACTTTTTCATTCGCGAGCACGGTTGTAATATCGCGTAATAAACCGTTTCGATCACTGGCCACAATGCGAATATTAATATGGAACCCCGCCGCATAATTATCTCCCCAAAGGGCTTCTACTACGCGTTCAGGATGGGCAGCTTGTAATTCAATGAACTGTTCACAATCGCAGCGATGAATTGAGATGCCACGCCCCATCGTAATGTAGCCTGCAATGGCATCGCCTGGAATCGGTTGGCAACAACGCGCCATATGATGCAGTAAATTACCGACACCTTCAACAATCACATAGCCTTTTTTCTGCTGCTGATCTGCTTTTTGTTGTGCCTTTTGCTGTGCGGTATTCGCGCTTTTGCTCGCCACATGACGGAGAATTTCTTGATCCGCCTCTTCAGCCGTCACTTTAATCAATCGGCTTTGTAAGAAATTCACCAATTGATTTAAACGAATATCCCCGCTACCAATGCCCGCGTATAAATCTTCGAGATTTTTTAAGTTATAACGAGGTAATGCAACCTGCTCTACTTGTTTTAAACTGATATTCAAACGCGCAAGCTCATTATCTAACAGCTCTTTACCCGCAGGAACGTTTTTATCACGATCTTGTTTTTTGAACCACGCTTGGATTTTCGCACGCGCTTTTGACGTATGCGTAAACCCTAAATTAGGGTTTACCCAATCTCGACTTGGATTTGGATTTTTCTGCGTGATGATATCCACTTGCTCACCCATTTGCAGATGATAAGTGAATGGCACGATACGCCCACCAACTTTCGCCCCAATACAACGGTGCCCAATTTCACTATGAATCGCATAAGCAAAATCGAGCGGTGTAGAACCAGCTGGCAAGTCTACTACCTCACCTTTTGGCGTAAACACATAGACTCGGTCATCAAAGACTTGGCTACGCAATTCGGCCATCACTTCGCCAGAATCTGTAATATCATCTTGCCATGCAAGTAATTTACGCAACCAAGTGATTTTTTCTTCGTAAGCAGAAAGGCTACCCGTCGTCCCCTCTTTGTATTTCCAGTGTGCTGCGACGCCAAGCTCCGCATCATCATGCATTTGCTGGGTACGAATTTGCACTTCAATCGGCTTACCGCCTTTGCCCAATACCACAGTATGAATGGATTGATAGCCATTCGGTTTAGGATTGGCGACATAGTCATCAAATTCTTTTGGTAAATGTTTGAAATGAGTGTGTACGATACCAAGCGCGGTATAACAATCCTGCAATTTTTGCACAATAACTCTGACCGCTCTTACATCATATAAACCACTGAATTCCAAGTGTTTCTTTTGCATTTTTCGCCAAATGCTATAGATATGTTTTGGACGACCGTAAACCTCAACCTGATCAATATTTTCTTTTAAATAACCGGTTAATTCTGTCACAAAATCAGTAATATACTGTTCACGATCTAAACGACGCTCATGTAATAATTTAGCGATATTTCGATATTGTTCGGGATGCAAATAACGGAAACAGTAATCTTCAAGCTCCCATTTCAATTGACCGATACCTAAACGGTTCGCCAACGGGGCATAAATATTGGAACATTCTTTGGCAGCCAACACTTTTTCTTCTTCGCAAAAATGATTTTCCGCATCGCGAAGAAAGGTAATACGTTCAGCAAGTTTGATAATCACACAGCGGAAATCGTCCACCATCGCAAGGAGCATACGGCGTACATTATCCACTTGGGAAGCATTGGCAGAATGACTGGCATTGAGTTGACGGATGTTATCCATCTCTTCCACGCCTTTGAGTAATTTAGTGATTTTAGGGCCAAAATCTTCTTGAATTTGTTCCCAATCTACGAGTTGGTTGGCCACTAATGGGAATAGCATCGCAGTGAGCAAGCTCTCACTGTCCATATTCATTTCATGCAGTATTTCCACCATTTCCACACCGGATTGCAATGTGAGCACTGCATTTTCCATTTTATCGGTATGTTCAGCTATTTTAGCTTGAGCGTAATACCAAGCATCAATCAGGGACTTTTCAGTGGCGGCAGGAAGTTTAAGGCTCGAACACCATTGCTCGATCACAAAATCTTGCGGATTTAATAAGTGAGAACCACGAACTGCAACCATAATACCCCCTTGTTGATGAATATGGCTCGGTGACATCCTATCAACCGAGTTGTCTTTTTAAGACAACAAAAAAGTCTGACTATTCTATCAGAATTTACATCTTATTTGATAAATAATGTCACCGACTCCAAATGACTGGTATGCGGGAACATATCAATCATGGCGGTTTTGATAATGCGATAACCGAAAGAGCGAAGTATTTCTGCATCTCGTACTAAAGTTGCGGGGTTGCAAGACACATAGAGAATTTTTTCTGCACAAAGCTCACATAACGCATTCAGCGCAAAAGCGGCACCACTGCGAGGTGGATCGAGAAGAATTTTATTGAAATGTTGTTTTGCCCAAGGTTGTTCTGAAAAAGCTTGGTCTAAATCGGCTTGATAAAATTCAACATTCTCAATGTGGTTAAACTGTGCATTCGTTTGGGCTTTTTGAACCATGTCAAAAACACCTTCAATTCCAACCGCACTTTTCACGCGTTTGGCTAAAGGCAGAGTAAAATTACCCATCCCACAGAATAAATCTAAAACGTGATCGTCCTGATTCAAATCAAGCCAATCTAAAGCAGTCTCAACCATTTGAAGATTTAAGTGGGTATTCACTTGAATAAAATCGCGGATATCAAAAGATAAACGAATATCGTCCAGAGAATAATAAGGCATTTCACCATGCGCAAGTTGAATACATTGATCATCTTGTAAAAACAAATTCACAGCATTGACACGTGCAAACTCGAGTAACAAAGTGCGGTCAGTTTCGGCTAAATTTCCCTTATAGCGTAACAACATGGCTACGCCATTCTCTGCTGAAACTAATTCAACATGCCCTAATTGTTTCGGGACCGAATATTGCGCCCAAAGTGCGGTCAATTTTGGAATAAGATCATTAATCGCAGGCTCAGCGACTAAGCATTGCTGAATGCTGACTAACTGATTGGAGTTTTTCTGACGAAATCCCATTTCAATAGTTTTATTTTTAGCATTCCACAGCAAACTTAATCGTACACGACGACGATAGCCCCATTGTTCGCCACAAATCATTGGCATTAATTGAATAGGCTCTGCTTGCAGTTTACTTAATCGAGAAAAAAGGGCTTTTTCTTTCGCTTTACGCTGCATTTCTACAGGGATATGCTGTCCTTGGCATCCACCACAACGTTCATAATAACTGCATTGCGGTTCAACACGCTGACTACTCTTTTGTAGCCACTTTTGTGCAATGGCTAACCCATATTGACGTTTTTCATCGGTGACTACCGCTTCCACTTTTTCCGTTGGCAAGGCATTTTCAATGAACCAGGTTTTACCTTGAATTTTAGAGACACCTAGCCCTTGATAATCTAAATCCTGAATTTCAGCGACAACTTTTTGGGTGGTTTTCTGTTTTTTTTGTGGAGCGTAAAGTAAAGCCATGATGGTGTTTTAATTTATTTGTATCAAAGAAAGGAATTATTTTAAATAAAGCACGTTTTGCGTAAATAACTCTCGACTTTTCAGCGGCTTATCGCCTAAATAAGGTTTGAGCGCAATTCGAGTAAAGCGCTTTGCTGCTAGCAAGACGGATTCATCGGTGAATTCCAAACGGTCAAAAGCAAGCAAATCTCGCCCATAAAAGGTTAAGTTATCTTTCACTAACGAGGCGATAAAACCCTTTTCCGCACGATATTGGTAAGTCATCGATTCATCTACTGGTAAACCTGATCCTGCACAATGCAGAAAATCAATGCCATAACCTAAGATTTTAAGTAAATGAAATTCAAATAGACGCAATGTGGGCTCAACCTGTGGTTGAGTGGCTAAGCCTGTTAAGCATTGAAGATAATGCTGAAAAAGTTGTGGATTGGCCGTTTCGGGCTCGATCACTCGAGTAATCAGCTCATTTACATAAAACCCGCTATATAAAGCCGTTTGCTGCAAAGGCAACGTAATTGCTGCGGGCTCTGCTTTCGTGAGTGTTTTTAATGCGCCTTTTCCTGACCAACGAAGAAGTAATGGCGTAAAAGGCTGTAAGACAGATTTCCATGCAGAACGTTTCGCACGTGCACCTTTTGCAATAACCGTCAAACGCCCTGTTTCTTCAGTGAATAAATCCACCAAAAGGCTGGTTTCACTATAAGGACGACGATGTAACACAAAGCCGCGTTGGAGATCCATACAAGAATTATTTGCCTGATTTTAATTCACTTGGTTGTTTCACACAGTGTTCTGCGAGCACTTCACCTACGCTAGTTTGTAATTGACTGAAGTCATCACGCTCCTGCCAATACCAACGAATATTCGCATAATTTCTACCACGTTCAGAAATCACACGAGTCAATTTTTCGGTTACATCATTAAAAGTAACGGTCACCTGACTGAGTGTTTTTTTACTTTTCTGTTTTTGCTTCGTATGAACCACACTCACTTCTTTATTGCCTTTACACAAATAAACCGTCGCCGAACCCTTTTGAGATTTTTTATCCACGGTTTGCACTTTCATTTTCTGTGGTGCGGGGTCGCTTAATTCAACATTTTGTGAACAAGCGGAAAGGCAAAGTGCGGTCAAAATTACGCTTAATTTTTTTAACATGAATTCTATTTCCATCAAGGTTTGTTTATGATTGCTCACTTTTCGAAATGAGCAAGGATAAACAATCTCATCTAGAAAAATGGGCGATTACTCGCCCACTAAAAATTATTTTTTATATTGATATGAACCATCGGCTTGACGAATGAACTTGCCGCCATTTGATAAACGAAGCTCACTCACTCGACCTTGACTATTCACAGATACCTGTACTTTATCACCAGGTTTGAAACTGCTTAATGCATTACCTGCACCGCTTGCTTTTGTCATGGCATTCACATCTGAAATATTCAATTTATTATCACGGAATACTTGCATCAATGAAACACCTTGCGGCACCGTTAATGTTTTTGTTGCACCTGTTGAAGCGGTTTGTACTGTTGGTTCTGTTGCTTTCACCGCATTGTTGCTTGCTGATTTCGCATCCACAATTTGAACCTTACTATCTTTAGTTGCAACCGGTTTCGCTTCTTGAATTTTGCTTGACTCTTTTTTCACGGTTTGAGTCGGCTGAACTGTCACTTTTTCAGTTACAGGTTTAGGTTGTTTTTTCTCTTGAACCACAGGTGTCTGTTCGCGACGAGGTTCTGCTTTATGCTCAATCGTTGCGGTATGTTTTTCTACAGTTGGTTGTACTGTTTTCACGGGTTCTTTAACTGGTGCAGGAGCAACAGCTGGTTGAGTTGCTGGTTGTTGAACAACAGTTTGTTGTGCAGGCTCTGCAGGTTGTAATTTCGCAGCATCTGCTTTATCACCTACGTACTCCATGGCTGGAAGTGCATCTGATTTAGCTTCATTTGCGGCTTGTTCCGTTGTTGCCGGCGCTGCATTGTTATTATTATCTAATACTGTGGTTTCAACCGGTTGAGACTGATCCAATGATTGGAATTGAACCGGAATTTCATTGCTGTTTTGTTGTTCAAAAGACTCTACCGTATCTGAATTTGGTTTTAAGGTGAAGAAAATGATTAGTAATACCACTAAACCCAAAATCGCAATAAATAAACGACGATGTTTTTCTGGTAACATTTGTAAAACCTTCCATTTTTCAGGTGATTTCAAGCTTGCTGCAGCGGCTGGTGCAACGGTTTCTGCTTGAGTTGTCACGTCTTCCACAACCTCTTCTGTAGGTGAATTTTCAAAAATCACTTTTTCTTCAGCTACGTTTTCTACTTGAACATTTTCAACAGGCTCCTGAGGGCTGAAAGCACTTGCTTGAGCTACTTGTTCGACATTTTCACTTTGGAATGTTTGAGATGGCGAAAAAGGTTGGCTTGTGGCTGCTCCAAAAGTTGGCTCGCGACGAACATGAAATTGCGTATCTGCTTGTTGTTTTTTACCAAATAAACCTTTGGCTTTATCAAAAATTGAGCCACTTTGTTGAATCGTTTTTCTTGGTGTCACAGAGTCAGAGTGATTAAATCCTAAATCTAATTCATTTTGCGATGAATTGTCGTTAGGTTGATTTTTATTATCCACGGTATTACCTCGATTTGCTAAACTAAAGATCGCATAAAAGTGCGGTGAAAAATTGTATCGTATTTTATAGGATCTTACGTTGTGTATAAAGTCTTATTTGGCTCTCCACCGATTTCTCGTGCTAATTTGGGTACTAAATAGCCAGAAGTGAGTGCCTGCAATTCTCTATAAATTTGTAAGGCACGCTCATCCGAGATATAGAAATGGCTCGCCCCCTGTACTTTATCCAATAAATGCAAGTAATAAGGCAAAATTCCCGCTTGAAATAGCTTATCGCTCAATACTTTTAATGTATGTGGGTTATCATTCACATCCTTTAATAGGACCGATTGATTGAGTAATATTACTTTAGCTTCTGTCAGTTTTTGCATAGCGAAAGCGAGTCCTTCATCAATTTCATTTGGATGATTGATATGCGTCACAAACACAGCTTGTAATGGACTATTCAACAATAAATCACAAAATTCATCCGTAATGCGCTCTGGAATCACGACTGGCAAACGAGAGTGAATACGCAAACGTTGTAAGTGCTTTATCTTTTCAAGGCGTTCTAATAGCCACGCCCATTCACTATCCTTCGCCATCATCGGATCGCCACCCGAAAAAATCACTTCTTCAATTTCTGGATGTGCGGCGATATAGTCTATTGCTTGTTTCCAACTGACTTTATTGCCTGGATTTTGGTCATAAGGAAAATGGCGACGGAAACAATAGCGGCAATTAACCGCACAGCCTCCTTTTGCCATGAACAGCAAGCGATTTTGGTATTTATGTAGAATATTAGGCACGGCATTTTTTTGCTGTTCGTCTAAAGGATCTTGGCTAAAGCCTTCCGCTTCAATAAATTCTTGCTGAACCGTCATTACCTGCAAAAAAAGTGGGTCTTTCGGATTCCCTTTTTCCATTTTTTCAACAAAAGGTAAAGGCACTCGCATAGCAAAAAGTTTACGGGCAGCGATATCCTCGGCAAAATCCTCAACAGGCAAATTTAAGGTTTTTAACAAGATTTTCGGATCAGAAATCGCATTTTTTAGGGTTTCTAACCAATTTTGTTCTTCTCTAATCGCAATATTTCGGGTTAAAATACGCACTTTCAAACAATCTCTATTTTTTAGGATATTTTTAATATGGCTACATATACTACCAGTGATTTCAAACCAGGTCTAAAATTTATGCAAGACGGTGAGCCTTGTGTGATCGTTGAAAACGAATTCGTTAAACCAGGTAAAGGCCAAGCTTTTACTCGTACTCGTATTCGTAAATTAATTTCAGGCAAAGTATTAGA
The DNA here is from genome assembly GCF_031191205.1 of Haemophilus parainfluenzae ATCC 33392. Taxonomy (NCBI): domain Bacteria; kingdom Pseudomonadati; phylum Pseudomonadota; class Gammaproteobacteria; order Pasteurellales; family Pasteurellaceae; genus Parahaemophilus; species Parahaemophilus parainfluenzae. The sequence continues at coordinate 1,094,496 of NZ_CP133470.1, read as the reverse complement.
CGTAAACTTCAAATCTGGTACTTCGGTTGAAGCTGCTGATGTTATGGATCTTAACCTCACTTATTCATACAAAGATGATGCATTCTGGTACTTCATGCACCCAGAAACATTTGAACAATACTCTGCTGATGCAAAAGCAGTGGGTGATGCTGAAAAATGGTTATTAGACCAAGCAGATTGTATCGTGACTTTATGGAACGGTGCGCCAATTACTGTTACCCCACCAAACTTCGTAGAATTAGAAATCATCGATACTGACCCAGGTCTTAAAGGTGATACTGCAGGTACTGGCGGTAAACCAGCAACATTAAGTACTGGTGCAGTGGTGAAAGTACCTCTTTTCGTTCAAATCGGCGAAGTAATCAAAGTTGATACTCGTTCAGGCGAATACGTTTCTCGTGTGAAATAATCTTTCATGGTGAGATGAAAAGAGCGGTCAATATTTAATGAATATTGACCGTTTTTTTATTACGTGTTCATTCGTTTCAGAGAAATAAAAAATGCGGTTATTTCTAACCGCACTTTGATTGATTATTTTACTTTTGAGCCTTCTAAATCTAAAGAAGGTTTTCTATCTGAGTTCACACAAATAACTTGTGCAGCCGCATAGAGCGTTGTATTAGGTTTTAAGCTAATTGTGTATTTCTCTTGTTTTTTCGGTGCGGCGCGTAAACCTTCACCCCAGAAATCATCATAAAAATCAGTACGAACTTGAGTTAAATGGTAGTTCTTACAGTTTAAAATTTTATATTGGCGAACAGAACGCGCATAGCGTCTTTTCTCATTTGGATACACATATAAACCTTTATCCAAATTCACCACGGCATCAAAGTGCACCTGATTTAAATCTTGGTTATCTACCCAAATAGAATCAGTATCAATGTAGTAATTTTTATCTTTTACTAATCGCACATACCCTACTCTATCTTTTGAAGGGGCGGTTAATGTCACCTCTTCTTGTGTAACTGGCGATTGAACAGCTAAACAACCTGCTAAAAGGGCTACACCTAAAAACGTTAATGCTAATTTTTTCATTTTTCCTCCTTAAAGCTTTCTAAAGCCTGCTGTTAATCTTTTTATACCTTAGCTTAATATTTTACCGTATGTCCATATCCTTCAAGAATCGTTTTGATATGTTCAAGCGATTCTTTCGTCGGAGGCAATACATCTGCGAGCTCATATTCAAAGCCAAGGGTTTTCCATTTATGAGCGCCTAATCGATGATAAGGGAGAAGTTCGACTTTTTCAATATTGGTCATACCTTCAATAAACTGTCCGAGCAGATGAACATCATGATCGTTATCGGTATAACCTGGAACTACTACATAACGAATCCAGGTTCGCTGATTACGTTTTTGCAGATATTTTGCAAATTCCAGCGTACGTTTGTTTGGCACGCCAATCAGATTTTGGTGCACTTGATCGTTCAGCTCTTTCAAATCAAGCAACACAAGATCGGTTACATCAAGCAATTCATCAATAATATGATCATAATGACGTACAAAGCCATTGGTGTCTAAACAGGTATTAATGCCTTCTGCTTTACAAGCTCGGAACCAATCTCGAACAAATTCTGCTTGGAGAACAGCCTCACCACCAGATGCCGTCACGCCACCACCAGTCGCATTCATAAAATGGCGATAACTCACCACTTCTTTCATAAGCTCTTCAACACTAATTTCGCGACCACCTTCAAGATCCCAAGTATCACGGTTGTGGCAATATTTGCAACGCATTAAACAGCCTTGCATAAATAAAATAAAGCGAATCCCCGGGCCATCCACGGTGCCACAAGATTCAAAAGAATGAATTCTTCCTAAAATTGACATTATATCTCCAATACTATTTGCAGGATTCATTAATAAACACATCATCATCTACAATATAAATGGATGCTAAATTTTCATCAATAAACGATAATAAAGCTTTTTCTTTACCCCCGTAAACATTTAATAAATATCTACATCTAGCTGGTATCTCATTATATGAAGTAACTAATAAAAGTTCCTTAATTTCCTTATCTCCATCCTTACCAGAAAGGATAAACTCCACACCATTCTTAAAAGAGAAAAATAGAGATATATTAATAAATATAAGCATTAAAAATACAAAAATCCTAATACGTCCAAACAAACTAACTTTTAAGGTATGTTTTTCATGACTACCCTTCGAAAAACCTGTCAAAATAAATATTGATAAATTCCTAAAATTAAATTCCGATAAACCATTTAAGTTAGACATATAAGAAAAAAACAAAAAAAATAAAACTAAAACATTAAAACAACAACAAATGCAAACACAAATAACTAATAAAGGTATAGGAAATAAAACACCTTCAAAATACGGAAAATAACTAGAAGAATATCCTACAATATCAATCACAGTTCCATTTATAGCAGAGCCTATAAAATACTTAACTATAGGGAAAAAAATAAAAGATAATAAAAAAATAATTAATTTATTTAACAATGGAATATTTATATTACTTCTACCATAAATATTACTCATACTTACTCGAAAATCTTGAAAGACAAAAAAAGATGACAAGAATAATAATATAGCAGGATCCAATATATCTAGAAATTCATCTCGCACATTTCGTTCATTAGGAATAAGTAATAATGAACCAATAAAAGTAAGACGAAATTTACAACCATACCAGAATAGAATAAATGATAGTATTAGTAAAGAAAAACATAAAGATGGATTGTCCTTAAAGGTACGTTGTAATTTAGAAAATTTATTGTGCATCGTGATAATACATCCTCAAAGTAAGAACAAGTAAAAAAAGTAAAAATATAGCTAGATTTTACCAAAAATATCATTTATAAAAAATGAGCCTGACTTAAATCAGGCTCATAATTTTTATGTTCCCGCTAAAGTGCGGTTAAATTTTATCGTGTTTTAGAACGATTCTGTGAATGTACGAGTGACGACGTCTTGTTGTTGCTCTTTAGTTAAAGAGTTGAAACGTACTGCGTAACCAGATACACGAATGGTTAATTGCGGATATTTATCTGGATTTTCCATTGCATCTAATAACATTTCACGGTTTAACACGTTTACGTTTAAGTGTTGACCGCCCTCTACTGTTGCTTCATGGTGGAAGTAACCATCCATTAAGCCAGCAAGGTTGCGACGTTGTGCTTCTGCATCTTTACCTAGCGCATTTGGTACGATTGAGAAGGTATAAGAAATACCATCTTTCGCGTAAGCAAATGGCAGTTTAGCCACAGAAGTTAATGATGCGACCGCACCTTTTTGGTCACGACCATGCATTGGGTTAGCACCTGGTCCGAATGGCGCGCCGGCACGACGACCATCTGGGGTGTTACCTGTTTTCTTACCATAAACCACGTTAGAAGTAATGGTTAATACAGATTGTGTAGGCACAGCATTACGGTAAGTTTTAAGTTTTTGAATTTTCTTCATGAAACGTTCAACTAAATCACAAGCGATGTCATCAACACGGTTGTCGTTGTTACCATATTGTGGATATTCACCTTCGATTTCGAAGTCGATTGCTACGTTGCTTGCTACAACATTGCCATCTTTATCTTTGATGTCGCCACGAACAGGCTTAACTTTCGCATATTTAATTGCTGAAAGTGAGTCTGCTGCAACAGAAAGACCTGCGATACCACAAGCCATGGTACGATATACATCACGGTCATGCAATGCCATTAATGCGGCTTCGTATGAATATTTATCGTGCATGTAGTGGATGATGTTTAAGGCAGTCACATATTGTTTTGCCAACCAATCCATAAAGCTGTCCATACGAGTCATTACGGTGTCGAAATCTAACACTTCATCAGTGATTGGTGCAGTTTTCGGACCAACTTGCATACCTAACTTTTCATCGATACCGCCGTTGATTGCGTATAACAATGTTTTCGCTAAGTTTGCACGCGCACCGAAGAATTGCATTTGTTTACCCACAACCATTGGTGATACACAACATGCGATTGCATAGTCATCATTGTTGAAGTCTGGACGCATTAAATCATCGTTTTCGTATTGAACTGATGATGTATCAATCGATACTTTCGCACAGAAACGTTTGAAGTTTTCAGGTAATTGTTCAGACCAAAGAATTGTTAAGTTTGGTTCTGGAGAAGTACCCATGTTGTAAAGGGTGTGTAAAATACGGAAGGTATTTTTGGTTACTAATGTACGGCCGTCTAACCCCATACCTGCGATGGTTTCAGTTGCCCACATTGGGTCACCAGAGAATAATTGATCGTATTCAGGTGTACGTAAGAAACGAACCATACGAAGTTTCATGACTAAGTGGTCAACTAATTCTTGTGCTTCAGTTTCAGTAAGTTTACCTGCTTTTAAATCACGTTCGATATAGATATCGATAAAGGTTGCAGTACGGCCGAATGACATCGCTGCACCATTTTGTGATTTAATTGCTGCTAAGTAAGCAAAGTACATCCATTGAATAGCTTCTTTAGCGTTAGTTGCAGGATTAGAAATATCGAAACCGTAGCTTGCTGCCATTTGTTTCATTTGGCCTAATGCACGGTGTTGTTCTGCAATTTCTTCACGTAAACGGATAGTTGCTTCTAAATTTACGCCATCTTCTAAGTCTTTTTGTAAAGAAGTGAATTGTGCGTATTTATCTTTCATTAAGAAGTCAACACCATAAAGTGCAACACGACGGTAGTCACCGATGATACGACCTCGACCGTAAGCATCTGGAAGACCAGTTAATACACCTGATTTACGACAACGTAAAATGTCTGGCGTATAAACATCGAACACACCTTGGTTATGGGTTTTACGATATTCAGTGAAGATTTTTTTCACTTCAGGATCTAATTCACGACCGTAAATTTTGCATGATCCTTCCACCATTTTAATACCACCGAATGGCATAATGGCACGTTTTAATGGAGCATCGGTTTGAAGACCTACGATTTTCTCTAAGTCTTTATTGATATAACCTGGTGCGTGAGAAGTAATCGTTGAAGGGGTATGTTCGTCAAAGTCTAATGGCGCATGTGTGCGGTTTTCAACTTTAATTCCTTCCATAACGGTTTCCCAAAGTTTTGTTGTCGCTTCGGTTGGACCTGCTAAGAAAGAATCATCACCTTCATACGGGGTGTAGTTCTTTTGAATAAAATCACGCACGTTGACGTTTTCTTGCCAATCACCGGCAACGAATCCTGCCCACGCAACTTTTTGTGCTTCATTAAGTTCTGACATAGTCATTTCCTTTTTTTAATTGATAAAAAATAAGTCTGTTTAGTTCGTTAGTACATTAGTGAGCTTTGGTTAAATAACGTTGGAATAAGCCGATACAAACCGCACCACCCACAATGTTTCCTAACGTTACTGGAATCAAATTCTTCACAATGAAATGATAGAGATCTAAATCTGCATATTTCATTGGATCCACCCCAATTTGTTGCCAAAATTCTGGTGTACTAAAATGTGCTGTAATAATGCCAAGCGGAATCATAAACATATTTGCCACACAGTGTTCAAAACCTGATGCAACAAATAAACCAATCGGCATGATCATAATAAATGCTTTGTCTGTAACGGTTTTACCTGAATAAGACATCCATACCGCTACACACACCATAATGTTACATAAAATACCAAGGTTAAATGCTTCAAACCAAGTATGGTGAATCTTATGTTGAGCGGTTGCCAAGATGGTTAAACCCCATTGGCCACTTGCTGCCATGGTTTGCCCCCCAAACCAAATCACTGCAGCAATAAATAAACCGCCGACAAAGTTGCCCAAATATACCACAATCCAATTTCGGATCATTTGACTTGTGGTTATCTTACCGCCTACGCGGGCAACTAAGGTTAAAGTAGAAGAGGTGAATAATTCAGATCCTAAAATTACCACCATAATTACGCCTAAAGAGAAAACTAACCCACCGACTAACTTGGTTAATCCCCAAGGCGCTCCTGCGCTTGCTGTTTGTGTCGTCGTATAGAATACAAAGGCTAAAGCAATACAAGCCCCAGCACTAATACCAGACAGAAATGATAAAAATGGGCGTTTTTGCGCTTTATACGCAGCAACGCTTTCAGCATAATCCGTTGCTTCAACTGGTGTGAGAGCAACAGAAGATTGATTTAAATTTTCTGATGCCATATCTAACTCCAAATAGTTGGTTTATTATTTCTTATACTACAACATAGGTATTCCTATACCCATTTGGTATTCTACTCTCTTATAAAACCATTGCAAGAAATCCCCAACTTATTCTAAAAAAATTTGATATTTTGCAAGTTTTGGTAAATTTTCTGCTCAAAAAATAAAAAAGCGGAATATCACTATTCCGCTTTTCATATAAAAATAACAACATTAAAACACGATACGATCTCGGTTTTTCTCTAGTGTGGCTTTGCCAATACCTTGTACTTCAAGTAGTTGTTCTGCCACAGTGAAATTACCGTGTTTTTCACGATATTGTACAATGGCTTCTGCTTTTTTCGCCCCAATACCAATCAGTGCTTTTTGAATTTCTGATGCACTAGCGGTATTGATATTTAATTTATCACTCACCGTTTGTTGTACAGTTTGTGATGGTGCTTGTACAGCAGTTTGTTGCTGCACTTGCGTTTGCGGTTGAGCCTGCTCAGCTGTTTTTTCTTCTGCAAGCGCTTGTGTGCTCAACATCGCGCCTGCAATAAACAATGAACTAAATAACTGTTTCATCAATTTCATAAAAATGCCCTTTATTAACAAAAAGTACCGTTGATTCATATCAACAGCGACATTTTTAAGAAACGCCAAAAACACGCAAGAAATTGACCGCACTTTTGCGATCCTGATCGCAAAAATTACATTTAAGCAAATAAAAAAACGACCTTAGCGAACCACTACAGCTGTGCCACTCGCAATCACCATAAACATACTTTTATTGCTTACTGTTGCGTAATTAATCTCTACGCCAACCACAGCATTAGCCCCTAAAGCAATCGCTTTTTCTTCCAACTCTTTCAAGGCATCTTGGCGTGCACGACTAATACGACGCTCATAAACACTCGAACGACCACCAATCACATCAGTAATAGCCGCAAAAAAATCACGTATGAAGTTTGCCCCAGCAATCACTTCCCCAAAGACGACTTGTTTATATTCTACGATTTGTTTCCCTTCAATATTAGGCGTAGTGGTAATAATCATTTTGTATCCTTTAATTCTTGTTAAAAATCAACCGCACTTTAGGCAGTTAATTTTGATTTCAAAACAGCTAATGCCTTCGCACGATGAGAAATTTTCTTTTTCTCTACGGTTTCTAATTCGGCAAAGGTACAGTCTTTTTCAGGGCTAAAAAAGAGCGAGTCGTAACCGAAGCCATTTTCACCTTTTTCTTCATAAATAATCTGCCCGTCACATTCACCTTGAGCAATGATCGGAGAAGGATCACTTGGGTGTTGTAATAACACAATCGTACTTACAAATTTTGCTTGGCGACGTTCAGTCGGTACATCGGCTAATTCTGCCAATAATTTTTCTCGGTTTTTCGCATCAGCTTCATCACCATCCACACCTGCATAACGAGCAGAATACAATCCAGGCGCACCATTTAACGCATCCACCACAAGACCGGAATCATCTGCAATGGCCGGTAAACCTGATTTTTCAGATGCATAACGTGCTTTCAGAATGGCATTTTCAACAAACGTTAAGCCTGTTTCCTCTGGGCTTTCAATGCCTAAATCGGTCTGAGCAATGACTTCAAAACCGAAATCAGCTAACACATCTGCCATTTCTTTTACTTTGCCTTTATTACCCGTGGCAAGCACAATTTTTTGTTTCATGATTTTGTCCTTCATATCAAACATTGTCTCATTTTAGCATCTCACCAAAAAATTTCGGAATAAATATTGACCTTAACCTTAGGTTAATGTTTATGATTTGCGCCCATTCAGTTATCACATAGGAGCAAAACATGAAAAAATTTATGACTTTTATCGTACTTAGCACTGCTGCTGTTTCAATTTGTGCCCAAGCGAATGAACAACAGCATCAAACACACATGAATATGCCAATGTCGACAGATTCTGCAATGCAACAAGAATTAATGCAAGGTATGAATCAGATGCATCAAGATATGATGGCGGCTATGCAATATCAAGATCCTGACGTCGCTTTTGCAGCAGGTATGTTGCCACATCATATTGGCGCAGTAAAGATGGCGGAAGTCGAATTAAAATACGGAAAAGATCCCGAGATGCGTAAGCTTGCTGAGAATATTATTAACGCTCAAAAAGCAGAAATTGAACAAATGCAAAAATGGCTTAAAGTGCACAATAAAAAATAAAATAACACAAAAAAGTGCGGTAAATTTACCGCACTTTCTCATAGAATTAGTTTACTTCTTTTATTCGTAACTCTTTTGGCACTTCAAAGAACATATTCTCTTCTAAGCCTTGAAGCTCTTCAATACTATCCGCACCAAACGCTTTCAAACGAGCAATCACGGATTGCACCAACTCTTCCGGTGCTGAAGCACCTGCGGTTACGCCAATTGTTCCAACGCCTTCAAACCAATCTGCCGCTACATCATTTGGATCATCAATCAATTTTGATTTCACGCCCATACGTGATGCTAACTCAGCTAAGCGGTTAGAATTTGATGAGTTTTTAGAGCCAACAACCACCACTAAATCACACTGTTTCGCTAATTCACGAACGGCTTCTTGGCGATTGGTTGTCGCATAGCAAATATCGTTTTTATGAGGTCCTTGAATTGCAGGGTATTTGCTTTTCAATGCACTGATAGTCTCTGCTGTATCATCAAGAGAGAGCGTGGTTTGTGTCATAAAGGTTAAATCATCATCTTCTTGAACTGGCAAACGAGCAATATCTTCCACGCTTTCAATTAAGAAAATGCCACCTTCGGCATTATTATACTGCCCCATTGTGCCTTCCACTTCTGGATGCCCTTTGTGCCCGATCAAAATCGCTTTTGTCCCTTTACGGCTTGCACGTGCCACTTGCATATGCACTTTGGTTACCAACGGACAAGTTGCATCAAACACTTTTAACTGACGATCTTTCGCTTCTTGACGAACGGCTTGTGACACACCATGAGCAGAGAAAATCACAATAGCGCCATCTGGTACTTCACTTAATTCTTCGACGAAAATCGCCCCACGCTCACGTAAACCATTCACCACAAAACGATTATGCACCACTTCATGACGTACATAGATCGGTGCACCATGAATTTCAAGCGCTAATTCAACAATGCTAATGGCTCGATCGACACCCGCGCAAAATCCGCGAGGATTAGCTAAAATTATCTTCATTTTTGACCGCTCTTTTTATCACCTTTAAAGGCATCTAATGCTAATAAACCCGCACCAATACAAATGGCAATATCTGCCACATTAAATACCGGATAATGATGAATATCCCAATAAAAATCTAAGAAATCCACTACAAAACCGTTATACGCTCGGTCCACCATATTGGCTAACGCGCCACCAATAATCAGCGCATAAGCTGAGTTTTGTAATTTTTGTTCTGCCGAATTCTTTTTCATAAAGTAAGCTAGCATTAAGGAAATCCCAATCGCGAGCACGATAAAGAAATACTTCTGCCAACCATCATGATCTGCAAATAAACTGAACGCAGCCCCAGGATTGCGCACATAGGTCAGATTAAAAATAGGCAATATATTTACGCTTTCATATAAATCAAAGCGCTGAACCACAATATATTTGGTCAGTAAATCGAGGATAAATGCGACCGCACTTATCCAAAGGAATGAAAGTCCTGTTTTATTTTTTGTCATAGGAAATTATCTGTCTTTATAAATGGACGATGATTTTAGCAACTCGAATAGCCTTTATAAAGTAAAAGGCATCAAATTATAAAAGGCGAACACATTGGTTCGCCTTGCAATGTTAATTACTTTTTCTTCACCGGTCTTTGCCAACCTTGAATATGGCGTTGTGGCACACGAGTAATCACAAGCTCATCTTTTTCAACGTTTTTAGTAATGGTTGAACCCGCACCGATGGTTGCACCATCGGCCACAGTAACTGGCGCGACTAATTGTGTATCAGAACCTACGAATACATCGTTACCAATGATCGTTTTAAATTTATTCGCACCGTCATAGTTACAAGTAATGACACCTGCACCAATATTACAGTTTTCACCAATTTCGGTATCACCGACATAAGTGAGGTGGTTTACTTTAGAACCCTTACCCACTGTGGATTTTTTAATTTCTACAAAGTTACCCACATGGGTTTCAGCCGCTAATTCAGCACCTGGACGTAAACGAGAGAATGGACCAATCGCTGCTTTCTCACCAATTATCGCATCTTCTAAAACAGAATAAGGCTTGATTTCAACATCATCACCGATGGTCACGTTTTTCAATACGCAACCTGCACCGATTTTTACACGGTCACCCAAGCGCACATTGCCTTCCACAATTACATTCACATCAATTTCAACATCTTTACCGTGCTCTAATGTGCCGCGTAAATCAAAACGCTCAGGGTCAATCAACATCACGCCTGCAAGTAAAAGTTTTTCTGCTTGTTTACGTTGATAATAGCGTTCCATTTTGGCTAATTGTAGGCGATTATTTACCCCTTCAACTTCCATAAAATCAGTTGCTTGAACAGCTACAATCGGACAACCATCTTGATGAGCTAAGCCAATTACATCAGTAATATAAAACTCGCCTTGGGCATTATTATTATCTAAACGCGCTAACCATTTTTTGAAACTTGCACCATCTGAAACTAACACACCTGTATTAATCTCTTGAATTTTGAGTTGCTCAGGCGTTGCATCTTTTTGTTCAACAATCCCTACAACTTTGCCATTTTCACGTACGATTCGACCATAACCTGTTGGGTTATCTAATACAACTGTTAATACTGCGATACCATTTTCAGGTTTCGCATCGATTAATTTTTGCAATGTTTCCGGTGTAATCATTGGGCCATCGCCATACACCATTAAAACATTTTCATCATCACGGAAAAAAGGCATCGCTTGTTGCATAGCATGTCCTGTACCCAATTGTTCCGCTTGGAATACCCAGTTCGCGCTTTCATTTGCCAAACGCTCACGCATTAATTCGCCACCATGACCATAAATCAAATGCACGTTTTCCGCACCTAATTGATTTGCCGTATCGATCACATGTTTGACCATCGGTTTTCCTGCCACTTTATGCAAGACTTTTGGTAAATCAGAATACATACGAGTGCCTTTACCGGCCGCTAAAATCACCACGCTTAATGCTTTATTTGTCATAAATTCATCTCTTCTTTATAAAAAATTTGGGCGTATTCTATCGTAGAATGGAGAATATGATAAGCCATTTAATTTTCATACATTCCTGACAAGACAAGATTGTATAAAAATCTCAAATCCTGTAAACTATCCTCCCGTCTTGATAGCTAATCATCTTTTTCTTTTATTTTTGACCGCACTTTTCAGTATTCTGCACAAATTTGCATAAAAGATGATTGGCTATAATCATTTTTATCCCAATATTTTAGGTCTCTCACTATGGCTACAAATTATATTTTCGTCACAGGCGGTGTGGTTTCATCGTTAGGTAAAGGCATTGCTGCAGCATCATTGGCAGCAATTTTAGAAGCACGTGGCTTAAACGTGACTATTATGAAATTAGACCCTTACATCAACGTGGATCCGGGTACAATGAGCCCAACCCAACACGGCGAAGTGTTCGTGACACAAGACGGGGCGGAAACCGATTTAGACTTAGGTCACTACGAGCGTTTTATTCGTACCAAAATGACAAAACGCAACAACTTCACCACTGGTAAAATTTATTCTGAAGTATTACGCAAAGAGCGTCGTGGTGATTATTTAGGTGCGACAATTCAAGTTATCCCACACATCACCAATGAAATTAAAGATCGCGTGATTGCCGGTGCACAAGGCCATGATGTGGTAATCGTGGAAGTAGGCGGAACTGTGGGTGATATTGAATCACTTCCATTCTTAGAAGCACTGCGTCAACTTGCCGTGCAAGTAGGCCGTGAGCATACTATTTTTATGCACTTAACTTTAGTGCCATATATCCCAACAGCGGGCGAAGTAAAAACCAAACCAACTCAACATTCTGTAAAAGAATTACTTTCGATTGGTATTCAACCGGATGTGCTTATCTGCCGTTCAGATCGCATGATTCCACCAAACGAGCGTGCAAAAATCGCCTTATTCTGTAACGTACCAGAACGTGCGGTCATCTCATTAAAAGATGTGAATTCAATCTACCAAATTCCGGCATTATTGAAATCACAAGGTTTAGATGAATTTATCTGCCAACGTTTCCACTTAAACTGCCCTGAAGCAGATCTTTCTGAATGGGAACAAGTGCTTTATCAAGAAGCCAACCCTGTGGGCGATGTGACCATCGGTATGGTAGGTAAATATACTGAATTACCTGATGCATATAAATCAGTGAACGAAGCCTTAAAACACGCTGGCTTAAAAAACCGTTTAAGCGTGCATATTAAATACATTGATTCTCAAGATGTTGAAACGAAAGGCGCTGATGTATTAAAAGGTGTCGATGGTATTTTAGTACCGGGCGGTTTTGGCTATCGCGGTGTAGAAGGCAAAATCTTAACCGCTAAATATGCACGTGAAAACAATGTGCCTTACCTAGGCATTTGTTTAGGGATGCAAATTGCATTAATCGAATACGCGCGTAATGTTGCAGGTCTTGAGAAAGCGAATTCATCTGAATTTGATCGTAACTGTGAGCAACCAGTTGTTGGTTTGATTACGGAATGGCAAGATGCGGAAGGCCACATTGAAACTCGTGATGACAATTCAGATCTTGGTGGCACAATGCGTTTAGGGGCACAACAATGTCATTTAATTGAAGGCTCAAAAGCGCGTGCATTATATGGCAAAGAAACCATTGAAGAACGTCACCGCCACCGTTATGAAGTGAATAATAATCTGCTTCCACAAATTGAAAAAGCAGGTCTTAAAGTAACTGGCTTATCTGCGGATCGTAAATTAGTGGAAATCATTGAAGTACCAAACCACCCTTGGTTTGTGGCATGTCAATTCCACCCAGAATTTACGTCAACGCCTCGTGATGGCCACCCATTATTCGAAGGCTTTGTCAAAGCAGCAAGAGAAAATCAGCTAAAAACTGAAAAGTAATTTGTTGATAATTCAATAAATAAGTGCGGTCAAAAACACAAGAATTTTTGACCGCACTTTGCATTTTTAAGCATTTTAATTTGATTGATTCTATTACTGTTTCACTAAACGATAAGGCAAGATCTGCATTTTACATTTATCAGAAATATCACCTGAATCGAAATCATCAATAAAATGCCAATGTGCGGTATCTTTTGTTAAATCAGTGAGATAAATTCGAGTGTTACCTACTTTATAACGACACTCACCAATAACAAAATTCCTTTCACTACTGGCTTCATCCATGTAATCACCGTGAACAACTTGGATAAGCTTCGCATGATTGGTTAAATCAGTGTAATACCACCAAATATCAAATTTATCTTTATCATTGGCTAGCTGAACTTGCAAACTCGGCTCTATAAAGTTCGCATTATAACTATGAGCTTGCATTATTTGTGAACTTATTAACTCATTATGTTTCCAAAGGTAATCATAATTAAGCTGGCGATTTTCATAAAATGCAACTTTACTCTTTAAACGAATCGTCGGTAGAATAACCTCGCCTTCAGGTATTTCACAACTAGCTAAGGTAAAATCAGAATAAGACATCGAAGGCCCCTTACCTTTTATTCGTACAAAAACAAAACTTCCTCTACTCAAACAAGACTGTCCATTAATAGAAATCGTTTCTGGCATGCCTAAGTCAGTATCATGTTGTTCACCCAATCTAACCAAATTATTGATTCTAACAACATGACTATTTAATGAAAGTTTATTTAAACGAAAATCGCCCCACTTAAAATATGTATTATCGAGCGTAATAACATAATCTGGCGCATCTTCTCCGGTTGTTGCAAAAACAAATGCATTCGGAGATAAATCATCAATACCTGCTAAATACGGTTTATCTTGTAACTGAACACCTCTAAGCGCCCAATCTTGTGGAGCTGAAGAAAACAAAAAATAAAATACAAAATAACTCAAAATAAATAATAATGTGGCAATTCCAAGCAATATACCAATTGTCCACAAACATATTTCTAATGGTGTCTTTAAAAGCTTCATATTTCCTAATATTTCTCTTAATCAATATATTTGTGTATTATGCTTTTCTTATCAAGACAGAAAAATTACCACTTTCTGGAATACTTTCATCATTTTCTTACCCCATAAAAAAGCAAATTTATTTAATTACACTTCAAAAAACATTTGAATTAGTATAACATTTTAGTCAACTATTTATCTAACTTAAATAAGTGGTTACTTTTAAATATATTTATAAAACATTCTTCAATTCAACTGCTTGTTATAAAAGGAATAACCATGCATAAATTTTTACTGACAACCTTTCTCGCTAGCCTTTCTACCTCTGCTTTCGCACTTTTCCCTATTCAAACTGATTGGCAAGCTAATCACTTACAAGGCAAAGTGAAGTCCGTTATTTCACAGTCGGAAGATAATCCAGAAACGGTAGAAGGAGAAGTGGTCACGAACGATACTCATCAATTTTATAATGAACAAGGCTTTTTAATTAAAACTGAAGATATTACCCAAGAATCTGAATATTCCGATAAAACGACGGCGAATTATCGATATGATCAAAACAATCGATTAGAAGAAATTCGTTACACTATCGATAAAGAGACTCATGGAAAACTCTACCACTATCAAGAAAACAGCGATGGTTCAGGCGTCATTTTAGAAATCACCTATGTAGGCAAAAAGCCGAAAAAACCAAATTTTCAAGAAGATTACATCAAAAGAGTTTACGACAAAGATAGCAAACTCATCTCTGAAGCCGTTTATTATGCAAAGATGATTGACGGCCATGCGAAAAAATTCCATTACAAGGACGATAAACTCATCAAGGTTTGTGATTTTGATGACAGTGGAAAAGAAAGCAATTGCGAAACTTATCGTTATCTCGAAAATGGCGACTTTGTACATAACACGTCTTTTAATGAGGGACGAGCAGATTTTACTTATGACAAAAACCACAACGAATTAAAACGTCAAATTTTTGATCAACATGGGAAATTAGAAGAGACGTTCACAACACGTCATAAATTTGATCAACACGGTAATGTGATTGAAAGCATTATGTATGATGAAAAAGGTATATGGTTAGATAAAACCACAAAGAAATATGAATATTATCAATAAACCACTTTTAAACGACGTATTCTAACTAGACTGCTTATGATATTTTTTAGATCTAAACCACGCGCTGAAAAATTAGATAAAAAATTAACCACCAAACTGGACAAAATCTTTCAATATTTTAAGGCGAAAGAAGAACCATCTGAGTGGTTGTTTGCCAGAAATCACAAGGTTGCGCCAATGGCAATCGCAACCTATTGGCATTATGGTAAAGCCAATTTAGATGAATCTGAATTGCTAGAAAATACGGGTTTATCTGATTTATACCAACCTCTCAAATTGCTCCTAACAAAAACAATGAAACTGCCTTGCATTACTCGCAGAGAATTTGAAGAGGAAAATTGGGCTCAATTATTTCTTTCTATTGATTTTAAATTAAACCCAACAGATAGCTCACTTTTTAGAGTTTTTGTTTTTCCTGATCAGGATAGCTTCGTTTTCGCCGAAACAGATCAAGCGGATAATCTTTTTCAGAATATGATGCAGGCAAAGCCATTTAATCAACATAGTCCACATTATGAGAAATTTTTATCTTCAGTTGATGCGGTTTTAAACGCGATTGAAAAGCCTGAAGATTTCACATTATTAGACCAAAAACTCGCCAAAATTGAGCATTATCTTAAAAATCAACCTGATGGTGATTTACTTGTCAAAAACAATGTCTTTGAAACAGATATTTACGCCTATCAATTTTACTATTCTGATAATTGGGACGATTACTCAAAAGAAAAATTTAATGAATTAGATTTTGGCGGCGACATGTATGATTTACAAAGCCAATTCTGTAACCCAATGGGATTCGTACCTGCTTCTCGAGAAGAATTTTTTAATGGTTCTGGCTATTCTTTTTTAAATATTGGGTTCGGCATAAAACCGCATAAGGAATATGAATATATTATTAAAGAAACTGAATTTGAATTTCCGCAAAGAATTGAGCTATTTGCTGGGCAACCTATTCGTGATGCTGCATATTCGTTACAACATACTGATAAGCTTTTTATTTTGGATTTAATGGCTGCGATTTATTATGCCAAACCGCTTGATGAACAACATTACAAGTTTGATTTGTTAAAACAAGCCGTTGAT
Source organism: Haemophilus parainfluenzae ATCC 33392 (assembly GCF_031191205.1). NCBI lineage: Bacteria > Pseudomonadati > Pseudomonadota > Gammaproteobacteria > Pasteurellales > Pasteurellaceae > Parahaemophilus > Parahaemophilus parainfluenzae. The sequence continues at coordinate 1,078,100 of NZ_CP133470.1, read as the reverse complement.
TTGATTTGCGATAGCATTGACAGACGTGAAAATGAAATCAATCAAGATGCCTTATTTGATGAGTTACTTATGTTGCTTGAAACGAAAAAATACATCAAAGCAAAATATATTAAGCAAGTTAAAAGCCTCTATAAATGGCTAAATAAAGACCTAGAAAAATGTCGAGAAAAAATGATCGCATTTGGTGATATCTATGAGGACGAAGATTTCGATGAAGAATACGCTAAATTAGAGCTTATCAGAAGTTATCTTCATTGCTATCAAGATGATTGGAAAATTGATTATGACTCACTCAATCATTTTCTTTCAGAAGCTCTTGAACAAACTTTTGAAATCACTTTCGAAGAAGCACAGCATGAGTTTGCACGCATTAAGAATAAAGTAGAAACAGAAAGTGATTATACTTTACTTTATGTTGATACGGGTTGCGACAATTTCTATTGCTTAGTTTGCCCAAAATCAGCAGAAACCCGCATAATAGAAATTGCAGACATATTAAATTTACCTATCAACCATTAAATTTTATGGACAGAAAACAACATGGCAGAAATAAAAAACGATCATTTTTAGCTAATTGTTGCAAAAACGCTGTGAAACATCACAGCGTTTTTTATTTAGGGTTACTTATCAAAAATAGCTTGTACAGATACTTCACTATAGTAATAACCTTTTTCCTTACTAAACTCCATTTCAAGCTCTCTCAAATAAACCGTGAAACTTGGTCCATCAATTTTTAATAAATCTTGAGTAAACGGTTTAAGATCAGCTTTAGACATTTTTTTCATCGGGTCTAATTGATGTTCCTTGAATACTTTGTGAATATGTTCATCCATATTAGTACAATATCTGTCATGATCTTCAACAAAGCAAACCTCTGGCTTCTCTTCGTGCTTATCCGCTTTTTCATCAGATTTCATATAAGTCTGAACCTCTGTACGATAAAATCCAGGTCTTGGTACACGAATCCATTTTTTATACGGCGTGACATCAATTGACTCCCATAGAAATTCTATTGTTGTTTTTCGGTCGCTAATTACTTGGCTATTGATGCTGATATGATCACCATAAATATTTAATGTAACAAGTTCTTCAGATTTTTCACCATATCTCTGCTTAAATATCTCGTGTCTTTCTTTATAAGGATCTTCTACATAAGAGTCTAGCGCTATATGACGAACCATATAAAATGTTACATTATCTAATTCTTCCCAATCTTTAAGCTCGCTCTTCGGCATATTCTCTAAACGTTCGACAAAATCTATATCATCACGAATTTTGCCTAAGCCATCTGATAAATTAAGTTTTTTCAATAACTGTTCAAAACGTGCAGTTTGGCTTTGGTAAGCAATTTCTTGTGGTTTAACAATCCAAGTCATAGCGAAAATTGCCACCATGACAACCCCAGAAATCAGGCGGTATTGACGTGCTTTTGGCACAATCAGAATCGCATAAGCAATCGTAATCGCCGTAGCCAAAGCCACTAAATAAATACGTTGTTCCGTCCAAGCATAGGCACTAATACGGCGATCAATCGCCAACCATAACAACACGATTGGCACAATAGATAGATACGGATAGAACTTAAAGAAAGTTTCCCAGCGGGCTTTAGCACAAATAGAACGTAATGCATATACGCCTAAACCACCAAGCAGGTAAGGCAAGGTAATATTCGCCAGCATGCCTTTTGGTAATACGCCTTCAAAAATAATTTGCACAACATAAGCATAAAGCAACACAGTGAAAATCATCAATGCTGGTGCTAATACAAAATTAACTAAGATCTCAAAAATGCGATTTAACGTCATTTCTGATTTAGCTTGGCGTTGTTGGAATACTAAGAAAAAGAGTGGCAAAGTAAAAATGCCTAAAGATGTATAAAAATGCTCATAGAAACTATCAGAAAACTCGACATTAAAGAGTGTAGTAATTGTAAATAGAATCGCTGCTACTAATCCAAACACCAACAACCATACCATTGTCGCTAAGCCAAGATGGAATAGATTGGTAAAATTACGGTAGGTAAACCCTTGATTATTTTTTTCAAATGGAAACCCTAATAACACCAGTAACGCAATAAAATTTGCGCCCCCAAATTTTGGACTCGATAGATAAAACTCTGCACTATCATTGGTCATGCCAATGATAGCTAGCGCCACCAATGGCACAATCCATGAAAAACGATACCAAGAATATGGTCGAGAGAGATAAATAAAGATAAATAGCATTGGCTCAAATACCCAGTAAGCCAAATGATCATTTTCTTTATGAGTCCCTAATTCCATAAACCAAATTCCAATTGCAAATGCACTAATTAGAAAAATTTCAATCGGATGTGCAGACACTGCATTTTTTATCTGCGCTTTAGTCTTTTCGAAAAATGTTGAAACAGACATAATCATTCCTTTTTTATTCTATAAAGTCTTAATTAACACTTAATAATTCATACTGAAATAGTATGGAATTTACTGGCACTTTAACGAACTTTTATGGATAAATCCACTAAAATTAAATAGATATTGGATAAAAAGAGACAAAATCTCACCGCACTTTATTGAAAAACAAGATACAGATCAAAGTGCGGTCATTTTTCCAAGACAAATTTCTAAATTTGCTTTATTATATTGCCACTTTAGGTTCGCCTAACTAATTTTAATTAACTTTAAACAGAGGAAAACAAAATGGCAAAAATCGTTAAAGTCATTGGTCGTGAAATCATCGACTCTCGTGGTAACCCAACTGTAGAAGCTGAAGTTCATCTTGAAGGTGGTTTCGTTGGTTTAGCAGCTGCGCCATCAGGTGCATCTACTGGTTCTCGTGAAGCATTAGAATTACGTGACGGCGACAAATCTCGTTTCTTAGGCAAAGGTGTATTAAAAGCAGTTGCAGCAGTAAACGGTCCTATCGCAGATGCATTAGTGGGTAAAGAAGCGTCTAACCAAGCTGAAATCGACCAAATCATGATCGATTTAGACGGTACTGAAAACAAATCTAACTTCGGTGCAAACGCAATCTTAGCGGTATCTTTAGCAAACGCAAAAGCAGCAGCTGCATCTAAAGGTTTACCTCTTTACGCTTACATCGCAGAACTTAACGGCACGCCAGGCGTTTACTCTATGCCATTACCAATGATGAACATCATCAACGGTGGTGAGCACGCAGATAACAACGTTGATATCCAAGAATTCATGATTCAACCAGTTGGTGCTAAAACATTACGCGAAGCACTTCGTATCGGTGCTGAAGTATTCCACAACCTTGCGAAAGTATTAAAATCTAAAGGCATGAGCACTGCTGTAGGTGATGAAGGTGGTTTCGCACCTAACTTAGCATCTAACGCAGACGCTTTAGCATGTATCAAAGAAGCTGTAGAAAAAGCAGGTTATGTATTAGGTAAAGATGTCACCTTAGCAATGGACTGCGCATCATCTGAGTTCTACAACAAAGAAACCGGCAAATACGAAATGAAAGGCGAAGGCCGTTCATTCACTTCTCAAGAGTTCACACACTATCTTGAAGAATTAACCAAACAATACCCGATCGTTTCTATCGAAGATGGTCAAGATGAATCTGACTGGGATGGTTTCGCATACCAAACTAAAGTGTTAGGCGACCGCGTTCAATTAGTGGGCGACGACTTATTCGTTACTAACACCAAAATCTTAAAAGAGGGTATCGAAAAAGGTATCGCAAACTCTATCTTAATCAAATTCAACCAAATCGGTTCTTTAACTGAAACTTTAGCAGCAATCAAAATGGCTAAAGATGCAGGTTACACCGCTGTAATCTCTCACCGTTCAGGTGAAACCGAAGATGCGACTATCGCTGATTTAGCGGTTGGTACAGCAGCAGGTCAAATCAAAACTGGTTCTATGAGCCGTTCTGACCGTATTGCGAAATACAACCAATTAATCCGTATCGAAGAAGCATTAGAACGTGCTGGCACACCAGCTCCGTTCTTAGGTTTAAAAGCGGTTAAAGGTCAAGCATAATTTTTGCTTAATTTAAGGTAAAATAGCACCGCACTTTGCATAAAAGTGCGGTGTTTTTTTAAGGTGTTTTTATGAAGACACAATCTGATTCACTACTTACTGAACCTTGGTTATCTTGGGCTATCGAAATCCAAAGCATTGCACAAAACGGGCTAACTTATTGCAAAAATATCTATGATATTGAACGCTATGAACGCTTGCGGGATTTGTCTGCTGAAATGCTCGCTTATAAAACAGCCATACCCAAAGAAACCGTTAAATCGTTTTTCTGCAATGAGACAGGTTATCAAACCCCTAAAATAGACTCGCGCGCAGCTATTTTCAAAGATGATAAAATTTTATTAGTACAAGAAAATGATGGACTTTGGTCACTGCCTGGCGGCTGGATAGATGTGCTAGAAACCATTCATAGTAATACGATTAAAGAAGTACGCGAAGAAGCGGGGCTTAATGTTAAACCGACTTTCATTATTGCTATTCACGAACAACATAAACGCAATTTTCCGCCTTTTGCGCATCCTGTACTCAAAACCTTCGTCATGTGCGAACCATTAAGTGGTGAATTTCAACCAAATAGTGAAACAGTTCAATCTTCCTATTTTGCGTTGAGTGAACTGCCGCCAATGAATGAAGAAAAAAATACGCCCGCACAGGTTGAACTTTGCTTTCAAGCACACCATAGTAGTCACTGGACTACACAATTTGATTAGGAAATACCATGTTACATTTAACCCTCGAAGATCAACTCTTTCTCGGTCAACCAAAACAAGTCGGCACACACTCGACTGTGCATGATCATCTGGCGGTAATGTTTGAAGATGATGGCGAAACCGGCTATTTTTATGCATTAGATATGCGTCAAAATGCGCAGCCTGTTGTCGATTGCTTACATGTTTATAATGTTGATAACACACGCAATCACCACGAAGCGCGTAAATTAGAAATTTGCTGGGATGAAAGTGGCTATTTAGCCTTATTACTTATTAACGGCTATCCCCATGCCGTATTTGATTTTGCTCATTTGATCGGCTATAACACTAACAAACATCCTCAGCCTGACTTAATGAGCATGTGGACACACGAAGAAATCACCAATGAATGTGCAACCGCATGGCTTGGTGTGAATACCATTAAATAGGATTAACTATGCGATTTTACCGCGGTCTTCAGCCTTTCAAGATCATGAGTTTTGATCTTGATGACACCCTTTACGATAACAATGATGTCATTCGTTTGGCCGAAGAACGCTTTCTTCAATGTGTACAAGAACACGCACAACTGAGCGAGCTTACCTCAGAATATTGGCGAAAATATAAATGGCAACTGGCGAAGAAAGATCCCTTGATTGCTGAAGATGTGATTGCCTGGCGTATCGAAACATTACGCAACTTGCTGATACATCATGGTAAAAGTGCGGTTGAAATTGACCGCACTTTAGCCCTCGCTATGGAAGAATTTATTGAATGGCGACATAAAATTGATGTGCCCGCAGAAAGTATTGAAGTGCTGAATCAACTGAAAGATCGGTACCCGCTTAGCGTGATTACCAATGGTAATGTGATTGCAAAACGTATTGGGTTTGAACACTTTCAGCTGAGTTTACGTGGTGGTGAACAAGGCAGAGCGAAACCTCATCAAGATTTATTCCACCAAACCGCCCATTATTTTGGCGTAAAACCGAGTGAAATTTTACACATCGGTGATAACTTAACTACGGATGTTCAAGGCGCCATTCAAGCCGGCTGCCAAGCTGTATGGATTAATTTATCAGGCAAAAACCTCAATTCATTTACTGAAGCAAGTGTTTTGCCTACATTAGAAATCAATCATTTAACTGAATTATTAACACTTTAACCCTATGATGAAAAAGAAAAATCAAGTTCTCGTCAGCCTTTCCATTGTGGCTTTATTGGGCGGTTGCTCAGAAGAGCAAGTTCAACGAGATGTTTATAACAGCCTTGAGGATTGTTTAGCCGATTGGCAAAAAATTGAATTATGCGAAGCTGACCAATCTAATGAAAATAACAGCGGTACAACTGCACATGCAGGATCAGGATCCTCTCTCTCGGGCAATTTAAATACACGTCCAAGTAATAATAGTGAATGGTCAGAAGACAATCAGACCGTTAAACAAACCTTAAATCCTGATGGTGCAACTCACTCTAGCAATTCAAACGGTTCAGAAGGAGCAAGCCACACGAGTTCTGCAACAGGAGAAGGACACGGCAGTATGGGCAGTGCGATTGCTGGTGCCGCAATGGGTTATATGATCGCGCGTACGATGGGCTCATTTTTAGGTCCAAGCTACAATCCAAGCAACCGTGCCGTTTCAACACCAACGGGTCAAGTTATCCAACCGCAAACTAATCGTTCTGTCGGTAAGCCTGTATTAGTGAAAGGCAATGCAGGTAGCACTTACAGCAAACCAGTTTCACGTGGCGGCTTTAAAAGCTCAAATTCAAGCAGTAACCGTAGCTCAGGCGGTTAAATATGAAACGAATCACAGGCTTTCCTACTCGCCCTAATATGGTGCAACAATTATTAGATGTGGGCTTTGATTACTATAATCTGCCCTCCTCTGATGGTTCCCATTATTGGTCGGATAATGTAGCGTATGAATTTACCCTAGCGGAAATCGATCATATTGAAGACGCCACCAACGAATTGCACGCGATGTGTATGGACTTTGTTGCCGATGAAGTGAAACAAGGTGATTATGCCCATTATCGCTTCACCGATTTACAGAAAAATCTGATTGAACAAACATGGGCTAAAAACGTACCGCACTTATATGGCCGTTTTGATTTTGGTTATGACGGCGAAAACCTCAAAATGTTTGAATACAATGCCGACACCCCTACTTCCTTGCTTGAAGCTGCTGTGGTGCAATGGCAATGGTTAGAGCAAATTGAAGGCTTAGCGCATCGTGACCAATTTAATTGGATTCACGAAGAATTACTGAATCGCTTTCAGTTTATTCAACAACAAACTGGGCTAAACGATTTCCATTTTAGTGCTATGCAAGAAGCGGGTCGCGAAGATTGGGGCAATATTGATTACCTAGCAGATGTGGCTTACAACGCGGGTTGGCATATTCATCAGCTTGCCATTGAAGATGTAGGCTACGATAAAGACAGTCAGCAATTCCTCGATCTGAATAATCAACCTATTGATTGTTTATTTAAGCTCTATCCGCTTGAATGGATGACCACGACAGAATATGCACCACACATGCTTAATTCATCCACCACCTTTATTGAACCGGCGTGGAAATTACTATTAAGCAATAAAGTGCTATTGGCGAAATTGTGGCAAAAACATCCAAACCACCCTTTATTACTACCCGCTTACTTTAGTAAACATGATATTACCGATCGTCAATCAATATGGGTAAAAAAACCGACGTTAGGTCGTGAGGGCGCCAATGTTTCTTACTATGAAAAACGTAATGGTCTAGAATTTGCTGCCAAAGGCAGTGAGCATTCTGCCTTTTACGATCAAGCTGGCTACATCTATCAACAAAAATTTGAACTGCCAAATTTTGATGGTATGTATCCTATGATTGGTTCTTGGGTAGTGGGTGATGTGGCTTGTGGCATTGGCTTAAGAGAAGATTTTACCCCAGTTACCGGCAATGATAGCCACTTCATTCCGCATTACTTTGTAGAATAAAAACAACGCAAAAACTGACCGCACTTAACAGATAATAAGGAGATAAATATGTATCCATTTAGTTTTCAAAACCCTACTCGTATTGAATTTGGTCTCGATAAAGAAAAAGAGATGGGTAAATATATGCACGAATACGGTGCAAAAAAGGCCTTAATTATCTATGGTAGTGAGCGTGTCAAACAATCCGGTTTATTTGAAGATGTGACAAAAAGCTTGCGTGAGCATGGAATTGAATACATTGAATGTGGCGGGGTAAAAAGCAACCCGACAATCAGTAAAGTTCGTGAAGCCGTTGCAATGGCAAAAGCCTTTGGCGCAGATAGTGTGTTGAGTATCGGTGGTGGATCTTGCCTTGATAGTGCGAAAGCGATCGCAGCCGGTGCTTGCTATGACGGTGATACTTGGGACTTCTTTAAAGGCACACTGGTACAAAAAGCATTGATGATTTTTGATGTAATCACCCTTGCGGCAACAGGCAGCGAAATGAACTGGGGCTCAGTCATTACCAATGAAGAAACGCAGCAAAAATATTCGATTCACAACAATCATTTATTCCCAAAAGTATCGGTCATTAATCCGAAATTACAAGCGACCGTCAGTCGTGATTATTTAGTGTATTCTGCCGCAGATATTATTGCTCATTCGATTGAAGCCTATTTCACCGCAGAATATCGCCCTGAAATTATTGATTTCTTAGTAGAAAGCAATATTAAAACCGTTATCCGTACGACTGAAATCTTGCTTAATGACCCACAAGATCTCAATGCGCGTGGTGAATTTGCCTGGGCAGCTACACTTGCGTTAAACGGCTTAACCCATTTAGGTATCTCACCTTACGGTTTCCCCAATCATATGATTGAGCATTCCATGAGTGCGATTTCAGATGTGCCACATGGAGCTGGGCTTTCTGTGATTATGCCTGCATGGATGCAATGGTATCAATCTCAAAGACCTGCTCAATTCAAACGCTTTGCTAAAGAAATATTTGGCCTAGAGAATGCTGAAGAGGGTATTCAAGCTTTAAAAACCTGGTTTGATAAAATCGGCACACCAACTCGCCTTGAACAACTTGGCATTGATGATAAAACCTTATTTGAAATTGTCGATAATGCGGTTCAAACCGCTATCAGAGCGAAAGTGGAAAAAACGTATACTAAAGAAGCTATTAAAGCCATTTTCGCTTTAGCGAAGTAATCTCTCATAAAAAAGAGCGGTCAAATTCACAAAACAATGGAATTTGACCGCTCTTTTTATATTCTCAACATTTCACTTGTTGAAAAGAATGCAAAAAATAACCGCACTTTAGTTACCCAAAGTGCGGTTAATTTGAATTAAGTTTTAACGCTTAATTATAGTGAAGCTTGATCAACAGCCACACCAGCACCCATAGTTGTAGAGATGCTTACTTTCTTGATAAAGATACCTTTTGCAGTAGTTGGTTTTGCTTTGTTTAAAGCAGCCAATAATGCTTGAAGGTTTTCTTTTAATTGAACTTCAGAGAAGTTTGCTTTACCAATTGTTGTGTGGATGATACCGTTTTTATCGTTACGATAACGGATCTGACCAGATTTAGCATTTTTAACTGCTTCAGCAACGTTTGGTGTTACGGTACCAACTTTAGGGTTTGGCATTAAACCACGAGGGCCTAATACTTGACCTAATTGACCAACAACACGCATTGCATCAGGAGAAGCGATAACAACGTCAAAGTTCATTTCGCCTTTTTTGATTTGCTCTGCTAAATCTTCCATACCGACTAAATCAGCGCCAGCTTCTTTAGCTGCATCTGCGTTAGCACCTTGGGTGAACACAGCTACGCGTACTTCACGACCAGTACCGTGTGGTAATACAGTTGCACCACGAACGTTTTGGTCTGATTTACGAGGATCGATACCTAAGTTTACTGCAACGTCAACACTTTCAACGAATTTAGCAGTTGCGAATTGTTTTAATAACGCGATTGCTTCGTTGATTTCGTATGCTTTAGTAGAATCTACGCCAGCTTTGATTGCTTTCATTTTTTTAGTCAATTTAGCCATCGTATTATTCCTCCACCACTAAGCCCATTGAGCGAGCAGTACCAGCAATTGATTTCATTTTAGTTTCGATAGTCGCGCCAGTCATATCTGCTGCTTTAGTTTCAGCGATTTGACGAACTTGATCTAAAGTTACTTTACCCACTTTATCTTTGTTCGGTTTACCAGAACCAGATTTGATACCTGCAGCTTTTTTCAATAATACTGCAGCTGGTGGGGTTTTAGTAATGAAAGTGAATGAACGGTCTGCATATACAGTGATAACAACTGGAATTGGTAAACCTTTTTCAATGCTCTCAGTACGAGCGTTGAATGCTTTACAGAATTCCATGATGTTCACACCTTGTTGACCTAATGCAGGACCAACTGGTGGTGATGGGTTTGCCATACCAGCTGCAACTTGCAACTTAACGTATGCTTGGACTTTTTTTGCCATTTTTTAGTTTCCTCTAAATGGGTGATAACGCCGAAATCGGCTCCCCTGTTAATGAAAGGCTGTATTTTAATTAATCAGCCTCAAAATTTCAAGTAGAAAAACTACTCGAAAAACAACCGCACTTTATTGCTTAAGTGCGGTCATTAAATCTCTTGTTTTGGAAAAGGGAAATTAACGTGTTTTTTCCACTTGACCAAATTCAAGCTCAACTGGTGTTGCACGACCGAAGATAGATACAGACACTTTTAAGCGGCCTTTTTCGTAATCTACTTCTTCAACCGTACCATTAAAGTCTGCGAATGGACCTTCTGTCACACGCACTTCTTCACCTGGTTGATATTCTTTACGATGACGTGGTTTTTCAGCACTTTGCTCTAAACGATTTAAAATTAAATCTGCTTCACGTTTAGAAATTGGCGCTGGCTTATCTGGTGTACCACCGATAAAGCCCATTACACGAGGTACACTTTTCACTAAGTGCCATGTGTCATCATTCATTGCCATTTCAACTAACACATAGCCAGGGAAAAATTTACGTTCACTTTTACGACGTTTACCTGCTACGTTTTCAACGACTTCTTCAGTCGGCACTAACACTTCGCCAAACTGATCTTCCATTTGTTGTTGTTTGATATATTCACGTAATGTGATTGCAACACGACTCTCAAAGCCGGAGAATGCTTGCAATACATACCAACGTTTTTTGGATACGTTTTCAGTTTCGCTCATTTTAGAATCTCAAATCAGTTAAGAAGTTAATCAATGCAATGATAATTGAATCAATTGCCCAGAAGAATAAAGAGGTAAGCACGGTTACCGCAATAACGATTAAAGTTGTTTGACGTGTTTCTGCACGAGTTGGCCATACCACTTTACGACCTTCAACTTTTGCTTCGCTAAAGAATGTACGAGCTTTTGTACCTTGGTTAGTAATTGCAGCGAAACCAAAGGCAATTAATAAGGCGACAACTACGCCAACTACACGCACTGGTAAAGAAAAGGCTTCTTTAAAATAAACGTTACCAATTGCTGCTGCGGTAAAAAATGCCACAGAAAGAATCCAAAGAAGCGTGTTTAAGCCTTTTGATTTTCCTTCTACGACTTGTTCTTGGTCGTGTTTCTTTTTCTCAACAATTTCAGTTGCCATAATTGAATCCGTATAAAATAAGGGATAAATAATTTTTAGATTAATTTCAGAACGTGCGATTGTAGCATTTTCTTTCGGAATTGCCTATGAAAAATGTCAGAAAAAACAACCGCACTTTCTGTTAATTTTTATATTCGAGTTTTGGTGGTTTGTTATCAACGATCGTTTCTTCATCCACAATCACTTTTTTCAAGTTTTCGATTGAAGGTAAATCATACATCGTATCTAACAATACAGCTTCAACGATTGAGCGTAAACCACGTGCACCGGTTTTACGTTCAAGGGCTTTTTTCGCCATCGCTTTTAATGCTTCTGGTGTAAATTCAAGCTCTACATCTTCTAAGCCAAATAATGCTTGATATTGTTTGGTCAGTGCATTTTTCGGTTGAGTCAGGATCTGAATCAACGCCTCTTCATCTAATTCGCTTAATGGCGCAATCATTGGAAGACGACCAATAAATTCTGGAATCAAACCAAATTTCATTAAATCATCTGGCTCAACTTGACGGAATAATTCAGAAAGATTTTCTTTCTCTTCTTCCTTCTCTACTTTCGCATCAAAACCAATTCCAGTATCAGTTTGTGTACGCTTACCGATGATTTTATCTAAGCCAGCAAATGCCCCACCACAAATAAAGAGGATTTTTGAGGTGTCCACTTTCAACATTTCTTGTTGAGGATGTTTACGTCCACCTTGTGGCGGTACAGACGCAATAGTGCCTTCAATTAATTTCAACAAGGCTTGTTGCACACCTTCACCAGACACATCTCGAGTAATAGATGCGCCTTCTGATTTACGGCTAATTTTATCAATTTCATCAATATAGATAATGCCCTGCTCTGCTTTTTCTGTATCGTAATCGCAGTTTTGCAATAATTTTTGCAGAACATTTTCCACATCTTCGCCCACATAACCGGCTTCAGTTAACGTCGTCGCATCGGCCATAGCAAAAGGCACATTCAAACGACGCGCCAAGGTTTGTGCTAATAAGGTTTTACCGCTACCTGTTGGACCAATTAACAAGATGTTACTTTTACCTAATTCCACATCATTGCTTTGGTGATTCGTGCGTAAGCGTTTATAGTGATTGTAAACCGCCACTGACAAGACTTTTTTCGCATAATCTTGCCCAATTACATAATCATCTAAGTGAGCGCGAATTTCGTGTGGGGTTGGTAATTTTTCTTCAACTGTCAGTTCGCTAGGCGTTTCGATTTCACCACTGTCTTCTAACATACTGTGGCAAAGCTCGATACACTCGTTACAAATATAACCATCTGTACCCGCAATTAATTTACCTACTTCACTTTTTTCTCTTCCGCAGAAAGAACAGTGAAGATCGTTATCATTTGTTGTCATGTTAAATCCTTAACGTTTAATCAACACATCGTCCACTAAGCCGTAAGCTTTTGCTTCTTCTGCCGACATAAAGTTGTCACGATCGGTGTCTTTTTCGATACGCTCGATGCTTTGACCAGTATGGAAAGCAAGACGCTCGTTTAAGGTTTGTTTAATTTTTAAAATTTCTTGTGCGTGGATCTGAATATCTGATGCTTGTCCACGGAAACCACCTAACGGTTGGTGAATCATTACACGTGCATTCGGTAATGCTGCACGTTTTCCTGCTGTACCACCCGCAAGTAAGAATGCGCCCATTGAGCAAGCTTGACCAATACAAAGGGTACGCACATCCGGTTTAATAAATTGCATGGTATCGTAAATTGCCATACCCGCAGTCACCGAGCCACCCGGTGAGTTAATATAAATATTGATGTCTTTTTTCGGATCTTCTGATTCTAAGAAAAGTAGCTGTGCCACGATCAAATTTGCCATACGATCTTCTACTTCACCACTCAAGAAGATCACGCGCTCTTTTAATAGGCGGGAATAAATGTCGTACGAACGTTCACCACGAGAGGTTTGTTCGACAACCATAGGAATTACACTCATTTTTGCCCCTAAATATGTGCTAAAAAATCGGGCAATATTCTACCCGAAAATCAGTAAAAACAAAAATGCGGTCGCTTTTCATTGAAAAAACAACCGCACTTTTCGATGATATGCTTGTGAATTTAATTCACGTTCTATCAATTATTATGCTTGTGGATTCATGATCTCATCAAATGAAGACGCTTTTTCAGTCACTTGAGCTTTAGCAAGAACGGCATCAACTGCTTGTTCTTCTAATACTACGCTGCGAATGTTGTTCATTAACTCTTCATTTTTGCTGTAATATTCAACTACTTCAGCTGGTTGTTCGTAAGCAGAAGCAATATCCGCGATCATTGCTTTCGCACGTTCTTCATCTGGTTTCAATTCGTTTGATTTGATCACTTCAGAGAATAATAAACCGACTTGAACACGACGTTTTGCATCCGCTTCAAATAATTCACGTGGTAGCTGTGCAGCTTGTTGTGCATTGCCACCGAAACGTTGTGCAGCTTGGTTACGTAATACATTGATTTCTTCTTCTACTGCAGAAGCTGGAACATCAATTGGGTTTTGTTCGATTAAACCGTTGATGACTTGTTGTTTAACGCGAGAAACTAATGCATTTTTCAATTCACGTTCCATGTTTTTACGGATTTCTGCACGTAAATCTGCCACAGTTTTGGTGTTTGGACCAAATTTAGCAACGAATTCATCTGTTAATTCTGGTAATTCCATTTCTTCTACTTTTTTCAAGGTGATCGCAAATTTTGCATCTTTACCTTTTAAGTTTTCAGAATGGTACTCCGCTGGGAAAGTCACATTGATATCGAATTGTTCGCCTGCTTTGTGACCTACGATACCTTCTTCGAAACCAGGAATCATGCGGCCTTGGCCCATGAAGAGAACGAAATCAGTTGCTTTACCACCTTCGAACTCTTCGCCATCAACATAACCAACGAAGTCGATTGTTACGCGAGAATCTGCTTTCGCTGCGGCTTTGCTTTCAACCCAAGTGGCTTGTTGTTTACGTAATACCTCAATCATTTTATCGATATCAGCTTCTGTGATTTCAACAGTTGGTTTCTCAACTTTGATGTTTTCTAAACCTTTTAATTCAACTTCCGGGTACACTTCGAAAGTTGCAGTGAATGATAAATCTTTACCTGGTTCGAACGTTTCGATAGCGAAAGTTGGACGACCTGCGATATTGATTTTCTCAGCGATTACTGCGTCAAAGAAATGACGTGGTAATAAATCGTTTAATACATCTTGACGGATTGATGCGCCAAAACGTTGTTCAATGATGTGAGCTGGCACATGACCTTTACGGAAACCATCAACACGTACATTTTTTGCTGCACGTTTGAATTCTTCACGAGTTGCTTTTTCTACAGCTTCAGCTGGAACGGTGATCGTCACACGACGCTCTAAACCTTGAGTTGTTTCAATATTTAATGACATTTGTAACCTCAATTAATGTTGCACTCGGTAAAAACCACACCGAACACGTTATTGTTTGTAAAAGTAAAAAACCGCCAAATTATAGCGAAAGAAAATCAAACAGTCGATAGAAACCGGAAAATTCAATAGAAAACCAGCTAAAATTGCACAATTTATCAACAATTTTTGATAAAGAAAAAAGTGCAGTCAAAAATAACCGCACTTTTTATCGAATTATAAACCTTTCGGTAAACGAATTTTTTGACCAGGGAAAATCTTATCCGCGTCTTTAATCACTTCTTTGTTCGCTTCAACGATAGCGGTGTATTTCGCGCCATTTCCGTAAGCTTTCTCAGCGATTTTCCACAAGGTGTCACCTTTTTGGATTACATAGAATGTTTCATCACTGCCTAAGGCTTCACCGTTATTGATGCTTGCATCGCTTGTTACTGAGTGGATACCTTGAATGTTACCCGCCATTAATACCGCTTTTTCTAATGCCGCTGCAGTTGATGCTACACCTTGGATATTTGCTACACCATTTTCCACGGTAACAGATAAGTTTTCCACACCTGGATTGTCTTCAGCGATGTGTTGAGTCACTGCTTTAGATGCA
Organism: Haemophilus parainfluenzae ATCC 33392; assembly: GCF_031191205.1. Classification (NCBI taxonomy): domain Bacteria; kingdom Pseudomonadati; phylum Pseudomonadota; class Gammaproteobacteria; order Pasteurellales; family Pasteurellaceae; genus Parahaemophilus; species Parahaemophilus parainfluenzae. The sequence continues at coordinate 1,062,831 of NZ_CP133470.1, read as the reverse complement.
TCTTCTTCTTTAGAGAAAACTTTCTTACCAATGTCACTGACAAAATCAAATAAACCCATTTTAAAGTTCCTTTTGTATGTTTGTTTAAGGGATTATTACGATACTGAAATTCCCTTAAGAAGTCCATAAATCAGAGTGTAAAGCTATGTAAATATTTCAAGAAAACTGATCTAAAATTGACCGCACTTTGATAGAATACGCCGATTTTTAATTTACTCACACAAAAAGGACAAATTATGCGTTGGGAAGGTCGTAGAGAAAGCTCAAATATTGAAGATAGACGTGGCTCTGGTGGCGGTAACTTCGGTGGCGGAAAAAGCACCGGTGTGCTCGGTATTATCATTCTTTTAGTCGGCGCTTATTATGGTGTGGATCTTTCAGGATTAGTGGGTACGCCTGATTTTTCAGGACAAAGCTCTCAACAGTTAGAAACTCAAGAAGAACAGCAGCTTGCGAGTCTTTCTAAAGTTGTATTAGCCGATACTGAAACCGTTTGGGGACAATATTTCAGACAAATGGGTAAAACTTATAGCGAGCCAACCATGGTGCTTTACAATGGCGTAACGCCAACCGCTTGTGGTACAGGTCAATCAGCAATGGGCCCATTCTACTGTCCGAGCGATCGCAAAGTTTACCTTGATTTATCATTCTATAATGAAATGAAAAATAAACTGGGTGCAGCAGGTGATTCAGCCTTTGCTTATGTGATTGCACACGAAGTCGGCCACCACGTACAAAATATGCTCGGCATTCTGCCGCAAGTGAATCGCGCACAACAAAGCAGCGATCGTAAAACAGCAAATCAACTTTCCGTTCAATTAGAACTTCAAGCTGACTGCTTCGCTGGTGTTTGGGCGAGCCAAGCGGTAAAAAGTGGTTTATTTGAACGCGGTGATGAAGAAAAAGCGTTTAATGCAGCAGAAGCTGTGGGCGATGACCGTTTACAAAAACGCAGCCAAGGTTATGTGGTGCCTGATAGCTTCACTCACGGTACATCGGCACAACGTCTAGAATGGTTCAGAAAAGGCTTACAAAGCGCTAACCCTTCTGTGTGTAATACCTTTAACTAATAAGATCTTTAAGGCTGATTCATATCAGCCTTTTTATTTCTGTTCATTTCAGCATAAAAAAGTGCGGTCAATTTTGACCGCACTTTTTCTTTATGATGTTAAGCTTACGCGAACTGACGTACTTCGCCGTTACCCGCTACGTTTTCCACACAACGTGGACAAAGTGTAGGATGTTCAGGGTTCACACCGATTTTGTCAGAATAATGCCAGCAACGTGGACATTTTTCACCGTGAGAACGTGCGACGCTTACGGCAATTCCCTCTAACTCACCAGTAGCGACATCTGCTGGTTTGTCAGCTAATGGTTTCACTTCTGCTTTTGAGGTAATTAACACGAAACGTAATTCATTGCCTAATTGCTCTAACAATGCACGATATTCATCGTTAGCATAAGCCGTTACTTCTGCTTCTAACCCCCCACCGATCACTTTGTCGTTACGGGCGATTTCTAATACACGGTTCACTTCAGAACGAACTTTAATCAGTTGTTGCCAGTAAACATCATCTAATTTTTCATTCTCACCTAAGCCAAATAAGCCTTCGTAGAATTCTTCAGTAAAGACAAATTCAGCACGTGGCGTCGCCGTTTGTGGCAAGTAGCCCCAAATTTCATCTGCCGTGAATGACAAGATTGGTGCCATCCAACGAACCAATGCTTCTGCAATGTGCCATAACGCTGTTTGGCAGCTACGACGCGCAAGGCTGTCTGCTTTGGTGGTGTATTGACGGTCTTTGATAATATCAAGGTAGAACGAGCCCATTTCCACAGAACAGAAACGCATTAAACGTTGTACCACCGTGTGGAATTGATAGTTATCGTACGCGTCTTTAATTTCTTTTTGAGCATCTAACGCACAAGCTACCGCCCAACGATCTAAGCTAATCATTTCTTCCGGTTTAACGGCATCACGTTGCGGATCAAAACCATTCAAGTTAGCTAGTAAGAAACGCGCAGTGTTACGAATGCGACGATAGCTATCTGCTGCACGTTTTAAGATCTCATCAGAAACGGTCATTTCACCGGTATAGTCGGTAGATGCAACCCATAAACGTAAAATGTCACCACCAAATTTATCCATGACTTCTTGTGGGGTCACGATATTACCGATAGATTTTGACATCTTACGGCCTTGACCATCCACGGTGAAACCATGGGTTAATACTTGTTTGTATGGTGCTTTGCTGTCTGTTGCCGTAGAAAGCATTAAAGAAGACATAAACCAACCACGGTGTTGGTCAGAACCTTCTAAATACATATCGATATCTTGGCCGTTAAATTCCGGACGATTTGCTACAACAGAAGAATAGGTTGATCCTGAGTCAAACCATACGTCAAGGGTATCAGGCACTTTACGATAGGTTTCTGCGTCCGCACCTAATAATTCTTTTTCGTCTAAATCCCACCATGCTTGAATACCGGCTTTCTCTACACGTTTCGCTACTTCTTCAAGTAACTCTAAAGTACGCGGATGAAGTTCTTCGGTTTCTTTGTGCACGAATAAGGTCATCGGTACACCCCAAGTACGTTGACGGGAAATACACCAGTCAGGGCGGTTTTCAACCATTTTCTCGATACGTGCTTGACCCCAATCTGGAATCCAGCGAACTTGTTTGATTTCACCTAATGCTTGTTGGCGTAAACCCTGTGTTTCCATACCGATAAACCATTGCGGTGTCGCACGGAAAATAATTGGGGTTTTGTGGCGCCAGCAGTGTGGGTAGCTGTGTTTAATTTTCTCAACTTTTAATAAGTTGCCCACTTCTTGTAATTTTTCAACAACCAATGGATTGGCTTCAAATACGCCTTTGCCTGCGAAGAATTCAGTGGTTGAAATAAATTTACCGTCATTCGATACAAGACCCGCCATTGGTAAATTATATTTTTGTCCTACAATAAAGTCGTCTAAACCGTGGTCTGGTGCGGTGTGAACTAAACCTGTACCGCCATCAGTGGTCACGTGATCACCTAAAATTACTGGTACAGTGAAATCATAGAACGGATGGTTAAAGCGTACTAACTCAAGCGCTTGACCTTTTACTGAACCTAACACTTCAACTTGTTCTACGCCCACAGCTTTCGCAACAGACTCAACTAATTCAGCAGCTAAAATCACACGCTCATCGCCAAGTTGTACCAAGTTGTATTCTAAGTCTGCATTTACCGCAATCGCACGGTTAGATGGCATTGTCCAAGGAGTGGTTGTCCAAATCACTGCTGATAACTTGCCATGACCTTTACCGACCGCATTAAATTTCTCTTCAATTTCAACCGCACTTACTGCTGGAAAACGAACATAGATAGACGGAGAAACTTTGTCCTCGTATTCCACTTCTGCTTCTGCTAAAGAAGAACCGCAATCTAAACACCAGTGCACCGGTTTTGAGCCTTTGTATAAGTGGCCATTCGCAATCACTTTACCGAGTGTACGGATGATGTTTGCTTCGGTGTTGAAGTTCATCGTTAAATAAGGATTATCCCAATCGCCCAACACACCTAAACGGATAAAGTCTTTTTTCTGCCCTTCTACTTGTTCCGCGGCATATTCACGACATTTTTTGCGGAATTCAGCTGCTGTAATTTTCTCGTTTGGTTTGCCCACTAAACCTTCTACTTTTAATTCAATTGGCAAGCCATGACAGTCCCACCCTGGGATATAAGGCGAATCAAAACCTAATGCAGTTTTGGATTTAACAATAATATCTTTCAGAATTTTATTAACGGCGTGACCGATATGAATATTGCCGTTCGCATACGGAGGGCCATCATGCAAAATAAAGGATTTCTTACCTTTCGTCGCTTGGCGGATTTTTTGATACAACTGTTTGTCATACCAATTTTTTAACATTACAGGTTCGCGTTTGGCTAGATCGCCACGCATTGGGAAACCTGTTTCAGGTAAATTTAACGTGTTTTTGTAATCAACTGTCATGTTATTTTCCAATTTTATATTTCAATATAATTCTATTTTGCAAAAAATGCTTTCGCTGTTTTTACGTCTTGTTCAATTTGAGCTTTCAACGCTTCAAAAGAAGGAAACTTTATCTCATCGCGAATCTTCTGGCAGAATTCCACTTCGACCATTTGCCCATAAATATTCTCAGAAAAATCAAATAAATGGACTTCTAATAATTGTATCGTACCGTTAATGGTTGGGCGTTTTCCCATGTTAGCGACGCCGTTAAAAATCTCGCCTGATTTTAACCGCACTTTCACGGCATAAACCCCTTTTACAGGGTTCACTTGGCGATGTAAGCGAACATTCGCGGTAGGAAAACCAATGGTTCGCCCTAATTTATTGCCGTGTATAACTCGACCCAAAATACGATAAGGCTTACCGAGTAAATTTTGTGCATGCTGTAAATCATCTTTAGCCAATGCTTCACGGATAGCGGTGCTACTGATACGTAACTCATCTAAACAGAAGGTGCGGCTGTCTTCTACTTCAAACCCAAACCGCTTTCCGGCTTGTTGCAACATCGCAAAATTGCCTAAACGCTTCGCACCAAATTTGAAATCATCGCCAATACTGAGAAATTTCACATTTAATTTTCGTACAAGCCAATCTTCAATAAATTGTTCTGCCGGAAGATTAGCAAAAGTGCGGTCAAATTTCGCGACGATCACCACATCCACACCCGCCTGAGCTAAATAATGTAATTTATCTCTTAATCGCATTAAACGCGCAGGCGCTTTGTCGCCCATAAAATATTCGCGCGGTTGCGGCTCGAAAAGCATCACCGCCATAGGTAAATTCAGCGCATTCGCTTTCTGGCGAAGATGACGCAAAATCGCCTGATGCCCCAAATGCACCCCATCAAAATTGCCAATGGTTAATGCACACCCTGACAAATATGGCGGTGAATAATGAAGCCCACGAATTAATTGCATTACATCTTATCCAAAAAACAAAAAATAATCGGTGCATTATAGCGGTAACTTAATGTTTTGTCAGTAAATGGTGTTTACGAACACCCAAGAGCACCAATACACCTAAATAAACTACTGCAGCCAGTCCGATTAACCAAACCAACCAATAGATACGCATTAAAAATGTCATGGAGGCCCATTCTTCAATTGATGGGCAGTTATACCAAAGCAAGCCTCCCATGGCTAAGGCTGCGCCTAAAACTTTCAGAAAAAAGACCGCACTTTTGCGTGAAAAATGATACACATCCGCTTTCGCTAAACCACGATAAAGCAAATAAGCATTTAAGGTTGCTGACATGGCAGAAGCCATTGCTAAACCCACATAACTAAATGGAATCGCCAATACGTTAAAGCCCATATTGCTCACCATAGCGATAATCCCGATTTTCACGGGCGTTTTGGTGTCTTGGCGTGCGTAATAGCCATTAGCCAGGATCTTAATCAGCATAAAGCTAAGTAAACCCGCATTGAATGCCCATAAGGAATAAGAGGCTGAATGCACATCTGTTAAGGTAAAACTACCACGCATAAATAATACCAATAACATTGGTTGGGCTAACACGGCAATACCAATCGCGGCAGGCACACCGAGTAATAAAATCATTCGCACGCCCCAGTCCATAGTGTTACGAAAATCAACCGCACTTTGGGAAGAATTGTCTTCTCGATTCACATGATGGCGAGCAAGTGTCGGTAAAATCACGGTGGAAATGGCGATACCAAATAGACCAAGAGGGAACTCTAATAGACGATCAGAATAATAAAGCCAGCTAATAGATCCCGTCATTAAGAAACTGGCAATGACCGTATCAAGCAGCAAATTAATTTGACTTACGGAAACCCCGAACAAGGCAGGAATCATCAATCGACGAATTTTAGCTACCCCTTCATCATGCCACGCCCATTTTGGTTTTACGAGCAAGCCTGCTTTCTTCAAGAAAGGGATTTGGAATAAAAATTGTAGCAAACCACCTAAGAAGATCCCGATGGCAAGAGCAAGATCAGGATTGTCTAATCTTGGCGCGAAAAAAAGTGCGGTCGCAATCATCGCGATATTAAGTAAAACAGGCGAAAACGACATCACGCCAAATTTACCTATTGTATTTAAAATCGCGCCGGAAAGTGCCACAAAGGTGACAAACCATAAATAAGGAAACGTAATTTTTAAGAGTAAAGACGCTTGTTCAAATTTGTGTGCATCAGGTCCATCATTTAGCCAATCGGTAAACCATCCGATCCCAAAGATCGCCGCCACAACAGGTGATCCCACCATAGCAAGTAAAGTGACAATACTGACTAATCCACCCAGTGTACCCGACACTTTCCCGATAAATTCTCGCGTTTTAGAAAGATCGCCCGATTTTTGATATTCAGCTAATACGGGTACAAAGGCTTGAGAAAATGCGCCTTCCGCAAATAAACGACGCAAAAAGTTTGGGATCCGGTTAGCGAATAAAAATACGTCTGCCGCCGCGCCTGCACCGATTAAATGGGCAATCACCACATCGCGGACTAAACCTAACACACGGGACACTAATGTCATCCCACTCACGATAATGCCGGATTTTAAAAGTCGTTTACTCAAAATAGGGGTCTCTTCAAAAAAATTTGCCTTAATTGTATAGAATTTTTGTTTTTACGCTATATTCCAACGAAAAAAACTGATAAAATCCTGCCCACATCGTTTGTGTGAGCCAATAGAAAGCGCTTTTTTTAAATAACGATGCTTACTTTCGGTTGTGTCTCACCGAAATCAACACAAATTATTCATTGACAAAAGTATAAAAAATCGGCATATTCTACGCCCTTATTTTGTCATAATCATCTAACAGAAATTTTAGGAGTTTGACCTTGGCTAATATCAAGTCAGCAAAAAAACGCGCGGTTCAATCTGAAAAACGCCGCCAACACAACGCAAGCCAACGCTCTATGATGCGTACTTACATCAAAAAAGTATATGCTCAAGTAGCAGCAGGTGAAAAAGCAGCAGCTGAAGCAGCATTCGTTGAAATGCAAAAAGTTGTTGACCGTATGGCTTCTAAAGGCTTAATCCACGCTAACAAAGCAGCAAACCACAAAGCTAAATTAGCTGCTCAAATCAAAAAATTAGCGTAATTAAAGCATTAAAACAGCTTAAAAATAAAACCGCACTTTGGTGCGGTTTTTGTTTGTCTTAAACCGTCCTGCCACAAACGCCCGATAACAAGCTTGCATTCCCCCCTTTAACCTGTAAACTACCCCACAACTTAAAAATTAATCATAAAATAAACGATAAATGACCAAAAAATCTTTAAAAAAAGCGGATCCGAATTATCAAAAAGAATTAGCCAAATATGGTAATCCAATCCCAAGCAGAGACTACATTCTGCAAATTATTCGTGAAAATAATGCCCCGATGAGTCGGGAAGAAATTCTGACCGCACTTTCAATTAAAAGTGACGAACAACAAGAAGCCATGCGCCGCCGCTTACGCGCCATGGAAAATGATGGACAGTTAGTTTTTACTAAACGTAAACGCTATGCCTTGCCTGAAAAATTGGATTTATTCAAAGGCATGGTCATCGGCCATCGCGAAGGCTATGGCTTTTTACAAGTCGAAGGCAAAAAAGAGGATCTCTTTATTCCTAATCACCAAATGCAACGCGTAATGCACGGTGATTTTGTATTAGCCCAACCGGCAGGCTTGGATCGACGTGGTCGTCGTGAAGTCCGTATTGTTCGTGTACTTGAAAGTCGTAAAAAACAAATTGTTGGCCGTTTCTTCTTAGAAAATGGTTTTAGCTATGTGGTGCCTGATGACAGTCGTATCGGACGAGATATTTTAGTCCCTAATGAACACCGCAATGGGGCCCGAATGGGACAAGTTGTCGTGGTTGAATTACAAGAACGCTCTGCCTCCTTTACTCAACCTATTGGTATCATTAGCGAAATTCTGGGTGACAATATGGCAAAAGGGATGGAAGTGGAGATCGCCCTTCGTAATCATGACATTCCTCACCAATTCCCAAGTGCGGTCGAAAAATACGTTAAAAAATTCACGGAAGAAGTGCCTGAAGAAGCCAAAAAAGGCCGTGTGGATTTACGCAATTTTCCTCTGGTGACCATTGATGGCGAAGATGCGCGCGATTTTGATGATGCCGTATATTGCGAAAAAAGTGGTAAAGGCTGGAAGCTTTGGGTGGCAATTGCCGATGTCAGCTACTATGTACGTTTACGTTCTGCATTAGATACTGAAGCTTATAACCGAGGTAACTCCGTTTACTTCCCAAATCGTGTTGTGCCAATGCTGCCGGAGATTTTATCGAACGGATTGTGTTCACTGAATCCACAAGTTGATCGCTTGTGTATGGTGTGTGAAATGCACGTCTCCGCCAAAGGTAAACTCACGGACTATCGTTTTTATGAAGCGGTAATGAATTCTCATGCTCGTTTAACCTATACGAAAGTCGCGGCAATTTTAGATGGTGATGATGAACTTCGCACGCGTTATCAAGGGCTAGTGCCGCATTTAGAAGAATTGCATCACCTCTATCAAGCGTTACTCAATGCACGCAAACAACGTGGTGCTATTGATTTTGAAACCATTGAAACCAAATTTATTTTCAATGCCATGGGACGAATTGATCGCATTGAGCCTGTTGTGCGAAATGATGCTCACAAAATCATTGAAGAATGCATGATTCTTGCGAATATTGCAGCAGCAAACTTTATGGAAAAACATAAAGAGCCTGCACTCTATCGTATTCATGCCACACCGAGTGAAGAAAAACTGACATCTTTCCGTGCATTCTTAAGTGAATGTGGTTTAAGCCTTGAAGGTGGCATGAAACCGACCACAAAAGATTATGCGAAATTGTTAGAGCAAGTGAAAGATCGTCCAGATCATGAGCTTATCCAAACCATGTTACTGCGTTCATTAAGCCAAGCCGTTTATCATGCGGATAATATCGGCCACTTTGGTTTAGCTTTAGAGGAATATGCACACTTTACTTCCCCGATTCGTCGTTATCCGGATTTAACCCTTCACCGTGGAATTAAATATTTATTAGCAAAAGAAAAAGGGGCTAAACGTAAAACGACAGATACTGGCGGCTATCATTATTCTTTTGATGAAATGGATTTATTAGGTGATCACTGCTCGATGACAGAACGCCGTGCCGATGATGCCACTCGCGAAGTAGCAGATTGGCTGAAATGTGAATATATGCAAGATCACGTGGGCGCTGAGTTTAGCGGAGTGATCTCATCTGTAACGGGCTTTGGCTTATTCGTACGTTTAGATGAGCTATTCATTGACGGCTTAGTCCATATTTCCACTTTAGATAACGACTACTATCAATTTGATGCGGCAAAACAACGTTTAATCGGTGAAAATAGTGGTATGATTTATCGCCTTGGCGATAAAGTAAAAATTCGCGTGGTCGCCGTTCATTTAGAACAAAAAATGGTCGATTTCAGTTTAGTCGAAAGTGCCAGAAAACCACGTCGTGTGGGCAAAACGGCAAAACAAAAAGCCAAAAAAGTCTTTAAGGAACTGCCACCTAAAGCGTCAAAAAAACGTAAAAGTGCGGTCAAAAATAAAGATGTTTCTAAGAAACCGACTAGAAAACGGAAGAAATAATATTTTAACCCAATCTCCCCAGTCTCCTCGTTGATAAAGCGGGGAGGATAATGACAAAAAATAATAAATAAGAGAACCCTATGTCAGAAAATATCTATGGTATCCATGCTGTAAACAGCATTTTAGCAAATAGTCCTGAGCGTTTAATTGAAGTTTTTGTGCTGAAAGGCCGTGAAGATAAACGCCTACAACCCTTACTCAATGAGCTCTATGCTTTAGGCATTGCGGTGCAATTTGTAACCCGTCAAACATTAGATAAAAAATCCAACGGTGAAGTGCATCAAGGTGTGATTGCGCGTGTACAAGAAGCCAAAGAGCTGAATGAACACGATTTGGATGAACTTCTTACTCGTAAGCAAAATCCACTTTTATTGGTGCTTGATGGCGTGACGGATCCCCATAACCTAGGAGCCTGTTTACGTACTGCGGATGCAGCTGGTGTGAGCGCCGTTATCGTGCCAAAAGATAAATCCGCTCAGCTCACTTCTATCGCACGTAAAGTGGCTTGCGGTGCAGCAGAGACTGTGCCATTAATTCGCGTCACTAACTTAGCGCGTACTTTGCGAGATCTACAACAAAATCATAATATTTGGGTGGTGGGTACAGCCGGCGAAGCAACAGAAACCATTTACCAAACTAAACTTACGGGTTCTCTTGCTTTGGTGATGGGGGCCGAAGGTGAAGGCATGCGTCGCCTTACCCGTGAGCATTGCGATCAGCTTATTAGTATTCCAATGGCGGGCTCAGTTTCATCCCTGAATGTTTCTGTTGCGACTGGCGTATGTTTATTTGAAATTGTGAGACAACGTCTAGCCGCCTAAAACGTGCAAAAAACTAACCGCACTTGATATAAAAAATGCCGACAAATCATGGTCGGCATTTTTGTTATTTTGAAATGGTTTTCCCTAATAGTATAGAGAACACTAAAGTACATAATGCTGGCACCAACCAAGCTAATCCTTGTGAGTAAAGCGGGAAATGAATCATGACTTGATGCAACCCTTCAGGCAAAACATCTAAGTTTTTCAAACTATCAACTAAACTAAAACAAACAGTCACAAAGATAGTTACGTAATAGCTCAATCGAATAGAAGGCAATTTATTACGCACAAGCTGTAAAACCACTAACATGATCGCCATTGGGTAAATCAACAACAAGGCTGGAATTGTCACTCGGAGTAATTTTGTTAAGCCATATTGTGAAATAATTGTCGTCATTGCGGTGAAGAAGACAATCCAAAATGGATAAGAAAAACGTGTCGAAAACTTGGAGAAGTAATCACCACAAGCACTGGTTACGCCCACTAATGTGGTTAAGCTTGCTAAAGTAATAATACCCGCCATAATCCAGGTTCCCGCCGTGCCGAATAAACTATTCACATAACGAGAGAAAATTTGTCCACCATTTGTTGCACCTTGTGCCACAGCATCAGAAGTCGCCCCTAAATAGAATAAGGCAAAATATAAACAACCTAATAAAATGACAGAGACAAAACCGGCTGAAATCGTATATTGAATAATCTTTTGTGGATTGGTCACATTTTTTGCAGATAATGCCCGCGCAACAATGCCACCAAAGGCAATCGCAGCTAGTACATCCATCGTTTGATAACCACTAATTAAGCCTGTGGTTAGTGCTGAATTCTCGGCATAAGCCTGCGATGGGGCAACAATCTCAGAAAGTGGTGAAACAAAAACCGTGATCCCAACAACGAGTAATAATACTAATAATGCCGGCGTCATCACTTCACCCACCGTTGAAATAATGGTACTTGGGCGAATCATAAATCCCATGGCGATAATATTAAAAATCACAGAGAAAATAAGACGAGTCGTCGCACTATCTTCAACGAGCCCCAATGGTAACCATGCCATTTCATAAGCAACATTGGTAATTCGAGGCATTGCAAAGGTTGAACCGATGACTAAATAAAGAATGGTTAAAAAGGATACGCCTGCCCACTTGGGTAAGTCCTTAGTCAGTTCTTCGCCACGTCCTAACACTGACACCACAACCAATGTAATAAATGGCATGAGTACGCCCGTTATCACAAACCCTAGCGAAGCCGTTGCCCAATGATTACCTGCGGAGTAACCTTCCATTGGAGGAAAAATAATATTTCCCGCGCCTAAAAATAAAGCAAAAATCATCATACCTAGTACGATGATGTCTTTTTTTGAAAACATAAGTATTCTCGAATAAATAAACTTTAAGAATTTTACTATTAAATTGTTTTTTATTCCAAAAATGAAAATAAATTCTGTGAAATAGATCACGAACTCTATCACATCCCAATTAAATCACACATTATCCATAGCCTATTTTCCAAAAATCAGTAAATTTGTGATAGTATCCAGCCTTTATTATTTTTTATTACTTTTTTAGGAGAGAATGAATGAATAAACTGAGTTTGATTCAACAAATTCAGCGTTTTTTCAAATTGGAATCAGCTGGCGGAATTTTATTACTTTTTTCAGCGGTAATCGCAATACTATTAGCCAATTCACCGCTCAATCAAAACTATAACGACTTTTTAAACTTACCAGTCAGCATTCAAGTAGGGACTTTTTCTATCGATAAAACCTTAATTCACTGGATCAATGATGGTTTTATGGCGGTATTCTTTGTTTTAGTGGGAATGGAAGTCAAAAGAGAATTATTTGAGGGTTCCCTTTCAAGCTATCAACAAGCGGTTTTCCCTGCTATTGCTGCCGTTGGCGGAATGGTTATTCCTGCCTTGGTTTATATTTTTATTGCACAACAAGATCCTACTTTAGCCGATGGCTGGGCAATCCCAATGGCGACAGACATTGCCTTTGCACTGGGCATCATGGCGTTATTAAGTAAACAAGTGCCACTCCCACTAAAAATCTTTTTACTTGCTTTAGCCATCATTGATGACTTAGGTGCAATTGTTGTGATTGCACTCTTCTTCTCCCATGGATTAAGCGTGCAAGCACTCGTCTTTGCTGCCATTGCAATTGCTGTACTTATTGCATTAAATCGCTTTAAAGTGACCGCACTTTGTGCCTATATGGTGGTGGGAACAATCTTGTGGGCTTCTGTATTAAAATCGGGCGTACATGCTACTCTTGCAGGCGTTATCATCGGGTTTTGTATTCCATTGAAAGGCAAAAATGGCGAAACGCCGTTACATGACTTTGAACATATTCTTGCGCCTTGGTCATCCTTTGTTATTCTGCCATTATTCGCATTTGCCAATGCGGGGGTAAGTTTTGATGGTATCGACTCAAGCATGCTTTCATCACCATTATTATTTGCGATTTCTTTAGGCTTAATTATTGGAAAACCACTCGGCGTATTTGGTTTCAGCTACCTTTCCGTAAAACTAGGCATAGCAAAACTTCCGCAAGGCATCAACTTCAAACAAATTTTTGCCGTAGCGATTTTATGTGGTATCGGTTTCACCATGTCAATGTTCTTAGCAAGCCTGGCCTTCAATGCTGATGCCGGTGAAAGCATTAATGCCCTTTCTCGATTAGGGATCTTATTAGGCTCCACGGTTTCTGCGATTATGGGGTATATGGCGTTAAAAGCCACAACAAGGTTACCGAAATAATCACGTCTTAATAAAAAATCCTTTGCCACTTTAGCAAAGGATTTTCTTTTTTATTTACACAACTATAACAAAATCCCGCTCTCTGCTTTGGTAAAATTCATTACAAACAAGCTCTTATAAGTGCGAACATGATATTCACCGGTTAGAACGCGACGGGTAAACGAATGGTAACTTTCCATGCTTTCAGCGTGAATAAGCAGCATAAAATCATAATCGCCAGAAATTTCATAACAGCTCACCACATCGGTTTCTTGTCGCATTTTCCGTTCAAATAACTCTTGAAAGCGGGAATGTTGATTATCCATTTCCACCATCACAAAAACACTAATGCCTCTACCCACGGCCTTTGGCGATACCACCGCCACTTGCTTGGTAATAACCCCTTTTTCTGTCAGTAATTGAATTCGACGCTGACAGGTTGCTACCGAGCTATGCACTTTTTCCGCAAGCTCTTTTAATGGCAGAGTCGCATCTTGTTGGAGGATATTTAAAATATCCCGATCTAATTTATCTAATTCCATGTTTACACCTTGAAAATAAATGCCAAATACCACTCAAACTTGAGAAAAATAATCACTAATTATTTTATATTGAGAAAATTTACCACACCAGACTTTTATAATGACGTTATCAAACCTAAGGAAATATAAAAATGGCTCAAGGTATTTTTCTCGGCATCATCTCGCAATTTTTATTTAGATTGCTCTATCTATTCAGCTTATGGCTACAGCCACTTAACGGCACGGATGTGTTTGCTTGGCGAATGGTCATGATGGTATTTGGACTCTTTTTGATTATCTTCCCAACCGTAGGTTGTCGTTCATTATCAAAATTAGTCAATGAAACCTTAGGCAAAGACAAAAAACGTTGGATGTTGTTTTCGCTCGGTACACTTGATGCTGGCAGTCAATTTTGGTTATTTATGTGGGCGCCTGTTAATGGTGAAGGAGTAAACATCGCAATGGGGTATTTCTTATTCCCATTAGTGATGGCATTACTAGGGCGTATTTGGCTGAAAGAAACCCTTTCCACCATTCAAATCATCGCTTTATGTATCGCCGCCTGCGGTGTGGCGCATGAATTGTGGCATAATCAAACCTTTTCATGGAGCAGTCTTTGGGTGTGCTTAGTTTATCCCTATTATTATTTAAGCCGTAAAGCCATGAAGATCCCCGCATTGCAAGGCATCACGCTCGATGTGTGCTTCATTGCTATTCCTTGTCTCATCTATTTGCTCATACAAGAACAGCAATTTTCTTTTGTAATCAGTGAAAGTCGATATTGGTATTTATTGCCTGCATTAGGTTTAGTGAGTGCAATCGGTTTGTCTGCCAATTTAAAATCAAATCAACAAATTCCGGTCAGTGTGTTCGCCGTGCTCAGTTATCTCGAGCCGACATTGCTCTTTTTAATTGCGATATTTTGGCTCAACACACAAGTTTCCCTTTCCGATTACTTTACTTATGTACCGATTTGGACCAGTTTGATTTTGCTTGGCATAAATGGCTTAAGGATAAAACATCATTAAAATTGACCGCACTTTGATATCAACAAGTGCAGTCATTCTTGAAATAATTCTAATTTACGTTCATAATGAACGAACATTCATATTTTATAGACTGAAGCCTTTTTTACTTCAGCATTTTCTCATAAGGCTCGCATTATGTCCGATCAACAAACAGATACACAAACTTCCTCAAATAATAAATCTCAACAACGTAAAAAAGGGCTTTCCATTTTTATTCTTTTGCTTCTTCTGATTGCAATCGGTTCTGCGGCTTATTGGTTTTTCTTTATTAAAGGCTTTGAAGAAACCGAAGATGCCTATGTGAGCGGCAATCAGGTGATGGTCTCATCACAAGTTGCGGGAAATATTTTAAAAATTAATGTTGATAATATGGATCCCGTACAAGCGGGCGACGTGTTATTGGAACTGGATGACACCAATGCTAAATTGAGTTTTGAGCAAGCTAAAAGCAATTTAGCCAATGCCGTTCGCCAAATTTCTCAACTGAATTACACCGTAAAACAATTGAAATCCGCCGTTCGTGCGAATGAAATTACGCTTGCTCAAGTACAAGGAAATTTAAACCGTCGCGTTCAATTAGTGAAAGATGGAGCGATCGATAAAGAATCTTTCCAACACGCCAAAGAAGCGGTTGAACTCGCCAAAGCAAACTTAACGACCTCACAAAACCAGCTTGAAGCCAATCAAGCCTTATTGTTAGACGGTCCTTTAAGTGAACAACCGCAAATTCAAAGTGCGGTCAGTAATTTGAAACAAGCTTGGTTGAATTTAGAACGCACAAAAATCCGCAGCCCAATTAAAGGCTATGTGGCTCGTCGCAATGCGCAAGTAGGACAGGCGGTTTCTGTTGGTGGCGCATTAATGGCAGTGGTCACTACCGATCAAATGTGGTTAGACGCCAACTTCAAAGAAACACAATTAACCCATATGCGAATTGGTCAGCCAGTTGAAATTTATTTCGACCTTTATGGAAAAGATAAAACCTTTAATGGAAAAGTGGTGGGAATCGAAATGGGTACGGGAAGCGCATTCTCATTATTGCCTACTCAAAATGCGACAGGCAACTGGATCAAAGTGGTGCAACGTGTGCCTGTACGAATTCAATTGGATCCACAACAGCTCATTGAAAACCCATTACGTATCGGTCTTTCTGCTACCGTGAAAGTGAATGTTAGTGATAGCCAAGGCGAAACCTTGCGTGACCAAGCGCCAGCTACAACGCTTTATTCCACAAATGTGCTGCAATATGATGAAAGTGCGATCAATAATTTGATCGAATCTATTATTCGTGACAATAGCCATTAGGTTCTGTTATGCCGCAATCTCATTTCAAACCGCTACAAGGCGGTGCGTTAGCGATGCTCACATTGGTGCTTTCATTAGCCACCTTTATGCTCGTGTTAGACTCCACCATCGCTAACGTAGCCATTCCAACTATTGCAGGTGATTTGGGGGCATCGTCGAGCCAAGGCACATGGGTGATCACTTCGTTCGGGGTGGCAAATGCGATTTCGATCCCGATTACAGGCTGGCTGGCAAAACGTTTTGGTGAAGTGCGGTTATTTTTAATCGCAACACTATTATTCGTGCTAGCCTCTTGGCTTTGTGGTATTGCAAATAGCTTGGAAATGTTGATCGTTTTTCGCGTCCTTCAAGGTGCAGTTGCTGGCCCCATCATCCCCCTTTCTCAAAGTTTATTATTAAATAACTACCCGCCAGAAAAACGCGGAATGGCATTGGCTTTTTGGTCAATGACAATCGTGGTCGCCCCGATTTGTGGCCCGATTTTAGGCGGTTGGATCAGCGATAATATTCACTGGGGTTGGATTTTCTTTATCAACGTTCCGATCGGGCTTGCCGTTGTCTTAATCAGTTGGAAAATTTTAGAAGGCCGAGAAAGTAGAATTTCTCATCAACCAGTTAATACTATTGGGCTGATTTTGTTAGCACTCGGTGTAGGTGCGTTGCAATTAATGCTGGATCAAGGTCGCGAGCTAGATTGGTTTAATTCCACTGAAATTGTGGTGCTTACCATTATCGCGGCGGTAGGTTTAATCGCCCTCATCATTTGGGAACTCACGGACGATAATCCAGTTGTGGATGTCTCCTTATTCAAATCCCGAAATTTCACCGTAGGTTGTGTTTCGACTAGTCTTGCTTTCTTGGTGTATTCAGGGACGGTCGTGCTCATCCCGCTTCTGCTCCAACAGGTTTATAACTATACAGCCACTTGGGCGGGGCTTGCGGCTGCACCAGTGGGATTATTGCCGATTCTACTTGCACCGATTATCGGGAAATTCGGCAATAAAATTGATATGCGGATTTTAATCACCGTCAGTTTTATGGTTTATGCGCTGACCTTTTATTGGCGAGCCGTGACCTTTGAACCTGAAATGACCTTTATGGATGTGGCATTACCGCAATTTGTGCAAGGCTTAGCCGTTGCTTGTTTCTTTATGCCGCTGACAACCATTACACTTTCTGGTTTACCGCCCGAAAAAATGGCTTCGGCGTCGAGCTTATTTAATTTCCTCCGAACCCTTGCCGGCTCAATAGGCACATCACTTACTACTTTTATTTGGTATAACCGCGAAGCCGTGCATCACACGCAACTTACAGAAGTCATTAATCCATATAATCCTATTTCCCAACAATTCTTCCAAACTATGGGGAGTTTTGGTTTAAGTGAAGAACAAACGGCATCATATATTGCCAGACAAATCACCGCCCAAGGATTTATCATCGGTGCCAATGAAATCTTTTTAGTTTCTGCGATAACATTTATTTCCTTGGTCGTTCTCATTTGGTTTGCTAAACCACCTTTCAGCAGCAAACATTAAAAACATCCAAAAAAATAACCGCACTTTTGTATCTGAAATAACAAGAATTTGTTATTTTGGATAATTGAGAAACAGGGAGGGTTAGCCAAATATTATGTCTTTTGCTTCGGAACCTGAAACATGCACAAAAAAATAGAAAATTTGTGTGCGTTGTACTAATATGCACAAAATATTCTGAATATTGTGCATGTTATGTAAACGTGCACAAGAAACCACACCTTTTTATGTATAAAGGAAGTCATAATGAACAACTATCAAATTCCAGATTTATTTGCCTTGGGCGAGATAGAAAGTAAAGCGGTATTGAAAGCTTGCAGTACTGCTCATCAGGCATTAGGTGAGTTAAAAGGCGTGGTACATACAATGCCGAATCAAAATATTCTACTCGGGACATTACCCTTGCAGGAAGCAAAAGAAAGCTCGGAGATTGAAAATATCATTACCACGCAGGATGACCTATATCAAAGCAATATCAATACACACCAATTCACTACCGTAGCTGCGAAAGAAGTTCACTACTATGCGCAAGCCATGTCATTAGGCTTTGACTCTGTCCGTTCCGATAAATTAATTACACTCAATCTAATTAAAGAAATTCAAGCTGCATTGGAAGGAAACAATGCGGGTTTTAGAAAGCAGCAAGGAACGGGGCTGGTAAATCAAACGACAAAAGAAATTGTTTATATGCCACCGCAAAATCCTGCCGATATTGAAAAATATATGTCTGATTTGGAAAGATTTATCAACGACTCGGCACAACTTGATTACGATCCCTTGGTAAAAATGGCTCTGATTCATCACCAGTTTGAAAGCATTCATCCGTTTTATGATGGCAACGGTCGGACAGGACGAATATTGAATATTCTATATCTGATTCAACAAGATTTACTCGATACTCCAATTCTGTATCTTTCCCGATATATCAATCGAAATAAAGCAAAATACTACCAGTTATTGCAGTCTGTCCGTGATAGCCAAAATTGGGAATCATGGTTGATATTTATACTAGAAGGCATTACAGAAACCGCAAAACGAACGGTTACTTTAATCAATGGAATTAAAGCTTTAATGCAAAATCACAAACAGCTCATCCGCAGTGAGTTACCGCAGATATACAGCCATGAGTTGATTAATAATCTGTATAAACACCCTTACACGAAAATTAATTTCGTCGTACGAGACTGCCAAATCCATCGTAATACAGCAAGATCTCATTTGGAAGAATTGGTCAGAATCGGAATTTTGAAGAAGGAAAAAATTGGAAAAGAAAATTTTTATATTAATGTGGAGCTATATGGGTTATTGATGGCTCAATGAGGATATATTGAAGTCAGAAAATCCTGAAAGTATACGCAGACACATTCTACCTGAAACGCGCGCTAGTCTGTCGATAGCTGATTATCAGAAATAGGATTGGGTGGTGAATGTACTGTTGTATTAAGGGTATTCTGTTGTATAAATAGAATATGGTTAATTAAATAACAAAAATCTAAGGAAAAATATGTCTATCCGCAGCACAAAATTTGCTAACGAAATAATTCCCCTATGGAAAGAAATTGAAAGCCTATTAAAAGATATCAATGTAAAAGGCTTGTCTACAGACGATCGAAATGAAATTGCTCACTCAAAAAAAGTTGTAGCTTATTTTTCAGGAATGCTTGATGCAATCGATCCTGATTTCATACCTATGCAGGTTTTAAATAATGTTATAAACCCTATGTCATATATAAAGGAGAGGCTAGTAAATTACGTTAATACATCTAATATTAGTTATATTAAGGATATTAATAATAATTACTTGGATACTTTACTTAAAGATCTCATGCCTTTCATTTTTTACAAAGGAAAGGCTGGTAAAGTTTTAACAACTGCTTTAGAACAATATGCTAAAGCAATGACGGAACATTCAAAACATTATCTAGAAGAACTCCAAGAATATTCTGAGAGGAATAAAAATATTACAAGAGATGCTAAAAATATTCTTTCCGATTTATCTGAGAAACAAGAAAATTTCGAGAATTATAATAATGAACTCTTTGAAAATGATGGTTTAGAAAGCAAAATAGCTGGTTTGGCAGCTGACTTTCAGAGTAAGCATAAAGAAATAGATAAATTATACCAATCCACTTTTAATGAAGATGGGTTGAAGGATAAATTATATAACTACCTTAATGATGCAAAAGAAGAAAGTTATAAAATTAAAGATCTGAAAAAAAACTCTTCTCAAGTATTAAATGAATTAGAAGAATTTCATGAAGAGATATTTGGAACGGAAAATGAAGATGGAGAGATAGAAGGAGGTCTGAAAAATGAACTTGAAACCCGCAAGAAGGAATTAGATGATTTTAAAAAGAAACAACAAGAACGTTACAACGAATTAAATAAACAAATTGAAAGCCTTTTACCTGGAGCAACGTCTGCCGGCTTATCTAACGCATATAATGCAATGCGAAAAAAATTTAGCAAAGATGTAGCATCTTATGGGAAATTGTTTTATTGGGCATTGGCAATTTTATTTATTGTTATTGTTTCTGTAAATGTAAATTTCGGTTCTCTTTTAAACTATATTTCAAGTATTTTTAGCAAAACTGAAATAATTACTCAAATTGAGCAACATAATAATGATAGTTCTATAGGAATTACTTTAATTTCTATTTTAAAAGGATTGATTTATAAGTTATCGTTTATTTTACCTGCATTTTGGTTAGTGATCTTTGTATCCAAACGACGTAGTGAAGCGCAAAGACTTGAACAAGAATATGCACATAAAGAAGCACTGGCAAAATCTTATGAAAGTTACAAAAAACAAATAGAAAAACTCAATGAGGAAGAACAGAGTAAACTATTACCAATATTGATGGGAAATATGTTAAAAGCAATTGCATTAAATCCAGCGGATACATTGGATAAAAATCATAAAGAACCAACACCAATTGAAGAAATTGTAAAGAAAAAAGAAATCTTAGAATTTATAGAAAAATTAAAAGGAATAGTTACATCCAAGCCATAAAATAATAGTAGATTTATGTGAAAAAAGGTCGTCTGAACTCCTCTTCAGGCGACCTTTTCCATCCAATTATTTTCTAATCCAGAACAATAAAATCCCTTTTTAGGAATATACATTTCCACATACCCTCCATAAAATGACTGCACTTTAATTATTCAACCAGACAGGAGCTTTATATGCAACAACGGATCCAAATCCCACGCAACGGCATTGAATTGGTGGGAGTACTTTTAACCCTGAAAACTTTTACGAAACCAAACAATATCCCGCCATTGTAGTGGTTCATCCGGGCGGCAACGTGAAAGAGCAAACAGCGGGTCTTTACGCGGGCAAACTTGCCGAGGCGGTTTTGGTGGCAATAGCTTACTGTGCCCGCCATCAAGGCGAAAGCGCTGGCGAATGTGTCAGGTATCAACATCGGCTGCAAGGCTCGTTTCTTTATATTATAAAGACACAGACAAGGCTGTAGAAAAAACTGGCGGATTTCTTTAAGGAATATTTATAATGTGTAAGGCTGTCTTTTGTGAGACGGCCTTATTTTTTATCAAATCAGTTGATGAAAATATCCTGTAGGGCGATTCAAGCAAGTAACTGCCTTTTGCGCTTACAGACTTTGCTCCGCTAACCATTCAAAAATAGAATTTCGTCCTGATGTTAATTGGTTGTCGTAAAGAAGCAAAAAGACACAATGTGGATCGATTGTTTTTCCCTCTACAATAACCTTTTTATAAAGCGTAAACATTGGCATTGTGGATTGTTCATCATGCACTTTTTCAAGAAGATGAAGTGTGTTCTCAATGGGAACAACTTCATCTAATTCGCTATGAACAAGCCATATTTTTTTATCCTTTAAGTGATGCAATTTTTCAGCTGCAGGCAATTTAGCAGGGCAAGCAATTAAAGCGGCAGAAAATAGATCAGGGGTATCTGAAAAAAGTCGCAATCCTTGATAACCACCCATTGAGCCACCAACAATATAAATTCTTTTTGGATCAATATCTTGATATTTCATTAAAGTGTCTTGAATTAAGGCTAATAAATCAGCCGTATAATCTCGCTCGCCATAATAATATAGACCATTTAAAGGAAACTTATCAACCCAAAAACTTGGGCATTGAGGAGCAAGAATATAAGGATAATCCAGCATATCTTGGTGTAATTGGTTTGCGAAAGTCACCGCCATTTTATCGGCGAGAATATTGCTCTGATTATTTCCCCCCTCACCTGCACCGTGCAAACAAATAATTAATGGATGTAATTGAAAAGAAGCCTTAGGTTGGTAGAAACTACAAGTGAGATCTTGATAAGTAAAATGAGTGAAACCTTGGGTATCAAGGCAAAGAATCGGCAAAATATGACATTGCGATACTGAAATATGAAGCGATTGATCAAATTCAATTTTTAGCTGTAATTCCGACCGCACTTGAGTAAATCGTTCAACATCAAAATGTAGTAATTTTGTGGTAAGACAATGTACATCTGGTTGAATAAACAATGTAAAATTATTCGAATCATTTTTATGGCAGGCATTAAAGTCTAGTTTTACCCATCGATGTTGAGTATTTAAACTCTTCACCCAAACTGAGACTTGCGAAATTGAGAGAACTGAAATTGCCCGATGAAAAAACAATTCAATACGCGTAAGCTGGGCGCCTAATACATTTACATTTGCAATAGGCTGACATTGACAACTAAATGGGTGAGAACATTCCATATTATCCCCCTTCGTTTATATGCTGAAGATAATAGCAATCTGTTCATTAACCTTCAATAATCGAATTAAAAAATAACCGCACTTTGATGATGCTCAAAAGTGCGGTTGTTTTTTCTAGCCTTTTGCTAAGATATCTTTCAGGAATCTCGCGGTATGCGAACCTTTGACTTTAGCCACGTCTTCCGGTGTGCCTGTCGCAATGATTTGACCACCGCCACTGCCCCCTTCTGGACCAAGATCCACAATCCAGTCTGCGGTTTTGATCACATCTAAATTGTGTTCGATCACCACGATGGTATTGCCTTGATCGCGTAAGCGATGTAACACCTCGAGAAGTTGTTTAATATCGGCGAAATGTAAGCCAGTCGTCGGCTCATCCAAAATATAAAGAGTTTTACCGGTATCGCGTTTTGAAAGCTCCGTTGCTAACTTAACGCGTTGTGCCTCACCACCTGAAAGTGTGGTAGAAGACTGACCTAAACGAATATAAGACAAGCCTACATCCATTAGGGTTTGCAATTTACGCGCAATCATTGGGATCGCATCAAAAAACTCACGAGCTTCTTCTACCGTCATATCTAACACTTGGTGAATAGTTTTGCCTTTATAACGGATCTCCAAGGTTTCACGGTTATAGCGTTTACCTTTACATTGATCACAAGGCACATACACATCCGGTAAGAAGTGCATTTCAACTTTCAGCACACCATCACCTTGGCATGCTTCACAACGTCCACCACGCACGTTAAAGCTAAAACGTCCTAGGTTATAACCACGCGCACGCGCTTCTGGCACGCCCGCAAATAATTCACGAATTGGGGTAAATAATCCCGTGTAAGTCGCTGGGTTAGAACGCGGTGTACGACCGAGCGGGCTTTGGTTAATATCGATCACTTTATCGAAATATTCCAAGCCTTCAATGGATTTATAAGGCGCAAAATCTGTTTTTTCCGCACGATTTAAGGCGTTTTGTGCCAATGGGAATAACGTATCATTAATTAGCGTTGATTTACCTGAACCTGACACCCCCGTGATACAAGTAAATAAGCCCACTGGAATCTCTAAATTTACGCCTTTAAGATTATTCCCTGTCGCGCCTTTTAATTTTAAAAGTTTGCTTTTATCAAGTGCGGTTCGTTTTTTCGGAATTTCGATTTTTTCTTCACCCGATAAGAACTTACCTGTAATCGAATTTGGGTTTGCCATAATCTCTTTGGCTGTCCCTTGTGCAATCACTTGGCCACCATGCACCCCCGCCCCAGGGCCAATATCAATAATATGATCCGCTTCTCGAATAGCATCTTCATCATGTTCCACCACAATTACAGTGTTACCCAAATTACGCAAGTGAATCAGCGTATTTAGCAAGCGTTCATTATCGCGTTGATGTAAACCGATTGAAGGCTCATCCAACACATACATGACGCCTACTAAGCCCGCACCGATCTGACTCGCAAGACGAATACGTTGCGCTTCACCACCCGAAAGGGTTTCGGCAGAACGAGAAAGGGAAAGATAATTCAAACCCACATTCACTAAGAATTCTAACCGTTCTCTGATCTCTTTCAGGATTTTTTCTGCAATTTGTGCTTTTTGACCGGTTAAAGTAAGCCCTTGGAAAAACTCAAGGCTTTCACCAATGCTTTTCTCTGAAATTTGTGGCAAGTTAATATTACCGATATACACGTTTCGAGCTTCAGGGCGAAGACGAGAGCCGCCACAATCTGCACAAGGGCGGTTACTGATATTTTTCGCCAATTCTTCGCGCACAGACATGGATTCCGTTTCTTTGTAACGGCGCGCCATATTATTCAAAATCCCTTCAAAAGGATGCTTACGGATCACCACATCGCCACGGTCGTTCATATATTGGAATTCAATTTCTTCCTTGCCTGAACCGTGCATCACAATATCTTTAATTTTTTGAGGCAAATCTTCGTATGGCGTTTCAATATCAAATTTATAATGTTTCGCTAACGAGGTAAGCATTTGATAGTAATAGAAATTACGACGATCCCAACCTTTCACCGCACCACCTGCGAGGGAAATGCTTTCATTTTGTACCACTCGGCTTTCATCGAAGAACTGCTGAACACCTAAGCCATCACAAGTCGGGCACGCCCCTGCTGGGTTATTAAATGAGAACAAGCGAGGCTCTAATTCGGGCACAGAATAGCCACAATGCGGACAAGCAAAATTCGCCGAGAAAACTAGCTCTTCCGCTTTCGGATTACCCATATCCGCTACAACAGCCGTACCACCAGAAAGCTCCAAAGCTGTTTCAAAGGATTCCGCCAAACGTGTGGCTAAATCTGACCGCACTTTAAAACGATCCACCACCACTTCAATGGTATGTTTTTTCTGTAAAGCAAGTTCTGGCGGATCAGATAAATCACAGATTTCACCATCAATTCTTGCACGAATATAACCTTGTGCCGCCAAGCTATCTAACAGCTTAACATGCTCACCTTTACGATTTTTCACCACGGGCGCAAGCAACATCATTTTGCTTTCTTCAGGCAAGCTTAAGACTTTATCCACCATTTGGCTGATGGTTTGTGCCGTTAATGGCACATCATGCTCAGGACAGCGTGGCTCCCCTACGCGAGCAAACAGCAAACGCAGATAATCATAAATTTCGGTGATCGTGCCCACTGTTGAACGCGGGTTATGAGAAGTGGATTTTTGCTCAATAGAAATCGCTGGTGACAAGCCCTCAATTGAATCCACATCCGGCTTTTCCATCAAAGAAAGGAACTGACGCGCATAAGCAGAGAGCGATTCTACATAACGGCGCTGCCCTTCCGCATAAAGCGTATCAAATGCTAAAGAGGATTTGCCCGAACCGGACAAACCTGTAATCACAATTAATTTATCACGCGGAATGGTTAGATTGATGTTTTTAAGGTTGTGAGTTCTAGCCCCACGAATGTCGATAGTATCCATAAAAAAAGCGATTGCCTTAAGAAAATAAATTCAAAAATTGCGGCCATTATCGCATATTTCAATATCTGTGCAAATATCCAGTTAATTTTTATGGATCTTTTGTTTCTTTTAAGGCAAAATAATCAAAATTTTTCACCTTATTTCTAAAATATAGAGGATTCTATGGCAGGTATTAATAAAGTAATCATCGTGGGTAATTTAGGTAATGATCCTGAAATCCGCACGATGCCAAATGGCGAAGCGGTAGCAAATATCAGCGTAGCAACAAGTGAAAGCTGGACGGATAAAAACACGGGTGAACGTCGTGAAGTCACCGAATGGCACCGTATCGTGTTATATCGTCGTTTAGCGGAAATTGCGGGTCAATACTTACGCAAAGGTTCACAAGTTTATGTTGAAGGTCGTTTAAAAACCCGCAAATGGCAAGATAACAACGGCCAAGATCGTTACACCACTGAAATTCAAGGTGATAACTTACAAATGTTAGGTGGTCGCAATCAAGAGATGGGCGGCTTTGCACCAGCACAATCTGCACCACAACCAAGCTATCAATCTCGTCCAGCACAATCTGCGCCAGCACCACAAGCGGAGCCTCCAATGGATGCGTTTGATGACAACATTCCGTTTTGAATTCCATATACATAAATTATGTAAAAAAACATCATAATAACCAGAGAGAAATCTTATAAAACAAGGTTTCTCTTTTTTTTACATTAATTTTGACACAATATCTTTAATTTGATAGTATTTATATATGATATTTTTGTAAATTAAATGGATATGCATAGATTAGAAACAGTCCTTTTTTCAAATGGAGAACGTTTTCCTCTATTGGTTAATGTGAAAACTGGTATTCCTGATTTTTATTCAACCTTATGGGTAACTGTAGAACTACGTAATCAATCCGCAGTAAACACAATTAGAAATAAGCTGGGAACTATACAGTGGATAATGAATTGGGAAAAACAGAATAATCTTGTTATTAGCGATCTAATTCATAACAAAGTACTCTTAACAGAAAACGAGTTAGAATCTCTTATTCAACATATGAGAATAAATGTAAAAAAGCAAAAGAATGTAATCAATACAAAAAAAAGTGTGTTAATGAAAGGCAGGAGTCAATTTATTGATATTTATTCTTCAGTATCTCTTAGTCATCAATATAATAGACTAACAACGCTTTCAGAATACATATTATTTCTATCTAAAGTAATTAATGTATCTAACGAATATATCGAAAAATTGATGAAACTAATTAAGTTAATTAAAGAGTCAAGACCTAAAAATCATAAAACATTATCTATAAAACCAGAAAGTGAGCTACCTGATGGATTGTTAGATGAGTTTATGTCTATTGCGAACTTTTCTAATCCTAATAATCCATTTCAAGATATTGGAATCAGAAAAAGAAACCATTTAATGTTTATCTTATTAAAGGAATTAGGGATTAGAAGAGGAGAATTATTATCAATTCAAATCCAATTTATTGATATAGGAACAGTTAAATCCTCAATCACAATTAGACGAACGCATGATGATAAATTTGACACAAGAAAGAAACAAGCTGTAAGTAAAACGAAAGAGAGACGTCTTCCTATTTCGCAGAAAATAGCTCAACTTATTGATGATTACATTATGAATTATCGTTCTAAAATTCCACACGCAAATACACATCCATATTTATTTGTTACTCATCGAAAAGGAAAAACTCAAGGATGTCCAATTAGTACAAGTTCTTTTGATAATGTTATTGTACCAACAATGAAAAAAGTAGATCCTAAGTTCTCTATCATTCACCCACATATTTTCCGTCATGAATGGAACTTAGATTTTTCACGAAAAGTAGATAAGAATAACCAGAATGTAGATAATGATTCTTCACATAAAGATTTTATTTCTCCTGAAAAAGAAGCCAAAATGAGGCAACATCTTATGGGGCATACATCAGAAAAATCAGGAAATATTTATAATCAACGCTATATTAGAGAAAAAGCAAACAAAATATTATTAGATCTTCAAATTGAGTTCCAAAAAAAGTTTGATAATTATGAGTCAGAATAAACGTTTTAGACAGTCAAGAGATGGGTATGCATTTGATGAAAATGAAAACTTTTGGCGTATAAGTAAAGACAACACAATTAACTTTTCTCAACCCATATTAAATATAAATAAAAAAACATTAGACGGATTTAGAAAAACATTAGCAATATATGCCGAAAAATACTCAAGTTATCACGTATCTCACATGTATCAACAGTTTCAACGATTAGTAATTTCAACTAATTTAGAAATCATTGATGTGCCAATAATATTGGATTGGAAAAATAAACTAGGAAAAGAGCATGAATGGTATTTAGGAGCATTAAAGGGTTTTTTACTGTCATGGCATGAGTATGGTTATTATGGAGTTGATAAAGCTGTTGCAGCTCTACTAGAAAGCTTTACATTGAGTGGAAATGAGAAAGGTAAATCGGTATTAATGAGGTGCCCTTATACAGGAGCATTTACTGAAAATGAAATTTTGGCTTTAATGGCTGAACTAGCTAGACTTTGGAGAGAAGAACTTATTTCATTTGAAACATATGCATATATTCACTTACTTCAAACTACAGCTAGAAGACCTATTCAAATACGCCATTTAAAATTTGAAGACCTAAGAAAGGAAATTTCTCAAGGAACATGGAATTATTTTTTAAATATCCCTAGTGCCAAAAAGAGAGGAATATTATTTAGAGAAACGTTTAAAAAGCTTGCTATCACAGAGGACTTATATTTAATTCTCCTAAATTTTATGGAATATCAATATAAGAAATTGCTTAGTCTGGTTGATGAAACCTTTATTTCTGGTTATAAAATGAAATTACCAGTGTTTATTGATTGGAGCTGTTTGAAGAAGAATATCAAAAATAGGAATTTTGATCTTTCATTATTAAACAAAGATATTTTTCATTATTCAGCTTCTTCATTGGAGCAAAATGCATTACGAAAATTCTGTATACATCAAAAAGCTGTTTCAGAGCGAACAGGTGAAATCATTCATGTTAATGCAAGACGTTTTCGTCATACAAGGGGAACGAATCTAGGAAGAAAAGGAGTTGGAGCAACGATTATAGCAGAACTCCTAGATCACACAGATACACAGAACGTCAAAGTCTATACTGAAAATACAGCTGATACAGTGCAATACATTGATCGTGTTATAGGTGCTGAAATGGGAAAACTCGCTCAAGCCTTTACAGGTAAAATTATTTCTAACTTAAATGAAAGTGAGAGAGGGTACGATCCAACATCTTTAATAACCAATAACGGAATAGATACGATAGGTGCTTGTGGAACAAATGATTTTTGTATAACTGGCTATGAAACTTGTTATTTATGTCCTAAGTTTAGGCCACTCATTGATGGCCCTCATCAACAAATCTTAAATAAGTTGTATGAAGAAAAGGAAGAACGTTTAAAACAAACTAAAAGTATAGATTATGCATCATCCAAAGATCGTATTATTTTAGCTGTTGAATATGTTGTTCAAGCTTGCAATGATATGAAAAGAACTATGGGAAGCCACTGATTATGAACAATCTAATTTTCACTCCTAAAGATAATAATCCTAAATCTAATTTAGAGCAATTTATTAATTTCAGTAAAAATCAGCTTACTATCTTTGGAAATGATTGCTGGGAAAACAACCAATGGAAAACAACATTCAGCATTTATCCAGTTCAGGTTCGTTTTTCCACAGAAAGAATTAAATCTACAGCTTATAAATATGAGCCATTAGCTGCACCATTCATTGAATTTGCCAAAGCCTATATTCGTTATACTTATTCTCTAAATCCCATTCGTAATTTAGCCAGACATATTGAATCTTTACGTATAGTTGAAATGGCTCTCTATAATATTAAAGGAAAGGCTGACATACTTCAGCTTGATTATTTAGTTATTCATGAAGTAGAAAATATCGTATCAAAAAAATATAAAAAAGGTACGGAATCAGTCAATAAATTAGGTTATCAAATTCAAAAATTATTTGATTTTTGTAGAGAAAATCAAATTACACCTCAACTACCCTTATGGAAAAGTCCTTATAAACGCCCTAGAGATTTAACGATATTGCTTGATGAAAAAGGAAAAGAATACCGCTCCAGTAAAATGCCAACTGATGAAGAAATGATGCTGGTTGCTAAACTCTTTCATGATGCCCCCAATTTAGACAAAGAAACTGAATATTATACAGCTGTTATGGCTCTACTTATGATCGCTCCATCTCGTTGTTCTGAGTTGATGTCTTTATCTGTTAATTGCTTAGAATGGGAAGAAGATAGCTTAGGAAATAAGCAATTAGGTATTCGATGGATACCAGCAAAAAATGGTAAAGAGGGATTAAAATGGGTTCCTAGCTGTATGCAAGATATTATTGTTGAAGCGGTTAAACGTTTAACAAATATAAGCTCTTTGGCTAGAGAGGTTGCTAAATTTGCAGAAGAAAATCCTAATATATCGATGTTATCCAATAAAGAGCTTGCACCATCCCATTCTTTATACCAAAAGCATTTGACTAAAAGTGAAATTGCTGAAGTGTTAGATATTGATTCCAAAAATAGCTGTAATACTAAATGGTTTAAAAATTTAATAAGTGAAAACGATGGAATTATAACTTATGAGATACTAGGGAAATTTTTGTATAAGAAATACACATCAAAATTTAATAATTGGCCTTATGTTGATAAACATAAAAGCGTGAAGGTTTCTGAGGCTTTGTTATTATTCAGAGAAAATGAATTTCATGATGATTTTTCCCCTAAAAGTTTTTCTTTTGTGTTACCAACGGTGAGTCAAATTAATGATAGATTTTGCTATTCTGAAACTCGCCCTAAAACATCATTATGGGAAAAGCATTGTATAGGCACATCCAAAGGAGAATTTATAAGATTGCCATCACACAATGCAAGACATTGGTTAAGCACAAAAGCTGAACGAGGTGGAATGGATGAGTTAACTTTAGCTAACTGGGCAGGAAGAGCTAGAGTTGCAGATAACAAAGCTTATGATCACAGAACAGAAGAAGAAAAAAGCGAGTCGGCTCGAGATTTACTCATTTCGGAGGATATTTCAATATTAGATAAAATTCATTTAAATCTTCCTGTTACCTATGAAGACTTAGGAAAAGATAGAATCGGAATAACAACCGTAACAGAAATAGGCATTTGCGAACACGATTATGCGATGTCTCCATGTTCTCGTCACGGTGATTGTGAAACATGTAAAGAGCTTGTTTGTATTAAGGGTTTAGAGTCTTCCTTAGGAATTTTAAAACAGCGCGAGATTCAACTAACAGAGCAATTAAGTAAAGCGAAAGAACACCATAGAATAGGTGTTTTTGGAGCAGATCGTTGGATAAGTAACCTATGGTGGAGATTAACACATATAAAAACTAAAATTAAATTCTTAGAAAATAGTGAAATCCCAAATGGATCGTTATTACGAATGCCTGATGAGTATGACCCTTCTCCAGTTAAATTAGCTTTACAAGAAAAAGGAATGGATATAGATATTCAAAAACCAGAAACAGCTAAATTAGACGATGAGTTATATAGACTAATGGAGTTATAGTATGCCAAAAATTCTTGTTACAGAAGAAAATTTAGAAGATATCATCATGATGATTAAGACTTGGGAAGATAAACTAACATGGGATTTACTTTGTTCTAAAGTTTCAGAATTATTGAATGTTAAAAGCATTGAGAGACAATCACTAGCTAATTATCCAGATATACAAGAGGCATTTAGCAAACAAAAACAAAAAATTAAAGAAAAGGCAAAGGCTAATCCAGAACCAAATGTAACAATGGATTATCTGCAAAAGCAAGTTAAGAATTTAAAAGCTCAGGTACAACGATTGGAAGAAATCAATGAGCGATATAAGCAACAATTTATTGTATGGCAATATAATGCATATATGCATGGAATGACGGAAGATAAGCTAAATAAGCCACTTATTGCAGTTAATAGACAACATCGGTAAACCGGATTGACTAAACATTTCATATATCATTTCCGCATCGCCCAAGATGAAATTTTGAAATTTACAAAGTTTGATTATTGAGGCGTTTACCACCTAAAAAACTGCTGATTACAGGTCAGGCATTTATACTACTGTTTCCCTGATTTCTAACCATTCTCTCTAATGTATTTTTTACCACAAAAAGGGCAGTTTTTTGATTCATCACTTTCAATCCACGCAAATGCATATAGTATATAGTTTTAAGAGATATTCCAGCCTAAATTTTGTCCATTACATCTATAAACATAATCTTGTGAGTTTTTGTTAATCCATTATGCTTATTTAATTTTGTTTGAGATCTTTAAATTGTAACTCCCCCCTAAAATCACCCCGTACTACAGAACGCAATCATTCCACACAAAACGCCTCAAAATAGCCAATTTTAGAGGGGAGTTACAAAAACGTTTTAAAGATAGGGTGAGACCTTTGCAAAAAAGCCTTTCCTCCAACAGCCGGAACCCAAACACAGGTTTTCTGCTGTTTCCGCCCCCAATACCTCCTGATTTTACCCAAATACCCCCTTAATCATCCCCGGACGCCCGATAATCAGGCATCCGGGCCGCCTTTTAGGCGGCAACAGACACACTTAGCCTGTTGGCCGCTTTCAACAGGTTTAAACACATCGCCTTCAGATGGCTTTGCGCACTCACTTTAATCAGCTCGAAATAGGCCGCCGGGCGTAAAAAGTGCGGTGTTTTGCAATTTTTCGCTTAAATTCCATCGCTTGTAGCTACAAAAGTGCGCTCTATTTTACGAATTTTTCTTTATATTCCCCAACAGTAATCTGCGCCCTTCAAATTCCTTGCCGGCAATTTCCAAAGCGAAGCGTTCTTTGTCGGCGTCGCGTACTTTGTTGTGTACGGCACGTAATTCCTGCACGCTAGCACCCAATGCCTTGACGATTTCATCGCCCATTTTCATGGAAGAATAGAAGGTTTCGCGCACTACGAAATCCGCTTCCGCTTTCACTAGGGCCAGCGCATTGCGTCTGTCCCAGGCGCGCACGAACACCTTGGCGTTCGGGTTGATATGATGAATATTTTCCACAATTCTGACCGCACTTTCTCCGTCGTCCACGCATACCGCTACGATGTCGGTGTGTTCCACGCCGCTGGCATGCAGCACGTCGGCGCGGGTGGCGTCGCCGTAATAGACTTTGAAACCGTATTCGCGTGCGACGTTGATGATGTCGGGATCGTTGTCCAGAATGGAAATGGTGGCACCGTAGGCTAGCGGCATTTGGCTGACCACCTGCCCCATGCGCCCGAATCCGATAATCAGCACGTTGCCGTTGAGTTCGCCCGCATGTTCTTCCACATCGTCCACTGCCGCAGCTGCGCGGGGTTCTTTGAAACAGCGGTCGAACAGCATAACGCTGAAGGGTGTCGTAATCATGGAGAGCACCACGATTGCCGTCATATTCGCTAGCACTTCCGCATTAATCGCCTGTTGTGCGGCAGCGGAGGCGAGTAATACGAAGGCGAATTCACCGCCCTGCGACATCAGTACGGCGCGGTGTATCGCGGTGTGATGGCTTGCTTTGGCAAAACGCGCCACTCCATAAATGGCAAGGCATTTCAAGATAATCATCAGTACAGTGGCGGAAAGAATTACCTTCCAGTTATTGAACACCGTTGCCACATCCAGCGACATCCCGACAGCTAAGAAAAACAGCCCGAGCAAAAGGCCTCGGAACGGTTCGATATCCGCTTCAAGCTGATGACGGAAGTCGGATTCCGACAGCAGCACTCCCGCCAGAAACGCACCCATCGCCATAGACAGACCGCCCAGCTCCATTAAATAAGCCGCACCGAGTACCACCAGCAGCGCGGCGGCAGTCATCACCTCGCGTGCTTTGGATTTTGCCAGAATTTTAAACAGGGGATTAAGCAGCCAAATACCTGTCGCAATCAACGCTGCCAAAGAAAGCGCGGCAACACCGATTTTCTGCCATAGCGGTACGGCATCGGCAACGGCATTGGGATTATCGGGTGCTAGAAATGCTACAATCGCCAGCATGGGCACAATCAGCAAATCTTCAAACAGCAAAATGGAGACAATGCGCTGACCTTGCGGTGTGCTGATTTCATGACGTTCGTCCATAATCTGCATGACCATTGCGGTGGAGGTGAGTGTAAAACCTACCGCCGAAATAAACGACATCACAAAAGAAAAACCGTAAGCCAGCCCGATTAGGGTAAGGAACAGACTGGAAATCGTCACCTGCAGGGTACCCAAGCCGAAAATCTGATTACGCAATTTCCATAAATGCGACGGCTTCATTTCCAGCCCGATCAAAAACAGAAACATCACCACGCCGAATTCCGCAATATGCAAAATAGCGTGGGAATCGGTAATGAGCTTTAATCCGAAGGGTCCGATAACCAGCCCCGCAGCCAAATAACCCAGAATCGAGCCTAGACCTAAACGTTTAAATAACGGCACGGCAACTACCGCCGCCCCCAATAACACCACCACGTGCAATAAATCGCCGTCAGCTGCTTCTACTGCCATAATTCCTGCCTTTGTTAATTCATAAAAATTTTTCGTATTATAAAGAAAAATCGCCGTAACACAAAAAAGTCGTCATTTGACGGCTTCCTCTAAGAAGAGTGCGGTCGGTTTTTGTTAATTTATTGCACTTTGCCGTCGATTTCGATCGGGGTATATTCCACCGGTACCCAAGTATAGCTGCCGTTGCTTTCCGCACGGATGTGTCCGATGCCGGGGAAGAGCATATGTGCGCCAGCTATCCAGATTTTACGTGTGGCGGCATCTTTGAGCGCGGCTTGGCGGCTGGCGCGTGCCTGTTTGGGGTCGCTGTCAAACTCAATGGCGATTTCGGGATCAAGCATTTGCAGTGTGTGGTTGTGCATCAAATCGCCCCACACCAGCATGGTTTGTCCTTTTGAAGTGAACTCGATGCCATTGTGCCCAGGCGTATGACCGGGGCTGGGGCGCGAGCGCATTCCGGGTACGACTTCTTCGCCACTCTGATAAAAACGCACTTTACCTGCTTTGGCATAAGGCGCTACGGCTTCACGCGCCAGCGTTGCCAAGCCGCGTACAGGTTCGGGCAATTCGTTGATGTTTTTATCCAGCCAAAAGCCTTTTTCTTGCTCCGCCAATAGCAACGTGGCGTTTGGGAAAACGCGTTTGCCGTTGCGCGTAAGTCCGCTGATGTGGTCAAAGTGCATATGGGTCGGAATCAGCAAATCGATTTGCTCGGGGCGATAACCTGCGGCTTTTAGGCTGTCCACCAGTCGTCCTGCGTTTTTGCCCATGATGTCCACGCCGCCCACACCGACATCCAGCAAAATCAAATTGTTACCCGTGTTCACTAAAAAACCAATCACAGCGGTATTCACGCCGCCGTCTGCTTCGCGTAAGCGGAAATTGTTGTTTAGTATTTTGTTCAAATCATCAAGCGAGCGTTGGCTGTATGGTTGGAACAATTTGGGGTCGGTAGACAAAAATCCGTCATACAGCGCGGTTACTTCAAAATCGCCGACCATTTGGCGAAAATAGCCCGGAGCTTGGGTTTTGACTTGTTTGACCTGATTGGGCGCAGGCGTGTAAGCAGGCGCGGCGTGGGCGGAAAAGGCGGGGCAACCAGCAATTCGGACAGGGTGTCGTCTTGCGCCACCCAGTTACGGTAGCGGCATAAGGTGCTGTAATCGGGGATGCTCAGTTCGTCGAAACGGCAAAACAGGTTGAAGTCGATGCGGGTAATGAGGCTGTGTTCGAGTTCGGGATCGGAGAGGCTGTGCCATTGTCCGAGCAGGACGGCTTTGAACATGGATAGCAGTGGATAGGCGGGACGACCGCGGTGGTCTCGAAGGTAACGGTTTTTTTGACGATTCAGGTACTGTTCGATCGGTTGCCAATCAATCACCTGATCCAACTTCAATAGTGGGAAGCGGTCGATGTGTTTGGCAATCATGGCTTGGGCGGTCTGCTGGAAGAAGGTAGTCATGAAAAATCCCCTAAATGTCTTAGTGGGAATTTAGGGGATTTTTGGGGGATTTTTGGGGGATTTTGCAAGGGTCTTATGTAAAAACAAATCGATAAGGTCTATAATTGGTGCGCAATCCATCATTTCACGGAGACAAATTATGCACACACAAAATCTTATTATCGGCTTTGGCAAAGCGGGCAAAACGCTGGCGGCGGATTTGGCGAAACACGGGCAACAGGTCGTGCTGGCGGAACAGTCGGCGCAGATGTACGGCGGCACTTGCATCAACATCGGCTGTATTCCCAGCAAAAAACTGATTGTCGAGAGCGAGCAGCGCGGGCATAACGCCGACAAAGCGGCTGTGTTTGCGGCGGCGATGAACGCGAAAAACACCCTGATTCCGAAATTGCGCGCCGCCAATTTCGCCAAACTGGACAATCTGGACGGCGTAACCGTGCTCAACGCGCGCGCTGAGTTTCTCGATGATCGCACGGTCAAACTGACTGACCCAGACGGCGGCGAGCAAACCCTTACCGCCGAACGCATTTTCATCAACACCGGTGCCACCCCGCGCCGCCTGGGCGTGGCGGGCGAAGACAGCCCGCGCGTACTGGACAGCACCGGTGTGCTCGCGCTGAACGAACGCCCGCGCCGCCTCGTCATCATCGGCGGCGGCTACATCGGCTTGGAATTTGCCTTTATGTTCCACGCTTTCGGCAGCGAAATCACCATTCTCGACGGCGGCGACCGCTTCCTGCCGCGTGAAGATCGCGACATCGCCGAAGAAATGCTGCGCGTATTAAACAGCAAAGGCATCAAGGTGTTGCAAGGCGTGAAAATTGAAGCGTTCCGCGACAATACGGCGGACACCAGCGTCATCACCTCGCAAGGCGAATTTACCGCCGACGCGGTGCTGGTGGGCGTAGGCCGCGTGCCGAACACGCAAGGATTGGGCTTGGCAAACGCGGACATCGAAACCGACCCGCGCGGCTTCATCCTCGTTGACGACCATCTGCGCGTGCAAGGCAAAAACCACATCTGGGCGATGGGCGACGTGGCGGGCAGCCCGATGTTCACCTACATCTCGCTCGACGACTACCGCATCGTGCGCGAACAGCTTTTCGGCGACGGCAAACGCAACCGCGCCGACCGCACCCCGTTCCCGACCGCCACCTTTACCGAGCCGCCACTCGCCCATATCGGCTTAACCGAAACCGACGCGCAGCAATCGGGGCGCGAGGTGAAAGTGTTGAAACTGAAAGCCGACGCGATTCCGAAAGCCAAAATCCTCAACCAAACCGACGGCCTGCTCAAAGCCGTGGTAGACGCGCACAGCGGCGAAATCCTCGGCGTAACCCTGTTCTGCGCCGAAGCGCACGAAATCATCAACCTGTTTAAAATGGCAATCGATTTCCGCGTCCCTGCCCGCTATGTCAAAAACCAAATCTTCACCCACCCGACCATCGCCGAAGGGCTGAACGATTTGTTCGCGGGCTGCTAAAAAACTAGTTGTACAACGACCGCACTTGATACGGAAATGCCATCTGAAAGCGATTTCAGAATCGGTGCGGGTATGTTGTTTGTAACCGAGTCTGTATAAACCGTTTTTCTTTGTCCAACGGGCATCTTTGTCTTTACTCGGTGTGGTTTGACCGCTGACTTGTCCTTCGTCATCGACTTCTATGGCTTGACGCGGTTTGCCGCCGGCGGTTTGAATAATGGTGGCGTCAATGACGGCGGCGGATGCTTTCTCTACTTTTAGGCCTTTTTCGGTCAGTTGGCGGTTAATCAGTTGCAGCAATTCGGACAGGGCGTCGTCTTGCGCCGCCAGTTGCGGTAGCGGCATAAGGTGCTGTAATCGGGGATGCTCAACTCGTCGAAACGGCAAAACAGGTTGAAGTCGATGCGGGTAATGAGGCTGTGTTCGAGTTCGGGATCGGAGAGGCTGTGCCATTGTCCGAGCAGGACGGCTTTGAACATGGACAGCAAGGGATAGGCTGGACGGCCGCGGTGGTCTCTAAGGTAACGGGTTCTTTGACGATTCAGGTACTGTTCGATCGGCTGCCAATCAATCACTTGATCCAACTTCAATAGCGGGAAGCGGTCGATGTGTTTGGCAATCATGGCTTGGGCGGTTTGTTGGAAGAAGGTGCTCATGAAAAATCCCCTAAATGTCTTGGTGGGAATTTAGGGGATTTTGGGGGGATTTTGCAAAGGTCTCAAAAGGAGAAAAAATATTACAAACAGCTGTTCCGTTAATTGAGCAAATTGATGAGTTATTTTTCGAAAGTTGAATAACGAAGAAGAACAATTTAAGCATTTTCTTGTTAGATTAAACAAATAATAAGAATATTATTTATGGAGTTGTCAATTTTGATAGCTCCATACTACATTTGAAACTCAAAAATAGAGCATAGCTATAGAACAGAAATTTATTCAAGAGAATTATTTACACCAAAGTATAGAAGTCCTCTGTTTTTATTTTCAAAAAGTAAAACAGAGAACATAAATGGTTGGCTCTTGAAAGCAATGTGTAAAAATTTTACGTTAATATTGTAAAATATAATGATATAATTACTCTGTTATCAGGGTTATTTTTACGTATTTTTAAGGAAGTCATCAATATTTGATTGCAACAAGTTGAAATAATTAGAGTTTTATTTTTCATTCTTTCCTTATATAGAAACAACCATTCTGAGTTACATATAATTTAAACATGATGAAGGGTCTGAAGTTATGTCAGACCTTTTTTTATAACATAAAGTCGGGGCATTTTTAGCATAAAAGTGCGGTCATTTTTCTGTGAGTTTTTCCAACTTGAATATCGTAAGTTTTAACCGCACTTTTTATCGTGATAAGAAAATAGAGAATTTTAGGAAGCAATTACGCAATCACCGATACTATAACAGCATCAACGTGTAGGTCTGCCTTGGAATTTCATTAGCACTGAAATAATGGGATTTTTGCCAATCTCTCTCAAAAAGAGCTTGTAAGGCCATTTGCTTATTGATTAATCCTTAGAAAAATAGGCCCAAACGTGGATATTTGCGCTATCGGGGGAAAAGAATAGTTGTGCATGGTCTGTAGGAGTTAACTTAAAAGATTAAGAAAAATTATTCTGTCATTTGGAAAAACTAAAGAATAATATCCCAGGTATAAATTTTGTTGACAACATTGTAAGTTGACTTATAATAAGCACGCATATGATCAAAGGGGGAATTACAATGGAATTTAGTTTTAGTTTGAAAATCAAAGCTACAAAAGAAGATGCATGGGAGTACTATGCAAATATTGAAAAATGGTATAATTGGGAAGAAGATTTAAAAAACATTACATTGAAAGGTAAATTTGAAACTGGTTCATGCGGAACTATGGAGCTTGAAGGAATGCCTCCTATGGAATATCAGCTTACTCTTGTAAAACCTTTTGAAGAATTCTGGGATAAAACAGAAACTCCTTTCGGAGATATTCTTTTCGGTCATCAAATAATTGATAATAATGACGGAAGCGTGAATATAAAACACACTGTGATTTTAGATAGTGAAGATGAGCAACATTTGGAATTTTTAAAACAAGTTTTTTCAGATGTTCCTCAGTCTATATTTATTCTAAAAAATCGTTTGGAAAAATAAGGTGATTGCTGTTTGTTTACATCAAAATATAAAGACAATTCAGAAAAATCAACAGGATTGTTGTTCATGAGGGTGTACAATAAATGGCATCTTATGATAAAAAAAGAGTTAAAGAAAATAAATTTGACACACCCTCAATTTGTTGTTTTAGCTTCTCTTGCTTATCTATCGCAAAATGACAATGAAGTTACACAAATTATGATTTCAAAACTCTCAGAAATAGATGTCATGACGGTATCTCAAATATTGAGTTTATTGGAAAAACATGATTTTGTGAAAAGAAAAGAACATTCAAGAGATACGAGAGCAAAAGTTGTTATTTTAAACAAAAAAGGAGAAGAAATATTACAAACAGCTGTTCCGTTAATTGAGCAAATTGATGAGTTTTTTTTCGGAAAGTTGGATAACGACGAAGAACAATTTAAGCATTTTCTTGTTAGATTAAACAAAGAATAAGAATATTATTTATAATTTATGGAGTTGTCAATTTTGACAGATCCATATTACATTTGAAACTCAAAAATAGAGCATAGCTATAAAACATCATTTATAAATGTAAAAGCCACTCTTTCGAGTGGCTTTATTTTAGGTTAAGTTTCCAAATTTACCTGATTGCACATCATGAATAGCTTGAAGGATTTCTTCGTGACTATTCATAACAAATGGGCCATATCCTACAACAAGCTCATTGAGAGGCTCCCCAGTGAGAATCAATAATTTTGCAGTATTATTGGATTCTATCAACACATCTGCAGCACCACGCTCAAAGGTAACCAATTCACCTCGCCGAGCAATTACGTTGCCACTGACTTGGATCGTGCCATCTAATACAAGGATAATCACATTGTGACTTGCTGGCACGCTGAACATATAGGCAACATTCGCATTCATTGTGGTATCCCACATATTAATTGAGCTGAATGTATCCGCAGGGCCTTTCGTATCGAGTAATTCGCCAGCGATAACTCTGACTGAACCTGCATTATTCGGTAATGCCACGACCGGAATATTTTCAGCTTTAATCGCTTGATATTTAGGCGTTGTCATTTTATCTTTTGCCGGCAAATTGACCCATAACTGCACCATCTCGAACAAACCGCCTTCTTTAGCAAATTTTTCAGAGTGCATTTCCTCATGCATCACGCCAGAACCGGCTGTCATCCACTGAACATCACCCGCACCAATAGTACCACCACCGCCATGTGAATCTCGATGCGATACTTCACCTTGATAAGCAATAGTCACCGTTTCAAAACCTCTGTGAGGATGTTCACCGACACCACGTAAAGCAAATTTAGAATCATCGCGACGACCACCTTGGAAAAATTTGGGTTCGTTGTAATCCATTAAAAGAAATGGATCGAGATTTTTATCTTTATCGTGATAACTAAACATCGAGGCGACATGAAAGCCATTTCCTACCCAATGTTTTGCTGGGGCAGTAAAAACATTTGCAACTTTTTTCATATAAAACTCCTTTGTTAATTTGTAGAACCTATCGTTCTGCCAATGCGAGAGTATTATATGGTTCAAAAATAAGAGATAAAGATGACTTTAATTGAAGAATATTTTACCAAAAGGAAACAATTAAAATTAAGCTGATATAAAAGAACAATTGAAGAGAATTTACAAAAACACCTAAAAATTTAACCGCTCTTTATAATAAAAATCCCCTAAATTCTGAATCTAGGGGATCTTTGCTTTAAATAATATGTTGTTTATTTCAAACCTTTTTTAACCAAATCTTCATAACCGCCATGGTTGATTACATTGGTATAGCCTGCATTTTTCAACTCAGTGAGTGCGGCTTCGGCACGGCGACCGCTACGACAGTAAAGGTTGATCGGTGCATCTTTATCTGAGCCAATCGCTTTAACGCCTTCAATGATTTTATCGTGTGGAATATTCACCGCATCTTGTAAATGACCTGCGTTAAATTCCTCGGCTGAACGCACATCAATCCAAACACCTTTTGCTTTTTCCGGTTGTACTGCACTTTGTTCTGTTTGTGGCGAAGTATTCGCAGAAGCAAAAAACGGCACAGCAATGGCTGCCGCAGAAAGTACTGCTGTGAATAATTTTTTCATTATTCAATCTCCTATTAAATAGAAATAATATATTTACCTAAATAAATTTAGGGGATATGTAAAACTAATAGTCATCATACGCCTAAATATAAAGATAATAAACTGTAAATGAAGTAAATTTTAAGTAAAATTTTCGTAAAATTTAACCCCACTTTGTAATATTTACCTTATTTAACACATCAATCTATCTAAACCTCATTATTCATTATTTCTGATTAGTAAAAGATGTTGTTCATAAAGTAGTATTTTTCACACAAAGATTTAACCGTACAATCTGCCCCATCAAATATTGAGGAGAAAATAATGAAAAAAATGCCTGTATTGTTTGTTGGGCATGGTAGCCCGATGAACGTGTTAGATAAAGAAAACCCGTTCAATCAGAATTTCAGCCTAATTACACAAAACTTTCCAAAACCCAAAGCCATTTTGATGATTTCAGCGCATTGGTACAGCAGCCGTTTGCAGGTGACATCAGGTGAACACCCTGAAATGATTTACGATTTCTACGGTTTTCCTGATGAACTCAGCCAAGTGCAATATCCTGCGCCCGGTTCGCCTGAGTTAGCAAAGCAAGTGCAGTCATTATTACAGCCAGAAAATGTTGAGCTAAATCCAACGCGTGGTTTTGATCATGGTGCTTGGGCGGTGTTGAAATATCTCTATCCTGATGCTGATATTCCCGTGGTGCAACTGAGCCTTAACCGCTTGCAATCAGCAGAATGGCATTTCAATTTGGCAAAAAAATTATCTGCTTTGCGAGAACAAGGTGTGTTGATTATTGGGAGCGGCAACATTGTGCATAATCTAAGAGCGATAAGTTGGGAACATATCGACCAAATCGGCGCGGGTTATGACTGGGCATTTGCTTTCCGTGAAACAGTCAATCAGGCGATTGCGACACAAGATGATGAAACTTTGGTGCATTATGAACAGTTAGGCGAAAAAGCCGAGCTTTCTGTGCCAACACCAGATCATTATTTGCCATTGCTGTACATCATAGCATTACGCGAACCACAAGACGAAATTACGTTTTTCAATGATAATTTGATTGCAGGATCTCTCAGCATGACGTCGGTTTTAGTGGGATAACATATTTGCAAAAAACATTTGGAAAACTGACCGCACTTTAAAAGAAAAAGGCCATCTGAAATCTAACATTCAGATGGCCTTTTTAATTGATTCAATTATTTCTTCGCAGGCTCTACTTCACCCACAGCTTTTTGAGATTTCTCATCCATTTCCACTTTAATATTGTGGTCCACCACCACATTCATGTTAATGGTGATGCCTTCCTTTGGTGTATCCAATTGGATGGTCGGTGTGCAAGCTGTGAGTGTAAACATAGCCGCAAAAATAAAAAAGTGCGGTTGAAATTTAAGGTGTTTTATCATTTGTCTTTGTCTAATTGCTTATAAAGTTTATATTGCAGATTTTGTTCAAATTGTGAGCCATAGTCAATCATATTCCACAATTCAAACATATTTTCTTGGTGCGTATAATTTAACGTTATCGGATTATGGGTTCGCTTGGTTGGATTAAATCCGCTAATACTCGCACGCAACGTCATTTGCCCTTTAGGATCGAGTGTCACCGCCGCATGAGAATTTTGCAGTTCCATTTCTTTTAATAAATCCACCAGAATATTCTCTGTCCAACCGCCTTTTTTCAGCCCTTTCACCATTTCATCCGTTAATTTGATGGACACATTTCCCACCTGTTCCAACGTGCCATTACAAATCAA
Source organism: Haemophilus parainfluenzae ATCC 33392 (assembly GCF_031191205.1). Classification (NCBI taxonomy): domain Bacteria; kingdom Pseudomonadati; phylum Pseudomonadota; class Gammaproteobacteria; order Pasteurellales; family Pasteurellaceae; genus Parahaemophilus; species Parahaemophilus parainfluenzae. The sequence goes on along the minus strand of NZ_CP133470.1, from coordinate 1,020,117 downwards.
ACATTCTTTATGACCCAGCCAAAATGGCAAGGTCGCATTAGCACGGCCGGTTAAGGTTACTTGATTATATTGTGCCAAAGCTAACACTTGGGCCAAATCGATATTGGTAAAAGAAAGTGTCGCCATTTTACTTTGTGGAAAAGTGAGCTGAGGTACTGTCAATTCACCATCAAATAAGGAAAGTTTCACATTTCTTAAGATAAGTGGATTTTTCATGGTATTCGGATAGCGCCCGAATAAATCTAATTCCCCATTTGCGACAGAAAGCGCGCCATAGCGAATATTTTTAGTCGAAATATGAATGGGTTTGCCCGCAGCCACTTGTAATGCCTCGTTTTCATAATTCATTGGGAAGCGAATATTCAAGCCATACACTTCACCATCTGGCATGGTGATTTTGCCGCCTTTCAGATTCAGCTCTCCACCCATTTTCACGCCATTGGTATTAATCACGAATTTACTCTGTCCTTTGATGCTTCCCTCATGAATTAACCAGTTCCATTTTTGTGGGAAGAGTGATTGGAATACTTTTGCGGATTGTTCTTTCCAGCTGATTTCACCTGAAAGTGCACTATTCTGATATACACCCAAAACATCTAAAGGTCCAAGCGAGCCCGCCTTTAAATCACCTGCAAAATTGAAGTTACTGATACTCTTACCATCAATGCCTAAGCCAAAAACAGGCGAAACAAAACGACCGCCATAAGCCAGTTCAATCCAATCTGTTTTTGCTTGCAACAAGCCTCGAAGATGTTCTTCTTCATAATCCCAACGAAGTCGATCTTTAAGTTCCAATGAAAGTGGCGCCATTTTTACCTCTTTCATTTTGACTTCTTTGGAATGAGCAGAAAGTTGATTTAATTCAATATGATCGGCTTCCCAAAATCCTTTACCTTCCATTTTGACTGGCGTATTTAAGGATTTCCAGTTTGCACTTCCATTGATAATCCAATCCCAACGGTTTGTCGCTTGTTTTTCTACTGACTGCAACTTGTGTTCTTCATCTCGGAAATCAAACACGGTTTTAATACCCGCAATAAACTCGTGGGCGTTTCCGTCTAATTTTAAATTGAGATTTTCAAACTGCGGGGTTGTGCCATTCAACGTTGCTTGCAAACGCCCTTCTAAGCCATAACGACCGATAATAATGTCATCTAACGGTAAACGAACATGCAATTTGGTATCGGGTTGCACAGTATCCATTTTAAAGACCGAGCCAGGATAAAAATACACCACGGGATGTGTAAAAATCCCGCCAAAATGATAGGTTAAATTGGTAAGAGCCACAGTCGAGTTATAACGTAAATCCCCACGTGTTTTCAGCTCAAAATCCAATTCATTATTGTCATCGCCACCACCGATTTCGCCATTTTTGCCTGAGATCACGATCTCCCCTTTGCCCATCTCGCCAAAGGTTTGCAAGATCACGTTCATATCAATGCTTAACGGCAACAAGCCTTCTGCCGCACGGTGGATAGATAACCCAAGGAAGCCTTTAATCGGTTGATAGCTGTCGAAGGTCCAATAAAATTTCCCCCATGAAATATCCAAACCGTCTTTGGTGAACACAAAAGGCACATCCAACAACGGCGAATTTGCTGTTAAATCTTGAACATTTAACTGACCATCCGCACCTTGCCACGACACTTTTGCCTCGCCTTTGGTTACAGTGAGTTCAGAGTTATTCCAGTTAAATAAAACATTTCCTTGTTGAGGAAGTTGAGAAAGATCAGGCTCAAAATTCGCAGTAAAATGAAGATCATAGGTTTTATCGCCTGATTGTTTGATATCGGTATTGCCCGTCCATTGGAAGATCCCATCTCGCGGCGTAACAGTGGATTGATGATGCAGCTCAAGACCGTCATTATTCGCTTGAGCTTCAAGTGCCAACTGGTTGCCATTATAGTTGGCATCTAACGCCCAATCAGCCGATAAAAAAGGCTGCAATGCGGCTTGTTTCAGTGCATCGGTATTTATTAATTGAAAGTGTTTAACTTTGACATCAGAAATAGGTAATGCCGCCCAAAGTGCGGTCAAATTTGGTGGTGTGTTTTCAGCGTTATCGCTTGGTAAATGAGTTAAACAATCATAATTCAAGCTAGCCTTTTCAATATCAAGACTATGCGTATTCCACCAAGTGAGTTGCGCATCATTGAGGTTTACGAGGGTACATTGGTCTGTTTTCACTTTTAGCTCTGGCAGCGTTAAACCTGTTGCTTCCCATTGCCAATCATCGGCTAATTCAATGTGATAATGCGGTGCTAAAAAATGATTTGCAAGTTGTTCCACACGTTTCGGGGTCGCAAAAACGCGTAATAAGCCAACGCTTACTACGATCAAGAGCAACAAAATAATCAAAGCCCACAGGCAACGCTTTCGCATAGATTCCCCAATTACGCGATTACTCAATAAATAGAGGCGTATTCTATCTTATCTCGCCCCAAATAGCTCAACCAACTTATCCCCAAAGAAATAAAATACTAATCCAAAGGCGACAATAATTAATCCGATAAATTTCGTGATATTTACTTCTCGGATCGGCATTCCGATAAGACCAAAATGATCGATAGTAGCTGCCGTAATTAATTGTCCGACGATGATAAAAAATAACATCGCGGTAATGCCTAGCTTAGGTGCTAACAAAACCGTTGTGAACACGACAACTGCACCGAGTATCCCACCAATTAATTTCCACCAAGGTTGTGAAGGGACGGTTGATAAATTGCCCCATAAATCGGTTTTTACCCAAGCAATAAAAAAGAGAACGATTGTTCCCACTGCAAAAGAAATAAAGGTCGCGATCACCGCTTCGCCACTCATGGCTTTCGCCAACTGCGTATTAATGGCTGATTGCGTCGCGAGTGCGACACCTGCCGCTAAGGCGATAATGAGATAAACAAAAAACATTGAAACTCCCAACAGAAAATTTGGCTTATTTTAACCTTTTCCTATTTGTCTTGTCGCGAAATGCTTTCCATTCTGAAAAAATAATCAAAAATCTACCGCACTTTGCATTTCATTTATAAATACCTCAAAAGTTGTAAGTCATCTTACCTGTTTATTTGATCTCGATCACCATTTGACTATTCTTGATTTGACGGTAATCTTCAAATCAATACACTTGACTCCATTTGAAGCGATCGTTTGCCTAACGTATTGAAAGCAAAATAGACTGATTTTATCAACTCAATGGGAGGAATATCCATGACCCACATTATCGTTGCAACGCACGGTAAGTTTTCTGAAGAAATCGTCAATTCCGCCGCTATGGTGTATGGCGAAGATGAAAACTGCCATGTCGTGACTTTCTTACCGGGTGAAGGCGGTGAGCATTTAATCGAGAAATATAATGCGATTATTGCCACGCTGCCTGAAAACGAACCGGTGCTCTTTCTGGTTGATTTATTTGGTGGTAGCCCCTATAACGCTGCAAGCCGAGTCGCCAGTGAAAGAAATAATACCGATATCGTCACTGGCATTAATCTACCGATGTTACTAGAAGTGCTCGATGCCAAAGATGGCGCCAGCTTAGATGAATTGGTAGAAACCGCGAAAGAAGTCGGGGTCGCTGCCGTAAAATCCTTCCGTCAACCTAAAGAAAGCAAGCCTGCTCCAACGCCAGCAGCTAAACCAGCTGAAGCACCAAAAACCGCTCCAAATCCAACCGCACTTTCTGGCAATATAAACATTTCCTTGTTGCGTATTGATAGCCGTTTGATCCACGGTCAAGTAGCAACCTCTTGGGCAAAAGCGGTGAAATGTGAAGCGATTTTTGCAGTAAATGATGATGTAGCGAATGATCCACTTCGTCGTGATTTATTACTTCAAATCGCCCCTGAACATTTGAAAGCTTATGTGATTCCTGTGGAAAAAGCGATTAAGGTGTATCACAACCCGAAATATGCAGGCAAAAACATTCTTTGGTTGGTAACCAACCCAACAGACATCCTGCGTTTAATCGAGGGTGGCGTGAAAATTGATAAGGTCAATGTGGGCGGTATGACCTATCGCGAAGGCGATAAACTTATTTCTCAAGCTGTTGCCGTCAACCCAACAGATGTGGCGGCATTTAAACAGCTTTTAGATAAAGGCGTGGAATTAAGCTTACAACAAGTGGCGAGCAGCCCGAAATCAATGCTCACGCACAAAGAGCTTGATGCGATTCAATTTTAATTACGAGGACAATTCATTATGACAACAATGGAAATTATTTTAGTCACACTCGTTGCCGCCATTTGCGGTATGGGGAGTGTATTGGACGAACGTCAAACTCATCGTCCTTTAGTTGCTTGTACCCTAATCGGCTTAGTATTAGGTGATTTAGAAACCGGTATTATTGTCGGTGGTACTCTTGAATTAGTGGCATTAGGCTGGATGAACGTGGGTGCGGCAATGGCACCAGATGCAGCATTAGCCAGTGTGATTGCGACTATCCTCGTCATCAAAGGTGGCCAAGATAAAGGGAGTGCATTAGCGATTGCGATTCCAGTGGCCGCGGCAGGTCAAGTATTAACTATCTTCGTTCGTACTTTAACTATCTTCCTTCAACACAAAGCCGATGATTTTGCCGCAAAAGCCAACTTCCGTGGCATTGAATTCTGTCACTTTAGCGGTCTTGCATTACAAGCCTTACGTGTGGCAATTCCAACCTTCTTCGTTGCGTTAGTGGCAGGTACGGATACGGTGACTGAAGCATTGAACGCCATTCCTGAAGTGGTCACTCGCGGTTTACAAATCGCCGGTGGCTTTATCGTGGTCGTCGGTTATGCGATGGTAATCAATATGATGCGTGCAGGCGCATTAATGCCATTCTTCTTCCTAGGCTTCGTAATCGCCTCTTTCACCAATTACAACCTTGTCGGTCTCGGTATTTTAGGCACATGCTTAGCGATGATTTACATTCAATTAAACCCACGTTTCCATCAATCAACTGCACCACAAGCGGTTGCAAAACGTGAATTAGCTGACGATGAACTTGAAGGACTATAAGGAAGAAATTATGACTGAACAAACTAAAAAATCATTAACAAAAGGCGATATTCGTAGCACTTACTGGCGTTCAACTTTCTTGCTTGGTTCCTTCAACTTTGAACGTATGCAAGCAATGGGGTTCTGTGTATCGATGATCCCAGCCATTAAACGTCTTTACAGCAAAAAAGAAGATCAAGCAGCGGCATTAAAACGACACTTAGAATTCTTCAACACCCAACCTTGGGTGGCCTCATCTATCATCGGTGTAACCGCCGCGATGGAACAAGAACGTGCAAACGGTAACGATATTGATGACTCCGCAATCAGTGGGGTGAAAGTCGGTTTAATGGGGCCATTAGCCGGTGTAGGTGACCCAATTTTCTGGGGAACATTACGTCCTGTACTAGCGGCACTTGGTGCGGGCTTAGCCATTACCGGTAACCTTTTAGGGCCATTGCTTTTCTTCATCGGTATTAACCTTTGCCGTGGGTTAACTCGTTGGTATGGCTTTAAATATGGCTATGAAAAAGGCACCACAATCGTTAATGATATGGGCGGTGGTCGCTTGCAAAAATTGACGCAGGGGGCGTCTATCCTCGGTCTCTTTGTCATGGGTTCGCTGGTATCGAAATGGACAAGTATTAATATTCCATTAGAACTTTCCCGTTATAAAAACCAAATGGGCGAAGAAGTGGTGACCACAGTACAAAGCGTGTTAAACGATCTTCTCCCTGGCCTTGCGGCGTTAGGTTTAACCTTCTTATGTATGTATTTATTACGTAAAAAAATCAACGCTATGTACATCATCTTCGCCCTATTCGGCGTAGGTATTTTAGGCTATCATTTTGGTGTATTAGCCTAATACATTATGATATTGCCTTCCCTCTTTCACTTGAGGGAAGGCAAATTTTTAGCATGGCATATAAATCCTATGAACTGGAAAGATCTCATCAAGCCACCACCGGCTGAAGGCTATATTAAAAATTCATCTAATTTAGTGACCGCACTTTTTATTCTGGCGGGCATTCTTTATTACCCCACTAATGGCTATGGTGCCGTCATCGCCTTAATTGCTGCACTAATCGTATTAATCGGGCAAACAATGCTGATTGCTCAAACCAATAAAGATTTCACAGAAATGCAATTAGCCGAAAAGCAATTCCAAGCAACCCAAAACAGCGACTACCTCCGCTTTATTGAGGCTCGTGCTACTCAAATGCTGCGAGACAACAAAGTGCTTTCCGAAAAAGGCAAAAAAGAGTTGGAGAGATTACTGTCTGTCGTCAAAACGCATTTAGCCTAGCGACACCAAAATAATCATAACTTTTAGCTATATGAAATAAGCTTTTCTTCTTTTTCTTATTTAAGTTAGAAAGGTATTATCAAGCAGAAATTTATGATTTATCCCTTAGGAGTAGTTTATGTCTCAATTTAAAATTCACACTATTGAATCAGCCCCTGAAGCCGCACAAGAAGCCTTAAAAGCCGTACAAAATGCCAATGGGTTTATTCCAAATTTAATTGGTGTTCTTGCGAATGCCCCTACTGCACTTGAAACTTATCGTACAGTGGGCGGCATTAATGGTCGTAACAGCTTAACCGCAACAGAACGCGAAGTGGTGCAAATTACCGCTGCCGTAGTCAATGGATGTGGTTTCTGTGTAGCTGGCCACACGAAGATCGCTTTAAAAGTATTAAAACTTGAAGAAGAGCTTGTAAACCAAATTCGTGCAACTGCTCGTATTGAAAGTGATAAAAAACTCGATACTTTAGCGCGTTTCACCCTTGCCGTTATTTTGCAAAAAGCAAAATTAACTGAAGCACAGCTTAAAGCGTTCTTTGATGCAGGTTATACTCAAGAAAATGCCATTGATGTGATTTTAGGTGTCAGCCTCGCCACATTATGTAACTATGTGAATAATATCGCTGAAACCCCAATCAATCCTGAATTACAGGCATTTGCATAATCAAGCCAATATAAAAAGTGCGGTCAAAAATGACCGCACTTTTTTATTCCTTCACAAATTGTTTAATTTGATCTGAATTCAAATGTCCGGGTTGTGCTTTGATAAGATTTAAATCCTTATCCAATAGTAAATTAAACGGATAGCCTAATACATTAGCTCGTTTAATGATTTCACCCTTTTCATCCAATAATACGGTGATATTTTTGTAATCCAGACCTTTATACCAATTGATAAATTTTTGACTATTTTGTTCATTCTTTTGTCCAGGTGAGGCAATCGTAATCACATTAAAATCAAGGTTCTTTTCAGCACTGAGATCATCAATTTCTGCTAACCCCGCTAAACAAATTGGACACCAAGATGCCCACATTTTGATATAAAGCGGTTTGCCTTGATATTGTGATAAAGAGACGGTTTGATTATCCAACGTCTTCAAGGGGATGTCCGCCAAAGACACCTTCTCTTGTGCAAAACTGAATGGACTCAAAAACAATAAAAGTGCGGTCAATATTTTTTTCATTTTTTCCTCTTATTTCACAAAGGGAATCAAATCGCCATAACCTTGTTTTTCCATTTCATCTAATGGAATAAACTTAATCGATGCGCTGTTGATGCAATAACGTAAACCACCTTTATCACGCGGACCATCATCAAACACATGGCCTAAATGGGCATGGCCACTGCGACTTAACACCTCAATGCGAGTCATATTAAAGCTATTGTCTTTTTGATATTCAGCGACTTCTGCGGCAATCGGTTTAGTAAAACTTGGCCAACCACAGCCCGATTCAAATTTATCTTTGGAAGAAAATAACGGCTCTCCCGTAGTGATATCCACATAAATACCAGGCGCGAAATTATCCCAATATTCGTTACTAAAAGAACGTTCGGTATGTTTGCCTTGCGTCACGTCATATTGAAGTGCGGTCAATTTTTGCTTTAATTCCGCATCACTTGGTTTTGGGTATTTTTTATCATCAATTAATGGCTCATCGGCTTTTTTGATGTCGATATGGCAATAGCCATTCGGGTTTTTCTTGAGATAATCCTGATGATATTCTTCCGCCTCCACATAATTTTTCAGCGGTTCCACTTCAATTTGGATCGGTTCTTGATATTTACTTTGTAAGGTTTTTAATGCTGCCTCAATAACCGCTTTATCTTGCTCATTTTGATAATAAATGCCGGTGCGATATTGTCTGCCACGATCATTACCTTGCTTGTTAATACTGGTTGGATCGATCACGCGGAAATAATATTGCAGTAATTTATCTAACGAAATTTTATTTGGATCGTAAGTGACTTTCACCGTTTCCGCATGATCTGTCGCATGCAATAATTGGTAGTTAGTGGTATCACCTTTTCCATTGGCATAACCAGAAACGGCATCAGTCACGCCTTGAATTCTTTCCATATAAGCTTCTAGTCCCCAAAAACAACCACCGGCAAGATAAATAATTTGTTGTTCTTGTTTACTTTCCATTGTCATTTTTTGCTCCTTTGATGATTCTGTGTGATCAGCATACGTTAAACTACTTTGCAAACCGCCAAAAAGTGCGGTCAATATGAGAAATGTTTTTGTATATTTCATTTTCTTTCCTTATTATAGAAAAATCTTCAGCTTGCATTTCATTAGACGAAGACAAGCCCATTTTCTTACAAAATAAGGCAATTTTTTACCGCACTTTGTGCAAGGAACCTTTATGCCAAACATACATCTCCGCAATAATTATCAAAAAGCTGTTGTTTGTATGGTGTTAGCTTACATCAGCATTGCCTTAATGGGTGTATTTGTAAAATACGCCTCTGATGAATTACCGTCCAGTGAAATTTTATTTTCCCGCTTCTTTATTGGTTTTGTTTTTCTCTTACCCTTTTTGATTAAAGATGGGGATTTCAAAGTCGATATGTCGCAATGGAAATTTCTCATTTTGCGTAATCTAGCCGGCATTGCCAGTATGTTGCTAACCTTCTACGCCATTAAATATTTACCGATTTCTATTGCGATTTTATTGATGAATACGTCCGCACTTTTTGTGCCTTTATTGCTGTTTTTCTTTAAAGTCAGAACGCCATTAAAAGTATTAGCTTGCAGTTTTATGGGGTTTATTGGTGTATCCATCATTATGCTGACCAACGGCTCAATGAATATCAACCCTATCCATGTAGGCTATGCCTTAGGTGCTGCCGTCTTGGCTGCGATGGCGTTTATCAGTTTACAAGAACTCAATAAACACAACTCACCTAAAAATATCGTGTTTTACTTTCACTTATTAGGCTCGATTTTGTTGCCGCTCTTTTTTATTGCTCAATGGAAAATACCAACACTACATGGATTCACATTACTGCTTTTAGTGGGTGGATTCGGTCTTATTTTCCAATTATTACTCACTCGCGCCTTTAAATACGCGCCTGCCAATGTCATTACGCCTTTTGCTTTTACCGGTGTCATTTTTTCCAGTATCTGTGACTGGTTATTCTGGGATAACGTACCAAGCCTAAATTTCTGGATCGGTTCATTAGTTATTATTATTGCCGTCAGTTTACTTGCTAGAATGCGGGCAAAATAGAGAAATCCGACCAAATAGCTAAAATATAACTATTCTCAATAACATTGTTTGAGTGTATAATCCAAATGCTTTTTATTATTGAGGACACAACATGAAAAAATTATTCAAAACTACTTTAGCTTCCGCATTATTAATGGTATCCGCATTCGCTAGCGCCGTGACGGTTAAAGATGCGAAAGGTGGATTTATCCTTGATAAAACCCCAAGCCGTGTTGTGGCATTGGAATATTCTTTTGTGGATGCTTTAGCCCAAGTCGGTGTAAGCCCAGTAGGTGTGGCTGACGACAACAAAGTCGATCGTATTCTGCCGCAAGTGCGCGAAAAAATTGCTGCATGGCAATCCGTTGGCACGCGTTCTCAACCGAGTCTTGAAGTGATTGCTTCTCTCAAACCCGATTTAATTATTGCTGATCCATCTCGCCATACTGCAGTATTTGAAGAATTGAAAAAAATCGCGCCAACGGTGATGTTTGATTCCCGTCATGAAAGCTACCAAGAAAATCTTGAAACCGCGCAGAAAATTGGTGATTTAGTCGGTAAAAGTAGCGAAATGAAAGCAAAAATCAATGAACATAATGATTACATTGCCAACATCGCAAAAAATTTAGGTGTGCAAGGCAAAAAAGCCTCATTTGGTACTTCCCGAGAAGATAAATTTAATATCCAAAATGACAATGGCTATGTGGGTAGTTTCTTAACGACATTAGGTTTTGCCCCAACTAAACTCAATAGTGATCAATCTTTCGTAGAAATCAACCTTGAACAATTAGTAATGGAAAAACCGGAATACTTGTTCATCGCCCATTATCGTGATGAAAGTATTGCCCGCAAATGGGAAGCTGAGCCACTTTGGAAAGCCATTCCTGCCGTCAAAGCAAACCATGTTTACAGCGTTGACTCGGACATGTGGGCTCGTGGTCGTGGCTTAGAAGCGAGCAAAATTATGGCGAAACAAATTGAAGGTTTCGTGAAACAAAAATAATGATGAAGTCCACTTTCCGTTGGGGACTTCCCCTTATCATTCTGGCTTTCCTATTATGGGGAAGCCTGTTTTTGTATTATCCCATCGAAATTCGACCGCTTGCAGCGTTACAAGCGTTCCTCCCCGATGGCGACGAAATTGCCAAAATTACGGTAACCGATTTACGCCTACCGCGTGCATTAGTTGGCATGATTTTAGGTGCCAATCTTGCGGTGGCAGGGGCGTTGTTACAAACCATTACGCGCAATCCGCTTGCCTCGCCTACACTACTCAGCGTGAACTCAGGCGCTAGTCTTGCAATGGTGACCGCCAGTGCTTTTAGCCCTTTGATTCTTTCTGGTTATAGCATTGCTTTAGTGGCTAGTATCGGCGGCGGTCTGAGTTGGTTTGTGGTAATGCTGATCAGCAATGGTTGGAAAGACAACAGTGGGGATCGTAGCCGAGTGATTTTAGCGGGGATTGCCGTATCACTACTTTGTGCCGCGCTCACGAAATTGGTGCTGATTATCGCGGAAGATCATGCCTTCGGTATTATGAGTTGGCTAGCTGGCGGCATTGCACATGCGCGTTGGAATGAATTATTGACGTTATTTCCGTTCTTTATTTTAACCGCTCTTTTCTGTCTATTCTTTGCTAGTCGTTTGAATTTACTCAATTTAAGCGATGAATCCGCTCGTTCCCTAGGCATCAATCTCTTTCGTTTACGTTGGTACGCTAATATCATGGCGTTATTGATTGTGGGCTCAAGCGTGAGTGTTGCTGGCCCAGTTGCTTTTATTGGCTTACTCGTGCCCCATCTTGCCCGCTATTGGATTGGTTATGACTTGCGAAAATCACTCCCGATGGCGATGTTACTCGGCGCAATTTTAATGCTCGCTGCAGATACCATTGCCCGTGCGGTGAACTTCCCTAGCGAAGTGCCTGCTGGTGCGGTGCTTGCCTTAATCGGTGCGCCAGTCTTTGTATTATTTGCCAGAGGAAGACACTAATGCGAGCTTCTCATGTATCTTTTCGCGCTATCGGCTTTTATGTCGTCACGCTCAGTCTGATGGTACTACTCTTTGGGTTGAGTATTCGCCTTGGCACTTATACGCTTTCTTTTGAGGAAATTTGGGCGGCCTTTCAGCCTGACGATAAAAACTATTTTACCTTGATGGAATATCGCCTACCCCGTGCAGTATTAGCGATTTTATTAGGCGGCGCCTTAGCAATTTCTGGTGTGTTAGTGCAAAGCGTAGTGCGTAATCCGCTTGCTTCTCCCGATATTTTAGGGATTAACAATGCGGCGGGGTTGGTTGCTGTTTCGGTATTGATGTTCCTACCAAACTTAGCATTTTACTGGATGCCAATTTTTGCCTTTTTAGGCGGTGTGCTCTCTTTTGTCATTTTATGGATCGTGTGCGGTTTTAACTTCCGCCCTATCAAAATGGCAATCATTGGGGTCGCACTTTCCGCATTGTGGGCAGCCATTAGTCATTATCTGATGCTTACCAATCCGGTCGAGATCAATACGGCAATGTTATGGCTTACAGGAAGCCTATGGGGGCGCAGCTGGTCTTATTTAAATGTGGTATTGCCATGGTTAGTGGTATTGCTACCCTTGCCATTTATTTTCTGTCGCGATCTCGACACCCTTGGTTTAGGTGAAAACAAAGCCTCCACCTTGGGCGTGACGGTAAATAAAGTGCAAATTAGCGTTTTAGTGCTAGCGGTGGCCCTTTCCACTACAGCCGTGGCAATTTGTGGTCCGATTGCCTTTTTAGGCTTAGTTGCGCCGCATCTTGCTCGTCGTTTAGTCGGTGGCAGACATCGCACCCTATTACCGGCAGCCTTGATTATTGGCGCCCTCTTATTACAACTTTCGGATATTTTGGCGCGGGTGATTGACCCACCAACGGAACTGCCGGCAGGTATTCTGACCGCGATTATCGGTGCGCCATATTTCTTCTACTTATTGATGAGAACTAAATAATGAGCATTGAAATCAATAATTTATCTTTAGGTTATCAAGATAAACTCGTGGTTAAAAATCTGTCGCTAAAATTCCCGAAAAATAAAGTGATTGCGTTAATCGGCCCAAATGGTTGCTGTAAGTCCACCACATTAAAAGCGGTGGCTCGCTTGCTTAAACCGAAGCAAGGCTCAATCACCCATAAAGGTCAGGATATTTGGCAAAAAAGCCCTAAAGAATATGCCCAAGAATTGGCTTTTCTCCCGCAACAACACCTGGTACCAGAAGGGATTAAAGTACGCGAATTGATCGCTTACGGGCGTTCGCCTTACTTAAATCTTTGGGGAAAACTCAGTCAAAAAGATGAAGAATTGGTCACTTGGGCGATGGCGCAAACCCAAACTGCAGAACTCGCCGAACAGTTGGTTTCCGATTTATCTGGTGGTCAGCAACAACGCGTCTTCTTAGCCATGACACTTGCGCAAGATGCTGAATTAGTGCTACTCGATGAGCCGACTACTTATCTGGATTTAAACCGCCAAGCTGAACTCATGAGCATGATGCGACAAATGCAACAAAATGGCAAAACCGTGATTACGGTGTTGCATGATCTCAACCAAGCCTGCCGCTATTGCGATTACTTAATCGTCATGAAAAAAGGTGCCGTAATGGCACAAGGTACGCCCGATGAAGTGATGACCGAAGAGTTGCTGAAGGATGTGTTTGATTTGGATGTCATCATTCATCGTGATCCTATCAGCAACACACCGATGTTTATTTTGAAATAACCTACTATCACTTCTCTAAATATCAAATAGGCGTTTTATTTTACTAAAACGCCTATTTTTTCACCTAAAACACTTGATGTTATACATAGCTAATGCTTTTTATGGCTCAACTTAAGGTCGGATCACTTTACGAAACTTACACTTTCTTTACATTGTCATAAATATGGAGTCCACAATAAATAATTATAATTAAACATAGTAGAAGTTAATATGAAGTCTCTATCCCATGTCTTTAAGACTGTGCTATTAGTAGGTGTCAGTACCTCAGTAGTACAGGTTGCCTATGCCCAAAATTCCTCTATTGATACCGAACGAGAAAATATCATCATTTTCTCTCGTCAAGGAGAGGCCCAATTAAATCAAGCTATTCCAAAACTTGAGGCCTTATTTAAGAGGACAAACGATATTAAAGTGCGCGATGATTTAATTACACTCTATCTGAGGACGAATCAATCCGCTAAAGCACTTTCACTTTGCGAAAGCTGCGCACCAGCGCAATTTTCTCAAAATGAACTGGAAAATTTAGGCAAAGCCGCTCGAAATGAAAAACAATACGACCGTGCCGTTGCATTCTATTCCCAATTGCAAAAGCAATTCCCTGATAATCCAAATGGATGGCTTGGTGGTGCATTAGCCTCCACTGAAACCAAAAACTACACTGCGGCAAAAAATGCACTGAATGTTTATAAGAAACGTTTTGGACAAGATAATGCTTATCTTGATGCAGAAAGTTATTTGCTTGATTTCACCGAACCCGACATGGCTAAACTTGGCCGGTGGCAACGTCAGTTAGAACAAAATCCGAAAAATATCACCTTGATGAGAGAGTTGTATCGTTTAGCATCAAAATACAACCTTCTGCCATTACAAGAGAAACTACAAAAAGCCTATCCGGATCAATTCAATCAAAAAGACATGATGTGGTTTGAGCATGGTAAGACGATTACCTCTTCAAAAAATGCGACAACGCCTGCACAGCAAGAAAAATCATTTGAAGAATTGACCGCACTTTTGGCCAAAATTAATCCTGAGCATCCTCTGTATCAACAAGCATTGCAAGATCGTTTTGTGATGGGGGTTCGCTTGAATAAATTTGATGAAATAGAAGACGACTTCAATACATTACAGGCTCAATCTAATGTGCCGGCGTATTTAGAAGAAGCCTTTGGTGATTATTGGGCTGCAAAAGGCTCACCACACAAAGCATTAGCAATTTATCAAGTAATTGAACAACAAGCCCTACACAATAAATTCGCTGTGAGCGATGGTTTACTTCATAAACTCTCTCTGACCGCAAGCGATGCGGGCAAATTTGAATTAGCTCAACAATATTTAGAGCGTATGAATTCAAATGTTTATATCAATGACTATACCCGAACATCAAAAATTCTGAATCCAGGCTACGATTCTCGCTATTTTGGTTTGGCTCGTTTAGCTTTATGGCGCGGTAATAGTAAATTGGCTCAGCAACTTATAGATGATCGTCTATTTAATAAAACGCCAGGTGATCCATGGGTTATGTTGCAAAAAGCAGAACTTGAGCGACATCGTGGCAACTATGATGATGCCAAATTATGGGCTGAAAAAGCCGGTTATTTTTTGAGTAAAAATGATCAGCAAGAAGCACGCAATAACCTGGCAGAAACTGCTTTAAGTCAAAATGATTTACCAACAGTTTCAAAAACAATTGATGCAATGAATGAAGAACAATGTCAGTCAGCACAATCCCTCATAAACCATTACGAACAAGCACGTTCTGGCAAAATTGTAGGAAGTATCAGCTTACAGCATCGTACCTCACCAATCAGTTATAGCAATGAAAGTAGCCAAGATTATGCGATTTACACACCGAAAACAGCAAATGGTCATGATCTCTACGTTCATTACTTAGAAACTCGCTCCCCTTATGACAAAGAAAGTCTCATTTCTCGCCGAATTGGCGTAGGAACAGAGCTCAATTTCTATCCACTCCAAGTGAAAATGGAAAGCGGGAAAGGCATTAAGCTTAATGATAAAGCCTATTTTTCCACTGAGGCAAATTATACCCTCAACCAACACTGGTCATTTAATTTAAATGCCAATATTAATGGTAGTGGTACTCCAGTTAAAGCCATCAATAAAGGTGTGTATACCAAAGATATTGGTTTCTCTACTACCTATTCCTATTCCGATATTTTCCAAGCTGGGCTAGGTGGTGGCGTCATGAAATTTGATGATGGCAACTTAAGAAAAGAAGCCAATTTCTGGTTGAATCTCAATACATTCAAACATGACCGTTGGACGCTAACCAACAATTTCAGAGTCGATTACAGCAAAAATAAAACTATTGATTCTGCTGAATATTACAACCCAGCAAAAGCGACAAGCTTGGAATTCGGTGCTGATTTAAGTTACTACCAACCACTTAATTATGACTTAGTCTTAAATCACCACCTAAAAGCCAGCGTAGGTGCTTATAAACAGGCAGAACTTAGTCGAGAAAAAATGTGGTCGATTAGTTACGGACACCAATGGCGTATTGGTAAAAAATTTGGCGTGTCTTATGAAATCGGGCGTAAAAAGAATATTTACGACGGCAGTGCTGAATTCAACAATTTCGGAAATTTAAACTTTTCTATTTATTATTAAATACTTAAGCGGTATAACCTTATGAGATCTCTAAAACATTTTGCAAGAATCATTATTTGCACGCTTTCCCTTTTTTCGGCTTTTGCCTTTGCGCAAGATCGTTATGGCGTATTAGCCTATCACTCCGTTGTAGATGAAAGTGCGGCTGAAAATCAAAAACATTATTTTCCTCAAACGATTTCAGCCCAAACCTTAATTAAACATTTTAATTGGCTAAAAGAAAACGGATACAACGTGATCAGTTGGCAGCAAGTTATCGATGCTGAAAATGGTAAAGGCACATTACCTGATAATGCGGTATTACTAAGCTTCGATGATGGCTATGAAACCATGTATAACGTGGTCTTCCCGCTATTAAAGGCCTATAACTACCCAGCTGTCTTTGCGCCTGTAACGGGGTGGTTAGATACGCCAGAAAATCAAAAAATCACTTATGCCGATAAAATGCTGGATCGTTCTGTTTTTGCTACTTGGTCGCAAGTCAAAGAAATGGAACAAAGTGGACTCGTTGAAGTTGCTTCCCATACACATAATCTTCATAACGGTATTAATGCTAACCCATCTGGTGGTCAATTACCCTCTGTGATTGCGCCTGAATATAAAAATGGGAAATATGAAACAGAAGATGCCTACAAAAATAGATTGAAATCTGATTTCACCCGTACCGTTCAAACATTAGTCAATCATATCGGTAAGAAACCACGCGTAATGGTGTGGCCTTATGGACAATTTAATGATGTTTCTGTGCAACTTGCACGACAAGCAGGAATGCCACACTATTTCTCATTGGGTGAGAAAATTGTTAATAAAGTTGGCGATAAACACATTGGACGCTTATTACTTAATGCAGAAACCGATCTAAATACCGTTAAAAACTATCTCAATGGTATTGATGAAAGCAAGCAAATTCAACGTGTGCTACATGTTGATTTGGATTATGTCTACGATGCGAATAAGGCTCAACAAGCCAAAAACCTTGATAAGTTAATCGAACGCATCTATCGCTATGGTGTGACGACAGTTTATCTTCAAGCCTTCTCCGATCCAGATGGGGATGGCGTAGCCGATGCCTTGTATTTCCCTAATAAATATCTTCCTGTTCGCGATGATATTTTTGGTCGAATTGCATGGCAATTACAAACACGCGCAGGCGTACAAGTTTATGCTTGGATGCCTGTACTCGCCTTTGATTTACGCAAAAGCGTAAAAGAGGCGGAATATGTCATTGATAGCCGCACGGGCAAGCCTTCAACAAAAGCTTATTTACGCCTTTCGCCTTATAACAAACAGAATGTTGAAATCATTAAATCCATTTATAACGATTTGTCATTCTACGCAAAATTTAATGGCATTTTATTCCATGATGACGCGTTCCTAACCGATTTTGAAGGTGCAGAAGGTAATCACGCTGAAGGCATGGTTAGCCCACAAGCAAAACAAAAAACACAAGATTTAATCCAATTAACCCATCAACTCACCGATGCGTTAAAACCTTATTTCTTGCGTGGTTCATATTCTCTTAAAACGGCTCGTAATCTTTATGCATCAGTGATCACCAATCCAAATGCAGAAGAATGGTTGGCACAAAACTTAAAAACACTCACTGACAATTACGATACGACGGCCATTATGGCAATGCCATACATGGAAAATGAGCAGCCTATTTCACAAAAAGAAGCCTATCAATGGTTTGCTTCTCTTATTGAAAATGTGAAAGCTCAAGCGCCATTAGAGAAAGTCTTATTTGAATTCCAAGCGGTGAATTGGCGAACTCAAAAACCAATTCCTGAATCCGAATTGATTGATTGGATGACGCTATTACAAAAAAATCATATTTATAGCTATGGCTACTATCCGGATAACTTTTTAACGAATCAACCGGATATGAACAAAATGAAACCGTATTTTTCCGTAAATACGAATGCAGGAAAACAATAAGGATTGACTTATGAACCAACAATTCTTAGAAGCCGTGAGTATCTTCGTATTCATGTATCCTGCCGGAATGGCGATATATTGGGTGACGGCAAGTCTGTGTTATTACCTTTTTATGGAAGGAAAACTTGGGCACCCAACTTTCCAACAAATGCCAAAGGAACGTGTTCCGATGGTCAGCATTATGGTGCCTTGCTATAACGAAGGGGACAACCTAGATGAAGCTATTCCTTACTTGCTCCAACTCAGATACCCAAACTATGAACTAATCTTCATCAACGATGGCAGTAAAGATAACACGGGTGAAATTATTGATCGTTGGGCCAAAGCTGACGAACGCATCGTGGCGCTTCACCAAGAAAACCAAGGTAAAGCCAGTGCATTAAATCATGGTTTGTTAGTTGCTAAAGGTGAATATGTAGCCTGTATTGATGGCGATGCAGTATTGGATTTCGATGCGATCGATTACATGGTGCAATCCCTCGAATTAAACTGTGCTTATGGCGCCGTTACCGGAAACCCTCGAGTACGTAACCGAAGTACTATCTTAGGTCGTTTACAGGTGTCTGAATTTAGCTCCATCATTGGCCTAATCAAACGCGCTCAAAGTCTGATGGGAACCATTTTCACGGTATCCGGCGTATGTTGTCTCTTCCGCAAAGATGTGATGGAGGAAATCGGTGGCTGGAGCACCAACATGATCACCGAAGACATTGATGTTAGTTGGAAAATTCAAACGGCTGGTTACAACATCATGTATGAGCCTCGTGCCTTATGTTGGGTATTAATGCCTGAACGTCTTTATGGCTTATACAAACAGCGTTTACGCTGGGCACAAGGTGGTGCTGAAACCATTCTCAAATATTTCCCTCAGGTCTGGCGTTGGAGAAACCGCCGTCTATGGCCAATGTATGCTGAATATTTTGTTACCGCAACTTGGGCAATCTTATTAGTTGTACTGGTTGCGCTTGCACTATACCGGAAGATTACCTTAGGTATAGGTATTCAAAACATGGAGCTGTTTGAAACAAATATCTCGATCATGTTTTTTTCCTTCTTCTTACAGTGTCTCTTAAGCTTATACATTGATTCACGTTATGAAAAAGGATTGATCCAATATGGAATTTCCTGCATTTGGTATCCCTATGTTTATTGGTTACTTAATACGGTAACGTTACTCGTTGGAATCCCAAAAGCGATTTTTAGAAACAAGTCCAAGCTAGCTGTCTGGACAAGCCCTGACAGAGGAGTTTAAATAATGGCAACCGCCACTTTACAACAATTAATGATTATTAATAAAGGTAGCAGCCTTCCCTTGCTGATTAAAGCCAAAAGCTTTGCACTAGATCTAGTCACCTGGGCTTTATGGGCTTATATCATTACGTTTGTCGCGAGATATGCGGAACGCATCTTCACTAAACCGATTCTGGAAAGTTTCTTTTTCGTTGATGTGGTCAGCATCATGTTTTCTGTCTCTGCGGTATTAGTTATATTGGCTTATATTTGGTCTATTCTTACCGTAGCGAAAGAATAACTCGCAAAAAAATCTTAATATAAAAAACCGCACTTTGATTTGAAAACCAAAGTGCGGTTATTTTTAGAGATGTTTAATTAGATACGATATTCTCTAATTAAGCTTTTGGACCTGCTGCGATAAGTGCTTTACCTTCTGCGTTGGTCGCATATTTTTCAAAGTTTTTCACAAAACGTCCTGCAAGGTCTTTCGCTTTCGCTTCCCATTGTGCTTTATCCGCATAAGTATCACGTGGATCTAAGATCGCTGGATCTACGCCTGGTAATGCTTTTGGAATAGCTAAGTTAAAGATTGGTAACTCACCCATTTCTGTTTTTTCGATAGAACCATCTAAGATGGCATCGATAATACCACGGGTATCTTTAATTGAGATACGTTTACCTGTACCGTTCCAACCAGTATTAACTAAATACGCTTCTGCACCGGCAGCTTGCATACGTTTAACTAACACTTGAGCATATTGTGTTGGGTGGAGTGTTAAGAATGCTGCACCGAAACATGCTGAGAAAGTTGGCGTTGGCTCAGTAATACCACGCTCTGTACCGGCTAATTTAGCGGTGAAGCCAGATAAGAAGTAGTATTTGGTTTGCTCTGGTGTCAATTTAGACACTGGAGGTAACACACCGAATGCGTCCGCAGTTAAGAAAATTACTTTCGTTGCGTGACCTGCACGAGATACCGGTTTAACAATATTATCAATGTGATAAATTGGGTAAGACACACGAGTATTTTCAGTTTTAGAACCATCATCGAAATCAACTGAACCATCTGCACGAACCACGACGTTCTCTAGATTGCACGATAAATATCCGGCTCATTTTCTTCAGAAAGATGGATAGTTTTCGCGTAGCAACCACCTTCAAAGTTGAAGATACCTACATCATCCCAACCGTGCTCATCATCACCGATTAATTCACGTTTTGGATCGGTAGAAAGTGTGGTTTTACCTGTACCTGATAAACCGAAGAAGATTGCCACATCACCGTCTTTACCTACGTTAGCAGAACAGTGCATTGCACCCACACCTTTAAGTGGTAGGAAGTAGTTCATCATTGAGAACATACCTTTCTTCATTTCACCGCCGTACCAAGTACCACCGATTAATTGAATACGCTCAGTTAAGTTAAATGCAACGAAGTTTTCAGAGTTCAAGCCTTGTTCTTTCCAGTTCGGATTAGTGCATTTAGAACCGTTCATGACCACAAAATCAGGTTTAAAGGTTTTTAATTGTTCTTCTGTAGGACGAATGAACATATTTTTCACAAAGTGTGCTTGCCATGCGACTTCCGTCACAATACGCACTGCGATACGGTCTTTTTCACTTGCACCACAGAAACCATCCACCACAAATAAACGTTTACCAGAAAGTTGTTTAGTCACAAGACCTTTCAAGCTTGACCAGGTTTCTTGAGTCATTGGTTTATTATCGTTTTTTGCTACATCAGAAGTCCACCACACAGTATCTTTTGTGGTATCATCTAAAACGATGTATTTGTCTTTCGGGGAACGACCGGTAAAGATCCCTGTATCAACAGCCACCGCGCCAGTTGTGGTAAGTGTACCTTTTTCAAAGCCTTCTAAACCTGGTTTTGTTTCTTCTTCAAAAAGTTGTTCATAACTTGGGTTATAAACCACTTCTTTTACATCATGAATACCAACGGCTTCAAGTTCTTTAATTACGTTTTTAACATCAGTCATAGTTCACCTCTTGATTAAAGTTTAAAAATTTTTCCTATGCTTATTGTATGGGAATTGTCAAAAAAAAAATGTTAAGTAGATCTCATTTTTGAACATTCATTGGAAAATCCTACCCCTTTTTAGGTGGTTTAAAAGGCTAGGATACAACAAGGTTGATTTACCCATCACATTTTCGATATAGTGAGAACCATTATCAACTCAAAACTCGATAACCATGTTCTCATTTCTGCGTTTATTCTTTTTATTTTATCTGCTGATATTTACGCAAAGCACGCAAGCAGAACCCGACTTTAAGATTCCTCCTATTCAAGAAAGCATGAAAAAAATGTATCAAATTCAACAAAAAGATTTTACCTTTGAAGACAAACATTACCGTTTATTCATTGCGGTACCGCCAAAAACATCGCAAAAACTGACCGCACTTTACACTTTAGATGGCAATGCACAATTTCCAATGGCGGTGAATACTGTCAATCCCAATAAACCACTCCCGCTTATTGTTGGTATCGGTTATGTCTCTGATAAAGCCTACGTCATTGAAGAACGCACTAGAGACTACACTTTTCCGGCTGAAGGTACTGAATTTGCCAAAGGAGGGAAAGCTGCCGATTTTTTACGTTTTATTCAACAAGACGTAAAGCCTTATATTGAACAGCATTTCGATATCAATAAGGAAAAACAATATTTCTTTGGTCATTCTTTTGGTGGATTATTTGGATTGTACGTGCTCTTCCATCAACCAGATTTATTTCAACATTACACATTGGCAAGCCCTTCTCTTTGGTGGGGAAACGGCTCATTTTTACCTCAAAATGAGCCATGGATTAGCCAAAAACCATCACATATTCTGATTACATTAGGCTATTATGAAGAGCATCCTGAAGAGGATCCGAATATGACTGAAGAACAATTACAGCGTATTAATCAACGGAAAAAAATGCGAACAATCAATGCGCATCAATTGGCGAAAATATTGGAAAAACAAGGTAATTCCGTAGAGTTTATTTCCATTCCCAATAAAAATCATGGTGGCTCGATTCCAGACGCTATCAAACATTGTTTGGAACAAGTTCAACCATAAAAAAATCCCCGTCATCATGAACGGAGATTTTTCTTATTGAGCTTGTTTAAGTTTATCAATGGCTTCTTTATTGAAGAAGTAATGTGTGCCACAACATTCACACTGCATATCAATGCTGCCTTTATGCTCTTCTAAAAATTCATCAATTTCAGCTTCTGGAATCAGTAATAATGCTGCCCCAGAACGCTCAGATGAGCAACCACAGAAGAAAGAAACTGATTGCGGTTCAAAAACCTCCACAACTTCTTCGTGATATAAACGATAAAGCAATTCTTCTGCAGGTAATCCAAATAGCTCCTCATCTTTGACTGTTGCAGCTAATGTAGTTAAATGCTCAAAATCTTCTGGTGTACCTTGGCCATCCGGCATAATTTGTAACAACATCCCTGCCGCCACGGGTTTGCCTTCATATTCACCCGTGCGAATAATAAGCTGGGTTTGTAATTGCTCTGAACGGACAAAATAGTCTTCTAAACATTCCGTAATGGTTGGTTTATCTAAACCGATAACGCCTTGATAGCGCTCACCCTCGGTTGGTGCAATCGTAATCACTAATACGCCTTTGCCGATCATATCATGTAGGCTCATGCCGTCTTGAATATCACCTTGCACACGTGCTAAAGCACGAATTTGTTGCTGATCATTGCCATTAACTAAGGCTAATTTTAATGGACCATCACCTTGGATTTGAACCGTAATATTACCGTTAAATTTTAATGTTGCGGTCAACAAATTCGTCGCCACCATCATCTCACCTAATAAGTTTTGTACAGCTTTGGGATAATGATGGGTATTCAGGGTATCAGTGAAAGTTTGGTTTAATCGCACCCATTCACCACGCACTGCACGGTTTTGAAAAAGGTAACGGTAAAGTTTGTCATTATCTTGAGTGTAATTCATTATGTGTTCCTATTTATTCTTTGAATGAAAAGTGCGGTTAATTTTACGCATAAATTGTGAGTGGTTTATCTGATTTTTCGTCTCTAGTATTGAAGTCAATATTCAAAAACGGCGTTTTTTGTTACCGCACTTTGTGCCTGTGCAGTATTATGGGGGTGAAAATCAAAATTACAAGCCAAAAAGAAAAGCGGATAGCTCTCACTATCCGCTTTATCAGATTAAACTGATAAATTACCAGTATGCACGTAAACCGATAACCGTTTTGAAATCACGGCTACGATCAAGCTGTTTACCTGAGTCTTTATCAAAGGTGTTCTCATATTTAGTACGAGTCGCTTGCCATTCAATAAATGGTTTCACTTTTACTGAACCTTGTTTAAATACATAGTACTCGGTACCCACTAAGAACTGGCGATCAGTTGATTTTGAATATGCAGAACCTGCAGGTAAAGTTTTCTCTGTTTTATAAGAATACATTGCATATACATTCCAATCTTCATTTAAACCCTGGCGAATCACTGCAGTTACTTCATTATTTTTTACTTTGTTACCTGCACCACCTTTATTTTTAGTATCTTTGTGAGCAAGGTCTAAACCATAAGTAGTGTGAACAAAGTTATATGCTAAACCTAAAGCATAAGCATTGCTATAATATGCTGTTTTATTAGCATTTTCAGAAATTTGACGAGTGAAACCCGCTGCTACAGTTACATTTTGGATACTATCAATTTCGTGATTGAAGATAAGACCTGTACCCCAAGTGTTTTTACGGTTATTTTTTAAATCTACATTTTTGATGTTACGTTTGCTTGAACCACCGTAATACGCACCAAATTTCACTTTATTTGACCCATAATCACCGTTATAAACATATTGTGTTACACGACGAGCTGAAGTCTCTAATAGGCCATCAGTCAAGCTGTAAGTATTTGCTAAGTCACTTTGTTTTACTTCATCAGTGATAGTCACCATGTTACCGTAAGTTAATTCACCGAATTGTTTGTGGCCAAAACCAGCATAAAGTTGGTGAGTATAAACATGGTCAAAATCATGTTGTGAAGGTGCTTCACCACGCATACGCCATTCAGCACGACCTAAAGCATAGAAATCGCCACCCAAGCTTTGTTTTAATTTAAAACCAAAACGTGAACCGTTATTATCAACTGCGTGGTTGATGTGTTCTTTAGTTACATCACCATTTACATAGTTGGTTTTGTTAGAGGTACTTTCCCATTTAACACGTAAAGAACCGTAAAAATCAACATCAGTACCAGTTTGGTCAATGTGGAAGTTATACGCTTGTGCAGAACCTGCTGCTAGTGCAGCTACAGATAAAGCAAGAAGTGTTTTTTTCATAACGCTTTCCCTATTATTTAATGGAGTTAATAAAAATTGAACTTTTTTAGTCTATACATCACAACCCAAATGTGTCAATCTTAAATTTTTCCAACTATCAGAAAATAGACAATATTTTGACTAAAATTAATCTAGATCAATACATTTCCAATTATGCTACAAATTATTTAATTAATGTACTTAGGCTAGAAAGAACCTGCTCTGAAGTAATATTTCCCATTGAATTCGCTGTTAAATAATGCTGATTTTTACCATAACAGCCAATTAAGGTCGGATCAGTTGCGCCATAAAGCGTAATATTAGGTTTATCCAATGCTGCAGTTAAATGAGCAAGCCCTGTATCTACGGATACCACCGCTTTCGCATTAGTAATTTGATCAGCCAATTCATTTAATGAAAGCTTAGGTAAAATCATGGCATGAGGCAAGCCAGAAACTAATCGTTCCGCTCTCGCCTTTTCTTTTTCATTCCCCCAAGGCAAACGAATTTGAATAGAAAGTGCGGTTAGTTTTTCGATTAAATTTCGCCATTCTTTTTCTGGCCAATGCTTCTCATCCCTTGTCGTAGCATGAAAAAAGATCACGTAAGGCTCGATAGAATCAGTTGAAATAAAATGACGAGCAATACCATAATCCCCTTTTTCTTTTGGTAATGGATAAGATAATGCTTGAGCAAAAAGTTGACGAATACGCTCTACCGCATGTTGTTGATAGGATATGGCATATTTCTTATCGTAGAAGAATGAGGCTATTGGCTCTCGAATACTTTTCCGATCATAGCCATGTTTAACACCATTGGCTAAGCGTGTCGCAAAAAAGGCACTTTTAAAAAGCCCTTGTGCATCAATCACGGCATCATACTGATTGACTTGCAATAAAGTGCGGTAAGATTTCCACTCTTTTTTTGTTTGAGCCGAAAAAGGCGATTTTCGCCAACGTCTTAAGGCAATTGGAATGATTTGTTTCACGGCAGAATGCCAACGTGGAATTTCGGCAAAATTCTCTTCCACCACCCAATCAATAGAAAGATTGGGTATAGCTATTTGCGCATCAGTTAATGCCGGCAAAGTATGGATTATATCGCCCATGGAAGACGTTTTGATCACGCATACTTTCATTTAATTAACCTTCTTCCCCAGTGCATAATACCGAGCCCTGACACAGCTAAAATACCACCAATAATCAAGGAAAAATCCACTTGCTCATTCAACCAAACGGCTGAAAATAAAATCCCTAAAATCGGCACTAGAATAATATAAGCTGAGGCATTCCCTGCGCCTAAGTATTTCACGCCATCAAAATACCAGGCGTAGGCCAATACTGTGGCACCAAATGCAAGGCCAAGCAAACTGATCCACTCACCTTGAGATAAATTCAATACCGTAAGCCAATCGTCAGTACTTTCCACGCATAACGCACTCATAAATAACAATAGAAACCCAAAAATAGAAGATAATGTGGTTGCAGTGAGTGAATCAATACCCGCGAGTACTTTTCTAGCCAATAAGGTATAAACGACCCAACAAATTAGTGCGGCAATTAATAATATTTGCCCAAAGCCAAAGGAATCCATCATCTGTAAAAAATTCCCTTTCGTGAGAGCCAATAATGATCCCCCCATGGCAATAGTCATCCCGATTATTACCCAACGATTCCACTTTTCTTTAAATAAAAAAATCGCCAAAAGCGTAGTAAAGACAGGGTTCGTTGCCACAATAACAGCCGCTTGTCCCGCAGGAAGATATTTCAGCCCCCAGATAAAAAACGTGGAATAGGCAAAAACACCGAAAAAGGCGGTGACAAACAAACCAACCCACTGATTTGCACTAAGTTGTTTTGCATATTTGAAACGATTTGCCACATATAACCAAATCATGAGAGGAATAATGGCGAAAAAGAATCGCAAACTTGAGGCGACAAATGTCGGCATGGCCTGAGCAACCACTCGTCCCCAAGGCCAAGAGGCTCCCCATAAAATGGCCATTCCAATTAATTGTAAGTGAATGCGGAGAGGATTCATATCATTAACATATCCTGGTTAATCCTTTTCTATTTGCTTAAAGGCTCTACTTGGTAAGCGTTGATTTTTTCTTGCAAAGCAGATTCAAATGCTTCTCGATGAGCATCATTTTGAAAAGCGGAATAAGGAATATCTAAAAACAATCCAGAACCAACTCTAATTACTAAATAGCCATATTTATTTTCAATATTATGAATATAATGATAACTATATAATGTTTGGCAGAGATCTATTTTAATATATAAGCCATCTTCTTGAATTCGTATGGTTTGACTTCCTTTCTCCATTTTGTCGCCTATTTGGTTTTTAATCATACACATATTCAAATAAGGTCGTATTAGAAGAGCGTAGAAAAAAGAAAGCATTGAGATAGCAAACAATATATATCCCGCATAATAGGCCAAAATATTCTCGTAATAATCATAAAGAACTTCAGCCCAATTCCTCATGAAAAATGCAATAAAAAGACTTGGTATCAAGCAAAATAAATATAATAAAAAATCGCCAAGCCGCATCATTTTACGAAATTTATTGTGCTTATAAATATCGCGGCTTATTTTTTTTACTGCCTTAGTATAATTTTTATCTAATACGGGTTGATAGGTAATTTCCATTTTATATTCTCGCTTTCTCAAATCTCTAAAAGTGCGGTTAGTTTTTCTGCTACTTTTTCCGGTGTAATATCAATCAAACTTTGATGATACCCTTCCGAGCTATCTGTACTTTTACGCACCTTAATTAAATCGCCTTCAATTAAACGAATAATCACGGCCTTATCCGATAATGGTGGCGTATAAGTTGGGCTCGTTGGGCCGTAAAGTGCAACCAATGGACGATCTGTCGCAGCGGCAATATGCATTAAGCCGCTGTCATTGCTCACCACTGCAGTGCAGTTAGCAATTAAATCTACCGCTTGATTAAGATTCGTTTGCCCTGCCAAATTCAAACAGAATGGTTGTAGTTCTGCTGGCAACGCATTGCGGATTTGCTCGCCTGCTTCCACATCTTTTGGTGAACCAAATAATTCTACCGCATAGCCTTTTTCAATCAGCATTTCGGCTAACTTAGCATAATGATAATGCGGCCAACGTTTAGCTGGACCAAATTCAGCTCCAGGACAGAAACCGATTATCAGACGTTCGCCTAAAAGTGCGGTCTGTTTTTCAAAGTTTTTTAAGGTTTCCGCTTGTTGAGTGGGATCAACGGTTAAATAAGGTTTTAGAACAGGAATATCAGCCGCTTTTGGCACCGCATTTTGCTCAAAGGCTAACGCTACATAACGTTGCACCATCATAGGGTAATCACGTTTGTTATTGCGTAAATCGTTAAGCAAGAAATAACGGCTTTCTCCTTTCCAACCACGACGCACCGCAATTTTTGCAAAAGCAGGAATAAAAGCTGACTTCAAGGAGTTTGGTAATACGATTGCCATATCATATTGATTACGTAATGCCTTACCTAAACGATAACGTTCACACAAGGCAAACTTGCCGTGTCCGAGCGGCATTTCAATAGCATGACGCACTTCAGGCATACGGACTAAAAGCGGTTTACACCAATTCGGTGCCATCACATCAATTTGGCAATCGGGGTATTGCAGTTTGAGTTGTTGATACAAACTGTGCGACATCATCATATCGCCGACCCAAGACGGGCCGATAATTAAAATATTCATGCTTGACCTTATAACAAAAGTGCGGCTAAAAATAAGACTAATTTTAACCGCACTTTATTCATTTTCTAGTATTGAACGACATTATTTGTTCAATATTTTTATTTATTTAACCACGCCATGTACTCAGCCACACCTTCCGCTACAGTTTTAAATGGTTTGTCGTAGCCAGTAGCACGAAGTTTCTCAAGGTTAGCTTGCGTATATTCTTGATAGCGAGATTTCAAATGCTCTGGGAATGGAATGGTTTCCACTGCACCTTTACCATGGAATTTAATCACTGCTTTTGCTACTTCTGCAAAAGACTCTGCATTGCCAGTACCGCAGTTGAAGATACCCGAAATACCATTTTGCCAGCACCAAATGTTAACTTGTGCCACATCGCCTACATAAACGAAATCACGGCGGAAGTGCTCACTGCCAGCAAATAATTTTGGATTTTCGCCTTTCAGGATTTGATTATTTAAGTGGAATGCCACGCTTGCCATTGAACCTTTGTGGCCTTCACGCGGACCATATACGTTGAAATAACGGAAACCACATACCGGTGATTGCGCTTCAGGTAAAATCGCACGCACATATTGGTCGAATAAGAATTTAGAATAACCGTATACATTCAATGGGCCTTCAAATTCACGCTCTTCACGGAATTCAGTTTTGTCGCCATAAGTTGCCGCACTTGATGCATACAAGAACGGAATTTGACGATCTAAGCAGTAATGCAATAACTCTTTTGAATATTCGTAGTTATTATGCATGATGTATTTGCCGTCCCATTCAGTAGTCGCCGAGCAAGCGCCTTCATGGAATACCGCATCGATCTCACCTAAATCATCACCAGCTATAATTGACGCGATAAAGTCTTCTTTATCGCAGTAATCTGCAATATCAAGATCCACTAAGTTAATGAATTTAGTCCCGTCTTTTAAGTTATCCACTACTAAAATATCTTTGCGTCCCATATCGTTTAATGCTTTAACGATATTACTGCCGATAAAACCGGCGCCACCTGTTACGATAATCATAATTCTGTCCTCTTTAAAATAAGTCTGTGTATTGTAATAGATTTTGTGCCGCTTAGCCAAAAAACTCTGTGAAAAACAACCGCACTTTTAAGCCCCAATAACTTGTCCAACCCGTTGTGGCCAAATCCATTTTTCCTTTATTTAAAATAATAATCGTCGGTGTCACATTCACCTGCCATTGATCCGCAATCTTGCCTTGAGGATCGTTCACCGTTGTAAACTGATAGTGATGGGTTTGTAAATAATCCTCCACGTCCTTATTTGTCCCCGAACGTAGTGCGATAGAGACTACCGGATAGCCTTCTTCTGAAAGTGAACTAATCGCTGGAGAAGTATAACGACAATAACCACACCAACTTCCCCAGAAATAAATGATCGTCGGCTTAGCTTGATCTAATTGGGGTAAAAAGAAGGCATTTCCCTGTAAATCATAAAGTGCCGTTGCATTGATTTCAGGTGGAATATTAGGTTTACGAATAAAATCAAGAATACTGCTCACGATAATCAACGTCAGCAAGAGCGAAATCGCATTTTTTAATAAGGTTTTAAGTTTCACAACAAATTCCATGATCTAGATAAAAGGATTGTAATCGATCAGAAAAGTGCGGTCAAAATTACAGATATTTTGCTATGATAACCACATCATTTAATAAGGAGAAAAAATATGGATAATAAACAATTAGCACAATATATTGATCACACGGCCCTTACTGCTGAAAAAACAGAACAGGATATTCTTAAGCTCTGTGATGAAGCCATTCAATACGGCTTTTATTCAGTCTGCATTAATTCAGGTTATATTCCTTTAGCCAAAGAAAAACTCGCTGGCTCAAACGTCAAAATTTGTACGGTAGTCGGTTTTCCACTTGGCGCTAACTTATCTTCCGTCAAAGCGTTTGAAACCCAAGAAGCGATCAACGCTGGGGCGGGTGAAATCGATATGGTGATTAATGTCGGCTTGATTAAATCAAATAAATGGGATGCCGTAAAAGACGACATTCAAGCTGTATTAACGGCTTGTCATGGCGTGCCACTTAAAGTGATTTTAGAAACGTGCTTACTCACCAAAGAAGAAATCGTAAAAGCCTGTGAAATCTGTAAAGCATTGGGTGTGGCATTCGTTAAAACCTCAACGGGTTTCAATAAAGGCGGCGCAACCGTAGAAGATGTGGCATTAATGAAGAAAACGGTGGGCAACATTGGCGTGAAAGCCTCTGGCGGTATTCGTGATACTCAAACCGCACTAGCAATGATTGAAGCAGGTGCGACACGAATTGGTGCAAGCGCAGGTATTGCAATTGTAACGGGTGTTTCTGCTAATACCTCTAGTAATTACTAATTGATAATAAAAAAGGAGATTGAAGTGTGTGCTTCAATCTCCTTTTTTCATCATCAAAGACTTAATTAAGCTTTAATTTGCCCTTTTAAGAAATCTAACAATTGCTCTTTTGCAATCATTTGTTTTTCACCAGTGCGGCGATTTTTGTATTCAATTTCGCCGTTTGCGAGATTTTTCTCACCAATCACCACCATGTGTGGCACACCAATAAGTTCCATATCTGCAAACATCACACCTGGGCGTTCTTTACGGTCATCAAAGATTACTTCTACACCTTGAGCTTGTAAAGTGCAGTACAATTCTTCGGCATATTCTTGAACGCTTTCAGATTTATGCATATTCATTGGCAGAACAGCTACGGTGAATGGCGCAATTTCATCTGTTGGCCACACAATACCGCGCTCATCAAAATGTTGTTCAATCGCCGCAGCGACCACACGCGTTACACCAATACCGTAACATCCCATGGTGACGACCATTGGACGACCATCTTCACCTTGAACAGTCGCATTCATCGCTTCTGAGTATTTTTTACCTAATTGGAAAATGTGGCCTACTTCGATACCACGTTTAATCAATAAGGTACCTTTACCATCTGGGCTTGGGTCACCTTCAACCACGTTACGAATATCCGCCACTTTTGGTAACGCTACATCACGTTCCCAGTTGATATTGAAGTAATGTTTACCATCAATGTTTGCACCCGCGCTGAAATCAGACACTAATGCCACTGAACGGTCAATAATCACTGGAATATTGAGATTAACAGGGCCTAATGAACCAACACCTGCACCGATTTTGGCTTTGATAACAGCTTCGTCTGCAAACTCAAATGGTGAAGCCACTTCAGGTAATTTTTCTGCTTTGATTTCATTTAATTCATGGTCACCACGAATCACTAATGCTACCAATGGTTGCTCTTCGCTTGCCCCTTTTACAATTAAGGTTTTAACCGTTTTCTCAATTGGCAAATTGAATTGTTCCACCAACTCAGCAATTGTTTTGGCATTTGGTGTATCAACTAATTCCATCGCTTTCGTTGGCGCGGCACGCTCACCAATCGCCACCGCTTCTGCTAATTCAATGTTTGCTGCGTAATCAGATTCCGTAGAGAAAATCACATCATCTTCACCGCTATTTGCTAACACTTGGAATTCATGTGAGGCGCTACCGCCGATAGAACCAGTGTCCGCTTGTACTGCACGGAAATCTAAACCTAAGCGATTAAAAATATTGCTGTAAGTTTGGTACATCACCTCATAAGTTTGTTGCAAGCTCGAATGATCCGCATGGAAAGAATACGCATCTTTCATGATAAACTCACGTGAACGCATTACACCAAAACGAGGACGCACTTCATCACGGAATTTGGTTTGAATTTGGTATAAATTGATTGGGAGTTGTCTGTATGATGACACTTCGCGGCGAACTAAATCCGTAATCACTTCTTCATGTGTTGGACCTAATACAAAGTGACGATTACCACGATCTTCAAAACGAAGTAATTCGGGACCATATTGTTCCCAACGGCCTGATTCTTCCCATAATTCTGCCGGTTGCACGACTGGCATTTTGATTTCAAGTGCGCCACTTTTATCCATTTCTTCACGGATGATTTTTTCTACTTTACGAAGCACGCGCCAGCCGGTTGGCATCCAGTTATAAAGACCTGAAGCAAGAGGACGAATCATCCCCGCACGAAGCATTAATTGATGGCTCACAATGGCCGCTTCCGCTGGGGTTTCTTTTAATGTTGAGAATAAATATTGACTTGTACGCATTGAATTAACCTTAGATTCTAAGCATTGAGAAAAAAATTGGTGAGAGTATAACAAAAAGTGCGGTCATTTTTAACCGCACTTTTTCTGAGAAAAGATTATCTTCTCGGTAAGTATCTAACTGGATCCACAGATTTACCTTTATAACGGATCTCGAAGTGAAGTTTCACAGCATTGGTTCCTGTGCTACCCATTTTCGCAATCTCTTGGCCTGCTTTCACTTCTTGTTGATCGCTCACAAGGATCTTGTCGTTGTGCGCATAAGCACTTAAGAAATCATCGTTATGTTTGATGATGATTAAGTTACCGTAGCCACGTAATGCGTTACCCGCATACACAACACGACCATTTGCAGCAGCTTTAACTGCTTGGCCACGTGAACCACTGATATCAACCCCTTTGTTACCTCCATCGGTATTAGAGAAGCCTTGGATCACATTGCCTTGGGTTGGCCATTGCCATGCCACATTCGATGCCACTGGTGCCACAACGTTCGCATTAACTGGTGTATTGTTTGTGGTTTCCACTTGTGTTGTCGTCGTTGCTGGTGTGCTAGGTGTATTGTTTGTGAAAACTGGTTTTGAAGGTTCACCGTTACCCACACCTGATTTAATCGGACCAATTACCGTACCATCAGAACCAATTTGTGTGCCATTTGCACCTGGTGTATAAGTCACTTCTGGCTCAGCAGGTGCCGCTGGTGCGGTAGTTTTCACTGGAACCGTTGTAGTGATTGTTTTTGTTGAACAATTTGAAATTTTTAATGTTTGACCCACGCTTAAGCTGTAAGGCTCTTTCATATTGTTCATGCTTGCCAAATCTTTTACGTCCATACCTGTTAAGTAAGCGATTAAGAACATGGTATCGCCTTTGTTTACTTTATAGGTGTTTCCTTTGTATGAACCTTTTTGAATTTGGCTGTAATCTGGTGCATTGGTATTTGGATTACGTGGCACGTTGATTGCACCTGAGCTGGTACAATCAGAAACTGTTTTAGTTACCGTTTTAGTTTGCGGTTGAACCGGTGCTGGAGCAGGCTGTGGTTGAGTTGCTGCTGGCTGTTGTACCGGTTGGTAAGTTGGTTGGAAACTTGGCTGTGGTGTTTGAGTTCCCGTTGGCACGCTGCTGCCCATTGTACTTGGCATGGTATTTTGTTGGATTTCTGGCTGCCATGTACCGCTAGAGTTATTATCAACAGGTTGCATTACACCTGGAGAAAGTGTGCCATCCACATTTTCGATTGGTGCCGGGCTATTTGAACTACAAGCCGTTAAAATAGCGATACTCACAGGGAGCAATAAAAACGATTTTTTCATTTATTCTTCCTTTAACATTAAATTTATTTCATTTGATTTGGCATCGAATTCTTTTCAATTTCCGGCATAAAGCTACCACCAGCAATTGCTCCCGTTCCTTCTACTGGCTGCATAATACCATCAGGTAATGCATCAGGATCTTGTTTTTTGGGTTCTCCCGTACAAGCTGAGATCAGCAATGCACTCGAGATAATTAAGAGTAATTTATTCATAAAAAAGGTCATCCTGTTATTTTAAAATAAGATAAGCAATCACAGCCAGAGCAACCACACTCCAACCAATGATTTCAATAGATTTACGTAATTTCGCGGCGAATTTCTCCCCGCCCCATGCGGCCAGTTTTGCGACTAAAATAAAACGAGCAAAACGCGATACAAATGCGGTTATCACAAAGGGTATAAATGCCATTTGCATCACACCGGCGCAAATGGTGAAAACTTTGTAAGGAATTGGGCTAAAACCGGCAACAAAGACCACTAACACGCCCCATTCTTTAAACCACGCCATGGCCTGTTCCCAAGCGGCTTGGTAACCCCATTGTTGAATATAGCCTTGTACCCAATCAAAGGCGTAGTAACCAATAGCATAACCAATCATTCCACCGACAACCGAAGCGACAGCTGTATAAAGCGCAAAACGAAACGCACTTTTCGGTTTTGACATTGACATCGGAATCAACATGACATCTGGTGGAACGGGGAAGAAAATGGCCTCAATAAAACTCACAAAGGATAACCAAAACACGGCAAAGCGATGTTTTGACCATTGCATTGTTTTATCATACATCGCACCAAAAATATTCATTCACTTATCCTTTATTGCTTCAATAGGGAAAATTCGTTTCAAAACGGCACATTATTCACTTTCCAGCCAATCTTGTAAAGCAGCAATTGACTGATGAGCCGTAAGATCCGCTTGAATTGGCGTAATTGAAACATAACCATTTTTTACCGCATGGAAATCCGTGCCTTCACCATCATATTCTGGCAAGCCTGACGGGCCAATCCAATAGATATGTTCACCTCGAGGATCCTTTTGTTTAATCACTTCCGCTGCAGAGGTGCGATAGCCTAAATGGCAGACTTTAATGCCTTTGAGTTCTTCGTAAGGCAAATCTGGTACATTAATGTTAATCACTTCGCGTTTATTCAATAATTGAGGATGTAATTTGGGAATCAAATCACACACCACGCGAGCCGCTGTTTCATAATGCAAACGACCATCTAAAGAGACAGCAATGGCTGGCAATCCCAAATGTCGACCTTCCAATGCGGCAGCTAAGGTACCTGAATACAAGGTATCATCACCCATGTTACAACCTGCATTAATACCTGATACCACAAGATCCACTTGTCCAGATAAAAAACCGTTCAATGCCAAATGCACACAATCAGCCGGTGTGCCATTTACGCAATAATCACCACTGTCTAAATGACGCGGACGAAGCGGCTCAACAAGCGTTAATGAGCTTGATGCCGCGCTACGATTACGATCGGGCGCAACAATCACCACATCGGCAATTTTTCGTAATTCTTTTGCTAAAACTTGAATCCCTTCGGCGTGAAAACCGTCATCATTGCTGACTAAAATTCGCATTATTCTTCTTCCTTAATATTCACTAACTCTCGCACTAATGCAGTCGCATAACTCCCTGCTGGCAAATAAAATGAGAGCTTCAATCCTTCTTCAACAAACGTCCAATGGAAATCTTTTGCCTGCATCAATAAAGGGCGTCGAGAGGCTTTCATTCTTTCTTGTTTCATTAATTCTTGGAAAACCTGATGTTCCAAAACCACTTGATTTTCGACCGCACTTGCAGATAAATTTTCTTCGCCAATTAAAGGCGCGGTCAGCAAAATATCTTGCTCATTCAAACGTTGCTGTAAAACCGCTAAATCTTCATTTTCATCAGCTTTAAACCAACTGTGCGATCCGTTTAATTGCACAATATCGTCTCTTAGAACCTGATCTGCCACATTTTGTTCAATTCGTTCTGCTACAACTAAATTAAAAATTTCGCTACGAGCTGCAGAAAGGTAAAAACTGCGTTTTTTACGATCTTTAACCTTAATCTCCCCTTTCGCCCAACGAATCGCTTGAGTCAGATTATGACCATCACGCCCAAAACGTTGTTCAGTGAAGTAGTTAGGAAAACCGTATTTCGCCACAAAATTTAAGCGTTCATTTAACTCATCACTTTCTTTTGCTCCGCGCAATAAAATCTCGAAGGCATTTCCTTGGAGACTTCCTGTACGAATTTTACGATTGTGGCGAGTGACATCTAAAATCTCAACGCCTTCCAAGTGAAATTGACTAAAATCTGGCGTTTCCTTTCCCGGCATTTGCAAACAAAACCATTGTTCGGTGATGCCATGACGATCTTTCAAACCTGCATACCCCATATTTCGATCAGAAATACCCGCAAACTTGGCAAGTTTTTCACCCACAAACAGTGTATTGCAATCCGTTTTACGGATTTTTACCGCCACAAATTCGCCTTCGCCTGACATTTCATAGCCTAAATCTTCTTTAACAATAAAATCAGCGAACTCTTGCTTTAAAAGTGCGGTTGTTTTTGGCGGTGTTTTTAAGGTGAAATAAGGGAGATGTTTGACCATTTTTTCGTTCTAAAATAAGAAAGCCCAACTTTTTCGCTGCAATAAATAGCGTGATCAGCTGGGCATGTTAAGCACAATTTATTCGCGCAGAATTTTAACCTTTCCGCCCCCTCAAGGCAAACTGAAATGAGAATAAATTTTTAGCGACATTTTCATCTTTATCTCCTACAATGACCGCACTTTTTCTGACAAAAGGAATGCCTTATGACGAACTTTAACGAACTTCAAGAAGAAACCCGTGAAATCATTACGGATTTATTAAATGACGGCAGCGATCCAGATGCCCTTTATATTATCGAACATCACATTGCCCATTATGATTTTGATACTTTAGAAAAAATTGCCGTAGATGCTTTCAAAG
Organism: Haemophilus parainfluenzae ATCC 33392; assembly: GCF_031191205.1. Lineage (NCBI taxonomy): Bacteria > Pseudomonadati > Pseudomonadota > Gammaproteobacteria > Pasteurellales > Pasteurellaceae > Parahaemophilus > Parahaemophilus parainfluenzae. The sequence goes on along the minus strand of NZ_CP133470.1, from coordinate 983,628 downwards.
CAGGCTATGAAGTGTCAGAAGCGGAAGAATTTGAAGATGAAAGTGGCAAGGTGATTTTCTGCTTTGACATCATCAGTGAAGTAGAATTAAAGCCCGAAATTATCGATGCACAACAAAAAGAAATTTTACCATTAGTGGAAAAATACAAAGGCATTTATGATGGCTGGGGCACGTATTTTGAAGATCCGAATGCGGAAGATGATGAATACGGCGATGATGGCGAATTTTTCGATGACGAAGATGTCGAAGACGACAACGAACGTTTACATTAATAATGAGGGGTGGTATTAATCGCCCTTAATTTTTATCTTACTCAAATAGGAATGAAAAAATGAAACTTAAAGCACTTTCTTTGGCATTACTGGCCTTACCTATCGCTTCTTTTGCCGAAGGACCAGTCGATAATTATCCACCTCAGGTGAGCTTTACCGTTGAATCGGAAAAAAATGTAGAACGCGATTTATTGCGAGTGTCCCTTTTTTACCAAGCGGAAGGAAATGATTTATCCGCTCTCAATAAAACCATGGCAGAAAAAATGAATAAAGCCATTGAGCTAACGAAAGCACAAAGTGCGGTTGAAATTAAAGACAACTCTCGTAATACCTGGATTCGCTATAATGATAAAGGCAAACAACAAGGTTGGACTGCCCGTGCGGAATTAACCTTGGAAAGTAAAGATTCTCAAGCGTTATCAACAGTAGTGCATGAATTAGATGGTGTCTTAGCGATTGATAGCGTAAGTGCCTCTGTTTCACGTGAAAAATTAAGTAGCTTAGAAAATGAATTAACCAAAGAAGCCTTAGCAAAATTTAAAGATAAAGCCCTATTACTTCAAGAATCTTTGCAGATGAAAGGTTATACCATACAAAACCTTGAGATTTCCTCACCCAAGGATTCAACGGACGATTATCCTATTTATGCTGCAGCCGAACTAAGCTCTAAAAGTTTATACTCTAGCGGGAAAGATGAAACTTACGCTCAAAGTGGCAAAGAGAAAATTAAAGTCAGTGTGAATGCGCGAATTGCATTGCTTAAAGAATAATTTTCTATACAATGAATGACGATTTTTTTAATAAGGAAAACAATATGAAAGTAGCAAAAAATACGGTTGTGAGTATCGCTTACCAAGTACGTACTCAAGACGGTGTATTAGTTGATGAAGCGCCAGCAAATCAACCATTAGAATATTTACAAGGCCACAATAACTTAATCATTGGTCTTGAAAATGCCTTAGAAGGTAAAGAAGTTGGCGACAAATTTGAAGTGCGTGTTCAACCTGAAGAAGGCTACGGCGAATACAATGAAAATATGGTTCAACGTGTACCAAAAGAGGTATTCCAGGGCGTTGATGAAGTCGTTGTTGGTATGCGTTTCTTAGCTGACACAGATATCGGTCCTGTTCCTGTTGTGATCACTGAAGTGGATGGCGATGAAGTGGTAGTTGATGGTAACCACATGTTAGCGGGTCAAGAATTACACTTCACTGTGGAAGTTGTTGGCACTCGTGAAGCAACATTAGAAGAAATTGCTCACGGCCACGTACATGGTGCGCATGATCACCACCATCACGATGATGAAGATGGTCACGGTTGTGGTTGCGGCGGTCACGGTCATCACCACCATGATCACGATCATGGGCACGACGGTTGCTGTGGCGGTGGTCATAAACACGATCATGATCACGGACACGGTCATGGCGGCTGTGGTTGCGGCGGTCACTAATCTTAATCTAGAAATAAAACTAGAGATAAAAAAAGTGCGGTTAAAAATAACCGCACTTTTTCTTTATCTAAACTTTCATTACAGAATGAATCGACTTAAATCTTCATTCTCAATCACTTCGCCCAATGCCTCAATCACATAAGCGGCATCGATATTCACGGTTTGACCGTCCATTTCGCTCGCATCAAATGAGATTTTATCCATTAAACGTTCCATAACGGTATGTAAACGTCTTGCACCGATATTCTCTGTTTTCTCATTCACACGGAAGGCGGCTTCAGCAATCTTCTTAATAGCATCTTGTGTAAATTCAATGCTCACGCCTTCTGTCGCCATAAGCGCTTTATATTGCTCCGTTAAAGACGCATTTGGCTCAGTTAGAATACGCTCAAAATCTTCTGCTGTTAATGCTGATAATTCAACACGAATCGGTAAACGACCTTGCAACTCAGGGATTAAATCCGATGGACGCGCCACTTGGAATGCACCCGATGCAATAAAGAGAATATGATCAGTTTTTACCATCCCATGTTTGGTATTCACCGTTGAACCTTCCACTAATGGTAATAAATCACGTTGCACACCCTCACGAGAGACATCTGCGCCACTGTATTCACCTTTTTTACAGATCTTGTCGATCTCATCAATAAACACAATACCATTTTGCTCAACGGCATCGATGGCTTTTTGTTTCAATTCTTCTGGATTAATCAATTTGGCCGCTTCATCGTCAATTAAGGTTTTTAATGCATCCTTAATTTTCATTTTGCGTTTTTTGGTTTTATCCGAACCCAAGCTTTGGAACATGGATTGCAACTGATTCGTCATTTCTTCCATGCCTGGAGGAGCCATGATTTCTACACCCATTGACACGCCCGCAGACACATCAATTTCGATTTCTTTATCGTCTAATTGTCCTTCACGTAATTTTTTACGGAATGCTTGGCGAGTGCTGCTATTGGTATCGTGGTTTTCCACTTCACCCCATTGATTTTTTGGCGGTGGCAATAATGCATCTAAAATACGATCTTCCGCTGTATCTTCTGCTTTCGCACGATTTTTCGCAATTTCTTGTTGGCGAACTAATTTCATCGCACTGTCCGTTAAATCACGGATAATGGAGTCCACTTCTTTCCCTACATAGCCCACTTCGGTGAACTTCGTTGCTTCCACTTTAATGAACGGTGCATTAGCTAATTTTGCAAGACGGCGTGCAATCTCGGTTTTACCCACACCCGTTGGACCAATCATTAAAATATTTTTAGGGGTCACTTCATGGCGAAGTGGCTCTTGCAGCTGCATTCGTCTCCAACGGTTACGTAATGCGATCGCAACCGCTCTTTTTGCCTCTTTTTGGCCGATAATATGTTGATCTAATTCGGAAACAATTTCACGAGGGGTCATTTCAGACATAATTTTTCCTTATTTATTCGGTAATTCTTCGATAGTGAAATTCGTATTGGTAAACACGCAAATATCACCGGCAATTTTTAAAGATTTTTCCACAATTTCACGAGCTGATAAATCGGTATTTTCCACCAACGCACGGGCTGCCGACAACGCATAATTACCGCCTGAACCAATCGCTAAAATCTGATCGGCTTCTGGTTGCACCACATCACCAATACCGGTAATGATTAAACTTTCTTTTTCATCCGCCACAATCAGCATCGCTTCTAATTTGCGTAACGCACGATCGGTTCGCCAATCTTTGGCTAATTCCACCGCGGCTTTTAACAAATGCCCTTGATGCATTTCTAATTTACGCTCAAATAATTCAAATAAGGTGAACGCATCGGCTGTGCCGCCTGCGAAACCGGCTAGAACTTTGCCATTATATAAACGGCGTACTTTGCGGGCATTCCCCTTCATCACTGTATTACCTAGTGAAACCTGTCCATCGCCCCCAACAACCACTTGGCCATTACGACGTACGCTTACAATTGTTGTCATTCTTTTTATCCTTCTTTTAAGAAAAGTTATTCGTTATATGGCGATCGATTCCACCAAATTCAAGGGGAAATTTTTCTTTGATGCTTTATTAAACAAACATCTCAAAAAAATGTGACAAAGATCACTTTTTTAAATAGCAAACGATTGCTATTATTTCACACCCATATTTTAAAGGGATATGATTTGTTACAAGTAAAACAAACTACTTAATGAGGAAAACATGAAAAATTTACTTAAACTTTCTGCCATTGCAATTTTAGCGGCAAGCGCAGTCTCTACTTTTGCATCAAACAAAGAACCTTACACTGAACAAGGTACGAATGCTCGTGAAATGACTGAGCAAAAACCGATTCACTGGATCTCTGTTGACCAATTGAAAAAAGAATTGGAAGGCAAAGCACCCATTAATGTGAGCTTCGACATTGACGATACTGTACTTTTCAGTAGCCCTTGTTTCTATCACGGCCAAGAAAAATACTCACCAGGTAAAAATGATTACTTAAAAAATCAAGATTTCTGGAATGAAGTGAATGCAGGTTGTGACCAATATTCTATTCCAAAACAAATTGCGGTGGATTTAATTAATATGCACCAAGCACGTGGTGACCAAATTTATTTCATTACCGGTCGTACAGCAGGCGATAAAGATGGTGTGACACCAGTGCTACAAAAAGCCTTTAATATTAAAGACATGCATCCTGTAGAATTCATGGGTGGTCGCAAACTTCCAACTAAATATAACAAAACACCGGGTATTATTGAGCACAAAGTGAGTATTCACTATGGTGACAGCGATGACGATATCCTAGCCGCAAAAGAAGCAGGTATTCGTGGTATTCGTTTAATGCGTGCCGCTAACTCAACTTATCAACCAATGCCAACCCTTGGTGGCTACGGCGAAGAAGTATTGATTAACTCAAACTACTAATCTTTATAAAAAAGTGCGGTTATTTTTGACCGCACTTTTCTTATCTAGTGAAAATCCTCTTAATTTTTAAAAAGTTTCTGGGAATATGCTAAAATTTTTGCGTTTCTAGGAGCCTATTTATGTCAGAACTCACGTCTAATCAATATTTAATCATCATTGCCGTACTGCTTTTTATCAGCATTGTGATGCTTTTTCTATTAAGCCGCAGCAAACGAGATACACAAGAATTACAACAAGATCTCAATAAAACCATCGGCGATTACAACCAATTAGCTGAACGTTTTGATTCCTTAAGTGCAGTCAAAAATCAACTAGAACAACAAGCCGTTAAAGCACAAACTCATGCAGAAGGCTTGCAAACCCGCCTTAATGAACGTGATGAAAAAATCCAATATTTAGAAAAAGAATTGGATGAAGAACAACTCCGCCACGATCAAATCGGCGGGCAAATCACTGCATTAAAAGAACGCTTTGGGATAGCATCGGCACAAGCAGAAAGCTTACAATGTCAATTACAACAAGCGCAAGAAAATGTGCTGCGAAAAGAACAAGAGCAGCAAAAAACACAAGAAAAATTGACTGCACTTTCACAAGAATTAACGGAGCTCAAAACCACCCTTTCCGAAAAAGAAAAGCATTTTGCTGAACAGCAACAGCATATTGAGCAATCCAAACAACAACTAGGCGTGGAATTCCAAAATCTAGCTAACCGTATTTTGGAAGAAAAAAGCCAATCCTTTAATCAAACCAATCAAACGGCATTGGAAACGCTGTTGAAACCTTTCCGTGAGCAAATTGAAGGCTTTCAAAAACGAGTGAATGAAATCCATTCAGAATCCGTAAAAGGTAATGCGGGTTTAGAAGCGGAAATCAAAAAGGTGTTGGAAATTGGCTTAAATATGTCGCAAGAAGCTAATAATTTAACCTCTGCACTAAAAGGGGAAAAGAAAACCTTAGGCAATTGGGGAGAAATACAACTTGAGCGCGCACTTCAGTTGGCTGGCTTGATTGAAAACGTGCATTACAGCGCACAAGCGCATTTTAAAGATGAACAAGGCGGTCGAAACTATCCTGATTTTGTGCTCAATTTGCCCGATGAGAAAAACATCATCATTGATAGCAAAATGTCATTGAATGCTTACGAAAGTGCGGTCAATTCTGAGGATGAATTTGAACGTGAGCGTTTACTAAGGGAGCATATTAAAGCGCTGAAAAATCACATTGATGACTTGCACCGCAAGGATTACAGCAATTTGATTGGCATGCGCAGCCCTAATTTTGTCTTGATGTTCATCGCTGTGGAACCCGCTTACATTGAAGCCTTAAAATTAGACCCAAGTCTGTTTAATTATGGGTATGAGAAAAATGTCATTATGGTTTCACACACGACCCTCATGCCAATTCTACGCACGGTGGCGAATTTATGGCGTATCGAACGCGGCAATGCCGAAGCCAAAGAAATCGCAGAGAAAGCAGGCGAAATTTATAACCAAATATGCTTGGTGGCAGAACGATTGAGCAAACTGGGCAATACCCTTTCCACCGTAAGCAATCAATATAACAGTACCGTTACCGCTCTTGTAGGGCAACAAGGTTTAGTGGGAAAAGTGGAGCGTTTTAAAGACTTGTCAGCAAAGGCTAACAAGACTATGCCAAACATTGAATTAATCAATAATGACGTAGATTTAACGCGTCTATCTCTTATCACTAACGAGAACGGGGTAAAATGAAGTATATCTGTTGAATTTTTCTTTAAAAGCGGCTATTTTCTTGCCGCTTTTTTTATTTCAATTTTTATTTGTAGGAGAATTTATGGCTATGGAACAAAAAGAAATCACGGATCCATATGTAAAATATAACGAACAAACCAGTTTTCTAAGCAAAACAATTTTTGCAAGTCGCTGGCTACAAGTGCCTATTTACTTAGGTTTAATTGTCGTGCAAGGCATCTATGCTTACAAGTTTATGAAAAACTTGTGGTACCTTTTAACCAATGTTAATGAAATGGATGCGGATACCATTATGCTCGCTGTACTCAATCTCATTGATGTAGTGATGATTGCTAACTTATTAGTAATGGTAACATTAGGTGGTTATGAGATTTTCGTTTCAAAACTTCGTACGAAAAATCATCCCGATCAACCTGAATGGATGAGTCATGTGAATGCAACTGTGCTGAAAGTTAAACTTTCCATGTCAATTATCAGTATTTCGTCGATTCACTTATTGCAAACCTTTGTGAATGCCTCAAAAATTCCTGAAAAAACGATTATGTGGGAAGTGATTATTCATTTTTCTTTCTTGATTTCGGCAATTGCAATGGCTTATACCGACAAAATTCTCTACAGTACAAGTCATAAAAATCATTAGTACACAAAGTGCGGTCAAAATTGACCGCACTTTTTGTATTTAAACCTATAAAAATATTCACTTTATACTTACAATAAAATCTGATAACCTGAGCAAATCACTATATTATTATCACGTATCTTTTAATAAGGAAATATATCTCATAATAAGGAAATATATCTCATGTTATCTCATAAGATTAAGCTAATTTTTCTAGTTGCGTTTACACTCTTTTTAACAAGTTGCTCAACAATGTATAACCCATTAGACACTTTATACTGGCATGGTAAAGAAGACTATGAGTTTTTTGCTCGAAAACGTTTACCGGATGAATCTTATCAATGCTTTAAAGACAATGAAAGAAGTTATATTCACGCTTATCGACTTGCTCTTTATGATTTACAAACCTATGAAGTTGGCAGAAACGCTAGAACAATCTTTCTAACAACAGAAAAAGTATATACTGGTGGCCATACATGGACTTATGTATTTACGGATGCAAGCCATAAAATCACATCTATTAGAGATGCCACAGGGTTTGGAGACATTGAAAAAGAATTTGGTTGTGGTGAGTATCAAGAAGCAGTAAAAATTGCTACACCAGAAGAACTAAAAAAACGCAAAATTAAACCTAGATTATGGGCTGCAATTGTTCGCACTCCAGAAATAAATCAAATGATGTGGGCTTCTGATGCAGCTTATAGTACTCTTGAGCAAGCCAAACAAGATTCACTAAAACAATGTCAAGAGTATGGTGGCAAAGACTGCCAATTAGTGATTGGTATAAGTAATATGTGTTTAGGGCTAGCTAGTGGTCGAGATAGTAGTGGTATGAGAGATTACTTCGGAAATAGCATCATTCCTGAGCACGCTAAAGAAATGGCGGTTGAAAATTGCCAAGCGAAAGGAGGTTCATCTTGTAAGCCTAGCCCAGCCCCTTCGCTTTGCGCCCTACCGTGTGATATGCTTAAAGATAAAACTTGTAACTTCGATAGCCCTCAGGTCATCATTCCAGGAGTTAAAGGCGGAAAAGCATTTAACGTAGCATTAGATGGTAATGTACTTAAATAGTAAATAATATTTTCAAAGTGCGGTCAAATTTGACCGCACTTTTGTTTTTTAAAACTCATCTTGATGTTTAAATTTCAATAAATCTCGACGTTCTTTTTTATTTGGACGACGATCCGGGTGTGGCATTGAAAGCGCATTATTTTTTCTTGCCCACGCCATTTCTTCCCGTTTTTTCACACTCTGTGCTGTTTCTTGGTAAAGCAGTTGAGCCTCAGGTGCACCACGACGTTGATCGCTCAACGCAATCACTTCAATTTCTTTTTCATCGCTGCCTTGGCGAAGTTTAATCATCGCCCCGATTTCTACATTTTTACTTACTTTGGCACGCTGACCGTTGTAATGGACTTTGCCCCCTTCAATCATCGCTTTCGCAATGCTACGAGTTTTATAAAAACGCGCCGCCCAAAGCCATTTATCTAAACGCACTTCGTTATTTTCAGCCATAACTCTTCCTATTTCTCTCACTTTGCGTATGATGAGCCAATGACAAGATAATAGGGCTAATATCATGAAAAAACAACTTCCACACATTCTCTCCCTTTCTACGGTGGCAAAATCCCGTTTGTTTGAAATTCAAGCTGTTGATCTCAAATTCTCTAATGGAATTGACCGCACTTATGAACGCTTCCGCCCTTTCAATCGAGATTCAGTGATAGTGATTGCCATTGATGGTGAAGATTTACTCCTGGTTCGTGAATACGCAGTCGGAACAGAACAATATGAGTTAGGCTTTGTAAAAGGTGGAATGGATACGGGAGAAACACCCGAACAAAGTGCGAATCGTGAATTACAGGAAGAAATTGGCTTGGGGGCAAAAAAATGGACATTTTTACGCACGATGAAGATCAATCCACAAATTATGGGACATAAAATGCACGTGTTATTAGGTGAAGATCTGTATCCAAATCAACTAGAAGGCGATGAGCCTGAACCATTAGAAATCGTGCGTTATCCTTTATCGCAACTTGATACGCTTTTAGTCAGTGATGAATTTAATGAAGCCAGAAACCTAGCTGCACTTTATTCTTTACGAGATTTTTTGAGAAAACGTAAATAAATCGAATAAATTTAGATAAATTCTAATCGCAAGCGATTAACTTTAAATAAAACTTGCATAAATGTTCTTTTTTTGAGAATGTATCACCATTTTTCAAAATAAACAGGAAAATTTATGTCGCATGATAATTTAAAAGAATTGACCTTCCGAGGAATGTTCCTTGGCGCGTTAATTACAGTGATCTTCACTGCATCTAACGTTTATTTGGGTCTTAAAGTGGGGATGACTTTCGCCTCCTCCATTCCAGCTGCCGTAATCTCTATGGCAATTTTAAAATTCTTCAAGGATTCCAGTATCTTAGAAAATAACATGGTGCAAACCCAGGCTTCATCAGCGGGGACATTGTCTTCTGTTATTTTCGTTATTCCAGGTCTATTAATGATGGGTTACTGGCAGGAATTCCCATTCTGGCAAACTGTACTTATCTGTGCCTCTGGCGGTACGTTGGGCGTACTATTCACTATTCCACTACGTCGTGCAATGGTGGTAAACAGCGACTTACCTTACCCTGAAGGTGTGGCTGCAGCTGAAATCTTAAAAGCAGGCAATAATGACGAAAGCGACAGTGGCGTAAAAGATATTGCTTATGGCGGTATTTTCGCGGGAACTGTTGCGTTCTTAACTAATGCATTACGTGTCATGTCTGACAGCGCAAGTGCATGGTTCTCTAACGGTAAAGCCGTTTTCCAATTACCTATGGGTTTCTCTCTTGCATTAGTCGGTGCGGGTTACTTAATTGGTATCGTAGGCGGTCTTGCGATGTTATTCGGTACATTCCTCGCTTGGGGTGTGGCTGTGCCTTATTTCACCGCAACAGGGGATATGCCTACAGATGCTTCCATCATGAGCTACGCGATGACCGAATGGAAAACCAAAGTTCGCTTTATCGGTGTAGGTACTATCGGTATTGCAGCGATTTGGACATTATTAATCCTTCTCAAACCAATGATTGAAGGGATGGTTCATTCTTTCCGTATGTTAAAAGGCTCACAAGCTGAATCAGAAAATCGTATTGATATCGACTTATCACCAAAAACCATCATTTACATTTTATTGGCGACTGTCGTGTTAATCGTAATTTCTTTATATCACTTCGTTGCTACGGCACCAATTTCTGCTGAACTTGCCATTTTATTAGTGGTGGTTTGTACTCTACTTGCTGTGTTAATTGGTTTCTTCGTCGCAGCGGCATCGGGTTATATGGCGGGATTAGTTGGTTCATCCTCTAGCCCAATTTCAGGTATTGGGATTATTTCTGTGATCGTGATTTCACTTGTTTTAGTAACCATTGGTAAAAGCAGTGGCTTATTTGAAACTGCAGATGGTCAAAAATTCTTAACCGCATTAACCTTGTTCACCGCATCGATCGTTTTAACCACAGCAACGATTTCAAACGATAACTTGCAAGACTTAAAAACCGGTCTTCTAGTTGAAGCCACCCCTTGGAGACAACAGGTTGCATTGATTATCGGTTGTTTCGTTGGTGCGTTAGTGATTGCGCCAGTATTAGAAATTTTATACCACGCTTATGGCTTCACGGGTGCATTACCGCGTCCAGACATGGACCCAACGCAAGCGCTTTCTGCACCGCAAGCAACCATTATGACCACCATCTCACAAGGTATTTTTACCAACCATTTAGAATGGACTTATATTTTAACTGGTGTGGGGTTAGGTATTGTATTGATTATTGTGGATGCATTTATGCGTAAAACCAGCAAAGGTCGCTTTGCCTTACCAGTATTAGCGGTAGGTATTGGTATTTACTTACCACCATCAATCAATATGCCGGTTGTGGTCGGTGCTGTGATGGCATGGCTTATCACTCGCAATATTAAGAGCTATGCAAAACGCACTAACAATACTGAAGTGGAGAAAAAAGCAGAACGTTTCGGTACACTTTTTGCAGCTGGTTTAATTGTGGGGGAAAGCTTAATGGGCGTAATTTTAGCTTTCATTATCGCAGCCTCAGTGACATCAGGCGGCTCTGAAGCACCATTAGCCTTAGAATTAGAAAACTGGGATAATATGGGTGAATTACTTGGTCTTGCCGTATTCATCTTTGGTATTTTTGTTTTCATTTCTCGCGTATTACGTGCGAAGAGATCAAAATAACAGATGAAAATAGGCTATCTTCGGATAGCCTATTACAGGAGTATAAAATGTCAACTCAATCCCCCTATTTGAATGCAATTATTCTCTTTCCACTTATTACACAAGTGATTGGAAGTAGTATAGCTTATGTTGTTTTTGAACTAGACTATTACCGAGAAGGCTATTTTGACTCAGCCTTATTCGGTTTTTTTTTTGACATTTTGGTTATTCACCGTACCCACAATCATTATTGCCTATTTTACTAAACGCTGTGGTTACCTTCGATATCAATGGAAAAAAATCCTCTTTCTCTCGTTTATTATTGTTTTTTGTTACTGGAGTACAGGTAATTTGATAATAGCTCCCAATACAAAATACCTTACTGATCGAGCATTATTCGTACTTAGCGGTTCTATTATTATGACAATCTATACAATCATTATCCTGCCACTGCTATTGCCTAAATCAAAGTAGAAAATAAGCATGCTATTATCTCAATCTCTTCTCGATCAAATCCTTAAACTCGCCAATGAAGCAGGAAAACATTTAGCTCGTTTTTACCAACAGGATGTGAAAATACAAACTAAATCGGATAATACCCCTGTCACGGAAGCAGATTTATTTGTCAGCCAATTTTTAATCGAAAAATTGACCGCACTTTTCCCTGATATTCCTGTTCTTTCAGAGGAAAATTGCAATATTCCCTTTAAACAACGCCAAACTTGGCAAACTTATTGGCTAATCGATCCCCTTGATGGTACACAGCAATTTATCGATCGCACAGATCAATTTTCGGTGTTAATTACACTCGTGCAAAACCACCAACCTGTACTGGGTGTGATTCACTTCCCTATTTTGAATATCACCTATTACGCAATGAAAGGTTTTGGGGCATTCAAACAAAGTAACAAAGAGATAACACGCTTACAGCCAAGAAAAATTGATCTTACAAAACCGTTAAAAATCGCCGTTGGCGCGACCACTTCACAAGAAAAAGTGCGGTCAATTTTAACGAAGAATTTGTTATGCAAATTTACGGTGGTCGGTTCTAGTAGTTTAAAAAGTGGTTTAGTCGCAGAAGGAACCGTTGATTGCTATATTCGCCTCGGTAAAACCGGTGAATGGGACACGGCAGGTTCTGAAATTTTATTAGCTGAAATCAATGGCGGAATTTTCGATCCACACTTTCAGCCACTCACCTATAACCAGCGTGAAAATTTAATTAATCCAAACTTTGTGATGGTGTCAGATAATACACAAAATTGGGCATCTGTCTTTCAATTTAATTGATTGGTTCGATTGGTAAAGTGCAGTAATATATTGCATTATTTAAAAAAACTACTCGGAACAATAAGGAATAATATGCAAACTAATAATAACTGTATCGTGATTTTTGGTGCTTCCGGTGATTTGACTCACCGTAAACTCATTCCAGCACTTTATAATCTGTTCAAATTTGGTCGTTTAAACAAATTTTCTGTATTGGGTGTCGCGCGTTCAGAATTAAACGATAATACTTTCCGTGAAAAAATGCGTGAAGCGCTACTTGAAACAGAAGAAACCACACCAGAAACGCTAGACGCTTTTTGTAGCCATCTCTATTATCAAGCCGTAAATACATCTGATGCAGCCGATTACGGTAAATTAGTACCTCGTTTAGAAGAATTACATACTAAATATCAAACGAATGGCAACACCCTTTACTATATGTCCACACCACCAAGCTTATATGGTGTGATTCCAGAATGCCTTGCAGCTCATGGTTTAAACGAAGAAAAAGACGGTTGGAAACGTATTATTGTCGAAAAACCTTTTGGTTACGATGAAAAAACAGCACAAGAACTCGACGTCCAAATTCATCGTTTCTTTGAAGAACATCAAATCTATCGTATTGACCATTATCTTGGTAAAGAAACCGTACAAAACTTACTTGTTTTACGTTTCTCAAATGGGTGGTTTGAGCCTCTCTGGAACCGTAATTTCATTGATTATGTGGAAATTACCGGTGCTGAATCAATTGGTGTAGAAGAGCGTGGCGGTTATTATGATGGCTCTGGTGCAATGCGTGATATGTTCCAAAACCACTTATTACAAGTTTTAGCCATGGTAGCAATGGAACCGCCCGCAATCATTAATGCGAACTCAATGCGTGATGAAGTGGCCAAAGTCATGCATTCTTTACGTCCATTAACGCAAGATGACGTTGAGCACAACTTAGTGCTTGGTCAATATACTGCAGCGGAAATTGATGGCAAAGAAGTCAAAGGCTATTTACAAGAAAAAGGCGTTCCAGCTAACTCTCGCACTGAAACCTTTATGGCATTACGTTGCGAAATCGAAAACTGGCGTTGGGCTGGCGTACCTTTCTATGTGCGTACAGGGAAACGCTTACCGGCACGTGTGACGGAAATTGTAATTCATTTTAAAACTACTCCACACCCTGTATTCAGCCAAAATGCACCAGAAAATAAATTGATCATTCGTATTCAGCCTGATGAAGCCATTTCAATGCGCTTTGGTTTGAAAAAACCAGGTGCAGGCTTTGAAGCCAAAGAAGTATCAATGGATTTCCGTTATGCCGATTTAGCCGACGAGCAAGTACTCACGGCTTATGAACGCTTATTACTTGATGCGATGAAAGGCGATGCGACACTCTTTGCGCGTACTGATGCCGTACACGCTGCATGGAAATTTGTTCAACCGATTTTAGACTACAAAGACGCAGGCGGTCGAGTTCATGAATATGAAGCGGGTACTTGGGGACCAGTTGCCGCTGAAAAACTCATTGCGAAAAGTGGTCGCGTATGGCGTAAACCAAGCGGTAAAATGAAGAAAAAGGTTTAATCATCAATATCTCGCCTTCTTCAATAAATAGAAGAAGGCTTATCACCGAATAGAGAGAAACAAACATGAACACCATTACCTTCCCAACAGCTCAGCATGCTGTTGAAAAGATTGCTCAAGAATTTGTGATTTATAGCCAATTAAATCACCCTGTGCATATTTCTCTTTCTGGAGGTTCAACGCCTAAGCTGTTATTCAAAACTTTAGCCAAAGCGCCTTATACCGAACAAATCAACTGGAAGAATCTGCATTTTTGGTGGGGCGATGATCGCATGGTTCAACCAACCAATCCAGAAAGCAACTACGGTGAAGTGCAAAAGCTCTTATTCGATCATATTCAAATTCCCGCAGAAAATATCCACCGAATTTGTGGCGAAAATGAACCTCACTTTGAGTTAAAACGCTTTGAAGAAGAATTAAGTGCGGTCATTCCAAACGGTGTTTTTGATTGGATCATTTTAGGTATGGGAACTGACGGTCATACCGCTTCTCTCTTCCCACATCAAACCCATTTTGATGATGAAAATCTTGCTGTCATTGCAAAACATCCTGAAAGCGGTCAAATCCGCATTTCTAAAACAGCCAAACTCATCGAACAAGCCAAACGCATTACCTACTTAGTCACTGGCGAAAGCAAAGCGAATATTTTAAAAGAAATCCAAACCACGCCAGCCGAAAACCTGCCTTATCCTGCAGCCAAAATTAAAGCAAAAAATGGGGTGACGGAATGGTATTTGGATAAAGCGGCAGCAGCATTATTGTAATACGCCCATCAAAAAAGGAACTTCGAGATGAAAAAAATATTGTTATTAACTTTATTGCCAGTAGCTGCAATGGCTGCACCATCGTTGAAAGGGTTTGAAAAGACTTATCAAAACTGGGATTTAATTTGTGATAATACCGGCACTTGTAATATGGCGGGTTATCCAGAAGGAGATGGCTCTGAGCATTCTGTTTCGATTTTATTTACTCGAAGTGCGGGGGAGCAAGCACCTGTGACGGCGCAATTAGCATTATTACCCGATGAACTGGGTAATAAAACAGCTGAAATTATCTTAAATGGTCAATCACTCGGTACGATCCAAAATTTCTCAGAAGAGGGGAACGCAAAATTAAGTGAAAAACAAACGACAGAATTACTCACTGCACTAAAAGGAAACGCAAGTATTGAAGTGATTTTTGGTGAGTTTAAGGAAAAAGTCTCTGATAAAGGTGCAGCTGCCGCGATGCTCAAAATGGATGAATTTCAACAACGTTTAAATACGCCTTCCGCACTCATTCGTCAAGGTCAAGAAAAACATGCGGTATTAGCGCCACAGGCTGCACCCAAGATTGAGGCCGTAAGTGTGAATAACCGTAAAACTACGGAATTAAAACGCGGTGAAAAACAGTTTGATACGGTATTAGCATTATTACGTAAAAGTAATGGGACGAATGAAGATGCAGAAAATTACTGTTATGAACTTCATAAAGATGATGTATGGAATAAACAAATCACACTTTACCCGCTAACGAAAGGTAAAGTGCTAGCTGAAGCTATTTGTAGCAGTAGTGCCTATAATTACACTAATTACTATGCCGTGTTAGATGGAAAATTAAGCAAAGTTGAACAAGTACTCGAAAATCGATACAACTATGCTGATTATGATAAAAACACCCACATTTTAAAGATAGAAGGATCATTTAAAGCGCGTGGTCTTGGAGATTGTTGGCATGGGCAGGAAGCCGTATGGAACGGTAAAACTTTTATCCGTACTAAAGAATATCCCTCAGGTTCTTGCAAAGGGTTTCCAGGTGGAGCTTGGGGCGGATTGCCGATTTTTGTGAGCGAGATGAACGTTAAATAAAAACCACTGCCCACTTGTAAGCGGGCAGATTTCCTCTGTTTTTTGCAAATCTTCTTTTAGGCATTTATAACATGAAAAAAGTTATTCTTCTCTCACTATTACCACTTACTGCAATGGCAGCACCATCGTTAAAAGGGTTTGAAAAGACTTATCAAGACTGGGATTTGATTTGTGATAATCTTGGAACTTGTCGTATGGCAGGTTATCAAGAGGAAGGAGACGATCCAGTTTCTATTTTATTTACTCGCGCAGCAGGTGAAAATGCTGCTGTTGAAGGGAAACTCACTATTTCACCATTCGGTGAAGCCGACCGTGATGTTCAAGTCGGTCAAGACATTGAAATTTGGCTAAATGGCAAATCATTAGGCACAGTCAAACATATTTCTGATGAGAACCCAGATAAACTCACTGAGGCGCAAACTAAGGCACTACTTAGCGGATTGAAAAAAGAAAGCGAAATTCGTCTCACCTATGGAAAAACCACGCTCAAAGTGTCAGACAAAGGTGCAGCGGCAGCCATGCTCAAAATGGATGAATTCCAACAGCGTTTAAATACGCCATCAGCGTTAATTTGTAAGGGACAAGAGAAACATGCGGTATTAGCACCACAGCCTGCACCAAAAATTGAGGTGGTAAGTGTGAATAACCGTAAAACCACGGAATTAAAACGGGGCGAAAAACAATACGATAACGTGCTCGCACTATTACGTAAAGCTAATAGCTGTGATGATGAGGATATAACAAGCCAAGATATAACACTTTATCCCTTAACACAAAACAAGGTATTAGCTGAAGCACTCTGTGTTAGAGGTGCTTATCAAAGCACCAATTACTATGCTGTACTCGATGACAAACTGAGCAAAGTAGAACAAGTATTGGAAGATCAATACAACTTTGCATATTATGATGAGAAGCTTAATGCTTTAATTGTAGAAGGATCATATAAATCTAGTGGCCTTGCTGAGAGCTGGTATGGCTACGAAGCAGCATGGAATGGCAAAACTTTCATCACTACAGCGGAACATACTTCTGGTTCTAGTAAAGGCTTTATTGGTGGAGCATGGGGCGGATTGCCGACTTTTGTGAGCGAGCTTAACGTTAAATAGAAATTTACGCTTATAGCGTGTGAGAAATCACGTTTCACGCACGCCAATATCCCGTTTTTAGCATAGAAGGAAACTTAAAATGATCAGCTATAAAACAAACTACCCTATTTCAGTTGAGCAATTTATTGCACTGCTAAATAAAACAACGCTCGGGGCACGCCGTCCGTTAGAGGATGAAAAGCGTGTCGCAGCAATGTTGCACCATGCGGATTTATTAATCACCGCTTGGGATGGTGAACGATTAGTGGGTGTCGCACGTTCCGTGACGGATTTTGTCTACTGCTGTTATTTATCTGATTTGGCGGTGGACGAACAATATCAAAAACAAGGTATCGGCTTGCAGTTAATTGAACACACCAAACAGGCGTTACATCCACAAGCCAAAATTGTGCTTTTATCAGCTCCACAAGCCGTGGATTATTATCCACATATTGGATTTACGCAGCATATGAGTGCATGGACGAAGAGTTAATTTATTAGAATGGTATGGAGACAAAAATGAAAAAATTGTTTGTACTACTTACTTCAACTTTGTTATTTGCTTGTTCATCTGGTCCATCTTTAGATCAGTTAGCGGCACAAATGCCAAAAGATAATCGCTCAGTAATGCTTCAAGTTCCAGAAGCAGGAAACCCAGTTTCAAATGGAATGCTTGTAGCAACGATTAGAACCGCAGGTGGTACTTCAGGAAAACGACTCGTATCTCTTTTAGCTACAGATAATTTACACATCGGAATTGCAGGGAACAGTCAATCTGTGAATAAAGCAGTTGCTATGTATGGACTAAATAATGCAGAAAAGGTCGGCAAAGATGTATCTTTATACCTTGTTGGAGATAGTCAAAGTGATAAAGCAGATCTAGAAAAAGCCGCAAAAGCGAAAAATGTAGAAATGCATTACATTATGCAAAAATAAGATACAGATGAATTAGATGCAGAGTGACTTTAATGTTGAATTTAGATAATAAAAAATTTGTTGCTGTTGAAAACACCGTAAATGGTGAGGTGAGTAGCCAAACAGAATTTCATTACCATCAACAAGGTAAAATGATTTGGGCCGAATATGGTGGCGGTGAAATTTTAAAAGGCTTTTTAATTGGGAAATGGGTTGACGATACTCAAATTGAATTTACGTATCAACATTTAAATCAATCTCTAGAAAATCGTTTGGGGCGTTGCTATACAACATTTTCTTTAGAAGAAAGTAAACTCATCGGTCATGAAAAATGGCAGTGGCTAGATACGTTAGAGCAAGGTAGCTCTTTAATTAGAGAAATTTAAAAGAAGTTTTGCTATAGGATATCTGAAACAAGCTTCTTATACCCTTAGATAGCGCGCGTCTCCTGACGCGTGCTGATAACTTACTAAATTTGTAAGGCACGCGTCGGGAGACGCGCGCCAGCGTAAATAAAAAATAATTGAAAAAATGACCGCACTTTTGCGTAGCAAGAAGATAGATTTCTGATAGTGTGCGCTTCATAGCCTGTGCTTGTAGATAAAGGCACACGTTGGGAAACGTGCACCATCATAGGAAGGTGATATGAAAATATTAGGTATTATCGGTGGAATGAGCCCGGAAAGTACGGCAACTTATTACACTGAGATCAATCGTTTAGTGAATCAGAAAAAAGGCGGGAATATTTCTGCGCCTATTGTCATGGTGAGTGTGGAATTTGAAGAAATTGTGCAATGCCAGAAACAAAGTGAATGGCAACGAGCCGGAGAGATTCTCGCTGAAGCAGGAAAAAAATTAGAGATGATTGGTGCAGAGGGTATTGTGCTTGCCACCAATACCATGCATAAAGTTGCACCACAAATTGAACAAGCTATTTCAATTCCGTTTTTGCATATTTTAGATGCTACGGCAGATGCTATTAAATCGCGAGGCTTAAATAAAGTGGCTTTGCTCGGTACAAAATTTACTATGAGCGATAATTTTTATCGCGACGGTTTACAGCAGAGAGGCATTATGCCGATTGTGCCAATTGATGAAACTCAAAACGAAATCCATCGAATTATTTTTGATGAGCTTTGTGTGGGTAAATTTTTACCGACATCAAAAGCATTTTATTTAAAAATCATTGATAAATTGAAAAATCAGGGGGCAGAAGGCGTAATTTTAGGGTGTACGGAAATCGGATTGTTGGTTAATCAAAGCGACTCGCCATTGCCGTTTTTCGACACGGCTAAATTGCATTCTCAAATGGCGGCGGATTTTGTGTTAGGAAAAAACGTTTGAAAAAACGACCGCACTTTTGGGATTTTGATAGCGCACGCTTCATAGCGTGTGCTTGTAGATAAAGGCACACGTTAGGAAACGTGCGCTATGTGAGGGAATAACAATGAAACCTATTTTATATTTTGCCCCTTGGTGCCCCGACACCGAACCGTTTGTCGAGGAATTAAAAGCGTTACATGTTGAATATGATGCCTTGGATATGGCCGGCGACCGTTTAAATTTCAAAGCCTTTCTAAAACTGCGTGATAACCATCCGGCTTTCGATGATGCCAAGAGAAACGGCTATATCGGCATCCCGGCACTGGTACTTGAAAACGGCGATGTGATTTTAGATAAAGCACAATTAAAAGCGATTTTTGGTTAATTAATGTCGGCGGTTTTGCCAATCCGTCGAGAAAACTAAAAACGGTTAGAAAAATGACCGCACTTTTGGGGGATTAGATAGCGCGCGTCTCCTGACGCGCGCTAGTTACTCGCTGTATGGGCATGCGTCGGGAGACGCCTCCATCGTGAGGTTAGGATTTAATTTATTCATTTAATAATTTGAGTTCATATTTAATGACTAAACTTGAGAAAGATTTCGAATTTCTAAAAAGGATTTTTAAAAAATTCTTTGATAGAAATGAAATAAAAAGTAAGTTGAATCAATTTGATGAATTAAGCATTACAGGTTGGGAGATTTGGTTACAAGTTGAATTAATGATTTATCTTAATTCATTACCTGATGAGGTATCGGAGTTTTCAAGAGAAATACGATATGACTTAGATAAAAGAAAAAATAAATTAAGAGATTGTTGTGCTATTGATTTACTCATTAGACAGAAAAAGGCGCATAGTCCAATTCCTATTGAGATAAAACAACATCGCAGTGCTTCAGAATGTATAAGACGAATGCTTTCTGATATTGAAAAATATGATCAGATTAGAGAAAGCAATCGTCCAACAGATAGATTTTTATGGTGTTTAGGTATTCATAGTAAAGTCGAAGATGAAACGATAAGAAAATATCTTAGAGATTTTGATTCAAAATTTGTTTTTACTTACCCAATACCTAAAACAGAGTTTATGATTACATTATTTTAATATTCAAATCGGTGCCATAAGTTGCACCCTACAAACAGGAGAAAACAATGTCAGTAAAAGGCGACATCGGTGTTATCGGCTTAGCCGTAATGGGGCAAAACCTCATTTTAAATATGAACGACCACGGGTTTAAAGTGGTGGCGTATAACCGTACCACATCCAAAGTGGATGAGTTTTTACAAGGTGCGGCAAAAGGCACAAACATTATCGGCGCATACTCTTTAGAAGATTTAGCCGCTAAATTAGAAAAACCGCGCAAAGTGATGTTAATGGTGCGTGCGGGTGAGGTGGTGGATCAATTCATTGATGCATTACTACCGCACTTAGAAGAAGGCGACATCATTATTGATGGCGGTAACTCAAACTATCCGGACACCAACCGTCGTGTTAAAGCATTGGCTGAAAAAGGCATTCGCTTTATCGGTTCGGGTGTTTCGGGCGGTGAAGAAGGTGCTCGTCACGGACCATCTATCATGCCGGGAGGTAACCACGAAGCATGGCCATATGTTAAACCAATCTTCCAAGCAATCTCTGCTAAAACCGAACAAGGCGAACCTTGCTGTGACTGGGTTGGCGGTGAAGGCGCTGGCCACTTTGTGAAAATGGTTCACAATGGTATCGAATATGGCGATATGCAATTAATCTGTGAAGCTTACCAATTCTTAAAAGAAGGTTTAGGCTTAAGCTATGAAGAAATGCAAGCTATCTTCGCAGAATGGAAAAAAACTGAACTAGATAGCTATTTAATCGATATCACCACCGATATTCTTGGTTATAAAGATGCCGATGGTGAGCCATTAGTTGAAAAAATCTTAGATACAGCAGGTCAAAAAGGGACAGGTAAATGGACGGGTATCAATGCATTAGATTTCGGTATTCCATTAACCTTAATCACTGAATCTGTCTTTGCTCGTTGCGTCTCTTCATTTAAAGATCAACGTGTTGCCGCTAATCAATTATTTGGCAAAACAATTCAACCGGTTGAAGGTGACAAAAAAGTGTGGATTGAAGCAGTACGTAAAGCCTTATTAGCATCAAAAATCATTTCTTACGCACAAGGCTTTATGCTGATTCGCGAAGCCTCTGAACAATTTGGCTGGAACATCAACTACGGCGCAACAGCGTTGTTATGGCGTGAAGGTTGTATTATCCGTAGCCGTTTCTTAGGTAACATTCGTGATGCATATGAAGCGAACCCAGATTTAATCTTCTTAGGTTCAGATAGTTACTTCAAAGGCATTTTAGAAAACGCATTAAGTGACTGGCGTAAAGTGGTCGCAAAATCTATCGAAGTAGGCATTCCAATGCCTTGTATGGCATCAGCTATTACCTTCTTAGATGGTTACACGTCAGCCCGTTTACCAGCAAACTTATTGCAGGCACAACGTGACTACTTCGGCGCACATACTTATGAGCGTACCGACAAACCACGCGGTGAATTCTTCCACACCAACTGGACAGGTCATGGCGGTAACACTGCATCCACTACTTATGATGTGTAAGTAAAAAACTCGTGATAAACTCACCGCACTTTGTTCGCATAAAGTGCGGTTTATTTTTACCTTATTTTGGAGAAACCTATGTTATCTCAATCACGCTTAGATAAAATTTCAGAAATGGAAAACCTTCTCAATGAAGCGGAAAGTTTCTTAGTCGAAGCGGAACAATTACTTGAAAAATGGCAAGTCTTCTTACCCAAAATGAAAACCTTAGAACACTATTATTTTGATGGTGACTGGCGAGACGATTATCAAGCTTATGAGGACGGTAAGATCCCAGAGGATATGCCTTGTGGTGTATTAAGTGAAGATTTAGTGTTTAATGCGAGTACGGGACATCATAGTTTGGCAATTGAATATCTGAAAGTCGTTGCGAAAGTATTAGATCAAACGAAAGATTAATACATCTGGTTGTTTAAAAAATCATCGAAAAAGCATATTTCTGAACTTTCATTCATCTCTGTTTGTCTTACGGATTACTATCATGATAGATAGTTTTATATGTTAAACACGGAGAGATCCTATGAAATTAATTGGAAAATCACTTGTTATCGCGATGACTGTTATTTCCCTTGCAGCATGTGGGAATATGAGTCGCACTCAAAAAAATACAACAGCTGGCGCGGCTATTGGTGGCGCAGCAGGCTATATGATTGGCGGTAATGCCGCAACGACATTAGGCGGTGCCGCATTAGGTGGCTTAATCGGTAGCCAAGTTCATAAATAGTCAAAAAAATAACCGCACTTAATGAGTGCGGCTATTTTTTTATTGTTTCTCTGTTGCTTTTTCTGCGCTTGGTTTACGGCGTTTACCAATGTTTTTCGTATCTTTATGACGAAGTTTGGTTTTCTTCTTCACCTCTGACTTTTTCTTTTCTTCACGCTTTTCTTTAATTCGTGCTTTTTGTTTTTTAGACATAGATTTTACTTCCCCATCTTTTGGTGGTTTGGTACGAGGTTCTAAGCCTTCTAAAATACGAGCTTTCAAAAGCTCTTCCGTGTAGCGTTTAATTTTACCGAGCAATTTGTAATCATGTGCTTCAACAAAAGAAACAGCCGTGCCTTTTTTTCCTGCACGAGCGGTACGACCAATACGATGCAAATATGTATCTGCACTGTAAGGTAAATCGAAGTTCATGACATGCGTCACATCATCAATATCAATCCCGCGAGCAGCCACATCAGTAGCCACTAACACCGTAACAACACCTGATTTCAATTTATCAATAGCGTTATTACGTTGCGTTTGTGCCATATCGCCTTCTAGATAAGTAGAGCGAATGCCACGTTTACGCAAAGTGTCAGAAAGTTCTCGTACATCTTCGCGACGACGAACAAATACAATACCACGGCTCACTTTCTCAGTTTCGATAAAACGTGCAAGTAACTTAATTTTATGTTCATTGCTATCGGCGTGATAATACCACTGGTTGATTTTTTTACGCTCACGACGGCTTGGCTCGGCATCAATTTTTACCGGATCATTTAATAAACGTTCTGCAAAATCAACTAATAACTCCCCTTCTAATGTGGCAGAGAAAAGAAGAGTTTGTTTACGCCAACGTGTTTCAGCGGCAATTTTCTCTGCATCTTGGCCAAAGCCCATTTGCAACATGCGATCTGCTTCATCAAAAATCAGCATTTCTACCGCACGACAATCAAAGTTCTCTTCTTTGATGTATTGCAATAAACGCCCCGGTGTTGCCACCACGATATCCTGATTTGAATTAAATACTTCCCCATGATTTTGATAAGCCACGCCGCCGGTAATGGTAGCTATCTTCAAATGCGTGAATTGCGCCAACTCTTCCGCTTGCTCTGCAACCTGCATTGCCAACTCACGGGTTGGCGTTAAAATTAAAATGCGAGGCGCGCCTGGCTTACGACGCGGATAATCCAATAAATGCTGAATCGCAGGCAATAAAAATGCGGCTGTTTTCCCTGTACCTGTTGGTGCAGAACCGAGCACATCTCGCTCTTCCATGGCAGCGGGGATCGCTTCTAATTGAATTGCAGTTGGACGGGTGTAGCCTTTCTTTTCTAAGGCTTTTAATAATTCGGGGGAAAGATCGAATTCTTCAAATGGGGATAAATTCATTATTTTGCGTTAATTTGTTAAAATTGTGGCTGATTATACCTGAAAGTGCGGTCATTTTCCGCAAGATTTTATGGGCAGCTTTACCTTCAAACAATTCCATATTAATCAACAACATTGTGCAATGAAAGTCGGCACAGATGGCATTTTACTTGGTGCTTGGGCGGATGTGTCTGATTGTCAGCGTATTCTTGATATGGGGACTGGCACAGGCTTGGTTGCATTAATGCTCGCCCAACGAAGTCATGAGTATTGTCAAATTGAAGCCATTGAACTTGATCCCCTTGCAGCACAACAAGCGCAAGAAAACTTTAAGGCCTCACCATGGCACAATCGCCTTCATTTAACACACCAAGATGTGCAAACTTATTGCCAAAAAACAGCACATCAATATGATTTAATTGTGGCGAATCCGCCTTATTTTACGCAAGGTGTGGAATGTAAAAATGATGAGCGTGCACTTGCCCGTTATGTTCAACAAAGTCATTTAGATTGGCTAAATTGGGCGGCAAGTTGTTTATCCGAAAAAGGAAAAATCAGTTTTGTCTTGCCTTATGAGGCGGGAAAAACATTGATAAATTCAACCGCACTTTATTGCATCAAGCAGACGGATGTCATTACAAAAATAGGAAAAGATCCACAGCGGATGTTGCTCACGTTTAGCCGAGAGAATTTGCCACAGGTAAAAGATAGCTTGGTGATTTATGATGAAAACAATCAGTACACCGAAGCATTTATTGCGTTAACGAAGGCATTCTATTTGAAAATGTAAGGGCATATTACTATGCCCTTTTTTATTGATGTGATTAGTGGCTTTCCGCTTTGACGAGTTTCGTCCAGTTGTAATAACCATATAATGAGTTAAGTAAGTAAGCACTATACATTAAGTACATCGCTGGCTGCTCTGCCCAAAGTAAAATGGAAAGCACATTTAAGACAATCCACAATAACCATTGCTCACGATAACGCAAAATCATCAATAATTGCGCCGCTACAGTGATAATTGTGGTTAAACCATCTAATCCTGTAGAGCTCCCACCCGCTGCTTTTAAAGCCTGCACAAAGCAGAATGTACCAATCCCAACACTCACGAGTAACATTGCCCAACCTTTTGGCGTCAAGGCTTTTGCAATTACACTTTCACCACCATTATCATTTTGCATGTGTTGTTTCCACATAAAATAGCCGATAAATTGTGATGGGATATACACATAGAGCACCGTATTCATTTCACCAAGGAAATTGTTTCCCCAGGCAACATAAAAATAGGTGTAAGCAAAAATAAGCCCAAAGAAATAATTGCTAATTTTTCCTTTACTCACCAATACCACACAGAGAATACCTGCAATACCCGAAATCATGCCTAATGGGCTATCTGGTGCAAGAACATAAGCAATAATTTGCGCAGCAAGGAAAATAACTACCCATGCCACTTCAAAAGGCTTCCAACCGGATAAAAATTCTTCTTTAAGTCGTTCTGTCCAATTCATGGAACACTCCTGTTTTATGAAAAAGTATGCCATTTTTACACCGCACTTTTTTAAAGTAAAGCTTAGGTGATATTTAATTTAATTATTGTGAGAAAAATCACACTTTACTTTTCATGCTTTTACTCGTCTTCACCTTGCATTCCCTTATAATCAGACTACAATATCGGCCCATTTTAAGAGATTCATTAAGAGGAAGATAATGTCATTTGCAATCGGTCAACGTTGGATTAGCGAAACAGAAAATAGCCTCGGATTAGGGATGATTACCGCCTTAAATTTCCGTTCTGTAACCCTTCACTTTCCTGCCTCGGATGAAACCCGAATTTATGCGGTGGCACAAGCGCCATTAACCCGAATTGCATTAAATAAAGGAGAACAACTTCATCACCAAGCTGGTTGGCAAGGTAAAGTCCTCGATATTCAAGAAATGAATGGTCTCTTATTTTATTTAGTCAAAAATATGCAAGGCGAAGAGATTATCGTCAATGAAAAAGAACTTTCTCCGATTATCTCCTTTAGCCAAGCGAAAGATCGCCTCTTTTCATCGCAAATTGACCGCAGTGAACATTTTGCGTTGCGCTATCAAACCCTTCTGCATCAACAAGCTCAATTTCAATCGCCTTTGCGAGGCTTACGAGGTAATCGTGCGGGTTTAATTCCTCATCAGCTTCATATTGCGCAAGAGGTAGGAAATCGTATCAATCCTCGTGTGCTCTTAGCGGATGAAGTGGGGTTAGGTAAAACCATTGAAGCGGGGATGATTTTGCAAAACCAGCTTTTTGCTGAAAAAGTACAACGTGTGTTAATTATTGTACCGGAGACCTTGCAACATCAATGGCTTGTCGAAATGCTTCGTCGTTTTAATTTACATTTTTCATTATTTGATGAAGAACGTTGTGAAGATTTTGCCGAACAAGCCATTAATCCATTTAGCACGGAAAGCTTAATTATCTGTGCACTAGACTGGTTGAAAGCTCACCCTCATCGCGTACAACAAGCCATTGAAGCTGAATTTGACTGTTTAATTGTCGATGAAGCACATCATTTGGCTTGGTCTGAAAATGCGCCGAGTGCAGCTTATTTATTGGTGGAACAATTAGCAAACGCTATTCCATCTGTTTTATTACTTACCGCAACGCCTGAACAACTGGGCTTGGAAAGCCATTTTGCACGTTTACGCTTACTTGATCCTGAACGTTTTTATGATTACCAAGCGTTCTTGAAGGAACAAGAAAACTATCAGCCTGTTGCGGATGCAGTGCAATCATTGCTTTCAGAGAAGCCGCTAAGTGCGGTCGAAAAAAATCATATTTCTGATTTACTTCATGAGCAGGATGTCGAACCATTATTTAAAGCCTTAGACTGTCACAATGACGACGAAAAGCAAGCGGCACGACAAGAACTCATTCAAAATCTCATCGATCGACATGGCACAAGCCGTATTTTATTTCGTAACACACGCCAAGGTGTAAAAGGTTTTCCACATCGGGTTTATCACCAAGTAACAATTGATGCAGCTGAAGTAGACGAAAAAATTCATTGGTTAATTGATTTTCTAAAATCACACCGAAATGAAAAAATCTTAGTCATTTGTAAAACAGCACAAACGGCAATTCAACTTGAGCAAATTTTACGAGAAAAAGAAGCCATTCGCAGTGCCGTTTTCCATGAGAGAATGTCGATTATTGAACGAGATCGCGCGGCGGCTTATTTTGCAGATACTGATAATGGCGCACAAGTTTTACTGAGTTCAAGCATTGGTTCTGAAGGCAGAAATTTCCAATTTGCTTGTCATCTCGTACTCTTCGATTTACCAGAAAATCCTGACTTACTTGAGCAATGTATTGGCCGTTTAGATCGCATCGGGCAAATGCGAGACGTACAAATTTATGTACCCTGCCTATCAGGTTCTGCACAGCAAGATTTAGCACGTTGGTATCATGAAGGATTAAATGCTTTTGAACAAACTTGCCCTATTGGTATGGCATTGTTTGAACAATATGAAACTTTATTAAAAGTGCGGTCAGAAAATAAAGCAGATTTTGAGCAACTCATTCTCCAAACGCAAAAACAAGCAAAAGCATTGCGTTTAGCCTTGGAAAAAGGTCGTGATCGTTTGTTAGAATTAAATTCTAATGGTGGTGAAAAAGCACAACGACTTGCGGCAGAAATTGCTCAAACAGATAATTCGCCACAATTAGTCGATTTTGTACTGAATTTATTTGATATTATTGGCCTAGAACAAGATGATTTAGGTGAAAACAGCATTGTTATCACACCAACGGGCACCATGCTTGTTCCTGATTTCCCAGGACTAAAAGAAGAAGGTGTCACAGTAACCTTTGACCGACAACTTGCCCTTGCTCGTGAGGAATTAGAATTTCTTACCTGGGATCATCCAATGATACGTCAAGGCATTGATTTAATCGCTTCTAGTGACATTGGCAAAGCGTCGATGGCATTATTAGTTAATAAACAGCTACCTGCAGGCACTCTTTTGGTTGAATTGATTTATGTGATTGAAAGCCAATCACCAAAAGGTTTGCAACTAAATCGTTTTCTTCCGCCTACACCTGTTCGATTATTACTGGATAGCAAAGGAAACAATCTTGCCGAACAAGTCAACTTTAATACGTTGCAAAATAAACTTAAGCCGCTAAGCAAAGACATTGCGAATAAAATGGTCAAAATGGCTCGTCCAAATATTGAGCAATTAATAAAAATAGGCGATCAAAAAATGACTGAAATCGCACAAGCTAAAATTCAAGAAGCCAGTAGATTGGCAGATCAAACATTGAGCGCTGAGCTCAATAGACTTATAGCCTTGAAAGCAGTAAATAAAAATATTCGCCAAGCGGAAATTAATGTATTAGAAAAACAACGTGTGCTTTCTCTGGAAGAGTTAAGTAAAGCAAGCTGGCGGTTAGATAGCCTTCGGGTAATAATGACAAACAAGGAATAATATGGCACTTATTGAATACCATCCCCCTTTAGAACCGTATTTAGATATTATCTACCAAGATAATCATATCTGCGTGGTAAATAAACCAAGCGGTTTACTTTCAGTTCCTGGCAATCAACCTGAATACTATGACAGTGCTATGAGCCGGGTGAAAGAGAAATTTGGATTTTGTG
This sequence comes from Haemophilus parainfluenzae ATCC 33392, assembly GCF_031191205.1. Taxonomy (NCBI): domain Bacteria; kingdom Pseudomonadati; phylum Pseudomonadota; class Gammaproteobacteria; order Pasteurellales; family Pasteurellaceae; genus Parahaemophilus; species Parahaemophilus parainfluenzae. Next base: position 955,117 of record NZ_CP133470.1, on the reverse strand, counting down.
AACCCGCACACCGTTTAGATATGGCCACTAGTGGGATTATTCTGTTTGCATTGAGTAAAGCAGCAGATAAAGAGTTAAAACGTCAATTCCGTGAACGTGAGCCCAAAAAATATTATCAAGCATTAGTGTGGGGACACTTAGAACAAGATAGTGGGGAAATTAATCTTCCTATGATTTGTGATTGGGAAAATCGCCCGCGTCAACGCATTGATTTTGTATTTGGTAAAAGAGCGGTCACGTTTTATGAAGTTCTAGAAAGATTACCGACTAACTGCACTCGAGTAAAACTGACACCAATCACAGGACGTTCACATCAACTACGTTTACATACACTCGCACTAGGACATCCTATTTTAGGTGACAAATTTTATTCTCACCCACAAGCTAAAGCGATGTCACCTCGCCTATGCTTACATGCAGAAGAACTTACGATTACGCACCCCATCACAGGTGAAAAAATGACATTCAGAGCTGAAGCTGAATTCTAGAAATGAAATATAAAAAAGGCTCACTAATGTGAGCCTTTTTATTTTATAACAAATTATTATTCCGCTGCTGCTTCAGCAACTTCTGGACGATCAACTAACTCAATGTATGCCATTGGAGCGTTGTCACCTGCACGGAAACCACATTTTAAGATACGGGTGTAACCACCTGCACGTTGAGCAAAACGTGGACCTAATTCATTGAATAATTTCGCAACAGTTTCAATGTTACGAGTACGAGCGAATGCTAAACGACGGTTTGCAACGCTATCTTCTTTTGCTAATGTAATTAACGGTTCAACTACACGACGTAATTCTTTAGCTTTTGGTAAAGTAGTCTTGATGATTTCATGACTAACTAAAGCACTTGCTAAGTTACGGAACATCGCTTGGCGATGGCTGCTATTACGGTTTAGTTGACGACCACTCTTACGATGGCGCATGATCTTATCCTTCTCAGAAAAATCTTAACCTATGACCAAACTAGTCTTCAGCAATACTTGCTGGTGGCCAATTCTCAAGGCGCATACCAAGTGACAAGCCACGTGAAGCGAGAACGTCTTTAATTTCAGTAAGAGACTTCTTACCAAGATTAGGCGTTTTTAATAACTCAACTTCTGTACGTTGTACTAAGTCACCGATATAGTGAATTGTTTCTGCTTTCAAACAGTTAGCAGAACGAACTGTCAACTCTAAGTCATCAACAGGACGTAATAAAATCGGATCGAATTCCGGTTTTTCTTCCTTGACTTCAGGTTGACGAACATCACGCAAATCAACGAATGCATCGAGTTGCTCTGCTAAAATTGTTGCTGCACGACGAATTGCTTCTTCCGGATCAATAGTCCCGTTAGTTTCTAACTCGATAACTAGTTTATCTAAGTCAGTACGTTGTTCAACACGTGCTGCTTCAACATTGTAAGCAATACGGTCAACCGGGCTATAACAAGCGTCTACTAATAAACGACCGATTGGACGATCTTCATTTTGTGAATGAGTACGAGCAGATGCCGGTACATAACCTCTACCACGTTGAACACGAATACGCATATTGATAGATGCGTTTTCGTCTGTTAAGTGACAGATTACATGTGATGGATTAACAATCTCAACATCACCATCGTGGGTGATATCTGCTGCAACAACAGGGCCAATTCCAGATTTATTTAATGTCAGAATAACATCATCTTTATTCTGTACTTTAACCGCTAGACCTTTAAGGTTTAAAAGAACTTCAAGAATATCTTCCTGAACACCTTCTTTACTACTATATTCGTGCAGTACGCCATCAATTTCTACTTCAGTTACAGCACAACCTGGCATTGAAGACAGAAGGATACGACGTAATGCATTCCCTAGAGTATGACCAAAGCCACGCTCTAACGGTTCTAAGATCACCTTAGCATGAGTAGAGCTAATTTGCTCGATATCTACTAAGCGTGGCTTTAAAAATTCTGTAACAGAACCCTGCATTTTATCCTCTCTTTGCTTTTAAGCTTAACTATTATTTAGAGTAAAGCTCAACGATCAGATGTTCGTTAATGTCTGCTGATAAATCAGAACGTTCAGGAACACGTTTGAACACACCTTCCATTTTTGCAGAATCAACTTCTAACCAAGTTGGTTTTTCTCTTTGTTCTGCTAATTCTAATGATGCTTTAATACGTGCTTGTTTTTTAGATTTCTCACGAACAGCAACAACATCATTTACAGAAACTTGGAAAGATGGGATATTTACAACACGACCATTTACGACAATCGCTTTGTGGCTCACTAATTGACGAGCTTCTGCGCGAGTTGCAGCAAATCCCATGCGATAAACAACGTTATCCAATCTACCTTCTAATAATACTAGTAAGTTTTCACCAGTATTACCTTTTAAACGGTTTGCTTCTTTATAGTAGTTACGGAATTGACGTTCTAAAATACCATAGATACGACGAACTTTTTGTTTTTCACGTAATTGACTACCATAGTCAGACAAACGCGGTTTACGAGCACCGTGTTGACCTGGTGCTGTATCAATTTTACATTTTGAATCAATCGCACGCACACCTGATTTAAGAAATAAATCAGTGCCTTCACGACGGCTGAGCTTGAGTTTAGGGCCCAAATATCTTGCCATTTTCTTTCTCCAACTATCCTATTACGCCATTAAACACGACGTTTTTTCGGTGGACGACAACCGTTATGAGGAATCGGAGTCACATCAGTGATGTTCGTGATACGGAAACCCGCTGCATTTAATGCACGGATTGTTGATTCACGACCCGGACCCGGACCTTTAACCATAACTTCCAAGTTCTTTAAGCCGAATTCTTTAACGATTTCAGCACAACGTTCTGCAGCAACTTGTGCAGCGAACGGGGTAGATTTACGAGAACCACGGAAACCTGAACCACCTGCTGTAGCCCAAGCTAAAGCATTACCTTGACGGTCAGTAATGGTAACGATTGTGTTATTGAAAGATGCGTGAATGTGTGCTACGCCATCTACAACTTGTTTTTTTACACGTTTACGTGCACGAACTGGTGTTTTAGCCATTCTTTATTTACCCCGACTATTTTTTGATCGGCTTACGTGGACCCTTACGGGTACGCGCATTAGTTTTAGTACGTTGACCACGTACCGGTAAACTACGACGATGACGTAAACCACGGTAACAACCTAAGTCTAAAAGACGTTTGATGTTTAGTGTTACTTCACGACGTAAGTCACCTTCAACGGTAAATTTACCAACTTCGTCACGCAGTTTGTCAATCTGCTCTTCAGACAATTCGCTGATCTTAACATCTTCAGCAATACCCGCTGCAGCACAAATGCTTTTAGAACGAGTTTTACCGATACCGTAAATTGCAGTTAAAGCGATTACAGCGTGTTTGTGATCAGGAATGTTAATGCCTGCAATACGGGCCACTATGCACTCCTATTATTTTAACTAATTTGGTATTCTGATCTTGAAAAGCCCGTTTTCAGGATACTCAAACAGAATACCAAGGACATAAATGAGTTGAGTAGTATAACTACTCAACTGGTTCTTTGCAAGAAGAAATGTTAATTAACCTTGACGTTGTTTATGTTTAGGGTCGCTACACAACACGCGAACAACACCTTCACGTTTAACAATTTTACAGTTACGACACATCTTCTTAACGGAAGCACGAACTTTCATTGCTTATCCTTTTTACTTAAATGAACAATTACTGTCCAAAACCTTTAAGGTTTGCTTTTTTTAACGCAGATTCATATTGAGACGACATTAAGTGACTCTGAACTTGCACGATAAAATCCATAATTACAACAACAACGATTAATAAGGAAGTACCACCGAAGTAGAATTTAACATCCCATGCTGATGTCATAATATAAGGGACTAAACATACGAACGTTACATAAAGACCGCCAATTAATGTTAAGCGAGTCATTACTTTATCAATGTAACGTGATGTTTGTTCACCTGGTCTAATTCCTGGGATAAATGCACCAGATTTTTTTAGATTATCTGCTGTATCACGTGGATTATATTGCATTGCAGTATAGAAGAAACTGAAGAAAATAATCGCTACCGCATAAACAAGAAGATATAAAGGTTGTCCAGGATTCAACAACATTGATAAGTCATTTAACCACTCAAACTTATCATTCTGACCAAACCATTGTGTCAATGTAGCTGGGAATAAAATAATGCTTGAAGCAAAAATTGCTGGCATTACGTTTGCCATATTAACTTTTAATGGTAAGTGAGTTGAATGACCACCTAAAATTTGACGTCCTTGTTGACGCTTAGCATATTCAACACGAATTCTACGTTGTCCACGTTCTACGAAGACAACAAAATAAGTTACTGCAAAAACAATAGCAGCGATTAGTAGAAGAACTAAAGGATGCATTTGTCCTTGACGAGCTTGCTCAACTGTTTCGATGATTGCATGCGGCAATCCTGCAACAATACCACCAAAAACAAGAATTGAGATACCGTTACCAATACCTCTTTCAGTAATTTGCTCACCTAACCACATTAAGAACATGGTTCCGGTTACAAGACTCACTACTGCAGTGAAGTAAAAAGTAAAACCGATATTTGGCACTAACTGTGGCAACATATTCGGTAAACCGGTAGAAATTGCGATAGCTTGGATAGTAGCAAAAACCACCGTTGCATAACGAGTATACTTGGTGATTTTTCTTTGTCCTGCTGCGCCTTCTTTTTTCAATTCTGCTAAAGCAGGCGAAACCGTCGCAAGCAATTGCATTACGATAGATGCTGAGATATACGGCATGATACCTAATGCTAAAATTGATGCTCGGCTCAATGCACCACCAGAGAACATGTTTAACATATCAATGATGGTGCCTTTTTGTTGTTCAACTAATTGAGCTAGCACGGCGGCATCAATACCAGGAAGCGGAATAAAAGAACCAATACGATAAACGATAAGTGCACCTAATACAAAAAGCAATCTGCTTTTTAGTTCACCAGTACCACTATTAGTACTTCTGCTTTGATAACCTGGTTGTTTAGCCATTTGCTAATTATTCCTCAACTGAACCGCCAGCAGCTTCGATTGCTGCTTTTGCACCTTTAGTTACACGTAAACCACGCACAGTAACTGCAGATTTCACTTCACCAGCTAAGATAACTTTAGCGAATTGAATATCTTTAGTTAAAATGTTTGCAGCTTTTAATGCTTCTAAAGTGACAACATTTCCTTCAACTTTTGTTAATTCGTTTAAACGAACTTCAGCAGTTACAGCTGATTTCATTGAAGTGAAACCAAATTTTGGTAAACGACGGTATAATGGCATTTGGCCACCCTCGAAACCACGACGAACACCGCCGCCAGTACGAGATTTCTGACCTTTATGACCACGACCACCAGTTTTTCCTAAACCTGAACCAATACCACGACCAAGGCGTTTTGCGCTGTGCTTAGCACCTTCAGCCGGAGATAGAGTATTTAAACGCATCTCTTACTCCTCCACTTTAACCATATATGAAACTTGGTTAATCATACCACGTACTGCCGGAGTATCGATTAACTCAACAGTATGGTGCATATGGCGAAGACCAAGACCACGCAAGGTAACTTTGTGCTTCGGTAAACGAGCAATTGAGCTACGAACTTGAGTTACTTTAATAGTTTTAGCCATTATCAATTACCCCAAAATTTCATCAACGGTTTTGCCACGTTTAGCAGCAACCATTTCTGGTGATTTCATATTTGCTAATGCATCAATAGTTGCACGAACAACGTTGATTGGGTTGGTTGAACCATACGCTTTAGAAAGAACGTTACGTACACCAGCAACTTCTAACACTGAACGCATTGCACCACCGGCGATGATACCTGTACCTTCGCTAGCTGGTTGCATAAATACGCGAGAACCAGTGTGAACACCTTTAACTGGGTGTTGTAATGTACCTTCGTTTAAAGCGACATTAATCATATTGCGACGTGCTTTTTCCATCGCTTTTTGGATCGCTGCCGGAACTTCACGAGCTTTACCATAACCAAAACCTACGCGACCGTTACCATCGCCTACTACTGTTAAAGCAGTAAAGCTCATAATACGACCACCTTTTACAGTTTTTGATACACGGTTTACTGCGATTAGCTTCTCTTGCAGTTCACCAGCTTGTTTTTCGATGTTTGACATCTCAATTTACCTCATTAGAACTGTAGACCAGCTTCACGTGCAGCGTCCGCTAAAGTTTGGACACGACCATGATATTTAAAACCGGAACGGTCAAAAGCAACGTCTTTAACGCCTTTTGCTAATGCACGCTCAGCAACAAGTTTACCTACTACTGCTGCGGCATCTTTATTACCGGTATATTTAACTTGCTCACGAATTGCTTTTTCAACAGTTGAAGCAGCGGCAAGCACTTCTGAACCGTTTGGTGCAATAACTTGTGCGTAGATATGACGCGGAGTACGGTGAATAACTAGACGAGTTACACCTTGCTCTCTCATCATATGACGTGCACGAGCTGCACGACGGATACGAGCTGATTTCTTATCCATAGTGTTACCTTAATTATTTCTTCTTAGCCTCTTTCATACGTACTACTTCATCAGAGTAACGTACACCTTTACCTTTATAAGGCTCAGGACGGCGATAAGCACGAATATCTGCTGCAACTTGACCAATTAACTGCTTGTCTGCACCTTTTAAAACGATTTCCGTTTGTGAAGGGCATTCTGCAGTAATACCTGCTGGTAAAGTGTGCTCCACAGGGTGAGAGAAACCTAAACTTAATGCAACTGCGTTGCCTTTAATTTGAGCTCTGTAACCAACACCCACTAGTTGTAATTTCTTAGTGAAGCCTTCAGTAACACCGATAACCATTGCATTAACTAATGCACGAGCTGTACCCGATTGAGCATTCGCTTCAACAAAACCTTCACGTGGAGTGAAAGTAAATTGACCATTATCTTGTTTAACTTCAACTGAGTGATGAATTGTGCGAGATAACTCGCCATTTTTTCCTTTTACTGTTAATAGCTGACCGTCGAGTTTAACTTCAACGCCGGCAGGAATATTAACAGGTGCCTTTGCAACACGAGACATTTTCCTACCCCTCTATTAAGCTACGTAACAGATGATCTCACCGCCTAAGCCCGCTTGACGAGCTGCACGGTCAGTCATAACACCTTTAGATGTAGAAATTACAGCAACACCTAAACCACCCATAACTTTTGGTAATTCGTCTTTACGTTTGTAAATACGAAGACCAGGACGGCTTACGCGTTGGATGCTTTCTACAACCGGTTTGCCTTGGAAATATTTTAAAGTAATTTCCAATTCAGGTTTTGCACCTTCTAAAACTTTAACACTTTCGATATAACCTTCAGCAGCTAATACGTTGGCAATTGCCACTTTTAGCTTGGAAGAAGGCATATTGATTGCAACTTTGTTCGCAGCTTGACCGTTACGAATACGGGTCAACATATCTGCGATTGGATCTTGCATACTCATTGTACTTTTTCTCCGATTCCAAAATAAAGTGGTATATTACCAGCTCGCTTTTCTAAGGCCAGGGATCTCGCCGCGCATAGCAGCTTCACGAACCTTAATACGGCTTAAACCAAACTTACGTAAAACGCCGTGAGGACGTCCAGTTTGGCGGCAACGGTTACGTTGACGACTAGGGCTAGAATCACGTGGTAAAGTTTGTAATTTTAACACTGCATTCCAACGATCTTCGTCAGAGGCATTGACATCAGAAATGATTTTCTTTAATTCAGCGCGTTTAGCGAAGAATTTTTCAGCCAATTTAACGCGTTTTACATCGCGTGCTTTCATTGATTGTTTTGCCATTATAACCTGCCTTATTTACGGAATGGGAAATTAAAGGCAGCAAGTAGTGCTTGACCTTCTTCATCATTCTTAGCAGTAGTTGTGATAGTGATATCTAAACCACGTACACGATCTACTTTATCGTAATCGATTTCAGGGAAGATGATTTGTTCACGCACACCCATGCTGTAGTTACCACGACCATCAAATGATTTCGCGCTTAAACCGCGGAAGTCACGAATACGTGGAACAGCAATTGTAATTAAACGTTCAAAGAACTCCCACATACGCTCACCGCGTAGTGTTACTTTACAACCGATTGGATATCCCTGACGGATTTTAAAGCCAGCAACAGATTTACGAGCTTTAGTTACTAAAGGTTTTTGACCGCTAATTGCTGCTAAGTCCGCTACTGCGTTGTCTAGCAATTTCTTATCGGTCAATGCTTCACCCACACCCATATTCAGGGTAATCTTTTCGATTCGTGGGACTTGCATGACAGATTTGTAGCCGAATTTATTTTTTAACTCGTTTACTACTTGATCTCTGTAGTAATCATGCAGTTTCGCCATCGCATTACTCCAGTTTGTTAGATAATTTCATTGTTAGATTTGAAGAAACGTACTTTTTTGCCGTCTTCGAATCTAAAACCTACACGGTCAGCTTTGTTTGTTTTTGGATTGAAAATCGCAACGTTAGAAGCATCAATAGCCGCTTCTTTTTTCACTAAACCACCAGCTTGTCCTAAAGCAGGAACTGGTTTTTCATGTTTAGTGATGATGTTGATACCTTCAACAAACACTTTACCGTTTGGTAACACTTTAGTTACCTTGCCACGCTTGCCTTTGTCTTTACCGGCAAGTACGATTACTTCATCGTTTTGACGAATTTTTGCAGCCATTTCTCACTTCTCCTTACAGTACTTCTGGTGCCAAAGAAATGATCTTCATGAATTTCTCAGAACGAAGTTCACGAGTCACCGGTCCAAAAATACGAGTACCGATTGGTTGCTCTGTGTTATTGTTTAAAATTACACAAGCGTTACCATCGAAGCGAATGACTGATCCGTCTGGGCGACGAACACCCTTCTTGGTGCGCACAACAACTGCTTTTAATACATCACCTTTTTTAACTTTACCGCGTGGAATTGCTTCTTTCACAGTAACTTTGATGATATCACCAATAGCAGCATAACGACGGTGCGATCCACCTAGAACCTTGATACACATTACGCTGCGAGCACCAGAGTTATCGGCAACATCCAGCATAGTCTGTTCTTGGATCATATTTTATGCTCCGTTAAGTTAATAATACACCCTTGCGGGACGAACCTATCCATGCCTTATAAAGATATATGGCGGATAGGTGGCGGAGTTTACCAAAATCAAGCTAGAAACGCAATCAAAATTTTATGCTTAAATTAGCCTATTTAAAGTGCGGTCAAATTTTTATGACTTTTTAGCAAGTCTTGGAAAGAAAAAAGCCAACGGTATAACCATTGGCTTTTATTTTTTAACTTGTTAATTAAGCAATAACTGCTTTCTCAACAACACGAACTAAAGTCCAAGATTTGGTTTTAGAGAGAGGACGACATTCGCGAATCTCTACTACATCACCTAATTTGGCTTCGTTGTTCTCATCGTGTACGTGTAATTTAGTTGTACGACGGATAAATTTACCGTATAACGGGTGTTTTACCTTACGTTCAATAGCAACAACGAAAGATTTTTCCATTTTGTCGCTAACAACTTTACCTTGTACGCTACGAATTTTATCAGTCATTACTCACCCGCCTTCTCAGTTAAAATGGTTTTAACACGTGCGATATCACGACGCACTTGTTTAGCCTGATGGGTTTGTTGAAGCTGACCGGTGGCTGTTTGCATACGCAATTTGAATTGTTCACCTAAAAGGTTCACTAACTCATTATTCAGCTCTTCAACACTTTTTGTACGTAAATCTTGAGCTTTCATTACATCACCGTCTTAGTTACGAAGGTGGTCTTGATTGGCAATTTAGCAGCTGCTAATGCAAATGCTTGTCTTGCGATCTCTTCTGACACACCATCCATTTCATAAAGTACTTTACCCGGTTGGATTAAGGCTACCCAGTACTCAACGTTACCTTTACCTTTACCCATACGGACTTCTAATGGTTTTTCAGTAATTGGTTTATCTGGGAAAACACGAATCCAGATTTTACCTTGACGTTTAACTGCACGTGTCATTGCACGACGAGCCGCTTCAATTTGACGAGCGGTTAAACGACCACGACCAACTGCTTTTAACCCGAATGTACCGAAGCTAACTTCAGTACCACCCGCGATACCACGGTTACGGCCTTTGTGAACTTTACGGAATTTTGTACGTTTTGGTTGCAACATTTAGCGTTTCTCCTTACTTACGACCTTTGCCACGCGGAGCCTTTTTAGGCTTGTCGGCAGGTTGTTGTTCTGATTGCGCAACTGCAGCCATTCCACCCAAAATTTCACCTTTGAAGATCCATACTTTAACGCCGATTACGCCGTATGTAGTATGAGCTTCTGCAGTGTTATAATCGATGTCCGCACGAAGAGTATGTAGAGGTACACGACCTTCACGATACCATTCAGAACGTGCGATTTCTGCACCACCTAAACGACCGCTAACTTCAACTTTGATACCTTTAGCACCTAAACGCATTGCGCTTTGTACTGCACGTTTCATAGCACGACGGAACATTACACGACGTTCTAATTGAGAAGCGATGCTGTCTGCAACTAATTTTGCATCTAATTCCGGTTTTTTCACTTCAGCAATGTTGATTTGAGCCGGAACGCCAGCGATTTGAGATACTGCGTTACGTAATTTTTCAACATCTTCACCTTTTTTACCGATAACGATACCAGGGCGAGCTGTGTGAATTGTTACACGAATACTTTTCGCTGGACGCTCAATAGTAATACGTGAAACCGAAGCGTTTGCTAATTCTTTAGTTAAGAATTTGCGTACTTTGAAGTCACCGTCAAGATTGTCGGCGAAATCTTGTGTATTCGCGAACCAAGTAGAGTTCCAAGGTTTTACAATACCTAGGCGAATACCATTTGGATTTACTTTTTGACCCATTGCTATTCCTCTACTTATTAACGATCTGACACAACCACAGTGATGTGGCTAGTACGTTTTAAAATACGATCTGCACGACCTTTAGCACGTGGCATAACACGTTTCATGCTAGGACCTTCGTCAACGAAGATTTTAGCAACTTTAAGATCATCGATATCTGCACCATCATTATGCTCTGCGTTAGCAATAGCAGACTCTAATACTTTTTTCACTAAAGCCGCAGCTTTTTTGTTAGTAAAAGTTAAGATTTCTAATGCTTGCGCAACTTTTTTACCACGAATTAAATCGGCAACTAAGCGAGCTTTTTGGGCAGAAGTGCGAGCGTAACGATGTTTTGCGATAGTTTCCATCTATTTACCTCTTATTTCTTAGCTTTCTTATCTGCCGCGTGACCGCGGTATGTACGAGTCGGTGCAAATTCACCTAATTTATGGCCGATCATTTCATCAGATACATAAACAGGAACGTGCTGACGACCATTATGGACTGCGATGGTCAATCCGATCATTGAAGGAATGATCATTGAACGACGGGACCAAGTTTTGATTGGTTTTTTATCCCCGCTTTCCACCGCCTTCTCTACCTTCTTCAACAAGTGTAGGTCAAGGAAAGGACCTTTCTTGAGAGAACGTGGCATGGCTTATCCTCTTATTAATTTAAATTATTTGCCACGACGACGTACGATATATTTATCAGTACGTTTGTTGTGACGAGTTTTCTTACCTTTAGTTTGAACGCCCCAAGGAGTTACTGGGTGTTTACCAAAGTTACGACCTTCACCACCACCGTGTGGGTGATCTACTGGGTTCATTGCAGTACCACGAACTGTAGGGCGAATGCCTCTCCAGCGGTTAGCACCAGCTTTACCCAATACGCGAAGCATATGTTCTGAGTTACCAACTTCACCGATTGTAGCAACACATTCAGCTAATACTTTACGCATTTCGCCTGAACGTAAACGTAAAGTTACGTAGTTGCCTTCACGAGCGATGATTTGTACATAAGCACCAGCAGAACGAGCGATTTGACCGCCCTTACCTGGTTTTAATTCAACGTTATGTACTGTTGAACCAACTGGGATATTACGCATTGGTAATGAGTTACCCACTTTAATTGGTGAGTTAACGCCAGATTGGATTTGATCGCCAACTGACAAACCTTTAGGTGCTAAGATATAACGGCGTTCACCATCTTTATAAAGCACTAAAGCAATGTTAGCTGAACGGTTTGGATCATATTCTAAACGTTCAACAACCGCTGGGATATCTAACTTGTTACGTTTGAAATCGATTAAACGGTAATGTTGTTTATGACCACCACCGATGTGGCGAGTGGTAATACGACCATAATTGTTACGACCACCAGTTTTAGATTTAGTATCTAGAAGAGGCGCGTAAGGTTTCCCCTTGTATAATTCAGGGTTCACGATTTTAACAACGTGACGACGACCAGCGGAGGTCGGCTTACATTTAACGATAGCCATTCTCTAATTTCCTCCGATTACTCTGCACTGTCCACGAAGTCCAAGTTTTGGCCTTCGGCTAAAGTTACATAAGCTTTTTTCCAGTCGCTGCGACGACCCATTTTGTTACCACGGCGTTTAGTTTTACCTTTAACAACCACAGTACGAACTGAGTCAACTTTTACTTCAAATAATTGAGCAACAGCAGCAGCAATTTCAGCTTTGTTCGCATCTAAAGCAACTTTAAGTACAACAGTGTTAGATTTTTCAGCATTGTTAGTTGCTTTTTCAGAGATGTGCGGTGCACGTAGCACGCTTAGCAAACGTTCTTGACTCATGCTAGGATCTCCTCAATTTGTTTCACAGCGTCAACAGTAACAATCACTTTATCGAAAGCGATTAAGCTAACTGGATCGATACCTTGAACATCACGTACATCAACTTTATATAAGTTACGTGCCGCTAAGAATAGATTTTCATCTAAGCTTGCTGTGATAATTAACGCATCTTCAACTGCTAAATCTTTTAATTTTTGTACTAATACTTTAGTTTTTGGTGCATCTAATTCGAATTTTTCAACAACAACCAAACGGTCTTGACGAACTAATTCAGAAAGAATGCTTTTGATAGCACCACGGTACATTTTCTTGTTCACTTTTTGGCTGTGATCTTGTGGTTTAGCCGCGAAGGTTGTACCACCAGAACGCCAGATTGGTGATTTGATATCACCAGAACGAGCACGACCTGTACCTTTTTGACGCCAAGGTTTTTTACCTGAACCAGACACTTCAGCACGAGTTTTTTGCGCACGAGTACCTTGACGAGCACCTGCTGCATAAGCAACAACAACTTGGTGAATCAAAGCTTCGTTAAACTCACGTCCGAAGGTAGTTTCAGAAACAGTTAGTGCGTTTGCACCTACAACTTGTAATTCCATCTCTATCTCCTAGACTTATGCTTTAACTGCCGGCTTAACGATAACATCGCCATTGATAGCACCAGGTACAGAACCTTTTACTAATAGCAATTTACGCTCAGCATCTACACGAACAACTTCAAGTGATTGAACGGTTACACGCTCAGCACCTAAATGTCCTGCCATTTTTTTACCTTTAAACACACGACCTGGAGTTTGGTTTTGACCAATAGAACCAAGTACACGATGTGATAAAGAGTTACCGTGTGTAGCATCTTGAGTACGGAAGTTCCAACGTTTAACACCACCTTGGAAACCTTTACCTTTAGAAGTACCAGTAACATCTACTTTTTTAACATCTGCAAAGATGTCAACATTGATTTCTTGACCTAAAGTGAATTCTTCACCTTCAGTACGAAATTCCCATAAACCGCGACCAGCTTCAACACCTGCTTTCACGAAATGACCTGCTTCAGGTTTAGTTACACGATTCGCTTTTTTAGAACCAGTAGTAACTTGAACTGCAGTATAGCCATCGTTTTCAAGAGTTTTAACTTGAGTTACGCGGTTGGCTTCGATTTCGATAACGGTAACTGGTACTGAAACACCGTCTTCATTGAAGATACGGGTCATACCAACTTTACGACCGACTAAACCAATCATTGTAATAACCTCTTAATTAACCTAGGCTGATCTGCACGTCCACGCCGGCAGCCAAATCTAAACGCATTAATGCATCAACAGTTTTTTCTGTTGGCTCTACGATATCTACTAAACGTTTGTGTGTACGAATTTCGTATTGATCACGCGCGTCTTTGTTCACGTGTGGAGAAATCAACACGGTGAAACGCTCTTTACGAGTTGGTAAAGGGATTGGACCACGAACTTGTGCACCAGTACGTTTAGCTGTTTCTACGATCTCCGCAGTAGATTGATCGATCAAACGGTGATCGAAAGCTTTTAAGCGGATACGGATTCTTTGGTTCTGCATTAGACCAGAGCTCCAATAAAATTTAGCTAATAAAAAACTAACACCAATCACAATTCTAACTTCAAAATAGAAAAGGAGGTGTAAGTTACCTGTTATATAGTCTCCAAATCGGAAACATTGTTAGTATTACATATCGTAATACTCGTTTAATAAATGATTACATTAAACGGCTTCTATAAAAAGCCTGCAAATTCTACCGAAACCCATTAGGCTTTGCAAGTATTTTCTCTATATTTATCATCACCTAAAAGGTGCGGTCAGTTTGCTCAATAAAAACGCGCCCCAAAACAACCGCACTTTTACCGCCTTAAAGCAAAAAAGAAACCCGACATCATGTCGGGTTTCATCTTTATAGGTTGTTGTAAATTACCATTGATAACCTATACCAACACCACCACCTACATCACCTTGGGTATTGGCGTTACCTTGTAGTTTCAAGATCAATTTACCATTATCACTTGAACGGGAATATCCCACCGCAAAGGCATTTTGTCCTTTAAAGGTACCGCCGGCTGCCGCCACCATGGATTTACCCGGAATGTACACTTGCGGTAAGCTTGCCGCGGCGTTAGCACCGGCAACCCCGGCACGAGCTTCACGATTGACCTTACCAAGGCGATTATTCATATTATGAATATCATTTTTCAACCCGCCCAATTGGCTTACATTCACAGCATCTGTTGGATTCACACCGGCAGCGACGTTAGTAATGCGGGTTGCAGAACCATCCGCTTTCGCCACCTTCATGCCATCTGCCGAAGAGGTGATTTGCGTTGCATTATTGCCCTCACCAACCGTTAACGTATTACCCACATTAGCATTGGTAAAGGTTGCATTTTCTGTGGTAGAAATCGTAAAGGTTGTACCTTCTTGTTTAATAGCGATATTTTTACCGGATGCATAAGTAACGACATCGCCCGGTTTTACCCTCGTTTTCTTGCTGTTCGCTGCAGTATTAGCCACAAACTGATCAACATGTTCACCGGTGGTCACCTCAAAATTGGTAAGGTTGTTCATGACATCATCGCTAACCGTTAATGCACCGTCATTATTGACCGTAACGGTTTTACCGTCAGTTTTAGCCTCAATTACATTACCCTTAACAGTAATACCATTTTGACCGATGTAATTACCGGCAATTTGTTTAATTTTCTTATTCGGGTTGTTTGGATCGGTAACTTCTTTCATCACTACCGTACTACCATCAACATTGACATCATAAGAAACGTTGGTTTGTCCGTTTTCAACCGCTACATTTGCCGTAGTACCGTTACCATTGACAAAATTCACCTGATTACCGGCACCGATCTTGCCTTGTACTACACCGGCATTATCACCAACTTTCCAATAAGTGGCATTAATCGCATTTGCTACATCAGAAGCTGTCACTAAACCACCTTCAGTCGGCACCGCCAATTTACCGTCCTCAGCCGGCTTATTAGCATCTGTCACCGTTGCAGGTAACGCTGTAGTATTTACATTTACGGTGTAAATTTCTTGCTTATTATCTCCAGTTGAAGACGTTACATTAACCTGATTTCCTGCAACAACATTCGTTTTCGCTGCTTTAAGCTGAGAAACATTGACAGCATCGGTTGGATTCACACCGGCAGCGACGTTAGTAATGCGGGTTGCAGAACCATCCGCTTTCGCCACCTTCATGCCATCTGCCGAAGAGGTGATTTGCGTTGCATTATTGCCCTCACCTACAGTTAATGTGCTATTCACATTAGCATTAGTAAACGTTACATTCTCTGTAGTAGAAACAGTGAAATTTGCACCGTTTTGTTTTAATTTAATATTTTTACCGGCGATATAATTAACGGTCTCACCCGGTTTAACCAATTGCTCAGATGTACCCTCAACTACACCACCATTTGCCGTTGCAGTGGCTTTCCAACCGGAGTTATTAATAGCATTAGCCACAGTTGTCGCATTGACTAATTTATCGCCATCTGTCGGTGTAGTAACCTTACCATCAGTATTGCTTAATTCTGTGGTATTCACTTTAATGCCAAAGCCATTGGTGGTTGGTGTCACAGTAATGGTGTTATCCGTGTTTTCAACTTTCACAGAAGGCAAGGCAGACTTGTTCACCATTAATTTGCCGTTAGCATCTTTTACAATCGTATCGTTATCGTAAGCTACATTATAGGCAACTTTCGTTACACCATTTTGATCTTTAGCTTCAACAGTTGCTGTGGTTCCATCACCATTTATGAAATTCACCTGATTACCGGCGTTAACATTGGCTTTTACCGTTCCCTCGTTATCACCAACTTTCCAGAATACAGAATTAATCGCCTCCGCAACATTATCTACTGTTGCCACTTTGCCTTTTTCGGTATCAGCTACAGTAACTTTGCCTGCATCATTACCGCTTGTTGGCGCTGCCGTAATGTTACCGGTATTCACAGAAATGCCATCATTCGTCACATTAATGCTTGTGCCATTTGGTTTCACATTAAAGGTCACGGTGGAATCACCTGTTGCAGCATTATGAACGACTGCAGATTCGGTGCCCTTTCCATTAATAAAGTTCACATTATTAGAAGGTTTCACTAAATTTCCTGCAGCAGTCTTATCGTTGCCACCCAATTTCCAACCGGAATTATTAACTGTATTTGCTACAGTGGTAGCATTGACAAATTTACTGCCATTCGTGTTATCCGGAGCAACAACCTTACCCTCATTCACCGTTAGGTCAGTGTGTTTTACTTTGAAATCAAGCGTGCTGGTTGAACCATTTGTGGTTGGTGTAATTTCAACTGTGCCATCTTCGCTGGCAAAATTCACCGTATCATAAGGTTTTACAAAATCCACCGCACTTCCATTTGCCTGCAAGTTCCAACCGGCGTTTAAAACATCGCCAAGGGTTGCGGCATAGTTGTATTGGCTTGGGGTTAAAACCGGCGCAGCTTGAGTTTTAGTAATTGTTGCCGCACTATTGTCCTTCGGATTTATTGTGGTGCTGAATGTATCCGGCAACGTACTTTTAATATTCGCCAATGTCATAGGAGAAGTCACAGAATTGTTTCCATCATTCATGGACGCAATTACATCCGCATTTGGCACAACGGTTGAAGTAACATTACCCGCATCATCTAACTCATAGAATTTGCCATCCGGTTTTTTCACCGCTTTTTTGCCATTTACTGTGGTATAAACCACCGGCATTTGATCACGCAAACCGCTTGCCACTAAATATAATTGACTACCATTGATAGCATCAGTAGAGGTTGCGCTAATTTGACCGGCAGCAACATTTACTAACTGACGCTCTTTTCCTGCATCGCCTAAACTGACCACGCTAGCCGTATTATTCGCAGCAAAGCCGGAATAATAAACGCCGTTTACGGTGGCTTCATTGCTTGCAACTGCTGCTTTTGTCACAGAATTTGCCCCTAAAGCAACGGCATTAGCATGGCTCGCATTGGCACTTGCACCAAGAGCAAGCGCTGCTTCAGCGGAAGCGTTAGCAGATGCACCTAATGCGGCTGTATGCGTGCCTGTTGATGTAGAGTTCTGACCGACAGAAACCGCACCTTCACCATTTGCATTGGCAGAAGCACCACCCGCATAAGCACCATTTCCGGCAGATTTACTTAAATAACCAATAGATGTGGATAACCAACCGGATGCACTGGTTACGCCACCGATTGCAGTTGCCCCATTACCACTTGCAGTAGCACTCACACCAAACGCAGAGCCTTGTGCATTTAATGCTTTCGCACCATCACCCACGGCTAAATCAGATTGTTTCTTTGCAGAAGCCGCGTTACCAATGGCAATCGCATTATTTGCTTCGGTTTTCGCCGAACTACCCATAGCAACCGCATTCTTGCCAGAAGACTTGGATTCAACACCAATGGCAACAGAGCTAAAACTGGTTGTCGCATTAATACCAATAGAGACACCATGAGCTTCAGAATTTGCACCTAAACCGATTGATGTTGCTCCACGTCCACCAGATACAGAATCACGACCGATAGAAATAGAACCTTCGGAGGATGGGTCTTCTGGCTCGCAATCATTACATACCGCGCCGACAAGTTTCACTGTCGCATTCTGACCAATTGCAATACCCTCACGAGCACCATAGCCTTCTCCGTTTTTATCTTCAAATGCTACGGAAGCACCAGAACCGATAGCAACGGAACCCGGCGCTTTGGCTGCCTTGTTATCATAATTTGCTTCTTTAGTAATATCGGCATCACGATGCGATGCTGCAACACTAACGAAATGCTCATTACTTGGTTGAATAGCGCTAGCGCTTGCTTTAAATGGTGCTGCCATCACAGTACCTGGCATAGCCGAACCTAACACCAACAAAGCAGTAGCAACAGCAACAGAAACACCGTCTTCCTTGAAGATACGGGTCACACCAACTTTACGACCGACTAAACCAATCATTGTAATAACCTCTTAATTAACCTAGGCTGCTCTGCACGTCCACGCCGGCAGCCAAATCTAAACGCATTAATGCATCAACAGTTTTTTCTGTTGGCTCTTAGCTAATAAAAAACTAACACCAATCACAATTCTAACTTCAAAATAGAAAAGGAGGTGTAAGTTACCTGTTATATAGTCTCCAAATCGGAAACATTGTTAGTATTACATATCGTAATACTCGTTTAATAAATGATTACATTAAACGGCTTTCAATACCTGAAATCCTGTGGATATTACACAAAAACACCTAATTATGCAAGCTTTTTGTTCAATTAATTTCCACAAATAAAAAAGTGCGGTCATTTTCTCGAGTGTTTTTCACCTGAAAAAATGACCGCACTTTATATAAATAAAATTTATAGTTTGTTATCTAACATTGCAATATGTCTTGTTGCGGCAATCCAAGCGCCAACATAACCCATAATCAAGCAGCTTACTAATAAGAAGATTAGCTCACCAACACCTAATCCATTGAGCTCAAATGTAACCGCAAAAATATCCGTCACATATTTCACCGCTGAAGTAAAGTACCCGACAATAAGACTACTAAACAGCGCAGCAAGCAATCCGCCCAACACGGCATAAATCATACCAGTGTAAAGATAAGGACGAAGAATAAATTGATCCGTTGCACCTAATAGTTTCATCACATCAATACTTGCTCGGCTACTATAAACATCCGAGCGAATACTATTTCCGATAACCAGGAATACAGCTATTGTCATTAACACCGTGCAGAAAATTGCCACGTGTGCAAAAAGCCACGAAAGTGCGGTCAATTTTTCCATCCAATCATTATCTAGTCGAACTTCTTGCACGCCTTTAATTTTATTTAAATTTGCGCGTAGCTCAGCTCGTTTTTCTGATTCATTAAACGCTTTAGACGGTTTCACCATCACCACTGCCGGCAATGGGTTGTCATCTAAAATTTCTAACTCTTCACCAAAACCAGACCAACTTTTAAATTCTTTCAAACTGTCTTGACGAGAAACATAATTTAACGATTCCACACCTTCTTGCTGACGGATTTTTTCTACCACTAAGTTAGCATCTTCTTCACTTAAATTTTTATGTAAATAGATCGTGAGTTCGCTTTCCGGATAAAATTGAGTTGTTGCTAAGTGTAAATTTTTCCATAACAAATAGCTCACCGTTGGAATCGTAAGAGACACGGCAATAACTAAAATTGTTAGCAATGTACCAAATTTACGTTTTACTAAATCGTTCAACACAGAACGCAAAGTATAAGCAGTTTGCACGCCAAAAGAAGCATCAATACGTCTTGTCATTTTTTATCCTTAATAGCGTAAGTAGCCTTGTTCAAGTACAAGACATGGTTTTGGTTTTTGTTGAATTAAATTGATATCGTGTGTCGCAATTAACACCGTCATGCCTAAACGATTAAACTCTTCAAACAGATTGAAAATCCCTAAAGAAAGTTCACCATCTAAGTTACCTGTTGGCTCATCGGCTAATAAAAGTTGCGGTTTATGCACAATGGCACGCGCGATATCCACACGTTGTTGCTCCCCACCTGAAATTTGTGGAGGCATATAATTCGCTTTACTACGTAAGCCCACTCGATCTAGTGCAACCAATGCGCGCGTATGTGCTTCTTTCGGATTCATGCCAGCAATAATCAATGGCAATGCCACATTTTCTGCCACACTACGATCCGTTAATAAACGGTAATCTTGGTGAACCATGCCGATTTGACGACGTAAAAAGGGGATTTCATACTTAGACAAACGCGTAATATCATGGCCATTAAACCAAATATTACCGGCGTTCGCTTTCTCCATACCCATAATCAATTTAAGCAAGGTACTTTTACCCGCGCCTGAATGCCCAACAAGATAAGTCATACTTCCAACAGGAAGATGAAAATTCAAGCCCTGCAAGGCTGGCTGAGTCGCACCGTGATAAGCTTTAGAAACATTTGAAAATCGAATCACTTTATTATTCCTTTTTATTCTTCATTTTCGTGAACGAACAACGCTTCAATAAATTCTTCTGCATTAAATTCACGTAAATCTTCAATCTTTTCACCCACACCAATATAACGAATTGGTAAATTAAACTGATCTGCAATGGCGAAAATTACCCCACCTTTTGCTGTGCCATCTAATTTAGTTAATGTAATACCCGTTAACCCAACCGCTTCATTAAAGAGTTTGGCTTGGCTAATTGCATTCTGTCCTGTACCCGCATCTAAGGTAAGCATGATTTCGTGCGGTGCGGTTTCATCGTATTTTCTCATGACACGAACAATTTTCTTTAATTCATCCATGAGATTATTTTTATTTTGTAAACGGCCTGCCGTATCCGCAATTAAAATATCAATGTTACGTGCCGCGGCAGATTGCATCGCATCAAAAATTACCGATGCCGAATCTGACCCCGTACTTTGTGCCACAACCGGGATATTGTTACGTTCCCCCCATACTTGGAGTTGTTCTACTGCAGCAGCACGGAAGGTATCCCCTGCCGCTAACATGACTGATTTACCTTCATTTTGGAATTTACGAGCCAATTTACCAATTGTCGTTGTTTTACCTACACCATTTACGCCCACCATCAAAATGACATAAGGCTTTTTAGTCGTATCAATGACCAACGGTTTTGCAACCGGTTTTAGAATTTCTACCATTTCAACTTTAAGTTGTTGGTAAAGCAATTCCGCATCTTGTAACTGTTTACGACTTGCGTGCTCGGTTAAATTCTTAATGATTTTATTGGTTGTTGGCACGCCAATATCGGCAATTAAAAGCTGCTCTTCTAACTCCTCAAACAAATCATCATCAATCTTTTTACCTAAAAAGAACGCTCGGAAACCTGCACCAATATTTTGTTTAGTTTTGAGTAAGCCTTTAACTAAACGACTAAAAAAACCACCTTCACTTGGTTTTTCTTGCGTTTCGGTATTAATATCTGAACGGAATTCATCTTTAACATCTTCAACAATTTCAGGCTCAATCTCAGCATCAACCACAGGAAGATCTTCAACGATATTATCTTGCTCAATAATGCTTTCTGTTGGCTCTTCCGCAGGAAGTGCGGTAGAAATTTCTTCTGTTTTTTCTGTCTCTTCAGCCGTTGCCTCAATCACCGGTGTATCTAAAACTGGCTCAATATTGACCGCACTTTCAGGTGAAATCACTTCTTCTACAACAGGTTCAATATGCGCAACAACGGTATTCTCAGCTTTATCCTCTTGCAGCTGTTCCGCTAACTCCTGTAATTCTTCCTGTTCAACTTGCTCTAATTGAACGCTCTCCTCATTGTGAACGATCTCTTCCGTAGGCGAAACGTCGGCAGATTCGACAGATGGCTCCTCAATAATTGGCTCAATTTTTTGTTCTTCTTGCTTTTTATTACGACCAAAAAGAGAGGCCCAAAACCCGCCTTTTTTCTTTTCTTCTGACATAAATTCTTCTCTTAAACACAAATCTTTAAAAAATACTGCCTATTCTAGCAAAAAATCGTCTAAACTAAGCACAATTTTCACTAAAAATCTGTTTCTTTATGAAAAAAATGCAAGTTCAAAATGCCAAAGGTGAAGTTCGAATCATCGCAGGTCTTTGGCGTGGACGAAAATTGCCGGTTTTAAATGCGGAAGGTTTGCGTCCTACAGGTGATCGTGTAAAAGAAACCTTATTCAATTGGTTGATGCCTTATATTGTGGATAGCTATTGTCTTGATTGCTTTGCGGGCAGTGGCTCACTTGGTTTTGAAGCCCTTTCTCGTCAAGCGAAACAGGTGACGTTTTTAGAGTTGGATAAAACCGTGGCGAATCAATTAAAGAAAAATTTGCAAACGCTAAAAACAACAGCTGAACAAGCCAAAGTGATTAATCAAAATAGCTTAGAATTTTTAAAACAAGCGCAAAATCAACCGCACTTTGATGTGGTATTTTTGGATCCACCTTTTCATTTTGGCTTAGCAGAACAAGCAATTGCACTATTAGAGGAAAAGAATTGGCTCTTACCTCATGCATTGATTTATGTGGAAACAGAAAAAGACAAACCGCTTAGCGCGCCTGATAATTGGCAATTACTAAAAGAAAAAACCACAGGTATGGTGAGTTACCGCCTGTATCAAAAAGATTAGGAAATCATTATGTTAGACATTGTGTTATACGAACCTGAAATTCCACAAAATACGGGAAATATTATTCGTCTTTGTGCCAACACTGGCTTTCGTCTTCATTTAATCGAGCCACTTGGCTTTACCTGGGATGATAAAAAATTACGTCGTTCTGGCTTGGATTATCATGAATTTGCTGAAATCAAAAAACATAAAACCTTTGAAGCCTTTTTAGAAAGCGAAAAACCGAAACGTCTTTTTGCACTCACCACTAAAGGCGGCCCTGCGCATAGCGAAGTGCAATTTGAATTAGGGGATTATTTAATGTTTGGCCCAGAAACCCGTGGTATTCCAATGTCTATTTTGGATAAGATGCCAATGGAACAAAAAATCCGTATCCCAATGACAGCAAATAGCCGCAGTATGAACTTATCTAACTCGGTAGCTGTTGCAGTTTATGAAGCTTGGCGACAACTTGGTTACGAAGGCGCGGTGAATTTAAATCGATAAAAACCAATAAAATAGCTGCTTATTTTATACACAAAAATAAGCAGCTTTCTTTTTGCATTTAATTTGTGATCTCGATCACATATTTATAATTTTAAGATTCCCTTTTTACCAAAACAGCAGTATAAATAAATTACATTTAGAGAGGGATCTCGATGTACCCACTTGATCTATCAAGCTCTAGTCTTTCTTGACTCTTCAAGCAAACCTTCCCCGTTGTCCTAAATAAAGAATTGGCAGTCGAATGATTTGCCCTCCATTTGTATCCCTAAAATTTAACAACTATTGCAGCAAAATTAGTTTCATCTCACATCAATAAGGAGGTTGGGTGAATGAAGTTAATTTTGAATTGGTCGAAACAGCAGTGGCTAGGCATGGATGCTTACCAAAAAAGTGCGGTCAATTTTGGCCGCACTTCCTATTTCTATCATTTGCAAATCACTAACCTTGTATTGCTATTTTCTAAATAATCCGCAATTTGTTTTGGCACATCATCGGTGAAAAGATAATCTACATCTTTAAGCTCCCCTAATCGCACAATCGCTTGTCGAGAGAATTTCGAATGGTCGGTCGCTAATAAGGTTTGGCGAGAGCTTTCTATAATGGCACGTTTCACTTGGACTTCATGATAATCATAGTCCAATAATGAACCGTCAAGGTCAATTGCACTAATACCCAGAATCCCGAAATCTAAACGGAACTGAGAAATAAAATTAACCGTTGCCTCACCAATGATTCCACCATCCTTACGCAATGAGCCACCTGCCATCGTAATATCAAAGGTTTCATTTTGACGTAATAAATGAGCCGCATTGAGATTATTTGTCACAATACGTAAACGTTCATGACTTAACAAGGCACTTGCCACAGCTTCAGGAGTGGTTCCAATATCAATAAATAAAGAGGCACCATTTGGAATACGTTTTACTACCTCTCGAGCAATAGCACTTTTTTGGGAAGGGAAAAATTGTTTACGTTCAATATAATCAGAATTTTCTGCAGTTGAAGAGGGAGCCGCACCACCATGATGACGACGAATTAAATCTTGTTCTGCAAGGATATTCAGATCTCGTCTAATAGTCTGTGGGCTGACTTCCAGTTCGATAACCAGCTCTTCTGTGCTGGCATATCCTTTTAGCTTTACAAGCTCAATTATTTTCTGATGGCGTAATGATTGCTTCATATAAATGCCTATAAATTTGAATTAGCTAAACGATTTAGCCTTAATTTTACTCTGCAGAAATCCCCAAACCAATCCTAAGATAAAGCCTGAAATGTGGGCAGCGTTCCCTATATTAATACCAAAAAGCGGACTAATAAAGCCAAATACAAGCCCTACCAGTAACATCGTAAAAAAGCCTTCTGGCAAATCAAAGCTATGCGGGTGTAATTTATCCACCACCAACACATAACCTAACACGGCATAAACCACACCAGATAGCCCGAAAAAGGCAGGACCGGTAAAGTAATTTTGTACAGCACCAGTCACTGCAGCAGAGACTAAAACTAATAATAAAAAATAGAGAGAACCCAATCGGCGTTCAATCGCGCCACCGAATAACCAAAACCACGAAAGGTTAAATAAAATATGCGGTACCGATAAATGAACAATAGTATGAGTGAAATAACGCCATACTTCCTGATCTTCCCAAGAATAAGCCGGATAATGGAATACATCCATAATTGGCTCTTCAAATCCGATATTCTGCAAGAGATAAATCAACGCACAAAGTGCGGTCAAAATAAACGTGATTTTTTTCTTTCTTAATAAACGTTTCACCAATTTTCTCTCTTGAATCCCATCAGTTTCGCTACCAAATAAAGGCTGCATTTGCTATATTCCTTTTTCATTTAATTTTGCTCATCATATAAGGTTCATTATGAAAAAACAAACTATGCCGACAGGATTTAGTGGCTTCGCTTGGGGACTTGCGGCATTTTGTTTACCCATTTTACTGTGGCCTATGGCCTCTCTGCTTTCTACTGCTTTTGTGAAAAACCCTACACTGAGCGATTTTCAGATCGATCTTTTCTCGATTATCTTTTGGGTTTATCCCTTTGTTTTAGTCTTAATTGCGCGTTTACTTTATAAATTGCATCAGCATAAACCAAAACTCGCCGTAAAATTATTGCTACTAAGTGCGGTCATTTTTTATATTGTTTTAGTCTCTGTTGGCTATATTGGCTTTAGCGTTTAAGAAGATAAAAATGATAAAAATAAAAGGGAGCTTTCGCTCCCTTTAACTTATGTTCCTAATAATCAAAAATATAACTTAAAAACCCTGTAGATTTTAACTACACTTAACCGCTATAACCCCTTCCAGATATCATCAATAAATTATCTTTTAGTATAAATTAAACCAATCACATTTTATTACACTAACAGAAGATAAAAATATTTTGTGACAGCTATCACAAAACAAACATTCTCAGTTTGAAACGTTTCAATAAAAAGATCAATAATCAACCCGAATATTAATACGTTTCAAAATAGGAGACCTGCAATGAAACTACACTTTCTTGGTACAGGTGCCTCAGAAGGCATTCCAAACCCTTATTGTAAATGTGAGTTATGCGAACAAGTTAGGAAAACAGGAGGACGTGATGTAAGAACTCGTTCTTCTGCAATTATTGATGATGAAATTCAAATCGATATTTCTCCTGAATTTTTTCATCAAGCAAATGTAAATCATATTGATGTAACCAAAATTAAAGATTTACTCATCACTCATACTCATCCTGATCATTTTAATGTAGGAGAACTACATAATCGTGTAAGAAATTTTGCATTCAATGTTGAACATCCTATGTACATATACGGTAGCGATAAAGCAATTAACGGCTGTTTAAATGGCATTGTTGATCTGACTCCAGATCGTTTTAATCTTTCTATTCTTATTCCATTTGTCACCATTACTACTAGCAGCGGTGCAAAAATTACTCCACTTATTGCTAATCATGAAAAATGGGAAATGTGCTATATCTATTTTATTGAGAAAAATGGCAAAACACTGCTATACGGACATGACTCTGGCTATTATGGAGATTTAACATGGAACTGGTTAGAAAATAAAAAAATCGATTTAATCGTATTGGAGTGTACATATGGCTATCGTCAAAATGACAAAACCAATAATCATATGAGTATTGAAACCGTAATCAATATGAAACAAAAATTCAAGGAGAACAATAATTTATCACAACAAACACAAATTCTAACATCTCATCATTCTCATAGTTGCGGGTTTGATTATCAAAGTTTGGTAGAAATTTTTAAACCTCACCAAATTGAAGTCGCCTATGATGGATTAATTAAAAATATTTAAATTAGGAGAACGGATCATGTTTAAAATTCCCCGTCTTTTCGTGATGATGTTTATGCAATATTTTGTGCAAGGTGCTTGGAATATGACTATCGGAGCTGTACTTGCTACCTACAATATGAAAGAAAGTATTGGAACAACTTATTCTTTACTGGGACTCGCAACAATTATTTCGCCATTATTTATTGGTATGATTGCCGATCGCTTCTTTGCTTCACAAAAAGTAATTTCAATTTTACACATCTTAAATGGCTTAGTTATGTTGCTACTACCTACTTATATTTTAGAAGGTAATGTCACAGCATTTTTATTCATTATTTTCATTGTTGGTTTGCTATACTATCCAACCACAGCACTCTCCAATAGCATTGCCTTTCACCATATTTCAGAACAAAAACTGTTCCCATATATCCGAGTATTCGGCAATATCGGTTTTATTGTAATTGGTCTCATTATGGGTTATTACAAGATTTTTGATAATGTGATTGTCTTTAAAGTAGCTGCAATTTCAGCAATTGTTTGCGGACTATATTGCCTTACATTACCAAACACACCACCAACAGCTAAAGGTTCAAAATTAGATCTTCGTACTATTTTCTGCTTAGATGCTCTGTCTCTCTTTAAAGATCGCTATTTTACAATCTTTATGTTGGCAACATTTGTTCTCATGATTACCAAAACAGCTTATAGTGCCTATATTCCAGTCTATTTAAAAGTTTTGGATATGAACTCAGCCAATATGATGCAAATTGCTGTAGGTGCAGAAGTTCTATTTATGGTCTTACTAGTCAGCATGCTGAAAAAATTTGGTTTTAAAGTAGTAATCATGCTAGGTATTATCGGATGGGTTATCCGAATGTTTATTTTCTCTCATGCAGCTACTTCTGATGATTATTTCACATATATTCTTATTGGCTTATTATTACAAGGAGTTTGCTGGGACTTCTTCTTTACTGCAGGCGATGTATATGTGAATTCTAAAGCCCATGAAAGCATTAAAGCCCAAGCACAGGGGTTACGTTTTATAGTCTCTAATGGATTTGGTGTATTTATGGCATCCTCTGTTATCGGGGCAATTAATAATCATGTTGTCACCGAAAAAAGCATGCCACTTGCAGCCCCACAATGGTCTGAATTCTGGTTATACCCTGCCGTTGTCGCCTTAGTTGTTGGAATTTTATTCTGGATCTTCTTTAAAGATACAGAAGAATTTAAAAAATAATAAAATGATAGGGTGCAACTTTGCACCCTTTTAGGAAAAGTTATGTGGCTTTCTTTAGACTTTTTAAAACAAAATTTATCCGATATTTATCATCTATCTGCCTGGATAAAATTATTATTTGCTGCATTATTAGGAGGAATGATTGGATTTGAGCGAGAAAGTAAGCGAAAACCAGTGGGCATTAAAACTTGTATTATTATTGCAGTTACCACTTGCATTTTAACTACTGTATCCATTCATTCGGCCGAATATTACGCCTCTCTTTCTAACAATATCCGTACAGACCCAATGCGGCTTGCTGCTCAAGTGATTAGTGGTATTGGTTTCATTGGCTCAGGTGTTATATTACACAAAAGCGATGATGTTGTTTCAGGTATTACTACTGCGGCAATGATTTGGAGCTCCGCAGGCATTGGCATAACCATTGGTGCAGGATTCTATGGTGATGCCATTGCAGTAGCTTTAGTAATTTTACTCACATTAAAATACAGCCATTATTTAAAACTTATTGTACCTAAAAAGCAGACGAATAATCGAGCAACCATTATTTTAAAAGTATTAAACAATAATATAGAACGCGTAATTAATGACCTAGAAAATCACCAATGTGATATTGATAGCATTAACATTAAAGAGGAATCACAAAATTGTACTATATTATCAATCTCAGCAAACCTTACTGATAGAAAATCTTATTTAGAAATTTATCAATATCTTAAAGATCTCCATGATATTCGTGATATTGAAATGAATTATGCTTAATTCAAAAGCTATTCAGATTAATTATTTATAAAAGAGAATATATTATGAGTGCGTTTATTTTAACTGAACATCCACACCGTCGATTTAATCCTTTAAAAAATCAATGGGTTTTAGTCTCACCCCATCGGGCCAAACGACCATGGCAAGGGCAACAGGAAAAAGTCATTGATGATAATAAACCAAGCTATGATCCTGAATGCTATCTATGTCCTGGTAATAAACGTATCACTGGCGAATTGAACCCAATATATAGCGAACCTTTTGTGTTCAAAAATGACTTTTCTGCCTTACTTAGTGATACCCCCTCCTATGAAAAAAATGATGACCCTCTATTCAAAATTTCGGCTACGCAAGGTGAAAGTAGAGTGATTTGCTTTTCACCTGATCACAGTAAAACACTGCCACAACTTACCATACCTGAAATCGAACTGATTATCCGAGTATGGCAAGAACAGGTTTATGAACTAAAACAACGTTATCAATGGGTTCAAATTTTTGAGAATAAAGGTACAATAATGGGATGTTCAAATCCACACCCTCATGGTCAAATTTGGGCAAGTAATTTCTTACCAAATGAAATAATAATTGAAGATAAATACCAAGCAGAATACTATCAAAAATATGGAACACAATTATTACTTGATTATGTAAAACGTGAATTAGAAAAAAGTGAACGCATCGTAGCTGAAACTGAGGATTGGGTAGCCGTAGTCCCTTATTGGGCAACCTGGCCCTTTGAAACCTTATTACTTCCAAAATCGAAACAATTTAAATCGATTGAAGAATTAAACCAGACAGAACGTGAAGATTTAGCTCTTGTATTAAAAAAACTCACAACTCGTTACGATAATTTATTCAAGATAAGTTTTTCTTATTCTATGGGCTTCCACTTCGCCCCATTTAATAGTAAGGATAATTCTCATTGGCAGTTACACGCTCACTTCTATCCCCCACTTTTACGTTCAGCAACCATTCGTAAGTTTATGGTAGGCTACGAAATGCTGGCGGAAAATCAACGTGATCTAACGCCTGAACAAGCTGCTGAACGCTTGAATTCTGTAAGCGATACTAAACATTATAAAGAATATCTATAAAGTTAGATATTACGAAAAATATTCGCTATTTTTTCAACTGCAACATCTGTATTAAATTGATTATTAAGAAAAGCAAAAAGGATTAATCCGATTTGCTTTTCAATTTTCACCAAATCAATAGCATGACCTTTTGCATCCACATTTTCACGAACACCACTAAAATTTATTTTCTCAATCAGAGAAATCCAAGGAGACTGTCTAATCAATGCTTGATTCATTAATACATTTTTCCTTGCCGAAACACCACCAAGACGAACATAATGTTCATGTATTTCATCATTTAAAAACCATTCAAAAAACAACCGCACTTCTTCGTATTTTTTACATCCTTTCACTATTGCTAAACTTCCTCCACCAATAAGAGGCATATTTCCAGGCACTGGTGCACAACCAATTGAACTCGGCATATTGTGAGATAAATGAGAATAATGATTGGAATAAATCATTAACATTGCTGTTTCTTTTTTCTCAAAACATTCTACTGCCTTATCCCACCAACTGCCGTGTAACAATACAGCATTATCTTTTAACTCTGCTAAATTTTCTAAGACACGAAATGCAATTTCTCTACTAAATGCCGATACATCCTGTGCAAGAATCGGCTTGTTTGCTAACGAGTAATAACGAACTAAAAATTCAAGTGCTAGAATCTCAGGATTATCAATTAATGCTGTTCCATAACGAATAGGTGACTTAAGCATAAGATTATGGTCAAAAAAACGCGCAATACGATTAAACTCCTCGAATGTTCTTGGAGGCATTAAATCAGTCTTATATTGCTCATAAAAAAGCCGCTGCGTAATCATATCGTCAAAAATGGCTTTATGATAAAATAGAACCTGAATACTCGGATCAAATGGAATTGCATAGAGCTGGTCATTAACCAAACAAAATCGTTTAATCAAATTATTAGAATAATGAGATGCTAGTTCTGCTTGCTGAATAAAATTAAATGGTTGAAGATAACTGGCCAATAGCGGTAAACGCTCCATATCAAGACGCACAATATCATATTGCTTAGCTTGTTTTGGATTCGTCAAGACTTCGGAAATACTGACAAAAGGTACTGTATCAATCTGTACTTGAATACCTGTTTGCCGTTTAAAATGTGGGAGTATTTTCTTTAACGCCTCAATAGAAGGGCTCGATATTGCTAAAATACGCAATGAACTATGCAATATATCTGATTTTGTGAATAAAAATCCCTTATCTTGATGAAATAACTCAAGACATTCACCTTCTATAAGATGAATAATGTTCCTAACAATAAAATCATAACTAATATAATAGGAAATGAACCTCTCATCATGACTAAATTGATGATTAATCGTATAAATTTTTGGGGGTGATTGATTACAAAAGTAAAATGCATTATAAATCTCTTCAGCATGCAAAATATTTAGCGTAACAATTGAAGAAAGATGCTCATCCTCAATAAATTTCACAACTTCAAATGGATGTTTAAAAAAACAATAAACTAATTCAACAGCTTCTTTTATTTTATACTTTTTATTTGAAATAATACCAATTCGCTTATCTCCATTTCCTTTAGCTTCCTTAACAACATTAGCTAGAATAGATTTATAATCAAACCCAAGATAATATTTGGCATTTTTTATCTCTCTATAAAGAAAGATAATTTTAACTAATTCAATATCAAAATATTGCTTATATTCATTTGCATCAGGTAAACAAGATACAACAATCACAAATATAGTATTCTCACCTGAAATTTTCTCGAGAAACAAACGCTCTTTACTTGGATTATTATCAGTTAAATAAAGATTTAATTGATAACCCCTCTGAGAAAAATGCCCTTCTAAAGATTCATAAAGTAGATAATATTCGGGTGATGAGATAGAAGGAAATATAACTGCAATCTGATTACTTCCGCCTGACTTTAAAAAACTAGCTTGAATATTTTTCTGATAACCCAGTTTTTTTATTGCATCGTTTACCAAATTAATTTTTTCCAAACTAACGTTATGCTTTTTGTTTAGCACATTGGAAACAGTACCTAACGACACACCAGCTTCTTTCGCTATATCTTTTATCGTCGCCATAATTCTCTACTCCTGATTATTTAACTTGTATTGTAGGGGATCAAGTCATAAAAATCATCAACGCTTTCAGAATTTGGATATGAATGAAATCTAAGTAGTATTCTAGTCAAAGGCTAACCCTTTCTGCTAAACACCTAATAAATATGATTTTGGCATGCCGTTTGCTCAACTATATAGTTATACAACCAAATAAAAAATATCGCTCAATATAGCTGCACTTTTAAAGATTCTATGATAATTTCCTTCTACCAATATCATATAAAACTCATATCCTTATGATAAAAAACAAAAAAGGGAGCTTTCGCTCCCTTTTACATTATGTTCCTAATAATCAAAAATATAAAAAATTTCCTACCTAGCAATCAATTATGCAAAGTATTTTTCTAAATCGTCGCTACCACCGATGTGTTTACCACCAATGAATACTTGTGGCACAGTTGAGCGACCAGAAACTGCACGTACACTCACGATTGTTGCATCGTGACCTAATACGATTTCTTCAAAGCTTAAACCTTTATCGCGTAAAAGTTGTTTTGCTTTCGCGCAATATGGGCAGCCTGGTTTAGTGAAGATGGCGATTGATTCTTGCACTTGGTAATTTGGTGCAATGTATTTCAACATGGTATCTGCATCTGATACTTTAAATGGATCGCCTGGTTCATTTGGCTCGATAAACATTTTTTCCACTACGCCATTTTTCACGAGCATAGAATAACGCCAAGAACGTTTACCAAAACCTAAATCATCTTTTCCGACTAACATGCCCATACCTTCAGTGAAGGTACCGTTACCATCCGGAATGAATTTTACGTTATGTGCTTCTTCTGCTTCTTTCCACGCATTCATCACAAACGTATCATTTACTGATACTACTAAAATATCATCTACACCATGTTGTTTGAAAACGGGTGCAAGCTCGTTATAACGTGGTAAGTGAGAAGATGAACAAGTTGGCGTGAAAGCACCTGGTAATGAGAATACAACAACTGTTTTGTTATCAAATAATTCAGATGTAGTCACATCAACCCATTGATCACCTTGACGAGTACGGAATGTAACTTGTGGGACTTTTTTTCCTTCCATATTAGACATAATGTGTCTCCTCTGTTAGTTAAATGAATTTGCCTTAAAAACTTGATAGGCATTATAGAAAGTTTTGTGATATAGTTACAATCAATTAATTCTATCCTTTTAATTGACATATTCTATAAAGTGAGAACCCTATGAATATTCGTGATTTAGAATACTTAGTTGCCCTTTCCGAGTTTAAACATTTCCGTCGAGCGGCGGATTCTTGCAATGTTAGCCAACCCACTTTAAGTGGCCAAATCCGCAAACTCGAAGATGAGTTAGGCATTATTTTACTTGAACGTACGAGCCGTAAAGTGCTCTTCACGCAATCGGGTATGTTACTTGTGGAACAAGCTCGCACTGTATTACGTGAAGTAAAATTACTTAAAGAAATGGCTAGCAATCAAGGTAAAGAAATGACGGGGCCGTTACACATTGGTCTCATCCCAACTGTTGGGCCTTACCTACTTCCTTATATTGTACCAACATTAAAAGAAACATTTCCCGATCTTGAAGTATTTCTTTACGAAGCTCAAACTCATCAATTATTAGAACAATTAGAAACAGGTCGACTAGATTGTGCGATTGTAGCTCGTGTGCCTGAAACTGAAGCTTTTATAGAAGTACCAATTTTTAATGAAAAAATGTTACTTGCTGTTTCAGAAGAACATCCATGGGCTTCAGAAAGCAAAATTGCCATGAATACCTTAAAAGGGCAAGAAATGCTCATGTTAGATGATGGGCATTGCTTACGTAATCAGGCGTTAGATTATTGTTTTACGGCAGGAGCGAAAGAGGACTCTCACTTCCAAGCGACGAGTCTAGAAACTTTACGCAATATGGTGGCAGCTAATGCAGGTATTACCTTTATGCCAGAACTTGCTGTATTAAATGAAGGCACACGTAAAGGCGTAAAATATATCCCTTGCCATTCACCAGAACCGGCTCGAACTATTACTCTGGTTTATCGTCCTGGATCACCATTACGTAATCGTTATGAACGTGTTGCAAGCGCAATCAGTGAACAAGTGAAATCCATTTTATCGAATAAAAAATAATTCATCATAGACTGAGGAAAACAAAATGGCTGGTGTACGAGCAATTCAAAAAGAAAAAACCCGTCGAGCCTTGATTGACGCAGCGTTCAATCAATTGAGTGCAGAAAAAAGTTTTTCCAATCTAAGTTTACGTGAAGTGGCTCGTGAAGCAGGTATTGCACCGACTTCTTTCTATCGCCATTTTAACGATATGGATGAGCTCGGATTAGAAATGGTTGATGAGGCTGGTTTAACGCTTCGCCAATTAATGCGCCAAGCGCGTAAACGCATTGATGCTGGCGGAAGTGTGATCCGGGTATCCGTGGAAACCTTTTTTGAATTTATCACTCACAGCACCAACGTGTTCCGTTTGCTCTTACGTGAAAGCTCGGGTACCTCTCAAGCATTCCGTACCGCAGCTGCTCGTGAAATCAAACACTTTGTCGATGAATTAGCTGAATACATTGCGAAAAAAAATCACTATTCTCAATATGTGTCTTATGTACAGGCTGAAGGCATGGTAACCATCGTATTCACAGCAGGCTCCAATGCCTTAGATATGACTAAGGCCGAACAAGATTTGCTAAAAGAACGCGTTATCTTACAACTTCGCATGCTTGCGAAAGGTGGAGATTTTGCCGCACATAAAGAAAAAATGATGCGAAAATAGACCGCACTTTTCGACCAAAACAAAACACCCGCATCTCTGCGGGTGTTGTTTTATCTAAAACAGGGAATTATTTACCATCCCAAGCTTTAATCGCATCTAAACGTGCTTTCACTTTGCTGCTTGAATCACCTTTGAAGTAATCTTTCGCTAAGCCGCCTTCAAAACCACCATAGTTCGGGTTAGGTAAAACAATGAATGTTTTACCAAATTTCGCTTTGTTTTGTGCCACGAAATCACGACGTTCTGCATTTTGTTTACCATAGATCGCATCACCGAAGTCATCGAGGTTATCACCCACATAAACGACAATTTCATAGCCTTGTTTTTCAATTTCTTCAAAACGTGCAGCTTTTGGTGATTTATCTTTTTTCAAGTAAAACGCTGAATCTTCAACACCATTAAAGCCTAAACGTTTCATATCATCAATCGTACCTGCTTTTTCATTGCTTTCTTTACGATTAGAGACATAGAACATTTTACCACCGTGGGTATTTACATAGTTATTGAATTCTACTGCGCCTGGTACCACACCTGATTGACGAGCTTCTACCCAACGAGTCCAGTCTTTGCCATCAAATGGTTTATTGTTTTGCACTTGCCAACCTGCATAAAGGCTGTTATCTAACATGGTTTCATCTAAGTCCACCACAACAGCTTTTTTCTTACCTTTTTTCACTTTAGCGTGATCAAATGCCACTTTTGCCGCATTGTATGCTTGGTAAGAAAGGGCTTGGTATTCACCTGATTGTTGAATCCAGTTAAGACCTAATACCGCTTGTTGTTGAAGCTGAGCATCCGCTTCTGCACTCTTATCTTGAGTTGCACAACCCGTTAAAATAAATGCTGACATCGCTGCAATAGCAGTAAGTTTTAATGTTGTTTTCATTGATTGTTCCTTCTGTTAAAAAGTCATAATGACAAGCAAAAGTATAACAAGCCTATTCGGGCAGTGGCTACGGCTTTATCAAACTTTATAACTAATTTGTGAGATAGATCACATTTTTCATTCTGAAGTAATCTAACAAGCCCGATGAAATCATTTCAAAAATCATCTTATTTTTAACCGCACTTTTTCATCGCATTTCGCTGTATTTCACGGTAAACTATCCCCGGTTTTCAGAAATAATAGGTAATTTATGCGTCTTTTCATTGGAATTTTAGTGGGTATTCTCGTGCTATTTCAGTACGATCTTTGGTTTGGTAAAAACGGCTATTTTGATTACAAAGATGTCGCAGCTCAAATCAAAGAGAATAAAGCTGAAAATGAAAAGCTCTCACAAAGAAATCAAATGATTTCCGCCGAAATTCAAGGATTAACAAAAGGCTTTGAATCTATTGAAGAACGTGCACGCATGAGCCATGATATGGTCAAACCAAACGAAGTGTTCTATCACATCGTCAAAGAGCATAAATAATGAGCCGCGAAATTATTGCCGTTATTCCTGCTGCAGGCGTTGGAAGCCGTATGCAGGCAAATAAACCTAAGCAATATCTGAAAATCCTAGACAAGACGATTCTGGAACATACACTCTCTGTCATTCTATCCCACCCTGCAATCAATCACGTTATCCTTGCGGTGGGAAAAAATGATCCCTATCTTTCTGAAATTACCTTATTCCCTCATCAAAATATCACCCTAGTTGAAGGGGGAGAAACACGAGCTGAGTCAGTTCTAAATGGACTCAACGCGATAAAAAATGACCATGCTTGGGTGTTGGTGCATGATGCAGCCAGACCTTGTTTAACCCATCAAGATTTAGATAAATTGCTCCAAATCGATGATGAGCAAGGTGCTATTTTAGCTATTCCAGCGGTCGATACGATTAAACGCGCGAATAAACAACAAAATATTATTAAAACAGAAGATCGCACTGAACTCTGGCTTGCTCAGACGCCTCAATTTTTCCGTTGCGATCTATTAAGAAATGCACTTAAACAGGGGCTTTCTCAAGGCGCCAATATTACAGATGAAGCCTCTGCTATGGAACTAGCCGGATTTCAACCGCACTTAGTGGCAGGACGAAGTGATAATATTAAAGTCACGCGTCCAGAAGATTTAGCTTTAGCCGAATTTTATTTAACAAGGAAAACGCTATGATACGAATCGGACATGGGTTTGATGTTCATGCCTTTGGCGAAGATCGCCCTTTAATTATTGGAGGCATTGAAGTGCCTTACCACACTGGATTTATTGCCCATTCTGATGGTGATGTCGCCTTACATGCCTTAACGGATGCCTTATTAGGTGCAGCAGCATTAGGAGATATCGGTAAACTCTTCCCCGATACCGATATGCAATATAAAAATGCAGATAGCCGTGTTTTATTACGAGAAGCATTCCGCCAAGTACAAGAAAAAGGCTATAAAGTAGGTAATGTGGATGTGACCATTATTGCACAAGCCCCTAAAATGCGTCCGCATATCGATGCAATGCGAGCGAAAATTGCGGAAGATTTACATTGTGATATTGAGCAAGTCAATGTTAAAGCAACCACAACAGAAAAACTTGGCTTTACAGGTAGAAGTGAAGGTATTGCTTGCGAGGCTGTTGCATTATTATTAAAAGCTTAAATTTTAGGTAAAAGAAAAGGTTGGTAAAATACCAACCTTTTTTTATTTAGATCAAATTCTTATTGTTTTTTTAATAAATCGCGAATTTCAGTAAGTAATTCTTCTTGTGAAGGGCCTTTCACTTCTTCTACTGGTTTTTTCACTTTATTAATACCTTTGATCATCATGAAGATTGCGAATGCAATGATGATAAAATCAAAAACGTTTTGAATAAATACACCGTAGTTTAAGGTTACTGCTGGGGTTTCACCTACTGCTTCTGCTAATGTGATTTTTAAATCTTTGAAATCCACACCACCAGTTAAAATACCTAATACAGGCATTGCTACGTCAGCTACAAGTGAGCTCACGATTTTACCAAAAGCACCACCGATGATCACACCGACTGCCATGTCTACTACGTTGCCACGCATTGCAAATTCGCGGAATTCTTTAAGAAAGCTCATAAAATTTCCTTTTGTGTTGGTTTAAAAAATTAAAAGAGTGCGTATTATAGGTTTTCAGATTAAAAAGTAAACTGTTATTTAAATAAAAAATGCACTTGGTTGGAATAATTTTTCAATTTCTGACACGGATTTCTTGTCATTAATATAAACAATCACATTATCGCCTTCTTCAATAACAACCTGACGACGAGTAATGATTACTTCATTTTTACGTAAAATTGCCGCAATCATTGCCCCTACAGGCAGCTTGATATCGCCAATTTGTCTTCCAACCACATTGGATGTGGTCGCATCGCCATGCACAACAAGTTCAATGGCTTCCGCGGTACCATGACGCAAAGAGGCCACACTTTTGATATCCCCTTTACGCACATGTCCTAATAAAGCTGAGATTGTTGCCTGTTGTGGTGAAACCGCAATATCAATGGTTCCACCTTGAATCAAATTGATATATGCCATGCGTTGAATAAGCACCATGGCTTTTTTAGCCCCTAGGCGTTTTGCCAGTAACGCCGACATAATATTAGCTTCATCATCCGCACTTAGAGATAAAAAGACATCGACGCTCTCAATATGCTCTTCAAAAAGCAAATTTTGGTCAGAAGCATCACCATGGAAAACCAAGGTTTTAGAAAGTCTTTCAGCTAAAACTTTCGCTTTTTCTCCATCGCGCTCAATGAGTTTTACTTGATACTTATCTTCTAACTGTTTCGCCACACCTGAGGCAATATTTCCACTGCCAACAATCATGATACGTTTGTAGGTTTTCTCAAGGCGTTGCAACTCACTCATCACCGCTTTAATGTGCTCTGTCGCACAAATGAATGTGATTTCATCGCCCGCCTCAATAATGGTCGAGCCTTGCGGACGAATTAATCTATCATTACGTAAAATCGAAATAATACGGCAATCAATGTGTGGCATATGCTCTTTAAAAGCAGATAGTGCATAGCCCACTAACGGACCACCGTAATAGGCTTTTACAACCACAATGCTAATTCGATTATTGGCAAAATGCGCCACTTGTAAGGCACCTGGATAAGCAATTAAACGTGTAATCTCATCCGTAACTAAATTTTCTGGTGAAATCAGATGATCGATGGGGACGTTTTCATCATTAAATAATTTATCTTTCTCACGCAAATATTCCGCATTACGAATACGTGCAATACGTGTTGGGGTATTGAAAAGGGTATATCCCAACTGGCAAGCAATCATATTGATTTCATCTGATGCCGTTACTGCAACCATCAAATCTGCATCAGCGGCTCCTGCATCACGCAAAACCTTGGGTGAAGAAGGGGAACCTTTAACCACGCGTAAATCATGCTTATCTTGCAAATTCTGCAAATGTTGAGATTCATTATCGACTAGCGTGATATCGTTATCTTCACTCACTAAATTTGCCGCAAGCGTTGTGCCTACTTGCCCTGCACCTAAGATGATTATTTTCATTCTGTTCTCTCCACAACCAAAGGTCGGATACCAATTTCAGCTGAATTTAGACCGCACTTTAATGCCTCAATACGGCGACAAATGTTCGATGTGACTTGTTCAGCTTTTGCCATTTTTTCTGCGGTAATCGCTGGATCTTGTTTACCAAATAATAGGCCGTCGAGTAAACGTTCCGCATGCATACCTTCACGACAAAAATGCAACACGCCTACATCTTCAAATAATGTCGCTACTTTTGCCGTTTTAGTGGTTGCAATGCCTAAAGCGCCATCTTCACCGCCGAGCTCTCTGAATAATTGATGTGTTGGAAATCCGCCACACGCTAAGAAAAAAGCTTTATTGAAAATGATATTTCCCCCGCAGGTCATGCGCATATATTGCCATGCCAGATCAAAATTAGGGTGTTCTGCATAGCGTTGAGCTAAATTTATCGGCTTTAATGCTAATCTCACGACTGAAGTATCTGGCTGAAAATGAAAGGTTGCTGCAGCCACTTCCAATGCACCAGGTTCGTATGCATCATCCGCATCTAAAAATGCGACAAAATCGACCGCACTTTTAGCCGAGAGCATTGCGCCCCAATTTCGAGTCATCGCAACACCGCTATTTTTTGGCATTTGCTCGACGGAGATTCTGTCTGGATATTGTTCTGCAAGCTGTAAGGCTAATGCAAATGTATTATCTGTCGATGCATCATCAATCAGCCAAAGGTGACCAAGATTATTTTGCTGCAACACAGACTCCACTGCACGAACAAGCGTTTGTTCAGTGTTATAGCAAGGAATGACGACATCAATTAAAGGCAAATTCATTTAAGCTGACCGTTTTCTCAATTTTGCATAATAGAACCCATCCCCGCCATTCTCTTGTGGTAAGAATTGGATTCCTATCGTATTTTCCGTTTGTTCAAACGGCAATGGCATCAATTCTGCATTGGATGTTTCAGCTAAAAAACGCTGTATTTGCTGACTATTCTCATCGGGAAGCACCGAGCAAGTCGCGTAAAGCAAAATGCCATTAGGTTTCAATTTTGCCCAAAGTGCTTTTAGAATTTGCCCTTGCAAGGCAACCAATTGAGCAATATCCGTTTCTTGACGTAACCATTTAATATCTGGATGACGACGAATTACGCCCGTTGCTGAGCAAGGTGCATCTAATAAAATACGATCAAAGGATGCACCACTTAAACCTATTTCTGAGAGCCACTTTTCTGGCTCGGTCGCATCGCCACAAACAACTGTCGCCTGTTGATTCAAACGAGAAAGGTTTTCTTCGACACGTTTTAAGCGATGCGCTTCGACATCAAGTGCAATCACTTTCGCTTGTGGCGCCATTTCTAAAATATGCGTAGTTTTCCCACCAGGCGCTGCACAAGCATCTAAAATTAATTCACCATTTTGTGGCTCAAGCAATAAAGCAGACCATTGGGCATTGAGATCCTGAACTGTCACTGCGCCTTGTTCAAAATTTGGTAGTTTTGAGACAGAAAGTGGTTGAGCTAAGCGCAGAGCATGTGGATTATCACATTCAAATGCTGCTATCTCTTGCTTTTCCAACAAAGTGCGGTAAGTTTTCGTGTTATTTTGCTGTTGATTGACCCGTAACCACATTGGTGGCTTTTGGTTATTCGCCTCAATAATTTCACGCCAATTCGGATAAGCTTTTTTGATTTTATTCACAAACCATTCAGGATGAAGCGTTTGCCAATGCTTATCGACTACGGAAAGAATATCTTCTTTTTCCCGTAAGAAACGACGCAATACACCGTTAACTAAACCACGGAAACTGTCCGATTTTAATGATTTTGTGGCGTTCACCACTTCATCTACCGCCGCATGAGCGGGCACGCGCATATAAAGTAATTGGTACAATCCCACCAATAGCAAGCAGTGCACGATGCGGGTTTTACCCTTCAATGGCTTATCTAATAGTTTTTTTATAATATTTTCTAAACAAGGCAATACGCGACAAATACCAAAGGTGATTTCCTGTAATAAAGGCAAATCCTGTGGTTTTACCTGCAATTGCACTTCAGGAAGCAACGTTGATAAGGACTTACCTTGATCTAAAACCTGTAAAATCACTTGAGCAGCAATAGCGCGTACAGAAAGTGCGGTCGATTTTTCTGTTTTTTTGCGTTGAGATACCATTAGTTTAGAACCTTACCGACCTGGAACCAATCTGCTCGACCATTGAGGAAGTCTTGCACAGACATAGGTTTCTTGCCTGCGGGCTGAAGTTGCAATAAATTTAAAACGCCTTCTTTCGTGGCAATTTGGATACCTTTTTTATCGACACTTAAAATCGTCCCAGCTGGTTTATCCACATGTGGCAACACGGTAGCAGCATAAACTTTTAAGGTTTGTTCATTACCTTGTTCATCAGTTAATTGTAGGAAACTAATCGGCCAAGGATTAAACGCGCGAATATTACGTTCAAGCTGGGCTGCCGATAGCGACCAATCTAATTTAGCCTCTTCTTTGGAAAGTTTCTCTGCATAGTTACTTTGGCTATCATCTTGTTTTTCCGCAATGAATTTCCCTTCTTCCAAATGATCCAAAACATCAATCAATGCAGATGGCGCAATTTCAGCTAATTTATGGTAAAGCGAGGCGGAGGTTTCTTGATCATCAATATCGCAATACACTTTGTGCAACATATCGCCAGTATCCAAACCCATATCCATTTGCATAATCGTCACACCTGTTTGTTGATCCCCTGCCCAAATAGATCGCTGAATAGGTGCAGCACCACGCCAACGAGGTAAGAGAGAACCATGCACATTTAAACAACCTAAACGAGGCATATCCAACACCGCTTGAGGTAAAATCAAACCATAAGCGACAACAACCATTACATCAGCATTTAATGCTTTAAGTTCTGCTTGTGCTTCTTCTTTACGCAAGGATTTTGGTTGATAAACAGGAATTTGATGCTGTTCTGCTAATTGCTTTACAGGACTCGCCTGCAATTTTTTACCGCGGCCAGCCGGTTT
The DNA here is from genome assembly GCF_031191205.1 of Haemophilus parainfluenzae ATCC 33392. NCBI lineage: Bacteria > Pseudomonadati > Pseudomonadota > Gammaproteobacteria > Pasteurellales > Pasteurellaceae > Parahaemophilus > Parahaemophilus parainfluenzae. Next base: position 913,103 of record NZ_CP133470.1, on the reverse strand, counting down.
ATCTGGCTGCGTATAAACAGCAATAATATTGTGATGTGAATTTAAGAGTGCAGTAAGATGCTGTGCTGCGAAGTCCGGCGTACCAGCAAAGATGATATTCAATGGTTTCATAATGTTCTACGTTATGGTATTGATAGGAAAAGTGCGGTCATTTTATACCGCACTTTTGATTATTGTTTTGCAATTTGTTTTTTATATTTCACTAATTTTTCTTTGATACGTTGACGTTTCAACGGTGAAAGATAATCCACAAATAAAATGCCGTTCAAATGATCGATCTCATGTTGAATACAGATTGCTAATAAACCATCTGCATCAAGCGTAAATTCTTTTCCATGACGATCTAACGCTTTTACCGTGACTTTTTCTTTACGAGGCACTAAAGCACGGAATCCAGGGATAGATAAACAACCTTCTTCAATACCTGTTTCACCTTCAGAAGCCAAAATTTCTGGATTGATCAACACTAATTGATTTTGTTTGTCACCTTCAATATCAATCGTAATAATACGCTGCAAGATATCTACCTGTGGAGCGGCAAGACCAATGCCTTCTTCTTGGTACATCGTATCAAACATATCATCTACAATTTTGCGAATGTCATCATTGACTTCAGCAACTGGCTCACAAACAATCTTTAAGTGATCATCTGGATAAATTAATACATTAAGTGCGGTCATATTTTCTCTTGTTTCCAATAATAGAACTTCGCTAGGATTCTAGCACAGCTAGAAGAGGATGTGTAGAAAAGCCCCAAATGGGGCTTAAAAAACTAGAAAACTGACATAAAGGATTCAACAAAATTGTCTTGGTAATTTAGAATACTTGATTCTTTAGTACTCAGTTACATAATTCAAACTAATTTCTAAAAATATTATGTAAAATGATTAATTAATATAAATCCAAAATTTGTCAAAACTATATTTAATTACTAGGCACGTTAAACCAACTAGGAAGAATGGAGTTGCCGCTTTCCAGCTTGTATCTATATCCTCTTTATTCTGCTTAGAGTAACGCTTATCGAGCGCACCTGATTTGGTTTTTTTACCAGCAGTACCTATAATCAAGACTGCGAAACCGATCAAACAATAACTAAACCAATTATAAACAGTTAAAGCACAAGCCAAATTCCCACCTTCTACGGTTACAAAGAAGGAGGCTACATAAGCATACAAATAAGTATAAGCAAACATCAATGCTGGTATAACCAACAATAGAACTAAAAGAGGCATAGCAAATGCAGAAAACCATACAATAACAGCATATGATATAAATAAAATTGTTGAAAATATAAGAAATCCTATAAACAATAAAAATATCTATATTATTGTAACATATTCGTACCTAAAATTAAAGATATCAGTCTAATTCTTTCATATTTAATTTAATTTGATTCAATTTAATATTGAGAAATAAAAATTGAGATCATTCTATAGAGTTTTTAATAAAAATCCATAAACAAAAACCCCAAGCCATTCAGCTCGGGGTTCTACATTCACTACCTGGCGGTGTCCTACTCTCACATGGGGAAGCCCCACACTACCATCGGCGCATCGGCGTTTCACTTCTGAGTTCGGTATGGGGTCAGGTGGGACCACCGCTCTATCGCCGCCAGGATTATTCCTTTAATAACTTTTCTCTCTGCTCTCACTATCTCTAGTGCTCACAACCAAACAAGCTGATTCACTTCAAAACTTTCTTCTTCATCTCTGAGTCTTTTTATTTTAGTCTTACAACCTCAAAAACCCTTGAGCGTTGTATAGTTAAGCCTCTCGGGCAATTAGTATCTGTTAGCTCAACGGCTCGCACCGCTTACACACCAGACCTATCTACGTCTTAGTCTTAAACAACCCTTACTGTCTTAAAGACAGGGAGAACTCATCTCAAGGCAAGTTTCGTGCTTAGATGCTTTCAGCACTTATCTCTTCCGCACTTAGCTACCCGGCAATGCGTCTGGCGACACAACCGGAACACCAGTGGTGCGTCCACTCCGGTCCTCTCGTACTAGGAGCAGCCCCTTTCAATTCTCCAACGCCCACGGCAGATAGGGACCGAACTGTCTCACGACGTTCTAAACCCAGCTCGCGTACCACTTTAAATGGCGAACAGCCATACCCTTGGGACCTACTTCAGCCCCAGGATGTGATGAGCCGACATCGAGGTGCCAAACACCGCCGTCGATATGAACTCTTGGGCGGTATCAGCCTGTTATCCCCGGAGTACCTTTTATCCGTTGAGCGATGGCCCTTCCATTCAGAACCACCGGATCACTATGACCTACTTTCGTACCTGCTCGACTTGTCTGTCTCGCAGTTAAGCTTGCTTATACCATTGCACTAACCTGACGATGTCCGACCGTCATTAGCAAACCTTCGTGCTCCTCCGTTACTCTTTGGGAGGAGACCGCCCCAGTCAAACTACCCACCAGACACTGTCCGAGACCACGTTTCGTAATCTTCGTTAGAACATCAAACGTTAAAGGGTGGTATTTCAAGGACGACTCCATAATCACTGGCGTGACTACTTCTAAGTCTCCCACCTATCCTACACATCAAAATTCAATGTTCAGTGTCAAGCTATAGTAAAGGTTCACGGGGTCTTTCCGTCTAGCCGCGGGTACACCGCATCTTCACGGCGATTTCAATTTCACTGAGTCTCGGGTGGAGACAGCCTGGCCATCATTATGCCATTCGTGCAGGTCGGAACTTACCCGACAAGGAATTTCGCTACCTTAGGACCGTTATAGTTACGGCCGCCGTTTACTGGGGCTTCGATCAGGAGCTTCTCTTTCGATTACACCATCAATTAACCTTCCAGCACCGGGCAGGCATCACACCCTATACGTCCACTTTCGTGTTTGCAGAGTGCTGTGTTTTTAATAAACAGTTGCAGCCAGCTGGTATCTTCGACCGGTTCAACCTTCATCCGCAAGGGACTACAATCTACGCCGGCGCACCTTCTCCCGAAGTTACGGTGCTATTTTGCCTAGTTCCTTCACCCGAGTTCTCTCAAGCGCCTGAGTATTCTCTACCTGACCACCTGTGTCGGTTTTCAGTACGGTTTAGATAAACCTGAAGCTTAGTGGCTTTTCCTGGAAGTGTGGTATCGGTTACTTCAGCTCCGTAGAGCCTCGTCATCATCTCTCGGTGTTAAAGAAGTCCGGATTTGCCTAAACTTCACACCTACCAACTTAAACGCACATATCCAACAGTGCGATAACCTAACCTGCTCCGTCCCCACATCGCAGTTTATCCAAGTACGGGAATATTAACCCGTTTCCCATCGACTACGCTTTTCAGCCTCGCCTTAGGGGCCGACTCACCCTGCCCCGATTAACGTTGGACAGGAACCCTTGGTCTTCCGGCGAACGGGTTTTTCACCCGTTTTATCGTTACTTATGTCAGCATTCGCACTTCTGATACGTCCAACAGCCCTCTCGAGCCATCTTCATCCGCTTACAGAACGCTCCCCTACCCAACAGTATTGCTACTGATGCCGCAGCTTCGGTGCTATATTTGAGCCCCGTTACATCTTCCGCGCAGGCCGACTCGACTAGTGAGCTATTACGCTTTCTTTAAATGATGGCTGCTTCTAAGCCAACATCCTAGCTGTCTAAGCCTTCCCACTTCGTTTCCCACTTAATATAGACTTTGGGACCTTAGCTGGCGGTCTGGGTTGTTTCCCTCTCCACGACGGACGTTAGCACCCGCCGTGTGTCTCCTGAGTATCACTCTTCGGTATTCGTAGTTTGCATCGGGTTGGTAATCCGGGATGGACCCCTAGCCGAAACAGTGCTCTACCCCCGAAGGTGTCCGCTCAAGGCTCTACCTAAATAGATTTCGGGGAGAACCAGCTATCTCCCGGTTTGATTGGCCTTTCACCCCCAGCCACAAGTCATCCGCTAATTTTTCAACATTAGTCGGTTCGGTCCTCCAGTTAGTGTTACCCAACCTTCAACCTGCCCATGGCTAGATCACCGGGTTTCGGGTCTATACCTTGCAACTAGACGCCCAGTTAAGACTCGGTTTCCCTTCGGCTCCCCTATTCGGTTAACCTCGCTACAAAATATAAGTCGCTGACCCATTATACAAAAGGTACGCAGTCACCCTTAAAGGGCTCCCACTGCTTGTACGTACAAGGTTTCAGGTTCTATTTCACTCCCCTCACCGGGGTTCTTTTCGCCTTTCCTTCACAGTACTGGTTCACTATCGGTCAATCAGGAGTATTTAGCCTTGGAGGATGGTCCCCCCATCTTCAAACAGGATATCACGTGTCCCGCCCTACTTGTCGTTAGCTTAGTACCATGACCTGGACTTCGAGTACGGGGCTATCACCCTGTATCGCCAAGCTTCCCAGCTTGTTCCTCTGTCTCTGTCATTATCACTAACAGGCTCCTTCGCGTTCGCTCGCCGCTACTAACGAAATCTCGGTTGATTTCTTTTCCTCGGGGTACTTAGATGTTTCAGTTCTCCCGGTTTGCCTCACTTACCTATGGATTCAATAAGTGATAGTAGATTCTTCATCTACTGGGTTTCCCCATTCGGACATCTTGGATTAAACGCCTCTTATCGACTCATCCAAGCTTTTCGCAGATTAGCACGTCCTTCTTCGCCTCTGATTGCCAAGGCATCCACCTTGTACGCTTAGTCACTTAACTATACAACCTCAAAAATTCTTGATGTTGTGTTTTTAACTAAACACTTGATTGCTTTTGTTCAATCAAGATTTTCTTCTTACTCAGACTTTTTCTTATCCTTAAAGGACTTGAAAGTCTCTTCAGTTTTTCAGCTTGTTTCCTGGTTGTTAAAGAACAGAAGATAATAAAGTTATCTTTATTTGGCGTCCCCACGGGGATTCGAACCCCGGTTACCGCCGTGAAAGGGCGATGTCCTAGGCCTCTAGACGATGGGGACAACAAATAAAGATACTCTATCTTACACTTGCTTAACGCACTTTTCTCTCTTCATTCATTTTCTACAATATATCAATCAATCTGTGTGGACACTTATTGTCTCTCGTTTTTGGTAAGGAGGTGATCCAACCGCAGGTTCCCCTACGGTTACCTTGTTACGACTTCACCCCAGTCATGAATCATACCGTGGTAAACGCCCCCCCCGAAGGTTAAGCTATCTACTTCTGGTACAACCCACTCCCATGGTGTGACGGGCGGTGTGTACAAGGCCCGGGAACGTATTCACCGCAACATTCTGATTTGCGATTACTAGCGATTCCGACTTCATGGAGTCGAGTTGCAGACTCCAATCCGGACTTAGACGTACTTTGTGAGATTCGCTCCAGCTCGCACTCTCGCTTCCCTCTGTATACGCCATTGTAGCACGTGTGTAGCCCTACTCGTAAGGGCCATGATGACTTGACGTCATCCCCACCTTCCTCCGGTTTATCACCGGCAGTCTCCTTTGAGTTCCCGACCGAATCGCTGGCAACAAAGGATAAGGGTTGCGCTCGTTGCGGGACTTAACCCAACATTTCACAACACGAGCTGACGACAGCCATGCAGCACCTGTCTCAGAGTTCCCGAAGGCACCAATCCATCTCTGGAATGTTCTCTGGATGTCAAGAGTAGGTAAGGTTCTTCGCGTTGCATCGAATTAAACCACATGCTCCACCGCTTGTGCGGGCCCCCGTCAATTCATTTGAGTTTTAACCTTGCGGCCGTACTCCCCAGGCGGTCGATTTATCACGTTAGCTACGGGCGCCAAGCTTAAAGCTCAACCCCCAAATCGACATCGTTTACAGCGTGGACTACCAGGGTATCTAATCCTGTTTGCTCCCCACGCTTTCGCACATGAGCGTCAGTACATTCCCAAGGGGCTGCCTTCGCCTTCGGTATTCCTCCACATCTCTACGCATTTCACCGCTACACGTGGAATTCTACCCCTCCCTAAAGTACTCTAGCGACCCAGTATGAAATGCAATTCCCAGGTTAAGCCCGGGGCTTTCACACCTCACTTAAGTCACCGCCTGCGTGCCCTTTACGCCCAGTTATTCCGATTAACGCTCGCACCCTCCGTATTACCGCGGCTGCTGGCACGGAGTTAGCCGGTGCTTCTTCTGTAGTTAACGTCAATCACCTAGTCTATTAAACTAAATGCCTTCCTCGCTACCGAAAGAACTTTACAACCCGAAGGCCTTCTTCATTCACGCGGCATGGCTGCGTCAGGGTTGCCCCCATTGCGCAATATTCCCCACTGCTGCCTCCCGTAGGAGTCTGGGCCGTGTCTCAGTCCCAGTGTGGCTGGTCATCCTCTCAGACCAGCTAGAGATCGTCGGCTTGGTGAGCCTTTACCTCACCAACTACCTAATCCCACTTGGGCTCATCCTATGGCATGTGGCCCGAAGGTCCCACACTTTCATCTCTCGATTCTACGCGGTATTAGCTACAGTTTCCCGTAGTTATCCCCCTCCATAAGCCAGATTCCCAAGCATTACTCACCCGTCCGCCACTCGTCATCAAAGAAGCAAGCTTCTTTATGTTACCGTTCGACTTGCATGTGTTAAGCCTGCCGCCAGCGTTCAATCTGAGCCATGATCAAACTCTTCAATTCAAGTTCAATCGCTCAATACTGCTGACATAAAATGTCACTACTTAAAAAGTATTATGAATTTCTAGTTAGCACCTATTAAGACTTCAAAATTAAAAATATTTTTAAAACAAGTCAATCAACAAGTGCCCACACAGATTGTCTGATATATTGTTAAAGAGCAAAAAAGAACGACGCACCGGTTTTTCTTAAGAGTCACAACAGCGCGTCGTTGTGTGGAGTGCATTATAGGGATTTTTGGAGTCCGCGCAAGCACTTTTTAAAAAAATTTGATCAATAGATGATTTTTTAGACGCAACAGCCTTTAAGTAAGTCTATTCAACCTTTTTTAAAGTCCGTTTACAGCGCCTAAATCCATTTGCAGAAAGTATTTCATTAAGTTTATTAAGCCCTTTCTCCTTTTCTTTCTCAGTATAAAACTCACAATTACGATTTTCTAAAGCGCCACGAAGTCGCCAATAAAAAGCTTCAGTTGCACCAATATCCGCTTTTTTCAAACGAACAATTGCATTTTCAGCACCTATTTGTCGTAAGATATCCACATTATCAATACCGACTTTCTTTAGTGCTCGTTCATATTTAATAGATAAATTCGGTAAATCACGAATCCGTCCAATCTTAGAGAGCGCAGACTCGAGTTTTTCCTTCCTTATTTGAGTTATTGAAAGAATGATCAAAGTTCTCATTAAGACATTATCTTTCAAGATACTTTCAGTTAAAGCATAATAATCAGATAACACAAAGCGTTTATTGAGTTCATTTGTTGCAAAGGCTTTGCAGCCCAGCCCTTTTAATTTTACAGAAAGTTCACCTTTAGCCCTCAAGTAAACCTTATTATTAATCCAAACAGCAAACATATCCTTATCTTTATGGAATAATCCATATCCAGTAAATAGGTTTTTGCTTGTTACATCTCCAATCAGTTGATTTAGCAAATTACACACTCTGATAATATTATCATTGGGTATTGTTAGGATTTTCATTTTAAAGCTCTCCTTAGAGTAAAGTTTATTTTATTTAGCTATAACTAAGAAGCACCACTATAGAATAGTTATATCATAATCAATCAGGTATAACTAAAAGATTTTTTCAATTTTGTGAGATAGATCGCAAATGTAAAATTTATTTAAAAATAAACAAGTAGATTTGATAAAACAAGATTATAATTAACAACTTAAGCCTACTAAAAATTTGTAATATATAGGAATAAATAATGATAACTGGACTTGTTCTTGAAGGCGGCGGCATGAGAGGGATGTTTACAGCAGGTGTCCTTGATACACTCATGGGACAACACATTGAAATAGATAAAATTATTGGCGTTTCTGCGGGCGCATTATTTGGCATAAATTATGCATCCAATCAAAAAGAAAGAGCATTAAGATACAACCTAAAGTATCTTAAAGATAAACGGTACATGGGATTTCATAGCCTTTTTACAACAGGCAACATTGTCAATAAAGATTTTGCTTTCTATGATCTCCCCTTTAATCTCGACCCTTTTGATCAAAATGAGTTCGAAAAATCTCACATTGATTTCTATTTGGCAGCGACAAACATTGAGAATGGTAAAGCTGAATATTTCAAAATCGAAAATGTTTTCAAAGAAATGGAATACTTCAGAGCAACCTCGGCCATGCCTTTTGTCTCGCAATTTGTGGAAATCAATGGGCAAAAATATCTAGACGGTGGAATTGCTGATAGTATTCCATTTGAAAAAGCACAAGAGCTCGGTTGTGATAAAATCATCGTCATTTTAACCCAACCTATCGACTACCGTAAAACAAAATCTTCTTCTTTTTTATTCAAACTTTTTTATCGCAAATATCCACACTTAGTTAAAACCTTAGAAAATCGCTACCGCACTTATAATGAACAAGTAGAAGAAATCATTCGTTTAGAAAAACAAAATAAAATCTTTGTAATCCGTCCAAATGTACCGCTCAATATAGGTCGATTAGAACGAGATAAAACCAAAATAAGAACTGTATATGAACTAGGTGAAAAAATTCTCTCAGCACAAATTCAAGATCTAAAAAAATACTTAACAAGTTGATTTTAAATAAACTATTTCTCAATTTTGGAATCTGGTTCACATTTTTTCGTCAAGGAAAAAATTTTCTCTTGATACTGTACATCAATACAGATATAATCTAGCCAAATTTAGATAACTCTATTCAAGAAGGTTTTATATGGCAACTCAAGAAGAAAAGCAAAAAGCGCTCGCCGCAGCACTTGGTCAAATTGAAAAGCAATTCGGTAAAGGCTCAATTATGAAATTGGGTGATACTCAAGCCCTTGATGTAGAATCTGTTTCAACTGGTTCTTTAGGTCTTGATGTCGCTCTTGGTATTGGTGGTTTACCAATGGGTCGTATTGTTGAAATTTTTGGACCTGAATCTTCTGGTAAAACAACTTTAACTTTATCTGTTATCGCTCAAGCACAAAAAGTAGGTAAAACTTGTGCGTTTATTGATGCGGAGCATGCGCTTGATCCTATTTATGCAGCAAAACTTGGTGTTGATGTTAAAGAACTTTTAGTCTCCCAGCCAGATAATGGTGAACAAGCACTTGAAATTTGTGATGCATTAGTACGTTCTGGCGCTGTAGATGTCGTCATTGTGGACTCGGTTGCTGCACTTACCCCGAAAGCTGAAATTGAAGGCGAAATGGGTGATTCACACATGGGTTTACAAGCGCGTTTAATGTCTCAAGCGCTACGTAAATTAACTGGTCAAATCAAAAATGCAAACTGCCTTGTTATCTTTATTAACCAAATTCGTATGAAAATAGGTGTCATGTTTGGTAACCCAGAAACCACAACTGGTGGTAACGCGCTAAAATTCTACTCTTCTGTTCGTTTAGATATCCGTCGTACTGGTTCAGTTAAAGATGGAGATGAGGTAATTGGTAACGAAACTCGTGTTAAAGTCGTAAAAAATAAATTAGCAGCACCTTTCCGCCAAGTTGATTTCCAAATTCTTTACGGAGAAGGGATTTCCAAAGCTGGAGAATTAATTGAACTCGGTGTTAAACACAAACTTGTTGAGAAATCTGGTGCGTGGTATGCATATAACGGTGAAAAAATTGGTCAAGGTAAAGCTAATGCAATGAAATGGTTACATGAAAACCCTGCGAAATCAGACGAACTTGAAGCGAAGCTTCGTGCTGAATTAGTCGCTAACCCAGAACAAGCATTAATGGCTGATATTGAACAACCTACCGATGACGCAGAAAGTGATTTCTAATCACTAAAAGTGCGGTCAAAATTGACCGCACTTTTCATTTCAACCGTATTTCACCTAAAAGGAATTTCTATGTCTTCTCTTGCTTTAAGCTATGTCGTTAATTTACTTGCTCGACGTGAATATAGCGAATTTGAACTACGCAATAAAATGCAGGAAAAAGCATTTACAGAAGATGAGATCGATGAAACGATTGCTTACTGTCAGAAAAAAAACTGGCAAAATGATAAACGATTTGCTGAAAATTATTTACACGCACGTTCGCAGCGTGGGTATGGTGCAAATCGTATCAAACAAGAATTACGTCAACTAAAAGGTGTCCCTTCAGACGTAATCAATGAAGTCCTCGCAGAAAGTGAAATTAATTGGATTGAAATAGCAGAAAAGGTTCTACACAAAAAGTTTCCTAATTATGCAGAACCTCAACCAATCAAAAGCAAACAAAAAATTTGGCAGTATATGCTCTCTCATGGATTTTATTCTGAAGAATTTAGCGATTTTATCGGAAATGGAATAGAAGACTGATGAACCTAAAGAAATAAATCCCTAATACTGTAAAAATTAAACAACCAACTAAATGGCTAACTAAAACGAACAATCCATTTACCCACTCTTCTTTAAAAAAGAGTTCTATTACTTCGCCTGAAAAAGAAGAAAAGGTGGTGAGAGCACCAAGAAATCCAGTCACTAAGAATAATCGCCATTCAGGGCTAAATTGAGGAAATAACCAAAAGGCGACCACTAAAATCCCCATCAAAAAACAGCCAATAAAGTTCGCCACAAGTGTACCAAATGCAAGTGTGCTAAATAGTGAATTCAACCAAAGACCCAATCCCCATCGTAAGGATGCTCCGATGGCTGCGCCTGTGCTAACAAGAATAAGCGACTGAAACATTTATTTGATACCAAAAAGCTCCGCCAAATGTTTGGCTACCGCTTCGTCTTTATTGAACCCAATCTCTTCCAATTCAGGGCAAGCTTCTTTTAAACGAGGATCAGCATTTGCCATCACATAACCTTTACCAGCCAAAGAAAGCATTTCAACATCATTCTGACCATCGCCAAAAGCAATACAATCTTTTAATCCATAATTTCTATTTTCTAATAGATGAGCTAGTGCATCACCTTTAGATACATTTTTGTTCATGACCTCTAAGCAAGTCACAGCAGAATAAACAATCGTCGTTTTATCACCAAAATGCGTTCTAAGATAATCTTCCAGCTCCACAAGATCTTTTGGATCACGAGCAATAAAAAATACTTTTTCAGTTCCTCTTCCGTGATGTTTTGTGAAATCAACCACCTCATACATGAAACCTGAATCCTTGTGATATTTTGCTAATTCAGGCACATCTATATTGATAAACCAACCATCATCTTGATAAGTATTGATACAAATCTTGGTACGATCAAAAGGAATTTTATATAACTCAAGCACGATTTCTTCTGGAAGACTATTGCTATAAATAAGGTTACCTTTTAGGTCGCGTACTCTCGCACCATTGGAAGTGATCATTACAGCATGCTCAGCACCTATCTTACCTAAAATAGAAGAAACATCCGTGTGATTACGGCCTGTCGCTAAAATAATATCAACACCTTTTTGTTCTAATTTATTTAATATCTCAATTGTAAAATCACCAATTACATGATTAGCATTGAGTAATGTACCGTCAAGATCAGAAACAACGGCTTTAAATGGAAGTTGTTGCATAAAAACACCCGTATAAAAAATGAATCTGTATCATACCAAAACAACACGATTTTTGACCGCACTTTCTATCAAAAAAACGACATTCATTGATAAAAAACAAAAAGGCGTATCTTTCGATACGCCTTCTTTATCTAACTTGTTACAGTTAATACATCAATTATTTGATGATTTTCGCAACAACGCCAGCACCTACTGTACGGCCACCTTCACGGATTGCGAAACGTAAACCTTGGTCCATCGCGATTGGGTGGATTAAGCTTACTGTCATTTTGATGTTATCACCAGGCATTACCATTTCCACGCCTTCTGGTAATTCAATTGTACCAGTTACGTCAGTTGTACGGAAATAGAATTGTGGACGGTAACCTTTGAAGAATGGAGTGTGACGACCACCTTCATCTTTTGATAATACGTAAACTTCTGATTCGAAGTCTGTGTGTGGAGTGATTGAACCTGGTTTCGCTAATACTTGACCACGTTCGATTTCTTCACGTTTGGTACCACGTAATAATGCACCAATGTTCTCACCTGCACGACCTTCGTCAAGTAATTTACGGAACATTTCAACACCAGTTACAGTTGTTTTCGCTGTTGGTTTGATACCTACGATTTCAACTTCATCACCAGTGCGGATGATACCACGCTCAACACGACCTGTTACTACTGTACCACGACCTGAAATTGAGAACACGTCTTCGATTGGAAGAAGGAACGGCTGGTCAATTGCACGCTCTGGTTCAGGAATGTAAGTATCTAAGTGGTTTGCTAACTCAAGGATTTTTTCTTCCCATTCTGCAACGCCGTTTAATGCTTGTAATGCAGAACCACGTACGATTGGTGTATCATCACCTGGGAAATCATATTGAGAAAGAAGTTCACGAACTTCCATTTCTACTAATTCTAATAACTCTTCGTCATCTACCATGTCGCATTTGTTTAAGAATACGATGATGTAAGGTACACCTACTTGGCGACCTAATAAGATGTGCTCACGAGTTTGTGGCATAGGACCATCTGTCGCTGCTACTACTAAGATTGCACCATCCATTTGTGCCGCACCGGTAATCATGTTTTTAACATAGTCCGCGTGTCCTGGGCAGTCAACGTGTGCGTAGTGACGAGTTGGAGTATCGTATTCAACGTGTGAGGTGTTGATGGTGATACCACGCGCTTTTTCTTCTGGCGCGTTATCGATTTGGTCGAATGCACGAGCTGCACCACCGTAGTGTTTTGCTAATACGGTTGTGATTGCTGCTGTTAAAGTTGTTTTACCGTGGTCAACGTGGCCGATTGTACCCACGTTTACGTGCGGTTTTGTACGTTCAAATTTTTCTTTAGACATTTAAAGAGTCCCTCTAAATAGACACGGTTATCGATGGGTAAATTAAACCACATTAACCAATAAAATCATTACTACTTAATAAGGAGAGAGGAATTTGGAAGGCTGGTGCTGATAGGCGGATTTGAACCGCCGACCTCACCCTTACCAAGGGTGCGCTCTACCAACTGAGCTATATCAGCGTTTGGAGCGGGCAGCGGGAATCGAACCCGCATCATTAGCTTGGAAGGCTAAGGTAATAGCCATTATACGATGCCCGCAGTCCTAAATTCATCTGTCCCATCAGAATTCATTTAGAAAATGGTGGAGGGAGAAGGATTCGAACCTTCGAAGGCTGAGCCAACAGATTTACAGTCTGCCCCCTTTGGCCGCTCGGGAACCCCTCCACACTAAATGAATACTTGTTTACCAAAGGATGGTGCCGACTACCGGAATCGAACTGGTGACCTACTGATTACAAGTCAGTTGCTCTACCTACTGAGCTAAGTCGGCGTGTTGTAAGCAAGTGAGGCGTATTATATGGAAAATTTTATGCCTGACAAGTTTTTTTTATGAAAAATACGTTTTTTTTAACTATTCGCCTAATTTACAAGCAAAAAGCCACATTCTTGTTTTAAAACTCACCAATTTTGATAAAAAACGATGATCACAACTCATTTATAGGGTATATTTTGTCCAATTTTTTCACTCCAAATATAAAGCACCTTGGAAATTACAGAACAACTCACCCCCTTTCTGAACTTTAGTCGTCAACAATGGGCTGAATTAAGAAAATCTGTTCCGCTAAAATTAACGGAGCAAGATCTCAAACCGCTTTTAGGTTTTAATGAAGAGCTTTCTCTTGATGAAGTCAGCACCATTTATCTGCCGCTTGCACGTCTCATCAACTACTATATTGATGAAAACCTTCGTCGCCAAACGGTTTTAAATCGTTTTCTTGGTGGACAAAGCCCTAAAGTCCCTTACATCATTAGTATCGCAGGTAGTGTTGCTGTTGGGAAAAGTACATCGGCACGTATTTTGCAATCTTTGCTGACCCACTGGCCTACCGAACGAAAAGTTGATCTAATTACTACTGATGGTTTTCTTTATCCATTAGAGAAACTTAAAAAAGATGATTTGCTACAGAAAAAAGGCTTTCCTATTTCTTATGATACGGCCAAATTAATTCGTTTTTTAGCTGATATCAAATCAGGCAAGCCATCGGTAAAGTCGCCTATTTATTCTCATCTAACTTACGATATTGTTCCTGATAAGTTCGATATTGTCGATCAACCAGATATTTTAATTTTAGAAGGGTTAAATGTTCTCCAAACGGGTTCAAATAAAGCGAATCAAACCTTCGTATCTGATTTTGTGGACTTCTCCATTTATGTTGATGCTGACGAGAACTTACTTAAAGAATGGTACATAAAGCGATTCTTAAAATTCCGTCAAAGTGCTTTCACTAATCCGGATTCCTATTTTAAACATTATGCGAATCTCTCTGAGCAAGAAGCCATTGAAACGGCTAGCAACATTTGGGATAACATTAATGGATTGAATTTAAAACAAAACATTCTGCCGACTCGTGAGCGCGCCAATCTGATTCTTAGAAAAGGTGAAAATCACGAAGTTGAATTAGTGAAATTAAGAAAATAAAAAAGAGCGGTCAATTTGACCGCTCTTTTTCTCACTGCCTTACGACATTCTTCCATTCTCAATGCCAATCACCTGATCGCAAATCGCCATGGTAGATTGACGATGACTCACGAGAATAATCAATTTTTCTGCTTTCACGTTCAACAATGATTTCAAAATCATCGCTTCGTTTAAGCTATCCAAATTACTGGTCGGTTCATCGAGTAAAATAATCGGTGCGTTGTGTAGGAATGCACGAGCAATACCGATACGCTGTTTTTCACCATCAGAGAGGTTACCGCCTAATTCCGTCATTTTCGTTTGATAGCCTTCTGGCAAGCTTAAAATGAAATCATGAATTGACGCTTTCTTCGCAGCTTCCATAATTTCTTCTAACCTGGCATCACGGCGCGCAAGGCGAATATTTTCCTCGATGGTTTCGTTGAAAATATAGGTTTGCTGAGTAATGTACGCCATATTGTCTCGTAAACTACAGGTATTGATATTCGGTAAGGTTTCACCGTTAATTTTAATGCTACCCGATTTAGGATCATAAAAACGCATCAGCAGTTTTAACAAGGTACTTTTACCGCTACCGCTTCTGCCGTGAATCCCTAAGATTTCACCTTTTTTCACAGATAAACTAACATCCGATAAAATTTGTTCTTCACCATAAGCAAAACTTACGTTCTCAACATCAATGCGAGAAACATCTTTTAAATCGACCGCATTTTCTACGTCTTTTAATTCGGGTTCTTCTGCTAGCAAGCTTAATACACGCTCACCTGAAGCCAAGGTTTGTAACAAGTTGCTTGAAAGGTTACTTAATGCAATAACCGGGCCATAGCTCGACATCAATAAAATCACGCCAATTAAAAAGGCTGAGAAATCAATCTTATCTAGACTAAACAAAATTAAGCCCGTGAATAACATAATGATGTTAAACGCCGATACTGCCACTTCAGTGTAAACGCGCACTTTGGCTTCTTGAGCTTTAATGCGCTCAAAAGCTGTATCGATTTTTTGGCTGCGTTGTTGAATTTCATCTAAACGCTTTTTTGCATAACCGAAAAGCTGAATTTCTTTCATACCTCGTACACTGTCGAGGAAGAAGTCATTCATTTCGCCTACTAATTCACGATAGCGTCTGCCATCTTCACGCGCCAATTTGGTGGTGATAATTGGTAGAATCACACCTACCGTTAAATAAGCGGCTAATGCTACAACCACAAACCAACCTGAAAGATGAGCGAAGACCAACAATAAAATCGCAGAAGTAAAAAATGCGATCATAATTGGTGCAATGGTGTGCGCATAGAACACTTCGAGCAATTCGATATCATTAGTTACCAAGGATACTAATTGCCCCGCTTGTTTGTCTTGCAATTTCACAAAAGCCAAACGGCGTAAGGAAGAAAATACTTTATCGCGCAATAATGCCAATAATTTAAAAGCAATATAGTGCCCTGACATTTGCTCTAAATAACGCAATGCGCCACGAGCCACCGCTAACACGATAAGTGCGGTCAAAATTCCAGAAAAACTTAAATGGGTGTCAAAGTTTAATAAATTTACTAAACCCATCGCTCCAAGCACCATGATAAAGATAGCGGCAAGAAAACCGAGCGTTCCCATGGTGATAGTAAACGCCATGATATGCGCCAGTGGGGTCACTAGTTTCAACAAATGCCCCATCACAACAAAACCATTTTTACGCATTTGCCACCTCTCTAATTTGTTCTAAATCTTTTTGTTGTTGGAACATTTCAGCATACGCACCTTGTTTTGCCATGAGTTCTTTATGCGTGCCTTGCTCAATCAATTTACCTTGTTCAAGCACATTAATGCAGTCCGCATTCACGGCATTGGCCAAGCGATGGGAAATCATCACAATGGTTTTTTGTTGTTTAAATTGCTGAATGAACTGCAAAATAATTTCTTCGCTCTCTACATCAATGTTACTGGTTGCTTCATCAAAAATATAAAGCGCCGCATTGTGTAATAAAGCACGCGCTAGGGCTAAACGTTGGATTTGACCGCCAGATAAATTCGCACCACGACTTAATAACGGCATATCTAATCCACCATTATCTCGAACGAATTGCGCCAAATTGACTTGTTCTAAATACGCATAAATTTGCTCATCTGTGGCATCAACTTTAGCCATCGTCATATTTTCACGTAATGAGCCTTTAAATACATAACTGCTGTGGCTCACTAGAGAGACTTTTTCATAAAACGAATGACGATCAATCTCTTGAATTTCTTGACCATTGAACAAAATCTTACCTTGTTGCGCCTTATTAAAGCCCATTAGCAACGAAACCAAAGTGGATTTACCACAACCACTTTTACCCACAAAGACCGTAAGCTGATTTGGTAAGATGCTTAAATCTAAGCCTGTAATTGCTGGTTTCTCTTCGCTGTAAGCAAAATGCAAATCTTGAATATCCACCTGAATAGCATTTTTCGCTGCAAAATCGACCGCTTGAGTTTGAGTTTCCACTGGCGTATCTAACAATGTGAAAATCTTATCTGATGCCGCTTTACCATTCATCGCCACATGGAAGAAAGAACCCAATAAACGAAGTGGAATAAAGAATTCAGAAGAAAGTAGAATAAATAAAATGACACCTAATACGGTTAATTGATCGGCTTGAAATTGCAACAAAGCCGTTAAAATCCCGATTGCCGCACCACCGTAAGCCAGTAAATCCATGAGTGACACCGAATTAAGCTGCATGGTAAGTACTTTCATGGTAATTTTGCGGAAATGTTCCGCTTCTTCATCCATTGCTTTCGCTTTATAAGCATCATCTTGATAGATTTTCAGCGTGATTAAACCTTGTAGGTTATCTAAAAAGCTGCTGCCTAATCCCACATAAATCGACCAATATTTTGCCAAAAGTTTTTTCGCAATTTTATTCACCGCAATGATCGACATAGGGATAAGCGGCACGCAAATCAGCAAAATCACGGCTGTTTTAAAGCTGAAAAAGATCAGAAAAGCAAAGAGTGTGAGCGGGGCAAGCAAGCTATAAAAAAGCTGAGGTAAATAACGTCCGAAATAGATTTCAAGTTGTTCCACACCTTCTGAGGCCACTTGGATAATGTTTGACGTAGATTGTTGATTCACTTGGTTAAGTGGCATCGAAGCCAATTTGCGATAGATGAGGCTACGCAGCTCATGTTTGACTTTCGTACTAGCAAAATAAGAGGCCTGCACCGATTTTTTACCCGCAAAGGCACGCAATGCCAAAGCGGCAATTAAAACAATGCCCAAAATGACCGCACTTATCGGGCCTAATTCATTAAAATAAGCCGCCTGTAAAATATAAGAAAATACGACAGCACTAATAATTCCACCAATTAACGCCACCCAATTCCATAACACTGTGATGCCAATCCATTTTTTACTATCGGCCACCGTGTTAATTAGGCGTTTATCTATCATCATAATGATTGCTCCTAAAACAAAAAGAAGTACGCACATTACTATGCGTACTTTGCTATAAACAATTTAATATTAAAAACGAATTTCAACAGATGCTGCAAAGTTTCGGCCAGGTGCATAGAAGCGTTCAAGACCTAATCCATTTCTATCAATATTATTTGTTGTACTATGTGCATTGATACCACGTAAAGCATCCCAAGTATGATATTTTTTATCAAAAAGGTTATATACCCCTGCTCGTAATGTAATATCTTCAGTCACTTTATAGAATCCAAATAAATCAACTAAATAAACAGATTTATTAAGATATTTATAGTTTTCAACAGATTGATATAACTCTTCTTTTGAACAATAGTCACCTAACCAAGGATCGTTGGTCCATGATAAACAACGTGTTTTAATTTCAAATGTTTTCGCATCTTTTGCTTTTTTACCACCTAAGTAGGTTAATCGGCTAAAAATACCCCATTTACCATTTGGCTCCTCATAATCAAGCCCCAAAACAGCTTTTAGCGGTTGAATTGAAAGCATGCTGGTTGAGTTAGATAATTTGCCTTTGCTATAACCTAATGCACCATATAGTTTTAATCCCTTTGGAGCTGAAAGGACTGTATCTAAATTAAGACTTCCTTTTACCTCAATACCACTTACTCGTGCATTATCGACATTAACCATTTGTTGCATTGGCGTTTGATAAGTCCGTCCATATTGAGTTTGTTCAATGATACTTTCTTGTTCAAACAAGAAATTCCGATAACGAGTTTGATATAGGTTAATATCAAGCATACCTTTTTCATTTTGTGCCTTAGCAAAAAGCGTATGATTGATACTTCGTTCTGACTTTAATCCTGGATTAGATTTCCATGTACCATAAGCATTAGTAAAGCTGAAATATAATTCAGTGGCAGTAGGAATACGATAACCTGTACTCAATTGATAGCCAAATTTCCAAGTATCTGTTGTTTGAGCATCTAAACCAAGAAAACCACTCCAATTTGAAAAACTACTTTGTGCTGGTTCCCCTTCTGCTAAACAAGCCTTACTACAGGCCGCATTTAAAGCTTTAGGAGAAAGTTTAGCATAATCATAGCGAGTACCAACATTTGCAGAGAATGTCGGTCTCCAACCACTTTCAAAACGAGGATTCCATGTAATTTGATCTTTTAGTGAAGCACCGTATATTCTCGTTTTTACAGGTCTTTGAATGGTATACCAGTCGTCTAATCCAAATTCATTGGTATCATGGTTAATGTTTTTAAATTCTCGTTCACTTGCGTAGGCTTTAAAAGAGAAGACATGCTCGCCCCCCAAATTAAATGGCATGCTTTCTAATTCAGCAGAAATTCGTTTAAACACAGTTTTCATCCGACGATCATAAACTTCACTCAATTCTTTTTCATTTGTTTGCGAATTGCGCTGACCTTTATAGTTAACCGCTGCCAAATCTGTTTTTTGATAATCAAAATCCAATTTACTGGATGCTAAGTAATTAGATTCTGGCGTATAGAGATAATATGCATTGACATTAATACGTTTATTTTGATCATCCGCTTCACGCCAAGCACTTCCGTATGAAGTATAGCTACGTTCATCTACATATCGACTACCTTTTTGCCCATTAAGACCAACACCAACCTTATGATGTGAAGTAATTTGATAGCCCACCTTAGCTAAATAACTATGAAAACGGTGGGTAGCAGGATCTGGATGTTGACTTCTTGTGTAATTAAATTCAGGTCCCTCCCCCCTACTCTTAATTTCATGACCTGTACGTTGTGAGTACATCAAAACAGCATCCACCTTATCGCCAACATATCCAACACCTAGAGTTCTGACCCACTCACTATTTTTGCTAGCATATCCACCACGTAATAAGGCACCAAATTTATTATTAGATTTAACAATATCTTGTGCATCTAAAGTATGGTAATTAACACCGCCACCTAAAGCACCACTACCAGAATTAAGTGCATCTGAGCCCCGAACAATATCAATATCTCTAACTAACTCAGAATCAATACTCAAACGAGAAGGATTAAAATTGCCATAACGCGCATAAAGTGAGTTTTCCTCACTATCAGGCAAATTCACACCATCTACACTAATACCAACTCGATTACCTTCTACTCCACGAATAGAAAACCCTTTTAGGAATCGTCCATTATCGCTAATCCCAACATCTGTGGTATAACGCACAAGATCTCGAGTATCTCTCACTAACTCTTTTTGTAGAGTTGATGCAGTTTTATGTTCAACAGCTGACTGCGTTTGTCGCTCTGCACTCAGCTCACCTTCAACATTAATCGTCTTTAATTGTTCTTCTGCAAAAGAAGATGGAGAAATGGATGCCGTAGCAATAGGCAAAATTCCATAGGTCACTGCTAAAAATGTATTCTTTTTCATATTGTTATCCTTAAATAGCAAAACAGATAGAATTATAAAAAAGAATAATAGGAAAAAATAGATAAAATTGAGAATTATTTTTATTTTTGTGATCTAACTCACAAAAAATACCGCACTTGGTTTCCCTAAGTGCGGTCATTTTTAGTGATATTTTTGAATATTAGACTAAACGTCTAAGTTTGCTCGCAAGGCATTCATTTCGATGAATTCACGACGAGGCTCAACTTCATCTCCCATCAATGTGGTGAAGAGTTGGTCTGCTGCCACAGCATCTTTAATCGATACTTTTAACATACGACGAGCATTTGGATCCATGGTGGTTTCCCAAAGTTGCTCGGCATTCATTTCACCCAACCCTTTGTAACGTTGGATTTCTAAGCCACGACGAGATTCTTTCATCAACCATTCAACAGCTTGTTCAAATGATTGAACAGGTTGTGTTTTTTCACCACGTGTGACATAAGCGCCCTCTTCTAGTAAGCCATTAACTTGCTGACCGAATGTAGAAATCTTCGCAAATTCATTGCCGGTCACAAAATCAAAGTTGATGAAGTAATCGGTATCAATACCATGTTTACGAACGGTAATGACGGCTTCATATACTTGACGCTCGCTGTTAAATTGCGTTCTTGCTGAATATAAATGGGCTTCCGTTTCTTTTTCAGTTAAGTACGCAACAAAAGCATTCGCCCAATTTTCGACCGCACTTTCATTACGCATTAAATCAACGGTTAATTGTGGTTGGTAAACCAAGCCTTGCAACAATGGCTCTGGATAATAACGACTTAAGCGAGTAATTAATTTCTGAACATTGTTATATTCGCCCACTAATTTCTCAAACACTAAATCATTCATTGCTGGTGCATTAGCACTGATATGTAATGCTGCACTATCTAACGCAAGCATTAATTCATATTGCACCATTTCGTCGTTATCTTTGATGTAACGCTCTTGTTTACCTTTTTTCACTTTATAAAGTGGTGGCTGAGCAATATACACGTAACCACGCTCAATTAATTCTGGCATTTGACGATAGAAGAAGGTCAACAATAAAGTACGAATGTGTGAACCGTCCACGTCCGCATCGGTCATGATAATGATGTGGTGATAACGTAATTTATCCGGATTATATTCATCGCGACCAATACCACAGCCAAGCGCCGTAATTAATGTGCCCACTTCTTGAGAAGAAAGCATTTTGTCAAAACGTGCTTTTTCAACGTTAAGAATTTTACCTTTTAATGGCAGAATCGCTTGGGTTTTACGATCACGACCTGATTTTGCGGAACCACCCGCAGAATCCCCCTCCACGAGGTAAAGTTCTGAAAGTGCTGGGTCTTTTTCTTGACAGTCCGCTAATTTACCCGGGAGGCCAGCAATATCTAATGCGCCTTTACGACGGGTCATTTCGCGGGCTTTACGTGCTGCTTCACGTGCACGTGCCGCTGTAATAATTTGATTTACAATGATTTTCGCATCGGCTGGATTTTCTAATAAATATTCCTGCATACGCTCATTCATTGCAGATTCAACCGCACTTTTCACTTCAGAAGACACTAATTTGTCTTTTGTTTGTGAAGAGAATTTAGGATCGGGCACTTTCACCGAAATAATTGCCACCAAACCTTCACGTGCGTCGTCACCTGATGTGCTCACTTTCTCTTTTTTCAGTAACCCTTCGCTTTCCATATAGTTATTTAAGCTACGCGTTAATGCACCACGGAAACCGGCTAAGTGAGTACCACCATCACGTTGTGGAATGTTATTGGTAAAGCAATAAACGTTTTCGTTTACACCATCATTCCATTGCAATGCCACTTCCACACCAATACCGTCTTTTTCAGCTGAAAAATAGAATGGTTTTGGGTGAATTGGATTTTTGTTTTTATTTAAATACTCAACGAATGCTTGAATACCACCTTCATAATGGAAGTGATCTTCCGTGCCATCACGTTTGTCGATTAAACGAATCGATACGCCAGAGTTTAAGAATGAAAGCTCACGTAGGCGTTTTGCTAAAATTTTGTAATCAAAAGTTGTAATTGCAAAGATTTCTGGACTTGGCCAGAAACGCACTGTTGTACCCGTTGTTTGAGTTTCACCAATAACCGTTAAAGGCCCTTGAGGCTCACCTAAGTGATAGAATTGCTCATGCACATGACCTTGGCGACGAATGGTTAGCTGCAATTTATCAGAAAGTGCGTTTACTACGGAAACACCTACGCCGTGTAAACCGCCTGATACTTTATAAGAGTTATCATCGAATTTACCACCTGCGTGAAGTACTGTCATGATTACTTCTGCCGCAGAAACCCCTTCTTCTGGGTGAATATCTACCGGAATACCGCGGCCGTCATCTTGTACGGAAACAGAATTATCATCATGAATAGTGACGATAATATCGGAACAATAGCCAGCAAGCGCTTCATCGATAGCGTTATCCACCACCTCAAACACCATATGGTGTAGGCCTGTTCCATCATCGGTATCCCCAATATACATGCCCGGACGTTTCCGAACCGCATCAAGTCCTTTTAAGACTTTAATACTTGATGCACCATAAGCATTTTCTGTAACCGGTGTTTCTGACATAGTTTTTCTCTATTTTGTAATGAAAATTGTGCGGAATTATAGCAAAAAACTGACTATTTTGCGAAATAAAAGTGCGGTCAAAGTTTGCGTTATTTTTTTATTTATTATTTGACATCTTGATTTTTCTCCTGATATTACCTACCTCATTTTTTGTATAGAAATGAGTTTTGTTGTATTAAAAATTAAAGGATCATCAAATGATTTCATTCCTAAAATCTAATCCAGGCACGCCTATTCCTGATGCAGAAATTAGAGAACGCTATAATCGCTTAAGATAGCATGCATTATTTGGCATTTTTATCGGTTATGCAGCGTTCTACATTTTACGTAATAACTTCCTCCTTTCTTCTCCGGAATTAATTAGCGATTTTGGTTTCACCAAAAAAGATATCGGTTTTATTTCCGGTACCATGTTAATTGTTTATGGTTTAAGTAAAGGTTTCATGTCTGCAATCGCAGATAAATCAAACCCGAAACACTTTATGATTTTCGGCTTAATGATGTCGGCTGCGGTAAACTTGATGATGGGCTTTAGCGCATCATTCTGGGTATTCTTATTCCTTTGTGTGCTTAATGGTATCTTCCAAGGGATGGGAGCAGGTCCAGCTTACATCGTACTTGCAAGTTGGTTCCCGCGTAAATCTCGTGGTGTAACAACAGCTATCTTCAATATCTCTCACAACGTAGGTGGTGGTTTAGTCGCACCAATTGCGGGGGCAAGTATTGCTTGGTTAGGTCAAGAGCATTGGCAAGCCGCACACTTTGTTGTACCTGTAGCAATTGCCACTATTGTTGCTATTATTTTCTACATCTTCGGTGCGGGTCGTACTTACAATGAAGGCTTACCACCAGTTGGTAAAATTCTTGAAAATGAGAATGAAGAGTTAGTTGTTACAAAAGAAGAAAACGTCAACTTAACCACATGGGAAATCTTCCGTGATTACATTATGAAAGATATTAATGTATGGTTTGTTTCTTTCATTGACGTATTCACTTACATGATCCGTTTTGGTGTATTAACCTGGCTACCACTTTATTTATTAGAAACTAAAGGTTTCACTAAAGCTCAAATGGGTACAGCATTTGCTATCTTTGAATGGGCAGCAATTCCTTCTACGCTATTAGCAGGTTGGTTAACTGATACTTATTTCAAAGGTCGCCGTATGCCACTTGCTATCATCACCTTATTCGGTGTGGGTGCAGCAATGTTTGTTTACTGGGGCGGTAGTGACTTATTAACCGTAACCATCGGTGCAGGTATTATTGGATGCTTAATTTATGTTCCAATGTTCTTATCTTCACTTCAAACTATCGAGCTAGTTCCTTCTTTCGCAGCAGGTTCAGCAACGGGTTTACGTGGTTTATTAAGTTACATTTTAGGTAGTTTCTCTGGTACTGCATTATTTGGTATTTTGGCTGATAAATTCGGTTGGGATGCGGGCTTCTACCTCTTATTATTCGCTGTAGCAGGCTGTATTTTCTGTTGCTATATGACACATTTAGGTGTACTACGCTTAGAACGTAAAAAATCACAAACAGCTAATAACTAATCTATCCAAATGGGCAAAATAGAATAATCTTTGTTGCCCATTTTTCTCACTTCAACAAGATTAATTTTGGTCAATGTTTAAAAAGATTTTTAATCCAAAGTTTGAATATAAACGATAAAGCATATCTTCATACTTGGTTATTTCTCTTTTAGGGTAACAAAAGCATTTCTTTTAATTGAAAAATATAACGTGCAATAACATATGCTTCAAGTGAAGAAAGCTACAATAAATAACAATCATTCTCAATAATCAAAATAAAAACAATCACTTACCCTCTTATTTTGTAAGGAAAATAAGGGTGTTTTTGATTCTGATCAAATAAAGTTCCTCCATCAAGGCATATCATAGTTAAATTAACCATACAAGTAACGTGCCAATTGGAGTGATTATATGCAACGAAGTGATGGATTATTTTCTGCTTTAGCAGAAGTTTCCCGTCGGGATTTTATGAAGTTATGTACCGCGCTTGCGGCGACTATGGGGTTAAGTTCAAAAGCGGGGGCAGAAATGACTGCAGCTTTAACCGAGCCTAAACGCCCACCAGTATTATGGATTGGTGCGCAAGAATGTACGGGTTGTACTGAATCCTTGCTACGTGCCACCCATCCAACAGTAGAAAACTTGGTATTGGAAATGATTTCCTTAGAATACCACGAAACCCTTTCTGCAGCCTTCGGGGAACAAGCTGAAGATAATAAACACAATGCAATTAAACAGTATTATGGAAAATATGTTTTAGTCGTAGATGGATCTATTCCGGTGAAAGACGGCGGCGTCTATTGTATGGTAGCAGGTAAACCGATTGTAGAACACATCCAAGAGGCCGCTAGAGGGGCTGCCGCGATCATTGCGATCGGTTCTTGTGCAGCATGGGGTGGCGTACCTTCTAGCGGTGGCAACCCAACTGGCGCAAGCAGCCTATCTGAAGTCTTACCAAAAGGCACGCCGGTGATTAATATTCCAGGTTGTCCACCAAATCCACACAACTTCCTTGCAACTGTCGCTTATATTCTTACTTATAAGAAACTACCTGCAATGGACAAATTAAATCGTCCATTATTCGCTTACGATCGCTTAATTCACGAAAACTGCTATCGTCGTCCGCACTTCGATGCTGGACGCTTTGCTAAAGAATACGGCGATTACGGCCACCGAAACGGTTGGTGTTTGTACCATCTTGGTTGTAAAGGGCCAGAAACTTACGGTAACTGCTCTACCTTAGAATTCTGTGATGTTGGCGGTAATAACTGGCCGGTCGGTATCGGACACCCTTGCTATGGTTGTAACGAAAAAGGAGTGGGATTCACCAAGGGTATTTTCCAATTAGCGGGCGTAGAAAACCCTACACCACGTGTTGAAAAACCTGATGTCAATAACACAGAAGGTTCAGGGGCTACCATGACGGCTATTGGTTTATTAGGTGGTGCCGCTGCAATCCTAGCAGGCGTGAGTGTTGTGACCTTACGCGAATTAAGCGCTCAACATAAAGCGCGTGCCGAAGCGAAAGCCGCAGAGAAAGAAGAACATACAGGTAAATAACATGGATAGACGAAAATTTCTAAAAGCGGGTATGCTTGGCGGAATTGCTTCTTTGCCTGTGTCTAATGTGCAAGCAACAGAAGCGGTTGAGTCCATTCCCGGTGCACTTGGAATGCTTTACGACTCTACCCTTTGTGTAGGTTGTCAAGCATGTGTAGCTGAATGTCAAAACGTAAACCACACCCCCGTTAATCCGAAAGGTGATCAAACTTGGTCAAATAACGACAAACTCACGCCATTTACTCGTAACGTGATTCAAGTATGGAGTGATGGCGATGGCACAAATAAAGATAAAACCGAAAACGGCTATGCTTATGTGAAAAAGCAATGTATGCATTGCGTTGATCCTAACTGCGTTGCTGTTTGCCCTGTTCAAGCACTCACCAAAGATCCAAAAACCGGTATCGTAAAATATGATCCCGATATTTGTACTGGTTGCCGTTATTGTATGGTAGGTTGTCCATTTGATGTACCAAAATACGATTACGACAATCCATTCGGTGAAATCAGCAAATGTGAACTCTGTAACCAAAAAGGCGTTGAACGCTTAGACAAAGGTGAATTACCTGGTTGCTGTCATGTTTGCCCGACTGGTGCGATTATTTTTGGTACACGTGAAGAATTATTGGCAGAAGCGAAACGTCGTTTAAGCTTATTACGTGGCACCGAATATGATTACCCACGTCAACACGTTAATAGTACAGATAAATACCGTGCTACCCTGCCGGCATATCAATATCACATCTACGGTGAAAAAGAAGGTGGTGGTACCCAGGTACTTGCCTTAAGTGGTGTGCCTTTTACTAACCTTGGTTTACCTGACTTAGATGAAGTCGCGACAGGTTCTCGTGCGGCGCATTTACAACACTTCTTGTATCGCGGTTTAGCATTGCCATTAGTCGCACTTGCCGGTTTAACCTTTATGACTTACAAAAATATGCATGGCGATAAAATCGCTGAGCGTATTGCAGCACAAAAAGAAGCCATGCGTCAGGCACGCAAGGAAATCGAAGAAGCGGAGGATGAGCATCATGAGTAATCCACGTCCGGTAGGCGGTCGCCTTGTTTCTGCCGCAATTCTCTTTTTTGCACCACTTGCTGTGCTTTGCGTTTTATTAATTTTAAAACGTTTGGTTTTCGGTATTGGTTCTGTGACCGCACTTAATGGCGGTTATCCTTGGGGTTTATGGATTGCCTTTGACTTACTTGTCGGTACAGGATTTGCCTGTGGCGGTTGGGCCCTCGCTTGGACCGTGTATATTTTCAATAAAGGGAAATATCACGCTCTTGTTCGCCCAGCATTGCTTGCAAGTTTATTCGGCTATTCCCTTGGTGGTTTATCTATCACCATTGATATGGGGCGTTATTGGCATTTGCCGTATTTCTACATTCCAGGCCAGTTCAACACGAACTCTGTTCTATTTGAAACAGCATTTTGTATGACGGTGTATATCATCGTAGTGACCCTAGAATTTGCCCCTGTATGGCT
This sequence comes from Haemophilus parainfluenzae ATCC 33392, assembly GCF_031191205.1. Taxonomy (NCBI): domain Bacteria; kingdom Pseudomonadati; phylum Pseudomonadota; class Gammaproteobacteria; order Pasteurellales; family Pasteurellaceae; genus Parahaemophilus; species Parahaemophilus parainfluenzae. Next base: position 885,595 of record NZ_CP133470.1, on the reverse strand, counting down.
TGGTTTCTTCGGCTTGAAAAAATGGTTTAATAAACTGAATAAAATCATGTTTTTCATTATTGCCTTGGGTGCCTTGTTACCAATGATGCACCAATCTTCAATGGGTTCCTTGATGATTGTAGCTGGTCACAAAGTCCATCCGGTATGGCAAAGCTATGAAGCACTACCAATTCTCTCCTTGCTGACTGCTTTCATTATGGGCTTCTCTATTGTGATTTTTGAGGGTTCCTTAGTTAAAGCGGGTCTTGCAGGAAAAACACCAGATGAACGTCATTTATTTACTCAATTGGCACGCGTTACCGCAGGATTAATTTTCTGTTTCTTAGCGGTGCGTTTTGGTGAATTGATTTATCACGACAAACTGCAAATGGTTGTGGGTTTCGATAAATTAACTAAATTTGAAGCATGGATGTTCTGGATGGAAGTCTGGTTGATGGTATTACCATTACTAACCCTCTTCCTTGGGGAGAAAAAATCAGATTCCCGTTGGTTATTTATTTCGGCATTAAGCATGTTACTCGGTGCGGCATTATGGCGTATGAACTATTCGCTTATCATGTATAATCCGGGCAACGGCTACCAATATTTCCCATCTGCGGAAGAATTGCTTATTTCAATCGGTTTCGTTTCGATTGAAGTATGTGCCTATATTTTAATCATTCGTTTATTCCCTGTATTACCGGTATTTAAAGAAAAACATACCGAAGACTCAGAAAAAATTATTGCCGAAAAAGCGGCATTCAGCAAAAAAGTTAGCGGAGCAGAATAATGTCAGAAAAAAAACGTATCTCAATTGACCCAATTACCCGTATTGAGGGTCATTTACGTATTGATTGCGAAATTGAAAACGGTGTCGTCACCAATGCTTGGTCATCAGGTACCATGTGGCGCGGTATGGAAAATATCGTAAAAGGTGCCGACCCACGTGATGCATGGATGATTATGCAACGTATCTGTGGCGTATGTACCACAGTACATGCAATTATCAGCGTACGTGCTGTAGAAGATGCTATCGGTGCTAAAGTACCTGTCAATGCACAGTACATTCGTAACATGATTCTTGCGGCGCACAGCATTCACGACCATATCGTACATTTCTATCAACTCTCCGCAATGGACTGGGTGGATATTACTGCTGCGCTACAAGCTGATCCTGAAAAAGCGACAGATATGCTAAAAGGCGTTTCTACATGGTCATTAAACAGCGCTAACGAATTCCGCAACGTACAGAAAAAAATCCAGGCATTAGTGGACAGCGGACAACTTGGTATTTTCGCTAACGGTTACTTTGGTCATGCAGCAATGAAACTTCCACCAGAAGTGAACCTCATTGCCGTCGCGCACTATTTGCAAGCCCTTGAATGTCAACGTGATGCTAACCGAGTGGTGGCATTACTTGGTAGTAAAACACCACATATTCAAAACTTGGCGATTGGTGGCGTAGCAAACCCAATTAACTTAGATTCCCAAGCAGTACTAAACCAAGAACGTCTCCTGTTCGTGAAAGCTTGTATCGACCGCTTAACTGACTTCATCAACCAAGTGTATAAAGTAGATGCGGCAGTATTTGCCGCTTACTATCCTGAATGGTTAAGCTTAGGTAAAACATCAGGCAACTACTTATCTGTGCCAGAATACCCAATTGATGCAGATAACTCTAAATTCATGCTAAAAGGTGGTTATATCGAAAACGGCGATTTATCGACTTTCCGTGCAATCGACCAACAAAAAGATGAGTTCGTTGTAAAAGGAATTAAAGAAAGTGGTAAACACGCTTGGTACGAAGATGATGAACCATTAGAACCTTGGGCGGGTTTAACTCGTCCGAAATACACCGGCTGGCAAGATGATGGCAAATACTCTTGGGTAAAAGCGCCAACATTCTACGGTAAAGTTGTCGAAGTCGGTCCTCTCGCCTATTTAATGTGTGGTTTGGCTGCGAATGACACGCCAACTGTCAACCACTTCAATGAATTAAAAGGCATTTATGAAAAATTGACTGGTAACACGTTAACTACCGATCAATTACATTCCACCCTTGGACGTATTATCGGTCGTACCGTGCATTGCTGTGCGATCAACGACATTTTAAGTGCTCAATGGCAAATGCTCATTGATAATATCGCTAAAGGTGATATGACGGCGTATATCAAAACAGATATTCCAGCAAGCGGTGAATTCCGTGGTGTTGGTTTCGGTGAAGTACCACGTGGTATGCTTTCTCACTGGGTTGTCATCAAAGACGGTCGCATTGAAAACTACCAAGCCGTTGTACCATCCACATGGAATGCTGGACCGCGTAATGAACAAGACCAAATGGGTCCTTATGAACTTTCCATTATTGGTACACCGGTGGCAGATCCGGCTAAACCATTGGAAGTGGTTAGAACCATTCACTCTTTCGACCCTTGTATGTCCTGTGCCGTACACGTCGTTAATACCGAAAACGGCGAAGTGACTGAAGTGAAGGTGTTATAATGAAGCCGTTAATTCTTGGCGTCGGCAATATTTTGTTAAGTGATGAAGGTGTCGGTGTGCGCGTGGTGCAGGAGCTTGAAAAACGCCCTGAAATTCAACCGCACTTTGACATTATCGATGGTGGTACTTGTGGCATGGAATTACTGGATGCGATGGCAAATCGCGAGCATTTGATTATTGTCGATGCCGTGCTTGCTAACAAACAGCCAGGTGAGATTGTCGTGTTACATGACGAGCAAGTACCCACCTTTTTCTCTCGCAAAATTTCGCCACACCAACTCGGCATTTGTGATGTACTTTCTGCAATGAAATTAACGGACGAATTCCCCAAATACCTTTGTCTCATCGGCATCCAACCAGAATCGCTAGAATCTGGAATTGGCTTGACTGAAACGATACAAAATGTGTTGCCAAAGGTTTTTGAAACGTTAAATCAAGTAATTGCTGAATATGGTTTGAATCTAGACTCCCCTCTTTAGAAAAGAGGGGCTGAGGGAGATTTGACTTAATTAATCGAGACAAGTGTTAAATCTCCCCTAACCCCTCTTTACAAAAGAGGGGAATTTTCTTTAAGGTTTCTCCACAATTCTTTAATCTTATTAATATTGAAAAATAAACCATGTATCGACACGAAAAAACACCTGACAAAAAGCAAAGCTTTTTGAACGTTGGCTTTGCCAACGGCTCTGAAGGAGCGAGTAAATCTTCAGGATTTACGAGTAAAAACTCTACCACACTTTTAAACTCTGTTTCTGGCTTTGAAGAAAACCCAACGGAGATTTTCCTTGCCGAAATGCAAAACATTGTACCTGAAATGCAAGATCTCCCTTTTTATCACAAAGGCATCGAGTGTTTCTGCCCTAAATTTGTTTTATTCGAAGACCAATGGATTGGCACAGTATTAACGCCATGGATGATGAGTGTGGTGATTCTACCTGGCCCTCAACAACAATGGGAACCACGTGAATTAGGTAATAAACTCACTGTGCAACTGCCTTACAAAGCACTTACTTTCGCCGTTAGTAGTCTTGAAAATGTACCGCAATATTTAAGTTGTTCCTTACATTCACCGCTCGATCCAAATCTGACTAATGAGCAAGCAGTTCAACTCACACAAGATTGTTTGCGTATGGTTTTATCCATACCAACCGCACAGCCGACATTTAATTCTGATCGCCGCAATCTATTTAAGGCGATGATCAAATAAATGTAAGCTACAAATAGTTAATAAAAATGGGCAAAGTAAACTAACTTACTTTGCCCATTTTGCTTTTCATCCCACACAAAGTGCGGTCAGTTTTTGCTTAATTTTTCAAATTAATACAACACACGTGCTTTAATTGTGCCTTCAATCTCACGAAGTTTCGCTAATAATGGTGATGCATCATCTGTTTCAACATCCACAACCACATAACCAATTTTCGGATCAGTTTGTAAATATTGTGCTGCAATATTAAGATTAGCTTCAACGAAAATTTGGTTCAATTTGTTTAATACACCTGGACGGTTTTCGTGAATATGAAGTAAACGTTTTGTGCCAACGTGTTCTGGTAAAGAAACTTCTGGGAAATTCACGGAAGAAAGGGTTGAGCCGTTATCTGAATATTTCACAAATTTACCCGCCACTTCAAAACCAATGTTTTCTTGTGCTTCCGCAGTCGAACCACCGATATGCGGGGTTAAGATCACATTATCAAATTTACGTAGTGGAGAAACAAACTCTTCATTGATTGATGCAGGCTCAACAGGGAATACGTCAATCGCTGCACCACGGATTTTACCCTGTCCAAGTGCTGCAGCTAAAGCATCGATATCCACTACCGTACCACGTGCTGCATTGATTAAAATAGAATCTTGTTTTAATTGCGCAATACGTTCAACACTCATTAAATTACGGGTTGAAGGTAAATCTGGTACATGAAGCGAAATCACATCGCAAGAACCTAATAACTCTTCAAGTGTGTGTAATTGTTTTGCATTACCCAATGGCAATTTATTTTCAATATCGTAGAAATATACTTCCATCCCTAGAGACTCCGCAATAATACTTAATTGCGAACCAATATGGCCGTAACCCACGATACCTAATTTTTTGCCACGTACTTCATGAGAACCCACTGCCGATTTATTCCATAAACCACGATGCACATCGGCATTCGCTTGAGGAATATTGCGCATTAAGAGCAAAATCTCACCCAACACTAATTCAGCCACAGAACGTGTATTAGAGAACGGTGCATTAAATACTGGAATCCCACGCATTTTTGCTGCATTAAGATCCACTTGGTTGGTACCGATACAGAAACAGCCAATAGCAATAAGCTTCGGTGCAGCTTCAATCATTTCTGCAGTTAATTGGGTACGTGAACGTAAGCCGATAAAATGCGCATCTTTAATCGCTTCTTTTAGCTCATCACCATCTAAAGCTTTTTTGTAAAAGTCGATGTTGGTGTAGCCCGCCGCATGTAAGGTATCTAATGCACTTTGGTGCACGCCCTCTAATAGCACAAATTTAATTTTTGATTTGTCGAGTGAGACTTTGTTTGTCATGTTTGCTTCCTTATTTTTATTAATCAATAATTTTTGCGCCGTCTGGTGTACCAACAATCACAATATCCGCCCCACGTAAGGCAAAGATACCATTTGTTACCACACCCGCGACATTATTCAATTCTTTTTCCATTTCCACTGGATTTAAAATCGCAAAATTATGTACATCTAAAATCACATTGCCGTTATCAGTCACCACGCCTTCACGATATTCCGGGGCACCACCAAGAGAGACTAATTTACGACCAACTTGTGAACGTGCCATTGGAATGACTTCTACTGGTAATGGGAACGTGCTACCTAACACATCCACTTGTTTACTAGCGTCCACAATACAAATAAATTTTTTCGCTAAAGCCGCCACAATTTTTTCGCGAGTCAGTGCCGCACCGCCACCTTTGATCATCATTTTTTGTGGATTGATTTCATCTGCGCCATCCACATAAATATCTAAACTTGATACATCGTTAGCACTAAATACTTCAATGCCCTGTTTACGTAATAATTCTTCTGAGGCTTTAGATGCTGCTACCGCGCCTTGAATTTGATCTTTTAATTCACCTAAGGCTTCAATAAAACAATTCACTGTTGAACCACTTCCCACGCCAACAATGGTATCGGGCTTAACATATTTTAACGCCGCACGTGCCGCTAATTTTTTCATTTCTAATTGGTCCATTTTTCTCTCCCTTTTAAATCGTGGATAACAACGTAAACGTTTGCCTTACTTTAATACGACACTATTAAATAAACAAGTGTAAAAATTTATTCGTGATGATGAAAAAATTTTATTCATCGAAAAAAAGCGCTAACAGCTCGTTCAAAAACAATTTCCCGTGTTCGGTGATCTGCCAAGAATCCAGTGTTTCGACGATATAATTCTGTTGAATGGCAAAATCAATTTGATTTTTGACCGCACTTTGCGAAAGCCCCGTATAATGCTCAAATTCTTGTTTTGGCACCGCTTCCAGTAAGCGGAAGCGATTCATAAAAAACTCAAAAGCGCGGTCATTTTTTTCCACGTTTTTTTCTTCATAAAGGTACTCACCTCGCAAATACCCTTTTGGATGCTTTGTTTTAGAAAAACGTAAAATTTTTCCATCTGAGAAAGTGAGTTTTCCATGTGCGCCACAGCCTATCGCCAAATAATCCCCAAATCGCCAATAATTCAAATTATGCTGACACTGAAAGCCCGGTTTCGCATAAGCGGATGTTTCATATTGCTGATAACCGGCTTCGGTTAAAAGTTGGTGACCTTGCTCAAAAATATCCCAAAGCTCATCATCATCCGGCAATGTAGGCGGACGGTAAGCAAACATGGTATTGGGTTCAATGGTGAGTTGATACCAAGAAAGGTGTGGCGGAGCAAGCTCTATGGCTTGTCGCAAATCATCTAAAGCCTCCTCAAGCGTTTGATTTGGCAAGCCGTGCATTAAATCTAGATTGAAACTTTTTAACCCAGAAACTTTCGCCAAACTGACCGCACTTTTAGCTTCCGCCGCATTATGAATACGTCCTAAACGTTGTAATTTATCGTCATTAAAACTTTGAATGCCCATGGAAATACGTGTTACACCCGCATCCACATAACCTTTAAAACGCTCTGCTTCCACGGTGCCAGGATTGGCTTCCATAGTTATTTCAATATTCTCGGAAAAAGGAATGCGACGTTGAATTTCTGCCAATAACAACTTGATACTTTCCGCTGAAAATAAACTCGGCGTGCCACCACCAATAAAAATTGAATGGAGTGGACGATTTTGAATACTAGCCTGATATTTCTCTAAGTCTGCCTCAAGATCGGCGATCAGATGTTGCACATATTCTTGTTCAGGAATTGCGCCTTTCTGTGCATGCGAATTGAAATCACAATAAGGGCATTTCTGCACACACCAGGGAATATGCACATAAAGGGAAAGAGGGGGAAATTTTTGCATAATTAAAAGTCAAAAGGGCTTGTTTTCACAAGCCCTAAAAATGAGTCATTAATTGACCGCTCTTGCTGTTTTAGTCGCAGCTTTACGGCGTGGTGCTTTCGCTTTCGTTTCCACTTTTACGAACTCAATGCCTTCGGGTGGATTTTCTAACGCTAAGCCTAACACTTCATCAATGGTTTCTACCGCATGAATCGCAAGATTTTCTTTTACGTTATCTGGAATTTCTTCCAAATCTTTCACGTTATCTTTTGGAATCAATACAGTTTTAATACCACCACGATGTGCCGCAAGTAATTTTTCTTTCAATCCACCGATTGGTAATACTTTACCGCGTAAGCTGATTTCACCAGTCATCGCGACATCGGCACGCACTGGGTTACCCGTTAAGCAAGAAACTAATGCGGTACACATTGCGATACCTGCACTTGGACCATCTTTTGGTGTAGCACCATCTGGCACGTGAATATGAATATCACGTTTTTCATGGAATTCAGAATTGATACCCAATTTTTCCGCACGTGCACGGACTACAGTCATCGCAGCTTGGATAGATTCTTTCATCACATCGCCCAATGAACCGGTGAAGGTTAATTTACCTTTACCTACCACTGAAGCGGTTTCAATGGTCAGTAAATCACCGCCCACTTCTGTCCATGCAAGGCCTGTTACTTCGCCTACACGGTTTTGCGTATCCGCTTTACCGAATTCAAAACGTTTCACACCAAGATAGTCATGCAAGTTATCTGAATTAACGGTAATGGATTTCACTTTTGGATTGACCAATAAATTCTTCACCGCTTTACGACAGATTTTAGAAATTTCACGCTCTAATCCACGCACACCAGCTTCACGGGTGTAATAACGGATAATATCTAAAATGGCGTTTTCTTCGATAGTTAATTCGCCTTTTTTCAATCCATTACGTTCAATTTGTTTTTGCAACAAATGACGCATCGCAATATTGAGTTTTTCATCTTCGGTATAACCAGAAAGACGAATAACTTCCATACGGTCTAGCAATGGACCAGGAATATTCATGGAGTTTGAGGTTGCCACAAACATTACATCAGACAAATCGTAGTCCACTTCAAGATAGTGATCATTGAAGGTAGTATTTTGTTCTGGATCAAGCACCTCTAACAAGGCTGACGCAGGATCACCACGCATATCCGAAGACATTTTATCGATCTCATCAAGCAAGAAGAGTGGGTTTTTCACGCCAACTTTTGCCATTTTTTGAATCAATTTACCCGGTAATGCACCAATATAAGTTTTACGGTGACCACGGATTTCTGCTTCATCACGTACTCCACCTAATGCCATACGCACATATTTACGACCTGTGGCATTCGCAATAGATTGACCTAGTGAGGTTTTACCTACCCCTGGTGGCCCGACTAAGCAAAGGATTGGACCTTTGATTTTGTTTAAACGTGCTTGCACCGCAAGGTATTCTAAAATGCGTTCTTTCACACGTTCTAAACCGTAGTGATCCGCATCTAAGACTTGTTGTGCTTTTGCGATATCTTTCTTCACTTTAGTGCGTTTATGCCATGGCACTTGAAGCATCCACTCAACATAGCTACGCACCACCGTTGCTTCCGCAGACATCGCTGACATCATTTTGAGTTTTTGTAACTCACTCTCTACTTTTTCACGCACATCTGCTGGCATACCTGCAGCTTCAACCTTTTGACGAAGTTGCTCAACTTCATCAATAGTATCTTCGCTTTCACCATCGTCCATTTCTTTGCGAATCGCTTTAATTTGTTCGCTAAGATAATAGTTACGCTGGCTTTTCTCCATTTGTTTTTTCACACGGCCACGAATTCGTTTTTCAACTTGAAGAATATCCGCTTCAGATTCCATCATGCCAAGTAAATATTCTAAACGCTCTTGTACACCAGCCAGTTCTAATACGCTTTGTTTATGACGAACAGTCACTGGAATATGCGCGGCCATGGTATCAGCTAAACGATCGGCATCATCAATACGTTGAAGCGCACCTAAAACGTCTGCAGGAATTTTTTTATTGAGTTGAAGATAGCTTTCAAATTCATTTAAAACAGCTGCCTTCACCACATCTAATTCTTTTTCATCACCAAACGTGGTTTCAATCGGTGTGACTTCCGCTGAAAAATGGTCTTCACCATCATTTAATTGATTAATTTTCGCGCGTTGTTGCCCTTCCACCAACACTTTCACCGTGCCGTCTGGCAATTTTAATAGTTGAATAATATTCGCAATCGTCCCGACATCGAATACATCATCAACGGTAGGTTCTTCCAAATCCGCTTGCTTTTGTGACACCAATAATAATTGTTTGCTCTCATTCATGGCTTCATCAAGGGCACTAATCGATTTTGCGCGCCCAACAAAAAGTGGCATCACCATATAAGGGAAAACGACAACATCCCGTAATGGCAACACAGGAAGTGTACGTTGTTGAGTTCTTTTGGCGTTCATAATTATCTCTCTTACATCAATTCTATAATTTTATTGAATATGGGGATGAGTTGCATAAATTCAAGGTAGGATTTGGCATATTAAGGACAAATCGAGAAATAGGCAAGTAAAGAACCACCTTTATTGATGCTTAATTGGAAAAACCATGGAATACAGGTACAATAAGTGCGGTCAAAAATCAGCATGATTTTACCCAATAAAAAACGTTTGAAAAAATAACCGCACTTTATCCATTATGACAGCAAAACAAACTATTACTTTCGCGACCTTTCAAGAATTACTGCCCGATTCTTGTAATCATCCATTAAAAAAACAATTAAGGGATAAAGCCCGTTATTACGGACGTAAATTTTTATTTAAAAAACAATGTGATGCTTTGGTTGATTTCTTAAATGATAATCAAACCTGGATTCCGCTTTTTCAACAAAATCCATATCGTTTTAATGCATTGCTTGCCACCTATTGTGACAAACGTTTTTCTGCAACCGATCGACTCAATGCCATTACCAATAATCTGCTAATGCTTGAAGAAAAAATGGGCGTAGAATTTTGTAAAAAACTACTCCAAGAAAAATCCCTTTTATTAGCACAATTAACGGATCAACTTGGTATTTATTTCAACATCAACCAGATTGACCCTTTTGAAGGTTATTTTTCCATTAACTTAAAAGACAATGATGGGCGTAGCATTTATGATGCTTCTTTCACCTTCTTAAAACCAAATAAATTACTCATTGCCTCCATTCAAGGTCCTTCTTATGAAGAGGCGCAAGAAGCTGTGAAACAAGCCACAAAAGAATTACACGGTGTTCGTCCAATGTTTATGTTGATGAATGTTTTCCGCTTGTTAGCTGAAAAATGGCAATGTGAATTAATCGGTATCCCTCACACTTCACAAGGTAAATACCGTTTATCTGCGCGCAGTAAAATCCTATTCAACTACGATGAATTTTGGCAGGAAAACCAAGGTCAATTAAAAGGTCAATATTGGCAATTACCGCTTGAAAGTACCCGCAAACCGCTGGAAGAAATCGCTAGCAAAAAACGTTCTATGTACCGAAAACGTTATGAAATGTTGGATGAAATGTCCAAGAATATTTCAAATTTTGAAAGTAAACACGGTTAATTCCGTGTTTCTTTTTAGGCTAAGTACAAAATAAATATAAAAACAATAATCTATCAATATCGAATACCACACATAAAAAGTTGTAATACATCTTTAAAAAGCTTTTGCTCTCTTCCTTTATAGTAGAATTGGAGGCTGGCAGAATTTAATATTTCATCTATTTTTTGAATAAAAAGATCAATTAACATGACAGGGAAATCATCACGGATAATCTTGCGTTTTTGTAAAGTACCAAAAAAATAATGCATGTATTGATACTTCTCTTCTTCCATTTCTTTAAAAAAAACCCGTAATTCTCTATCCTGTTCGTGATGTAAATCATGTAAAACTGGTACTGAGTATAACGTTTCCATAGAATCTTGCTGCATTGATAAAATTTTTGTAATAATTTTACTTAGATCTGATTGAGTATCTAGCAAATTATCAAAATCTTCTCGCATCTTATTTTTCTGTTCTTCAAAGATACACTTCACAAGTGCCTGCTTAGTAGGAAAATATTTATAAAACGTTACTCGACTTACATCTGCTACCCGACAAATTTCTGCTACAGAGGTTAATACCCAGCCTTGTTCATAAAACAATTTAGTCGCAATCTGTTTTAGTAAAACATCTTTTTTCATAACCAACTCCTTAAGTAGCAATAACATAGCCGAAAGCCTTTAATTGTCAAATGTCAAATTTGAGAAAAATTCTTATTTACTTTCGTATTGTGATTGTGTTAGGTTTACATTATTAATTAGTTAATGCAAAAAGTGTAAACCTTAAACTAAAATGAAGCCTAGGAGAACCCATGAACAAGTTATCCCCACGACTCAGCCTCATTAGCCTTTGCCTGATGAGTGCCTACTCTTTTTCTACCCATGCCGAAGAAAGTCAGCAGACCACAGTACTAGACGAAATCACAGTGACCGGTGAGAAATTTGAACGTAGTCAATCTTCGACTGGTTCAAGCACAACAGTGGTAACTGGTGATCAATTCAAACGAGAAGCTAATTTACTGTCTGCGACCCAATTATTAAAACGCGATGTAAATATTTTAGACACCGGCTTGGGCAATGATTTACCTACAGTGCGCGGCGTTGACGGTTCTGGCCCGGCGGTCGGTGCGGTAGCATTTTTTGCCGGTTCACGTCCACGTTTAAATATGCAAATTGATGGTAGAACTTCCAGCTATAACGAACTGGCGTTCGGTACAAAATCCCTCTGGGATATGAAACAGGTGGAAATCTATCGTGGAGCACAAAGCTATGCCCAAGGGCGTAATGCCATTGCCGGTGCGGTGGTCATGACCAGCAATGACCCAACGCAAGAATGGGAAGGTGCTGCGAAATTAAATATGGGGAATCATCGATTGGCACAAACGGCGGCCCTAATTTCTGGTCCTGTAGTGAAAGACGAATTAGCGTTTCGTTTAAGCGTAGATCATCAGCAACGGGAAACTGCTGTAGATTTACCACATTACGATCCCGTCGGCAACCCGCGTTGGTTTAAAGCCACCAATACCCGCGCCAAATTACTCTGGACGCCGTCTGCGTTGCCGGATCTCTATAGCCGTTTAACATTCAATCATTTAAACGCAAGAGCGCCACAAAGTGAAACGGAATTACAATCTCATTCACCACGTTACACGCCGGAACGCCCGGTATTCCAAACTCGCTCTGCCAGCACCATTTGGGACATTGGCTATCAACTCTCAGAGCGTTGGAAATGGGAAAATAAATTGGTTTATACCCACTTTATTCACGATAGAAAAACGACTTCGCCATTCAACACCGCATTGCCACCAAATCGTCGAGGTGTTCCGGCTCGCGTTGATGGCAATGAATTCCAAATTGAACCCATTATAAAATACGAAAGCGAAAAATACCGTGGATTATTCGGTTTGTTCTATTTCAATGCGAAACAAGATGAAAGTGTTACGATGCTTAATGGACGCATTGCTCGCACGCCGATTACGACAAATTTTAATGATAAAACGAAAACCAAGGCGGCCTTTGGTGAAATTACCTTTACACCGGATATTCCGTTTGAATTGACGATTTCTGCTCGCTATGAACAGGAACATCATCAGCGTAAAGGCAAAAGTGCGATGTTTTCCATCAACCGGGATAAAAAATACAATGTCTTCCTGCCAAAAGCAGACATTGCATGGAAAATTAACGATGATCAACGCTTAGGCTTTAAAGTAGGCAAAGGTTATAACCCAGGTGGTGCCGGTGTGACTTTCGGTGTGCCGTACACCAGCTATGAATATGACGCGGAATATGTCTGGAACTACGAACTTTATCATCGTTGGACATCCGCAGATAAACGCCTACGCATTAACAGCAACCTATTCTATAACGACTACAAAGACATGCAGTTACCGTTCACTCTTGGTCCAAATTCCATCGTGATCCGCAATGCCGATAAGGTCGTTACCTATGGCGCGGAAATAAATACCGAATGGCAGGCCACGGAGAAACTGGCACTCAATGCGGGCATCGGGATGTTAAAAACCGATATTAAACGTTATCCAAACAGCAGCATTGAAGGGAATAAACTCGCTCGCGCACCGAGTTTCAGCGGAAAAGTGGGGGCCAATTATCGTCTTCTTGACCACCTAGAAATTGGCACCAATTACAGCTACAACAGCAGTTATTATTCCACTGCCGACAACTTAGCCAATGGTAAAGTAGGACATTATGACCAACTTGATGTTTATTTAGCGTACGACTTTAAGCATGCCAGAATCACGCTCTATGCCGACAACGTGCTTAACTCACGCAAAGATATCTTACTCGTACCGCGCTCAGGCGACATTACCCGTCAACCAGAACGCCAAATTGGGCTTTCTACCGAGTTAAGATTCTAAGCAATGAGTAAGCAGCACCAACAAATTTGCCAACCTGTTGCCGCGCAATTACGCGCTTCAATGTGGTTGGCAACCTTCGCACAAGGGTTAAAAATCGGGATTTGGCTTTTGATGATCCACATTGTGTTTACCGTCAGCCAATCTCTTACGTTTCCTTATTGGCAGATTTTCGCGCTGCTTGCCACATCCATTTTGTATTACACCTGCAAAATTAAAGCGCACGACAAATCTCATTATGCGGCCTTTGAATTGGAAAAAATGCTACGCCAACAGCTTGCGAAAAAAATCAGTCAATTATCGTTAGGCAAAGTCAATGAAATCGGTTCAGGCGGTTTAACGAAAGTGCTGTGCGATGACGTAAACGAATTGCACACCTTTGTTGCCGATGCGCCCCCCCTTAAAGCGGAGGCTTATTCCACACCGCTTTTCGTGTTGGCGGCATTGTTTTGGTTAAATTGGCAAATGGCATTGGCTGTGGTGATTTTCCTTGTTGTATTGTTTACGATTCTGCAACGTTTAATGCAAAAAAGTCGATTAAATTATCGTGATTACGGTGCTGCCGTGAGCCGAATCAATAGCGCGATTATTGAGTATATTCAAGGTATGAGCACGATTCGTACCTTTGATGCAGGACAAAGTTCGTACAGCCGTTTTAGCACCGCATTAGAAAATTTTAATCAGGTCATCTTCGCTTTTTTAGCCAAAGTGGGCGCCCCAACACGTCTTGCCCGTTCGCTCTTTACACCAATGCCGATCATGTTGTTTTTGATCGTGTTAGGCGTGTATTTACACTCACTTGCGCTGCTTTCCACCTTTGGCTTTTTTGCCTTTTTAGTGTTAGCCGCTGGGTTAATTGAAACCATGCATCCTTACATGGGGCTGTTTCATTTGCTGGAACGCTCCCGCGCCGCCATTGAACGCATTAACGAAATAAAAACGTTGGAAAATGCCACCGCACTTTTGCCGCTACAAACGCCAAAGGGGTATGCTGTTCAATTTGAACAGGTCAATTTCAGCTACGATGCCGACAAAGCAACACTGAAAAATATTGACTTCAGTGTGCCGCAAAATAGTTTTACCGCTATTATTGGCACTTCAGGCTCCGGCAAAACTACCTTGCTCAATTTGATGTTGCGCTTTTGGGATGTCGATAGCGGAAAAATCACCTTAGGTGGTGCGGATATTCGTCATATGGAACAGGATCAACTTATGAAATATTGTTCGGTCGTATTTCAGGATAACTTCTTATTTTCTTGCTCTATTGCCGAAAACATCGCTTACGGCATAGAAAATATGACGGAAGAAGCCATTATCAATGCCGCCAAACAAGCCCGTATTCACGACTTTATTATGACCTTGCCGGAGCAATATCAAACGAAAGTGGGGGAACGCGGACAATTATTGTCAGGCGGACAAAAACAACGCATCAGTATAGCCCGAGCCTTTTTACAAAATCGCCCGATTTTATTGTTAGACGAACCCACAGCCTTTTCCGATGCAAAAAACGAGGCGGATTTAATGCAGGCCTTTCATGCGCTGATGCAAAATAAAACAGTGATCATGGTGGCACATCGGCTGTCTAGCATTACCCAAGCCGATCAAATTATTTATTTAGAGAACGGCAAAATCATCGCTCAAGGCAACCACCAAGCCTTATTGCAAACCAATGCTGCCTATCAAATCCTTTGGGCGGAATATCAACAGGCAAAATCTTGGACGATACATTAGAGAATGTTATGCAATCTTACTTTAATCCCGAAACTCAACGCGTAAAAAGCCTGTGGCAAACTTATCACGCCTTATTTGTCGCCGCCCAACAGCAACAAAGCGCATTCTTACGCTGTCTCGCTTTTGCGGCACTGTCTGCAACCTTATTCGGCGTGGCTATCGGTTTGCTGTATCCGCTGCTTTTGGCATTAGAACAAACTGAAGCAGGGCAAAGTGCGGTCATTTTTTGGAGTGTTTTGTGTGGCGGACTTTTAGTCACCAGCCTCCTTTTCCGCATTTGGGCGGAATATTATGACACTAAAGGCGATTCATTTTTGGCGACATATCAATTGAGACGTCAACTGGGCGAAAAACTCCGCCGCGTATCTCTTGCCGTCCTCAGTGGATTTCGTGCAGGCGAACTCAGTGCCGTTGCCATCCAAAGTATTAATGAAGCGACGAATTACGCATTCAGTTTAATTAGTATTCTAATTTACGGCATCGTAACACCGGTGTCTGCCGCCCTTTGTCTTTATTTCTTTGATTACCGCTTTGGGCTGTTGATCTTCATTATTTTTCCGCTTATCGTGCCACTTTATTTATGGCGAAGAAAAGCTTTTCGTCGTGGATTTAGTATTTTGGCAGAAGCTAATCAACGACTTAAAGGCGAAACCATTGAATTTGTGCAAGGCTTGGAAATTCTGAAATCAACAGGGCAGACTGAAAACAAACAACATATTTTCAACCGTGTGATTGAAGATGTCGCCAACATTCAACGCATCGGCACTAAAAAAGGCGAACGCCCGAATTTGATTATTACCTCAAGCATTCAATTCAGTCTGATTGCCGTATTGATTGTTGGCACATTTTGGGTGATTTCCGGTAGCGCCCATTGGGTATTGTTAGCCACGGTGCTGATTTTAATTGCACGAATTTCGGATGTATTGAACTTCTTTGTGCAAATGTCTTCACTCTTAGAAATTTTTGTAATCAGCTGTGAGAAATTTGAAAAACTGATGGCATTGCCTGAATTGATGGAAAATCATAGCAGCAGATTACCCACAGATTATCGCATTCGTTATGAGCATGTCCGCTTTGGTTACAATACCGAAAAAACTATCCTAAATGACATTAATCTGGATATAAAACCTAACAGCCTCAATGCTTTTGTAGGCACTAGCGGTTGTGGTAAAACAACATTACTCCGCTTGTTGTTGCGTTATGCTGATCCGCAATCAGGGCGAATTACGATCGGCGGTGTCGATATTCGGGATGTTAGTCAAGAAAAACTCATGTGCTTAATTTCTGTGGTGTTTCAAGACGTGTATTTATTCCAAGACAGCGTATTAAATAACATCCGAATGGCAAAACCCAATGCTACCGATGAAGAGGTGATTCACGCCTGTAAACTTGCCCAATGCCATGATTTTATTCAGGCATTACCACTAGGGTATCAAACGCAAGTTAATGAAATTGGGAGTAATTTTTCCGGTGGTGAAAAGCAACGACTTGCTATTGCCCGCGCGATTTTAAAAGATGCGCCGATTCTCATTTTAGATGAACCGACAGCATCGTTGGATACCCGCAATGAGCTGGCAGTGCAAAAAGCACTGGATCAGCTGGTTAAAGACAAAACCGTGTTGATTATCGCTCACCGACTTTCCACTATTGTGGGAGCGCATTGCATTTATGTGTTGGAAAACGGCTGCATTGCCGAACAAGGCACGCATCAAACACTCTTAGAACAAAAAGGACGTTATGCAGCATTTTGGCAATATCAACAACAAGGCAACATCACTCACTAAACAGGATTGGGCACTCCTTGCCACTACCTCCGGTTTTAAATTCTGTTTAGTGGCGTTTTATATGATTGGCCTGATCACCATGTTAAAAGAGATGGGGTTCGATCTTAAACAGCTTAGTTGGTTCTATTTGCTTGGTGGAATAGAAATGGCGAAATTCATCATTTCACCGTTAATTGAACGCTATCGCCTCAAGCGTATTGGGCAGTTTCGCGGTTGGTTATGCCTTTCCTCGCTAATCATTTTTATTGCCCTATTCATGTTGCATTTCATCCAACCGCAACGGGATTTTATACTGCTTATGGTGGCGTGTGTGCTATTGAACCTAAGCAGTCTATTTTTCGGTTGTGCGGCGTTGGGGCTGACGTGTGCCATCCTGCCTTTTGAGCAACGTGGCTTTGGCGGTGTTATTCAGGTGATCGCAGGACGCGTGGGTAAAATGCTTGGCGGCGGTTTGGTGTTACTGATTTATCATCATTACGGCTGGCAAAGTGCGGTGGATTTAATCAGTGTTTTTGCGCTACTGCTGATCCTACAAATCAGCCTATATTCCGAACCTACAGTTGCGGCTGAATCGCAAAATCCGCCATTGCGTTTTTTATTCACGCGTTTTTTTCACTTTTGGCGACAACCGCACATTCCGCTCAGCTGGCTGATATTATTGTTGCTCGTGTTTATTCCCAGTGGCATGGTGGTCAGCAGTTTCATCCCACGCCTAAATGCCTTGGGCTGGAGAAGCCAACACATTGGGCTATTACTTTCCGTATTCGAACCCCTTTGTGCTATCACCTTTGCTCCACTCAGCGGCCTATTACTCAAAAAATATTCTCGATTTTCCGTCACCCAATGGGTATTATTTAGCCAAATTTTTGCCTTCTGCTTATTTATTTTATTTGAATATGTCGGCACAGATTTTCCTTATCTTATCGCTGTACCAATCTTATTATTAAGTATTACTTACGCATTACTTGTGCCGTGCTTGCTGGCTATTATCCTTGACTATTCATCTAAAGCTTATGCTACATTGGATAGTTCACTACAATTTTCTGTTGCATTACTAGGCGCATATTTAGCTGGTTTTATTTCACTCAGATTGATCAATACATGGGGATACGTTACGGTATATTGGATTGTGGCAACCATTGCATTTGCTATTTGGTACTTTTTTAAGAACTACAATCAAAAATCATAAGAGTGTGATGATGAAATGCTATATACCTCTTATTCTTCTAAATAAATCAATTTTAAATTAAATCTCACCACATAAATTTAATTCATGTAAACGATTGCCCACCCCGATATTATCGCATTCTTTTAAAAATCACGCTTTGTTTTTTTGCTCACTTTGTGTAGAATATGCGCTCGGCTTATTGATTAATCCGAACACAAGGAGTTCTCCATAATGGAAGCATCAAAGAAAAAGATGAAATTCCCTTCCGCATTTAGCATTCTCTTTATTATTCTTCTTATTGCTATTGGTCTTACTTGGCTTATTCCCTCAGGGTCCTACTCTAAACTTTCCTACGACACCACCGAAAATCATTTTATTGTCAAAACCCACGGAATTCCCGATCAAAGCTATCCAGCAACAGAGCAAACCCTTAATCAACTCAATATCAAAATTCAACTTTCTCATTTCACCAACGGCATTATCAAAAAGCCGATTGCTATCCCCGATACCTATCAACGCATTGAACAACACGAAAAAGGCATTACTGATATGATTCACGCCATGGTGGATGGCACCATTGAAGTCGCGGATATTATGATTTTTATTTTCATACTCGGTGGAATGATTGGTGTGATAAACAAAACAGGAGCATTCAATGCCGGATTAATGTCTCTTACCAAGAAAACGAAAGGAAATGAATTCTCTGTTGTCTTTGCTGTCTGCGTGTTAATGCTGTTAGGCGGTACTGCCTGCGGGATTGAAGAAGAAGCGGTAGCCTTCTACCCAATTCTTGTTCCTGTCTTTTTAGCCTTAGGCTATGATTCTATTGTCTGTGTTGGTGCCATATTCCTCGCTGCCTCAATGGGAACGGCATTCTCTACAATCAATCCATTCTCCGTTGTCATTGCCTCAAATGCTGCAGGGATTCCATTCACTGAAGGGATGGGATTTCGTACACTGGGTCTGATTCTTGGTGGAGCCTGTGTGATTGCTTACATGTATTGGTACTGTAAAAAACTACGTGCCAATCCTGAGTTTTCTTATACCTATGATGATCGCCAAGCCTTCTATGATCTCTATATGAAAGATATCGATCCGGATGCTAAGGTTGAATTTACCTTTAGAAGAAAACTGATTCTGATTCTATTTAGCGCTGCCTTTCCTCTCATGGTATGGGGTGTGATGTTTGGCGGTTGGTGGTTCCCTCAAATGGCGGCTTCCTTCCTAGCCATAACCATTATTATTATGTTCATCAGCGGATTGCCTGAAAAAGATGTCGTAAATGGGTTTACTCACGGAGCTTCTGAATTAGTCGGCGTTGCATTGATTATCGGGTTAGCTCGAGCAGTTAATATCATTCTAGAACAGGGAATGATTTCTGACACCATCCTCGATTGTATGACACACCTTGTCGCTGGAATGAATGGCGGAATCTTTATTATCGGCCAACTCATTGTCTTCATTTTCTTAGGATTGGTTGTACCTTCATCTTCAGGTCTTGCCGTGCTCGCTATGCCAATTATGGCTCCGCTAGCTGATACTGTTGGCATTCCAAGAGATATCGTGGTATCGGCTTACAACTGGGGGCAATATATTATGTTGTTCCTTGCGCCAACAGGATTAGTCCTTGTTACATTACAAATGCTTGGCATCCCATTCAATAAATGGTTGAAATTTGTCATGCCAATCGTAGGTTGCCAATTTGTTATTTCATCGATACTTCTCCTTGTTCAAGTATTTATGTATGCGCAATAAGCAATAAAATAAAAAGCCACGCAATTGCGTGGCTTCTTTTTATCATCTGATGCTATTTGACAAACTCATCAAACTCTAACTCATAATCATCACTATCTCTGGTGTATTTGATATAACGTGGAAATTGTTCACCTGAGAATTTCTTCACCATAATATCCTTATTACCTGTTTTAAATGAATAAGTGATTTCAGTGACAGTTTGCTTGTTATATTGGATCTGTTTTTCCACTTTCTTCACATTCACATTTTCCATTGGGTAAAGTTTTTTACCATTTGTGATTTGGAAACTGGTTGGCAATTTATCGTAATAGCTCAACTGAAATGCCATGGTGAATAAGTCAAAAGTCGGTAATGTTAACGGTTCGGTTTCTAACCCATTTTTCACTTTACCGTATTCAATGGTTGTTGGTGAAATTTTAGAAATGGCATAAGGTTTACCATTACGCACATCTTGATAATTCACCATTTTAAATTGGCTCGCGGTTTGTGAACCACGAGAAGTAAACACAATGTTGTACAACGGAATATTAATTTTCGCATTGACTGAATACTGTGAGCCATCAGCTTTAAAATGCACATACGCCGGCATTAAATAATTGGAACTGTATTTAATATTATAATCCACCGCAGACCATGCTGTTGGCACATAAGCAATTAATGCAGCAAAAAGGATTTTAAATAACTTCATTGGTTTTCCTTATATATAAAAATAGGTTGCCCTTTAGAGTATCACAGTGAGAAGAAGTTCCCCATTAAAAAACCATCTTATCCGTAGACAAGATGGTTTTCATTTATGTTAGCTTAATGGGAGATTATAAAACTGCACCCGCCATTAAGAAACCGAATAAAACAGATAAAGCAATTGCAATCACACCAGGCACTAAGAATGGGTGGTTAAATACGTATTTACCGATACGAGTTGAACCAGTATCATCCATTTCTACTGCCGCAATTAAGGTTGGGTAAGTAGGAAGAATGAATAATGCTGATACTGCGGCAAATGCTGCAATTGCTGCTTCCGGCGAAACGCCTAATAAAATTGCAGTTGGATATAATGCTTTTGCAGTTGCGGCTTGTGAGTAAAGTAAGGTACTTGCGAAGAACAAGATTACCGCTAAACTCCAAGGGTATTGTTGTAAGAACTCGGCTGATACCGCTTTGATTTGATCGATATGACCTTCAACAAAAGTATTACCTAACCATGCCACACCAAGTACACAAATTACCGCTGACATACCTGATTTAAAGGTTGCTGCATTAGTAATTTTTGCAGTATCCACTTTACATGCCATAGTGATAATCGCTGCAGTCGCAAGCATGAAAGAGATAATGGCGTTATCGCGAGAAAGAATTGGGTTTTGAATTAAACCAACTGTTTTACTGATTGCAGTGGCATAAAGCATGACCACTAAAATCGCGATAAGGAAAATTGCGACAGAGCGTTTTGCATAAGGTTTGATCTCAATTTGCATTTCGCCACGCATAGTAATTAAACCTTTCGCGAGACGATCTTGGTAAATTTCATCATTTTTCAAATCTTTACCAAGGAAGTTACAAATCACCGCAGTAATCATACATGCTGCGTAAGTAGTTGGGATCCAAATACCTAATAATTGTAAGTAACTTAAACCAAAGTTTTTCTCTAATTCAGCAGAAAGAAATACCACCGCAGCAGAAATTGGAGACGCTGTAATCGCAATTTGTGAAGCGATAACCGCAATAGAAAGTGGACGTGAAGGACGAATGCCTTGTTCTTTTGCCACTTCAGCAATCACTGGAAGTGTTGAGAACGCGGTGTGACCAGTACCTGCAAGTACAGTCATAAAATAAGTCACCGTTGGCGCAAGGAAAGTGATGTATTTTGGATTTTTACGTAGGATTTTTTCAGCCATTTTTACTAAGAAATCCATACCACCCGCAACTTGCATTGCCGCAATCGCCATGATTACAGACATGATAACTGAAATTACATCAAACGGAATAGCACCCGGTTTTAAGCCAAGTAGTGAAAGTGCAACAACACCCATCCCCCCCATGAAACCGATACCAATACCGCCTAATCTAGCCCCTAGGTAAATAAAGAGTAGGACGACTAAAAGTTGAGCCCAAATCATAATATTTTCTCCATATTAATTTTAAAAATAATTCCGGAACATATATTAACAACAAACTAGTGCATTATCTATATTTATTAATTGGATTAATCTATTTTATCCGAAAGTGCGGTTAAAATTTGATTCAAATTCTGACCGCACTTTCAATGACTTTCCTAGAAGTCCTCAAAGTATTGTTGAATCACTTTTGGATCTTTTGTTTGTGTTAAGGCTAATTGTAATAACACACGTGCTTTTTGCGGATTCAATGTACCTGAAGCCACAAAACCATATTTAGAATCATCCACTTCAGCATCACGTGTTGTGTAACCGGTTGGCACACGAGATGAACGAACCACCACAACACCATCTTTCGCCGCTTTTTCTAAACGTTCTAAATGGGCTGCATTCACGTTACCATTACCCACACCTGCAGAAACAATGCCTTGATAGCCCGCATCCAATAATGAATTTAATGGCTCAATTGGTGCATTAGAATAAGCATAAACAATGCCTACTTTCGGTAAGCTGTCTAATTTATCTACGTTAAATGGTGTGTTTACAGTATGTTTGCTTTCAGGTGAGCGTTCGTAATCCACTTTACTGTTATGGATATAACCCAAGGTACCATAGTTTGGAGAATGGAACGTTTGCACCGCAGTGGTACTCATTTTAGTCACATCACGTGCACCTAATACTTCACCATTCATCGCCACTAATACACCGCGACCAGATGATTTTTTATCCGTTGCCACGACGACGGCGTTATAAAGGTTTAACGGACCATCCGCACTTTTTTCTGTCGCAGGACGCATTGCCCCCACTAATACAATTGGTTTTTCACATTTCGCGGTAAGATCTAAGAAATAAGCGGTTTCTTCCATGGTATCGGTACCATGAGTAATCACAAAACCATCGGTATCTTTACATTGTGCATTAATCGCTTTTGCTAATTTTAACCACACATCATCGCTCATATCTTGTGAACCAATTTTTACAATTTGCTCACCTTTTACATTCGCGAGTTGCTTAATTTCAGGCACCGCATCAATTAATGCGTCAACATTGAGTTGCCCTGCTTTATAAGCAGAAGAAACTGCAGTTTCACCACTTCCGGCAATAGTGCCGCCCGTTGCTAAAATTGTAATATTAGGTAATTCCGCAGCTTGTGCGACCGAAAAACCGAATCCGAGCATCATAAGTGCCGTTAATTTTTTTAATTTCATGCGCGTCTCCTTTCACGTTTAATCATCTAAGTTTGGCTATTCTCTACTTAATTAGGCGTAGAATAAACACAAAGATAAGATATTTATGATCCCGATCACATTTTTATTGATCCGATTGTATAAGCTTTCGCCAACGTTGCGTTTCCTTGATAATTTTTTTGAAAGATAACTAAAGTGCGGTTATACTTAAAGCCTTATTTCATCTGAAGATAAACTCTTATTCATTATCAAAATTAAGTTGAGAACAACATGCAAGAATTTATTCCTCAAGCAATTGAATTTGCTCAAAAACACACTTTTTTAACGATCGCATGGTTTGCTGTCCTTTTTATGACACTTTTCACCTTTTTTAAAAGTGCGACACAAAAATATCGCGTCATCACCAACCCTGAAGCGGTTCGCTTAATGAACGATGAAGAAGCCGTGGTGATTGATTTACGCCCTATTGATGAATTCCAACGCGGCCATATCATTGGTAGCGTCAACTTGCTTCCAACTGAAATTAAAAATCAAAATGTAGGCAAAATTGAACATCACAAAGAAAAACCGCTTATCATTGTGGATGTTAACGGTGTTTCTTCTGCTACATCCGCAGAACTTTTAACCAAACAAGGCTTTGAAAAAGTTTATGTGTTAAAAGACGGTTTAGCGGCTTGGGCGGGTGCAAATTTACCATTAGTAAAAAAACATAAGTAAGGATCCTCTATGTCTGAACAAAATCAACAACCTGAAGTAGCAGCTGAAGAGCAACAAGAAGCAGTACTTCAAATTCAACGTATTTATGTAAAAGATGTTTCTTTTGAAGCACCAAATCTTCCTCATATTTTCCACCAAGAATGGAAACCAAAACTCGGCTTTGATTTAAGCACTGAAGCCGTTCAAGTGGGTGAAGATTTATACGAAGTCACGTTAAACATCAACGTAGAAACCACCATGGAAGACTCTGGTGATGTGGCGTTTATTTGTGAAGTAAAACAAGCTGGCGTATTTACAATCAGCGGTTTAGAAGATGTTCAAATGGCACACTGCTTAACATCTCAATGCCCAAATATGCTTTTCCCTTATGCACGTGAATTGATTTCTAACTTAGTAAATCGCGGTACATTCCCGGCATTAAACCTTTCTCCAGTAAACTTCGATGCGTTGTTCATTGATTACATGAACAAGCAGCAAGCAGCAGCCGAAGCGGAAGAAAATCAGGAAACCCAACATTAATTGTGATAAGGGCAGGCGATACCGTCTGCCCTTTTATTTTAAAGGTTGATTGAAATGAACCCATCCCAATCTCCAATTACCATTCTTGGTTGCGGTTCTTATGGAACAGCACTCGCTATCTCATTTTCTCGCAATGGCTCTCCAACCTATCTTTGGGGGCACAATCCCGAGCACATTAATCAAATGCAACAGGAACGTCAAAATCGCCGTTTTCTACCTGATATTGAATTTCCAGAAAGTTTGCATTTAGAATTGGATTTGAAAACGGCGCTTGAGCAATCGAAAGACATTTTAATTGTGGTGCCAAGCCATGCTTTCGGCGAAATTCTCTTAAAAATTCGACCGCACTTAAAACCTGATCATCGTTTAATTTGGGCAACTAAAGGATTAGAACGTAACACTGGCCGATTACTACAAGAAGTAGTGGAAGAAACCTTAGGTAAAGCAATTCCAACCGCAGTGCTTTCAGGTCCCACTTTTGCGAAAGAATTGGCTCAAGGTTTACCAACAGCGATTACCCTTGCCTCTCGTAATGAAAAGTTTGCCTTAGAATTTCAAGCGCGAATTCATTGCAGTCAGCATTTTCGGGTGTATGTAAACCAAGATATGATTGGCGTTCAATTAGGTGGCGCCATTAAAAACGTAATTGCGATTGGCGCAGGTATTTCAGATGGTATGGGATTTGGTGCCAATGCCAGAACGGCATTGATTACCCGTGGAATTGCGGAAATTACTCGCTTAGGTGTAGCCATGGGAGCGAATACACAAACCTTTATGGGCATGTCTGGTTTAGGTGATTTAGTGCTCACTTGTACCGATAACCAATCCCGTAACCGTCGATTTGGTTTAATGCTTGGCAAAGGGACTGATAGCCAACAAGCCATGGATGAAATTGGTCAGGTGGTGGAAGGGTTTTATAACACCAAAGAAACCTATTTATTGGCGCAACGACAAGACGTGGAAATGCCGATTACAGAACAAATTTACCAAATGCTCTTTTGTGGTAAAAGTGCACAAGAAGTCGCACTGAGCTTATTAGGTCGTGAACGAAAAGGCGAATAAGGAGAAAAAATGACGTTAGAAGTATGGCAACACATTCGCCAAGAGGCAAAAGAATTAGCAGAATGCGAACCAATGCTCGCAAGCTTTTTCCATTCCACCATTTTAAAACATCAAAATCTTGGCAGTGCCTTGAGTTATTTACTTGCAAATAAACTGGCTAACCCGATCATGCCGGCAATTTCGCTACGTGAAATTATTGAAGAAGCCTATCAGGCCGAGCCCAATATCATTGACTGTGCTGCTTGTGATATTAAAGCTGTGCGCCACCGCGATCCTGCTGTGGAATTGTGGTCCACACCATTGCTTTATCTAAAAGGTTTTCACGCTATTCAGAGCTATCGAATTACCCATTATTTGTGGAACCAAAATCGAAAAGCACTCGCACTTTATTTACAAAATCAAATTTCAGTGGCTTTCGATGTGGATATTCATCCTGCGGCCAAAATTGGGCACGGCATTATGTTTGACCACGCTACTGGTATTGTTGTCGGCGAAACTTCGGTAATTGAAAATGATGTGTCTATCTTACAAGGTGTTACCCTCGGTGGTACAGGTAAAGAATCCGGCGATCGCCATCCAAAAGTACGAGAAGGTGTGATGATTGGAGCAGGGGCAAAAATTCTCGGTAATATCGAAGTGGGCAAATATGCCAAAATTGGTGCCAACTCTGTTGTACTTCAACCTGTGCCTGAATATGCCACTGCAGCAGGTGTACCTGCTCGTATTGTCGGCAAAGACAAAGCAGCAAAACCGG
Organism: Haemophilus parainfluenzae ATCC 33392; assembly: GCF_031191205.1. Taxonomy (NCBI): domain Bacteria; kingdom Pseudomonadati; phylum Pseudomonadota; class Gammaproteobacteria; order Pasteurellales; family Pasteurellaceae; genus Parahaemophilus; species Parahaemophilus parainfluenzae. The sequence goes on along the minus strand of NZ_CP133470.1, from coordinate 859,399 downwards.
CATTTGAAATGAATCAATATTTTATTGATGATGATATAAATTTGAATATTTAAAAAGTTACTATACTTAACAAATACTTAAACTTATTGTGACGAGATTCACATTTTTTTGAGAGTAAAAGGAAGCAATATGATAGAAGATAAACAATATCCACAACTTTCGATGAATGAGTTTTTTTTTACGTATAGCTTCATATTTGTTTTGCTATTATTCATATCTGTAATTATTTTTTTTAACGATGTTCCAATAACTAACTTTGAAATATTTATCGATAAATATTTAGTCAAGGGAAGAGGAGTATATTCTCATATATACTCCTTTCAATCTGAAATAATCTCAAATTTGTCGATGATTATTGCTCCACTGTTTGCTATTTATCTAGCATTAACTTTGAAGCTCACTTACTCGTCGGAAAATGAAATTATTAATAGTGGAAGGGTAATAGAGAAAAGTGTAAAAAAAACTATATTAATTAAACTTGGCTTTATTATATCAGCTCTGCTTCTTGTAACGATGTGTGTGTTTTTAACATACATATATAATTGGGATCTTGAAGAATCTAAAACCAATACATTATTTGTCAGGGATAACGTAATATGGTTGTTATCCTTAACTTATATAATTTATACTGGGACATTCTTTACACTTTTTGTGCTATTTAGCGTAATACGTCACCCAGTATCTTTATTAAAGTATCATATATACCACCCAAACTTTAATATAATATAATAGAGATAATAAAAATTTGATATTGTTCCTTTAGCAGCAGGTAGATATTCTTAAGTTATTTATTAAGGCCTTTGCAATCTACAATTTCAGAAAATTTCAGGAAGCGTTATTTATAAATTTAAGGAAGCAAAATGATTAACAAAGACACCCAACTTTGCATGTCCCTTTCAGGCAGACCGGGCAATTTTGGCACAACATTCCATAACTATCTATATCAAAAACTCGGGCTTAATTTTATCTATAAAGCCTTTACTACCACGGATATTGAAAGCGCCGTCAAAGGCATTCGTGCACTTGGTATTCGAGGTTGTGCCGTTTCAATGCCTTTTAAAGAAAGCTGCATGCCATTTTTAGATGAAATCTCCCCTTCTGCACAAGCCATTCAGTCTGTGAATACCATTGTGAATGATCAAGGTTTTCTTCGTGCTTACAACACCGACTATATTGCCATTGTTAAACTTATCGAAGAATATCAATTAGATAAAAAGAGTAGAGTGATTGTACAAGGCAGTGGTGGTATGGCAAAAGCCGTCGTCGCAGCCTTTAAAAACAGTGGATTTGAGCATCTTAAGATTTTTGCTCGAAATGAAAAAACAGGTAAAAATTTAGCCGCACTTTATGACTATGAATATATCCCATCTTTAGGCAATCAATCGGCAGACATTTTAGTCAACGTTACGCCAATTGGGATGAAAGGTGGAAAAGAAGAATTTAATCTCGCCTTTCCTGAAAATCTTATTCAACAAGCTCAAACCGCTTTTGATGTGGTGGCGATTCCTGCTGAAACACCATTTATCCAATTTGCTCAACAGCAAGGGAAACAAACGATTTCTGGTGCAGAAGTGATTGTGCTACAAGCTGTTGAACAATTTGAGCTCTACACAGGCATTCGACCTGATGACCAATTAATCGCCGAAGCCGCCGCTTTTGCTCGAAAAAATAGTTAAAAAATAAACCGCACTTCTAAAAAGTGCGGTTCTTTTTATCTGAGTTTTACGCTAACAATTTTCTTGCTGCTTCCACCACCACAGATACTGCTTTATCTTCCGTATCTTTCATGGTGGCTTCATTTGGAATTTCTTGTTGTGTACGGTTTACAATCACACCAGCTACCATACCTGCTCGTAAGCCAAGGGCATTACACATCGTAAATAATGTGGCTGATTCCATCTCATAGTTCATCACATTGAGATCTTGCCATTGTTTTAACAAGCCTTGGTAATCACGATATACTTTACCACTGTAGGTATCATAACGTTCTTGACCTGGATAGAAGGTATCTGAAGAGGCTGTAATTCCTACAAATGGCTCAATACCTTTTTCTTTAGCTGCATTGTAAAGTGCAGTGGTACATTCAAAATTTGCTACCGCTGGATATTCAATTGGCGCAAAGTGACGGCTTGCACCATCAAGACGAACTGCACCCGTTGTAACAAGAATATCGCCCACATTAATATGCGGTTGAATCGCACCTGTTGTGCCAATACGTAAAAATGTACGCACACCAAGCTGAGCCAGCTCTTCCACACAGATAGATGTAGAAGGGCCACCAATACCGGTTGAACACACCACCACCGGTTGACCATTTAAATAGCCTAACCAAGAAGTGAACTCACGTGTACTTGCAAGAAACTCAGGGTTATCAAGTTTTTTAGCAATACGTTCGCTACGTGCAGGATCCCCTGGCACGATAGCTAATGTGGCACCTTTCAGTTGTGCTTTAGTCAAGTTTAAGTGAAATACATCAGACATAATAATCTCCTTTTTATCATTCTTGCCGCAAAGTGCGGTCAAATTTTCATTATTTTTTCAATGCCCCTAAGATACCACGCATGATTTGTTTGGTCACTTCATTACGAATATTGCGACCGACTGATTTTGCCACGCTATTCACAATTTGTTCTGTCGGAGAAAGTTTATCCCCACGTTTTTGTGTTCCAAAAATCATTCGGCTTAAGCGACCAAATAAACCGCTTTCTTCCTCTTGTTGCGCTTGTTCGGCTTGTTTTTGTTGTACTGCCGCTAAATCCGCTTGAGCATTTAATACTTCGAAGGCAGACTCATTATCCACGTAATCTTTATAGAATGCATAAAGATCATCGTCTTTCACCCAAGCAGCTCGCTCTTCTTCAGTAATCGGGGCTAGTTGGCTTTTCGGCGGATAAACATAAGCCACTTCAACTGGCGTTGGCATACCTTTTTCATCTAAGAATGAAATCAATGCTTGGCCCACACCTAAAGTTGAAATGGTTTCAACCACATTGACAGCAGGATTTGAACGGAACGTTTCTGCTGCGGATTTCACCGCTTTTTGATCGCGTGGCGTGAAAGCACGTAATGCGTGTTGAACGCGGTTACCTAATTGGCCTAACACGGTATCCGGTAAATCTAATGGGTTTTGGGTCACAAAATAAATCCCCACACCTTTAGAACGAATCAAGCGAACCACTTGCTCCACTTTGTCCACCAACACACTCGGTGCACCATCAAAGAGTAAGTGTGCTTCATCGAAGAACATCACAAATTTTGGTTTCTCTGGATCGCCGACTTCCGGCAATTGCTCAAATAATTCAGACATCAACCAAAGCAAGAACGCACTATACATTCTTGGGGAATTAATTAATTTTTCAGAATTTAAAACATTGATCACACCACGACCATCACGGGTTTGTAACCAATCTTCAAGATTTAATGCCGGCTCACCAAAAAGATTGGTCGCCCCTTCATTTTCAAGTGTCAGTAAGGCACGTTGAATCGCCCCTACACTCGCGGCTGAAACATTACCATATTCTACTTGGAAGGTTTTTGCATTCTCTCCCACAAATTTAAGCATTGCGCGTAAATCTTTTAAGTCGATGAGTAACAAACCTTTGTCATCTGCCACACGGAATACGAGGTTTAATAAGCCTTCTTGAGTTGCGTTTAAATTTAATAAACGGGAAAGTAATAATGGTCCCATTTCAGAAATCGTGGTGCGAAGTGGAATACCGGTTTCACCGAATACATCCCAAAATGACACAGGATAGCCATTTAAATAACTCTCGCCACCTAAATCAAATTGCTCAATGCGTTCCGCCACTTTGCCACTGAATGTGCCCGCTTTGACTAAACCAGACAAATCGCCTTTTACATCAACTAAAAAGACCGGCACGCCATCATCACTGAACGCTTCCGCCATTTTTCGTAGTGTGACAGTTTTCCCCGTCCCTGTCGCTCCAGCGATCAGACCGTGACGGTTTGCCATTTTTGCGGTAATACCAAGGGTTTGACCTTGTTCGGTACGCGCGAGAGAATATTGCATAAAGATTCCTTTGTTTTGTTGGTTTTATTTAAACGAATAATAAGGAAAAAACGAAGTGCGGTCAAAATTTAAGTGATTTTACGGTATAATTTCTCAAAACTAATTAAAAGCAGGAAAAATAGATGTCAAACGCAAAAATTCTTATTATTAAAACAGGATTGATAGAAACCTTAACATTCCCTGATGGCAGCTCATATGAAAGTGCTATCCGTAAAAAACCGGTACCCATGGTAAAAGTGCACACGCTGGGTGCAGAAGGTAACGATGTGGGCTTAAAAGCCCATCACGGTGGTGTTGATAAAGCCTTGTTTTTTATGTCTGATGTGTCTTTCCCTGCTTTAAACGCACTACTTGGTGAAAAGTTTGATTTTCACGGTAGCGCGATTTATGGTGAAAACTTTGTGGTATCTGGCTTACATGAAGATAATGTCTGTATAGGCGATCGTTACAAAATTGGCACCACGCTTTTAGAAGTGTCTCAACCACGTAAACCTTGCGAACGTTTATCTCATAATACCAAGAATGAGAATACAAGAGAGGTAATTCGTCAGTCCGGTTGGACAGGTTGGTATGTTCGCGTGATCGAAGAAGGTGAAATTCATCAAGGCGATGAACTCATCTTGCAACACCGTCCTTACCCAGAATGGACAATTCGTCGCTTAAATACGTTACTTTCTGCCCCTTCAAGCAATTCAGAATTAGAGGAAGCCTTAGCCATTGAGGAACTAGCAGCGGCATTTAAACGTTCTATTCATTCACAATTACGTAATTTACAAAAGGCAGCCTAAAATGTCGGCTAAAACGACCGCACTTTGTCCGTGCCAATCTTCGCTTTCTTACGAAGATTGTTGCGGACGCTTTCATTCAGACAATATGTTTCCAGAAACAGCGGAACAACTTATGCGTTCCCGCTATTCAGCGTTTGTGCTTAAAAAGATTCCTTATATCGTGCAAACCACTGTGCCAAGCCAACAAACGTTATTAGATGAAAAAGCCCTGCAAGATTGGGCGGATGAAACGCAATGGCTCGGTTTAGACATTGTCAAAGCAGAAGCCTTAACCAAAACACAAAGTGCGGTTGAATTTAAAGCACATTTTCAAGGCAACAAACAGCCGCAAGTACATCACGAATATTCTCTTTTTGTAAAAATTGATGGTCGTTGGTACTTTGTTGATCCCACTGTGCCGCTCCCAAGCAATAAACAGCCTTGTGTTTGTGGCTCAGGGAAGAAATTTAAACATTGTTGCGGAGGCTTGCTCTAATGACCTTAACCTCTTTTCTCGCATTATTCTGGCAGCGTTCTCAAGAAAATAAATTAACGCAAGCTGCCGGTTCACTCACCTACAGCACCATGCTCGCTATCGTGCCATTAATTATGGTGGTGTTTTCAATTTTCTCTGCTTTTCCCGTTTTTAACGAAGTCACTGGTGCATTGAAAGAATTCATCTTCACCAATTTCGCCCCTTCCGCGAGCGATGTTGTAGGGCAATATATTGATGAATTCGTCCGTAACTCCAAGCAAATGAGTGCCGTGGGGATTGTGAGTTTGATTTTAGTGGCATTGATGCTCATTAACTCCATCGACCGTACACTCAATGGTATTTGGCAAGACACTAGTAATCGCCCGATTTTTACGTCATTTGCTATTTATTGGCTCATTTTAACGCTCGGCCCGCTTTTAATCGGTACTAGCATTGCGGCAAGTTCCTATGTTAAAGCCATGTTCGAGCAATCTGAAACGCTCTCTTTTGGCTTAAAACTCCTCAGCTTTGTGCCATTTCTTTCTACTTGGTTTATTTTCACGCTCATTTATATGGTCGTGCCAAATAAGAAAGTGAGCATCAAACACTCTGCAGCAGGCGCATTAATTGCGGCAATTTTCTTTACCTTAGGAAAACAAGCCTTTACTTGGTACATCGCCACCTTCCCGTCTTATCAATTAATTTATGGTGCCATGGCGACACTGCCAATCATGTTATTGTGGATTCAAATCAGCTGGACAGTAGTGTTATTGGGTGCGCAATTAGCCGCAGTACTGGCAGAAGTGCGGTCAACGAATCAAACAAATTTAGAGGAAGTAAAATGATTGCATTAATCCAGCGTGTAACACAGGCTAAAGTGGAAGTTGAAGGTCAAATTGTGGGACAAATCGGCAAGGGATTATTGGTCTTATTAGGCGTGGAAAAAGAAGATGACCAAGCCAAGGCGGATAAACTTGCCGAGAAAGTATTAAATTACCGTATTTTCAGCGATGAAAATGACAAAATGAATTTAAATGTTCAACAAATCGGTGGCGAAGTGCTTGTGGTATCCCAATTTACCCTAGCTGCAGACACGCAAAAAGGGCTACGACCAAGTTTCTCAAAAGGTGCCGCACCAGCCTTGGCTAACGAATTGTATGAGTATTTTTCGCAAAAATGTGCAGAAAAAGTCGCGGTTGCTAACGGACAATTTGCAGCAGATATGCAAGTAACGCTAACCAATGATGGCCCGGTTACATTTTGGTTAAATATCTGAATAAAGAGAAAAATCGCTATTTTTTTCAAAGCAAAGGAAACTCTTTCTTTGATCGCATTGTCGTATTAACGCTCAAATGCATATAACAATTTCAAATCCCATCCATAATTGCGTTGGTAATCCCCTTATTTTATGGGTAAACTAGGGCGGTTTGATCTGGATCTTCTTAAAGTTTAGCTTGTAATAAAATGAAAAAAATTTCGTTAAAAATAACCGCACTTTTGCTTGGATGGATGAGTTTTTCAGCCCTTGCAGAACAAACCGTAGATATTGAGATCCGCGGTATTAAGGGTGAACGCGCCATTAGCAATACTGACATGAATGTCAATCTCATTGATAAAGGCGAGATGAACGACTCAGATCGGTATAAACAATTAGTTTCAGATGCTGTCGATAAAGGCCTTCGAGTCTTCGGTTATTATGGTTCCTCCGTGACCTTTGAACTGAAAAAACGCAAAGGTCAACGAGATTTACTTATTGCTAATGTCACCCCGGGTGAGCCAAGTAAAATTGCGGGAACAGACGTTGAAATTACAGGCGAAGCCGCAGAAGATGAAAACTTCACGGCGCTCCGTAAAAACTTGCCAAAACAAGGGGAGTTAGTTGAGCATCAAAAATACGATGACTATAAAAGCAGCATTTCAAACCTTGCACTAGCTCGTGGTTATCTTGACGGAAAATTCCAAATTTCTCGCTTAGAAATCAGCCCAGAAACGCATGAAGCATGGTGGCGCATGCTGTTTGATAGTGGCGTACGTTATCATTATGGCAATATCACCTTCAACCATTCCCAAATTCGCGAAGATTATTTGCAAAACATGCTCAACATCAAATCTGGCGATCCTTATTTAGTCAGTGATTTATCTGAATTAACCAATAATTTTTCTTCCACCAACTGGTTTAGCTCCGTACTTTTACAACCGCATGTCCGAGAAGAAGATAAATTAGTCGATATCGAACTTTTACTTTATCCACGTAAGAAAAACTCAATGGAGCTTGGGGTCGGTTTTGCGACTGATACAGGCCCTCATGTCCAAATTGGTTGGACAAAACCTTGGATCAATAGCCGAGGCCATAGTTTCCGTACAAATCTTTACGTCTCTGCACCAAAACAAAACTTTGAAGCCACCTATAAAATGCCATTGTTGAAAAATCCATTAAATTATTATTATGAATTTTCAACCGGTTATGAAAAAGAAAATAAAAACGATACGGATACCAAAGCCCTCACTTTCGCTGCATTACGCTATTGGAATAATAGCGAGGGTTGGCAATATTTTGCGGGTCTTCGTGTCCGTTATGACAGCTACACACAAGCTGATTTCACCGATAAAACCTTCCTGGTTTATCCAACTGGGGGCTTTAACCGTACCCGTTTAAGAGGTGGCCAATTCCCAACATGGGGAGATACCCAAAAAATCACGGTTGATTTAGGGAATAAGCTTTGGATGTCAGAAGCCAATTTCTTTAAAATTCAAGCTTCCACAGCGTGGATTCGTACTTATGCCGAAAATCACCGTTTTATTACCCGTGCAGAAATTGGTTATTTAAATACCGCGGATATTCGTAAAATTCCACCGGCATTACGTTTCTTTGCGGGGGGCGATCGCAGTGTGCGAGGTTATGGCTACAAGAAAATCTCACCGAAAAATAAAGATGGAAAATTAGTCGGCGGCTCTCGCTTAGTAACAGGTAGCCTTGAATATCAATATCAAGTTTACCCAAATTGGTGGGGAGCAGTATTTGCGGATACAGGCTTAGCCGCAGATGCTTACAAAGCAAATGAGTTACGCTACGGCGCAGGTTTCGGTGTACGTTGGGCATCGCCAGTTGGCGCCATCAAATTTGATATTGCAACGCCAATTCGAGATAAAGATAACAGCAAAAACATTCAATTTTACATTGGCTTAGGGGCTGAAATTTAGGGTATGACTATGTCTGAACAAGAAAAACAACCAGATAACCAAACCACACAACCCGTTAAAAAGAAAAAGACCTGCCGTAAAATTTTATGTGTCGGAAGTGCGGTCATTTTTGTCCCTGTTTTAGGCTTAGTCACAGCGCTTTCTTTTGATAGTGGACAACGTGCACTTATTCAACTCGCCGATAAAATGCTCGATAGCTTATCTATTGAGCAAGTCAGCGGTGGCTTACAAGATGGTTTAGTCTTAGAAAATTTACGTTTTCAAACAACCGGCGTAGATGTGGCACTCCCTAAAACGCGATTACAACTGAATTTAGCTCGTTTACTTTCGGGTGATATTATTGTTGATGATCTCAGCTTAACGCAGCCGAAAATTGCCATTGATACCAGTGTCATGCCACCTTCTGAAGAGAAACAAACGGAAAGTGGTCCAATGGAAAAAATCCATTTACCGGTTTCTGTGCAAGTGAAAAATGTGGCGATTACTGACTTTGATATGAAACTCGATCAAAGCAATATTACGTTTTCGTCTTTTCAAAGTGCGATCAGTTTAAACAATGAATCTGGCCTTACCCTTGAGCCCACCACGCTTTCAGACGTGCTTTTCTCAACTGTCTCCCAAACTCAACCGAATACACCTCAACCTAAGAAAAAAGAACCCGCTAAACCCGTTGATTGGGCGCAAATTGAGCAAACACTCACACCGGCTTTTTTAGGTAATTTAAATGCGGTGAACTTGCCTTTTGATATGCACATTCCAAGTTTTTTGGGTACAAACTGGCAATATCAATCGCTCAATGAAAAAGGCAAAGAAATCCAAAAAATCACTGTGCCTAAAGTGGAATTGCAAGCAGATGCCACCGATCATTTAGTGAAATTACAAAAACTCGACATTGACAGCTCTCTTGGTACACTTTCGAGCCAAGGGCAACTCCGGCTCAATGAAGATTTTCCGGTTGATCTCACATTAAAATCTGATCTCCAAGCCTTTAAATCAAAAGACAAAACTATTCTGCCTGCTAGCAAAGTTGATCTCAATTTATCGGGTTCCTTGAAAAAAACAACCGCACTTTCGTTAACCACACAGGGTGTGCTTGATGCCACCTTAACAGGTGATGTGAAACTGGCCGAAGATAAAATGCCATTAAATCTGCAGTTAAAAGCGAAAAAAGGTCAATACGCTTTTGCAGATAGCCTTGCACCGCTCAAAATTAACGATGTTGATATTAAACTCACGGGCGATTTATTGAATTATCACGCAGAGGTTGTTGGTGGCGTGGAGGGTATGGATCATATCCCTCATACTCACGTTGATTTAAATGTAGACGGTAAACTCTACGAAGTCACCATCAACGAATTAAAACTTGCTGCCCTAGATGGTACCGCACGTTTAACAGGTTCCTCAAACTGGAAAGATAGCGCACAATGGGATGTGACGGCTGATTTAAATAAAATGAACATTCGTCCTTACGTGCCTGCCATGCCAGCCGTATTATCGGGCAAAGTGAGCTCTCAAGGTTCCGCAGATTCCAATCATTGGAAAGTGGATGTGCCTACCGTGGATTTAACCGGTAGCCTCTCTTCTCGTCCATTAAGCTTAAAAGGTAGCGTCTTTTTAAGTCATGAAACCTTATTAAATATTCCTGATTTATTGCTGAACTATGGCGATAACCGCATTGCGGCAAAAGGTACATTAGGTGATAAATCAAACCTAGATTTAGATATCAACGCACCAAGTTTACGTGGTCTGTGGCAAGATTTAGCGGGTTCCGTAGTCGGCAAAGCACAGATTTTAGGGAAACTTACTGCGCCAACCATTAATACTGATTTAACGGCACAAGGCTTGAACTTCCAAGGATTAGACTTATCTAAAGCCGTAATTAAAGGTAATGTTGTCAGTGAACCACAAGTGAAAGGTGAACTTAACGTCAAAGCGGAAAGCTTCCGTTATGGTGACAGCATCAAATTACATAATATTGATTTGAATGCATCAGGTGATGAAAAACATCATACGCTCACCTTAAAATCAAAAGGTGAACCTGTTGCAGCTGATTTACAAATCTCGGGGAATTTTGACCGCACTTCTCAGCAATGGAAAGGTAATTTAAGTCAAGTGAGCCTAAACTCACCTATCGGTGATTTTAAAGTGAATCAAACCATTCCAGTGACTTATGACAATAAAAAAATCCAAGCCACCATTGGGTCACACTGCTGGATTAACCAAGACTTAGATCTGTGCTTCCCTCAACAATTTACGGCAGGGAAAAACGGCGAAGTCCCTTTTGAGCTTAAACGCATCAATTTAGATTTAGTGAATAAATTGATGGGACAAGACACGCTCAAAGGCCAGTTACAAAGCCGAGGTAAAGTGGCATGGTTCACAGATAAACCGTTACAACTGAATGTGGCAGTGGAAGGTAATAACATTGGTGTAGCACAAAAATTAGACTACCGTACCTTTAAGCTAGATATTCCTAAATTAAGTGTGAATGCTGATATTCAAAATAACAATTTAACCTTGAAATCTGACATTAACGTTCAAAATCAAGGTCGAATCGGCACAGACTTAAAAATTAATGATTTAAGTAAAGGCCGTCAATTAGGCGGTACCTTTACCATTGGAGGTTTACGCTTATCTTTAGCCAATCAACTTTTCTCTAGCGGGGAAAGCCTAGATGGTGAAGTGGTCTCACGCTTAAGTTTTGGTGGTAATTTAGAAAAACCATTATTAAATGGCAATTTCGATATTCGAAATGTGAAAACAAAACTGAAAAGCCTGCCTTTTGATGTGACTGATGGCCAAGTCGCAATTCGCTTTAATGGCACCTCTTCAACCTTAAATGGTCATGTTCAAACACCTGATAGCAAACTCAACATCAACGGACAAGCTAACTGGGCTCACATGGATAACTGGACGGCAGAAGTTAGAGCGCAAGCAGATAATTTCAAAGTTGATATTCCATCCATGGCGAAATTAAAAGTCAGCCCAAATGTGGTTGTCAAAGCCTCACCAAAACTCTTAGATTTGAGTGGTAATGTGGATATTCCATGGGCGAGAATTGCCATTGAAAGCTTACCGGACAATGCTGAACCAGTGAGTGAAGATGAAGTCATTTTAAATGGCCCAAGAAAAAGTAAAGAAGAACTCATTAATCGCCAATTTGCTTCAGAAACTAAATCGGGCATGCAAATTCAATCTGATTTAAAAATTAAAATCGGTGATGATGTGCATTTAGATGCCTATGGTTTAAAAACCAATTTGAATGGCTTACTTTCTGTGAAACAGGATAAAGGCAAATTAGGATTATTCGGTCAAATTAACCTGAAAAATGGTCGTTATGCTTCTTTTGGACAGGATTTATTAATTCGTAAAGGACAAATCAGCTTCTCTGGTTTACCTTCACAACCGATGTTAAATATTGAAGCGATTCGTAACCCAGAAGCGATGGAAGACAGTAAAGTGACCGCGGGGGTAAAAGTGATTGGTCTGGCATCCAGCCCACAAGTCACCATTTTCTCTGACCCGGCTAAACCTCAAGACCAAGCGCTTTCCTATTTATTAACCGGTCGATCATTAGAAAACAGTGGTGAAGCAGGTTCTAGCGGTTCTGTCGGTGCGGCATTACTTGGCTTAGGTTTGGCGAAAAGTGGTAAAGTAGTCAGCGGTATTGGCGAAGCCTTTGGTATTCAAGACTTAAACTTAGGCACTGCCGGTGTTGGGGATAGCTCTAAAGTGCAAGTTAGTGGTAATATTGGTAAACGCTTACAAGTGAAATACGGTGTAGGATTGTTTGATGGCTTAGCCGAAGTGACTTTACGTTACCGCTTAATGCCGCAACTTTATTTCCAATCGGTTTCCAGTACAAACCAAGTTTTTGATTTATTGTATCAATTTGAATTTTAGGAAAGGACATGCATAACGACAAGCAACTGGCTCAACTCGCAGAACCTCATCACCGAGGTGAAGCCCGGGAGATTGCCGCCATTGATTTAGGCTCAAACAGCTTCCACATGATTGTGGCGCGTATTATCAATGGCTCAATCCAGGTGCTTTCTCGTTTAAAACAAAAAGTGAGGCTCGCCGACGGCTTAGATGAGCACAATGTATTAAGCCAAGAAGCCATTGAGCGCGGTGTAAATTGCCTTGCACTTTTTGCTGAGCGCTTACAAGGTTTTGCCCCAGAAGATGTGAATGTCGTAGGCACTTATACCTTACGAAGAGCGGTCAATAATGACGAATTTTTACGTCAGGCTGCCACAGTCTTTCCTTATCCCATTAATATCATCAGCGGTCAAACTGAAGCCAAAACCATTTATGCAGGTGTTTGCCACACTCAACCAGAAAGCGGACGTAAACTGGTCATCGATATTGGTGGTGGCTCAACCGAAATGATCATCGGTGACGATTTCACCCCCTTAGTAGCAGAAAGTCGCCACATGGGCTGTGTGAGCTTTGCCAAAAAATTCTTCCCGAACGGACAAATTTCAAAAGAAAACTTCGAGCAAGCTCGCCAAAGTGCGGTCAATAAAATTGAAGATTTAAGCTGGGAATATCGCAAGCTCGGATGGCAATCGGTGTTAGGTTCGTCAGGCACCATCAAAACCGTCTATCAAGTGATTACCGCAACTCTTGATCCGAACGGTATCATCACCGCTGAACGCTTACAAAATTTAATTGAACGAACCTTACAAGCTTCCCATTTTGAAGAGCTCAACATCGCAGGATTAAACCCTGACCGCGTGGATGTCTTTGTACCAGGCTTAGCTATTTTAAGTGCCGTTTTTGACGTTTTTGGCTTAGAAAATATGCGCTATTCTGACGGCGCTTTGCGTGAAGGGGTGATTTACAGCTTAGAAAAAAACTTCCAAGTTTCAGACATCCGTACTCGTACTGCATTAGGGCTTGCCGAACAATTTAACTTAGATTTAGCGCAAGCTGATCGCGTGGCAAATAGTGCAAAAACCTTAATTGACCAATACATCCATTGGCAAAAACCGCATCTTGCTGATGAAATGAAAAATCTGTTGATTTGGGCGGCACGCTTATTGGAAGTGGGTATTGTGATTAATCATCGCAATGTACAAAAACATTCCGCTTATATTCTGCAGAATATGGAATTACCGGGCTTTGATCGCGAGCAGCAACGCTTATTGGTGAATTTAGTTCGTTATCACACAGGTGCATTTAAAAAGAATGATTTACCGATTTTTGCTCGTTATGCGGATGAAGATGTCCTTGCTTTACTGCTTCTTTTACGTATTTCGGTAATTTTGAATAAATCTCGCCAGGCGACAGATAGCACCGATAAAATTAATCTCAGAATTGACCGCTCTTTACAGACTTGGGAACTGACTTTTGAGAAACATTATTTGGATAACAATCCGTTAGTGTGGAATGAATTGCGCTTAGAAAGCAATTTACTCAAAGATTTAGAACTCAGTTTGATTTTTAACTGATAAAATAGGGGCTTTCGTGCCCTTATTTTTTATCTTGCTCCAACAGCAAGCTATAAATATTGGCGAGATAATAACTCTGCTCTGCTTCGGGAATTTCTTGCGGAATAAAAGAAAGCAAATCGTGGTGAATTTCCAAAACATCAGGAAAAATGACCGCACTTTGCATTTCATCATAAAAGGCTTGATGAAGCGGGGAAACGCAACCCCCTCGTTTTAAACGGGCAAGGCTGTTGGCAATATGCAATAAGAGTGTAATGACGGTCGGAATAGACACATCAATGCGCCAATGATGCTCTAGGCGACTTTGCAAAGTCAGAATAATATCAATAACGTCCTGATCAATCTGACCGCGAATTTTCCAACGGGTTAATTGTTTGAGTAACGACATAACATTCCTTTTTAAGATAGGATAACTTTACCGCTATTTCACAAAATTACCAGTGCACAGATCACAAAATTGAAACAAAGTGAAAAAATTTACGAACTAGGAAAGCAATAAATGATAGATAACAGACTTTTTGAAAAATATGATGGCCTGATTTTTGATATGGATGGCACTTTAATCGACACCATGCCAGTACACGCCCGTGCGTGGAACATGGTGGGGGAACAATTTGGTTATCGTTTTAACAGCCAAATTATGTATGATTTAGGTGGCGCAACTGTGAGCACTATCGCCTCCGCCATTATGCAAGATGCCGGTATGCCACAAGAACGCTTAAATGAAGTCATACAAGCGAAACGCAAACTTTCCTATGAATTGATTCCAACAGAATCAAAATTACTCCCAACCTTTGACGTGGTGCGTCATTACTATCAACAAAAGCCGATTGCGCTCGGTTCAGGCTCGAACCGCCAAATTATTGATATGTTGATGCAAAAATTAGATATCAAACATTACTTTAACGCCATTGTCAGCGCAGATGATGTGAAAGAACATAAACCGCATCCAGAAACCTTTTTACGCTGCGCAGAACTGGCAAAAGCCGAACCATCACGTTGTATCGTCTTTGAAGATGCCGATCTTGGTGTAAAAGCAGGATTAAGTGCAGGAATGGATGTGTTTGATGTCAGAACGCGCGAGATTATTAGAGCCTAATGTGGGACATTTTCTCTTTCAGTTTTTGGGCTGATTTTTGGCAAACCCATGGCTTGTGGCTGATGTTTTTCAGCGCTTTCTTAAGTGCCACCATTTTGCCGGGTAATTCAGAAATTGTGTTTGTCTCCCTGGCTGCGCCAAAAGTATTGGTCGGATCATTATTAAGTGCGGATATTTTTTGGCTTGTTTTTATGGCAACCGCAGGCAATACGCTAGGCAGCCTCACCACTTATTGGATTGGTCGATGGTTTCCGAAAATCGACAGCAAAAATGACCGCACTTTATGGGCAATAAACAAAATACAACGCTATGGCGCCATCACTTTATTATTGAGCTGGTTGCCTATTATCGGGGATGTGTTTTGTGCGGTAGCCGGTTGGCTTAGATTGAATTGGCTAAGTTGTTTGATTTTTATGACGATTGGAAAAGGACTGCGTTATATTGCCTTGCTCTTTTTCAGTTTGCCTTTCGTGTCATAGCTGTGAATAGCCTTTGTGCATAACCTGGTTGTGGGCTAGAATAAAGACGAGTTAATATTCAACAGATAAAAAAACGCCCCTTATCGAGTAAGGGGCAAATAACCTAAGGAACCAATTTTATTAAAACAACTGCAAGTTGCTTGTTCTATAAGACCGACGCTAAAAAGAAAAGTTCAAAGAAATTGTAAAAAAATGTAAAAAAATTTACAAAAACTTGCAATTAATTTACAAATCACTGATTTTCAAGGAAATAAATATGCCATTACTCGACAGTTTTAAAGTGGATCACACCCGTATGAACGCACCTGCCGTGCGCGTTGCCAAAACGATGCGTACCCCAAAGGGCGATGACATCACTGTTTTTGATCTTCGTTTTTGCATTCCAAACAAAGAAATTCTCCCACCAAAAGGGATTCACACCCTTGAGCATTTATTTGCGGGTTTCATGCGTGACCATTTAAATAATGACAATGTAGAAATCATCGATATTTCCCCAATGGGTTGCCGTACAGGTTTTTACATGTCATTAATTGGCACACCAAACGAGCAACAAGTAGCTGATGCATGGTTAGCTTCCATGAAAGATATTTTAACCGTGCAAGACCAAAACCAAATTCCTGAATTAAATGAATACCAATGCGGAACTTACACCGAGCATTCTTTAGAAGAAGCACATGATATTGCTAAAAATGTGATTGCTCGCGGTGTGGGGATTAATAAAAATGACGATTTAGCACTTGATGAATCTTTCTTAAAATAAGGACACAACATGACAATCCTAGGTACAGCATTAACCCCGAATGCTATTAAAGTGATGATGCTTGGCTCTGGTGAACTGGGCAAAGAGGTGGTGATTGAATTACAACGTTTAGGCGTGGAAGTGATTGCCGTCGATCGTTATGAAAACGCCCCAGCACAACAAGTGGCACATCGTGCTTATACGATTTCCATGCTAGATGGTGCAGCACTCAAAGCCTTAGTGGAAAAAGAGCGCCCAGATTACATCGTGCCGGAAGTGGAAGCCATCGCGACAGATACGCTGATTGAATTAGAAAAAGCAGGTTTTAATGTTGTGCCTACCGCCAAAGCCACCAAGCTTACAATGAATCGTGAAGGCATTCGTCGTTTGGCTGCCGAAGAGCTTGGTTTGCCAACCTCACCTTATCAATTTGTCGATAACTTTGCTGACTTCCAAAGTGCGGTTGAAAAAATCGGTATTCCTTGCGTGGTGAAACCGATTATGTCCTCTTCTGGCCACGGTCAAAGTATTTTGAAATCCAAAGACGACTTACAAAAAGCCTGGGATTACGCGCAACAAGGTGGTCGTGCAGGCGCAGGACGCGTGATTGTAGAAGGGTTTGTTAAATTCGATTATGAAATCACCTTACTCACCGTTCGCCACATTAATGGCACCAGCTTCTTAGCGCCAATCGGCCACCGTCAAGAAGATGGCGACTATCGCGAATCTTGGCAACCACAAGCCATGTCTGATGCAGCGTTGAAAAAAGCACAAGACGTAGCAGAGAAAATTACCACTGCATTAGGTGGTCGCGGTATTTTTGGTGTGGAAATGTTTGTATGTGGTGATGAGGTTATCTTCAATGAAGTTTCCCCTCGTCCACACGATACCGGTATGGTCACGCTAATTTCTCAAGAATTATCTGAATTCGCCTTACATGCCCGCGCGATTTTAGGCTTACCTATTCCGGAAATCACCCTCATTAGCCCATCGGCTTCCAAAGCCATCGTGGTAGAAGGCCAATCGAAAAACGTGCAATTTGGCAATATCGCCGAAGTATTGGCTGAACCCCACACCAATATCCGCATTTTCGGCAAAGGTGAAGTCAATGGTCATCGCCGTTTAGGTGTCTTACTCGCTCGTGATATTTCCGTAGAAAAAGCATTGGAAAAAGTAGAGCGTGCTTACGCCAAATTAGATGTAAAATTATAAAACTTACTTAACATAAGCCGTTGAAAATACAAAAAGTGCGGTTAGTTTTTGAGAGGTTTTAAAACTCTTTTAAAAAAGACCGCACTTTAATTTATTGTATTAATTAAAAATCTTCTGCATATTGCATAAAATCAAACTCACCCTCAGCACGTGAGAATAAATGAGCAGCATAATGATCTATTGCCTCTGCTGGATTCGTCAACTTTTTAATACCCATCACATCTGCTCTAGGTATCACATAAACATTACGTTCATCATTATGAGAAGACACAAATAATTGATATCCTGTTTTACTCCCATCATCATTGGAACGGGTATCAAGCAAACATCTTAATTCAAAATATTTTTCATCATTAAATTTATCATCATAGCTTTGTCTAAAAGCATGATGAAATTTATGTTCTAGAAAAGCTGTATATTCAGGAAGTGCAACGCCATGACTATCTTCAAAACCTTCTATAATTGAATGAATGGGCATTAATAATAATGAAGGTAAATTACTTTTATATATATTATGTATTGTATCTTCTGCAATTTCCCATCCTTGACTTACATATAACCAAGAGCACATTATTTCTTTTGGAATATAACGATGAAATCCTCCCATACTTTTGTTACCACTCTTATATGAAAAAGGATCATATTTTATATAATATCCAATATTATTTATTAATATACCAAACTGTGTAATATCTCCCATTACAGGTATATTACTTTTCTCAACCCCATAGAAGAATTTTCCTTTGCTCATATAGGAAAATGATAGTGGCTGAATATATCTAAAAGGACCTATTATATTCTCAAAAAGATCACCCTTTACTATAAAGTTATATCCATCAAATGTTCTTTTAGCATCACTCAGATTTAGCTCACAAAATGGAATTGAATCAAATTCATTATAAAATTCTGTAAACATGTCATTAATTTGTTTTTCTGATAACCCTATCATTTATTTACTCCAAATTTTTCAATAGCAACTAAAACTTCCGCTCTTATTTCATACTGTCGGTTAGCTAAATATTTTCTATAAGTGGCTTGCTTGGTAAGTTTTACTTTCGCCATCTTCCTTGCCACTGCTTCCACCTATTACTTGCTCGTGATAGAACGCTCTTACGATAAGTTGGATGTGAAATTATAAGATTAGCTTAAATATAAGTAGTTCTGAAAATACAAAAAGTGCGGTCAATTTTTGAGAGGTTTTAAAACTCTTTCGATATTATGTAGCAGTTGCACAAAGCTGAAATTGCGGTCACTGAGCTTGTCGAAGTGTAAGTAATTTCAGCTTCTCCGATACACAAAACCAATGCTTCGACAGGCTCAGCAAGCGTTTTGTGCATTTGCTACATAATACCGTAAAAAAACACTTCAAAAACTCACCGCACTTTATTTACGTTCTTGGGCGCGCGTTAGGAAACACGCGTTGGCAAAAGAGTGGTATAATCCCCGCCTAATTTTGGTAGTTGATTTCCAATTACGACAAAATCGTTGGAACTTCATTGCTGACACTTTCCAAGAATCATTCTGTAAACCGACTGTCTCAGCAACTAAACTATCGTGTAGCCAACAGTGCTTTCAATCACACTTCTCTTGAAATTGATACCATGAACAAACTTAAAATGATGTTATTCACCACGGCGTTGGTGAGTTTATTTGCATGTACAACAACGCCGCCCAAAAAACCGCTGAAGACCAGATTTTTAAAGGATAATATTAGCCAAGCAGAATTAAATAATGCCCTTAATTACAAGCAATATCATTATCGTTGTAAGAACTCGGAAACAGGGTCAACCTCATATTTGGCAACCTACTTTCCTCTCTCGGTAGAGAGTCGGATGAAAGATAATTTCGGTTTTTATTTCCAACTGGATGGCGGCAATGCGATGCCGTTTGATCATCTTGCGAATAGAGCATTAAATGCGCGCGGTAGCCGTTTTGAAGTGCTTTATCAATCGTACAACCCTATTCAAGGAAGCACTGTTGATTTGGTGGCGCGTGAACATAGTTCCGTTTATTACAAAAACTATCAAGGCACGCGAAAGGCTTGGTTGAATTGTCAGGGTGGGTAAATATAGATTTTTTTGATGGTACTCGTTTTCCGGCGAGTGCCTAACTCCAAGGAAAAATACCTGAAAAATGAACCGCACTTTTAGATATGACAAACAAAAAGCGCTATCTCTCTCGAAATAGCGCTTTTTTTTAATTTAACAAAAACTTGAATTAGAATTCAAAGTTAGCACCAACGTTATATGCCATACCACCACCGCCATTGGCGTTTACAGCAACACCGGCTTTCATCGCAAATTTTTCATTGAAACGGAAACCGCTACCTACCGCTAAAGCAGTTTTATCACGATAACCACCAACCGCAGCACTTATATTTAGTTTACCGACATTATAAGGTTGGAATAAACCGTTTAATGCTGCTTGTGTAGACAGGCCATTTTTGATTTCACGGCCTAAGCTATCGATGCGGGTATTCAAACCGGCAACATTTGCTCTACTTTCACGAATTTCAGTTTCATGTCTGTCTAACGCGGCTTTATGTGCATTAATCGCATTTTCATGGGTATTTAATACAGCTTTTTGCGCATTGATTGCATTTTCATGAGTTTGGAGTACACCCTCGTGAGTTTTAATCGCACCTTCATGAGTTTGGAGTACACCTTCATGAGTTTGGAGTACACCTTCATGAGTTTTAATCGCACCTTCATGAGTTTGAATTGCTTTCTCATGAGCTTGAATTACTTTCTCATGAGTCTGGATTGCACCCTCGTGAGTTTTAATCGCGCCTTCATGAGTTTGGAGTACACCTTCATGAGTTTTAATCGCGCCTTCATGAGTTTGAATTGCTTTCTCATGATTTTGAATTACGCCTTCATGAGTTTGAATTACTTTTTCATGAGTCTGAATCACGCCTTCATGCGCAGTAATAACGCTATCATGATTATCGATTGTTCTTTTATATTTCACTAATTTGTCATTATGATCTGCCAACTGATCAGAATGGTTATTAATCACTCCCTCATGCGTTTTAATTGCGCCTTCATGCGTTTTAATTGCGCCTTCATGCGTTTGGATCACTTTTTCATGAGCTTGGATTACTTTTTCATGAGCTTGGATTACTTTTTCATGTGCACCGATAACCTTTCCATGACGGGTAACGATTTTATCCAAATCATCTACTGTTGCTGCGGTTGCAGTACCAATACCCATCCCTGCTACAAGCAATGCAATTAAACTACTTTTAAATGTTATATTTTTCATGTTTTCCTTTTAATATAATTAATATAATCTATAGGCAATATAAAATTGTCCTTAGCCCGATTGCATTAAACACTCCTTTGCAATCGATTATTATATTAGCACTAGAATATTTTAACTCAAAGTATTTTCTATTTAACACCATGATTTACAAAACAATACCAAGAAAATAGCTGCACTTTTAACATTAACCATTACGCACATTTCGAGGATATTATTCGTAATGGGATAAAAATTCATTGTTCTTTAGTTTTTCAATGGCGACGATTTCTTTTTTTGTTTCGTCAATTTCCGCCCAAATACTAAACGTTTTCGCCAAATTATCAGCGGTTAATACGCATTGTGTTTCACCGTTGGCAATAATTTGCCCTTTATTCAATAAAATCACTT
This sequence comes from Haemophilus parainfluenzae ATCC 33392, assembly GCF_031191205.1. Lineage (NCBI taxonomy): Bacteria > Pseudomonadati > Pseudomonadota > Gammaproteobacteria > Pasteurellales > Pasteurellaceae > Parahaemophilus > Parahaemophilus parainfluenzae. The sequence continues at coordinate 838,290 of NZ_CP133470.1, read as the reverse complement.
CATCACAAAATTTATACGCCAAAGAAAGATGATGAATCGCCACCACGCAAGTATGCGTTGGGGTGAGAGATTTGAGCTGTTCCATGATGTCGATTTGGTAGTAAGGATCGAGTGAAGCAATGGGTTCATCGGCAAGCAATAGGGGCGCCTCTTTAATGCAACAACGGGCAAGCTGCACGCGGGCTTTTTTCGCCGCCGGAAAGTTGTTGGAAAGGTTTATCTAATAAATGGGTAACAGAAAACGTTTTAGAAATCGACCGCACTTTGTACTTCTGTATTTTAAATTGTAGTCTGTTTAAATATCAAACAGACTACAAATTTCTAATAACTTAACATCAGAAATTAAACACTTTCTATACTAGCTACCTCTGAGTTTTTTAGATATAAGCATTACTAATACTATTAATGGTGACATCCTAGAAAACATATAGAAATTAAAAGATAGTATATCCTTTATCTCAAGAATAGAAATATCACCTAGATTTATGATAAAGGTAAACACGATAAAACATAAAGATATTATTATAAATCCAGATAGAAAAACAACGAGGGAATAAATAAAAAACTGAATAATATTATTAAACACTTATTCACCTCCTAGAATTATAGATTTCATGTTTTTCTCATTATTTTCCAATTTTTTACTTGTAGCTTCACTCGCCATTGAATCGACTACTGCCCCAAATCTAACTGGTAAATATTTATAATCTTCGTATCCCCCACGATGGCGCAAGAGTCCTTGCTTGTGCCTATCAACTAAAAGTGCGGTCACAAAATCCAAAGAATTTTGAACATTGGTTCTCCCAACGTTTATGGGTAAAATTCGCAATGTTTTTATTAAGCAGCACCAGCGTGGACGCTGGCGCTATCATTGGGGAAACACTATTACTCCTTGCTAATCAGGATAGCGCTCATTAAAATCATAAAGACTATCTAGAAAATCATCAAAATTATTTGCCACAGGTAAAATAAGCCATTTTCCTATTTCATCGTTATATTCATCATGAATAACTAAAGAGATCTTTGGTTCTGATGTTGTAGGAGAATCTCTATAATCAAAGCATAACCAGTTTCCTTCAGATGTATGAGCAAATGAATACACATTTTCATATCCATCTTCATCTGAATAAATAAATTGATTGTAAATATTCTCATATTGGGAATTAAATCCATCAAATCCAAATGATGCTAAAGATTCTCGTTTATGATATAGATCATAAAAATCAAAAGTGTCTTGTTCAAACTTAGGATTATTATACCTAGTCATTAATTCTCTATAAGTATTTGGCAGAGTAATGTTGAATATAGATTGAAATTTCAATATGTTATTTATATCACCTTTTCCATCAAAAGACCAAATATCAATATTTCTAAACTTTTCTTTAACGTCTTTCACTTAATGCTCCAACGATGGCTCGCGTTTCCCAACGCGAGCCTAAACATCAATTTTATTTGATTCAGATTTTCACTATTTTTATGAAGAATTTCAGTTTGTTTATTTTTAGTTAGATACAAGTACACGCCAGAAGACGCACGCTATCTGAGAGCGAGCATCAGAAGAATTTAAACCTCATCTATAAAAGGAAAAAAATATTTAAATTTCTTCAATAAATAATTATTTAATTTAAGGTAATGAATGGCTTTATCCATTTCAACTGGCGCATCTACAATATTTTTATTTCTAATATAAGCAATACCATAAATAGAGTATTCCTCTTCAAGAGAAAAATAATTCCTCAATGAAAAACCTATCACTTCTGAGATCTTAAATAAGGGGCCATCGAAATCAGTAAGATCATAAATATACATAGGTATGTCATCTGTATTAGAGGTTTCAATTACCCTCAAAAGCCATAATTTAAACTCTTTTAAATCTATGGCTTGACAATACATACAACCTAATACGAAACTAAGATCTTGATCATTATCTTTATATATTTTCCACATATTATTTTCCTTTTTGGATATAATCTCCACCCACATGTTCTGTCTTTGAATGATCCCACTCTGGAGCTAATTGCATTCGTCCTGTGTCTTGATGATACCATGTATATCCATGGTATTTTAGCATCACCAGCATATAGATAATAAAAATATACAATTAAATATTATGATCAACCAATAATCATTTTATTTTATTTCTTAACTTTATTAACTCTGGTATAGGAATAACAAAACCAGCAATAAAAAACACAAAGACCACCTTGAATAGTAAGATATAATCAAATTCATTAAATTTAATATAATTTAAAAGTAGAAAAAAACCTACAAAAATAGAACCACAAAAAGACACAAAGATACCAGACCAAATTAAGAAAGATAAAGTTCTCATTTTTTATTCTCCTTATTATTCAACTCTTTTCCAACAGCCTCTGAAAAACGCTTTGAAAACTGACCACACTCTGTTTAAATAATAAATTCAATTCGTTATAAGTTACATTTTCCCTTATCCCACTTAGGATCTTGATAGCCACATTCAGCAGGGTAAAGATATATATACCCTTTAGTATTCATACATTCATCAAGATTTTTGTATCTTTTACCATTTATTTGATAGTTTTGTGGATAGTAGTGTAGATTTATATCGCCATACTTTCCTCCACAAGAAACAAGATTTTTCCATCTTTGTTTTGAGTTTGTATGTCCTAGTAGTTCTTTTTTTTGATACCCTGCAATTAATGGGTATTCTTTTCCCTTATCAACGCAATTAACCATTTTTGGAGTATAAAAACATCCATTTGAATACCAACATATTAATTTCCTGTTGGCGTATTTTTCATGATTCCTTCAAATTGCTTACCATCAACTGAATAAGATACAAATCCCAACACCAAAGAATATCACAGAAGTATTGTCTAACCATATCCTCTAAGCATTATAAGATTCACTTAAAGTAAAAAAACATAGATAACCTGCCGTTTTTTACAATATATTTGCCATAAAAAATAAGCGGTTATAGAATACCTACAGCAATCTGAAATTAATGAGATAAACTGGTATGAATAACATACAAAAGAAATATTTTATTGGCCTAACCCATTTTTTGGGAAATGTTCTCGGTCCTAAATACGAAGTCGTATTTCATTCTTTTGATAAGAATAAGGCTCATATGGAAGCCATTGCGAATAGCCACGTCAGTGGTCGAACGCTTTCTTCTCCGCTTAGCTCTTTTGCTTCAAGTTTGTTGCAGGATAAAGTGTATTTAGATAAGGATTTTATCTTTAACTACAAAGCGGTGGCAGATTCCGAAAAGGTCATTCGAGGTGCAACTTATTTCATTAAAAATGGGGATAAATTAGAAGGCATCCTTTGTATTAATCATGATACCTCTGAGTTGGTTGATGTGATGACTAAATTAATTTCATTAGAAAATCTTGGAAACTTCGTCAATATTTTAGGTATTGATGCGGCCTTTGCTGAAGTGGAAGAGGCCGAAATTATTAATAAAGAAAAACTCGAAAACTCTATCGAAGATATCCTTTGTGAATACCTTGATTTCACCCTATTACATTCCGATAAACCACTCAGTTTAAGACAGCGGGAAAACGCCGTTCAAGTCTTATTTGATAAAGGCATTTTCAATATCAAAGGTGCCATTCCGATGGTGGCGAAATATTTGAAAATCTCAGAACCTAGCGTATATCGCTACCTCAAAACGATCAAAGAGAAAGCATAAAGAAGTGCGGTTAAAAATCAGCGTGTTTTAACCGCACTTCTTTATTTTAATCATGTTATTAACCTACTACTGCAGGCAATACATCTAATTTGATTAGGAATGGGATACTCACAATAATAATCCCTAGAATTGAGACAAAGAGTAAGAACCCTGAACCACCCGGCACACGATAAGGTAAGTTTGGATGTTGATGGCGTGCTTTCCAAACCAATGCTGCTGGCAATACCACTGCATAGAAAGCAAACATTTGTCCTGCATAACCTAATGCAAGGATAAAACCTTCTGGATAGAAGAATGCAAAGAGCAATGGCGGAAGGAACGTTAAGAAACCTAAACTTAAACGGTTTGCAGAAAAATTGAATACACGTTTTAACAAGTCGTCAATACATTCTAGTAAACCTAGTGCGACCCCTAAGAATGAGGTAATCAGTGCTAAGGCAGAGAAGATTTTCACGACAGCCGCAATAATGGTGCTGCCTGTAATCACTCGAACGGCCTCAATCAATCCATTTAATGTTGGATCTTGATTAAGGATTTCTAAGAATCGGCTTTGACTTAACACGCCGTGAGTAGAAAATTGCCATAAAAGATAACCCACTAATGTGATTGCAGAGCCCATAATAATAGAAAATCTTAAGGCTTTTACATCACCTTCTAAATATTTATTTAAGCAAGGAATTGAACCGTGGAAACCAAAAGCAGTAAAGAAAACTGGGCTAGCTGAAATCAATAGCGCTTTATCAATTGGCATGGCCATTAAGTTATCGATTTTAATTTCTGGAATCATCAATCCAAGCACAATGAATAGCGCCGCAATCATCGTAATAAATAAGAAACGATTTAAGGCATCCACAAAGCTTGTGCCAATTGCTACGAAGATACCAAAGAAGATCGTAAATGCTAGGATGGAACCTTTCATTTTGAGATCAGGCGTCGCAAAATCAGGTAAAGTTGAAGCAAGAATTGCACCACCACCGGTTACATAGGCGGAAAGTAACGCATAAAGGAAAATCATTAATACGCTGGTTGCAATAATTCGTCCTGGTCGACCAAAATACTGTGCGGCAAGCGTGCCAATACCGGCATCATGTTCAGCTGTTTGATAAACCTCAACAAATAATAATGCGCTATAGGTGAGCAGAATCCATAAAAGAACAAGTAGAACAACTGTAAACGTGAAACCTATTCCTGCAGAGGTGAGAGGCATGGCAAGCATCCCTGCCCCAATCATCGTCCCTGAGGTAATCAAGGTACTTCCCAATGTTTTGTTCATAAGTTTTCTCCTTTCCGATTATCGTAGAAAGGCTAGTCACTTCCTTATTTGACAATACATCAAACCACAATGTCATTAGAATGTTTTCGCATTTTTCTCATTAACCAAATATTTTTTAGATACAAAAAGCCCTTACCCCGTTACTGAGGTAAGGGCGGTAGGCCTATTTTTGTTCAAAACGTGCTGTGAAGAAACGTAATTGTTTTGGTTCATACACGAAACGAAGCCCTTTAATATCCTCTTTATGTTTGAATAAGTGGATAATACCATCAGCAACTAAATCCATGTGTGCATAGGTGTAAACACGACGCGGAATAGTAATACGTACAGTTTCAAGTTTTGGATGATGGTTTTCGCCAGTTTTGATATCACGACCAGCTGAAATAATACCACGTTCCATTGTACGCACACCGCATTCAACATAGATTGCTGCCGCTAATGCTTGTGCCGGGAAGTCTTCTTCTTGTTTCAAATGTGGACAGAAACGACGTGCATCTAAGAACACCGCATGACCACCAATTGGTTCTACAATCGGTACACCCGCTGCTTTTAATTTTTCACCGAGGTAACGTACTTGTTTAACACGGTGTTCAATGTACTCTTCCTGAGTTGCTTCTTTCAAACCGATCGCCATTGCTTCCATATCACGACCAGCCATACCACCGTAAGACGGCATACCTTCGAACACCACAACCAATTCTTTCGCTTTCATGAATAATTCTTCATCATTCATACATAAGAAACCACCGATATTGGTTAAGCAGTCTTTTTTACCACTCATTGTACAACCATCTGCATAGCTGAACATTTCTTGAACGATAGATTTTATTGAACGATCTTGATAGCCAGGTTCTTGTTCTTTAATAAAATAAGCATTTTCAATACAACGAGTTGCATCGTAGAACACTTTAATGCCGTGTTTCGCTGTTAATTCACGAACGGCTTTCATGTTTGCGATAGAAACCGGTTGACCACCTGCTAAGTTTACTGTTACCGCCAAGCACACATAAGCAATATTTTCAGCGCCTTTTTCGTTAATTAATTTTTCTAATTTTTTAACATCAATATCGCCTTTAAATGGGATATCTAATGTCGCATCATGCGCTTCATCACGAATAATATCGTAGAAAATACCGCCATTGGCTTCTTGGTGGAAACGAGTGGTAGTGAAATACATATTACCTGGTACGTATTGACCCGGTTTAATAGCAATACGAGAAAGGATATTTTCAGCACCACGACCTTGGTGAGTTGGCACAATATGTTTGAAACCAAATAAGTCTTGAACTGTTTCTTCTAAATGATAGAAGTTGCGGCTACCTGCATAAGCTTCATCACCCATCATAATACCGGCCCATTGACGGTCACTCATTGCATTCGTACCGCTATCGGTTAAAAGGTCGATATAAACATCTTTTGAATCAAGTAAGAAGGTATTGAAGCCTGCCGCTTTCATTGCTTTTTCACGTTCTGCTTTTGGTAAGATTGAAACAGGTTCAACACTTTTAATACGGAACGGTTCTGCTGGATAGTATGCCATAATAAATCTCCTATTATGTTAGGTTTAAAGTCCATGATTATTAACCCGCTACTAAAAACATCTATCATCGAGTTGCAAGCATAGTACTTAATTTTTTTCTGCAATACTGTGATCAAAGTCACAAATCAATAAAATTTTATCAAATTTATGTAAAAAAATTTTTATTTGATAATTTTATATCAAAATATCATAAACATACTGATTTTTAGAGCAAGTAAACAAGCGAGTTGGACTAACCAGTTTTCTCAATAGAACAAGTGAACAGAAAAGGAATTGTGTTGCTGTCGAGATTGCTATGAGAGGGTGATATTTCGGTAGAAGAAGCATCAAAAATACAAAAAGTGCGGTCAATTTTTGAGAGGTTTTAAAACTCTTTGAAAATTGACCGCACTTTAATCCAACAATTTCTTTTGTATAAGTTTAAATATAGCTTACTCTAGCTATTAGAATGGAAGTATTGAATCGTTTTTTGATATAAAAACTTTGTCACACTCTTTGTTTAGATATAAATAATCATATATGTTTTTTTCTATCCAATTCTTATCTAAAGAATAAATCGCGTCTTTTTTAAAAGCCTCTTTAGGAAAGATAAGCACTATTTTTCCAGCCTTATAACCAGATATAGATAACAATCCAAGCGGTCTGTCAACATCCTCTGTTTCAAAGATAATAAAGTCCACGACTCGATCTGTGTAATAATTCTCACCCTTATTCTGGATAAAAACTCTAAATATATTCCCAGACCATAACAATTCATCTTCATATTCTTCTAATAAATAAAACATTGTCACACCTTAATTATCTCATTTTTGCATCATCAGTAAATCATTAATATTTATTATTACCTAAATAATATATTAATAAAAATAAAACAAATAGAGAAAGCCATATCTTTAAACTAAAGAATAAATGCTCTTTACTTACAAAAAAATCAATCTGATCAACATTACCCGTAATAAACCATGCATTTATATAAAAAATAAGTTGCAGAATGATAGTCATCAAAAAAGATCTTTTTAAAATAAGTAATAAATATCTCATGCCTACTTCTCTTTTTCTTTTAATTTATCATGTGAAATACAGTCCATAACTTTCAAACTTATGACCTCTCGTTCCTCATTTGTCTTATCAGGAAGATTTTTATATTTCTCATAACATGATTCAAAAATTTTTTGTTCCTCATATGGCCTTTCAGGTATCACATCACCATTCCAAAATCGAACAAAATGGCTATCAGAAGAAACACATGCAGTCAAAATACTACAAAGCAAAAAGAGACTGAGATTTATCTTACTCATTTTTTATCTCCCAATATTACCTTCATCATTCATGTAGCCTGTCTAGTTTTCTACCTACTATTTTTTAGAAAACGACTAAGATAAAAGCCAACTAATACACAAATAAATGATGCTGGATACCACTTTAATATAGATAAAATTTTAACTTTAGAAAAATCAAAGTTAAATTTATATAGAGAGTATAAAGTTGCCATAAAAATCAGAAACATTGATATTTTTATAATCTCAATAAAATCATTTTTTTTCATTATTTCCGTTCATTCTTAGATAGTGGTTCATTGGTCAATGTTGGCACTTGTGAACCAAATATTTACGCTTGGGCATCAATAAGCAAGAGTATGAATGACACACGATTCATGCTCCCTACCTGATTTTATCATCATATATCACAAGATAATAATTTACTTCTTCATACCAAAAATCAAATGAATAACCATCGCTATAACAGAAACGATGATAGATGCGATTGTGGCTTGTATGAAATCTCCTGTAAACTGTCCATAAATAAAATAATCAAACACACCAATAATCAATTCAAAAACAATAAAGCATAATAAGCAAGATAATAAATAAAAAATAAAATATTTCATCATTTACCACCTTATTTTTATTCATTCCAACCGCTCTAATCTCGTTTAAAAAAGAGAAAATATATCGGCAAAGCAACCACCTGAAATTTTAGAGACATAATTAAAGCTTCTTTCATAAGAACTACATATTGCAAATTATTTCTTCCCATATCGAACTGAACTATCACCATAAACAAGAAAAATATGAATGCAACAGCTATAAAAAATTTTAATATTTTTAAAATCATTATTTATATCTCTCCATCATTGATTATCAATCATTCTATAGATTATTTAAATATATAAATACTTATTTACTATTATTACCACATGTAAATTTATTTATAAAAAAGCAAAATAAAAACAATAAAAACAAAACCTGAAATAATTTAAATATTGATATCAAATCAATCTTATTAAAATTAAAATTGAACTTCGATAGCGAATATAAATATAAAAAACTAAAGCTAATAATGTTAATTTTAGAATTTTAAAAAATCACTTTTTCTCATTTAATTATGACCTTATTACAGTCTGTGTATGATATACAAATTAATATCCTTTTTCTTTCATGCAACTATCTACATATCCTATACGATCATCATATCCTTCTTTTTCATTAGGATATATTTTATAAGCCTTATCAAGACATTCTTTAATTGCACTCATCTTAGATTCGGAAGGACGAATACCATCATTCCAAAACCTAACTATGGGATCATTGACATCTGAAGTACAAGAAGTCAGTAGTGTAAATAAAGGTATTAGTATATTTTTTTTCATTTTCTTACTCATTATTTTATTACTTGAGATTTAACTTCAATTAGTGAAAATAAATTTTACAACATCTGATTTAATCACCTATTAAACCTCTCAACAATCATACCAAAAATTGCTCATTCTTGAACCAATTGAACAAGCCATTTGAACTAACTAATTTTCCAAATAGTCAAAGCAATCGTAAAAGGAATGCTTTTACACGCCGGATTGCATAAGTGCTTAGGCAAGCAATCCCGACAAAAATAGAGGAGTAGATTTATGAAATCTAAATTGATGAAAGGGTTAGTGATTGTTGCATTAGCAGGAAGCTTAACCGCTTGTGAAATGGACAGACAACAACGTCATACTGCAACAGGTGCAGCAATCGGTGGCGTAGCCGGTGGTTTATTAGGTGGTGATATTGCCACAACTCTAGGCGGAGCAGCATTAGGTGGCGTAATCGGTAGCCAAGTGAACAAAGGCGGAGACTACGATGACAGAGAATATCGCCATCATAAAAAACATAAAAGACATCACCACCACAGAAGACACAGTGATTGGGATGACAACTGGGATGATTAATTCAAAATACAGATAAAAACAACCGCACTTTTGAGATACAAATCAAAGTGCGGTCGTTTTTTTAGGGATTTTTATGAATTAATAAGGATTACCACCAACCAAGGAGTTTCATCCATAATCCACCCACACCAAACCAAATCACTAATGAAAGGATGGAAACAATAAAGCTCACGCCCCACCATTGACCAGTTGAGTTATAACCTGAGCCGTATAAAGCAGGGCCAGGACCACCAGCATATTGCGTTAAGCTCATGGATAATGTTGAGGTGTAACCTAAACCAATTGCAGCAATGATTGGTGGTGTACCCACAGCGATAGCCGCTGCCACAAAAGCAAGGTACATTGCGGAAATATGCGCCATGGCTGAAGCAAAGAAATAGCGGGTATAGAAATACACCAACACTAAAATAGTAAAGGCAACTGGCCAGCTGAAATCGCCCACAGATGCGGAAATGTGGGTGGAAATCCAAGTGATTGCACCGTATTTATTAAGCGCATTCGCCATCATGACCAATACCGCAAACCAGAACATCGTATCCCATGCGGTGGTTTCTGCCACGATATTTTTCCAGCTCATAATATTGGTTAATAATAAAATCACTAAACCAATAAATGCTGAAATTGTTGCAGGAATATGGAAGACTAAATCACCCACCGTCCAAAGGAATAAGAGAAGGATAAAGTCTAGAGCAAGAATCCATTCTGCTTTGCTCATTGGACCCATGCTTTTTAATTCTTCACGTGCCATTTCTGCCATTTTAGGCGTATCTTTTAATTCTGGCGGATAAATTAAATACACGAAATAAGGTAAGACAATTAAGCTCACAATACCCGGCACGATTGCCCCTAAGAACCATGTCATCCAAGTGATTTCTACACCTTGGCTTTTCGCAAGTTCTGCAATTAACGGGTTACCCGCCATCGCAGTTAAGAACATGGTACAAATAATGGTATCGATTTGAGAGACAGCAATCGCTAAGAATGCACCCGCACGACGAGCGGTTGGACCTGGTTTGGACTCATACGCATCAGCAATAGATTGCATAATTGGGTACATAATACCACCCCCACGCGCAGAAGCCGAAGGAATCCCCGGACCGATAACAACATCAGCCAACGCCATACCATAAGCCACACCCATCATTTTTTTACCAAAACGACCAACGAAGTACAGCGCGATACGTTTACCTAAACCAGTTTTAATTACTGCTCGAGATAAAAACATGGCAATAGCAATCAACCAAATTGTGCCATTAGCAAAGCCGGATAACATACCTACATCACCTTGTTTTGGTGAAATAGGTGTAAGTCCAGTCAAACCACTGATCACCAAGGCAACGAGCGTTGCAGCACCCATAGGCATTGCTTTAGCGATAATAGCCACAATGGTTGCCACAAACAGCGCTAGCATTCCCCATGCTTTAGCGGATAAACCTTCTGGTGTCGGGATTAACCAAATCCCTAAACCAACGATGATGGCAATCAGCAGCCCCTGCCATTTAAAGCCAAGTTTGACTTCTACTGCTGGAATTTTACTTTCCATAGGATAACTCCTAGATAAATGAACAAAAAAATAATTCATCACGTATAACGACCGTGACGCAATCGATTAAATAAGCGGATATAAAGATACCACTTATTTAGTATGAGTAAAGATTTAAGAGATGTTTTTAATAGAATTTGATAAAAACTTGATTCAGATTAAAAAATAGCTTTAAGAATGAAGAAATTGATTCACACGTTCAAGCACGGCTTTTCTCACGTTATCCTTTTCAAAAAGGATTTCATGTTTTGCCTGAAGTACAAGCATGGATTCTGCATGAGGAAAAAGTGCGGTCAATTTTTCAAGATTTTTGTTATCCACAATTTTTTCCTTTTCCGCTTGTAGGATAAGCACTGGTGTTTCCACTCTTGGAATGATTTTAGGGAGCGCTTTGATTGCATTTAAACACAAATGTACCCAACGGAAAGTCGGGCCGCCTAAGTGAATAGTAGCGCGTTTTCGATTAATTCGGTTCATCCATTTCATTCGCGTTTTAGAATGGCTGAGTTCATTAAGGTTTAAATCTGCCGGTTTGTAATGTCCTTTACCAAAAACATAGCGATGACCTTGACCAAATGCCATCATTGTTGCAATGATGACTTCATCTCGTAATGGATGTTTCATCGGAACACCAAAGAAAGGCGAAGAAAGCACAGCCTTTTTAATATGATGATCGTAATTGGCTAGATAATAGGTGGAAATCAAAGCTCCTAGGGAGTGGGCGAGAATATATTGCGCTTGATAAGCATAAAGTGCGGTCGTTTTTTCAATGATTTTTGCCATATCATCGGTATAAAAACGAAACTCATCTAAATGCCCTTTTTGAGGAATAATACGCTGTGAATAGCCTTGTCCTCGATGATCGAAAAGCAAAACATCATAACCTTGTTGGTAAAAATCATAAGCCAACTCAGTCCATTTGAGCATATTTTCTGCTCGACCATTCACCAAAATCATCAATTTTCTGACCGCACTTTCAGGCTGAACCAAATGACGATAAGCCAATTTGATATTTCGTTCGCCAGAAAGATATTGCGTCGGAAATTGCTCAAAAAAAGGCAATAACTCCGCAAGAGCAAATTGATGAAAATGAGGTTCTCTGATCATAATTTTTTAATAAAAAATAGTGTAGGGATAGAGATAATAGATATGACGATATAAGGTATCTTTAATTCGATCCAAGCATAGTGAAATAAGCTTGAAAGCTCAAGTGTATTTCCTAAATCAGTACTATCAAAGGTGATAAAAACTGAACCCAATAGCCATAAAAGCCCAAGCCATAAACAACCGATAATAAAGTAAGATAATTTCTGAGAAATAATAAAAGGAAACAATGCTAAAAACGCAACAGTTATCGTTGTAAATAATATATTAAACGTATATTCACAATGTGCCTCAGATAAGAATTCACCCGTGTAATCTTGGCATGTTGTTGCAAAGGTTTCAGGATAACCAAGGCGTGAAACAAACCAATATTGCAAAACAAATGTCATTAAAGAAATTGTAATAAAAACAAAGATAGATCGTAGCATATTATCTTTTGTAGTAATGAAAAGGGCGTAGTGAATACGCCCTTTGTCGTGAAAATAAAACTTATGCCACCAATTGTTTTAAAATGCGGCGAACTGGCTCTGCAGCACCCCATAATAATTGGTCACCCACAGTAAATGCCGCTAAGTATTCTGGACCCATTGCCAATTTACGTAAACGACCAACCGGTACGCTTAATGTACCTGTTACTTTAGCTGGAGTTAATTCACGTAATGTGGTTTCTTTGTCATTTGGAATTACTTTAACCCATTCATTATGTGATGCAATAATTTGTTCGATTTCTTCTAATGGTAAGTCTTTTTTCATTTTGATGGTGAACGCTTGGCTGTGGCAACGTAATGCACCAATACGTACACATAGACCATCAACAGGAATTGGGTTGTCACTTAAACCTAAGATTTTGTTGGTTTCTGCATAACCTTTCCATTCTTCTTTAGTTTGTCCAGTTTCAGGAAGAAGTTTGTCAATCCAAGGGATTAAGCTACCACCTAATGCTGTACCGAAGTTATCCGTTGGGAAGCTATCAGAACGCATTTCTGCTGTCACTTTACGTTCAATATCTAAAATTGATGAAGCGGGGTCTTTTAATTCGCTTGAAACCGCTTGCTCTAACAAGCCCATTTGTGAAATCAATTCACGCATATTTTTTGCGCCCGCACCTGAAGCCGCTTGGTAAGTTGCGACAGATACCCATTCCACTAAATCTTTTTCAAATAAACCACCGATAGCCATTAACATTAAGCTCACGGTACAGTTACCACCCACGAAAGTTTTAATGCCTTTTTTCAAGCCTTCAGAAATCACGTGTTGGTTTACCGGATCAAGCACGATAATTGCATCATCTTTCATACGTAGCGCAGAAGCGGCATCAACCCAATATCCGTCCCAACCTGTTGCTTTTAATTTTGGATAAACTTCATTGGTATAGTCGCCACCTTGGCAGGTTACGATAATGTCTAATTTTTTAAGTTCTTCAATGTCGAATGCATTTTTAAGTTCACCCGCCTCTTTTCCCGCAAATACAGGGGCTTTTTGACCTGCTTGAGAAGTGGTGAAGAAAACTGGATTAATATTGGCAAAATCTTGCTCTTGCACCATACGATCCATTAATACGGAACCGACCATTCCGCGCCAACCGATAAAACCGACGTTTTTCATGAATTTTTCCTTATTTTATGTTGTGTTGAATGGGTCTATTAATTACAGGCTTTACGCCACAAAATCAAGCTTTTTTAGAAAAAATGAGGCTTTGTTTAATTTTTCTCAATAAAAAATCCCCTTTCGGGGATTTATTGATTATTTATCTGCTTTTTTCGTGGTTTTCTTTACCGTTTTTTTCGGCTCAGATTTACCTTCAGATTTGACCGCACTTTTCTTTGTTGTGGTAGACTTGGTGGTCTTCTCTTTTGTGGTTGTGGATTTAGTTGCTTTTTTCTTTAGCTTTTCAGCTAAATTTGCCGCTTTCCATTCCTCAAATTTTTCAAGTAACACTTTACCCATTGGGCTTGGATCACCTGTAAATAAGGTTTGAAGGCCATTATTTTCAATGATATGATGGCGAAGTGCTAAACGTTCTTGATGATTTTCTGCTAAACGAATTGCACGTTCAACATATTCATCTACCGTATTTGCAATTAACCATTCTGGTAAACCTAAACGTTTGAATAACCCTTCATCAATATGTTCGTGAACTTCTGCACCAGTTTTACATATGCCCACTAAACCTAATGTCACCATATCAATAATGCCATTCGTATTCCCGAATGGGAATGGGTTTACCATCATATCGCAGTTATGCAAAATACGAAGATATTGATCATAAGGTGCATGTGGATGAGCTGTCGCATCATTGCCTAAATAAGACTTAATAAAACGCTCAACATAAGGATGGGTCACACCACTGGATTGACCTAAAGCAAAGTGGAAATGCACTTTAACATTCGCACGATCACGAATAGCCTTTAATGCCGCCAAGAAATATGGGTTAAGCTTCATTGTAGTTGAAGCAATACCAATATTCACCACTTCAGGATTTTCACGTAAGCGATATTCTACGTGTTGCGGTGCAAGCGCTGAAGGCACATAAGGTAAGGCATCTTTTGGTAAACGCAATAATTGCTCACTGAAGCATTTTTCAGAACCAACGTAGTCATCTTCTACAATTACATATTCAATAAAATCAGAATGTGTCGTCGCTGGATGGCCTAAAGCAATCACTTGAACCGGTGCAAGACGCGTATTACTTGCAAAAATGGTAGTTAAATCCATCCCAATACTTGGCATATAAAGAACGGCTGCACCATTTTTTTCACAAATCTCTTTTAATTCATTCAATTTACTAAAAATATTATCGCCTTTTAATAAATGGAATTCATCAAACACCGCTTGTCCTGCCGCATCTACTGCTTCATTACCCACACCAATTAAATGAAAACGCTCACGTGCAGCAATCATTGAAGTGGAATGTGTACGATAAATTGAATGGGATGAATGGAAATGCTCCAATAATACAACCATGACAGGTTTGCCATTACGTTCACCTAATTTAGTGACATCGCGATCTGTCCATCCACCTTCCAATAAATGACGGCGAATAACTTGGTTTAATGCTTTTTTCACCCAGTGTTTATTTTCAGCAATATCGTAGCTGCAATGCATATATACATCGTGTGAAATTGCACTCGGCACATTATTTAAGTTTTTAATCGTCGCTAATTTTTCAGGGAACCATTGTAAAAGCGTACCACGCTTAGAGAATGCTTGATCAGTACCGATAAAACGTGGTGATTGCAATGCAAAACAAAGGGATGCACATAATTCAGGATCTAAATTCCATAAAGCATCAAGATTAACATTCACATTAGATTCTGGCAGGTAAAAAATACAGAATTTAATTAATGATGATCTCGCATTATCTAAATGGAAATCGGATAAATTAGTTTTATCTGGATTGCGGTTATAAGTTTGCAAAACATGATCCGCATTCACAAAAGGTGATGATGCAAAAATCATATTAATCCAACGTTGTAAGGTAAAGAAACGTTGTGCTCCGCCTTCAGAAATATCTAATTTAGGATCAGAAAATAGCTCGCTCATTGCTACCGCTACACGGGTACAAAAATGCTTAATTTTATCTTGTACTAATTCATCATTTAATTGGCTAGGATAATCAATTTCAATGCCTTCAACGCCACCAAAATTAGTATCAATTTTGCTTAAAATATCGAGCAATTCTACGCAAGCTGCTTCATAATTTTTTGCCGCAACTTCTTGTTCAAAACGGATAACACTTGGTTGTTTTTGTGTTTCTGCCATTTTTTAATTCCTTTGGTAAAAAATAAATAAGATTAATAATTAACAGGTTCCCCAAAGATCGTATTCATCTGAATGGGTAATGGTTACTTTAATAAATTCGCCCACTTTCACAGGCGTGCCACTTAGATTTTCAATATAAACTAAGCCATCAACTTCGGGTGCATCGGCTTTTGTACGGCCGATAATACCTTCGTTATCAATTTCATCCACAATGACATCAAGCGTTTGGCCAATTTTTTGTTTTAATCGTTCAGCCGAAATTTCTTGTTGTAACTGCATAAAGCGGTGGAAACGTTCTTCTTTTACATCTTCAGGCACTTGATCAGCCATTTCAGTTGCAAGTGCGCCTTCTACTGGGCTAAATTTGAAACAGCCCACGCGATCAAGTTGTGCTTCTTTTAAGAAATCCAATAACATTTGGAAGTCTTCTTCTGTTTCACCTGGGAAACCTACGATGAAAGTTGAACGCAAAGTTAAATCTGGACAAATTTCACGCCATTGCTTGATACGCTCTAAAGTGCGGTCAATTTTTCCTGGTCTTTTCATTGCTTTTAAAATTTTCGGACTCGCATGTTGTAATGGAATATCCAAATAAGGCAATAATAAACCTTCCGCCATTAATGGGATTAAATCATCCACATGTGGATAAGGATAAACGTAATGTAAACGCACCCAAATACCTAATTTACCAAGCTGTTTACACAAGGTCATTAAGTCATTTTTAATTGGCATACCATTCCAGAAGGCCGTTTTCACGCCACCTTCTTTACGTTGCGTATCCATCGCATAAGCAGAAGTATCTTGTGAAACAACTAACAATTCCTTCACACCCGCATCAGCAAGACGTTTTGCTTCATCCAATACTTGAGTAATAGAACGGCTTTCTAAATCCCCACGTAATGAAGGGATTATACAGAATGTACAGCGATGATCACAGCCTTCTGAGATTTTCAAATAAGCGTAGTGTTTTGGTGTTAATTTCACCCCTTGTTTTGGTACAAGGCTGGTGTATGGATTATGCTCAGGTTTTGGTACGTATTTATGTACTTGTGCCATTACTGTTTCATAACTGTGCGGACCGCTCACTTCCAATACTTTTGGATGAACTTGGCGAATTTGATCTTCTTTCGCCCCTAAACAGCCGGTCACAATCACGCGTCCATTTTCTTCCAACGCCTCTCCAATGGCTTCTAGGGATTCCTGCACAGCACTATCAATAAAGCCGCAAGTATTCACAATGACCAAGTCCACATTTTCATAACTTGGCACAATGTTATATCCATCGGTACGTAATTCTGTCAGAATACGTTCAGAATCCACTAAATTTTTAGGACAACCTAAACTTACAAAGCCAATATTCGGCGTTGATTTTTGCATAAATTTATTCTCAGCTATCATCATCTTTCAAAACTTTAGATTTTACTCAATTTCAAGCCGAAAGGCGATAAATTAAAGGTAAATAGATTGTAAATTTGCCCATTAAAGTCCTTTTTCAGGTAGAATAATGCCCGTTTTTTTATTTACTCATATTCATTATTAACATGGAAAATTCTTTTCTTTTTTCGACCGCTCTTGAACAGACGGCTTATTTACTTATCCTAGGGAAAATGCTACTCGCACTTGTACTTGGCGGGATTATTGGCTTAGAACGTGAACTTAAGCACAAACCAGTTGGGGTCAAAACCTGTGCCATTATTGCGGTGACGACTTGTGTACTGACGATTGTCTCCATTCAAGCCGCAGAACATTATGCTCAAGTTTCAGATAATATCCGAACTGACCCTATGCGACTTGCCGCACAAGTAATCAGTGGCATAGGTTTCTTAGGTGCAGGGGTTATTTTGCACAAGAAAAATGATGCGATTTCAGGTTTAACCACTGCAGCAATTATCTGGGCAGCAGCGGCTATCGGTGTGGCAACAGGTGCAGGCTTTATTTTTGATGCGATTATTGCCACTTTAATGATTTTAATCGCTATCCGTATCAGCCCGATTGTGCAGCGTTATGTTCGTCGTAAAACCTATAAAAAACGTACTCGTTTAGCCATTCAACTAATCTCTGCTAGCGGCATCAGTAAAGTAACGGATTTATTATTGAAACATGATTACCGCATTGAAAATATCTCAGTAAAAGACCAAGCGAGTGGTGAAGTTCGCTTGCAAGTACGATGCTACAATATTGATAATGAAATGCTAAAAGATGTCTATACCCTGTTAAAAACAGAAGATGAAGTACTGAGTGTGGATGTAGAAAATTAAAATCAGCTAAAAATAACACATCACTTCTATCGTAAAACCACTATTTGCTAGATAAAAAGTTAAAAACTTAAACTGGATAACGTCATGAATTTACAAGACAATTTCGATCAGCATACGCCGATGATGCAGCAATATCTCAAGTTAAAAGCAGAAAATCCTGACATTTTGTTATTTTATAGAATGGGGGATTTTTATGAACTTTTTTATGATGATGCAAAAAAAGCGGCAGCGTTGTTAGATATTTCTTTAACTAAACGTGGACAATCCGCAGGTAATCCAATTCCCATGGCGGGCGTGCCTTATCACGCGGTAGAAGGCTATTTAGCAAAATTAGTGCAATTAGGTGAACCTGTAGCCATTTGTGAACAAGTGGGTGATCCCGCCACATCAAAAGGACCGGTTGAGCGAAAAATTGTGCGAATTGTGACACCAGGTACAGTGAGTGATGAAGCCCTTTTACCAGAACGCCAAGACAACTTAATTGTAGCGGTTTATCAGGAAAAAGAAAAATTTGGTCTAGCCACATTAGACATGACATCTGGACGTTTCCAGCTTTGTGAACCTCATTCAAAAGAAGCCTTGCAAGCTGAATTACAGCGTATTAATCCCGTAGAATTACTTTATTGTGAAGATTTTGCTGAAATGGCCATTATCGAACATTATAAAGGATTACGTCGTCGTCCAATTTGGGAATTTGAACTCAGTACCGCGATCTCAGAACTTAATCGTCAATTTGGTACGAAAGATTTACGTGCATTTGGTGTAGAAAAATCACCTCTTGGCTTGGCAGCAGCAGGTTGTTTATTGCAATATGCAAAAGAAACACAACGCGCTTCTCTGCCACATATTCAAAGTATTAGTGTTATTCAAAATAACGATAATATTCAATTAGATGCTGCAACACGCCGAAATTTAGAACTCACTCAAAATCTTGCGGGTGGTACAGAAAACACGCTGGCTTCGGTATTAGATAAATGTGTTACGCCAATGGGTAGCCGTTTGTTAAAACGTTGGATTCATCAGCCTATCCGTCAAACAGACATTCTATTAAAACGCCAAAAAACGATTGGTGAAATTATTGAGCAAGATTTGTATCACGAATTGCAGCCTTATTTGCAACAAGTGGGGGATATGGAACGGATTCTTGCTCGTGTAGCACTGCGTTCTGCTCGTCCTCGTGATCTCACACGTTTACGAACTGCATTAGAACAAATTGAACCGATAAAATCGCTGATTCATACAAAAACATCGTCAAATTTGACCGCACTTTCTGCACAAATTGATGATTTTTCCGCGCAAATCGAACTACTTAATAAAGCAATTATTGAAACCCCTCCGTTATTAATTCGCGATGGTGGCGTTATTGCTGAAGGCTATAATGCCGAATTAGACGAATGGCGAACCCTTTCCGCTGGCGCAACGCAATATTTAGAAAATTTAGAACAACGTGAACGAGAAAGCACAGGTATTGATACCTTAAAAATTGGCTTTAATGCGGTGCATGGTTATTACATTCAAATCAGCCAAGGGCAAGCTCATAAAGCACCGATTCATTATGTTCGTCGTCAAACCTTAAAAAATGCCGAACGCTACATTATTCCTGAATTAAAAGAATATGAAGACAAGGTTTTAAAATCAAAAGGCGCGGCGCTTGCTTTAGAAAAGCAACTTTATGATGAATTATTTGATTTATTGTTGCCACATTTAGGTCAATTACAGTTAACCAGCTTGGCATTGTCTGAATTGGATGTGTTAGTTAACCTCGCAGAACGAGCAGAAACCTTAAATTATGTTGCACCACAATTTAGTGATGAAATTGGCGTAAAAATTGAAAATGGTCGCCATCCTGTAGTGGAACAAGTCTTAAAAGATCCCTTTATTGCTAACCCTGTGAATCTCAATCAGCAACGTCATTTGCTGATTATTACTGGCCCAAATATGGGTGGTAAAAGTACCTATATGCGTCAAACAGCTTTAATTACATTGATAGCGTATATAGGCAGTTTTGTGCCAGCTGATAGTGCGGTTATCGGGCAAATTGATCGTATTTTTACTCGAATTGGCGCCTCTGATGATTTAGCCTCCGGTCGTTCTACATTTATGGTAGAAATGACCGAAATGGCGAATATTCTTCATCAAGCCACTTCACAAAGTTTAGTTCTGATTGATGAAATTGGACGCGGTACTTCTACCTATGATGGGCTTTCTTTAGCTTGGGCTTGTGCCGAATGGCTGGCAAAGAAAACTCGTTCACTTACATTATTTGCGACCCATTATTTTGAACTCACCGCACTGCCAGAACAAATTGAAGGCATTGCTAACATTCATTTAGATGCATTAGAACATAACAATACCATTGCCTTTATGCACGCTGTTCAAGACGGTGCGGCAAGTAAAAGTTATGGACTTGCTGTTGCAGCGCTGGCTGGTGTGCCTCAATCCGTTATTAAACTGGCGAAGCAAAAATTGCATCAATTAGAAAAATTGTCGGCACAAAATGGTGATCAACAAATTCAACATTTAAGAGCATTAAATCAACATCAAGGTGAATTGGCTTTTGAAGCAGAACCGGATGCTTTACGCGAAGCCATTGAGCAACTTGATCCAGATGAATTAAGTCCAAAACAAGCCTTAGCTTATCTGTATCAATTGAAGAAAATGCTGTAAGAAATAAAAAAGAGCGGTCAAAAAATTCATTATTTTTTATGACCGCTCTTTTATTTTCACTAATTTCTTAAAATCTCATAGATTTCAGAATCTTTTCTATCGAGATAATGGATGGATTGGATTTTACGAATGGTGCGTGATTTACCACGAATTAATAAGGTTTCTGTAGTTGCCAAGTTACCACGGCGAGAAATCCCTTTGAGTAATTCACCGTGCGTAATTCCTGTTGCGGCAAAAACAAGATTATCATCACGTACTAAATCTTCTAATTTTAAGATTTCATTGACCTTCACACCTAAGGCTTCACAACGTTGAATTTCTTCAGCGGCAATTTTACGATTTTCTTCTGTATCACCTTTCACTTCATTACGTGGAATAAGACGAGCTTGCATATCCCCACCTAATGCACGAATTGCGGCAGCAGCAGCCACGCCTTCAGGTGCACCACCAATACCATAAAGCATATCTACTTCCGCATCTGGTAAACAACATAAAACCGAAGCCGCCACATCACCATCTGGAATAGCCATCACGCGAATACCTAGATTATGCATTTGTTTAATCATTTCATCGTGACGTGGCTTAGCGAGCACCATCACGGTTAAATCCGATAAAGATTTACCTAAACGAGAAGCCACTCGACGAAGATTTTGTTCAATCGGTAAACTTAAATCAATCATGCCTTTCACTTCAGGACCGACGACTAATTTTTCCATATACATATCAGGCGCTTTTAAGAAGGTACGTTTACCACCAGCTGCCAATACTGAAATGGCATTTGATTGGCCCATTGCGGTCATTCTTGTGCCATCAATTGGATCAACCGCAATAGAAACGAGTTCACCATTACCTGACCCTACTTTTTCGCCAATATAAAGCATTGGTGCTTCGTCAATTTCTCCTTCACCAATCACAATTTCACCGTCCATATGGATTAAATTCAGCATATAACGCATGGCTTTGACTGCTGCATCATCCGCCGCATTTTTATTACCACGACCAAGCCAAGTGTAAGCAGCCAATGCTGCCGCTTCGGTTACTCTTGAAAATTCAATAGCTAATGCACGATTCATTTTTTCCCCCAATGCAAAAAGTCTCGTTATTTTATCATCAAGCAAACGTTTGCATAATAATTTTTGACAATAGGCTTTTAAAAATAGGATTAAGTGGGTAGAATAAAGCCATTTCGGACTATTTTAAAAAAGGAAATCACTATGTCTTTAGAAATTTTAGATCAGCTTGAAGAAAAAATTAAACAAGCAGTAGAAACGATTCAATTACTTCAACTTGAAGTAGAAGAGTTAAAAGAACAAAAAAATCAATCTCAACAATCAGTAGAAGCCTTGCGAAATGAAAATGAGCAACTTAAAAATGAGCACCGCAACTGGCAAGAACATATTCGTTCATTGTTGGGTAAATTCGACAACGTATAATGACTATAAAGGCTTAGAAAATCTAAGCCTTTTTTCTTATTAGGAAACAATATGAATATTTGCGTGATTTCAGGCAGCACATTAGGCAGCGCTGAATATGTAGCGGAACATTTAGAAGAGGTGTTAAAAACGCAAGGTTTTTCGACCGCACTTTTCCACGGACCAGAACTTGATGAGGTGATTGATGAAAATATTTGGTTGATTGTCACTTCTACACATGGTGCAGGTGAATTGCCTGATAATTTGAAACCACTCTTTGAACAAATTGCGGCATCAGATAAAGATTTATCTTCCCTCCGCTTTGCCGTTGTAGGCTTAGGTAATTCAGATTACGATACATTCTGTCATGCCGTAAATAAAGTCGAAACACAATTAAGTAAAAAAAGTGCGGTCAAAATCTGTGAGAGTTTAAAAATAGATGTCTTGCATGTTGATGATCAAGAACAATTTGCTGAAGATTGGCTGCCACAATTTATAAATGCACTTTAGTCATAATAAAGCGATAATTTGAGTTTA
The DNA here is from genome assembly GCF_031191205.1 of Haemophilus parainfluenzae ATCC 33392. NCBI lineage: Bacteria > Pseudomonadati > Pseudomonadota > Gammaproteobacteria > Pasteurellales > Pasteurellaceae > Parahaemophilus > Parahaemophilus parainfluenzae. The sequence continues at coordinate 815,310 of NZ_CP133470.1, read as the reverse complement.
TCGCTTTTTATTTATCCATATCCAAAAAAATCACCTGTGGATAACTTTAATAAAACCTGTCAAAAAAATGTTCTTTTCCACTGAATAAATATAAGGGTTGTTTTAACTGTGGATAAAATTGAAGGTTATCCACAAGAAAAAAACGTCAAACTGATGACATTTCAACACAGTCTAAAATGATCTAACGTCTTCATTTAAAAAAGGAAAAGGATCTTATTCACAGCGTAAAAGGATCCTAATAGTAACAATAATAAGATCTTTATATATAAATAGATCTTATCTTTATTATCTCTCGATCTTCTCTCATCACAAATTGAATTCTTGCTTTCAAGCACACGGAATTTTCAGTAGAATAGCGCCTATTTTTAGATCGAAGATCAAATTGAAGACGAAGAGAGAGATATGTTTTACACCGAAAATTATGATGTGATCGTTGTTGGTGGCGGTCATGCCGGGACAGAAGCCGCATTGGCACCAGCACGCATGGGATTAAAAACCCTGTTATTGACACATAACGTTGATACCCTTGGACAAATGTCATGTAACCCCGCTATTGGTGGTATTGGTAAAGGCCATTTAGTGAAAGAAGTGGATGCCATGGGCGGTTTAATGGCGCATGCTGCAGATAAGGCGGGGATTCAATTTCGTACTTTAAACAGCAGTAAAGGACCTGCTGTACGCGCAACTCGTGCTCAAGCTGACCGCGTGTTATACCGTCAAGCTGTACGCATCGCACTAGAGAATCAACCTAATTTAGATATTTTCCAACAAGAAGTAACCGATATTTTAGTTGAGCAAGATTGCGTTTGTGGTGTGGAAACCAAAATGGGGCTTAAATTCCGTGCTAAATCGGTGGTTTTAACTGCCGGTACTTTTTTAGCGGGTAAGATCCATATTGGTTTAGAACATTATGAAGGCGGTCGAGCTGGTGATCCGGCATCCGTTACACTTTCTCATCGTTTACGTGATTTGAATTTACGCGTTGATCGTTTAAAAACCGGTACACCACCGCGTATTGATGCACGTACAATCAATTTTGATATTTTAGCTAAACAGCATGGTGATGAGGTGTTGCCTGTGTTCTCTTTTATGGGATCAGTGGATGATCATCCTCAACAAATTCCTTGTTATATCACCCATACTAATGAACAAACTCATGAAGTGATCCGTAATAACTTGGATCGTAGTCCAATGTATACCGGTGTGATTGAAGGAATCGGTCCGCGTTATTGTCCATCTATTGAAGATAAAGTGATGCGTTTTGCGGATCGTAATTCACATCAAATCTATTTGGAACCAGAAGGCTTAACCAGTAATGAAGTGTATCCAAACGGGATCTCTACTAGTTTGCCGTTTGACGTACAAATGGGTATTGTGAACTCCATGAAAGGTTTGGAAAAAGCTCGTATCATTAAACCAGGTTATGCCATTGAATATGATTATTTTGATCCGCGTGATTTAAAACCTACTTTAGAAACTAAATCTATTTCTGGTTTGTTCTTTGCGGGTCAAATTAATGGTACAACGGGTTATGAAGAAGCGGCGGCACAAGGTTTATTAGCAGGGATTAACGCAGGTCTTTATGTACAAGAAAAAGAGGCATGGTATCCACGTCGCGATCAATCCTATACTGGCGTATTGGTGGATGACCTTTGCACGCTTGGTACCAAAGAACCGTATCGCGTATTTACTTCTCGTGCGGAATACCGTTTGTTATTACGTGAAGACAATGCAGACATTCGTTTAACGCCAATTGCCTATGAATTAGGTTTGATTGATGAGGCTCGCTGGGCTCGCTTCAATCAAAAAATGGAAAATATCGAACAGGAACGCCAACGCTTACGCAGCATTTGGTTGCATCCGCGTTCTGAATATTTAGAAGAAGCCAATAAAGTACTTGGTAGTCCACTTGTGCGTGAAGCAAATGGTGAAGATTTATTGCGTCGTCCAGAAATGACCTACGATATTTTGACTTCTTTAACGCCATACAAACCGGCAATGGAAGACAGAGAAGCCGTAGAACAAGTAGAAATTGCTATTAAGTATCAAGGCTATATTGAGCATCAACAAGAAGAAATTGAAAAACAAAAACGCCACGAAAATACAGCTATCCCGGCTAACTTTGATTACAGTAAAGTGTCTGGTTTATCTAATGAAGTACGTGCGAAGTTGGAACAGCATCGTCCAGTTTCCATTGGTCAAGCCAGCCGAATTTCAGGTATAACTCCTGCGGCAATTTCAATTATTCTGGTGAATTTGAAAAAACAAGGTATGCTAAAACGCGGCGAATAATGTTTAGAAATGAAAAGTGCGGTTAATTTTGACCGCACTTTTTTATATGCTTAACTTAAAAAAGTTATTAGTGATCGAGAGCTTGTTTCACCGCCACATCCAGTCCTGCTGTTGGGCGGCCAAGCAATTTCTCAAGGGTTTTGTCTTCTGAGAATAACGCACCGTTTGACGCATCCACATCCCATTGTGCAATTAAGCCTGCAAAGCCTTCATCTAATCCTGCTTGTACAAGTGCTGCAGCATAATCTGCTGCAGGAATATCCACGTAAGGGATATCTTTACCTGTTTGTTTGCTGATTTCTGCTGCAAGGTCAGCTAATGTCCAGCTGGTTGATCCGGCAAGCTCGTAAGTTTGGTTTTCATGACCTTCACTTAATGCAACATTTACCGCTGCTTCAGCAAGTTCTGCACGGAGTACAGACGAAATTTTGCCGTTTTTTGCTGAACCGTAGAAAGCATTGTTTGCTAATGCTGCTGGAATTGAAGCTGTGTAGTTTTCGGTGTACCAACCATTGCGTAAAATGGTGTAAGTAATGCCCGAAGCTTTTAATGCTGCTTCAGTTTCAACGTGCTCACCAGCAAGGGATTTTACGGTATTGTCGTTGGTCGCGCCGAGTAAGCTGGTGTAGATAATATGTTTCACGCTGGCTTTTTTCGCTGATTCAATTACATTGTTGTGTTGTACAAAACGCTGACCGATTTCATTACTTGATACCAAAATTAATGTATCTACGCCTTGTAATGCTTCTACTTGTCCTTCTGTTTTTGAATAATCAAATTTGCGAGCTTCTACACCTAAAATTTTTTCTGGAGAGCGTACAAGCGCAAGAACGTTTGCTTGTTTTGCTTTTAATAAGTCTAATGCGATTGCGCCAAATTGACCTGTTGCACCAGTAATTGCGATAGTTTTAGTTGTCATGATGTTTTCCTTCTCGTTAAGTTGAAATGATATTTGAACATTTGATTGTTCGCTTGATGTGGCGTATTATATTTCAATACTTACTTTTAAGAAGTACTTACATAAACGTAAGTTTTGGAATTTTTAAAAAAATAATTTTTAACTTGTTGATTTTTAAGGAATTAAAAATGAAAAAAAATTTAAATCGTGGGAATGTTCTGGCTTCAGCTTGCCCTTCTCGCCAAATTTTGCAACATTTAACCAGCCGTTGGGGCGCATTGGTGTTGGTGAGTTTGCATTCTGGTACCAAGCGTTTTAGTGAACTTCGTCGAGCCATTGATGGTGTAAGCGAACGTATGTTGACTAAAACCTTGCAAGAACTGGAAGCAGACGGCATGTTAATCCGTAAATCCTATAATACCGTGCCGCCGCAAGTGGATTACACATTAACAGAATTTGGAGCAGAGGCTTCTAATAAGATGTTTGAGTTAGTGGATTGGTTGGAAACAAATTTAGGGAATATTTTGGCAAGCCAGAAGAAATAATGTTTCAAGGTAGGCATTTTCAAGTAGAATGACGACAAACAGACAAGATAGATAGAAAAATGAAAGCAAAACTCGAAAATTTACTGACTCAAGCAGAAATCCAATTAACAGATCTACAAAAAGATCAACTGATCCAGTTAGTACAATTACTCAATAAATGGAACAAGGCCTATAATTTAACCTCTGTGCGTGATCCGCAAGAAATGTTAGTTAAACATATCTTGGATAGTATTGTTGTTAGTTCTTATTTACAAGGAGATCGTTTTATTGATGTGGGAACCGGTCCAGGCTTGCCAGGCCTGCCTTTAGCCATTATTAATCCTACCAAGCAATTTGTCTTGTTAGATAGTTTAGGTAAGCGTATTAGCTTCATTCGAAATGCAGTACGTGAGTTAGGACTAACAAATGTAGAACCTGTTCTTAGCCGCGTTGAGGAATATCAATCTGAACAAAAATTCGACGGCGTATTAAGTCGTGCATTTGCTTCGTTAAAAGATATGACTGATTGGTGTCATCATTTACCAAAACAAGATGGATATTTTTATGCTTTAAAAGGCATTTATCACGAAGATGAAGTTCAAGAATTAGACAAAAAATTCGAAGTAAAAGACGTGATAACTTTACATGTCCCTGAGCTTGTAGGTGAGCGACATTTAATCGTTTTACGATAAAACACACTTATTTTATGGTTATTTTGTGAATAAATTTTTAAAAGTGTGATTTATTTAACATTTTTTAGCTGTTTAAAAGTTGAAACTCTTTGTAGCACGGGTATAATTAGGTAGTTTTTGTATTTTAAAAAATAAGATAATGTCTAAGGTTTTAACAGAGGCCAAAAATCGATATCAAAAAGCGATGATTATTGAATCAGTTTGCCTTGTTGTTTTTGGTTTGTTAGTTGCGCTTTGGCAAGGTAAAAGTGCGGTAGATTTTAGTTTAGGATTTATCTGTGCTTTTGTGCCATTTTGTGCTTTTACTTATATTGTTTTTTTTCGCAAACAAGATTTTTCAACAAAATTAACAGCATTTTATCGCGGTGAAGCATTGAAGTTTATGCTAACGATTGTGCTTGTGGGGGGGGCCTTTAAATGGCTTTCTATCTCACATTTTATTTTATTTTTTGTTGGTTTTTTTACTGCATTAGCGTTGAATAATTTTATTCCGTTTTTGTTAAATAAATCTTAAATTTTTTTCTTTTTTCTACAAAGGGTTGACTATGTCTGGACAAACGACTTCCGAATATATTGGCCACCACTTGAGCTTCTTAAAAACAGGTGATGGTTTCTGGAATGTTCATGTTGATACGCTCTTTTTCTCGATCGTATCTGCAGTGATTTTCTTGTTTATCTTTTCTCGTGTTGCAAAAAATGCAACGACAGGCGTACCAGGCAAAATGCAATGTTTGGTTGAGATTGTGGTTGATTGGGTTGATGCTATTGTGAAAGAAAACTTTCATGGTCCGCGTAATGTGGTAGCACCAATTGCTTTAACCATTTTCTGCTGGGTATTCATTATGAATGCAATTGACTTGATTCCTGTTGATTTTCTTCCTCAACTTGCAGGTCTTTTTGGTATTCATTATTTAAGAGCAGTACCAACAGCAGATATCAGTGCAACACTAGGTATGTCAATCTGTGTATTCTTCCTCATTCTTTTCTATACAATTAAATCAAAAGGTTTTGGTGGTTTAGTTAAAGAATATACACTCCACCCTTTTAATCATTGGGCGTTTATTCCTGTAAACTTTATTCTTGAAACCGTAACTTTATTAGCTAAACCTATTTCTCTTGCTTTCCGTCTTTTCGGTAATATGTATGCAGGAGAATTAATCTTTATTCTTATCGCTGTGATGTACTCTGCAAATGTGGCCATTGCGGCATTGGGAATCCCATTACACCTAGCTTGGGCTATTTTCCATATTTTGGTTATTACGTTACAAGCATTCATCTTTATGATGTTAACGGTGGTTTACTTAAGTATTGCTTATAATAAAGCAGAACATTAATTTTTATTAACCGGCTCTAGGGCTAAATTTAACTTCTATCTATTGGAGAACATTATGGAAACTGTAATTACAGCGACAATCATTGGTGCATCAATTCTTCTTGCATTTGCTGCATTAGGTACTGCAATCGGCTTTGCGATCTTAGGTGGTAAATTCTTAGAATCATCTGCTCGTCAACCTGAATTAGCATCTAGCCTACAAACTAAAATGTTTATCGTAGCTGGTCTTTTGGATGCGATTGCAATGATTGCTGTTGGTATTTCATTACTTTTCATTTTTGCAAACCCATTCATCGGTTTATTACACTAATCACCTTATTTGCTTATCAACGTAAAACAAGCATAGTAAGGAGGACGTTGTGAATTTAAATGCAACATTGATTGGTCAACTTATTGCGTTCGCACTTTTTGTGTGGTTCTGCATGAAGTTTGTTTGGCCACCAATTATTAATGCGATTGAAACACGTCAAAGCCAAATTGCGAACGCCTTAGCGTCAGCTGAAGCAGCGAAAAAAGAGCAAGCAGATACTAAAAATCTTGTTGAACAAGAACTTCTATCTGCAAAAGTACAAGCTCAAGAAATTTTAGATGCTGCGAATAAACGTCGCAATGAAGTGTTAGACGAAGTGAAGGCAGAAGCTGAAGAACTAAAAGCAAAAATTATTGCTCAAGGTTATGCTGAAGTAGAAGCAGAACGTAAACGTGTTCAAGAAGAATTACGTATTAAAGTGGCTTCATTAGCAGTAGCGGGTGCTGAGAAAATTGTGGGTCGTTCTATTGATGAAGCGGCAAACAATGACATTATTGATAAATTAGTTGCAGAGTTATAAGAGGCTTAGCTTATGTCAGAATTAACTACAATAGCTCGCCCTTATGCAAAAGCTGCATTCGACTTTGCCATTGAACAAAGTGCGGTCGAAAAATGGACTGAAATGTTAGGCTTTGCTGCAGCCGTAGCTGAAGATGAAACGGTAAAAGCTTACTTAAGTAGTTCTCTTTCTGCACAGAAATTAGCTGATACAGTAATTTCTATTTGTGGCGAACAATTGGATCAATATGGGCAAAATCTTATTCGGTTAATGGCTGAAAATAAGCGTTTGAGTGCGATTCCTACCGTGTTTGAAGAATTTAAACATTATGTGGAAGAACATCAAGCTATTGCAGAAGTTGAAGTAACTTCTGCACAACCATTGAATGCAACACAAATCGAAAAAATTGCAGCTGCAATGGAAAAAAGATTAGCTCGCAAAGTGAAATTAAATTGCAATGTAGATAGCTCACTGATTGCCGGTGTAGTGATTCGTACAGAAGATTTTGTGATTGACGGAAGTAGTCGTGGACAACTTACTCGTCTCGCAAATGAGTTGCAATTATAAGAGGAATACAAGATGCAACTAAATTCAACTGAAATTAGTGAATTGATTAAAAAACGCATCGCTCAATTTGACGTGGTGAGCGAAGCCCGTAATACAGGGACAATTGTTTCTGTAAGTGACGGGATTATTCGTATTCATGGCTTAAGCGATGTGATGCAAGGCGAAATGATCGCCTTACCAGGCAACCGTTACGCAATGGCACTTAACCTTGAACGTGATTCTGTTGGTGCGGTAGTAATGGGCCCTTACGCAGATTTAGCGGAAGGTATGGAAGTACAATGTACTGGCCGTATCCTTGAAGTACCAGTTGGTCGTGGTTTATTAGGTCGTGTGGTTAATACACTTGGCCAGCCAATCGATGGTAAAGGTGAAATTGAAAATGATGGTTTCTCTCCTGTTGAAGTCATTGCACCAGGTGTTATCGATCGTAAATCTGTTGATCAGCCTGTACAAACCGGTTATAAAGCGGTTGACTCTATGGTTCCAATCGGTCGTGGTCAACGTGAGTTAATCATCGGTGACCGTCAAACGGGTAAAACAGCATTAGCAATCGACGCAATTATTAACCAACGTGATTCAGGTATTAAATGTATCTATGTCGCGATTGGTCAAAAAGCGTCGACTATTGCAAACGTAGTGCGTAAATTAGAAGAGCATGGTGCACTTGAAAATACAATCGTTGTTGCGGCATCTGCATCTGAATCAGCTGCGTTACAATATTTAGCGCCTTATGCTGGTTGTGCAATGGGTGAATATTTCCGTGATCGCGGTGAAGATGCGTTAATCGTTTACGATGACTTATCAAAACAAGCCGTTGCTTATCGTCAAATTTCATTATTATTACGTCGTCCACCAGGTCGTGAAGCTTATCCAGGTGACGTATTCTATCTACACTCACGTTTACTTGAACGTGCAGCACGTGTAAGTGAAGAATACGTAGAAAAATTTACTCAAGGTGCAGTAAAAGGAAAAACCGGTTCTTTAACCGCTCTTCCAATTATTGAAACTCAAGCAGGTGACGTTTCAGCATTCGTTCCAACCAACGTAATTTCGATTACCGATGGTCAGATTTTCTTAGAATCTAACTTATTTAACTCTGGTATTCGCCCAGCGGTAAACCCAGGTATTTCGGTATCTCGTGTGGGTGGTTCTGCACAAACTAAAGTAGTGAAGAAATTAGCTGGTGGTATCCGTACTGCATTAGCTCAATATCGTGAATTAGCAGCGTTTGCTCAGTTCGCATCTGACCTTGATGATGCTACCCGCAAACAACTTTCTCACGGTGAAAAAGTCACTGAATTATTGAAACAAAAACAATATGTACCGCTTAGCGTAGCAGAGCAATCTGTGTTGCTTTTCGCGGTTGAGTTTGGCTATTTAGAAGATGTGGAATTGCAAAAAATTGCAAGTTTTGAAGCCGCACTTTTAGATTACGCTCGCCGTAACCACAGCGAGTTTATGGCTGAATTGACCAAAACCGGCAATTACAATGATGAAGTTAAAGCATCATTGAAAACGATTTTGGATAACTTTAAAGCCAACAGCGCGTGGTAAAAGTAACGGAGAAATAAGATGGCAGGTGCAAAAGAGATAAAAACCAAAATTGCCAGTGTACAAAGTACACAAAAAATTACAAAGGCAATGGAAATGGTGGCGACCTCGAAAATGCGTAAAACGCAGGATCGTATGTCGGCTTCTCGTCCGTATTCTGAAACAATACGAAATGTTATCAGCCACGTCTCTAAAGCAAGTGTTGGTTATAAACACCCATTTTTAATTCAACGCGAAGTGAAAAAAGTCGGGATCTTAGTGGTCTCGACTGACCGCGGAATGTGTGGTGGTTTGAACATTAACTTGTTTAAAACCGTCATGACAGAAATCAAACAATGGAAAGATAAAGGTGTTAATGTTGAATTGGGTTTAATTGGCTCAAAAGGTATTAGCTTCTTCCGTTCATTAGGATTACCTGTTCGTGCACAACTTTCCGGTTTGGGTGATAATCCGACAATGGAAGACTTAATTGGTGTTGCAAACGGTATGTTTGGTAGCTATAAAGACGAAGAAGTAGATGCAGTTTATATTGCCTACAATAAATTCGTTAATACAATGGCACAAAAACCAGTTTATCAACAATTAATACCATTACCGGCATTAGAAACCGATAATTTAGAGCAAAGACAAAGCACCTGGGATTACCTTTACGAGCCAGAGCCAAAAGTCTTATTAGACAGTTTGCTTACTCGTTATTTGGAGTCACAAGTGTATCAATCTGTGGTAGATAACCTTGCTTCCGAGCAAGCTGCTAGAATGGTAGCAATGAAAGCGGCAACTGATAATGCAGGTAATTTAATCAATGACTTGCGATTAGTTTACAATAAAGCCCGTCAAGCAAGTATTACAAATGAATTAAACGAAATCGTCGCCGGCGCGGCAGCGATTTAATGAAAGAGGAACGGTAATGTCAGCAGGAAAAATTGTACAAATCATCGGTGCGGTGATTGACGTTGAATTCCCACAAGATGCAGTACCAAAAGTTTACGATGCATTAAAAGTTGAATCAGGTTTAACCCTTGAAGTTCAACAACAATTAGGTGGCGGTGTAGTTCGCTGTATCGCATTAGGTACATCTGACGGCTTAAAACGTGGCTTAAAAGTAGAAAATACGGGTAACCCTATTCAAGTTCCAGTAGGGACTAAAACGTTAGGCCGTATTATGAACGTATTAGGTGAACCAATCGATGAGCAAGGTGAAATTGGCGCGGAAGAAAATTGGTCTATTCACCGTCCGGCACCAAGCTATGAAGAACAATCTAACAGTACGGAATTATTAGAAACTGGTATCAAAGTTATCGACTTAATTTGTCCATTCGCAAAAGGTGGTAAAGTAGGTCTATTCGGTGGTGCGGGTGTAGGTAAAACCGTTAACATGATGGAATTAATCCGTAATATCGCGATTGAGCACTCAGGTTACTCCGTATTTGCGGGTGTAGGTGAGCGTACTCGTGAAGGTAACGACTTCTATCATGAAATGAAAGATTCTAACGTATTAGATAAAGTATCGTTAGTTTACGGACAAATGAATGAGCCACCAGGTAACCGTTTACGTGTTGCGTTAACCGGTTTAACTATGGCAGAGAAATTCCGTGATGAGGGTCGTGATGTATTATTCTTCGTGGATAACATCTATCGTTATACCCTTGCTGGTACTGAAGTATCTGCGTTATTAGGTCGTATGCCATCTGCGGTAGGTTACCAACCAACATTAGCAGAAGAAATGGGTGTGTTACAAGAACGTATCACTTCAACCAAAACAGGTTCTATCACCTCTGTTCAAGCGGTATACGTACCTGCGGATGACTTAACTGACCCATCTCCGGCAACAACCTTCGCGCACTTAGACTCAACAGTTGTATTAAGTCGTCAAATTGCATCTTTAGGTATTTACCCTGCGGTTGACCCATTAGATTCAACTTCACGTCAATTAGACCCACTCGTTGTTGGTCAAGAGCACTATGATGTAGCGCGTGGTGTTCAAGGTATCTTACAACGTTATAAAGAATTAAAAGATATTATCGCAATTCTTGGTATGGACGAGTTATCTGAAGATGACAAACTTGTGGTAGCACGTGCACGTAAAATTGAACGTTTCTTATCACAACCGTTCTTCGTTGCTGAGGTATTTAACGGTACTCCAGGTAAATACGTTTCTTTAAAAGAAACTATCCGTGGCTTTAAAGGTATTTTAAACGGCGAATACGACCATATTCCAGAACAAGCGTTCTACATGGTCGGTACAATCGACGAAGCGCTAGAAAAAGCCAAAAATATGTAATCACTTCAAGTCATTTGAAGGAGAACAAAAATGGCGACATTTAACCTAATAATAGTCAGCGCAGAACGAAAAATCTTTGAAGGTGCTGTGAAACAAATCCAAGCAACAGGTGTGGAAGGTGAACTTGGTATTTTACCAAACCACACCCCTTTGATGACGGCGATTAAGCCAGGGATTGTTAAACTCACCCTTGAAGATGGCAATGAAGAAGTTATCTATGTTTCAGGTGGCTTTTTAGAAGTTCAACCTAAAGTAGTAACGGTACTTGCCGATGTTGCAATTCGCGGTAGCGAGTTAGATGCAGATCGTATTCGTGAAGCAAAACGTAAAGCGGAAGAAAATATTGTGAATCACGCTGTTGATGTGGATCATGATTTACTTGTAGCTAAACTTTCTAAAGAGTTGGCGAAACTTCGTGCTTACGAACTTACTGAAAAACTCGTTAAATCAAAACGATAAGTTAATGATAATAAAAAAGAGCGGTTATTTTGACCGCTCTTTTTATTTTTTATCGTAAGAAATATCGATACGCTTTACTTTCACTCACATCTTCATAAACATAGCCGAGTTCAGCTAAAGCTTTTTCAAATTCTGCGTTATCTTTTTCGCCTAATTGGAAAGCCGCAAGAATATTACCGTAATCAGCTCCATGTGCACGATAATGGAATAATGAAATATTCCAACGTTTACCCAAAATTTCTAAGAATTTAAGTAAAGCGCCTTTTTGTTCTGGAAATTCAAAGCTATAAAGTCGTTCATGATGATTAGAAACTCGTCCACCCATTAAATAACGCACGTGAGTTTTCGCAATATCATCATCAGACATATCTTCTACATCAAAGCCATTTTTCGTTAAATCAGCAATAATTTCTGCTTTTTCAGCTTCATTAGCCGTGCGCACACCAACGAAAATACAGGCTTTTTGATTATCTGCATAACGATAACTGAATTCTGTTACTGCACGGTTTCCGATGACATGAGCAAATTTTAAAAAGCTGCCTGGTTGTTCAGGCATCGTTACCGCCAATAAAGCTTCACGGTTTTCACCAATTTCACAACGTTCTGAAACATAACGCAATGTATGGAAGTTAAGGTTGGCGCCAGATAGAATTGCCGCCATATTTTTGCCTTCCAAATTGTTTTGTTTCACGTATTTCTTCAAACCAGCTAATCCTAAGGCACCAGATGGCTCTGCGACAGCACGCACGTTTTCAAATAAATCTTTCATTGCCGCACAAACTTCATCGCTGTCTACCAATACCATACCATCTAAATATTTTTGACATAAACGGAATGTTTCATCACCAATACGTTTTACTGCTACGCCATCGGCAAATAGCCCAACATGTGCTAGATCTGTAGGTTCACCCTTTTCTAAGGCTGCATTCAAACAAGCTGAATCTTTGGACTCGACACCAATGACTTTAATTTCCGGCATAAATTGTTTGAGCAAAATGGCTACGCCAGCCGCAAGGCCACCACCACCAACTTGCACAAAGACATAATCTAAATCAGCAACTTGTTGGAGCATTTCCATCGCCAATGTACCTTGACCAGCAATAACCAATGGATGATCAAAAGGCGGGATAAATGTCATATGTTTAGATTTTGAAAGCTCAATGGCTTTAGCTTTGGCTTCATCAAAATTGGCTCCATGTAACAACACTTCACCACCAAAACCGCGAACTGCATCCACTTTGATACTCGGTGTATTTTGTGGCATAACAATTAATGCTTTTAATCCAAGCTGTTTTGCTGATAAAGCAACACCCTGAGCATGATTACCCGCAGAAGCAGCAATGACACCTGACTGTTTTTGTTCATCAGAAAGGCTGGATATCATTGCATAGGCGCCACGCAGTTTAAAGCTATTTACTGGCTGTCGGTCTTCACGCTTAATCCAAATATTATTATGTAGGCGATCAGATAATTTGCCCATTTTTTGTAGCGGGGTTACGGTAGCGGCTTCATATACTCTGGAGCCAAATTTGACAATCGCGTTAATGTAATCCGATTGAGAGGGTTGAGGATTGGTAAGTAGATTTTTCATGATACTTAATTTGTTATGATGAAGTGCGGTTAATTTTTTCTTTGTTTTTATCCTCCTCTCATAAAAGAGAGGAGGAATAATTAGAAATTATTTTAATAGACTTTTATCACGCACAGCACCTTTATCCGCAGATGTTGCAAAGTGACCAAATACTTTTAATGCAAAAGACACTTCACGTTCACGGTTAGCTGGTTGCCAGCCTTTGGCATCTTGCTCGGTACGGCGTTTTGCTAATTCTTCATCGCTGATTTTGAGATTAATCGCACGATTTGGAATATCGATTTCGATAATATCGTCATCATATACTAAGCCGATCGCACCGCCAGAAGCCGCTTCAGGTGAAGCGTGACCGATAGATAAACCAGATGTACCACCAGAGAAACGACCATCTGTTAATAAAGCACATTTTTTACCTAAGCCCATGGATTTTAAATAGCTGGTTGGGTATAACATTTCTTGCATACCTGGGCCGCCTTTTGGACCTTCGTAGCGAATGACTACTACATGACCTTCTTTCACTTTGCTACCTAAAATACCGGCTACCGCATCTTCTTGGCTTTCAAATACGATTGCTCGACCGGTAAATTTCCAGATAGACTCATCTACACCCGCCGTTTTTACGATACAACCATCTTTAGCGATGTTACCGAACAATACCGCTAGACCACCTTCTTGAGAAATGGCATTTTCTTTGTTACGGATACATCCACTTACACGGTCATCATCTACGCTATCCCAACGACAATCTTGTGAGAAGGCTTGCGTGGTACGAATACCTGCAGGTCCGGCACGGAAGAATTTGTGTAATTCCTCGTCTTTATTGCGAATAATATCGTATTGATTTAATTGTTCTTCTAGTGTTGTTCCTAATACGGTTTTGGTATCGCGATGGATTAAACCTGCACGATCTAATTCACCTAATAAGCCCATAATGCCACCTGCACGGTGCACATCTTCCATGTGGTATTTATTGGTGTTTGGTGCAATTTTGCTTAAGCAAGGCACAACGCGTGATAAGCGGTCAATATCCGCCATTTTGAAATCTACACCCGCTTCTTGAGCAGCCGCTAATAAGTGTAAAACGGTATTACTTGAACCACCCATCGCAATATCTAAGCTCATAGCGTTTTCAAAAGCTTCAAAGGTGCCGATTGAACGTGGCAATACGCTTTCATCGTCTTGCTCGTAATAGCGTTTGCAAAGCTCAACAATTTGACGACCAGCTTTTAAGAATAATTCTTTACGGTCAGCATGGGTCGCTAACATCGAGCCATTGCCCGGTAAAGATAAACCTAAGGCTTCCGTTAAGCAGTTCATAGAGTTTGCGGTAAACATTCCTGAGCAAGAACCACAGGTTGGGCAAGCGCTGCGCTCAATCGCATCAATACGCTCATCACTTACATTTGGATCTGCCGCCTCAATCATCGCATCCACTAAATCTAAGCGAATAAGTTGATCAGATAATTTTGTTTTACCCGCTTCCATTGGGCCGCCTGAAACGAAGATAGTTGGAATGTTCAAACGCATTGCTGCCATTAACATTCCTGGGGTGATTTTGTCACAGTTGGAAATACACACCATCGCATCAGCACAGTGTGCATTAACCATATATTCCACGCTATCTGCGATTAAATCACGGCTTGGTAAAGAATAAAGCATCCCACCGTGGCCCATCGCGATACCATCATCTACCGCAATGGTATTGAATTCTTTTGCTACGCCGCCAGCTTTTTCAATTTCAGCTGCAACCAGTTGTCCCATATCTTTTAAATGAACATGCCCAGGTACGAATTGGGTGAAAGAGTTCACCACCGCAATAATCGGTTTACCAAAGTCATTTTCTTTCATCCCTGTTGCACGCCATAAGGCACGTGCACCCGCCATATTACGACCCTGAGTACTGGTCGCTGAACGTAGTTTTGGCATAAATAATCTCTCCAGGTAGTAAATTTATTGCTAAATATAGCTTCTGTATTTCACAGTGTAGGGACAAATCACATACATTTGCCTCTACAGATATCACATTGTTTTGTTTATATTAAAAATCCATGTACCTTACGGATACGTAACAGTCGTAAGAACTTTCTCAACGATTGCAAATGGTAGCCCTATGATGGCAAAAGGAATAATAATAGCTGAAAGTGCAGCCTCTTCTTTGTTCAATTTATTAATACTAATTTCTTTTTCATTGCTAAACTCTACATATTTTGTTTCTAATGGCTGAATAAGTTTAGCCTTTTGCAAAATCTCATTTTTATTTTTTATATCAACAAGATTTCCATTATTCATTGAAAAAAACATTCTACGTCCATCTCTATAAGGAGAATTTATATTATAAAGTTCATCAAGTTGAGCTTTTGTTAAATTTTGGTGGTTAAAATATATTGATAAGAATGCCTCTACTTCATTGGTTTTAACATTTTTTCTTATCTCATCAATCTTCACAGAAGAAATATTTTTAGTATAAGGTGACTCAAGTAATTTAATTAATTGAGCTGTATTCCCATTATCTTTACTATTAAATTGATAACTATTAAGTTGCCCAATAGCATAAATCTGATTGTCAGCAATAAAGAAAGATTTGATCACTTCTTTTTTTGATGATAATTCTTTATATTGTTGATCTGCTGTTACACAGCCCAATAAAAACGTAGCTATCAACATCCCAATAAATAAACGCATTTTTTTCATTTTTTTACCTTCATAATCTTCAGTTATTTTCCCAACCGCTTCACTAATAAATCCAAAGTGTGATTGTTTTTAACTATGAATTTTAACCGCACTTTATTGCTATTTAACGGAATGGGCAAGGATCAAACAATGCACCGAATCCAGGGCTTGAATCTTTGTCACCCAAACAAGTTAACATCGCAACCGGAAACCATAATGATGCGGTTAAAATAGTCAGTGGGTTAATAGTTTTATCATCATCAGAATACGAAGAGGTATTAACTTTACTACCATAATATCGGTCCACTGTTGCCATAATCGGTTTTGCAAGTTTATATTTTGCCAGCAGTTCATTTCGATGTTCATATTGTCGGCTAACACCTTCTGCCTCGTAAGTTATACTATAAATATTAAACTGAGGTGAAATACTATAACGTTCCTGTAATTTCTTTTTAACCGTTTCGGTTGTCTCTTGGAACATAAATTTCTTTAATAACTCATTACGTTGTTTTTCCGTTAAGTTATCTGCTCGCACATACAATGTTAATCTTGCAGAAACCTTTTTGTCTTCTTCATCGATAAGGAAAACTGGTATGACTTTTTCAATCGCTTTGGCATAGGGGCTATTCAAAAATGTCGATAAATCAGAGACGCTAGAGCTACAGAGTTCAAAACTTTCTTTATCGGTAAAGACAAAAAGCTTGCAATCTTGACCAAACATAAACATCTCAATGGGCTCTTGTGTTGTTGATGACGAACGTGACGAGCAAGCAGCCAAAACGATTGTTGACAACAGAAAAATAAAAGTAAATAGCTTTTTCATTTTTAAGTTCCTTTACTTAATTTCAATCACATCCGGTAACTTCGCCAACTGATTCACCAACAAATCAAAAGTGCGGTCAGATTTTACAGTGATTTTTAACTGCACTTGGGTGTCTACCAAGATCATATCCATATTAGTCACTGTGAAACCACGTAAACGAATTACGCGTAATACACGTTCTAAAACCTCTGGGCGATGTTGAGCGATCAAGTCAAAAGTATATTGGTTCATCTTAAATTTCCTCCAACATATCGGCATTGCACGCACCCGGTGGGACTAATGGCCATACACATTCATCAGGTGGAATGCATACTTGTAACAAATAAGCGGTTTCGCTATTTAATAAGCGATTAAGCGCTTCATCTACTTCGTCAGCTTGTTCAATGCGTTCAGCTGGAATATCAAAGGCTTTTGCCAACATCACAAAATCAGGGTTATCTTCTAAAATGGTTTCTGAACGGCGTTTGTTCCAGAAAAGGTCTTGCCATTGACGCACCATACCAAGGCGTTGGTTATCTAACAGCAAAATTTTTACCGGTAATTTGCCACGTTTGATTGAGCCTAATTCTTGAATGTTCATCATCAATGAACCATCGCCTGTTACCAAAATCACTTCATCATGAGGGCGTGCTTTTTTCGCGCCTACCGCTGCAGGTAAACCAAATCCCATGGTGCCGAAACCCGCGGAGGTAATATAGTTTTCTGGTGCGAAATGGCGCATATGTTGTGCAGACCACATTTGGTGTTGGCCCACATCGGTACAAATCACCGCATTTTGTGGTTTACGCTGAGAAAGCGTGTTGAGCAACGACCAAGGGTCAATCGGTCGGCTGCCTGCATTGTCAATATAAGTGAAATCGAGTTTGGCTTTCAATGCTTGAATGTGTGCTCGCCAATCATTAATCTCAAGCGGGATACTTAAAGCCTCTAAGGCTTGAATTAAATCACCTTGAAGAGCAACATTTGCCACACGGAGTTTGTTGATTTCTGCTGCATCAATATCACAATGGATCACTTTGGCGTGTGGCGCAAAACTGTCTAATTTACCGGTCACACGGTCATCAAAACGTGCACCGCACACTAACAATAAATCACATTCTTGTACGGCAACGTTTGCGGCTTTTGTGCCGTGCATACCAATCATGCCCATATAAACGGGATCGGTTGGGTCAATTGAGCCTAAACCTTTCAATGTTGAAACGGATGGCATTTTGGTGATTTGTAGGAATTTGTTGACCGCTTGTGTGGCTTTCGCCATACCTACACCGCCGCCTACATAAAGCACCGGTTTTTTTGCTTGCGCCAATAATGCTTTTGCTTCAGTTAATTTTAATTCTGAAAGTGCGGTTGGTTTTACGACTGGTTTGACAATAGGTTTTACATGTTCAGGTACATCGCTCACTTGGATATTACGAGGCACATCAATGAGAACTGGACCTGGTCTGCCACTTTGTGCAATTTGGAAAGCAGAGGCAATAATTTCGGGGAGTTCTTCGATGGATTGCACAATGTAGCTGTGCTTGGTGCAAGCAAGAGATAAACCTAAAACATCGGCTTCTTGGAAAGCATCGGTACCGATAAGGGGAGCAGCCACTTGGCCAGTAAATGCCACGATTGGTACAGAGTCAGCAAAGGCATCGCCTAAACCGGTAATTAAATTGGTTGCACCTGGGCCAGAGGTTGCCACGCAAACGCCGACTTTGCCAGTAGAGCGCGCATAACCAATCGCAGCTATTGCGGCACCTTGTTCGTTACGACAAAGGAGATGGTCAAGACCTGAGTCATAGATGGCATCATAGGTTGGCATGATTGCCCCGCCTGGGTAGCCGAAAAGATCGGTTACACCGTGCGCTTTTAAACATTCGATAATGAGTTGTGCGCCTGTCATGTTGCTTCCCGTTTTTATGATTATTAAATAATTTTATGAATATTGAAGTTTTGCATTGTAGCGGAATTTTTCGCCTTTGGTTAGATTTTCGCGAAAAAACAAACGAAAAAAACACGATAACCAAGATTATCGTGTTTTTTTATGAAAAGTGCGGTCAGAAAATGCAATGTTTTCTGCACGTAAAATTAGAAGCCTGCTTGTTTTTCTAATTGTTCAACAAGCGCATCGTCTAAGCCTAATGCTTGTGCTAAATCTGCTAAGAAAATGATTTCTTTGCGAGATAAATCTTTGCTTACTAAACGAGCTGCTAAATACACATTGCTTGCAAGTGCAGTATCATTACCTACAAGACGAGCAATCTCGTTGATAGAAATTGGATTTTGAATTTCTTGTTCAAGCCACTGTGCTAATTCAGGGTTGTTACCTGCTTCATTTGCGATAGTTTGTTTTTCGTCTTCAGTGATTTCACCATCTGCTGCCGCTGCAGCAATCATCGTACGTAAAATCAACTCACCCGCATCGACATGGCTTGATGAATTTAATACATCAAACGCATTTTCTGAAATGCTTGGTTGGCTGTTTTGTTGGGATTTTTGATAGTTTTGGTACGCTTGATAAGCAAGATTACCTAATACAGCAAGTGAGCCTAATTTTGCTAAACTTGCGCCACCGCTACGGCCTAAAATCATTGATAAAATACCGCCTAACGCAGCACCGCCGCCTACTTTAGTGAGAGAGTCGATAGTTTGGTTGCCAGTTTCAAGTTTGCTTGCAGAGTTTTTAGCGACATCTAAAACTTGGTTTAAAATGCTGTTAAGATCCATAAATGTTTCCTTTTGGTTGTTTTGTTGACAGTAGTTAAATACGGCTTTTAGTCAGTAAAATTTAAAAAAAATTCACTGAATTTAACCTCTCTTTAAACCAAGTTCTTGACTCGGTTTTAGAATTCATTATATTGAAATCTTTCTTCATTCAAAAGGAACTTAATATGACGCAGTCAAACGCAAAGCGCGAGACCTTCTCTGGTCGGAAAGCATTTATTATGGCGGCGATTGGATCCGCTGTTGGCTTAGGAAACATCTGGCGTTTCCCTTATACCACTTATGAAAACGGTGGCGGTGCATTTATTATCCCTTACCTTATTGCACTTTTAACCGCTGGTATTCCATTGCTTTTCTTAGATTACGCAATCGGTCATCGCCATCGTGGTGGTGCACCGCTTTCTTATCGTCGCTTTAACCCACACTTTGAAGTGTTTGGTTGGTGGCAAGTGATGGTGAACGTCATCATCGGTCTTTACTACGCCGTGGTATTAGGTTGGGCGGCAAGCTATACCTATTTCTCACTTAATTCTGCTTGGGGCGACCAACCGATTGATTTCTTCCTACACGAATTCTTAAAAATGGGCGATATCAGCAATGGTGTGAGCTTTGAGTTTGTCGGCATGGTAACTGGTCCATTAATTGCTGTATGGTTAGTGGCGTTAGGCGTACTTTCTTTAGGTATTCAAAAAGGGATTTCTAAATCTTCAGATATCTTAATGCCTGTTTTAGTGGTGATGTTTGTAGCGTTGGTCGTTTATTCTTTATTCTTACCAGGTGCAGAAAAAGGCTTAAACGCACTATTTACACCAGACTGGTCAAAACTCTCTAATCCGAGCGTGTGGATTGCGGCTTACGGTCAAATCTTCTTCTCTCTTTCCATCTGTTTCGGGATTATGATTACGTATGCATCGTACTTGAAAAAAGATTCAGATTTAACAGGTAGCGGTTTAGTTGTTGGTTTTGCGAACTCAAGTTTTGAGGTGCTTGCGGGTATTGGTGTATTTGCGGCATTAGGTTTCATCGCAACCGCACAAGGTGTAGAAGTGAGCGAAGTAGCAAAAGGTGGTATTGGTTTAGCCTTCTTTGCATTCCCAACCATTATTAATAAAGCACCATTCGGTGAAGTATTAGGGGTATTATTCTTCGGTTCATTAACCTTTGCGGCATTAACCTCATTTATCTCTGTTATTGAAGTAATCATTTCAGCGATTCAAGACAAACTCCGTTTACGTCGAGCAAAAGCGACCTTTGTTGTTGGTTTACCAATGATGGTGGTATCAGTCATTTTATTTGGTACCACAACAGGTTTACCAATGCTTGATGTGTTCGATAAATTTGTGAACTACTTTGGTATTGTAGCAGTGGCATTTGTTTCATTAATTGTGATTGTTGCAAATGAAAAACTAGGCTTATTAGGCAACCACTTAAATCAAAGCTCTTCATTCAAAGTGGGTTTCCTATGGCGTTTATGCATTGTCATCACCACCGGTATTCTTGCCTTTATGTTATTCAGTGAAGGTGCAAAAGTATTTACTGAAGGTTATGAAGGCTATCCGAGCTGGTTTGTAAATATCTTTGGTTGGGGCATGGCAATTTCGCTTGTCGTGGTTTCATTCATTCTTTCTCGTTTAAAATGGAAAAATGAAGACAACTTCAAGCTTGAAGAAAAAGGAGAATAAAGATGACAAGTATTGCAATTATAATGATGATTGTGGCGCTTTTTGTGATTTGGGGCGGCTTGATCTTTTCCTTAATCAGACTTCCAAAGGAAGAAAAATAAGGTCAAAATTGACCGCACTTTGAAATAAGTAGGGCGTGCTGAGCACGCCCTTTTTTGTTATTTCGATAAATCAATTTGATATACCGCAAATCCCACTTCATCGGTGCCGACTTTCTTCATTGGGTATTGTGCATTGTCTTGAATGAATTTCGCTGCTTGTTCGCTTGGCGAGGTTTCAAAACGTACGTCTAATTTATCGTTACCTTTAATCGGTGCAAAGCGCCAGTTTTTATCCGCACTAGGGTTTACATGGCCATTTTTTTCGCTTTCTGCTTTGATATAATCCGCAAGAATTTGGCGATTTTCATCAGGAGAAGCGTAAACAATGTGCGCATCGCCTGTGCCTGGGAATTTATTACCGTAAGCACGATAGTTGTTAGTTGCAATTAAGAATTCTGCTTTTGGATCAACCGGTTTACCTTGGTAAGTTAAATTCACCACTCGGTGTGAGTTCGGGTTAATCAATTTACATTCGCCGTCATAACGCGGTGGTTGAGTCAGGTCGAATTCATAATTTACGCCGTCAATCACATCGTAGTTATAAGTACGGAAACCGTCCCAATCAAGTAAAGATTGTGGTTTGTCGCTGGTAGGATCGATTTGTTTAAACATACCTGCGCTACATTCTAACCATTCTTTCAATTCTTCACCTGTTGCTTTGACAACAACTAAGGTATTTGGATAGAGGTATAAGTCTGCTGCGTTACGGAAGGTTAATTCACCTTTGTTCACCTCTGTATAGCCAGTAGGGTCATTTTTACGTCCGCCTGCTTTAAACGGTGCGCCCGCACTTAAAATTGGTAAGCCCGCCATTGCTGCAACACTTGGTGCCACTTTTTCAACGTAAGCTTTTTGTGCCTGGTTCACAATTTGAATGGTTGGGTCATCTTGCACTAAGGCTAAGTAGCTGTACATGTTATCGGTGGCTTTACCGATTGGCTGTGCCACGAATTCACGGGTGGCTTCATGCACAGGTTTTAAAAGTGCGGTCAATTCGGCATCACTTTCTGTGGTCGCTTTTTTGTTTTCAGCATCATAAATTGGGCGAAGTACCGCTTTACCATCAGTCACTAACCATTTGCCGTTGTGTTGAGCAAGGGTTAAGTCGATCACACTGATGTTGTTTGCCCAGTAGCCAGCCATACTTTCAGGTACGCCTTTTACGGTACCTTTAGCAATATCTGCATTTGGTGATTTTGCGAACTCTTTATTCGGGAATAAACGGTGAGAGTGACCGAAAACAATTGCATCAATGTGTGGTACATCAGCAAGATAGAATGCTGAGTTTTCTGCACCTTCTTGATATGGTTCGTCAGATGGCCCAGTGTGTGCAAGTGCCACAATAATATCGGCACCTTTTTGTTTCATTTCTGGCACATATTTTTGTGCGGTTTTCACGATATCGCGCGTTTCAACTTTGCCTTGTAAATTTGCTTTATCCCACACCATAATTTGTGGTGGCACAAAACCGATATAACCAATGTTTAGTTTGTGCGTTTTACCTTGGCTATCCACCACTTCTTTCGTTTGAATTACATAAGGTGTGAAATAGGGCTCTTCAGTGCCTACTTTCACTACGTTGGCATTGATGATAGGAAATTTAGCTTGTTTAATCGCATCCGCTAAATAGTCTAAGCCATAGTTAAATTCGTGGTTACCTAATGTCCCTACTTCATAGTGCATCGCATTTAAGCAATCCACAGCTGGGTTTGATTTGCCTTCTTTATAACCTTTAGCTGCTTGATAGTCAGCAATTGGGTTACCTTGGATTAAGTCACCGTTATCAACTAAAACGCTGTTTTTCACCTCTTTACGTGCTTGACGAATCAAGCTTGCTGCACGGGTAAAACCGAATTTCTCAGTCGGTGCATCTTTGTAGTAATCGAAGTCAGTTAAAAAACTGTGAATATCGGTTGTTGCCACAATACGTAAATCGACTTGTGTGTCGCTTTTTGCAAAAGCAAAGCGGCTCGCACTTAACGCTAAAATACTGCTTGCGCCAAGTTGGATGAAATCTCTTCTGTTGATCATATGTGCTCCTGTTGTGTGAGAATCGACGGGATTTTAAATCTCTTTTATATATAAAGAAAGCGCAATATAAAGTTCTGAAATGAAGTGTGATACGCATCACAAAATAAAGAATTGAATTCGGTTGCAAAACTTCACGTTTGGGACAAAAATAGGCTATCCAATCCACTAAAATTAAGTTATTCACAGTAAGTTGGCCAGCATTTATTGATGGCATCTGATAAGGAGATCGCGATGGCTTTTAATCTTAAAAATAGACACCTATTGAGTCTTGTTCATCATTCAGAACACGAAATTAATTATTTGTTAGATTTATCGCGTGATTTAAAACGTGCTAAATATGCAGGGACAGAGCAGCAACAACTTAAAGGTAAAAATATTGCACTCATTTTTGAAAAAACTTCAACACGTACTCGCTGTGCTTTTGAAGTTGCAGCTTATGATCAAGGTGCTCGAGTGACTTATATCGATCCAAACTCTTCTCAAATTGGACATAAAGAAAGCATGAAAGACACCGCGAGAGTTCTCGGGCGAATGTATGATGCGATTGAGTATCGAGGCTTTAAACAAAGTACTGTACAAGAACTTGCAGATTATGCTGGTGTGCCGGTGTTTAATGGTTTAACGGATGAGTTTCATCCTACACAAATGCTTGCGGATGTTCTTACGATGATTGAACATTGTGACAAGCCACTTCGTCAAATTAGTTATGTGTATATTGGTGATGCGCGTAATAACATGGGGAATTCTCTTTTATTGATTGGGTCTAAACTTGGGATGGATGTGCGTATTTGCGGCCCTAAAGCCTTATTGCCAGAAGCCGGTTTTGTTGAAATGTGTGAAGGTTTTGCTAAAGAAAGTGGTGCGCAGATTACTGTCACTGAAGATATCGACACAGCCGTAAGAGGTGTTGATTTTGTGCATACCGATGTTTGGGTTTCAATGGGCGAACCATTAGACGCTTGGGCAGAGCGCATTAAGTTATTGCTTCCTTATCAAGTCACGCCAGAACTCATGAAGCGTACGGGTAATCCAAAAGTAAAATTCATGCATTGTTTACCTGCATTCCATAACAGTGAAACCCAAATGGGTCGTCAAATTGCAGAAAAATATCCTGAATTAGCAAATGGTATTGAAGTCACAGAAGATGTTTTTGAGTCTCCGATGAATATTGCATTTGAACAAGCTGAAAACCGTATGCATACCATTAAGGCGGTAATGGTGGCAAGTTTAGCTTAGGAAAGCTCTCGTTAAATTGATAACGTTATTCATCATCTAATTTTAATAATAATTTATTTCCGTACTTTTTGTGGTTTTATTTTATATGAAATTTAAATTTATTTTTTGATAACGATCACATTTTTTGAAAAATATTATTGACATAATCTTTGCACGAGAATAGAGTATACCTAACAAAGGTTAGTTTAGATAAAAAGAGGGATTTTTTCTATGCTACTGCGTACATATATACACAGATACGTCCATACGAAAGTATTGAGACTTTTACGGTTTAATCCGATAAAAGGTCGCTCTTTGATGGCTCATATCCGTCGTACACGCCATATTATGATGCCGTCTCATCGCTCTTGCTTTTCATACTCAGTATTCGCTTCTCAAAACAAACCATCCAATACGACTCTCTAAACAGAGTTTTTCTCTCTGTTTAGAGAGTCTCCACAGATTAATTTCTGAATATTTTTGTGTTGCTTAAAATAGGCAAAAAATATTTTTTCGAAATTAACTTAATCTTATTTAATTTAAAATAAAAAATTATTACTTTAGTTTTTTTATAAAAAACTAGAGAGGTTTTTTTTATTCTAAATAAATCTATTGTGTTATTAAAATTAATAACGCAGGGTAGCTTTACGTCAAAAATAAATAAAAGGAGTTTATTATGCCAAACTTAAAAATTGCATATAGTCCAAAAGTTGAACAATATTTCTCTACACATAGAGAATTAGTTGAAATTACCAAAACAGACTTTACTGATGTTTCCGCTATTGTGTTGACTTCAGGAGATGTCGGTGACTACCTTGAACGTATTCAGGCAACGAACTTTGGTATTCCAGTATTTGTTGTTCAAACTGAAGAAGAACAAGTTGATCCGAAATTCTATGATGCTATTTATCATATTCAAGATTTAAATGGTTATGATATTAAGCTTTATAGTCGTCAAATCGAAACTGCAGCAAAACTTTATGAAGAAAAAATGTTACCGCCATTCTTCAAAATGTTAAGTGAATATGTGGAAATGGGTAATATTGCTTTTGACTGTCCAGGACATCAAGGTGGTCAATACTATCGTAAACATCCAGCAGGTCGTTTCCTTTATGACTTCTACGGTGAAAATATTTTCCGTTCAGATATTTGTAATGCTGACGTGAAATTAGGTGACTTGTTAATTCACGAAGGGGCAGCTTGTGATGCACAAAAATACGCAGCTCAAGTATTCAATGCGGATAAAACTTACTTCGTATTAAATGGTACTTCTTCTTCAAACAA
Source organism: Haemophilus parainfluenzae ATCC 33392 (assembly GCF_031191205.1). Taxonomy (NCBI): domain Bacteria; kingdom Pseudomonadati; phylum Pseudomonadota; class Gammaproteobacteria; order Pasteurellales; family Pasteurellaceae; genus Parahaemophilus; species Parahaemophilus parainfluenzae. Next base: position 789,798 of record NZ_CP133470.1, on the reverse strand, counting down.
AGTTGCGTTAAATGCTGTACTTGCTCCGGGCGATTTAGTGTTATTTGACCGTAATAACCATAAATCAAATCACCATGGTGCATTAATTCAAGCAGGTGCAACCCCAATTTACTTAGAAACAGCACGTAATCCATTTGGTTTCATTGGTGGTATTGATAGTCACTGCTTCGAAGAAGATTATTTGAAATCATTAATTAAAGAAGTCGCACCTGAAAAATTAAATCAAAAACGTCCATTCCGTTTAGCGGTTATCCAATTAGGTACTTATGACGGTACAATTTATAACGCACGTCAAGTGGTAGATAAAATTGGTCATCTTTGTGACTACATCTTATTCGACTCTGCATGGGTAGGTTATGAACAATTCATTCCAATGATGAAAGACTGCTCGCCATTATTGCTTGAATTAAATGAAAATGACCCTGGTATTTTAGTGACTCAATCTGTTCATAAACAACAAGCAGGTTTCTCACAAACTTCACAAATTCACAAAAAAGATAAACACATTAAAGGTCAAGATCGTTATGTAAACCACAAACGTTTCAATAATGCCTTTATGTTACATGCATCAACCAGTCCATTCTATCCATTATTTGCGGCATTAGATGTGAATGCGAAAATTCAAGGTAGTGAAGCGGGTCGTCGTTTATGGCATGAATGTGTGAAAGTGGGTATCGAAGCACGTAAATTAGTATTAAATCACTGTGAATTAATTCGTCCATTTATTCCAACCATAATTAAAGGTAAAAAATGGCAAGATTATGACACAGAAGAAATTGCAACTAATCTCGAATTCTTCAAATTCCACCCAACAGATACATGGCATAAATTTGAAGGCTATGCTGATGAACAATACTTCGTTGACCCATGTAAATTCTTGCTTACCACGCCAGGTATTAGCTTAGAAACCGGTGAATATGAAAAATTTGGTGTACCAGCAACTATTCTTGCTAACTACTTACGTGAAAACGGTATTATTCCGGAAAAATGTGACTTGAACTCAATTTTATTCTTGCTCACTCCGGCAGAAACCCTCACCAAAATGCAAACTTTGGTTGCTCAAATCGCCTTGTTTGAAAAACACATTAAACAAGACTCTTTATTAAAAGATGTATTGCCAACTGTGTATAAAAACAATGAAGACCGTTACAAAGGCTACACCATCCGTCAATTATGCCAAGAAATGCATGACCTTTATGTAAGCCGTAATGTAAAACAACTTCAAAAAGACCTATTCCGCAAAGCAACATTACCGGAATATGCGTTAAATCCACACGATGCGAATATTGAATTCGTTCGTAACAAAGTTGAACTTGTTCCATTAACAGACATTGTTGGTCGTGTGGCCGCGGAAGGTGCGTTACCTTATCCTCCGGGTGTGTTATGTGTGGTGCCAGGAGAAAGATGGAGTCCAACTGCACAAAAATACTTCCTTGCGTTAGAAGAGGGCATCAACACATTACCTGGCTTCGCACCTGAAATCCAAGGGGTTTACTTACAAAAAGATCCTGATGGACGTACTCGTGCATATGGCTATGTTTTAACTGACTATTAATAAAGTGAGGTTATGAAGGTTTTCCTCATCACCCTCTCAGCACAAACAAAAAAGTGCGGTTAAAAACATTTGATTTTTTGACCGCACTTGTAGGAGTATAAATTATGAGTGCTAAAAGTAATAAAATTGGTGTGGTACAACTCACCATTCTTACCATGGTTAATATGATGGGTTCCGGTATCATTATGTTACCGACCAAATTAGCCGAAATTGGGACTATTTCCATCGTTTCTTGGCTTGTAACAGCTGTAGGTTCAACAGCTTTAGCTTACGCATTTGCCCAATGTGGTATGTTCAGTAAAAAATCTGGTGGTATGGGCGGTTATGCGGAATACTCTTTCGGCAAAGCCGGTAACTTCATGGCAAACTACACTTACGGTGTGTCGTTAGTTATTGCGAATACAGCAATCGCGATTTCTGCTGTGGGTTATGGTTCCGAGTTCCTTGGTGCAACCCTTTCTCCACTTTCTATTGCATTATGGACAATCTTTACACTGTGGCTTGCGACCATTCTTAACTTTGGTGGTGCAAGAATTACCGGTAACATCAGTTCATTCACCATTTGGGGGGTAATTATTCCTGTGGTCGGTATTTCAATCATCGGTTGGAAATGGTTTGATAGTTCAATGTATGTGAATTCTTGGAACCCACACAATGTGCCTACCTTTGAAGCGATCGGCGTCTCTATTTCAATGACATTATGGGCGTTCTTAGGATTAGAATCAGCTTGTGCGAATGCAGATGCTGTTGAAAACCCTGAGAAAAACGTACCAATCGCAGTACTTGGTGGTACTTTAGGCGCAGCGGTAATTTATATCGTTTCAACTAACGTGATCGCAGGTATTGTACCTAACCTTGAACTCGCTAACTCAACAGCACCATTTGGTTTAGCCTTTGCTCATATGTTTAATGAAACAATCGGTAAAGTCATCATGGGCTTAATGGTTATGTCTTGCTTCGGTTCATTATTAGGCTGGCAGTTCACTATTGCTCAAGTATTTAAATCTTCAGCGGAAGAAGGCTATTTCCCGGCATTCTTCAAAAAAGTTACCAGTAAAGATGCACCAATCGTTGGTATGGTAACTATCACTGCGTTACAAACATTACTCTCATTAATGACAATTAGCCCATCATTAAATAAACAATTCAATGTGTTAGTGGACTTAGCGGTGGTCACAAACGTCATTCCATACTTGCTCTCAATGGCTGCTCTTGCAGTGTTATTGAAAGCGGAAAATGTTGCGCCACAAAAATATAAAACAACCGTTTTTGTTGCCTTTATTGGTTCTCTCTATAGTATCTATGCACTTTATGCAGCCGGTGAACAAGCGATGTTATATGGTTCAATTGTGACCTTTATTGGTTGGACATTGTATGGCTTTGTTTCTTACAAATTTGATCTTAAAAAATCACAAGCTAATTAAAAAAGAAAAGCCTACATTTTCGTGTAGGCCTTTCAAGTAATAAGTTGCAATAAGCTAAGTACAAAAGAGCGGTTGAAAATTTAATTGTTTTCAACCGTTCTTTTTATTTAGGATAATACTCTCAACAAAACAGGCTGAAATTCCGTTTGTTGATCAAGTTTACTGGTGTAACGTTTAACCATGACAAAGGAAAGTGCGGTCAAAATAAAGATTAAAATCGCACGAATGAGTTCATTCTCACTGATATAGTTGGAAAGTAATGTTGCAACTAATAACGTGAAAAGTGGCACGATATACATTAATAATGCAGAAAATAACATGGATTTTTCTTCTAGGCCGATTTCCACCATTTGGCCTGTACGCAGTGGCGTAATGGTTTCGAGCGTAAAGATATGCTCGCCTCGTTTTCCATTGAGTTCAGACAGGGAAGCTGTTCCACAGGCTTCTCTAGCCGAACAAGATCCACAGGCGCTTTGTGACTGACATTTCACTTTAGCAAGCCCCGTTTCTGCATCATAGCTCATCACAACAGCACTTTCTTTTAGCATTGTGCTTCCCCCATATAGATATCAAAGCGGTGGTTTTTGGTTTCACGACTGACATGGGGCGCTTTTTGCGCTAAAAACTCCGCATAATCAGGACGTTTTACCACCACGCGTTTACGGGCTAATTGTAGCGCAGGTGTCAAGAGCTCATCGGCATCCAAATCTGCACCAACCAAATGTTGGAATACGCGCATTTCTTTTTTGACTAGGGCAGATTTTTGTTTGTGCGGATACATTGGATCTAAATACACCACATCGGCACTCTCGGTTTGTGGATTGAGTTCGGTAATATGATGAATGTCCAATAATTGCATATTTTGCTGCATCATTTCGCCTATTTCTGCATCCTGATAGGCTCGGTTAAGTCCATCCTGCAATAGCAAATACACCACGGGATGGCGTTCCACTAAACGCACTTGGCAACCGATAGAAGCTAAAACAAAGGCATCTCGACCAAGTCCTGCTGTGGCATCAATCACGCTCGGCAATTCTGCACCCTTAATGCCTACAGCTTTGGCAATAGCTTCGCCACGTCCACCGCCAAATTTACGACGATGCGCCATGGCTCCAGCTACGAAATCCACAAACACATCGCCCAATTTGGGCTCGTCTAGCTTACGCAAGGCGAGATGAGTTTCAGTTTGCACCAATGCAAGCGGACTTTCAGTGCAATGCTCGATACCAAGAGGGGCGCAAAGTGCGGTCAATTCTGATAATTTTCCCTCTTCGGCAAGCAGTTGAATTTTTATTTTCTCACCAGCCATACGCCACTTTCCATATGATCTGTGTAAGGGAATTGATCAAACAGCGCCGCTTTTTCAATGCGGTGGGTTTGGCTTAGGGTTTGCAAATTCTCACAAAGGGTATGTGGATTGCAGGAAATATACAAAATACGATCGTAATTCTGTACCAGTTTTACCGTGTCAGGGTCAAGCCCTGCTCGTGGTGGGTCAACAAAAATCGTATTGCATTGATAGGCTTTTAAATCAATGCCTTTTAAGCGATTAAACTCACGTACACCATTCATTGCTTGGGTAAACTCTTCTGCCGACATACGGATAATTTGCAGATTATCTATGCCATTTTCCGCAATGTTAAATTGTGCAGCCGCAACGGATGGCTTGGCAATTTCAGTAGCAAGTACTTTGCGGAAGTTTTGTGCAAGGGCGATAGAAAAATTGCCGTTACCGCAGTACAGCTCTAATAAATCGCCTTGAGAACCTTGAGTGCAATCAATTGCCCATTCCAACATCTTGCAATTCACTGCTGCATTTGGCTGAGTGAAACTATTTTCTACTTGGCGATAAACATAATTACGCCCTTTCACTGGTAATACTTCATCAACAAAATCTTGTTCTAAACAGATTTTTTGTTTACTCGCACGACCAATCAGCTGAACATCAAAATCAAGTTGTTGTAATTCGTCTTTCAAGTTTTCGGCAGCATTTTGCCATTCTTCCGTGAGTTGCTTGTGGTAAAGCAGGCTTACAATAATCTTATTGCTGAGTGTGCTCAAATAATCAATTTGAAACAGTTTTTTATGCAGCACTTCCTGCGTTTTTAACAACGGCAGTAAGGTTTTCATCATGCGATTGATCAGTTTGCTGGCAATTGGGAATTCATCCACTCGATAACGCTGCAAGGTGCTTTGATCAAACATGATGTGATAAAAATCGCCTTTATCATGCCAAATACGAAATTCCGCACGCATCCGATAATGGCTGGTTGGTGAATCAAACACGGCTATTTCTGGGGCGTTAAAGGGCTGCAAAAGTGCGGTCAGTTTTTCAGTCTTTTTTTGCAGGAGTTCGGTATATTGGGAAATGGGTAGTTGCATTGATGTTTACGTTTGAATGATAAATATCCCACAGCCCTTGGCAAGCATGGGGATTGAGTAAAAAAGCAAAAGGCAAGCGTCTGCCTGCCTTTTAAAATGTATTATTCGCCAGAATAATCTTCGCCGCCAGAAGCCGCTTCGCTCACATCACCTGATAAGGTGTAAACACGTTTTGTTGTGTTAATGCGAGTACGATATTTATTCCACGTTTTTTCGAAGAAAGTTTCCGGTGCACGTTCACCACGGCAAAAAGCAACAAATTCTTTTTCTTCTTTTGTCGCTGGCTTGCGTTCGCCTGAATCTAATGCTTTAAACGCTTGACCATATTGCTCTAATACTTGGGATTCTTTGATTGTATAATCACCGTGACGGGAAAATCCGCGTGGGTAGTTTTTGTCGTCAAAAAAACGACGAGTAACACTGAAGCTAGCAGCCATAATCATCTCTCTTCTTTATATTTAAAAACGGCAGGCATTAAACCAATTTTTTTTTATTTTTGCAATAAACCTTTCACGGTTTCTACATAATCTTTGACGAAATCATCGTAATTTAAGCCTTCAGGGTTTACACGATATTTGCCATTCACATAGAAATCAGGTACGCCATGTACTTTAAACTGCTCAGCCGCATTTACTTGTTTATTCACTAAACCGTTTACAGCAAAGCTGTTGATGTTGTTATCAAATTGTTCAGCAGTTACACCGCTATCAATGAAGATTTTACGAATATCATCCATTGAGCTTAATTTATCTTGTTGTGCGGCTTCAAATAAAGGCGCTTTTACTTTGTTTTCTGCGCCAAGCGCCATCGCTAATGCCCATGCACGAGTGAGATTTTCAGATTGACGACCTAAGAAGTTAACGTGATATTGTTTAAATTCAGTGCCTTTTGGTAAGCTTTCTGCCACTTGTTTTGGAATGTGGTATTCCATTTCAAAGGCATAGCAATGCGGGCAGTAGAAAGAGAAAAATTCAATCACTTCAGGCTGTGCAGAAGCGGTTTGGCTCACTTGAATGTATTGTTTGCCTTCTTCTAAATTAGCTGCGAATGCGTTAAATGAAAATAAAGCACCGAGTAAAAATAAAACTTTTTTCATTTGTTTTCCTTATTTAATAATTCCGCGCGCTTTTAACAATGCGGTTTTAAAATCTTCTTCATAATCTTTTTTGATACCTGGAATCGGCTCAAGTTTATCTGTACCGTGCATTTTTAAATGATAAATAATCACTTCATCAGATAATTCTGCTACGGGCTTATCGAAACCTGCTTCATCAGCAATTTTTTGCAAAATTTGTAGCAAGCTAAGATCTGGGTCTTTAGACCAGTAAGGTTGTAAAAGTTCCAAAACTTCATTTAAACGCTTACATTTCATTGCTATTTCCTTTTAAATGGAGAAAAATAAGGCTAGATCATACTTCAAATAAGGCAATAAGAAAATATGGAATACACAATAAGTGCGGTTATTTTGGCTGGCGGAAAAGCACGGAGAATGAATGGGGCGGATAAAGGCTTACAGCTTTTACAAAATAAACCGTTAATTAGTCATGTGATTGAGCGCTTACAACCCCAAGTGGTTGATATATCGATTAATGCTAATCGTCACCATGAGGAATATGCACAATGGGGTTTCCCTGTATTTTCAGATGAATTGCCTGATTTTCAGGGACCGTTGAGTGGTATGCTAACATCACTCGAACAAGCTAAAACAGATTTTGTACTTTTTGTGCCTTGTGATAGCCCATATTTTCCGCAAAACTTATTAGAAAAACTAAACAGTGCGGTTAAAAATGACCGCACTTTAGTGGCTTATGCAAAAGATAAAGCGCGTGAACACCCGACATTTTGTTTGATGTCTGTTCAACTTAAAGAGAAGTTACGTGCCTATTTAAATAAGGGCGAACGTCGCTTATTACAATTTATGAACAAAAATGGCGCGGTTGCTGTCCAATTTGACGAACGAGAAGGACGATTTGTAAATTTTAATACCTTAGAAGATTTACAATAAATTATTTGTTTAACCTTGAATTTTGTAAAAAATTCTCCATTATTGCAGTGTTTACTTTCTATTTTATTGAGGAACTTTATTATGATGCGAATCCTTTTATTTTTAGCTACTAACTTTGCTGTAATGCTTGTGTTAGGGATTATTTTAAATGTGACCGGTATTGCAGGAAATAGTACAGGTGGCATTTTAATTATGGCGATGCTTTTCGGTTTTGTGGGATCATTGATTTCGTTATTTTTATCAAAAACTATGGCATTGCGCTCTGTGGGTGCGGAAGTGATTACTGAACCGCGTAATCAAGCGGAGCGTTGGTTGGTAGAAACGGTACGCCGTCAAGCGCAGCAAGCCGGCATCCCGATGCCAGATGTCGCGATTTATCATTCCAATGATGCGAATGCCTTTGCTACCGGTGCAACCAAAAACAATTCTTTAGTGGCGATTAGTACGGGTTTATTAAACTCCATGACGGAAGAAGAAGCAGAGGCGGTATTGGCTCATGAGGTATCACACATTGCGAACGGCGATATGGTGACCATGACTTTATTGCAGGGCGTATTGAATACCTTCGTGATTTTCTTATCTCGCGTGATCGCCAATGTGGTAGCAAGTTCTCGTAATGGCGATGAAGAAAGCCGTAGTTCAGGCATTTACTTCTTGGTTTCAATGGTGTTAGAAATTGTATTTGGTATTTTAGCGAGCATTATCGCGATGTGGTTCTCACGTTATCGTGAATATCGTGCAGATGCTGGTTCTGCGCACCTTGTGGGTAAAGAAAAAATGATTGCGGCATTACAACGTTTACAACAAATTCATGAGCCACAAGAGATGGAAGGTTCACTTAATGCCTTTATGATTAACGGCAAACGTAGCGAACTCTTTATGAGCCATCCGCCGCTTGAAAAACGTATCGAAGCATTACGTAGTTTATAAAAGATAAAAGAACAAAGGGCTAAATGTAATATTTAGCCCTTTTTTATTTATAGGTTATTTAATATCCGCTAAGACTTTAGTGAGTAATTCCCAGTAAGTTTGTACGGTTGAAATTTGGACTTTTTCATCTGGCGAATGTGCATTACGAATAGTTGGTCCCACAGAAATCATATCAATATTCGGATAATGTTCTTTCAACAAGCCACATTCAAGCCCCGCGTGAATCACTTTAATCTCAGGCTCTTTGCCAAGCACTTCTGCATAATGTTTTTTCATTAATGTCAAAATTGCGGTGTCATTTACTGGTTTCCAACCTGGGTAAGAACCTGAAAATTCAACTGTCGCGCCCGTGAGTTTTGCGAGTGAAGTTAAGGTTTCTTCTACATACTCTTTACCGCTTTCAATCAATGAGCGAATAAGAATAGTACCTTCGATTTTATCTTCAAGGGTTTTTAACACACCAATACTTAACGAGCTTTCCACGACATTTTTAATCACATCGCTATTGCGGATGACACCGTTTGGTAACACATGCAGCAAATTAATCACTTTTTGGGTGCTTTCAAGCGTGAAGGTTTGTTGTGGATTTTCAACTTGCTCAGCGGTTAAGGTTAAGTTCGGCTCAGCGATAGCGAGCTCTTCTTTCAATAAAACTTCAAAATTTTTGACCGTACTTTTCACGCTTTCTACATCATGATTGAAGCAAATGGTTGCAGCCGCTTCACGTGGAATCGCATTACGAATTGAGCCACCACGAATTTCTGCAAGGGCAAAGTGCGGTTGATTTTGTGAGAGTTTTGCTAATAAACGCGCTAATACTTTAATCGCATTCGCACGTGTGGTGTGAATATCACAGCCTGAGTGACCGCCGCGTAAACCTTTTAAGTTAATTTGTAAACTATGGCTGAATGAATTGGTTTCACGGTGAACAGGCAGTTCAACATTCGCATTTACCCCACCAGCACAACCAATATAGATTTCACCGATTTCTTCGGTATCGGTATTAATTAAGATTTCCGATTTTAACCAGTTACGACGAAGGTTTACGGCACCATCCATGCCGGTTTCTTCAGTCATGGTAAGTAATACTTCTAGTGGAGGATGTGCAATATCGGTACTTTCTAATACCGCTAAGGTAGAGGCTAAACCGATACCGTTATCCGCACCAAGTGTGGTGCCTTGCGCTTTAACCCAATCACCGTCGATATAAGGGCGAATAGGGTCTTGGGTAAAATTATGAGGATTGCCTTCATTCGCTTGCGGAACCATATCTAAATGTGCTTGTAATACAACAGGTTGGCTGTTTTCCATTCCTGCTGTGGCTGGTTTACGGATTAATACATTACCTGCTTCATCACGCTCAGCAAAAAATTGTTTTTCTTTCGCCCAGTTAACAATAAAGATAGCGAGCGCATCTTCGTGATGAGAAGGATGTGGAATCGCACAAATTTGATCAAACCATTTCCAAAGTAATTGCGGTTGTAATGTGGTAATTTCTGACATAATGAACTCCTTTTTTCATTAAAATTTTTGCGGAAATCATAGCATAAAACGCCATTTCAGGTTAAAATTCCGCAATTTTTTTATTTAGCGACAAAGTTTAAGGTATTTGTTATGAGCGAAAAATATGTTGTGACTTGGGATATGTTCCAAATGCATGCCCGCAAATTAGCGGAACGTTTACTTCCTGCCACTCAGTGGAAAGGTATTATCGCAGTAAGCCGTGGTGGTTTGTTCCCAGCAGCGGTACTTGCTCGCGAATTAAATATTCGTTTCGTAGAAACCGTGTGTATTGCCAGTTATGATCACGATGAACAAGGTGCATTAAAAGTGTTACACCGCGCAGGTGGTGATGGTGAAGGAATGATCGTGGTAGACGATTTAGTGGATACCGGCAACACTGCTCGTGCAATTCGTGAAATGTATCCAAAAGCAAAATTTGTCACAGTATTCGCAAAACCTGCGGGTGCGGAGTTAGTGGATGATTACGTGATTGATATTCCACAAAATACTTGGATTGAACAACCTTGGGATTTAGGTTTAACTTTCGTGCCACCATTGGCAAGAAAATAATCATAAATGTAAGTTGGAAATGCGGGGTTTGGCCTCGCATTTTGTTTTATTGAGCCAATTGCAAAATCCCGTTAGAATTAACCGCACTTTTACTTAACAAGGAATTTGAATGTCAGCCAAACCACGTTTTGTGCATCTTCGTACGCACACTGATTTTTCTATGATTGATGGAATCGCGAAAGTGAAACCATTAGTCAAGGCGTGTGCAGCAGATAACATGGTCGCGTTGGCATTAACAGATTTTACGAATTTTTGCGGTGTGGTGCGTTTTTATGGTGAAACCCTTTCTTCAGGGATTAAACCGATTATTGGTGCAGATGTTCATGTTAAAAGCGATCTATGCGGTGAGGAATTATTTACCCTCACTTTACTTGCTAAGAACAATGAAGGCTATAAAAACATCACTTTACTGCTTTCAAAAGCCTATCAGCGCGGCTATGTGGATCTTCCTTATATTGACCGAGAATGGTTGATTGAACACCGTGAAGGTGTGATTATTTTATCGGGTGGCACACAAGGTGATATTGCTAAAAAACTCCTTAAAGAAAATAGCTCTGAAGCTGAAAGTGCGGTCAGTTTTTATCAAGAATTTTTCTCTGACCATTTTTACCTTTCGCTTTCCAGAACCGGCCGACCAGATGAAGAACGTTATATTCAAGCTGCATTAAAATTAGCTGAGGAACATGATTTACCGCTTGTCGCAACCAATGATGTTGTCTTTCTTGCGCCTGATGATTTTGAGGCACACGAAATTCGAGTTGCTATTCATGATGGCTATACTCTTGACGATCCAAAACGTCCAAAACGTTATACAGAGCAACAATATTTCCGTTCAGAAGAAGAAATGTGCGACTTATTTGCGGACATTCCTTCTGCACTTGAAAATACGGTATTAATTGCGCAACGCTGTAATGTGACTTTACGTTTGGGGCAATATTTCCTCCCTCAATTTCCAACTGGCGAGCTGAGCACGGAAGATTATTTGGTGATGAAAGCCAAAGAAGGCTTGGAAGAGCGTTTGGCGTTTTTATTCCCTGATGAAAAAGTGCGGGCAGAAAGACGACCAGAGTATGATGAGCGTCTTCAAGTCGAACTGGATGTGATCAACCAAATGGGTTTCCCGGGTTACTTCTTAATCGTCATGGAGTTTATCCAGTGGTCAAAAGACAATGATATTCCAGTAGGGCCGGGACGTGGTTCGGGTGCGGGTTCATTGGTGGCTTATGCACTAAAAATCACCGATTTGGATCCCCTTGAATTCGATCTTCTTTTTGAGCGTTTCCTCAACCCAGAACGTGTTTCCATGCCTGATTTCGACGTGGATTTCTGTATGGATGGACGCGATCGCGTTATCGATCATGTGGCAGACACCTATGGTCGTGGTGCGGTATCACAAATTATTACTTTCGGTACCATGGCAGCGAAAGCAGTAATTCGAGATGTAGGTCGCGTATTAGGGCATCCTTATGGCTTTGTGGATCGTATTTCGAAAATGATTCCCCCTGATCCCGGCATGACTTTAGACAAGGCTTTTGAGGCTGAACCACAGTTACAAGTGGCATATGATTCAGATGAAGAAGTCAAAGCCCTAATTGATATGGCACGTAAGCTAGAAGGGGTCACGAGAAATGCGGGTAAACACGCAGGTGGCGTGGTGATTTCCCCTTCTTTGATTACAGATTTTGCACCACTTTATTGTGACAATGAGGGGCTTCATCCTGTTACTCACTTTGACAAAAATGACGTGGAATATGCAGGTTTAGTGAAGTTTGACTTCTTAGGTTTGCGTACACTCACCATTATCAAATGGGCGTTGGATATGATTAACGCTCGCCTTGCTCGTGAAGGCAAACCGCCAGTCGATATTGCTGCTATTCCATTGGATGATCCCGAATCCTTTGAGTTGCTGAAACGGTCTGAAACGACCGCCGTATTCCAGTTGGAATCGCGCGGGATGAAAGATTTGATTAAACGCTTACAGCCAGACTGTTTTGAAGATATTATCGCGTTGGTGGCATTATTCCGACCAGGCCCATTACAATCGGGCATGGTGGATAACTTTATTGACCGTAAACATGGTCGAGAAGAAGTGTCTTATCCTGATGCAAATTACCAACATGAAAGCCTTAAACCGATTTTAGAGCCAACTTACGGTATTATTTTGTACCAAGAGCAAGTTATGCAGATTGCTCAGGTGCTAGCAGGTTATACTCTTGGTGGTGCAGACTTATTACGTCGTGCGATGGGTAAGAAAAAGCCAGAAGAAATGGCGAAACAGCGCTCAGTGTTTAAAGAAGGCGCTGAAAAAAATGGTGTTGATGGCGAGCTTTCCATGAAGATTTTTGACTTGGTGGAAAAATTTGCCGGCTATGGTTTCAATAAATCACACTCGGCTGCCTATGCGTTAGTATCTTATCAAACCCTTTGGCTGAAAACCCATTTCCCTGCTGAGTTTATGGCAGCGGTAATGACCTCGGAAATGGATAATACGGATAAAATTGTTGGCTTGTACGATGAATGTTTACGTATGGGCTTAAAAGTCACCCCACCAGATATCAATGTAGGGAAACATCATTTCAGCGTAAATGAAAATGGTGAAATTGTTTACGGTATTGGTGCCATTAAAGGTGTGGGTGAAGGTCCGATTGATGCACTGATTACCGCTCGTAATGAAGGTGGGATTTTCAGAGATTTATTTGATTTATGCGCTCGCGTTGATTTGAAGAAAATTAACCGTCGTACCTTTGAAAGTCTGATTATGTCGGGCGCATTTGATAAGCTAGGACCACACCGTGCGGCGCTATCTAAGAATCTAGAAGATGCACTCAAAGCTTCAGATCAGCATGCAAAAGATGAGGCCATGGGGCAAGCCGATATGTTCGGTGTGCTGACAGAAACACACGAAGAAGTGGAAAATGCTTACGCCCACACGCCACCTTACACAGAAAAACAAATTTTAGATGGTGAACGTGAAACCCTTGGTTTGTATTTAAGCAGCCATCCGGTAAGTCGTTATTTAAAAGAGCTTTCTCATTACAGTTCCACTCGATTAAAAGATCTCACACCAAACCGCCGAGGACAGATTAGCACGGCAGCCGGTTTGTTGGTGTCAACTCGCTTCGCGACAACGAAAAAAGGCAATCGAATTGGTATCGCAACCATTGATGACCGCTCTGGACGTTTGGATTTAACACTATTCGGTGAAAGCTTAGACCAATTCGGCGAAAAACTGCAAAAAGATACCGTTGTGGTGGTATCTGGCCAAGTGAGTTTTGACGATTTTTCAGGTGGATTAAAAATGTCGGTACGGGATCTAATGACCTTAGATGAGGCGCGTTCCCGTTATGCGAAATCTCTGGCCATTAGTTTGTCTGAGGAGCAGATTAGTCCAAGTTTTATTAAGAAACTGAAAGAAATGTTAGATCCTGTTAGTGGCGGGACTTTACCAATTAACGTATATTACCAAAGCGCAAAAGGTCGTGCGTTATTGCGTTTAGGGATTCAATGGTCTATTACACCAACGGATGAGATTCTAACAGAATTGGTGAATTTGCTCGGCGAAAATGCGGTAGAGCTAGAATTCGGTTAATATTCCAGTCAAAGTGCGGTCAAAAAATCCGTGTTTTTTAACTGCACTTTAAGCGGTATAAATAAAGCGAGAGATAAAATGGAAAAAATCATTATTGATGCAGACAGATTTTTACGTACAATTTCACGTATTTCCCATGAAATTATTGAAAAGCACCAAGATTTCAATAATGTGATTTTAGTTGGGGTGAAACGTCGTGGTGCCGAAATTGCTGAATTGATTCAACGTCGCATTGAAGAGTTGAATGGTGTGAGTCTTCCAATGATGGAGTTAGATATCACGTTTTACCGCGATGACTTAGAGTATGTTGAGCTTGAAAATCCAACCCCTGTGTATAGCGGCGCCTCCAGTTATATGAATATTCAGGGTAAAGAAGTCATTTTAATCGATGATGTATTATTCACCGGTAGAACTATTCGTGCCGCGATGGATGCGTTAACGGATTTTGGTCGAGCAGCTAAAATTGAGTTGGTGATTTTAGTGGATCGTGGACATCGTGAATTACCGATTCGGGCAGATTATGTAGGCAAAAATGTGCCGACTTCCCGTGATGAACAAGTTCAGGTGCGTACATTAAAATACGATGGTTGCTATGAAGTGGCGTTATTGCCTAAATAACGATCAGCCTATTGTGAACCTTTGATAAAATTGATAATCTAACGAGCATTATCCTATTATTTTTTAAGACAACTAAAATGAAAAAATCAATGTTAAAATCTCTTTTGTTTGCCATGATCGGTCTGTTTACTTTTTCTCAAGCACAAGCAGAAGAACGCGTTGTGGCGACCGTAAATGGTACACCAATTTTACAAAGCCAAGTGAATGCGGTGATGGGCAAAAAAGGTAGCCAACGTGCAGCATTAGATAAGATTATTGATGATATGCTGACAGAGAAAGCGATCAAAGAATCCGGTGTAAAAGTAAACCAAGCAGAAGTAAACCGTATCGTAGAAGATATTGCGGCAAAAAATGGTTTAACTTATGGTCAATTCTTAGATGCGTTGGATTATCAAGGTATTTCCTTAAATGCATTTAAACAACAAATTTCTCGCCAAATGTTAATGGCGGGCGTGCGTAATCATGCCATTCAAAACAGCGTAGATGTCACTCGTGAGCAAGTGGAGGCATTGGGTAAACAAATGCTTGATGAAGCGAAAGCAAAAGGTACGGCGCAAAAAGTGATGGGTAAAGAGTATGAAGTTCGTCATATTTTATTAAAATTAAATCCACTATTGGACGATGCACAAGCAAAAGCAGAATTAGAGCGTATTCGTAGCGAGATTATTTTGGGCAAAATGACATTTGCTGATGCGGCATTAAAATACTCTAAAGATTATTTATCAGGTGCGAATGGTGGAAGTTTAGGCTATGCTTTCCCTGAAGCTTATGTAGGTCCATTTGCAAAAATGGTTGAAACAACCCCACAAGGTACTGTTTCTGCCCCGTTTAAATCTGAATTTGGTTGGCATATTCTCGAAGTAACTGGCAGTCGTGATGGCGATAAAACAGAAGATGCCTATCGTCAAAAAGCTTACGAACAAATCGTGAATAGCCAATTACAAGAAGCAACCAAAGACTGGGTGAAAGCATTACGTAAAAATGCTGATATTCAATATTTCGATAAATAACAGAAAACGTTAGAATAAGGGGGCATTTTGCCCCTTTTATCGTTTTTATAAAATGAGTGACGCATGAAAAAATTTTTTGTCTTTTTACTGATTCTTTTGCTAATTCTTGGCGGTGTTGGTTTTTGGGGTTATCAAAAATTAACTGAGTTTGTTCATACGCCGGTTAATGTCACGCAAGATCAATTGCTTACAATTGAGCGAGGCACTACTGGCAGTAAGCTCGCCGCTTTATTAGAGCAAGAAAAAATTCTTGAACATGCCGATTTATTGCCTTGGTTATTGAAATTACAACCGCAGCTCAACAAGGTGAAAGCGGGGACTTATTCTTTAACGGGTGTGAAAACGTTGCAAGATTTATTGGATATGCTCAATTCCGGCAAGGAAGCTCAATTTAGCGTGAAGTTTATTGAAGGTAAAACGTTCAAGGAATGGCGTAAAAACCTTGAAAGCGCACCACACTTAAAACAAACCTTGCAAGGTAAAACGGATAAAGAGATCATGGCGTTATTAGATATTCCAGCCGTTGCAAAAGCCGTTTTCGAATGGAATAACATGGATGGATGGTTGTATCCAGATACCTATAATTACACCCCAAACTCGACGGATCTTGAATTATTAAAACGTTCAACTACTCGCTTACAAAAAGCTTTGGATAAAGCGTGGAGTGAACGGGATGAAAATCTCCCATTAGCGGATCCATATCAGATGCTCATTTTGGCTTCTATCGTAGAGAAAGAAACAGGAATTGCGGCGGAGCGACCACAAGTGGCTTCCGTATTTATTAATCGTTTAAAAGCCAATATGAAACTGCAAACTGACCCAACCGTGATTTATGGAATGGGTGAGAGTTACACCGGTAATATTCGTAAGAAAGATTTGGAAACGATAACCCCATACAATACCTATATGATTGAAGGTTTACCGCCGACACCAATTGCCATGGTGAGTGAGAGCGCTTTGCAGGCGGTGGCTCATCCAGCAAAAACAGACTTTTATTATTTTGTTGCAGATGGAAGTGGCGGTCACAAATTTACTCGTAATCTGAACGAGCATAATAAAGCGGTGCAAGAATATTTACGTTGGTATCGTAACCAACAAAAAGGAGCCAACTAATGCAAGGCAAATTTATCGTCATTGAAGGGCTGGAAGGTGCAGGTAAAAGTACCGCCATGCAAACGGTGGTGGATACATTAAAATCTCTTGGTGTAAATGATATCGTGTTTACTCGTGAGCCAGGTGGTACACCGTTAGCGGAGAAATTACGCCATTTAATCAAGCATGAAACAGAAGAACCTGTTACGGATAAAGCAGAATTATTAATGCTTTATGCGGCACGAATTCAATTGGTAGAAAATGTGATTAAGCCAGCATTGGCAGAAGGAAAAATTGTGCTTGGCGATCGTCACGATATGTCTTCGCAGGCCTATCAAGGTGGTGGGCGTCAGTTTGACCAAACGCTGATGGCAAATTTAAAAAATATGGTATTAGGCGATTTTGAGCCTGATTTTGTGCTGTATTTAGACATTGATCCTGCAGAAGGGCTTGCTCGTGCTAGAGGTCGTGGTGAATTAGATCGTATAGAACAACAAGGACTCGATTTCTTCCATCGTACCCGCCAACGTTATTTGGAATTGGTACAGAACAATCCGAAAGCCGCCATTATTAATGCGGGCCAGCCTTTGGCGCAAGTACAAGCAGACATACAAAGTGCGGTCAAAAATTGGTGGGTTTCACAAACAAGATGAGCGAACTTTATCCTTGGGTAGTGCCTACTTATCACAAAATTAGCCAAACTTTTAGCGAAGGTTTGGGGCATCATGCGTTGTTAATTAAAGCCGATCAAGGGCTAGGGGCAGAACGTTTATTTGATGCTTTGACAAAACGCATTATGTGTCAAACGCCAGATAATGTAGCTTGTGGTCATTGTCATGCTTGCCACTTAATGGCTGCGCAAAGTCACCCAGATTTTCATGTTTTAGCCTCTCAAGAAGGCAAAGACATTGGCGTTGATCAGGTACGGGCGATTAATGAAGTTGTTAGCCAACACGCACAACAAAACGGCAATAAATTAGTGTATATTCAAGATGCAGAACGTCTTACGGAAGCGGCAGCGAATGCGTTGCTCAAAACTTTGGAAGAGCCGCATCCGAATACGTATTTCTTATTACAAACAGAACCCTCATCTTCATTGTTAGCGACTATTTACAGCCGTTGCCAAGTGTGGAATGTGCCTTTGCCAACAGAGGCGGAAGCCCTAAATTGGCTTTCTTCTCAATTTCAGGCAGAAACATCAGAATTATTGACCGCACTTGCGATGAATTTGGGGCGTCCGCTGTCAGCATTAGAAACACTCCAGCAAGGATTAATTGAACAACGGAAGAATTTCCTACGCCAATTTTGGTTGTTTTATCGTCGTCGTTCGCCTTTGGAAATTTTGCCTTTCTTTGAAAAAGAACGGACTGTACAGCAAGTGGATTGGAT
The DNA here is from genome assembly GCF_031191205.1 of Haemophilus parainfluenzae ATCC 33392. NCBI lineage: Bacteria > Pseudomonadati > Pseudomonadota > Gammaproteobacteria > Pasteurellales > Pasteurellaceae > Parahaemophilus > Parahaemophilus parainfluenzae. The sequence continues at coordinate 771,731 of NZ_CP133470.1, read as the reverse complement.
TTTAGCGTTTTTAAGCGATGCTATTAAATACAAACTCGAAATTCAGAGTGGCTGGCAAACACTTGATCTTAAAACGGGGGTAACTCAATTTGCAGACGAGCAAACTGCGCTTGGGTTATTAACCGCAAATAAAATTATGCAAAAAGTACGCTCGGATTTACTCACTATCAATGGCGTTAATACAGAATTAATGTTACTAGATGGTTTGACGAAGTTAATTACCGACGTATTTAAGGACTAAATAAATTATGTTTATCGTAGATTCCCATTGCCATTTAGATGCATTGGATTATGAAAATTTACACAAAGATATTGCTGATGTAGTGGCTAAAGCCAATGCACGAGATGTGAAGCATTTACTCGCTATTGGCGTGACATTAAGCCGTTTTGAAAAAGCTTATCCTGAGTTAGCCAAATTCCCAAATGTGTCTTTGGCTTGTGGTGTGCATCCACTAGATCTTGAAGAAGAACCTTACGATGCTGAGCGTTTACTGCGTTTAGCGCAAGATAAAAAAGTGATTGCAATTGGCGAAATCGGTTTAGATTATTATTACAGCGCGGATAATAAAGCGTTACAGCAAACGGTTTTTGCGGATCAAATCAGCGTTGCTAATGAAGTGGATAAGCCCGTGATTATTCATACGCGTTCAGCGCCAGAAGATACCATTACCATGTTGCGTGAGCACCATGCAGAAAAGTGCGGTGGATTAATTCATTGTTTTACAGAAACCTTGGATTTTGCGAAAAAGGCACTTGATTTAGGTTTTTATATTTCTTGTTCGGGCATTATTACCTTTAAAAATGCGGAAAGTATCCGCGAAGCTATTCGTTATGTGCCGGCAGATCGTTTGTTGGTTGAAACAGATTCCCCTTATTTAGCGCCGGTGCCTTATCGTGGCAAAGAGAACCAGCCTGCTTATACACGTGAAGTTTGCGAGTATGTGGCGACGTTAAAAGGGCTATCAGTAGAAGAATTTGCGCAAATTAGTACACAAAACTTCGAGCGTTTATTTAAAATTAATGTACAATAAATCATCGATTTAAATGAGAGAGTTTTATGCGTAAGTTTTTTAAGTACTTTTTATTTTTAGTGGTCTTTGTTTTCCACGGCTTTATGTTCGCTGTGGTGGACTACGTTTTCCCACACTATGATGTGACACGAGTAACGGGTGTGGAAGTGAAACGTGTGGATAAAGATGGCCCGATTACAAAATCGAATCCGGCTGATGGTCCAACGCGCGATGTGTATTTCATCAATACACAAAATGATGATGGCAAAATCATGGTGTATCGTAATGAAGATACCCGTTGGAGTTTTCCATTTTATTTTAAATTTGGTTCAGCTAATTTACAGGCTCAAGCTCAGGCTTTCGGCAATGAAAATAAATTAGTACAAATCAAATATTATGGTTGGCGAATGACGATGTTTGATGAATATCGTAATGCCGTTTCGGTGAAAGAAATTAGCGGTGATATTACACCAAGCCATCCAATTTTATCTTGGGTATTCTATGCATTCCTATTAGTTACCCTTTTCCTTTCAGTACAATTTGTGCGCGGCTGGTTTGACAGCGAAAATTAGCGTTTCTTAAATAGGGCGTCATAGAACGCCCTCACAATTTAATAATAACATTTCAAACCTAAAAACTAGCGGTAAATTGACCGCACTTTAAAACCAATAAAGAGAACATTATGAGCTTATCTGCAGCGATCTTTATTTTAATCGTATTAATTATTGTCAGTGCAATCTTGTCATCAGCTGAGATTTCTCTTGCGGGTGCGAGACGCATTAAATTACAAACGTTGGCTAATGAAGGTAATATCCAAGCGGAGAAAGTCTTAAAGTTACAGGAGCAGCCAGGACGTTTTATTACTGTGGTCCAAATTGGACTCAATATGGTCGCTGTACTTGGAGGGGTGATTGGTGAGGCAACAATTAGTCTTCACTTACAGAGTTTTTTACATGAATACACCAAGGCAGAATGGGTTGAGCCAGCCTCCTCTTGGATTGCTTTCTTCATGGTAACAACAACATTTGTTTTATTAGCCGATTTAATTCCGAAACGTCTCGCATTGATTAATCCTGAAGGTGTGGCTTTACGGACTATTGGCATTATGCAAGTCTTCATTTTCTTCTTAAAACCTATTGTATGGTTTTTTGATGGTCTTTCTAATATCTTCTTTCATTTAATGGGGATATCCACTAAGCGTGAAGATAATATGACACCAGAGGATATCGTGGCAATAGTGGAAGCTGGGGCTGAAGCGGGGGTGTTAAAAACACAAGAGCATTATTTAATTGAGAATATCTTTGATATGCAAGAGCGGACAGTCTCTTCCACGATGACAACCCGTGAAAATATCGTGTTTTTAGACCGCACTTTCTCCCGTCAGGAAGTGTTGAATACCTTATCAGCAGACTCTCATTCTAAATTAGTGATTTGTGATAATGGTTTGGATAAGATCTTAGGTTATGTGGAATCTCATACTTTATTAACACTCTATCTTCAACAGGAAGTAGTGGATTTAACCGATAGCCGTTTATTGCGTAAAGCGTTATTTATTCCAGACACGCTTTCGTTATACGAGGTATTGGAGTTATTTAAATCTACGGGTGAAGATTTTGCCATTATCGTCAATGAATATGCACTTGTGATGGGTTTAATTACCTTGAACGATGTGATGAGTATTGTGATGGGCGAATTGGTTTCCAACGAAGAAGAGCAAATCGTCAGTCGCGATGAAAACTCTTGGTTGATTGATGGTGCAACGCCGCTCGAAGATGTTATGCGTGCTTTAGATATTGAATCTTTCCCTGATTCAGAAAATTACGAAACTATCAGTGGCTTTATGATGTATATGTTACGCAAAATCCCGAAAAAAACCGATTTTGTGTTATACGATAAATATAAATTTGAAGTTATTGATACTGAAAACTTCAAAATTGATCAAATTTTAGTTTCTATTGTCAAAGACAGCAGTGTAAGCAAAGAGTCGGCGTAGTACTAGGCGTTGCCTTGCTTAATCCCTCATTCTAAGTATAATTAACAGCAGTTTTAACCTCCTATAATAAGGAAAATTTAATGTTTAAAAAAATCTCGGTATTCTTTGTGGCAGTAATGCTTGCAGGTTGTTCTTCAATTTCAGATATAACCTCTTACATTCCGTTTATGGGTAAAGACAAAAAGGTCATTGATTTAGATAAAGATAAAATCGACCAAAAATCTTATGCAGCTGCTTATGAAGCCACTGTGGCAACTTATAAAGATCGTGTAACAAAAAATTTCTTTGTAGATAATTTTGCAAGTGGAGCAAATGACTGGTATCTCGGTCGTATTGTTGTTCCAATCAAACAAATTCAAGATAAACTTTACACAGGTGGTCATGATTCTGATGTGTATGCTTATTACAGTGGTGTGTTACATGCAGAAGCATTACAAACCAACTTCAGCCGCTTAAGCGCGAATTGTTGGCAAAAAGTTGATTCACCAAGTTTGACACAAGGGATCTACGATGCAATGCGTGATTTGCAAAAAGGCAAAGAGCGCGGTGAAAATGACGCTTACATTTCCCAAGGTAGCGAAATGCTACTCAAAGCCTGTACCGGCCAATAATCAATTTGAGCTGTTGATGAGCGATCTCATCAGCAGCTTTTCTTTTTTAAAATCATCAATGTGAAGGAGCAAGAATGTTAGAACTTTCGGAAAGCAACATTCATTTAAATGCTACAGCAACAAATAAGCTGCAAGCTATTGAAATGGCTGCAAGTGCGTTAGAGCAAGCTGGTAATGTTGAACAAGGCTATTTGCAAGGCATGCTTGGACGTGAACAACAAACCTCCACTTTTTTAGACAATGGGATTGCGATTCCACACGGTACATTAGAAACCCGTTCGATGGTGAAAAAAACTGGTGTACAAGTTTTCCAATTTCCACAAGGTATTGAGTGGGGAGAAGGCAATATTGCTTATGTTGTGATTGGTATTGCTGCCCGTTCTGATGAGCATCTTGCTTTACTTCGTCAATTAACGCATGTTTTAGGTGATGAAGACACTGCAGCACAGTTAGCGAAATTAACAGATGTTGAAAAATTCCGTGCTATTTTATTAGGCGAAAGCGATGCTTTTAGCATGACTGAAGAAACATTAAGCTTAGATATTGAAACGCAAAGTTTGCTCACACTTACTGCTATCAATGCAGGCAAATTACAACAGCAAAATGCGGTTGAAAATAGCTTTGTTTCTGAAGTAGTCTCCAATTCTGCTCTGCCACTTGGCAAAGGGTTATGGGTAACCGATGCCGTATCAGGTAACTTGAAAAATGCGTTGGCATTCAGTCGTGCGAAAACCATTTTTAATCATAATGGCAAAGCGGTGAAAGGCGTATTGACGATCTCGGCTGTTAGTGACCAAATCAACGAGACATTAGCACGTTTATTGGATGATGAAGTCCAAAATATTTTATTAAGTGGTAATACGCAGCAAATTTTGACCGCACTTAATGGCGGTAAAGTGCCGGCTTCGCCAGCTACTCAATCTGAAGACCAAATCGCGACAGGTACAGTGATTGGTACCTTTACGATTCGTAATGAACATGGCTTGCATGCTCGCCCAAGTGCCGTACTTGTTAATGAAGTGAAAAAATTCGCCTCCAAGATTACCGTACAAAATCTTACTCGAGAAACCGCTCTGGTTAGTGCAAAAAGTTTAATGAAAATCGTGGCATTGGGTGTGACTCAAGGTCATCGCTTACGTTTTGTGGCAGAAGGTGATGATGCAAAACAAGCCATTGAAGCCTTAGGTAAGATTATTGCGAGTGGGCTTGGCGAAGCGGTCTCTACCGTGCCACCAGCTGAACCGGATACCATTGAAGTAAGCAGTGAGCACGCACCACAAATTCACGAAGAAAAAACAGGTTTACCAGCCGATGCCATTGAAGCCGTATTTATGATTCGTAATGAACATGGTTTACATGCTCGTCCAAGTGCGGTACTGGTTAATGAAGTGAAAAAATACAATGCGTCTGTTGCGGTACAAAACTTAGATCGTGATAGCCAATTAGTCAGCGCAAAAAGTCTGATGAAAATTGTGGCGCTCGGTGTCGTGAAAGGTCATCGCTTACGTTTTGTGGCGAGCGGTGAAGAAGCTCAACAAGCGATTGACGGTATCGGCGCAGTCATTGAAAGCGGTTTAGGTGAAGGTAAGGAGTAAGTGATGGCAAAAGTAGCAACAATTACCTTAAATGCCGCTTACGATTTAGTCGGGCGTTTGTCGCGTATTGAAATCGGCGAAGTGAATACTGTTGAAACACTTGGTCTTTTCCCTGCCGGAAAAGGCATTAATGTTGCCAAGGTGTTGAAAGACTTGGGCGTAGATGTCGCGGTTGGTGGCTTCTTAGGTGAAGACAACGTGGGTGATTTCGAAACCCTATTTAAAAAACAAGGCTTAGAAGATAAATTTCATCGCGTAGCAGGTAAAACTCGCATTAACGTAAAAATTACGGAAACCGAAGCTGATGTGACAGACCTAAATTTCTTAGGTTATCAAATCACCCCAGAAGCTTGGCAGCAATTTACAGTAGATTCATTAGCGTATTGCCAAAACTTTGACATCGTTGCGGTTTGCGGCAGTTTACCGCGTGGTGTCAGTCCTGAATTATTTGCAGATTGGCTTAATCAGTTACATCAAGCTGGTGTGAAAGTCGTATTAGATAGCAGTAATGCTGCACTCACAGCAGGTTTGAAAGCCCATCCTTGGTTGGTGAAACCAAATCATCGTGAATTGGAAGCGTGGATTGGTCACCCACTAAATTCTCTTGATGAAATTATTGCTGCAGCTAAAAAACTTAAAGCAGAAGGCATTGCTAATGTGATTATTTCGATGGGCGAGAATGGTTCTTTATGGCTGAATGATCAAGCTGTTATTCAAGCTCAACCACCTAAATGTGAAAATGTGGTGAGCACTGTAGGCGCAGGCGATTCTATGGTGGCTGGCTTAATTTTCGGTATTGAAAAAGGCTTGTCTCAAGCGGAAACTTTAGCGTTTGCAAGTGCTGTTTCTGCTTTTGCTGTTTCGCAAAGTAACGTGGGGGTGAGTGATATCGCCTTGCTTGAGCCAATTCTGGCGAATGTCAAAATTTCTGTGATTGAAGGATAATGTAATGAATTTGTTTTTAACTCAATCTCCGCAAATTGGTGCGGCAAAAGCCTATTTACTTCGCCAAGCATTGAGCGTGGCAGCGAAAAAAGCCAATCATATTGTGGTTGAACAAGCCAAAGAGGCGGATTTAGTGATTGTTTTCGGATCTAGTTTGCCAAACTCTGCTGAACTTGTGGGCAAAAAAGTCTTTTTAGCCAATGAAGATGTGGCGATTGCTTCACCTGAAGTAATGCTTACGAATGCACTCAATCAAGCAGTGGATTATGTTCAACCTACTCAAAGTGCAGTTGGATTTGGCGGCGTTTCTGGCGTTAAAAATATCGTCGCGGTTACAGCTTGTCCAACGGGTGTTGCGCATACCTTTATGTCTGCTGAAGCCATTGAAACCTATGCGAAAAAACAAGGTTGGCAGGTAAAAGTCGAAACGCGTGGACAAGTGGGCGCCGGTAATGAAATTACCCCTGAAGAAGTCGCTGCGGCAGATTTAGTCTTTGTTGCGGCGGATATTGATGTGCCGTTAGATAAATTCCAAGGAAAACCGATGTATCGTACGTCGACTGGTTTAGCGTTAAAGAAAACGGCACAGGAATTTGATAAGGCATTTAAAGAAGCGAAAATTTATGAAGGTGGCGCAGCAAAATCTTCTGCTAAATCAGAAGAAAGCGGCGAGAAAAAAGGCGTCTATAAACATTTGATGACAGGTGTATCACACATGTTGCCGTTGGTGGTTGCTGGTGGTTTGTTAATCGCGATTTCCTTTATGTTTGGTATCGAAGCCTTCAAAGATGAAACGATTTTCCATGGTATTCCAAAAGCCTTAATGGATATCGGTGGTGGTGCAGCATTCCATCTAATGATTGCAGTATTTGCCGGCTATGTGGCTTTTTCTATCGCAGACCGTCCAGGGCTTGCGGTAGGTCTCATTGGCGGTATGTTAGCCACCACAGCGGGTGCTGGGATTTTAGGTGGTATTATTGCCGGTTTCTTATCGGGTTATGTGGTGAAAGGGTTAAATGCAACCATTAAATTGCCGGCAAGTTTAACTTCCTTAAAACCGATTTTAATTCTACCGCTCTTTGGTACTTTGATTGTCGGCCTCGCCATGATTTATGTGATTAACCCACCGGTTTCACAAATTATGACCACCTTAAGTGATTGGTTGAAATCCATGGGTGAAGTTAATGCGATGGTGTTGGGTGCGATTATCGGTGCGATGATGTGTATTGATATGGGGGGGCCAGTAAACAAAGCAGCTTATACGTTCTCCGTGGGAATGTTGGCCTCTCAAGTTCACACCCCAATGGCCGCCGCTATGGCAGCAGGTATGGTGCCGCCAATTGGTATGGCGATTGCAACTTGGATTGCACGCAGTAAATTTACCAGCAATCAACGTGATGCAGGTAAAGCTTCTTTTGTCTTAGGCTTATGCTTTATCTCTGAAGGCGCATTGCCGTTTGTGGCTGCCGATCCATTACGTGTGATTATTAGCTCGGTTATCGGTGGTGCAACTGCTGGCGCAATTTCAATGGCATTAAATATTTCTCTGCAAGCACCACACGGTGGTTTATTTGTGATTCCTTTTGTTTCTGAACCATTACTCTACTTAGGTGCAATTGCAATAGGTGCATTATTAACTGGCGTGATTTATGCGGTGATTAAGCCAAAAGTGACAGAATAATCGATTTTTTCGATTAAAAAGTGCGGTAATTTTTAACCGCACTTTTAATTTATCAGGTATAATTACAATGATTTAGGGAGGAATTATGGATAAGTATAATAAACTCCGCATTGAATGGGATTGTCGTCGAGGCATGCTTGAGTTGGATAAAATTATCATGCCTTTTTATAAAGCGCATTTTGACCAACTGACTGATAATAAAAAAGATATTTTTATTCGTTTACTTGCCAGTACGGATTTACAGCTTTTTTCGTGGTTTTTTAATGGCAGTCAATCAGAAGATGCTGAAGTGCAAGCGATGGTTGAATATATCCAGGATGTGCAGAAAACGAACGTTCGTTAATTTTTTGAAATTTTTTATACATAAGGAACTTTTCAATTTTAACTCTGTCTGATAAAGCAACAATAGCTTGCTGTCTTGAATATATGAAGGCGTGTTAGACGTAGCATAGGAGATATATGGCTGAACAGCTAACAGATCAGGCTTTGGTAGAAAGAGTGCAGCAAGGCGATAAAAAAGCCTTTAATTTATTGGTTTCTCGTTATCAAAATAAAGTAGCCGGACTTTTAACCCGCTACATTTCTCATAACGACATTCCAGATGTTGTACAAGAATCCTTTATTAAGGCTTATCGTTCCATTGAATCTTTTCGGGGCGATAGTGCATTCTACACTTGGCTATATCGAATTGCCGTAAATACGGCGAAAAACTACTTAACGGCACAGGGGCGCCGTCCACCGAGCGAAGATATTCTGGCTGAAGATGCCGAAGGCTACGATGTGGGAACCCATTTACGTGATGTAGATACCCCTGAAAATGAAATGTTATCTAGCGAACTTGAAAAAGTGGTATTTGATACTATTCACAGTTTGCCGGAAGATTTAAGAACCGCGATTACTTTGCGTGAGCTTGAAGGTTTAAGTTACGAAGAAATCGCAGAAATAATGGATTGCCCAGTAGGCACTGTACGTTCTCGCATTTTCCGTGCTCGGGAAGTGATTGAGAACAAAATACAACCGCTTATGCAACGTTAAAATAAAGTCGGAGTTTATAAAATGCAAAAAGAGTTACTTTCAGCCTATATGGATGGAGAAGAAGTCAGTGCCGAGTTGACGGAACAACTTTGTCAGGATAAAGATTCACAAGAATCTTGGGCGGCATATCACACCGTAAGAGCAGTAATGCGTAAAGAGTCACCAGTGTTGCTAGGTGCTGATTTTACGGCGAAAATGGCTGATTTAATTGAATTAGAAGAAGTAAAACATGTTGAGATTACTGTTTCTCAACCAACACCGGAGGAAGCCGATAGCTTACCATTCGTGCAAAAATTAAAAGCATTCTTTGCACCAATGACACAAATTGCGGTGGCTGCAGGTGTGTGTTTAGTAGCAGTAGTAGGTGTACAATCATTTAATGCGAAAAACACCTCGGTTACACCTGAAAACCCAGTTTTACAAACCTTGCCATTTAACAGTTCTGTTCAAGAAGTAAGTTACAACGCTCCGACCAAAGATGTAGCCACTTCGGAACAGGTTGAGCAGAAAAATCGCCGTATTGGTACGATGTTGCAAAACTATGAATTACAGCGTCGTATGCATGCAGATAGCTTAAATGTGGGTAGCAACCAAGCGAAATAATTACAGCAATTAATCGATAATTCACCACCTAGGCGTGGTGAATTTTTTTATGGATCAATTGATTTATTTATGAAAAAAACGTTTCTCAAATTAACCGCACTTTTAGGATTATTCTTATTGCCTTTTACGGCATTTGCAGAAGAGCCAATCCAGTCATTAAATAAAATGTCGCAAGCAATGCGGGATTTAAATTATGAGATTGCTTTTGTGCAAACTACGCCAACGAATATGGACTCGTTCCGTTATCGTCATATTAAGCAAGGGCAAAAAGTGTATGCACAATTGGTGACATTAGATGGTGAACAACAAGAAATCATCCAACGCGGTAATTTAGTCAGCTATTTCCAGCCAGGTTCAAGTGCTTTCACAATTAACAGTGGTGAAATTGTGGATGCACTACCTGCAGTAATTCGTACTGATTTTAGTAAGCTTAGTCAGAATTATGATTTTATTAAGCTTGGAAAAGACCGAATTGCAGGACGATTTGTCGATACCATTCGCATTGTGCCAAAAGACGATTTTCGCTATCAATATCTCATTTTCTTAGATGAAGAAAATAGTTTGTTATTGCGTGGTGATATGCTTGATCGCGAAGGTAAGTTGCTTGATCAATTCCGTGTGGTCACGTTATATATCGATAATCGTCTACGAGGTTTAACAGATTACCTTAATAAGGTGTCAGTGCCACCACTTTTAAGTGAAGGGAAACAAGAGTCATCGCTTTCAATCAATTGGAAAACTGATTGGTTACCACAAGGTTTTGATTTAGTTCGACAAAATCAAGATGTGATAGATGGTGAAGTGATTGAAAATGCGTTATTTAGTGATGGTCTTTTCACTTTCACCCTTTATGTCAATAAAGCCGACAGCACCGCTGCAAAAGAAAATACGTGGAAACAAGGGGCTTATACGATTTACAGTGAAGTAATGGGCGATAAAGAAATTACCTTTATCGGACAGCTTCCAATTGCCGCTGCTAAGCGAATTGTGCAAGGTGTAACATTCCTAAAATAATTCACTAGAAGTGAGAAAGTTGCTATTTTATGTCCCCTTGCTATACTTTCTTCACCTAATGGATTTTGATAGCTAAACCCCGTCTTGCGGGGTTTTGTTTTATCAAGTGCGGTCATTTTTCTTAAGGTTTTTACAATGAATAATCCCTTTCCTCTTCTTGGCATCACTGGTTACAGCGGTAGTGGCAAAACCACATTATTGGAAAAATTACTTCCTCAATTAATCAAAAAAGGTCTACGTGTTTCAGTCATTAAACACAGCCATCACAACGCTCACGTGGATAAAGAGGGCAAAGACAGTTGGCGCATGAAAGAGGCGGGGTCTGCGCAAGTTATTATGGCTTGTGATACTCGTTGGGCATTAATGACAGAAACCCCTCAAGCGCCGGTTTCTTTAGCTTATTTAAGCCAACAATTTGATCGTCATTTAACGGATTTAGTTTTGGTAGAAGGATTTAAACAAGAACCTATTCCAAAGATTCTATTGCATCGACAAGAGATGACAAAACCTTTGCCGGAATTAGATGAAAACGTGTTGGCTTTAGCAACAGATTATTCGCTTGAAACTGACCGCACTTTATTAGATATTAATCACATTGAACAGATCGCTGAGTTTATTTATCAATGGTGGAAAAAGACGCAGTAATAGAACGCCAGCATTATAAAGGGCTGGCTTGGGTAGCTTCCATGGCTTTGTTTATGCAAAGCTTGGATGCGACTATTTTAAATACTGTCTTACCCACCATTGCAACAGATCTGCAAACCCCTGTCTTTGAAATGCAAATGGCGATTATCGCCTATTCTCTTGCCGTAGCCTTATTTATTCCTTTAACTGCTTGGGCGGCTGCTAAATTTGGTACACTTACGGTTTTCCGCTCCGCTGTTTTTACCTTTGTATTCGGTTCAGTCGCTTGTGCGATGGCCACTTCTCTCGAAACTCTTGTGCTTGCACGGATTCTTCAAGGTATTGGCGGTGCGTTTATGATGCCGGTTGCTCGCCTTGCGATTATTCAAACCGTACCGAAAAATCAATTAATTAATGCCTGGAATTTAATGGCGACAGCGGGATTGATTGGCCCGATTCTTGGTCCGATTTTAGGTGGTTGGCTTGTGGTACATACATCATGGCATTGGATTTTCTTAATCAATATTCCGATTGGCATGTTAGGCTTTTGGGCTGCGGCTAAAGTGATGGGCAATCATAAGGGTAATGCGAATAAGTTAGACTGGACGGGCTTTTTGCTCTTTGCGTTTGGTTTAGTTGGGCTCACTCTTGGGCTTGATTTACTCGGAGAAAGTCACCGTGACAATATGACCACATACAGTGCATTGTCGGTTGGTATTGCATTATTGGTCGCCTATTATTTTTATGCGAAAGGTAATGAACGTGCCATTTTGCCGTTATCTCTTTTCAATACAAGAACATTCCGATTAGGAATTGCAGCCAATATCTTTATTCGTCTTTCTGGCTCAGCTGTGCCGTTCTTATTGCCATTAATGTTCCAACTTTCCTTTGGCTATTCAGCTGAAGAGTCAGGCTGGTTGCTTGCACCCATTGCGCTAATGTCCGTCGTATTTAAACGCTTTATTGGGCATATTTTAAATATGCTAGGTTATAAAACCACACTAATTTTATCGTCACTTTTAATGGCAGCCTCGACGGTTTCAATGTCATGGCTTGATACCTCATCATCAACGACATGGATTATATGTAATCTGATGTGGTACGGTGCCTGCATGTCGATGATTTTTACCTCAATTAACACTCTTACCGTTGGCGACCTATCACAGGCACAAAGCGGTGTAGGCTCAACGGTGCTGAGTATTGTGCAACAAGTAGGAATCGGATTTGGTATCGCTGTGGCATCTATTATTTTGACGTTATATCGTCAATTCATGGGTAACGACGGCGATGCATTACAACATGCTTTCAGTTACACGTTTCTGACCACTTCTGTTTTTGCTATTGCATTAGTTTGGATATTGAGTTATTTACGCAAAACAGACGGGGATCATTTGCGAAAAAAACGCTAATATTAAATGCCTTAGTCTAATTTGTTATAAGAAAGATCTTTTTCTTATTTCTTAAAAGTTTGATTTGCTTATATCTTAAGTAAAATTTTATATTCATGTTTGGGTGTTTTGCCCGATTAAAGAAGGAAAACTTATGAAATTAAAAGCGACCTTAACTCTTATTGCAGCTAGTTTGTTTTTAGCAGCTTGTGATCAATCTGGTTCTGCGACAAAAGAAAATGCAAAAGCAGAAACAGCAAAACCTTCAGGTAATAACACATTTGTGTACTGTACAGCGAAAGCACCACTTAGCTTTAGCCCAGCATTAGTAATGGAAGGTACATCTTACAATGCGAGTTCACAACAAGTATATAACCGTTTGGTTGAATTCAAAAAAGGCTCTACAGATCTTGAGCCAGCCTTGGCTGAAAGCTGGGAGATCAGTGACGATGGTTTAACTTATACGTTCCATCTACGTAAAGGGGTGAAATTCCATACGACAAAAGAATTTACGCCAACACGTGATTTTAATGCGGATGATGTGGTCTTTTCTTTCCAACGTCAGTTAGATCCTAACCACTCTTATCACAATGTATCGAAAGGGACTTATCCGTATTTCAAAGCGATGAAATTCCCAGATTTATTAAAATCAGTTGAGAAAGTGGATGACAACACCGTTCGTATCACCTTGAATAAAAAAGATGCGACTTTCTTAGCAAGCTTGGGTATGGACTTTATTTCTATTTACTCAGCTGAATATGCGGATGCGATGTTGAAAGCTGGCAAACCAGAAACGATCGATAACAAACCGGTAGGTACAGGTCCGTTTATTTTTGTGGATTACAAAACTGACCAAGCGGCACAATACGTAGCGAATGAAACCTATTGGAAAGGTCGTACACCGCTTGATCGTTTAGTCATCAGCATCGTACCAGATGCGACTACGCGTTATGCGAAGTTACAAGCGGGTTCTTGTGATTTAATTTTATTCCCGAACGTGGCGGATTTAGCCAAAATGAAAACTGATCCGAAAGTACAGCTTTTGGAACAAAAAGGTTTGAACGTGGCATATATTGCATTCAATACAGAAAAAGCACCGTTTGATAATGTGAAAGTACGCCAAGCATTGAACTATGCGGTAGATAAAAAAGCAATTATTGAAGCGGTTTATCAAGGTGCGGGCACTGCAGCGAAAAACCCACTACCGCCAACAATTTGGAGTTATAACGACGAAATCCAAGATTATCCGTATGATCCAGAGAAAGCGAAACAGCTTTTAGCGGAAGCAGGTTATCCAAACGGTTTTGAAACGGACTTCTGGATTCAACCAGTAGTGCGTGCGTCTAACCCAAATCCAAAACGTATGGCTGAACTAGTGATGGCAGACTGGGCGAAAGTTGGCGTAAAAGCAAATCCAGTCACATTTGAATGGGCTGACTATCAAAAACGTGCTAAAGCAGGCGAATTAACGGCAGGTATCTTCGGTTGGTCAGGTGATAACGGTGATCCGGATAACTTCCTTTCTCCATTACTTGCAAGTGCTAATGCTGGTAACTCAAACTTTGCTCGTTTCAAAAATGCAGAATTTGATTCCTTATTAGATAAAGCAATTGGCTTAACGAATAAAGAAGAACGTGCAGCGCTTTATAAACAAGCACAAGTGATTTTCCATGAGCAAGCACCGTGGATTCCAGTTGCGCACTCTGTTGGTTTCGCACCACTTAGCCCTCGCGTAAAAGGCTACGTACAAAGCCCATTCGGCTATGATGCGTTTTATGGCGTGAGTGTTGATGGTAAATAATTAACGGACTATACTAGCCCTTGCAGTTGCAAGGGCTTTTTGTTTTCAAGCAAAAGGAGAAAGAAAATGGACTTACATGATATTCGTGAGGATTATTGCAAACAGGCGCTTTCTCAGCATGATTGCGATCCCAATCCAATAAAACAATTTGAAAAATGGCTCAACGAAGCGATTACGGCTAAAGTCAATGAGCCGACAGGTGTTAATGTCGCGACAGTCAATGAAGAGGGGCGTCCAACAAGTCGAATGGTGCTGTTGAAAGAAGTGAACGAACAAGGCTTCGTATTTTTCACGAACTATCACAGCCGAAAAGGTCGCGCCATAGAACATCATCCTTTCGTCGCCCTGACATTCTTTTGGCCTGAATTAGAACGTTCTGTTCGTATTGAGGGCAAAGCCGAAAAAATCTCGCCTGAACAATCAGATGAATATTTTGCAACGCGCCCTTACACCAGCCGAATTGGCGCTTGGGCCAGTGAGCAAAGTGCGGTCATTTCTAGCCACAAATCTTTATTAGCAAAAGCCGCGTTGATTGCAGCAAAACATCCATTAAATGTGCCACGCCCACCACATTGGGGTGGCTATCTTGTGATTCCTGATCGCATAGAATTCTGGCAAGGTCGCCCAAGTCGTTTACATGACAGAATTTGTTATTTATACAATGAGGGGAAATGGGAAAGAGAGCGGTTATCGCCGTAAGTTTCTTAAAAACATTCAAAAAAAACAACCGCACTTTTTTGGTAAGTGCGGTTAGGAGTGCGGTATTCTACAGTATATTTTAGATTTCTTGTTTTAGTTTCTCAGAAGCGCGTTTTCTAAAGGCATCAAGAGTCGATCTCACACTTTCCTCGTCATACATTTCAGATAAATCTAAAGATTCACCATAGATTTCGTATTCAATTTCACTTGATTTATTTTGATAGGGTGTAGCTTTACCAAACTCTGGATATTCGAAAATTTCCCAAACATCACGATACCAATTATTTTTTCTTTTATATTTTATACATTTATAAATATAGATTTGGAGCTCGCTTTTACTATTAATAGGGGATAGATCACCATCATTATTTTCATCAGAAGCTATTTCTATACTAAAGACTAAATCATTTGGCTTAATGTGATTTTGCCATTCTTCACCAGCAGGAATGCTATGAGTTTTATGCAGTAATAAGGTTAAGTTCATCATTGGTAAAAATTGCCAACCAATACCATCCCCAATATTATAAATTTTATGCATAGAAACAGGGGCCAAGGAATTTGGTATTGACTGGGAATAATGTTCAATATCTAGTTCTTTTTTTATGAAGGTAATTAATTCAATAATTCTTTGTTGATAATCAGCTAGCAATCGGTAGGCCTTTCTGACATCTTGTAGAATAAGGTTCATATCATTTTGGTTCATTAGCATTCTCCTAGAAAAGAGGGAAATTTTTCATGTGTTAAATTAATGGGTTTTAATTGAATCCATGTGTTTTTTTGCTTAATTAATTGAGGGTATTCAGTATAAGTAATCTTTTGTTCTTTTAATTCTTTTAGCCATTGGTAAGGTTTATAACGAATATCATGCCAATCGTAGGCTTCCCTAATATCGCTAAGTAGCCTTTGTAGAAATTGAGCTTTGTCTTCTTTTATAGCCTGCTCTAAAGTCAAATAAATGTCTTGCCAGCTTTTAACATATAATTGATAAGTGATTTCAAGATTTCTAGCTTGTAGTATATCGTCTATTTGTTTCTTTAATTGTTTCTTGTTTTTGGCACTATATTCATGCATTCCACCAACAGTTAGTAAAATAGGATCGTTTATTTCATTGTTATAAGCAGCCTGAATTTCATTAGCGAGTTGATACGCGTATTGTTGCTGGGTATTATCGTATCGTTTGGCTTCGACAATAATGGTTTGTTGCATTTGATTAAATAAGACGACATCGGGCTCGATTCTGGCGTTATTTATTTCCCAATATGGCCAGAATTCTATTTCGTATAAGTGACCAAAATCATAACCATTAAGAAGATTTTGAATAAATAGGCTAAATACTTCATCGGGTAAATAAGCTATTCTTTCAAAAACACTTGATGTCAAAATATCCTCTGCTCCTTGCGTTTCTCCTATTTTTAATCTGGTTCCGGCTAGTCCACTACCTGTCTTCTTCCCATGTAATATTGCCGACAGCATTTATTTTTCCTTTTAATTCATTATAGAGAACTGCAAGCTGTAGTTTCTGCAAAATATTATCTATATGTCTTTTCAGATCTAAACCTTTGGCTTTAGGTTTTTTCTTTAACCTTGAGTAATATATCTCATGCAAAGTAACCGCACTTTGACTTCTCAACCAAAGTGCGGTTAATTTTTATCTTATTTTTATTTGCCGATGATTTCTGATAAATCAACTTTGCGGTTTTCGTAACGAGAACGAGTACATGCATCGGCAGTAGCGATAGCCGCACGAGCAGCTTCACCGGTGAGTAATTTTGCAAATTCCTCAGTTGGTTCCATACCATGAAGAATATCGTTTAAATAACGCATTTCTTTTTTCATGATAGAACTCAACCAGAGCGGTGTGCGTTTGCCTGGTTTACCGTATTGAATCGCACCGTCCATTTCTGTGCTGTTGTAAATACGGGTGCGGTCATCATCTTCTTCTTGGGTTTCGTGAATGAGGAAATAGGTGTCTTTTCCATCCACGCGAAGGGTGCCTTTGGTATTGTACATATCAAGTTTGATCGCACCTTTTTCCCCTTGAATTAATACATAATGCTCACCCCAACGGAAAGCGGAACCCCATTCTAGAACTGCGAAGCGATTATCATCGTATTCCATGGTGACAAAAATCATATCGTCTTCATCACCGAATTTTTCGCCTTTGTGTGCAACATTGGCGGCTGCCATGGTAACGGTTTTTGGCATGCCACCCATAATGAATTGTACGCAGTCTAATTCGTGAATATGGTGGTATAAGTGACCGCCAGATTTTTCACGGATTTTTTTCCATGAAATGGTTGGTTGTTGTTCTTCCCAGCCATTACGTGCGGTGTGGCAATAAAGCACTTTACCGATCACGCCTTGATTGATTAATTCTTTGGCATGGTGAACACCGTTAAAGAAGTTCATCACGTGGCCAGCCATAAAGGTAACGCCATTTTCTTCGCAAGCGCGGACCATGTCGTCACAGTCTTGATAACTTAAGGCGATTGGTTTTTCACAGAAAACGTGTTTTTTGTTTTTCGCTGCTAGGATTACCGGTTCTTTGTGTAAGTAGTTTGGAGTGGCGACAATTACGCAATCCACCTCAGGGGAAGTGACTAATTCTTCAAGCGATTTTGCCGCTACGCATTGTAATTCTTTCGCAATGGTTTCACCATTTTCAGGGTCGTATACCATGGTAATCTGTGCATCATCAAATTCATTCATGAAACGGGCTAAATCCGCACCAAAATAGCCAACGCCAACAACACCATATCGCATCATAATAAACTCCTTATTTTTTCACTGAGATTTGTTTTTCCGTTACCATGGATTGCTTCGCTGCTTCTGCAACTTCGATGGCTTCAGTTAAACATAGACTTAATGGGCTGGTTTTTCCTTGCGTTAAGTGCTCTACCACGCTTTGCACTTCGATTTCAGCCGCTCGGCTTAACCAAAGTTGGCAAGGTGCGTGGGTGACATTATATTGCTGTGTGCCTTTGGCACTTTCGCGTAAAGATAAATCAGCCTCAAATTCATCAAATAAATCAACGTGTTCTATTTTTCCATCTAGATAATTAAATGTGACACTTGAGGTAAAGAAATTGACTTCAATCACACCGTTTTCACCATGAATTTGAATGCCCCATTGGTGTAATCGATAAGCTGTGCCCATTTCGAGCGAGCCTAACACGCCATTTTTAAAACGTAATAGCAACTGCAACACATCACGGCTGTCTGGCGTATCGTGATGCGCTTGATTAGCCGCTTGAGCAAAGACCGCCTCAATATCGCCTAATAACCAACAGAGTAAATCCAGTTCGTGAATAAGGTGGAAAAGCTCGCCGCCCGTAAGATTGGCATCTAATTTCCACCATTCTTTGTTTGGTAGATTTTCAATCCAACGCTGACGCATGGCACGAGCTACCGTAATGCGGCCTAATTTTCCTTGTTCTAAAGCCGCTTTGACTTTCAACATGCCAGGTAATGTACGTTCTAAATGGCCCACAAAAATGAATTTGCCTTTTTCTTCGGCAAGACGGCGTAAATGTTGGCCTTGAGAAGAGCTTAAGGTAAAAGGCGTTTCAATAAAGACATGACAGCCAGCGTTTAACGCCAAAATAGCCGGAGAATAATGGGCGTAGTTTGGTGTGGCGATAACCACTAAATCAGGTTTGGTTTCAGCCAACATTTCTTCCACACTAAAAAAGGCTTGGCTGCCGTATTGATCTGCAAGTTTTTGTGCAAGAGAAGGATTGATATCGGTCACCGCAATTAAGTTTGCTTGGGCTTTATCAAATGCGGAAGCCAACTGAACGCCAAAAAAGCCGCAGCCGATTAAGGCAATGTTTAGTCCATTAGTTTGCATCATGCCCTCCTTGTTGTAAGCGTTGGCGAATACTTTGGAAATATTGCAAGATCGCGCGTTGCATGCGTACCAAATCATGTGCTTCTACCGCATCAATTAATTCACGGTGTTGCATGGCTAATTTTTCAGGAGAAAGTGTTGGTGGCGGTAGGCCTTTTTCTACTTGCTGATAAATTTGCCAAAACGCATCTAAATACTGAATCAGTAACGGGTTATTTAATGGTTCATAAAGTTTTAAATGAATGTGGTACTCATCTTTAGGCGAAAATTTTTGCTCACGGGCATTTTTTTCCATATTGGCCACTGATTTTTGCAAAAGTGCGGTCTGTTCTTGGCTAATTTTTCCTAAAACCATCGGAGCGAAACCGTATTCCAAAATTTCCCGAATATCCAAAATATTAATCAGCTGATTATGATCATTATGTAAATTCAGCTGGGTGTGAAAGCTTAATCCACGGATCATTGGTACAAGAGAGGATTCACTCACAAAGGTGCCGACGCCATGGCGAATGTCTAAAATGTGTAGCGCCTCTAAAGATTTAATGGCCTCACGCAAACTGGAACGGCTCACACCAAGTTGTTCAATCAACTCATTTTCTGTTGGCATCAAATCGCCAGATTTAAGATTTTGTTTGATGATGAGTGATTTGATTTTATCCTGTAAAACGAGACTTGCTTCTTTTTTACTTGTTTTTTTCATTTCTGTTCTCATTTTCTAATCTATTTTCTGAATTTGTGATCCAGCTCTCATTCTCTTTAATTGACATAAGACATCATACGTCTTATCTTTATTTATGCAAGCAGAAATTAGCAGTGATTTTAAATTCTGTGATCTAAACCACAAAATTCTCAAATACAAGGAAAGGAGGTTGTTATGACAACATCACTACCATGGTATAAAGAAGTCAGTCCTACGCAAAAAAAAGCGTTATTTGCGGCTTGGTTAGGTTATGTTTTTGATGGCTTCGATTATATGCTTATCACTTATGTGCTTTTGGATATTCAAAAAGAATTCGCCATGAGCACAACGGAAACATCCACATTATTACTTGCGGCCTTTGTGGCTCGTCCATTAGGTGGGGCGATTTTTGGTAGCTTTGCCGATAAATATGGCCGCCGTTTGGCGATGATTGTTTCCATTATCACGTATTCCGTTGGCACATTCTTGTGCGGCCTATCCACCAGTTATATTTGGCTTTTCATTTTCCGTATGATTATCGGTATGGGGATGGCGGGTGAATATGCTTGTTCTTCCTCTTATGCCATTGAAAGTTGGCCACAACATTTACGTACAAAAGCCAGTGCATTTTTAGTAAGTGGCTTCTCTATTGGTAATATTCTTGCTTCTCAAGTGATCCCTTGGGTGTCTCAAACTTATGGTTGGCGTATGGCTTTCTTCATCGGTTTAGCGCCAGTCGCCTTAGTGCTTTATGTTCGTCGCCATGCACCTGAAAGTGAAGAATGGGCACAAGCAAAAGCGGCGGGTAAAGTGAATAAAGTTCCACTTACTGACCTATTCACTAAAAAACAATTACCAATTACCTTAATTATTTTCTTAGTTTGTTATTCTATTTTCTCCGTAAACTGGCCGGTAGTGGGCTTACTTCCACTTTACCTCAAAGAAAACGGCTATGCTGAAAATGTGAAATCACTGATGTTCTGGGCGGGCTTTGGTATTCTTATCGGTACTTTAATTGCAGGCTTTATCGGGGACAAATTGGGTGAGAAGAAAACCTTTGTATATAGCTTATTGTTATCACTTTTCTTCCTCTTCCCAGTATTCTATTTGCCGGAAAATAATGTATTAGCGCTTGGTGCACTGCTCTTCTTCTTACTCGCAACTAACTTAGGGATTGCCGGTTTAGTACCAAAATATATGGCGACTTTCTTCCCAGCTGAAATGCGAAGCACAGGTATTGGTTTCATCTATAACTTCGCCGCGATTGGTGGAGGGGTGTCTCCAGTGATTGCCGCCGCACTTAGCGAAAGAGTCGGACTTGGTTCAGCCCTTGTGTATGTGACCTTATTCTGGACAATTGTCCTTGTTGCTCTCGTTGGATTAAGATTGCCAGAACGTATTCAAGCACGTGTGCAACGATAAAAAACGAAAGCAAAACAGACCGCACTTTTAGGTGCGGTTTGTTGTTTATACAAAAATAGTTTGAAGCATGTCACAAATTTGTTAAAAATATGTTTCAATTTTTTCGGTTAAATGCTAATTAATGATCTCCCCTATCGTTTTATAGGAGATTGTATATGCAAACTCAACAAACCTTTCTCTCTAAATATAAAAGTCTTCTTATTCTTTCCTTAGACTTTGTCTTCATGTTGGTATTAATCAAAATACTGCCGTTTTCTTCCCAAGAGAACCGCGGGTTAGCCCTGCTGATTTTTATTGGTATTTTATGGTTAACGGAAGCCTTTAATATTACCGTGACATCCCTTATGGTGCCTGTTGTGGCCATTGGATTAGGTTTGATTAATACACAAAAAGCGCTTGCACCATTCTCTACCCCAATTATTTATATGTTCTTTGGGGGATTTGTGGTGGCTGCGGTGTTACAAATTCAGAATCTAGATAAGATTATTGCGAATTACATTATCCGTTTAGCCAAAGGAAACTTAAAACTTTCTATCACCTATCTGTTTACTGCAACTACATTTCTTTCTATGTGGATTAACAACACCGCCGTAGCAGCGATGATGTTGCCGCTTACGATGGGGATGTTAAAAGGTATCAATGCAGAGAAAAATCATCGGTTGTATGCCTTCGTGTTATTAGGTATGGCATTTAGTGCCAGTATTGGTGGTATTGGTACCTTAGTGGGCAGTGCGCCGAATGCGATTTTGGCATCTCAAATTCCAGTGACTTTCACGGAATGGCTAGGTTACGGCTTTCCAGTGATGGTCTTACTTGTGCCTTCAATGATTTTTTCTTTATGGGTAATTTTACGTCCAGACTTTTCTGTGGAATTTAATCCGTCACTTGAGAAAGTCAGCTTTAATCGAAAAAATATCATTACTTTACTGATCTTTATCGGCATGGCGATTATGCTGCTTTTCAGTTCTCTTCTAAATCCATGGATTAGCTCTCTTCTTGAATTGCCGAAAAAAATCGAAAACTTTGATACGGTTATTGCACTATGTGTGGTGATCTTTATTTGTATCTCAGGTGTGGCAAGCTGGAAAGAAATCCAAGAACGTGTTGAATGGGGCGTGCTCGTTTTATTCGGTGGTGGTTTAACACTCAGTATCGTGATGAAAGATTCGGGTGCCAGTAAGATTATGGCGGATAGCATCGTTCAGTTTGTACAAACCAAACCGCTTTGGGTACTTTGCTTTGTGATAACCGCATTTATTATTTTCCTAACAGAATTTACATCGAATACCGCCAGTGCTGCATTGATTATGCCAATTGTGATTTCAGTGGCACAATCCATGAATTTACCGCCTATCGCTTTAGCCGCAATTATCGCTTGTGGGGCAAGTTGTGCATTTATGCTACCAATCGCCACACCGCCAAATGCTATTGTGTTTGCAACAGGCAATGTGAAACAACTTGATATGGCGAAAGTCGGTTTGATTTTAAATCTATTCTGTATCGCCATTATCGGCAGCATGACTTATTTTGTTTGGTTGTAAATGTGGTTAAAACTGACCGCACTTTATTAGCCTATAAAAGTAAACCGCACGTTAAAGTGCGGTTTGTTGTTTATCTCGAAATAACCTCTTTCGTGAAGGCTTCCATTTCGGCTTTACGCCATGGTGTTGAGAAGAAAATAGTATCTTTCAAACCAGATTCACTATTGAGTGGACGAACACCGAATTCTTGGTTTAATTTTTGTTGTACTTCAGGTGAAGTAATCCAATGCACGAAAACAAGTGATGCGGCTGGGTTCGGCGCATTTTTTGCTACGGTTACAACATTACCACCACCAGGCATTCCAAATTTTGGTACATAGAATTTTAAACGGTCAGTAATTGCACCTTGTTTTTGCAAGCTGAACAAGTGATCTTGCCATGCGGAGACAATTACTAACTCACCGTCGTTTAAACGGGTTAAACTATCAGCATTCGAAGCGGTACGGATTAGCGCATCTTTTTTACTACTGAACCAATCCCAGGTTTTCTTCCAATTAGCAATTTGTGCTTCATCGATTTTATCGGTACGATAATCATAATCACCATTGATGTACACTAAAGCTCGTTGAATGAAGGCATTACCCGAGCTGCCGCCATTTGGATCTGAATAGCCGAATTTTTTTGGATTTTTATCAATATAGCTTTCCATGTCTGCCCAAGATTGTGGCAATTCCTCTTCTTTAATTCGCATAGGATCATAAGCTAGACCGGTTTGATTACCCCAGTAACCTAAAGCCATATCGCCTAATTCAACACCTTGTAAGTGGTGATTTAATTTATCGAAATTTGGTAAGTTATTGAGTTTTACAAGAATGTCATTTTTCGCTACGTTGCCTAAACGGTCAGCATTTAACACAACCACATCCATTTTGCCGGTTTCTAGATTTTTTTCAGCAATCAGTTTATTGATATTACCGTCCAAGGTGCCTTCAGGTACTTTGACTTTAATGCCGTATTGATTTTCAAATTCTTTGACAAAATTACGGAATTGCGGCTGCAAATACCAAACGCTAACTGTCAATTTTCCTTCTTTTTTGGCCAGTTCTTCGATTTCACTCCAAGATTTACCACTTAAGTCCGTGGAAGCTGAAGCAAAATTACTGACAGCTAAGGCAGCAGCGGTAAGACCAATGGATAAAAGTTTACGGATATTTTTTTGCATAAGATGCTCCTTGTGAAAATTATGCTTTTCCTGTGGATTGAGAGAGATAATTCCCTTTCAACAATTTTTCGATAATCATCATCAAAATAATGTTTGGTACCAACAAAATAATCGATACAACGGCTGCATTCGGACGAATAAAAGAATAACCGAGGAAGGAATATAAAATGGTTGGCACGGTAATAAAGTCTGGTGAGCCGATAACGAAAGCGATAGCAAACTCTTCAATACTTTTCACTAAACAGAAAATAATTGATGCTAAAAAACTGGGTTTTAACATCGGCATATACACGTCTTTGAAAACGGTAAATTTAGATGCACCTAAGTCACGGCTAGCATCAATGAGATCTTGTGGGACAGAAGAAAAGCCCGCGGATAAAATCCGAATAGCATAAGGTAACGTGAGTACAACATGCCCAATAACAATACCGATGAATGGATTATTAATATTTAAATCCAATAACATACGGCTAAAGAATAGGGCAATAATCATGCCTGGAATAACCAATGGAATCAGTGTCAATAATTCGGCTAATTTTTTACCTCTAAACTCCATACGTCCAAATGCATAAGCTGTTGGGAGAGAGAGTAAAATCGTGATCAGAGAAACCGTAGGCGCAATGGTATAGCTATTAAACATTGCTTCAGGTAAAGAGGTGGTTTCCCATACAATTTTCCAACGCTCAAAAGATAATGATTGAGGGAAAATATCTGGATAACTCCACGGTTTAGCGGGATCTACCAATGACCATAAACCTGCCATTAAAAAGGGTAAGAATAACCAAATAAAATTAGCAAGAATAAAGAAAATTAAGGAAATACGTGCGATTAATCGACCATTTTTCGTTGTGATTTGTGCGGAACTATTCATTTGACTTCTCCACGTTTGACGGCTAATGGTTTAATCAATAATGACACTAGGATGGTGAAGAAGGCAGAGGTCAACATAATCGTTAATGCCATGACCGCACTTTGATTCCATTCTTCAAATTCATAGGCAGACATTTGCATTAAACGCGCTAAAGAATAGGTACTGCGAGGACCGGCAATGCTATAAAAGGCGAAATCACCGAGTGCGCCGATAAATATTAAAATAAAGGAAACTTGTACTGCACCTAAGGTTAGAGGGAAGATCACATAACGAAAACGTTGCCAAGGATTCGAACCTAAATTTGCAGCGGCATCTAATAAATCGGTTTTCAACGAATTAACCGCGCCACCAATAAGAATTAAAGCAAAAGGAATGTTTTTCCACATTTGTAAAATTACTACCCCCCAGCCAAATTCGTCATTTTGTAGGGTTTTCGGTTCGTCCCAAATGCCTAAATAAACGAATACTTCGTTAAGAATGCCGTGGTAAGAAATCATATTGACGAACAAGAAGGCTGCAACTAATCCAGGTACCAACATAGGCGCCCGCAAGATAGTTATAATTGTTACCTTGGCTGGTAATTTTTTACGCAACCACATGGCAATGGGATAAGCCACGATGATGGATAAAATCGCCCCTAGTAAAGACACTTTTACGGAATAAATATACGAATTTTGGAATACAGGACTATTTAATACGGCTTGCCAATACTCCAAACTAAATTGGCTTTCTTCCCCGCCCATACTGTATAAACCAAGGCTTTGAGAGACGACAATGTAGAACGTAGATCCCATTAAAAATAGGATCGTACCTAAACCGCTGCATAGCAATAACCATGCTTTTACATCATTTTTGAGACTTTTCATTTTACGGACTCCAAGAATTTAATCGCATGGCGGGGAATCGTAAAGGTGAGTTTATCGCTCAAATTCGGGCATTTTGTTAGTTGAAGACGTAATTTTTTCTCTTCATCATTACGTTTAATGATGCCTTGCACTTCCGTGATATTG
The DNA here is from genome assembly GCF_031191205.1 of Haemophilus parainfluenzae ATCC 33392. NCBI lineage: Bacteria > Pseudomonadati > Pseudomonadota > Gammaproteobacteria > Pasteurellales > Pasteurellaceae > Parahaemophilus > Parahaemophilus parainfluenzae. The sequence goes on along the minus strand of NZ_CP133470.1, from coordinate 746,197 downwards.
CCCATAAAAGCGGTGTTAATGATATCTACTGTAATTTGGTTTTCCGCTTCCGTTTGTGCGTTTGGTAACAATTCAATGTCTTCTGGTCGAAAGCAAATATAAATTCGTTCTGATTCCGGTTTTTTCTCAGAAAATACGGTGAAATCGCCAAAAATAGAACTAACTGCATAAAGATTGTCACCGATGTTTTTCACATTGGCTTCCGTGATATTGGCAATTCCAATAAAATCTGCCACAAAGCGGTTTTTAGGATGATGATAAATATCTTGAGGTGAGCCAATTTGCTCAATAGAGCCCTTATTTAACACGATGATTTTATCTGACATGGTTAGGGCTTCAGCCTGATCGTGAGTCACGTAAATGCTAGTCAAATTATATTGCTTTGAGAGTTGTTTTATTTCAAAACGTACATTTTCGCGTAATTTAGCATCTAAGTTAGAAAGCGGCTCATCAAATAAAATCACATCTGGACGAGTTACCATGGCTCTGGCTAATGCGACACGTTGTTGTTGGCCTCCAGAAAGCTCATTGGGTAATTTCAATTTATGAAATTCTAAATCCATTTGTTTCAATGCGAGATTTAAACGCTGTTTTTGTTCTTCAATATCAATTTTACGTTGCTTTAAACCATAGCAAATATTGTGAGAAACGTTGAGGTGAGGGAAAAGGGCATAAGATTGGAAACACATGGCTGTATTGCGTTTTTCTGGAGGAACATGGTTAACATTTTTTCCTCCGATAAGGATTTCACCTTCGTCAGCTACATGAAATCCAGCGATTAATTTTAATAAGGAGGTTTTACCACAGCCACTTGGTCCTAATAAGGTGACAAACTCGCCTTCTTCAGCGGTAAAAGTAATATTATTTGCTGCGTAAAAGTCACCAAATTTTTTTGTAATATTTTTTATTTCTAATTTTGCCATTTTTACATCCTCTATTTGGCTTACAACGATAGAGGTAACCATAAAACACTTGGTTATTTTTTCAATAAAATAAAAATATTTTTTATGAATTTGTGATGAAGATCACGCATTTAGATAAAATATGGTTTTATTACATTTTAATAATGCGGAGGCGGTGTTTCTTCTGCTTGGCTGGCAATATTAGAAGGTTGAATATCTTTTAATTTGCCGGCGAGATAGCGGAGTTGAAGTTGAATTTTATCCATATCAAACTGTTGTTGAACTAATGCTTGGTTTAGCTCGTCTAAAAGTTGTTCTTGAAACGCAATTTTCATTTCAAGTTCAGCAATGCGATCTTCTAAAATTTGTTGATTTTGCATAAAATTTCTCTAATTTTTAAAAAAATGTTGTGAATTTGGTCAATCCGATTTAACCTATTCGCTATTCTGTTTCTATTATAAAGGATCAAGCAAAATGTTGAAAATTCAAAAGCTTTCTCTTGCTGCGCTTATGGTAAGTGCGGTTGTTTCAGGTTCTGTTTTTGCAGAAGATAAAGCAGCGCCAAGCGCAAGTGATGCGTCTTATGCTGTAGGTGCATTAATGGGTAACCAAGTAAAAGATTTAGTGGATGCTCAAAAAGAAGTCATTCAATACGACAATGCGCGTATTTTAGATGGCTTAAAAGATGCATTAGAAGGTAAAGTTGATGTTCGTAAAGACGAAAAAATTCAAAAAACCTTAGATGGCATTCAAGAGCAATTAGTGTCTGCGGCGAAAGCAAAAGTAGAACAACAAGCGAAAGCTGCAAAAGAAGAAGGCGATAAATACCGCGCTGAATTTGCGAAAAAAGATGGCGTGAAAAGCACCAAAGATGGCTTACTTTACAAAATCACTGAAGCGGGTAAAGGCGAGGCGATTAAAGCAACAGATATCGTAAAAGTACATTACACTGGTAAATTACCGGATGGTAAAGTATTTGATAGCTCTGTTGAACGTGGTCAACCGGTTGAGTTTAAATTAAACCAAGTGATTAAAGGTTGGACTGAAGGCCTTCAGTTAGTGAAGAAAGGTGGCAAAATTGAATTAGTGATTCCACCTGAATTAGCTTATGGTAAACAAGGTGCGGGCGATTCAATTCCACCTGATGCAACGCTTTACTTTGAAGTTGAAGTATTAGACGTTAATCCTAAAAAATAATCCTTAATTCAACCGCACTTTATCCAAAGTGCGGTCATTTTCCCTACCAGATTTGAAAAATGATACTAACCGATAGACAACCTTTCACCGATGAAGATCGTACCATTCTGATTTCCTATAAAGCGGTAGTTGATGGCGTGAGCGCGTTGATTGGCGAGCATTGTGAAATCGTCTTACACTCTTTAGAAGACATTGAACATTCCGCCATTTGTATTGCCAATGGGCATAATACCAATCGCCAAGTGGGTTCCCCGATTACGGATTTAGCCTTGAAATCTTTGCGTAATATGCAAAGTGAGAGTGTGTCTAAGCCTTATTTCACGCGTGCGAAAGGCAATGTATTGATGAAGTCTGTGACCATCGCGATTCGAAATAGTAAGCAACGTATTATTGGTTTACTTTGTATCAATATTAATTTGGATGTGCCGGTTTCTCAATTTATGCAGGCGTTTATGCCAACGCAAGAACAAAATGAAACCTCTTCCGTCAATTTTGCAAGTTCAGTGGAAGAATTGGTGGCACAAACGGTAGAAAAAACCATTGAAGAAGTAAATGCAGATCGCTCGGTTTCAAACAATAATAAGAACCGTCAGATTGTGATTTCACTTTACGAAAAAGGCATTTTTGATATTAAAGATGCGATCAATTTAGTGGCGGATCGCCTCGCGATTTCTCGCCACACCGTGTATTTATATATTCGTCAAATCAAACAAGAGCAAGAGTAATGAACTATGTTCTCGCCGTGAAAAGTCCTGTTTATGGAAAACAAGGGGCTTTTCTTGCCTATCAATTCGCCCAAGCTTTACTTGAAAAAGGGCATGCCATTAGCCAAATTTTCTTTTTCCAAGAGGGGGTGAGTAATGGCAATGGCTTGGTTTATCCTGCCAATGATGAATTTAATCTCACGCAAGCTTGGCAAGCCTTTTCAGCGCAACATCATATTCCTTTGCATTTATGTGTAGCCGCTTCACAACGTCGTGGCGTAGTGGATTCACTTACGGCAAAAGAGACTGATAAAACCAATTTGGCAGAAGGTTTTAAGACTGCAGGCTTAGGCGAGTTTATGGCGATGGCATTAAAAGCAGATCGGGTGGTGACATTATGAAGCTGGCATTCTTATTTCGTACCGCACCGCATGGAAACGCAATTTCTCGTGAAGGCTTAGATGCTTTACTCGCGGCAACAGCATTTTGTGATGAAGAGGAAATTGGTGTCTTTTTTATCGATGATGGCGTATTAAATTTACTCGATGGGCAACATCCTGAGTTATTGTTACAAAAAGATTTTATTCGTACCTTTAAATTATTAGATTTATACGATATTGAACAGCGCTTTGTTTGTGCTAATTCGCTCGACCAATACAATTTGCAAGCTGAACAACTCATTATATCTGCTGAAAAAATTGACCGCACTTCGCTGATCAATAAACTTAGCCAAGCAGAAAAAGTGTTTACGTTTTAAGGAATATTATGCTTTATACCTTTTCTCAAGCTCATTATTCTGAGACAGAACTTCAACGTTATTTGACTGAAATCACGGAAAATGATGCGGTGGTTTTATGGCAAGACGGTGTGTTACTAGCGGTAAAGTACGGAGAAATGTTTACTCAATGCAAAGGACAATGTTTTATGTTGGAACAGGATGTTTTAGCCCGAAATTTAACCGCACTTTTGCCAGAAAACAATCAAGTGCGGTCAATTTCATTAACAGATTTGGTGGATTTAACTGCTCAATATTCGCCTCAAATCGCCTTATAGTGGGCGTTCTTTAGGTAATAAGAGCGGTAGTACCATAACAGAATAAAGTGCCAAACCTGCAGCCATTAAGCAGGTGATTTCTAATCCTCCAGCGCGTAACCATTCGCCAAATCCCATGTCATTAACTAGGGTCGCATAAAAGAATCCTGCCACGACGGTATAACTAAATCCGATTAATCCTGCAATTAATGCAATAGCTTTCACATTGTAGCTTGCATAACGGTGAAATGCCGCCCAAAGCGTAATGAGAAAAGTCGGCACTGCAGCCACAATAAAGACAGAAAGCACTGAGCTCTGAATTTGATCAGTATCATTATTCGAGAATGTTAAGGCAACAGTGCCAATAATTTGAATAATCAACGGAAAAAGAATAAATGCTTTAAGATATTTTTTCATGAGATGTCCAATTAATAGAAAAACGGAAGCATTGTATCAATCAAATGAAAGACAACCAATCTTTTCTCTATTCGGTTTTTATTACATCCACTAATGTGGGCTGAATGATTGAGGCATAATCTTGTGTATTGAGAATAATAGAGCGTTCTAACGTACCTGCATTAAATGCTAATTCATCATAACGAGACAGTAAGCTAGGATCAGCAATTAGCAACAAATCAGGATGAAAGCTAAAAGGCGGAATTGCACCAAATACACAGTCTGTTAAGGTATCTACTTCTGCAGGGCTGGCAAGCGAGGCTTTCGTACCACCTAAATAGGCCGCTACTTTACTCAAATCAGATTGTTGATCGGCTGGCAATATAACTAATACCGCTTGTTTTACGCCATTTCCTTTCACTTTGCATACTAGCGCTTTTGCCCCTTGTCCTAATTCTGTACCACGGATTTTAGCCACTTCCTCTGATTTTCCTGCAGTCGGATGCTCAACCACACGGTAGTGTGCTTGATGTTTATCTAAAAGTGCGGTCAATTTTTCAAATGTTTTTACAGACATCACTGTTTCCTTAAAGGGGGGATCCTTTAATAAGGATTCGAGCCCCTTTTTTATGTGAGTACAGGAATAGATCTATTTTTTAGTTTTTTTCTCTTTTACAAAGTGTTTGCCATCAAAACGATAATAAATGCGTTCAGGGGTCATTTTCCCGTTACCACAGGTCTCTTCAAATTCATGTACGAGCGGGAAGCTAAAGCGGTTATTTTTCAAGTCGTAATCAAAATAGGCATTTGATTTTGGTAAATCATTATTCGTATATGAGATATACGATACACCAATATTAGAAGTCGGTGCTTTACCTTGAATCAGATTAGCTTCTTCTAAACCTTTTTCTGTAATTTGATAAAATTTCGCTGCGAGTGCATGATGGCATTGACTGTAGATGTTAGCAGTTTCTACAAAATAGTAAGGTTTTCCATTCAATTTAGGGGCTGTTAGGCTGGTTATATCAGAATCAGAGTCTAACTCATTAAATTCCGTTTTCCAAGTGCCGTTAGGTAACTGATAACGCCAAATGCTACCATATTCGTGCATTGTGCCGCCAGATTGCCAATCCCAAGTCAGAATCTGAAGCTTATTGTCTTTTGACGTGAGCACGCCAACCCCCGCTTTAGGTGCTTTTTCCCAATCGCAGAATTTGCCTTCTAAATTTTCAATTTTGGCTAACGCCTCTTTAAAACGTTTTTCTGAAGACTGGTATTTTTCTTCATTGTTTTCGTTATAGCTGCCGTAGGTTTTCATCTCTGAATAACTTGCTGCTAATTCTCTATCGATGATTTCACATTGGTTAGCATAAGCGGCAGAAGAAAAGAGACAAAGGCAAAGTAAGGTTTTTTTCATAGAGCGTTCCTTTTTTAAGATTATTTTCCGCAAGCAGAGAAGGTGATTGAGCAATTCGCTGAATTCATTTTACAAGCTGCTAAGGCTTCTTGTTCAACTTCTTCTAGCTTCATTCTGAACTTGCGAACTGCGGCATATTTTTCAGGAGAGTCTCCTGTTGCCAATGCAACACAAGCATGATTAGCTTCTGTGACAATTTGACAATGTTGTTTATTTGCATCATTTGAAGCAAGCTCACAATCCTTTAGTGCTTTATTTTGAGCAGGCTTTATCATATCTCCCTCGCCATAACCAAAAGCACCATTTTGTGGATTATAAGCAATTACACTCCACCAATTAGGAAAATCTAGAAGTGGCGGTTGTGGTGGATACGACATTTGATCTTCGATTGAAGGTGTTGTTGCAAAAGCCGAAACGGATAAAGCACATAAAGCTAATGTAAGTAATTTTTTCATTTTTATTTCTTGTGAAAAATTCTGTGAGGTTTGTCTTCTCTTTATTGTAAAAGCATATTACTAAGCAAGCTTTTAGTTAAAAAACTTTGCATCTATACCATATAGCACATCTAAATCATGCTGTGGTAAGAAGTCTTTTTCTTTTACTTGATATTGCACAACTTTGTCATTTTGCAGTACTTTTTTCACTTCGCCTTTACCTTTCCAGCAGAAAGAAACAATCTGATCTTTGGGTCTTTCAATGGTAAGCGTAAAATCCGCAATAGGTTTTGCCCAGTTTGCTCCAGTTTTGAGAATATAACCTAGCTCACGGTAGTATATCCCTTGATTAGATTTTGCTTTTACTGATTTTTTAAATGATGGATCAATACAAAAAGTATCGGCAAACTTTTTATAATCCACGAGATCATGAAGCCCCATGCCAGATCCTAAAAGAGGGAGATATTCGTGCTGAATTTGAGTAATCGAATTGGCTTTAAAGGTTTGTTGCCAGCTATAAATGATTTGTCCACCCCAAGTGATATCCTGGCTATCCTCAAAGTCTTTGTATGAATATTTAGCAAGACGTGGATCCTGACATTTCAAGATTTTCTTATTTGCCGAATCAGATTTACGCAACCAAGGCTCCATTAACTCTTCTTCAGTTAAACCACAGGCACGAAGAATGTCCGTGACATCGTGAGAAACCAATTCTCTTTTCTCTGCATCATCTGCATTTTTGGTTTCGTAAAAGAACGCGCGTACATGAGTCGTCGGTTTGATTTCTTTGCCATTCGCATAAATCTTAAAAGAATTGATTAAACTTTGGGTGTCAGCAAAATCACCGTAATCGTGCAGCATCACTTCCGGTAATGGGAATAGCACCGTCTCAGTAATGTCTTTATCGGTCAGATTGCGATATTCATATTCCACCTTAATTTTATCTTGGCTGATAAATAGGTTTTCTTTTTGCATCGCAATATGCTCATTTTTAATATATTCCACACCACCAGTAGAGACTGTTCCCGTACTGTCGTTAGCTTGAGCCATAAATGGAAGACAAAGAATCGTTAAGAGAAGAGACTTTTTCATGATTGGTGTTCCTTGTAAAAAGTGAGAAAAATTTGACCGCTCTTGTAGTAAGGCAATTAACGTATTGTGTATTTTTCAAATACGCTGCAAGCTAAAACAATTTTTGTTTTGCTTGGCTAATTTTAAAACCGTGTTTTTCTTTATTTGAACAAGTTAATGAATCGCCCGAAGCAGTGCATTGCCAGCCTTTGCCTTTAATTGTTTCACCATCTTTTAAGATTGGTGAGTCTGGTACAGCGGGGGTATCACTTGCACAAACAAGTGAAGCCTTTCCTGTCGCGCCAACAGAAAATAGCTCGCCCCATTCGAATTCACAATCTTTCGGACGCGGTAAAATCGGTTTTCCTTTAATTTTAGTAACACATTCAACTTTGGGGTTTAGACCAGGAAGGTCGCCAGAGCAATAAATAGCATCATTAGCCGTGCGAAAACTGATAAAAGAGTCTGAGTTTGATGCTGTTTCTATTCGCGGGGTTAAGGCAAAGCTAGAAACAGAGAAAGTACATAAAGCGAATACAAATAATTTTTTCATGTTGAATTTCTTGTTGAATGGCGGAATTGGTAAAATTCCTACAAAATTTAACCGCTTGCAAACCCTTTTGAATTGCTAGGTTATTAGTTTACTTGTTTTATTTCTTACAATAAAGATAGGATAATAAACTTAACAATAATGGGCATAAAAAATAAATATAAACCGATGAGGTTTGGAATATGCCATCATAATTGGTGCCTTGTAGCCCATTCAAATTAAATAAATATTTCCTGAATACCCCAGCTTTCGCTATCCATAGCAACATCGCAAAGCGACGATAAAAACGTCGAAAAATAGCAAAAAAGAGATAGCTAAAAGTGGTAATGGCAATAAGTCTAAAATAGATATTAATAGAATGATTTAGACTCTTAGCCACAGGATCGTTTAATGCTAAATTATAACCAATGACTTGCACCCAACGCACGCCAAAGTTGAACCAGAAATAAGCACTAAATAACAACATGGCGAAATGCGTTAAAAAGAGTAGGATTCCCATTTGGAATGTCTCAAAAGTATGAAATATTTTTTATGGTATCTTCTTTATTCACTTTAAATTATGAATATTGCTCTTGTGAACCATAATAAGTCGTTAAGGTTAGAACGATCATACTGTGTATTTAGAATAGATCAATACTTTATTAAAACACTCGGATAAATATCTGTCTAAAATGCTAGGATATTTCTTAAAGAGATAGGTAAATAATAGACAAATACCTTTACGCCCCGTACTATGTTTCTTTTTCTTTGGTATCGTTTATGACTCGAATTAATCTTGTTCCGCCTGAGGAGCTTTGTGATCAACATCTTTTAGCTGAACATCGTGAATTAACCCGTATTCCTAATGCCGTAGCGAAAGGTAAATATCACTTAAAAGGACAGCCAGCAGAATATAAGTTAGGGGAAGGGCATGTGCGTTTTTTCTTTAATAAATTGGCATTTTTAAAGAAACGGTATGATGCATTACATGCGGAATGTAAAGCCCGAGGCTTTAACGTGCAGTATATTTGGAATGAAACATTACCCGATGACCCAAGTTTATGGTTGGACTATGAGGCCACAGAGGCTGCATTGCAGATTAATCGGGAACGTATTCTGGAACGAATGCCATTAAAGGCGAGATTTACACCGCATCTTCCAAAGAGCGGTCAAAAATAAAGGAGTTTTCACTTCCCCAGTGGGAAAATTATAGGGGAAGTGAATGGGGTTAAATTATTTATATTCAACCACGATATCGCTTTCGCTAACAGTATCACCATAAACTGGCAATAAGGTTTTTTCGTAAGCTTGTTTTAAACGCCCATCTTTGCCTAGAGTTTGGATTTCGTTATTTAACCAATTTAACAATTCAGGTGCATCTTTGCGAACAGCTGGTGCAATAACATCTTGATCACCAAAGTTTTTTACGCCCACGGTATAACCTGGATTTTGTTTTGCCCAAGCGAATAAGAAGGTATTGTCATTAGATAATGCATCACCACGACCATCACGTAAGGCTTCAAAGGTTTCGGTATTTTGTTCGAATTTCAATAACTTCACATCTGGATAGTTTTTGGTGAAGAAAATATCAGCAGTAGTACCTTTATCTACGATTAAAGTTTTGCCTTTTAATTGTTCAAGATCCGTAATCACTGAGCCATCTTTTGAGACGACACCGAGTGCTACTTTCATGTATGGATTCGCAAAATCCACCACTTCTTTACGTGCTGGGGTTACAGTAAAGTTGGCGAGAATAATATCAACTTTCTTAGAAAGTAAGTATTCAGCACGGTTTGCGGCATCCACTAAAACAAATTCCACTTTGTTTTCATCACCTAATAAATCTTTACCGATCGCTTTACCAATTTCAACATCAAAGCCTTGGCTTTTGCCTTGCGCATCTACATAACCAAATGGTGGTTTATCGCTAAATACACCAATGCGCACTTTGCCATCTTTTTGTATTTGCTCAAGGCTTGAAACTGTTTTTGCCCCCTCTTTAGCGGGCTCTTTATCATTACACGCAGTTAAGCTAAATGCTAAGGTGGCAGTGGCTAAAAGTGCGGTCAATGTTTTAAATGTTTTCTTCATAGTTTGTTCCTCTCGGTTCATAATTTAAGATATTTAAGAATGTTTTCGCACGATCCGTGGTTGGATTCGTGAAGAAATCTTCCGGTTTTGCCTGTTCAATGATTTGCCCTTTATCCATAAACACGATGCGATTAGCCACTTGACGGGCAAAGTTCATTTCATGGGTAACGATGAGCATCGTCATACCATCTTTTGCAAGACCTAAAATTACATCAAGTACTTCACGTACCATTTCAGGGTCAAGGGCAGCAGTGACTTCATCAAACAGAATAATTTCAGGGTTCATGCAAAGTGAACGAACAATGGCAATTCGCTGTTTTTGCCCACCGGATAATTCACGTGGATAGGCATTTTTTCGGTCATATAAACCTACACGTTTAAGTAACTCATCGGCTTGTTTTTCAGCTTCAGCACGATCGCGTTTTTGTACTTTTAAAGGGCCGAGTAAAATATTGTCAATCACTGATAAATGAGCGAAGAGTTCATAACTTTGGAATACCATCCCGATGCGTTGACGCGCTTTGACCCAAGGAATGTCTTTGCCTAATTCGCCTGCATTTTGCAGCAAAATATGACCGCTCTTTATTTCCTCTAGCCCATTTAGGCAGCGTAAAAAAGTACTTTTACCACAACCCGATGGACCTAAAATAACGACAACTTCGCCTTTCTCTATAGAAAGATTGATGCCTTTGAGTGCTTCTACATCACCGTAATTTTTGACGAGGTTTTTAATTTCTAATAACGCCATGTGTTTTCCTAATAAAAATTAACTTTCCCAACGGGTTTCTAAATAACGGGAAAATAAGGATAGCGGGTAACAAATCACAAAATATAAACCGAAAATAACACTGTAAATCCAAAGCGCCGCTGATTGATTACTAAATAATGAATGCTCGATAATTTGTTGACCGACTTTAATTACTTCAACCACACCAATTAACATCGCCAAAGAGCTGGTTTTTACCATGCGAGTAAAGAGGTTAATAGCACTTGGTGTCACACGTTTTAAACTTTGCGGAAGTAAAATATACACAAAGGTTTGAAACGGCGTTAAACCTAAAGCGTAGGCTGATTCTACTTGATGTTTTTCAATGGAAGTCAATGCGCCACGCACTAAATCGCCCATTTCTGCCGTTCCCCAGAAAATAAACACCAAAATACATACAGAAATGCCATCTAAGTGAATATCAAACCATTTTGCTAAACCGAAATAAGCGAGAAAAAGTAACGCTAATAATGGAATGATGCGTACAAATTCTAAATAAAAGCGGCAGATGGCTTTAATAATGGGATTTCTGCTTGTCATGATTACGCCAAAAATGACACCTAAAATACAGGCGAAGAAGACAGAAACGAATGCAATTTCAGCTGTTACCCATAAACCGTTGAGCAAGCGTTCAATGTTGCTGCCTTGGAATAATAACTCAAGTCCCATATTTTGCTCTCCGAGTACGGCGTTCTAAATAACTGATGAACAGAGACATCGGTAATAGAATGATCAAATAAAACACCACTAATAAAAATAAGGCTTCATTAGTTTTGTAATCGAGCCCGATGACTTCTTTCGCGACAAACATGAGTTCAGCAACAGCAACGGCACTGATCACAGAGGTTTCTTTCATTAAGAACAAACAATTTGCGCCAATTGCAGGGGTAGCAATCGCAAAGGCTTGTGGGAAAATGACATAGCGAAAAGCTTGAAAAGGAGTTAATCCGATACTTAAGGCTGATTCAATTTGTCCTTTTGATACGGCTTCTAGACCTCCTCGAATAGCTTCTGCCATATAGCTTCCACCTAAAAATGCCAGGCCGATAATACCGCAAGTAAACCCATCTAATTTCAGTCCAATTTTAGAAAGCCCAAAATAGAGAAAAAACACTTGAATTAATAAAGGCGTATTACGAGAAAGCTCGATATAGCCTTTTACTAGCCAAGTTAATGATTTTACTTTGTAGGTGGTAATCACAGCACAAATCACACCAATCACCAGCGACAATAAAATGCCCCAAAAGGCGAGATGAAGCGTCATCAGCGTGGCGTGGATAAAACGTGGCGTGACACTTAAAATATAATCCCAATTCATTTTTTATAATTTAATCGTTTGCTTGACGATATAGTAAAAAATTTTGAAACGACGAGAAAAGAATGGAAATGCATTATTTATAATGAAATGTAATAAGAGATGTGTTTTAAATGAGATCAGTGAGGGTGAAGTAATAAAAAACGGGGCTTTACTTAGCCCCGTCGTTATTTATTTTAATCACGTTTTGCGATAAGTGCGGTTGGTTCTTCGTCTGTTTTTGCTTCAGTTTGTGTTTCAGCGGGTTTGTCCTGAATAGACATGGCTGATTTTAAACTGTCCTGACGAATTTTTTCCGCTGCTGCTTTGTCACCAGCTTGTTCGAATACATAAGACGCCATCATGACATCATTTGGTTGAAGCTGGGTTGGGCAAGCTGTGACTTCTTTAAATGCTTCTGCTGCTTTAGCAAAATCGTTATTACGCACATAAAGATAGCCTAATGCACGATTGAGGCAACAACGTTGGCTTTCATCGGCACGTTTTGCACGTTTTTCTACGAGTTTGAGAAGTTTGCTGTTATCTTCTGCTTGTAAACGAGTAATTTGCGTGCAAAGCTCAGGGCTGATTGGAGTGTTATCACCCAATTTCTTCATGATTTCAAGCGTGAATTCGTAAGCTGACTCATGATCGTTACAATCAATTAAGCGTTGAATTAAAGCGGTTTTTAACTCTAAATCATTGCGACGACGACGTGGCTGAGCTTCCCACCATGCGAGCAAGCCTTCAACGCCTTCTTCATTCATTTTCTCATCTAACAAGCCATTTTCAGTTTCTTGTTGAAGCGCTTTAAATTCTTCTGCTGAGAATAAACCAGAACCTTCGATTAAATCTAAGATGCCATCAAGTGCTTGATAAGCTTTGGAACGGCTATAAATTTCAGCAGCAAGTTTTAATACTTCTTTGTTACGATCTGACATTTCAAGTAAGCTATCGACGGAACTACGCGCAGCCGGTAATTTATTTTGTTGTAATAAAATACGAGTACGGGCAATTTCGACTAATAGATTATCTGAACCGGCAAGCTCCGTCGCCTCAATCAAATAACGGTTTGCGCTGAATTCATCACCACGTTGTTGAGCAGCTTCTGCGGCTTTAATCAGATTCAATACTGGCTCTGCAGAATGTTTCGCGTTTTTACCAATCAGTTTTTCAGCCTTGGCATAATCACCCTCATTCATTTTCATCAAGCCTTCAAGGGTTTGACGTTGTGCTTTCACACGTTTACGGCGAGAAAACCAGTTATAGGTATTGCTACTTAAACGGAAGAAACGGGTAACAATCCACTCTAATGTATAAATTATCGCAAGTGCGACCACAAAGAAAATGACTAATGTGGTGAGCGACATTTCATATATGGTGTTTGCTGTTTCAATTCTGACATAACCTTGCTGACCGGAGAGGTAAGGCCCTGCAATTAATCCGGCAAGTAAGGCGATCATTAAAAAGAGAACTCTAAACATTATCTATCCTTATTGTTGGGGTTCAGTTGCCGGTTGTGCAGCTGGTGCTTCAGCGGGTTTTTCTTCAGCTTTTGGCTCTTCCGCTTTCGCTTCAGGTGCTGGTTTTACTTCTTCTTTTCTTGGTGAATTATCCACTGCTTTTTCTGCTTCAATTTCCACTTTTTGAACATCTAAAGGTGTACGATTCAAGTACTTATCAAGCATGCTTAAGCTTTGTAATTGGCTTGGTACATCTACATAGATGGATACTTCAGATAATTCATCCACTGATTTTAAGAAACTTTGAGTCACTTCAGCATTGGTATCAAAATAGCTACGAATCCAAGATGCAACGGCTTCTAAAGATTGTTTATAAAGCTCGTTTTGTTGACGAGGCACTGCCATAATCGCTAATTGTAAGCGTAAACGAATATTTTCACGCAAGTAGATATCTTGGTTTGGTGCTAATAATTCTTTGCGATCCGCACCATGTTTTGGTGAAATGCGAATAAAGTGATTTAAGAATGAGGTTGCGCTTTTTTCTGCATTTTCAGCCCAATCTGAAAGGGAATCCGATAATTTTGTTGCATTTTGATCATCACCGAAATTCACATCTAACACTGGTAATTCATCAACCGTATTGGCTAATTGCGATAATTTTTGCATGACCGCATTTTGATCCACGCCAGCTACGGAGAGAAGTTGTTTCAGATCTTGATTAATGGCGCTACGAATAGCTGCGGATTGTGAGTTATTTACTTTAGCAAGGGTTTCATCAGCGAGTTTTAAGAGTGAAACCGCTGTATCCACGTCATTATCTAACACTAATTTACGCAATGCATTGCTGAGCAAGAAATCCGCTTCTGAGAATAACCAATCAGTAGGTTGTTGAGCATTAGCTTGCACGCTCACTTTATTAATTTGTGATTGTAAGCCAACTAACTCGTGTGATTTAGCATTGATTAGCTCTTCTACTTGGGCAATTTTGTCTTGCGTTGCTTTATTCGCAGACTCTAATTGGGTAAGTTGTGTGGTATCAAATTTTACGTCTTGAGCAGGTGCTGAAACCACCGTTTTATTATTGATTTGAGCTTCAAGTGCGGTCAATTTTTGTTGGAATTCATCCACTTGTTGTTGACCAAAATAATAACCTGCACCACCCACGCCAAGTGCAATGAGAATGGCCAATAAACTTAATCCAGTACCACTTTTCTTCACAACGGTTTGTGTACGTGGCGCAACAGGCTCGCGATCTTCAGTTTGAATTTCCACTGCATCAGTTGCTTGGATTTCATCTGTCGTTTCAGGGGTTAATTTCTCTTTCGCCATATCTTTTCCTTAGTGAGAAAGGGGAGTTACTTCATTAAGTAAGGTATTAAGTAAACTTTGATTGTCCGCACCCGCGGAAACCACCACATTATGCCAACCTTGTTGTATTGCAACATCAGCAATGCGTTGGCTTACCGTGACTAAACAGCAATTTTTTAGCCAATTTTGTTCATTTTCAGGCACAAATTCGATTAACGCCTGTAAAATTTCAAGGCTCGTGACCACAAGGGTTTGTACACCAGAACGAATACAAATACTGGTTTGCTCTTCGTTATTATAACTAATCGGTGTGCGTTGGTAACATTCAATAGTATCAACGGTTGCACCACGTAATTCGGCTTGTTCGCGTAGTAATTCTCGTCCGCCGTTGCCACGTAAAATTAACAAGTTTTTATCTGTTAATTCTGTCATTTGCGGTAAATTTAGCACACCTTCGGTATTTTCTGATGTAATTGGATAACGAACAGTGCATTCAGTTTGACAGGAAAAATGCTGTGCCGTTCTATGTCCAACTGTAAAGTATTGTAAATCTTGACGCCAGTTAAAGCCAATATCTTTCAGGGTTTTATCCGCAAAATCGACCGCACTTTGGGATACCAAAAACACATAATCACCGCTTTTTAGCTGATTAAGTTTTGTCGGTAATTGTGCCAACTCAGCACCCGCTTCAATAGAAAGCAAAGGCAAATGCAAGGCAACTACACCGGCTTGATTTAGCTGGTCAACTAGGGCTTTTCCTCGTTCATCGGGGCGAGTGACTAGTACGGCCATGGTAATTTCCTATGCTGAATAAATCTTCGCCAGAATCTTATCTGCGCCTTGTGCTAGAAGTTGTTCTGCAATGCTCACGCCTAATGCTTCGGCATTTTCAACCGCACTTTTACCTTCCGCACGAATAATCGCTGAGCCATCGGTTTCTCCGACAAGAGCACGCAAGAAAATTTCACCATTTTGCTCAATGGCGTATCCACCAATTGGCACTTGGCAGCCGCCTTGTAAGCGGGTATTCATTGCACGCTCAGCCAAAACACAAGTCGTCGTAGTCGCATCTGAAAGTGGAGCTAGTAATGCTTTCACTTCTTCATCATCAACACGGCACTCAATGCCCACTGCGCCTTGTCCGGCAGCCGGTAAAGATTGTTCCACTTCAATAAATGAGGCAATACGTTCTGCTAGCCCTAAACGAATTAAGCCGGCCGAGGCTAAAATAATGGCATCGTATTCGCCATTGTCTAATTTACTTAATCGGGTTCCCACATTGCCACGTAAAGAGCGAATATCAAGATCTGGGCGTAATTGTTTTAATTGGCATTGACGACGTAAGCTTGATGTTCCAACGATAGCACCTTGGGGCAAATCATCTAATGAGCGGTATGTATTGGATACGAAAGCATCACGTGGATCTTCGCGTTTACAGATCACGCTTAATCCTAAACCTTCTGGAAACTCCATCGGTACGTCTTTCATTGAATGGACAGCAATATCGGCACGTTTTTCGAGTAAAGCGTTTTCTAACTCTTTAACAAATAAGCCTTTTCCACCAATTTTAGCTAAAGGTGAATCTAAGATTACATCGCCTTTTGTTACCATAGGAACTAATTCAACAGAAAGTGTTGGGTGAAATTTTTCTAATTGATCTTTCACAAAATTAGCTTGCCAAAGGGCTAAAGGGCTTTGACGGGTCGCAATTTTTAAGGTTTTAAGTACTGCCATAAATACCGCTGATTTTTAATGAAAATGTGACCTATGCTACCATTTTTAGGGCAAAAAGTCAGATCATTTAAATTTTTGATTTCTGAGTAGGTAAGTGGTACAGTAACGCCAGTTATTTGGTGATAGGTAGGAAGCCTTGAAATACGATCTCACTCAAGCCCGAAAATGTATTGAAACGCTAGATAAACGTCGTTTTGATCGAGCATTGCTGGGCTCTGGTGATGCATTCCGACACATCGTCTCTTTGTTGCCTCTGTTGTTGCATCTTAATCATTCAGCTTTGCCGGGTTATGTAGAAGATGCTCCAGTAGGCATTTCTGATTTTATCCTTTCCAATTATCAGCAAGGTTTTCTCTCAAAAGAACATCCTGAACTTGCAGCAAGTGTGCAAAGTGCGGTCAATTCTGATGCTGTTTTTGCACCGATCTTGGGTATTTATGTGATGGGTAGTTTTGGCTCCATTAGCCAAACTTCAGCTTCAGATTTGGATATTTGGATCTGCCATCAAGATGATTTATCTGAGCAAGATCAGCAGCGCTTAGCGGAAAAAACGAAGAAAATCACCCAATGGGCATCCACATTTCATGTGGAAATGCATTTTTATTTGATGACGCAAAAACGCTTCCGTAATGAGCGTTATTCCGATCCATTAACCAAAGAAAACAGTGGTTCTGCCCAATATATGTTGTTATTGGAAGAGTTTTATCGTTCCGCTGTACGCCTTGCGGGTAAGCCATTATTGTGGCTCCACTTGTGGGTGGAAGATGAAAAACAATATGAAGCCGAAGTTGCGCGTTTAGTGGCGGAAGGTGAGCTTAATCCAAATGATTGGGTTGATTTTGGCGGGTTAGGGCAATTTTCTGCCAGTGAATATTTTGGTGCGAGCTTATGGCAACTGTATAAAGGTATCGATTCACCGTATAAATCGGTGATGAAAATCTTATTGTTGGAAACCTATGCCCAAGAATACCCAAATGCCCATTTAATTGCTCGTCAATTTAAAGAAGATTTACTTTCCGGTCGTAGTACCGCTGCACATCATTTTGACCCTTATATTGCGATTCTAGAGAGAATTAGCCAATATTTGACCGCACATTCAGAATTTAAGCGCCTTGATTTTGTACGCTCTTGTTTTTATGTGAAGGCGACGGAAGACTTTGCGTTATATCACGCCTCAAACTGGCGTATTTCTTATATGAAAATGATGGCCCAAGAATGGGGTTGGTTAAAAGAACGTATTGAAGAATTAGATCAGCGTCCAAATTGGAAAATCAAACGGGTGAAAGAAAGTCACAATAATTTGGTGAATTTCTTGATGATGAGTTATCGAAATCTAGTGGATTTTGCGCGTAAACATAAAATTAATTCTAGCGTAATTCCGCAAGATATTACGGTACTTTCTCGTAAGCTTTATACCGCATTTGAAGAGCTGCCAGGTAAAATTACGCTACTGAATTCACAGATTTCGCATAATTTAGCGGAAGATCACCTCACATTTATCGAAGTTCACGGTAATAAGAATTTTAAGGATGGGTGGTATCTGGTGAATCAGCCGCCAAATCATATTATGTTCTCGAAAGAACGCGTGATTGAATATGGGGAAAGTTTAAATAAAGTTGTTGCATGGGCTTATTTTAATCGCTTGCTGACCGCTGAAACGTGTTTACATCTAATTAGTCAAAATATCGACCAGCTCACTTTACGTAATTTTGTCGCTGATTTGCGATTGTTTTTCCCCCATACAAATGGTCAAGCTCCTACAAATGAGGCACTTTCTTCGCAGTGTGAAATCCGAGATTTGTTTATTGCAGTGAACTTAGTAAATGACCCGACAGCACAAGTTGAAGAACTTAAATCAAATATCTCGCCGAGTGATTTGTTCAGTTTTGGTCAATTAGAACAGAGCTTGGTCGGCAGCATTGATTTCACTTACCGTAATGTATGGAATGAAATTCGAACTTTACATTTTGAAGGGCAGAATGCGATTTTGCTTGCCTTAAAAGTGCTTTCTAATAAAATTGATCAGGGTGTAAATCAGCCGCGTTCTGTACAGGTTTTCTGTTACAGTAAACACTACAATCGTACGTTGCGAAACTTAGTGAGTGCGTTAGTCAATCGTTGTATTAGTATTCAATTGGGGGATAGTCGTCCAACAACGCATTCTCGTTTACGTGTAGCAGGGAAAAACTGGCAATTCTTTTTTGAGGAAAAAGGGATCAGTTTGCAACCTATTGAAGGCGGAAAAGAAAGTGCAGTCAATTTTGAAGACGTTTTGCCAACTCAATTGGAAGAGAAAGAAATTATCCCTGAGGGACGCCGATATCCACCTGAAATTGATTTGTTTGCCAGTGAAGGTTTTTTACAATTTTTCTTTGAAGATAATGCCGATAATAGCTTTAACGTCTATTTGTTAGATGAAAAGAATCGTCTCGAAATTTATCGTCAATGTGAAGGTTCAAAAGATGACAAGGTCCGTGAAGTAAATCAGATTTATCAATCACTCGGCTCGAAAGGTTGTAAAAATCCGTATAAAATGGTGCAGCGGAATTTTAATTACCCGCAATTTTATCAATTGCATCTGACAGAAAGCGGTATGCATATCATGCCGTTCAAATTTAAAAGCAAAAGGAGTTGCGACTAGCTAAATCAAAACAAGTATTGTTTGAGATAAATGAAGTATATCTACAAATATGCATTGGAAGATAGGCAAAATCCCGATAGAATCCCTTCTTTTGAAAATCTATTGAGAAATAATCTAAGGCTGTGGACGTTTTCGCCTTCAGGCGATAGAATGTGCGTCCTCTCATCTCTTGGAGAAAATTATGCAAGAAAAGTTAAAAGTATTAATTATCGACGACCATCCATTAATGCGTCGTGGTATCAAACAATTAGTTGAATTAGAAGAGAATTTTGAAGTTGTTGCCGATGTAGGAAGCGGTACAGAAGGTATTTCCATTGCGATTCAAGAATCCCCGGATTTAATCATTTTAGATCTGAATATGAAAGGCCTTTCCGGTTTAGATACCCTTAAAGGCTTGCGTGCGGAAGGCGTTGATGCACGAATTTTGATCTTAACTGTCTCTGATGCGAAAAATGATATTTTCACGCTCATTGATGCTGGTGCTGATGGCTATCTATTGAAAGATACCGAGCCAGATGTGTTACTTGAGCAAATTAAACGTATTGCACAAGGTGAAGTGATTTTAAGTGATTCGATCAAAAATTTACTGTTAGAACGTAAACATACTGTTGATCCAATGGATTCACTCACCGATCGTGAAATGGATGTGTTACGTTTAATCGCGACAGGTTTATCCAACAAACAAATTGCAGGTCAGCTTTTCATTTCTGAAGAAACAGTTAAAGTGCATATTCGTAATTTACTGCGTAAACTTAACGTGCATTCACGTGTTGCGGCAACTGTCTTGTTCTTTGAACGAAATGGTCGATAGGCAAGTTTCAAAACGTAAAAAGTGCGGTCAATGTTGACCGCACTTTTTGTTTATCTTGGCACACCCCGTAGTAAAGGGATTGGCTCAAACGGCGCGACTGAAGTTGGCGCAGGAATATCATTAAAAATTAAGATAAATGGTTTAGGAGGCAAGATTTTTTCATTTCGCCATAAACTTCCCATGCCGACTAATTGAATATCATCAGGTAAATTTTTTATTCCTGATTTTAATACAGCTACGGTATTTGGACGAGGGTGCCCAATAGCAATGGCTGTGCCATGTTTACGCGCATATTGAATTGCACTTTGAAATTGGCGTTGCACATCCACTAAATTATCACTGTCATCTAAAAAGATATGGCGATCTAATACACGTACGCCTTGCTCTTTTGCTATTTTTCCCGCGACTGATTTCCCGATAGTACGGCTATCTAAAAAGAATAAATGCTGCTCGCGAAGTGCGGTCATTAAATAGGTCATTAATGTGGCATCGGCTGTGGCTGCACTGCCCATATGATTATTCATTCCGATAGCATTGGGCACAATAGCTTTCGCTTTTTTCACTCGCTCATTCACTTGCGCTTCAGACAAGCCTAAAGTCAAACCACCTTCTTCAATTTTAATATTGCTGACAGGCTGCATCGGCATATGAATGAGAATATCGTGATTTTGTGCTTTCGCTTCTTGATTGCGAATTTTGGCATAGGGCGCAGCAGGAATGATCGCAACGGAGATTTCTTTTGGCATGGCTAAAACTTCGGCATCTTCTTTCGGATGATAGCCAATGTCATCAATTACAATAGCTAACTTGCCTTGTGCAAAAGTAAACGCAGAGAAAAGTGCGGTTGAAAAAATGATCGTATTTTTGACCGCACTTTGAAAGAACCTTGCCATTATTTAATCCACCCAGCTGGATTCACAGGCACCCCTTTACGACTGATACCAAAGTAAAGTGCCGGTTTAGAGATCTCACCCGTATTCCCCACTTGTGCGATGGTTTGTCCCGCAGATACCAGCTGACCTTGTTTTACAAATACCGCTTGGTTAAAACCATATAAACTCAAGTCGCTGTCGCCATGTTTCACAATCACCATATAACCATAGCCGTTAAGATGACCCGCTAGAATGACACGACCACTAGCAATAGCTTTTACCGAGGTACCCGTTGGTGCACCGATAACCATACCTTTCCAGCGCACTTCACCCGCTTGGATTGAACCAAAGGAATATAACGTCGGGCCAGAAACTGGGCGACTGTATTGATGCGCAGCCGTACCTAAACCACTGGTACTGTTAATCAACTTACGTTCTTGATCGGTTGGTTGATAAGGTTTTGAGGTTCGTTTTTCTTCCTCTTGCTTTTTCTGCGCAAGGGCTTCACGCTCACGTTGTTCTTGTTGACGAGCGGCTTGTTCAGCACGTTGAATTTCTTGGCGAAGGGCATTTTCGTTCGCTTTCAACGTTTCCAGTTTATTCTGATCTTTCGTTAAGTTTTTGTTGAGTTCATTTAACGTAGATTGACGTTCTTGTTGTGCTTTTTGTAATTCTTGCTGCTGTTTCTTTTGCGTAGAAAGCTGATTGCGATGATTTTTTTGTTGCCCTGAAATCGCTTCGCGTTGTTTCGCTAAATTCTCTTGTGTCGCTTTCAGATTGTTAATCATATCAATGCGAACTTGATTTAAGTGCTGATAATACACTTTCATGCGTTCCGCTTTTTTCGCATCTTCCGAAAGCATTCTTTCCAAGGTAGAAGGATTGACTCCTGAGCGATAAATGGCATCTATTTGCTTCGCAAGCTTGGCTTTTTGCACGCGCTCTTGCTTTTCTAATTGCTTGATTTGCTTTTCGGTTTCCGCCATTTGCTTGCGGATTTCTTTTAAGCTTAATTCTGTTTCACGCAATTCACCGACAACGCTATTAATTTTGCTTTCTTGATCTTTAAGACTAGCTTGGAGTTTAGCTTGTGCGCGTTTTTGCTCGGCGATCTTTGACTCTTGTTGTTTAATTTGTTTTTGAATTTGATTGAGATCGTTGCCTTGCGCAAAAGATGAAAAGCCAAGCAGGCCGCAAGCCATAAGTGCGGTCAGTTTTGATAAGATTTTTTTTCTACGATTGCTTTGCTGCATACATCTAAACTTGAGAGAAATTAAGGGACGAATAAAGCTTAAATACTAGCATTATTTTTGAGTGGCTAAAAGTTTACAGGCGATTTTTTGCGAAAGATCAGTAAATGCCGCCTTTTTACTTTTAAACATAACAATTTTTTGCTATAACAGAGCCATTCATTTTTTTATTAATACTTAGGAGATCCTTATGGAATTAGTATTCATTCGTCACGGTTTCAGTGAGTGGAACGCAAAAAATTTATTCACCGGTTGGCGTGATGTGAATTTAACCGAGCGCGGCGTAGAAGAAGCAAAAGCAGCGGGTAAAAAATTGTTCGAGAAAGGCTATGAATTTGATATCGCCTTCACCTCTGTTTTAACTCGTGCAATCAAAACCTGTAACATCGTGTTAGAAGAATCTCACCAATTATGGATTCCTCAAGTGAAAAACTGGCGTTTAAATGAGCGTCACTACGGTGCATTACAAGGCTTAGATAAAAAAGCAACCGCAGAACAATACGGTGACGAACAAGTTCATATCTGGCGTCGTTCTTATGACATTTCTCCTCCAGATTTAGATCCGAAAGATCCAAACTCTGCACATAACGACCGTCGTTATGCAAACATCCCATCTGATGTTGTACCAAACGCAGAAAACTTAAAATTAACCTTAGAACGCGCATTACCATTCTGGGAAGACCAAATTGCTCCAGCAATGCTTTCAGGTAAACGTGTTTTAGTGGTGGCGCACGGTAACTCACTTCGTGCATTAGCAAAACACATCATCGGTATTTCTGATGCGGAAATCATGGATTTTGAAATCCCAACCGGTCAACCGTTAGTGTTAAAACTTGACGATAAATTAAACTACGTAGAACACTACTATCTTTAATTTATAAATAAATTTCAAAGTGCGGTTAATTTTGACCGCACTTTTTGTTTAAGGAGAAGAACGGATGAAAAAATTACTCGCGGTGATTTTTGCCTTGTTACCTGTTTTGGCCTTTGCAGCATCGCCAAATCATACGGCAAAATCAACTCAAACTAAATCAGTGAAAACGGCAGTTAAAAAAGTGGAAGCCAAGAAAGCAACCACACCTAAAACCGTAGCCAAAACAGCTAATAAAAAAGCGGATGCTAAAAAAGCAGAAGCGAAAAAGCCAGCTAAAATTGTGGAAGCAAAAAAAGCGGTAACAAAAAAAGAAAAAATAAAAAATAAAACGACAACTAAAGCCGCTAAAGCAGAGCCGACAAAAACGAAAGGCAAACAGTCAGTAGAAAAAACGAAGCAAACTGTAGTAAAAGACAAAAAGGCTGCAGCTAAGAGCAAACAGAGTGTAGTTAAAGAATCAGCTAAACCTGAAAAGATGATTGCTAAAAAAACACCCGCAGTTAAAACTGAAGTGAAGAAAGCGGAACCAAAAGCTGTTGAAAAAGTGGCTGAAAAGAAAGTAGATGCTGTCGCACAAAAAACAGCGAGTATGGTGACAAAATCTGTCGTCGTACCAAGATGTAATGATTCAAAAGTTTTTGCGGTATTATCTGATGCCTTCAAAAAACAAGGAGCAGCCACTAACACCCAAATGACAGTGAAACAAATCTCGCAAGCCCGTGAAACGCAATCTTATCCACAACAAGGCATTCGCAGCTGTAATGCGATAGTGGAAACCAACGGCGTTAAATATGTTACCGATTACAGCATTATCTTGAATGATAAAGGCTTCTTCGTGCAAGTGGAAAACGCGCAACCCGCTCAACATTTCTAATCTTAACGTGCGTTATTTAAATGAAGTTGTTTGAATAACGCACGCATTTCTTCTTCATTCAAACGGCGATATTCACCATTACTTAGTCCATCAAGTGTTAAATGGCTCATTTGATAACGGATAAGTCGTAATGTCGGAAAGCCGATATGTGCCGTCATTCTACGCACTTGTCGATTACGCCCTTCACTGATTTTGATTTCCAACCAGCTCGTTGGAATACTTTGACGTTCACGAATAGGTGGATTGCGAGGCCAGAGAAAATCTGGTTCAGAAATCAACCGCACTTTTGCCGGCTTCGTCATTCCATCTTTCAATTCAACGCCTTGACGAAGCTTGTCTAAATCGGACTCTTCAGGAATGCCTTCCACTTGCGCAAAATACGTTTTTTCTGTTTTAAACTTAGGATCAGCCAAGCGATGCTGCACTTCACCATTATTCGTTAAAATCAGTAATCCTTCGCTATCACGATCCAATCGCCCTGCCGCATACACATTTGGAATGATAATAAAATCTTTTAATGTGGCTCTGCCATTTTCATCGGTGAATTGTGTCAGCACATCAAACGGTTTGTTAAATAAAATGACCTGACTTTCAGCGATAGAAAGTGCACGTAGACGACGATACGTTCCTTTATGATTCTTTTTCTGAAGCGCGTTCGATGAAAAAGGTGTCTTTATATTTTTGATTTTTTTCAAAAAATACTACCTAAGTTATTAATTTATCGATATTAACTGAAAATAAGAAAAGCCGATTTGTTTGTGCAAATCGGCTCGAAATTTTATAGGTTTAAGTATTAACCTGCAACTGCGATACGTTTCATATCTGTCATATAACCACGTAACTCTTGACCAATTAATTCAACAGGGTGGTTACGGATTGCATCGTTTACATCGCGTAGGGTGATGTTATCGATAGCAACTGCTGGTGTTGGCTCACCTAAGTCACCTTTTTGTAAGGCTGGGATTATTTCTTTTGCAAGAATAGGGGTTGCTACGTTAGAGAATAAGTAGTTACCGTATTCTGCGGTATCAGAAATTACCACATTCATTTCGTATAAACGTTTACGCGCGATAGTGTTAGCGATTAACGGCAATTCGTGAAGTGATTCATAGTAAGCTGATTCTTCATAGATACCGCTTGCAACCATTGCATCAAAGGCTAATTCAACACCTGCTTTCACCATTGCTACCATTAACACGCCGTTATCAAAGTATTCTTGTTCAGAAATTTTGATGCCGTCTGCTTTTGGTGCGTTTTCAAAGGCAGTTTTGCCGGTTGCTTCACGCCATGCGAATAAATCTTTGTCACCGTTTGCCCAGTCAGCCATCATGGTTGCTGAGAAGTGACCGCTGATGATGTCATCCATGTGTTTGTAATATAAGAAACCAAGGCTTTCTTTGATTTGCTCAGCAAGTTCAAATGCACGTAATTTTGCGCTGTTTGATAAGCGATCCATCATTAATGTGATACCGCCTTGTTTTAAGGCTTCAGTAATGGTTTCCCAACCGTATTGGATCAATTTACCTGCGTATGCTGGATCTTTACCGTTTGCAACTAATTTGTCGTAACATACGATAGAACCAGCTTGTAACATACCGCAAAGAATGGTTTGTTCACCCATTAAGTCTGATTTTACTTCTGCGACGAATGAAGATTCTAATACGCCAGCACGGTCACCACCAGTTGCTGCCGCCCATGCTTTCGCAATTGCCATACCTTCACCACGTGGGTCATTTGCTGGGTGAACTGCGATTAATGTTGGTACACCGAAACCACGTTTGTATTCTTCACGTACTTCAGTACCTGGACATTTTGGTGCACTCATCACTACAGTGATGTCTTCACGGATTTGCTCACCCACTTCAACAATGTTGAAACCGTGTGAGTAACCAAATGCAGAATCTTTTTTCATTAATGGCATTACATCAGCCACTACTTTGGAGTGTTGTTTGTCTGGTGTTAAGTTGATTACTAAGTCTGCAGTTGGAATTAATTCTTGATAAGTTCCCACTTTAAAACCGTTCTCGGTTGCACGCTGGAATGATGCACGTTTTTCTGCAATCGCTTCAGGGCGTAATGCATAAGAAATGTCTAAGCCAGAGTCACGCATATTTAAACCTTGGTTTAAACCTTGTGCGCCACAACCTACGATAACGATTTTTTTGCCTTTTAAGTAGTTGCAACCGTCAGCGAATTCGCTGCGATCCATAAAACGACAACGACCTAATTGATCTAATTTTTCGCGTAAATTTAATGTGTTGAAATAGTTAGCCATTTTTCATCCTTTCTATGATGTTGATTAATGTGTATGAGGTTGTGTTTGAATATAGTTTTTTGTTGTGAAGTGGATTATAAGGTTTTTATTTGTTGTGAAGTGGATTATAAGGTTTTTATTTGTTGCGTAAAGTGATATTATTTGCACTTAGTGTTGCAATTTTTGCAATGTCATTTGCTTTTAACGGTACATATGAACTTTCAAGACCTTCAAATATTTCTTCATCTTGCTGATACACAAAATTTTGCTAAAACCGCTACGCAAAATCATATGTCACCGTCTACGCTTTCACGCCAAATTCAACGCATGGAAGAGGAATTAGAACAACCTTTATTTATTCGTGATAATCGCCAAGTGCGCTTAACCGAACAAGGCGAGAAATTTCTGCAATTTGCGAAAACAGAATGGCAAAACTGGCAACAGTTTAAGCGTCAGCTGCGAGATAATTCAGCGGAATTAAGCGGAGAATTACGCTTATTTTGCTCAGTAACCGCTTCATACAGTCACTTGCCACAGGTATTAGCCAAATTTCGTTCTCGTTATCCGAAAGTTGAAATTCAACTCACTACAGGTGACCCCGCTTCTGCAGTGCAATTCATCCAATCAGAACAAGTGGATCTCGCTTTGGCGGGAAAACCTAACAATCTACCGACAGGATTGGAATTTTATAAGATTGATGATATTTCCCTTTCATTAATTGCACCTCGCGTGGCTTGTTTAGCGACACAATTATTACAGGAAGAACCCATCAATTGGCAACAGATGCCTTTTATTTTGCCGTTAGATGGAATGGCACGCCAGCGTATTGAACAATGGCTACGTAGCAAACACATTAAGCATCCAAAAATTTATGCCACAGTGGCGGGGCATGAGGGGATCGTGCCAATGGTGGCACTTGGTTTTGGATTAGCGATGTTGCCGGATGTCGTGATTGATAATAACCCGATGTCAAAAGACGTGTCTCGTTTAAATTTAGACAATCCTGTTGAGGCGTTTGATTTAGGGGTTTGTGTTCAAAAAAGAAATTTAGCGAACCCCCTAATTCGTGCATTTTGGGAGATGTTAGACTAAAATAATAAGCAGAATTAACCTAAGGATTTATTATGTTAAGAGGCATACTTATTTCACTTTTAGCCTCGCTTTTATTTGGCTATATGTATTATTTTTCCACGCTACTGAAACCGCTCAGTGGCACGGATATTTTCGGCTATCGAATGCTGTTTACATTCCCTTTCGTTGCCCTTTCCGTCATCATGTTTAAACAAAAACAAGCTTTGGTTGAGCATTTAAAACGCATTAAAAATAGACCGCTCTTTGCCCTTTCCTATATTATTTGTGGCGCATTAATGGGGTATCAAATGTGGCTCTTTTTATGGGCACCTAATAATGGCAGCTCCTTAAGTGTTTCTTTTGGTTATTTATTGTTACCAATTGTGATGGTGGCTGCGGGGCGGATCATTTTTAAAGAGCGAATTTCAACATTAAAATTCATTGCGGTATTAATTGCGGCAATCGGAGTGATTTCTAACATCATTCTAAAAGGTGGGTTATCTTGGGAAGCCATTGTTATCTGTGTGGGTTATACCACGTACTTCTCGATACGAAAAGCCCTGAAAAATACCGATCTTGGTGCTTTTTGCTTAGAAATGATCTCATTATTGCCAGTTAGCGTTTACTTTGCCCTTCAAACCGATTTTGCTACTGTACAGGAATCAAACCCTAATATTTGGGGATTATTGGTATTGCTCGGGCTCATTAGTGGCTCTGCATTGATTGCTTACGTGATTGCCAGCAATATGCTGCCAATGAATTTACTTGGCCTTCTAGGTTATGTTGAAACCATTTTGATGGTGATTATTTCATTTTTAATTGGAGAGGAAATGGATGCGGACAGCTATCCGTTATTCATTTGTTTAGTATTGGCGATGAGCCTGATTATTTTTGATGGCGTGTATAAACAGCGCGCAAAAGGAACAAACCATGTCGTTTAAAGAAATTAGCCCAGAACAAGCTTGGGAAATGGTGCAAAATGGCGCCATGCTTGCTGATGTTCGGGACCCTCAACGTTTTACCTATTCCCATGCTAAAGGGGCGTTTCATTTAACTAACCAAAGCTTTTTACAATTTGAAGAACTGGTGGATTTTGACTCCCCGATTATCGTGAGTTGTTATCATGGCGTGAGCAGCCGAAATGTGGCGACTTTCCTCGTTGAACAAGGCTATGAAAATGTGTTTAGTGTCATTGGTGGATTTGATGGTTGGGTAAAAGCTGGTTTACCGATAGAAACGGCTTATTAGTATTTTTTGATTTAAAGTGCGGTGAAATTTACCGCACTTTTCTTCTTGTCTCGCTATTGCTTATCCACAATCGCTTTCAACATCGTGTAAGATTGGGTTTGTTTTTGTTCATCAAAAATATAGCTCACTGCCATAATTTCATCAAAATGCACCCGCTCACGTAATTGCTTGAGTTGAAAATCCACGCTTTCAGGACTACCGATAAGCGAACAAGCAGTCATTTGTTCCACTACAGCACGCTCTTGGTTGTAAATCGGGATTTCCTCGAAATCGACTGGACCAAAGTGTGGTTTCTTTTGGGCATGCATTTGGGCTTTCCAAACATCTTCCTCTGATGCCAAAGGCGGTTGTAAATTTTGTTGCGCGTTAGTGACCACATTTAAGAAAAATAGTGTTTGTGTCGTCGCCAGTTGTCTTGCTTCTTTATCGGTTTCAGCGACAATCGCGTTCACACCTAAGATAACATAAGGCTCAGCAAGATAGGTCGATGGTTTGAAGTTTTTGCGGTAAATCTCCACCGCCATTTCCATCATGCGTGGCGCAAAGTGTGAAGCAAAGGCATAAGGCAAGCCAAGTTCTGCCGCAAGATAGGCACTTTCGGTGCTGGAACCCAAAATATAAAACGGTATATTCAAGCCTGCGGAAGGATAAGCTGAAACAGGATTGCTATCTTTAAAGTAACCTCGAAGTTCCGCAATTTCCGCAGGGAAATCTAGGCTGTTTCGTCCACGACGAAGTGCCGCAGCCGTTTGCATATCAGTTCCAGGTGCACGGCCTAAACCGAGTTCAACACGGTTTGGATAAAGTGTCTCTAGTGTACCATATTGCTCAGCCACCACATAAGGTGAATGATTCGGTAACATCACACCACCTGACCCCACGCGCAAAGTTTTTGTATTGGCTAGCGTATGTTGAATTAAAAGTGCGGTCGCTGAACTCACCAAATTTTTCATATTATGATGCTCAGCAATCCAATAGCGTTCAATGCCAATGTTTTCAGCATGTTTTGCAAGACTTACCATAGACTCAACGGCTTGCAAATAAGTTTGTCCTTCTCGAACAGGGGCGAGATTAAGAATAGAGAGCTTCATTTTATTTCCTCATGATTGATTTGTTGAGCGTCATTATACATGTTTTTTTCAGGCAGAAATATCGATAAAATTGGAATAGACTGTTCCGAGAAAAGGAAAAATATTGCAAAATAGGCACAAATTCAGATGTATTCGAAAAAATGATTGTATTTAATAATATTTCCCTAAAGCGCGGGCAAACCGAATTGCTCGAAAATGCCACGGCAACCATCAATCCGAAACAAAAAGTCGGCTTGGTGGGGAAGAATGGTTGTGGTAAGTCTTCTCTTTTTGCCCTATTAAAAAAAGAATTAACGCCAGAGGGCGGCGAAGTCACTTATCCATCCAACTGGCGAGTATCTTGGGTGAATCAAGAAACGCCTGCATTGGATATTCCCGCCATTGATTATGTGATCCAAGGGGATCGCGAATATTGCCGCTTACAGCAGGAACTTGACGAAGCAAATGAGCGTAATGATGGTCATGCAATTGCGCGCATTCACGGGCAATTAGAAACCTTAGATGCTTGGACTATTCAATCTCGTGCGGCTTCCTTATTACATGGTTTGGGCTTTAGCCAAGACGAAATCGCTCAACCGGTGAAATCCTTCTCTGGTGGTTGGCGGATGCGCTTGAATTTGGCACAAGCGTTGCTTTGTCCATCGGATTTATTATTACTGGATGAGCCAACTAACCATTTGGATTTGGATGCAGTTATTTGGTTAGAACGTTGGTTAGTGCAATATCAAGGCACTTTGGTATTAATCTCCCACGACCGAGATTTTCTCGATCCGATCGTGACGAAAATCCTTCATATCGAAAATCAGAAGCTCAACGAATATACGGGCGATTATTCCTCCTTTGAAGTGCAACGAGCAACCAAACTGGCACAACAAACAGCGATGTATCGTCAGCAACAACAAAAGATATCTCATTTACAAAAGTATATCGATCGATTTAAAGCCAAAGCAACCAAAGCCAAACAAGCACAAAGCCGTATGAAAGCCTTAGAGCGCATGGAACTGATTGCACCGGCTTATGTGGATAATCCTTTTACCTTTGAATTTCGTCCACCACAATCCTTGCCAAATCCCTTGGTGATGATTGAACAGGCGAGCGCAGGTTATGGTAACGGTGAAAGTGCGGTAGAAATTTTAAGTAAAATTAAGCTGAATTTAGTGCCGGGTTCACGCATTGGTTTGTTAGGGAAAAATGGTGCAGGGAAATCGACCTTAATTAAATTATTAGCGGGAGAGCTCACGGCGCTTTCCGGTACTGTGCAATTAGCTAAAGGCGTACAACTCGGCTATTTTGCTCAACATCAGCTTGATACGCTACGTGCAGATGAGTCTGCCTTGTGGCATATGCAGAAGCTCGCACCAGAGCAAACGGAGCAACAGGTACGGGATTACCTCGGGAGTTTTGCATTCCATGGTGACAAAGTTAATCAAGCGGTGAAAGCCTTTTCCGGTGGGGAAAAAGCCCGTTTGGTGCTAGCGCTGATTGTTTGGCAACGACCAAACTTATTACTGCTCGATGAACCAACCAACCATTTGGATTTGGATATGCGTCAGGCATTAACCGAAGCGCTGGTGGATTACGAGGGATCTTTGGTAGTAGTTTCCCATGATCGTCACCTACTACGTAATACCGTGGAAGAATTCTATTTGGTACGCGATAAAAAAGTGGAAGAATTCAAAGGCGATTTAGAGGATTATCAAAAATGGCTGAATGAACAAAATAGTGCGCCAGAAAATAAATCCTCGGAGAAAAATGACGACAATGAAAATTCCATGCAAAACCGCAAGGAACAAAAACGTCGCGAGGCCGAACTTCGCCAACAAACTGCGCCTCTTCGTAAACAAATCTCTCAATTGGAGGAAAAAATGAATAAACATTCCTCCAATCTTACGGAAATTGAAAACCAATTGGCTGATTCCGAACTCTACAGCGCAGAAAATAAAGAAAAATTGACCGCACTTTTGGCACTGCAAGTAGAGGTGAAGAAAGCATTGGAAGAAGTCGAAATGGATTGGTTAGCGGCCCAGGAAGAATTGGAAACAATGCTACAAGCATAGGGACAGCGTATGAGTCAAAGCCTTTTCCAACACACAAAACACGAAGAATATTGCCCACAATGCGGCGCGCCTTTGCAAATGAAACAGGGGAAAAAGGGGCTGTTTTTAAGTTGTACAGCATATCCCGCTTGTGATTATTTGCGTCCCTTGCATAAAGTGGAACATAAGGTATTGAAAGAGCTTGATGAAACCTGCCCACAATGTGGCAATCCACTCCAACTCAAACAAGGTGCTTTTGGGATGTTTATTGGTTGCAGTCATTATCCCGATTGTGATTTTGTGGTACATGAGCAACAAGACGAAGAACAATCTATTGACTGTCCGGAATGCCATAAAGGACATTTAGTTGCTCGCCGTGGACGACAAGGGAAAATCTTTTATGGCTGCGATAACTTTCCCCATTGCAAATTTTCCTTGCCGGCAAAACCCTATGCCATGCCTTGCCCACAATGCCATTTTCCACTAGCACTATTAAAAAGTGAAAATGCCGAACAGCAAGTGTGGCAATGTGCGAACAAAGGCTGTCGACATATTTTTGAGAACGAAAAATGAATATACAACAAATTGCCGCCTGTTTAATGCAAGACGAAGTCGTTGCCTATCCTACTGAGGCGGTATTCGGTTTGGGCTGTAATCCGCTAAGTGAAAGTGCGGTCAGAAAATTGCTTGATTTAAAACAACGCCCGATTGAAAAAGGCCTTATTTTAGTCGCGCCTAACTTGCATTTTTTACAGCAATTTATCGATTTTTCCCATTTGTCTGACGAACAACTTTCACGCTTACAGGCGCAATACGATCATCCGATTACCTGGGTGGTGCCAGCAAAGGCAGAAGTCCCACATTTTCTGACGGGGCAATTTAATAGCATTGCGGTGCGTTTATGTACTCATCCTGCCGTCAAAGCCTTGTGCGAAAAAACAGGCTTTGCCCTCACCTCGACTAGCGCGAACTTAACCGGTAAATCACCTTGCCGCAACGCAGATGCTGTGCGTTCCCAATTTGGGGCAGATTTTCCCGTGCTTGATGAAGTGGTTGGTCAAGCACAAAATCCATCGGAAATCCGCGATTTGCTCACAAACCAACTTTTCAGACAAGGATAAGATATGCAGCACTATGCCGTTTGGGGTAACCCAATTGCTCAAAGTAAATCCCCGGTGATTCATCGCTTATTTGCCAAGCAAACTCAGCAAACGATGGAATATATTGCCAAATTAGGTGACCTTGAGAATTTTGAGCAGCAATTAAAAGTCTTTTTTGCTGAAGGAGCGCAAGGTTGCAATATCACTGCACCATTTAAAGAACGCGCCTATGCGCTCGCTGAAGAACATAGCGAACGGGCAAAACTGGCAGAAGCCTGTAATACACTAAAAAAATTATCTAACGGTAAACTTTATGCGGACAATACCGATGGCATTGGTTTAGTGACGGATTTACAACGCTTAGGTTGGATTCAGCCTCAACAACGCATTTTGATTTTAGGTGCCGGCGGGGCAACCAAAGGGGTATTACTACCCTTATTGGAAGCACAACAGCAGATTATCTTGGCTAACCGTACCCTAGAAAAAGCGCAACAACTGGCAGATAAGTTTAAGCTTTACGGCACAATTGAGGCTGTTGCGATGGATGCGATTCCTGCGCAAGCCTATGATTTGGTGATCAATGCAACTTCGGCTGGATTAAGCGGGCATACCGCCGCCGTTGACGCCTCAATTTTATCATTAGCCCACGCCTGTTATGACATGCAATATGCCAAAGGTAGTGACACACCTTTTATTGCCTACTGCAAATCCTTAGGTCTGAATAATGTCAGCGATGGCTTTGGTATGTTGGTAGCGCAAGCTGCCCATTCATTCCATTTGTGGTGCGGGGTGATGCCTGATTTTATCGCAATCTATGAACAACTTAAAAAGGATATGGTATGAGTACAAGTACAAGATGCCCTTGGGTAGGCGAACTTCCAATTTACATCGATTATCACGATAAGGAATGGGGCAAACCACAATTTGACAGCCAAAAGCTGTTTGAGAAAATCTGCTTAGAAGGGCAACAAGCAGGGCTTTCATGGATTACTGTATTGAGAAAACGCGAAGCCTATCGGGCCGCATTCTATCAATTTAATCCAGTTAAGGTTGCACAAATGACCGAACAAGATATTGATCGTTGTATGGAAAATACCGGACTTATTCGCCATCGGGCAAAACTGGAAGCCATTGTAAAAAATGCCAAAGCCTATTTAGCCATGAAAAAGTGCGGTGAAAATTTCAGTGATTTTGTGTGGTCATTTGTGAATCATCAACCGATTATCAATGATGTCCCCGATATTTCTGTGGTACCCGCAAGAACTGAAACCTCAAAAGCACTGTCAAAAGCGTTGAAAAAACGTGGTTTTGTCTTTGTTGGGGAAACGACGTGTTATGCTTTTATGCAATCTATGGGGTTAGTCAACGACCATATAAATGGCTGTTGTTGTAAGTGATATTCCAGTATAATCCCGTCTAATTTCATCTGAATAAGAACTGATTATGAATAAAAAATATACCTTAATTTCAATCTCAATTCTGACCGCACTTTATAGCCAACAAAGTTTGGCAGATCTGCATGCTCAATGCTTACTCGGTGTGCCTCATTTTACAGGGGAAGTTGTGAAAGGTGATGTCAATAATTTGCCGGTTTATATTGAAGCAGATAAAGCAGAGATTAATCAGCCAACTCAGGCGATTTATCAAGGCAATGTGGATTTGAAACAAGGAAACCGCCATCTAGTCGGAAATTCAGTTGAAGTCAAACAAACAGGTGAGGGTAACCAAACTCAACGTTGGGCTTATTTGCGAGGCGGATTTGATTACAAAGATAATCAAATCAATTTATTAGGGAATGACGCAAACTTTAATTTAGATAGCAAAAACGGCAACGTAACCGATGCAGACTACCAGCTTGTAGGACGTCAAGGTCGTGGTAAAGCACAAGAAATTGAGTTAGGTGATAATTACCGCTTAATGAAAAATGCGACATTTACCTCTTGTTTGCCAGATGATAATGCTTGGACGGTAGATGCTTCCGAGATTCGTCAGCACATCAAAGAAGAATATGCCGAATTTTGGCATGCACGTTTTAAAGTATTAGGTGTGCCGGTATTCTATACCCCTTATCTACAATTACCAATTGGTGATCGCCGCCGTTCAGGTTTATTAATGCCAACTGTTGGTCATTCTAGTCGTGATGGTTATTGGTATAAACAACCGATTTATTGGAATATTGCACCAAATTATGATGCGACGATTGCACCAAAATATATGTCACATCGTGGCTGGCAACTAAATGGTGAATTCCGTTATTTAACACCGGTTGGTGAAGGTAGACTGGCAGGAGAATATTTGGGACGTGATCGTTATGATGAATATACCAGTGATAATCGTAAGCGTCATTTGTTCTATTGGAACCATAATTCCTCTTTTCTTGAAAACTGGCGTTTAAATGTTGATTACACTAAGGTAAGTGATAAACGTTATTTCACCGATTTTGATTCAGATTATGGTGACAGTACTGATGGTTATGCAAATCAATACGCACGTATTGCTTACTATAAACCTAATTACAACTTCGCGATTTCCGCACGTCAGTTCCAGATTTTTGATGAAGTCGATATCGGACCTTATCGTGCGATGCCACAAATTGACTTCAATTATTACAAAAATGATTTGGCGAATGGTTGGGTCGATTTTAAATTATTTTCGCAAGCAGTACGCTTTGATAATGATAGCGCTTTGATGCCGACAGCATGGCGTTTTCATGTTGAGCCAAGTTTAGCGACAGCGATGTCAAATAAATATGGTAGCTTGAATATTGAGACTAAACTTTACGCGACCCATTATAACCAGAAAAAAGGCTCTTCTTCTTCGGCGGAAGACGTACAAAAATCAGTAAATCGGGTATTGCCGCAATTAAAAGTAGATTTGCAAACGGTTTTAGCGAGCAACAAAACCTTATTTGATGGTTATACACAAACGCTTGAACCTCATGTTCAATATTTGTATCGACCGTACAAAGATCAAAGTAATATCGGTTCAAAACGTGTTAATAATTACCTTGGTTTTGGTTATGATTCCGCATTAGTTCAACAAGATTATTATTCTTTGTTCCGAGATCGTCGTTATAGTGGTTTAGACCGTATTTCATCTGCAAACCAAGTGACAGTTGGGGGTACAACCCGTTTTTATGATAAAAATGCCGATGAGCGTTTTAACTTCTCAGCAGGACAGATTTATTATTTAACCGCCTCCAGAATTGATGATAACCCGAGTAATCGTACACCAAAATCCTCTTCTTCTTGGGCCTTGGAGTCTAACTGGAAAATTAGCGATAAATGGAATTGGCGTGGTAGCTACCAATATGATACGTTGCTAGATAAAGCCTCATTGGCGAATAGCAGTTTGGAATTTAACCCTATGAAGAACAATCTGATTCAGTTAAATTATCGTTACGCAAGTAAAGAGTATATCAACCAAAACTTGGGGGCTTCCGCAAACCGTTATCAACAAGACATTAAACAGGTCGGTGTCGTTGCTGCATGGGAAGTCTCAGATAATTGGGCGCTTGTGGGAAAATATTATCAAGATATTGCATTGAAAAAGCCAGTTGAGCAATATGTGGGTGTGCAATATAACTCGTGCTGTTGGTCTGTTGGTGTAGGGGCAAGACGTTATGTAACGAGTCGACAAAATCAACGAGATGATCAAGTGGTTTATGACAACAGCATTGGTGTTACCTTTGAATTACGTGGCTTAGGTGAAAATGATCACCAAAGCGGTATTGAAGAAATGTTGAAAAAAGGTAAACTTCCTTATATTCAGGCATTTAGCTTATAGTGAAATGAAAAAAGGCTACCAAAAGGTAGCCTTTTTATTTAGAAGTTCGGTTAAAAAAGACGACAATTTTTGACCGCACTTTGTTTATTTTTTTCGTTTTGCTCGGGGATGGGCTTGATCATACACTTCAGCAAGATGTTGGAAATTTAAATGCGTATAAATTTGCGTGGTGGATAAATTACTGTGCCCTAAAAGTTCTTGAACAGCCCGCAAATCTGAACTCGCTTCTAGCATGTGAGTGGCAAAAGAGTGACGCAGTTTATGCGGATTGAGATGGCTGTTTAATCCTTGGCGAATGCCCCAGTTTTCCATTCGTTTTTGAATAGAGCGATGAGTAAGGCGATTTCCCTGTTGGCTCACAAAAATGGCATCATCTTTAGGATTAAATAAAGGGCGTACTTTCAACCATTGTTGAATTGCATGAGAAGCATAACGTCCAAAAGGCACAATACGTTCTTTGTTTCCTTTACCAATTACTCTCACTTCACGTACACGGGTGTTAATACTATTGAGGTTTAAGCCTTGTAATTCAGATAATCGAAGCCCTGAGCTATACATCAACTCCATCATCGCACGATCGCGCAAATCAATGGGATCTTTGCTGTCATTTGAAAGCAATTTTTGGACCTGTTCAGCATCAATATTTTTCGGTAAATGCTTGCTTTGTTTGGGCGCAGAGATGCCTGTTGCCGGATTCACTTTCATTTGCCCTTGATGCACAAGATAGCTGAAAAACTGACGAAGAGCAGACAAACGCAATGCTAAGCTCTTTTCTTTTAAACCGTGCTTACGACTTTCTGCCAAAATAAGACGAACCACGCTTGGATTTACTTGCTGCCAGTGCTGAATACCTTTTTCAGCGAGAATCGCTAAAATCGCATTCAGTTGATGTTGATAATTGGTGAGAGTATGTGGGCTTAATTGGCGTTCAATTCTCAAGTAATCCCAATATTGATTGAGGAGCGTATGCATTAGAGAGTTAATTCAAACAAACTTTTTTTCGTGTTTAGCTTAAATCCTTCGCGTTCTAAGATATTCTGTTGAGTTTGGCTTAATTCCGCTACTAAACGGTTAGATTGTGTATAACGGACAAACTCTTTAGCTTTAGAAATAAGGGCTGCATAAATATCGGTTTGATGTTTATCTTCTTTGACAAAAATATCAGTTAATTGCCAATAGCGTTGTAGTTGT
Organism: Haemophilus parainfluenzae ATCC 33392; assembly: GCF_031191205.1. Classification (NCBI taxonomy): domain Bacteria; kingdom Pseudomonadati; phylum Pseudomonadota; class Gammaproteobacteria; order Pasteurellales; family Pasteurellaceae; genus Parahaemophilus; species Parahaemophilus parainfluenzae. The sequence goes on along the minus strand of NZ_CP133470.1, from coordinate 708,760 downwards.
AAAGAAGATAAGCGAGGGTAAAGTTGAACAAAACCAACCGCCTGTGCGTTTTCGTTTACAGCAACAAAAAACATGCTTTCATTAAAACGTATACGATTCGTAAGAAAGGTTAAAGTGCGGTCAGGATTTTCACTCATTCCGTTGGCAAGTCGATAGGCTTCAAAGAGTGGAGCAAGCACTTCTATATTCCATTGTTCGGCTTTGAAAATTTTCATTGTTACCAGACCTATTTTCCGTTTATTTATAAAATTGGTTATTTTTTATCGGTTCCGTACAGTAGATTGTAGCTTTTTAGCACAAAATAATCATCATTTCCCCAAAAAAAATTTCAAAATGTGATTTTGCACAAAGAAATCTGCCTAAAGTTTGGTATAGTAAACACACTTTTTATTTATTCAATATGGAGAAACAAAAATGGCACGTCGTCCTTTAGTAATGGGTAACTGGAAATTAAACGGTTCCAAAGCGTTCACCAAAGAATTAATCGAAGGATTAAAAGCAGAATTACATGATGTAACAGGTTGTGATGTGGCAATTGCCCCACCTGTTATGTATTTAGGTACGGCTGAAGCGGCACTTTCTGGTTGTGGTTGCAGCTGTGGCGGTAAAAGTGTGATTCAATTAGGTGCACAAAACGTAGATATCAATGTGAAAGGTGCATTTACCGGTGACATTTCTAGCGAAATGTTAAAAGATTTTGGTGCAAAATACATCATTATCGGTCACTCTGAGCGTCGTACTTACCACAAAGAAAGCGATGAATTTGTGGCGAAAAAATTTGGTGCATTAAAAGAAGCAGGTTTAGTACCAGTATTATGTATTGGTGAAACTGAAGCAGAAAACGAAGCGGGCAAAACGGAAGAAGTATGTGCGCGTCAAATTGATGCAGTCATCAATGCATTAGGTGTAGAAGCATTTAATGGTGCAGTGATTGCTTACGAACCAATTTGGGCAATCGGTACGGGTAAATCAGCAACTCCAGCACAAGCTCAAGCTGTTCACGCATTTATCCGTGGTCACATCGCAGCAAAATCACAAGCTGTAGCAGATCAAGTGATCATTCAATACGGTGGTTCAGTAAATGACGCTAATGCAGCAGAATTATTCACTCAACCAGATATCGATGGTGCATTAGTGGGCGGTGCTTCACTTAAAGCGCCTGCGTTTGCAGTAATCGTGAAAGCAGCGGCAGCAGCGAAAAACTAATTCTTCTTGCGTTAAAGAAATAAAAAAGAGCGGTTAAAATTGACCGCTCTTTTTGTTTTTGATTAATGTTGATCGCGTTCCCACAAATCAGCATACTTCACAAAGGTGGAGTGGGCCGAAAGTACCGCCAGCAGGAAACCTTGTTTTCCATCTAAGAAACCGGCTTTTAAAATGTACATTTTGACAAAGCATCCGATGGCATGACTGACACCTTGCCACAATGTTGCTTTTTTACCTTTGGCTTGGCGTTGATCTGCCCAAGCTTTGGCATAGCCCGCGGATTTCACCAAATAGTGATGAATGCTTTTATAAGTGAAATGCTCCAGATCGCCAGTTAATTTCTGTACTTTCGTATTTTCAGGATAAACCACTTTTTCATGTACCAGAGAATCATTATATCCCGCATAATTTGTGCGATATAAACGCACCACATAATCGGGGTACCAACCAGAATGACGAATCTCACGCCCAAACACTCCACTCACACGAGGAATATCATAAACGGTATTTGGCGTATCTTGTTGAACTGCTTGTTGAATGGATTCTAGAAGTTTTGGCGTGACGCGTTCATCGGCATCTAACCATAAAACATAATCGCTAGTGACATATTGTTGTGCTCGTTGGCGTTGTTTGCCAAAGCCTGGCCAATCAGGGTGCGAATAAAATTTTGCACCATATTGTTCAGCGATTTCTTGAGTATTATCAGTACTGCCTGAATCGACGATAATGATTTCATCTACCCAATCTTTTACCGTATCGAGACATTGAGCGAGATCTGCCGCTTCATTTTTGACAATCATGGCAACGCTAATTGTTGGCATATTTTGATCCTTTTTTTGCTATACTAGCTGAAATTTTTGTAAGTATAACCGAATTTATTTTATGTGGCGTTTTTTTTATACCTGCCTGATGTACTTGATTCAGCCTTTTGTCCTGTTCTTCATGTTGCTACGAAGTCTCAAGGCGCCGAATTATCGTAAGCGTTTAGGCGAACGATATGGTATTTATGCGAATCTTGCTAGGCCCATGCAAGATGGGCTCGTCATTCATGCTGCATCGGTAGGGGAAGTGATTGCCGCTACACCGCTAGTAAAACGTATCCAGAAGGAATATCCACATTTACCAATCACGTTCACAACGGTTACACCAACAGGCTCTGAACGCGTAAAAGCCGCGTTCGGGGATAGCGTGACGCATTGTTATTTGCCTTACGATTTACCTTGTGTCATCAATCGTTTTATTGATTTTATTCAGCCTAAAGTATTCATCGTGATTGAAACGGAGCTTTGGCCAAATTTGATTGATTGTTTGGCTCGTCGAAATATTCCTTTCATTGTGGCGAATGCTCGTCTTTCTGCGCGTTCAGCGAGACGTTATGGCAAAGTCAAACAACATCTACAACGAATGTTTTCTCAAATCAGCTTGATTGCACCGCAAGATAGTATTAGTGGAAAGCGTTATTTAGCGTTAGGTTATGAGAAAGATCGCCTGCAATTAACTGGCAATATTAAATATGATCTTGTGGTCAGTGACGAATTACTCAAAGACATTGCGACACTTCATGAGAGCTGGGCGAAAGATCGTCAAATTTGGATTGCCGCGAGCACCCATGAAGGGGAAGAAGAGCTCATTTTACAAGCGCATCATTTGTTACTAAAAAAACATCCAAACTTATTGTTATTGCTGGTGCCTCGCCATCCTGAGCGTTTTAATCCGGTGGCGGATTTAATTGAAAAAGCTAATTTTAACTTTATTCGTCGTTCAACAGGTGAGATTCCTTCAGAGAATACCCAAGTGATTCTGGGCGATACCATGGGTGAATTGATGTTGATGTATGGTATTTCTGATATTGCGTTTGTCGGCGGAAGTCTGGTCAAACACGGGGGACATAATCCGCTCGAGCCTCTAGCCTTTAAATTACCCGTTGTGAGCGGAAAGCATACTTTCAATTTCCCTGAAGTCTTTACTTCGTTGCTAGAAGTACAAGGTGTATTGCAAATCAACTCAACAGAAAAAGCATTGGCAGAGATTATTGATAAGTTATTGAATTCGAAAGGGGCGCGTCAACGTTTAGGCAATGCAGGCTACGAGGTATTAATTGAAAATCGTGGCGCATTACAGCGTCTTTTAGATTTACTTCATCCTTATTTAACCAATATTTCGGAGAACAATAAATGACAAGCGTAATTTACCCTGGCACGTTTGACCCAATTACCAACGGGCATTTAGATATCATTGCGCGAAGTGCGGTCATTTTCCCGAAAGTTTTTGTCGCGGTTGCAAATAGTCCGAGCAAAAAGCCATTGTTCTCATTGGAAGAACGCGTTGAGCTCGTGCGTCAATCGGTCGCTCATTTGTCTAATGTGGAAGTATTTGGATTCTCTGATTTACTGGCGAATGAAATTAAAGCCAAAAAAATTACTGCCATTATTCGTGGCGTGCGCACAACGACGGACTTTGAATATGAATTACAACTGGCTGCATTAAACCGTTTATTAACCGATGGTGTGGATAGTTTGTTTTTCCCTCCAACAGAAAGATGGGCGTTTGTGTCTTCCACGATTGTACGAGAAATTTATTTGCATCATGGCGATGTAAAAGAACTGGTGCCGGAAGCCGTCTATTTAGCCTTAAAAGCACGTCGTGAATGAAAAAAACACTTCTGATTTTAACCGCACTTTTAGCGTTAACTGGTTGTGGTACGGTGGTGAAATTAATTGACCCATCGGAGAAATACACACCTTACGCAGGTGCGGCTTATGATTTAGAGATGGCACAAAAATGGGGCTTACCTATTTTAGATTTGCCACTGTCATTTTTATTAGATACCGCATTATTGCCTTATGCGTGGTCAAATTAATTTGCATTAAGATATGAAACTCAATCCTCAACAACAACAGGCTGTCGAATATGTCAGTGGACCTTGCTTGGTGCTGGCAGGCGCTGGTTCGGGCAAAACTCGCGTGATCATCAATAAGATTGCTCATTTGATTGAACACTGTGGTTATTTGCCTAAACAGATCGCCGCTGTGACCTTTACCAACAAAGCGGCTCGTGAAATGAAAGAGCGTGTAGCCCATTCCATTGGTAAAGAAAAATCCAAAGGATTGATTGTTTCTACTTTCCATACCTTAGGTTTCGACATTATCAAACGGGAATATAAAGCTTTAGGCTTTAAATCCAATATGACCTTGTTTGATGAGCACGATCAACTTGCCTTACTAAAAGAACTGACGGCAGATGTGCTGCAGGAAGATAAAGACTTACTGCGTGAATTAATCTCGGTTATTTCCAATTGGAAGAATGATTTAGTTTCGCCAAAACAGGCTTATGCCTTAGCGAAAGATGCAAAATATCAAACCTTTGCAAAATGTTATGAGCGTTATGCGGCGCAAATTCGTGCTTACAATGCGTTAGATTTTGATGACTTGATTATGTTGCCGACCTTACTTTTCAAACAGAACGCAGAAGTGCGGTCAAAATGGCAGGAGAAAATCCGCTATTTGTTGGTGGATGAATATCAAGATACCAATACTAGCCAATATGAACTGATTAAATTACTGGTAGGCGAGCGAGCTTGCTTTACGGTGGTGGGGGATGACGATCAATCCATTTATTCTTGGCGAGGTGCTCGTCCCCAAAATATGGTGCGCTTGCGTGATGATTTTCCGCGTTTGCAAGTCATTAAATTAGAACAAAATTACCGCTCCACTCATCGTATTTTGCATTGTGCCAACATTTTAATTGATAACAACGAACACGTGTTCGACAAAAAGCTCTTTTCCAACTTGGGCGAAGGTGAAAAACTGCAAGTCATTGAAGCGAAAAATGAAGAGCATGAAGCCGAACGGATTGTGGCGGAATTAATCGCTCATCGTTTTAGCCGTAAAACCAAATTCAAGGATTATGCCATTTTATATCGCGGTAACCATCAATCCCGTCTATTAGAAAAAGTGCTGATGCAAAACCGTATTCCATACAAAATTTCTGGCGGAACATCTTTTTTCTCCCGTGCTGAAATTAAGGACATGATGGCCTACTTGCGTTTGTTGGTGAATCAAGATGATGATGCAGCCTTTTTGCGTATCGTGAATACACCAAAACGGGAAATTGGTACAGCAACTCTACAAAAATTAGGCGAATTGGCACAGGAAAAACATATCAGCTTATTTGAGGCGATTTTTGAGTTTGAACTCATGCAACGAGTCACGCCAAAAGCCTATGATGCGTTGCAAAAATTTGGTCGTTGGATTGTGGAGTTGAATGATCAAAGTTTACGTTCTGATCCTGAAACAGCTGTGCGTTCGTTACTTTCTTCATTGCATTACGAAGAATATTTGTATGAGTATGCCACCAGCCCGAAAGCCGCCGAAATGCAAAGTAAAAACGTAGCAACCTTATTTAGCTGGGTAGGGGATATGCTCAAAGGCGATGACGTGAATGAGCCGATGACTTTAAATCAAGTGGTTACCCGTTTAACCTTGCGCGATATGATGGAGCGAGGCGAAGACGATGACGAGAGTGATCAAGTGCAATTGATGACGCTGCATGCCTCCAAAGGTTTAGAGTTTCCCCATGTGTATTTAATCGGTATGGAAGAGGGGATTTTGCCTCATCAAACCAGTATTGATGAAGACAATGTGGAAGAAGAACGCCGTCTAGCTTATGTGGGCATCACGAGGGCACAACAAACGCTGACTTTTTCTCTTTGTCGTGAACGGCGTCAGTTTGGCGAGTTAATTCGCCCAGAGCCGAGTCGTTTCTTGGCTGAGTTGCCACAAGATGATGTGCAATGGGAAAAAGATAAGCCAAAATTAACGGCAGAGCAGAAGCAACAACAAACTTCTAGTCAGCTTGATCGTCTGCGGGCAATTTTAAAAGGCTAGAGATGATAAAAATTAAAGTACGGTGAGAAATTTATTTGTTTTTTCAACCGCACTTTATTTATGCAAAATGTAGATAAATCAAGCAACCAACATCGCTTTTTCAAAAAATGATTTGACATATTTTCAAAAAAACGTATTATACCGCCCACACACCGAATGTGGTGAGATGGCCGAGTAGGCTGAAGGCGCTCCCCTGCTAAGGGAGTATGGGGTCAAAAACTCCATCGAGGGTTCGAATCCCTCTCTCACCGCCATTTGTTGTTAGTTTTATTTATTCTGCACCCGTAGCTCAGCTGGATAGAGTACTCGGCTACGAACCGAGCGGTCAGAGGTTCGAATCCTCTCGGGTGCGCCATTTTAAATCGACTCTATCAGTTAAAATGGTCAGGAATAATAAAACATCACTACGCACCCGTAGCTCAGCTGGATAGAGTACTCGGCTACGAACCGAGCGGTCAAAGGTTCGAATCCTTTCGGGTGCGCCATCTTCTCTCTTCAAACTTTTCTTTTTATTAAAAACAATTAACAACTAACTCAGTTATTTTTCTCGATCATCAATAGTTTTTAATAAATAATTTCCGTGTGCATCAGTAACACTTCTAAAACCGACATTCGTGATTTTATAAGGGAAATTTGTCTTGTACTCGACATTGTCATGATGATGGCCATGGAAAACGTGTCTTACCCCTAATTTTTCTGCGAGTTGATTAATCACACGAAATCCCATTGGATGGGGTTTAGGCGCTTCATGGCAAATTAAAATATCGGCTTGTTCATTTTCAATGGCTTCGATATCAGAAGGGAAAATAGACGTGCGATGACGTAATGGTACACCGCCACGCCAAATTTTTTCTTGCGGGCTATATTGGCAATAGTGGATAGGGTCAAAATACATCGGCTTATTGGGGGGCATCCAGATTTGTCCTCGGAATACGCCACCTAAGCCGGCAATGCGTTGACCTTGGATTTCAACAACACGATTATGCAAATTACGCGATTTCCAATGTGTACCCCAAATCGCCTCAAATGCGGCGACAGTTTTGCTGTCATGATTACCGTGAATAAACCAAATATCACAATGTTGTGCGAGTTTATCTAATTCATCAGGCGAAGAAAGTTGCAAGTCGCCCAAAATAATCAGGGCAACGTTGTCATTTTCTTGCACGAAAGGATAAAGATGTTCATAACTTCCGTGCGGATCGCCTGCGAATAAAATCATGTTATTTCTCAGTGGTCAATTTGCGTTTAGTATGTGGTAAACCTTCAAGTTCTTCATCATTTAACACTTTTTCCACAACAGATTTCACTTGGTTATAACGATCTAAATAACTTGGTGATTCAATTTCAATGTAAGGCACTTTGTATTTATCCAACAATTTCTTCAATAACTGTTGGAATTGTTGACGTTGTTTTTGACTGCCTAGACTACGTAAGCCATCATCCACCCATTTTGTGTTATTTTTCAATAAGATTGTTACATCAAATGGGTATTCTTTGATCATGGAATCGAGGAAAGGATGCGCTTTGCCTTCGTATTGAATACAAAAAGCCTGCGTGGTAATGAAATCGGTATCAATAATCGCTACTTTATGGGCGTGACGTACGGCATAATCAATATAGCGTTGATGACCTAATGCCATTTGTGGATAGTCAGAATATTGCATGGCTTGCTCATCGCCACCTAATTTTTCAAAGACATATTCACGACCATATTCCCATGCAGAAGTGGTATTGAATACAGCAGCAAGCTTACTGACTAACACGCTTTTACCGCTACTTTCGCCACCTAAAATGGCAATGGTTTTGGCAAAGAACGGACGAACTTCTTTCGGAATGAACTTCCAATATTGGAAAGGTGTAGTACGAATTTTCGTTGCAGATACGTTAAAGAAAGAGCGGTCAGGATCCACTAAAGAAACTTCGAGACCTAAGTATTTTTCATATGGCGCTTTATCTTGTGGCTCACTACTAAATACCATCGTCGGGGTAAATTGTTTTTCTTCAAATAGATTTTTTACCGCTTCACTCCAAGCTTGCCAACCATTCGGATAACTTGGAATGCCATCCTCAACTAAATGATGAATAAAAATGTGATCGTTTTGATATTTAAAGATTTGTTGCATCCAACGAAGACGATCTTGTACCGTCGGCATACGCTTCATTTTACTATCATAAAACAGCTTTAAATCGCGTTCGGTATCGCTACAGACAATCACGTGAAGCTCATCCACTTTACTGAATGCTTCATAAATCATATTAATATGGCCGGTATGAACTGGGTAGAATTTCCCAAAAATCACACCCACTTTTTTATCGTGTTTGTTCGACATAATGTATCCTTCGCTAAATCGCCACCGCATAGTGACAGTATAGCCCTATTTTATGCAATCTTTGTGCAAATAAAAACATTTTTCATTGAATGATTTTTTACCGCGACATTTTGCGTTATACTACAGCCTGCATTCTCAGGGCAGGGTGAAATTCCCTACCGGTGGTGACAGCCCACGAGCACTTAAAAGCGCGGTCAATTTTGATTAAGTTTTTACAAAATTGTTTCGCTTTGTCCTTTTAAGGTTAGCAGATTTGGTGAAATTCCAAAGCCGACAGTATAGTCTGGATGAAAGAGAATAAAACGGATTGGGTTCCCAATTCCGTCCTATTTATTTGCATTTCTCAGCCCTGATTCTGGTTAATTTTAACGTAACAACAAAGGAAATTACGATGAATCAGTCAATTTTATCTGCATTTGGTGCGACCGGAGAAGAACGGGTGATTAACGCATTGAATGCATGCAAACAAGGCAATGGCGTATTGGTACTGGATGATGAAGATCGCGAAAATGAAGGCGATTTAATTTTCCCTGCAGAAACCATTACCCCAGAACAAATGGCAAAACTTATTCGTTATGGTAGCGGTATCGTGTGTTTATGTATCACCGATGAACAATGTAAACAGCTTGATTTGCCACCTATGGTTGAGCATAACAATAGCGTGAATAAAACCGCGTTTACCGTGACGATTGAAGCGGCAGAAGGTGTGTCAACAGGTGTATCGGCACAAGATCGTGTCACCACAATCAAAGCGGCGATTGCAGATCAGGCGAAACCGACAGATCTTCACCGTCCAGGACATGTTTTCCCATTACGTGCCGCAGAAGGTGGTGTTTTAACGCGTCGCGGTCATACTGAAGCCTCAGTTGATTTAGCGCGTTTAAGTGGTTTTAAACCGGCAGGGGTGATTTGTGAAATTACGAATGATGATGGCACTATGGCTCGCGCACCAGAAATTATCGAATTTGCGAAAAAATTTGGTTATGTAGTGTTAACAATTGAAGATTTAGTGGCGTATCGTCAAAAACATCATTGCTAATTAAATACTCAGAAAAAAAGTGCGGTCAGAAAATCTGTTAAATTCTGACCGCACTTTACATTTTATAGATTTAATTGGTTTCCACAAAGCTTAATGCCGTTTCAACCACTTCAATGCCCGCGCCTTGTTTAAAGGCATTTTCACTTAGATAGCGTCGCCATTGTCTTGCCCCTTTGCAGTTTTGAAATGCACCGAGCATATGTCGAACGATATGATTTAAATAAACGCCTTGGCTCAGTTGTTTTTCAATATAAGGGAACATGGCTTCCACCGCTTGTTTTGGTGTGACGATATCCGCATTAGCATCAAAAAGCATTTGATCAACATAGCCTAGCAACGATGGATTTTGATAAGCCTCACGCCCAACCATCACGCCATCCACAAATTGCAAATGATGTTTCATTTCTTCGATGGTTTTAATGCCGCCATTAATTGCAATGGTCAACTGCGGGAAGTCTTTCTTTAATTGATAAACGCGATCATAATCCAAAGGGGGAATCTCGCGATTCTCTTTTGGGCTTAATCCTGAAAGCCAGGCTTTTCGTGCGTGAACAATAAATTCTTGGCAACCTGCATGATGAACTTTTTTGATAAAGTCGCAGAGAAATTGATAGCTATCCAAATCATCAATGCCAATGCGGGTTTTCACAGTGACAGGAATATTCACGACACGTTGCATTTCAGCAATACATTCTGCTACTAAATCGGCTTTTGCCATTAAACATGCCCCAAACATGCCGTTTTGCACGCGATCGGAAGGGCAGCCGACATTCAGATTGATTTCATGATAGCCTCGTTCTTCGGCTAATTTGGCACAATGTTTTAGCTGTGCGGGGTCGCTTCCGCCAAGTTGTAAGGCAACCGGGTTTTCTTGCAAATCAAAATCTAAATGATCGTATTTCGCATGAATAATGGCGGGAGCTGTGACCATTTCAGTATAAAGCAACGCATTTTTACTAAATTGACGATGAAAATAGCGACAATGGCGAGTCGTCCAATCTAGCATTGGCGCAACGGAAAAGCGGCCACGATAAAAGTGCGGTTGGTTTTCTGACATTTTTTATTTCTCTTGAATCTCGTTACGGCGAAGATCTTCTGCTTGTTGTTCCTGCATTCGTTGACGGAAACGTCCAGCCGCAAAGTGGTAAAAAGGTTTCGGACTAAATTGGCGCGAAATTATGGAGGCAATGATACTGGAAATCAAGAGCCAAATCAGCACAGGTTGAGCCCCTGTCATTTCCATCACCACTACGCTGGCGGTCACAGGAGATTGTGTGCCGCCAGCTAAGAAGGCGGCCATACATAAAATGACCAAGAAACGTTGATCGACCATGCCGTTGCTGATTTCCCATAACATAGTGCCGATACCAGCACCGGTGGTGAGAGATGGGGTAAAAATCCCACCCGCAATGCCATTCCAATAAGTCGTAACCGTTGCGAAGAGTTTTAGTATCCCCACTTCAGGCGAAACGAGTTGTCCTTCTAATGCTCTTGCGACAACATCATAACCTGTTCCATAGGTTTGCCCTTCGCTGTAGGTCCCTATCGCGGCAAGTATTAAACCGAGCAATAAAGCAATGTAAATAGGGTGTTTGCGAATCCAATCACGCCATTTGAGTGGAGAGAGTCCCGCTAATCCTTTTGCAAGGAGTCGCCCAAATATACCACCCAGTACGCCACAAATTACGCCACAAATAGCAAGCCAAAGATATAAATAGGGAATAGCTGTTGCACCTTTATAGGCAGGAAAGTAAGGGCTATTGCCTTGAATCGCTACTAAAATAAAACCAGCCGCTAATACACCGAGCAATACGCGTCGCTCCCAGCGTAACATCACGCCTCGACCAAGTTCTTCGATGGCAAAAATTACCCCAGCTAAAGGCGCATTAAATGCGGCGGCAAGACCGCCTGCAGCACCCGTTGCGATAAGTTCATTCGTACTTAAGCCACGGAAAGCAAAGTTATATTTACGACAGAAATTTCCCCAAGCGAGCATGACTGCAGCACCCACTTGAACAGAAGGGCCTTCACGGCCAACAGACGCACCGATAACCATTGCAAAGAAAGTAAGTGGAATTTTCCAAATGGTTTGGCGAAATTTAACCAGTTTCGTTTTATAGCCATTGTAAGGAAGATTAATGGAGGCAATCACTTGTGGAATACCGCTGCCGCCAACATAAGGCGTGTATTTAGCGGTAAACCAGGTGAGAAAAGCAAGACCAAGCGGTAAAACGATCCAAACGGTGAGAGGGTATTTAGCAGACCAATAGGCATTAAATTCAAGTCCAATATCGGCTAGCTTGGCAAATCCAAAGGAAAAGAGGGCAACAAACGTCGCTCCAATCAGTAAACATACAAACTCGAGTGTTTTATGAGAGATACGATGCGTTTGTCGAAGCTTTTTGTGATAGAAATAACGTAAGTGAAAAATAAATGAACGTAACATAATGATTGCCAACAAAATAATTCTGTTTGAAATTATAAAACCCTCATCATAGACAGGCAATTGATTTGGCAAAGTGCGTTCTGTTTTATCTGAATTTTTTGCTAAGCGATCCTTTGCGATCCTATTTCTGTTTAAATATTGACAATGTTAGGCGAAACCATTAAAATTCAGCGTCTATTTCTTCTGTCTATTGGATGGAGAGATGGATTTTGTAACAAACATTCTATTATGAATAACATTTAAACTGGAGCTTTTTTAATGGCAACTATCAACCAGCTAGTACGCAAACCGCGTGTGAAAAAGGTTGTAAAAAGTAACGTTCCTGCATTAGAGGCTTGCCCGCAGAAACGTGGTGTGTGCACTCGTGTATACACAACTACACCTAAAAAACCGAACTCAGCATTACGTAAAGTATGTCGTATTCGTTTAACTAATGGCTTTGAAGTAACTTCTTACATTGGCGGCGAAGGTCACAACCTTCAAGAGCACAGTGTTGTGCTTATCCGTGGTGGTCGTGTTAAAGACTTACCAGGTGTTCGTTACCACACTGTACGCGGCGCATTAGACTGTGCAGGCGTTAAAGATCGTAAACAAGGTCGTTCTAAATACGGCGTTAAACGTCCTAAAGCTTAATGGAACTCCGTTAAGTAAGGCCAAACGTCTAAATTAGTAAAAATTTAAATCAGAAACTCCAGTATCACATTAGCTCACTTTAAAGTGCGGTTAATTTTTATAGAGTTTTGGATATCCTGAAGATTAAATATACGGAGAAATTCGCAATGCCACGTCGTCGTAGTGTTGAACCACGCAAGATTCTTCCAGATCCGAAGTTCGGTTCAGAGTTACTTGCAAAATTTATTAATGTATTAATGGTAGACGGTAAAAAATCCGTTGCTGAAACCATCGTTTACGGTGCGTTAGACAAACTTGCAGAACGCACAGGTAAAGAACCTTTAGAAGCATTTGAAATTGCACTTGAAAACGTTCGCCCAACTGTTGAGGTTAAATCTCGTCGTGTTGGTGGTTCTACTTACCAAGTGCCAGTTGAAGTACGTCCAGTTCGTCGTAACGCATTAGGTATGCGTTGGATCGTTGAAGCTGCACGTAAACGCGGTGATAAATCAATGGCTTTACGTCTTGCAAATGAATTATCTGATGCATCAGATAACAAAGGCGCAGCTGTGAAAAAACGTGAAGACGTTCACCGTATGGCTGAAGCTAACAAAGCATTTGCTCACTTCCGTTGGTAATACGCTTTTAAAATTTAAGGGCTTCATCCTCGATGAAGCCTTACCCTTATATAAACAGATATTAAACTTAACAAGGTTATAATAATGGCTCGTACAACCCCTATTGAAAGATATCGTAATATCGGTATTAGTGCGCACATTGATGCTGGTAAAACTACTACCACTGAACGTATCTTATTCTACACTGGTGTAAGTCACAAAATTGGTGAAGTACACGATGGTGCAGCAACAATGGACTGGATGGAACAAGAACAAGAGCGTGGTATTACCATTACCTCTGCGGCAACTACCGCATTCTGGTCTGGTATGTCACAACAGTTCCCACAACACCGTATCAACGTTATCGATACCCCGGGACACGTAGACTTTACTGTTGAAGTAGAACGTTCTATGCGTGTTCTTGATGGTGCGGTAATGGTTTACTGTGCAGTTGGTGGTGTTCAACCTCAGTCTGAAACTGTATGGCGTCAAGCTAACAAATATCAAGTTCCACGTATTGCGTTCGTAAACAAAATGGACCGTACTGGTGCTAACTTCTTACGTGTTGTTGAACAACTTAAAACTCGTTTAGGTGCGAATGCTGTTCCTCTTCAACTTCCAATCGGTGCAGAAGAAAGTTTCACTGGTGTTGTTGATTTGATCAAAATGAAAGCGATCAACTGGAACGAAGCTGACCAAGGTATGACCTTCACTTATGAAGATATTCCGGCAGATATGCAAGCAGCGTGTGAAGAATGGCGTCAAAACCTTGTTGATGCAGCAGCTGAAGCAACTGAAGAATTAATGGAAAAATATCTTGGTGGTGAAGACTTAAGCGAAGAAGAAATCAAAGCAGGTCTTCGTCAACGCGTATTAGCAAACGAAATCATCTTGGTAACTTGTGGTTCTGCATTCAAAAACAAAGGTGTTCAAGCGATGCTTGATGCAGTTGTTGAATACTTACCAGCACCAACTGATATTCCAGCAATCAAAGGTATCAACCCAGATGAAACTGAAGGTGAACGTCACGCAAGCGATGATGAGCCGTTCTCTTCATTAGCATTCAAAATTGCAACTGACCCATTCGTAGGTAACTTAACCTTCTTCCGTGTGTACTCAGGTGTAATTAACTCTGGTGATACAGTATTAAACTCTGTACGTCAAAAACGTGAACGTTTTGGTCGTATCGTACAGATGCACGCTAATAAACGTGAAGAAATCAAAGAAGTTCGTGCGGGCGATATCGCTGCAGCAATCGGTTTAAAAGATGTAACTACGGGTGATACATTATGTGCAATCGAAGCACCAATCATCCTTGAACGTATGGAATTCCCAGAGCCAGTAATCTCTGTAGCAGTAGAACCTAAAACTAAAGCTGACCAAGAAAAAATGGGTCTTGCGTTAGGTCGTCTAGCTCAAGAAGACCCTTCATTCCGTGTTCACACTGATGAAGAATCTGGTGAAACCATTATTTCTGGTATGGGTGAGTTACACTTAGACATCATCGTTGACCGTATGAAACGTGAGTTCAAAGTGGAAGCTAATATCGGTAAACCACAAGTATCTTACCGTGAAACTATCCGTACTCGTGTTAACGATGTGGAAGGTAAACACGCAAAACAATCTGGTGGTCGCGGTCAATATGGTCATGTTGTTATTGACTTATACCCATTAGATCCAGAAGGTCCTGGTTACGAATTTGTAAACGAAATCAAAGGTGGTGTAATCCCTGGTGAATACATTCCTGCAGTTGATAAAGGTATCCAAGAACAGCTTAAATCTGGTCCATTAGCGGGTTACCCAGTAGTAGATCTTGGTGTACGTTTACACTTCGGTTCATACCATGATGTTGACTCATCAGAATTAGCGTTTAAATTAGCGGCTTCTTTAGCATTTAAAGCAGCGTTCGCTAAAGCAAACCCAGTTCTACTTGAGCCAATCATGAAAGTTGAAGTAGAAACTCCACCTGAGTATGTGGGTGATGTAATCGGTGACTTAAGCCGTCGTCGTGCTATGGTTAACGGTCAAGAAGCGAACGAATTCGTTGTTAAAATCGATGCAGAAGTTCCACTTTCTGAAATGTTCGGTTATGCAACAGACTTACGTTCACAAACTCAAGGTCGTGCATCATACTCAATGGAACCGTTAAAATATGCTGAAGCGCCAACAAGTGTTGCTGCTGCAGTAATTGAAGCGCGTAAAAAATAATTTTTTGTAACAATCCGCTCTATAAGTCGAATGGCTTATAGAGCATTTTCTAGGAAACTAAACAAATGTCTAAAGAAAAATTTGAACGTACAAAACCGCACGTAAACGTGGGTACAATCGGCCACGTTGACCACGGTAAAACAACTTTAACAGCAGCAATCACAACCGTATTAGCAAAACACTACGGTGGTGCAGCTCGTGCATTCGACCAAATCGATAATGCGCCAGAAGAAAAAGCGCGTGGTATCACCATCAATACCTCACACGTTGAATACGATACTCCAACTCGTCACTATGCACACGTTGACTGCCCAGGACACGCGGACTATGTTAAAAACATGATTACCGGTGCGGCACAAATGGATGGTGCAATCTTAGTAGTAGCAGCGACAGATGGTCCTATGCCACAAACTCGTGAGCACATCTTATTAGGTCGCCAAGTAGGTGTACCTTACATCATCGTATTCTTAAACAAATGCGACATGGTAGATGACGAAGAGTTATTAGAATTAGTAGAAATGGAAGTTCGTGAACTTCTTTCTCAATATGATTTCCCAGGTGATGATACACCAATCGTACGTGGTTCTGCATTACAAGCATTAAACGGCGTTGCAGAATGGGAAGAAAAAATCCTTGAGTTAGCAAACCACTTAGATACTTACATTCCTGAACCAGAGCGTGCAATTGACCAGCCGTTCCTTCTTCCAATCGAAGACGTGTTCTCAATTTCAGGTCGTGGTACAGTAGTAACAGGTCGTGTTGAGCGTGGTATCATCCGCACTGGTGATGAAGTTGAAATCGTAGGTATCAAACCAACAGCGAAAACAACTGTAACTGGTGTTGAAATGTTCCGTAAATTACTTGACGAAGGTCGTGCAGGTGAGAACATTGGTGCATTATTACGTGGTACCAAACGTGAAGAAATCGAACGTGGTCAAGTATTAGCGAAACCAGGTTCAATCACTCCACACACAGACTTCGAATCAGAAGTTTACGTATTATCAAAAGATGAAGGTGGTCGTCACACTCCATTCTTCAAAGGTTACCGTCCACAATTCTATTTCCGTACAACTGACGTAACTGGTACAATTGAATTACCAGAAGGCGTGGAAATGGTAATGCCTGGTGATAACATCAAAATGACAGTAAGCTTAATCCACCCAATCGCGATGGACCAAGGTTTACGTTTCGCAATCCGTGAAGGTGGCCGTACAGTAGGTGCTGGCGTTGTTGCGAAAATCATCAAATAATTGATGTATTAACTGTAACAGTTAGATTAAGAAGGCGTATCGAAAGATACGCCTTTTTCTTTACCTGAAATATTGCAAAATTGTAATGAAATTTAAAATAAAAATATGAATATTCAGAAAAGATGAATATTGGTTAGGAAGAAAAGTGTGGCGGAAGGTCATGGGAGTTGAACCCACCCGGGAACGCTGGCGTCCCCAACAGGATTTGAAGTCCTGCCACCTCACCGGAGATGACGACCTTCCATTATTGAAATTGCGGTTACTTTAGCGTAAATTAGTTCGTAATTCAACGCCATTTTGAAATAGGAATTAAAAATGACCGCACTTTTTCAACAACTTCCTTCGGTAGATAAATTTTTAAAAACACCAGAAGGTGAAATGCTTTTAACTGAATTTGGTCATTCAGCCGTTGTACGTGAATTGCGCCAATTATTGTCTGAAGGACGCGAGTTTATCAAACAACACCAAAACTTACCGCACTTTTTTGCCGATCATCCGAGTACATTGCATTATTTACAAGAGCGATTAACTCAACAAAATCATGTGCAGATTAAATCAGTTCATAACTTAACGGGCACGGTATTACATACAAATTTAGGGCGAGCATTATGGGCTGAAAGTGCACAACAAGCGGCACTTCATGCGATGAAAGGTAACGTTGCGCTGGAATATGATTTGGAAGAAGGCAAACGCAGTCATCGAGATAATTATATTAGTGAACTACTTGCGCAACTCACAGGTGCAGAAGCTGCATGTATTGTGAATAATAATGCGGCAGCCGTGCTCTTGATGTTAGCCACCTTTGCAAAAGATAAAGAAGTGATTATTTCTCGTGGTGAGTTAATTGAAATCGGTGGCGCATTTCGCATCCCTGACATTATGGCTCAAGCCGGCTGTAAACTGGTTGAAGTCGGAACTACAAACCGCACACATTTGAAAGATTATCGTCAAGCAATTAATGAAAATACCGCCTTCTTAATGAAAGTACATTGCAGTAACTATCATATTAGTGGATTTACTGCTTCGGTTTCAGAACAAGAGTTGGTTGATCTTGGGCGAGAATTTGATATTCCTGTTATTACGGATCTGGGTAGTGGGGCATTGATTGATCTAAGCCAATATAATTTACCAAATGAGCCAACGGTACAAGAAAAAGTTGCACAAGGCGTAAACTTGGTGTCATTCTCGGGTGATAAATTATTGGGCGGAACACAAGCTGGCATTATTGTTGGTAAAAAAGAGTGGATTGCTCAGTTACAAGCTCATCCATTAAAGCGTGTATTACGTTGCGATAAAGTGATTTTAGCCGGACTTGAGGCAACATTGCGCCTTTATCTTCAGCCCGAAAAGCTTACTGAAACGTTGCCAACTTTGCATTTGCTTACCCAGTCAATGGATGTATTACAAGAAAAAGCGGAACAACTTAAAGCTTGTTTAGCAAATCGTTTAAAAGATTATCATGTAGAGATTGAAGAAAGTTTTGCTCAAATTGGGAGTGGTTCCCAACCAATGGCGACGATCCCTTCTTTTGCAGTGACGATTGCTGAAAAAACAGAAGCAAAATTGACCGCACTTTTAACAGTATTCAAAGCGTTAGAACAACCAATAATTGGTCGTGTTGAAAAAGGAAAGATTTGGTTAGATTTACGTAGCGTGGCTGACTTTAAAGCATTATTAGATACGGTGGAAAAATTATGATCATAGTAACATCAGGGCACGTCGATCATGGTAAAACAGCCCTTTTAAAAGCACTGACAGGTACGAATACCGCCCATTTGCCGGAAGAAAAAAAACGTGGCATGACCATTGATTTAGGCTATGCCTATTTGCCTTTAAAAGAGAAAGTGCTTGGATTTATTGATGTACCTGGCCATGAAAAGTTTCTCGCCAACATGTTGGCCGGGCTTGGTGGTGTGCATTATGCCATGCTTATTGTTGCAGCCGATGAAGGGATTGCCGCACAAACTAAAGAACACTTAGCGATTTTACGTCAGCTTCAATTTACTGAAATCATGGTGGTGATTACCAAGGCTGATCGAGCAACAGATGAGCAAATTGAGGCATTAAAAACACAAATTCAGACGGCTTATCCATTCTTAGCTGAATCTCATTATTTTATTACATCGGCACAAACAGGCTTAGGAATTGATTCGTTACGCGATTATTTAGCCAATTTACCTGAATTAGCTGAAATAGATAAACCATTCCGTTACGCCATCGACCGAGTCTTTAGCGTGAAAGGGGCGGGGACAGTGGTAACAGGGACTGCATTTGCGGGAACGGTGGCCATTGATGATGAACTCTTCCTTTCTACGGGACAAAAGGTTCGCGTAAAAAATATTCATGCTCAGAATAAACCGAGCGAAAAAGGCTTGGCTGGTCAACGCTTAGCGCTCAATTTAAACGTTGATTTAGATCGTATTCCAATGCAGCGTGGTGATTGGTTGTTAGCCTCAGAACCGCTTGAGCCAACCGATCGTATTACCATTGAAATTACACCTGAAGTAAATTTGAAAGACAGTCAGCCTGTACACATTTATCATGCGGCAAGCCGTACGACAGGTAAGCTTACCTTGCTTGAAAGCAAAAATGCAATGAAAAATGACCGCACTTTGGCAGAAGTTATTTTAGAACAGCCATTATTTTTAGCTTTTGGGGATAAATTAATTTTACGTAGTGGTGATGCGAAAGCGTTAATTGGTGGTGCCAAGGTACTCGAAATTCATTCACCAAAACGTTATAAGCGCACAGAGGCTCGCTTAGCGTTCTTAGCTAAACTTAATCAGGTTCAAACCGCCACACAACGCATCGGATTGACCTTACAAAAAGAGGCGATTTCAGCTCAAGCTTTAATGTGGAGTGAGCAACTAACCGAAAATCAATTGGCTGAAGCATTGGCCGAGAACGGCGATATCCGTTTCCAAAATTGGTGTTTTAATCGCGATTATCAACGTGAAAAAACGCAGCAAATTTTGACCGCACTTGCTACCTATCATGAGCAACATAATGATCAGCTAGGTTTGAGTAAGGCCCGCTTATACCGTATTGCGACACTAAACCAACCGGAAAATCTGATTTATCATTTTATTGAAGAAATGCTTGATGAAGGCCAATTGCAGCAGACTCGTGGTTGGTTACATTTGCCTTCTCACAAAATCCAATTTTCAGCCGAAGAACAAAGCTTATGGCAAGCGGTGTTAGCTGAATTTGAGAAAGCGCATGGTCAAGCCATTTGGGTGCGTGATATGGCAACAGCCTTGGCGCAAGATGAAAGTGTGATGCGTAATTTTATGTATAAAGCGGGTAAATTGGGCTATCTTACGCCAATCGTAAAAGATCGTTTTTTCCTAACTGAAAGCATTTATGCTTATGCTCGGTTAATTAAGGAAATAGCAGGCGAAGAAGGTAAAGTTGCCGTAAATGAATTACGTGATAAACTGAACTTCGGTCGAAAACTGACAGTGCAATTAATGGAATATTTTGACCGTACCGGTTTTTTACGCCGCAAAGGCAATGATCACATTCTACGTGATAAAGATACATTTGATTTATAGGATAACATATGAAAAAGACATTCATTTCAGCCTTAATTTTAACTGCACTTTTTACTGTAACAGGTTGCGAAGATAAAGAAGCGAAAGCAATGATTGAGCAACAAACACAGACAATTGCGCAATTGACGGCAGAAAATACGCAATTAAAAGCTGAAAAAGAAAAGGCAGAAAAGGTTATTCCTGCTATTTTTGCGGAAAAAGACGTTATTTTTGAAAAAGTAGAAAAAATTAAATATACCCCATCGCAAGAACGTTGGTTTGAGCGTGATGAGGTAGAAATCGATATTAGTCTCTTAGGATTAAAAACGAATATAGATTGGTTAGATGAGCTGTTATGGTCAGAATTGGTTAAAAAGGAATTCGGAGAAAATGCATCTAAAACGCGAGACCAGGTGGTAAGTGAATACCAAATAAATTTTAATGATGTAAAAGCATCCTTAGAAAAAGAACCTGAGCTAGGTTTCTCTCGTAATTCTTGGATGACATTTGTTGGTCAAAAAGAAAAATTAGCGACTTTTGCTATGGGGTATTATAGCTATACTGGGGGGGCACATGGTCTTGAGGGGAACGAATATTTAACTGTAGATATGACTACACATAAAGTACTGACGCTTTCTGATATTATTGATCAGAAAAAGCTCCCTGAGGTTAAAGAATTATTGTGGAGTTTTTATACGAATTTTGGCTCTACTAAAGATGAGGATGCGTTTACGAAAAAAACAGATTTTGATGTTTCTGAGAATTTCTATCTTGCACACGATGGTATCCATTTCATTTATCACGAGTATGAAATTGCTTCGTATGCCGAGGGCGAGCAAGATTTAGTAATTCCATGGGCTTGGCTACAACGTGAAAATTTATTAACTTCAGATTTTGTAAAACAGAAGTATTATGATTTAGGATACACAGCACCAGTAAAAGGGTAATCAACGTGCGGTCAATAATGGCCGCATTTTTATTGGCCTTTTTTCACCCAGTATTTAAAAGGGGTGTCTTGGGTTTCACTCGCTAAAAGCGTATGTTCCATAAATTGGCAGAAGCTAGGAATATCGCGAGTCGTGGCAGGATCGTCCGCTAAAATAAGCAATACTTCACCTTCATTCATGTGGCGAATGTTTTTTCTCACGAGCATTACAGGTTCTGGACAACGTAAACCAACGGTATCAAGGGTTTTATTGACAGTAATTTCAGTCATTGTTATTCATTAGTTTTATTGAAATTGAGCTACATCATACAATAATTATGGGGAAATTTCGATAAATCCGCTATCAATGATAAACTACGCAACAAATTTACTTGAATAATATTCCATGGCTGAATACCTTATCCCCAAAAGTGCGATCGTTTTTGAAGAAGAAATTAAGAAAAGTCGATTTATCACGTATTTGCAACATACGGAAGGACTTGAACAAGCCAAAGCTTTTTGGGCAGAAATTAAAGCGCAGCACCCTAATGCCCGCCATCATTGTTGGGCGGCAGTGGCCGGCAAGCCAACGGATTCTCAACAATTAGGCTTTTCCGATGACGGTGAGCCAGCAGGTACTGCAGGGAAACCGATGCTATCCGCTTTGCAAGGTAGCCAAATCGGTGAGATTAGTGCCGTAGTTGTTCGTTATTATGGTGGCATTTTATTAGGCACTGGCGGTTTAGTTCGTGCTTATGGAAATGGTGTTCAGCAAGCTTTAAAATTATTAGAAACTGAACGAAAAGTAGAACGTCAGTTATTTCAAGTTCATTGTGATTATGCACAATTAAATTGGATCCAAATTTTATGTGAACAGCATAAAATTGAAATTTATCAGCAAGATTTTCAAGTGCAGATTACATTGCAGTTAGGCATTAGTGAAGATCAAATTAAACCTTTTGAACAAGCATTAATTGAGCGTTCTGCAGGAACGTTGAAATTAGAAGAAATGAATTAAGCGAGATATTGTGCATATTTTATCCATTATTCGGATTATCGGCATTTTGATCATGTGTTTTTCCGGCACAATGCTGATTCCAGCCTTCGTGGCGCTTATTTATGGCGATGGCGGCGGTAAAGCGTTTATGCAAGCTTTTGCATTAAGCTTAACCGTGGGCATGTTGCTTTGGTGGCCTTGTCATCACCATAAACAAGAACTGCGATCTCGAGATGGTTTCTTAATTGTGGTGGCATTTTGGTTCGTTCTGGGCGGTCTAGCAACCTTGCCATTGCTATTATTTGATTCACCTCATTTAACAGTGGCTTCCGCCGTATTTGAGGCGTTTTCCGGGTTAACAACCACGGGTGCCACCGTCATGACAGGATTAGATAATTTACCGAAAGCCATTCTGTTTTATCGTCAATTCCTACAATGGTTAGGCGGGATGGGGATCATCGTACTCGCGATTGCAATTATTCCTTTATTAGGTATTGGCGGAATGCAGTTATACCGTGCGGAAATGTCAGGCCCAATGAAAGATCAGAAAATTCAGCCACGGATAGCTGAAACGGCAAAGGCGTTGTGGTTTGTTTATTTCTTTTTAACCATGTCTTGTGCTTTGGCTTATTGGTTAGCAGGCATGACACCGTTCGATGCGATTACACATAGTTTCTCGACGGTATCCATTGGTGGTTTTTCTACTCATGATGCCAGTATCGGCTACTTTAATAGTTCGGCGATTAATTTTATCACGATCATTTTCTTGTGGATTTCAGCTTGTAACTTCGCATTGCACTTCAGAGCATTTTCGACTTTAGGACGAGAAAATATTTTGAAGATTTATACAAAAGATCCAGAATTCCGATTCTTTATGAGTATTCAAATTTTACTTATCGTGGTTTGTACATTAGTGATGATAAGCCATCAATATTTTGATTCCTCATGGCAAGATTTTGAGCAAGTCGTATTCCAAGCGGTATCGATCTCAACAACAACAGGTTACACCACATCAAATTTCGCTGAATGGCCTTCTTTTGTGCCAATGTTATTAATTATTGCGTCTTTTATTGGGGGCTGTGCTGGCTCAGTTGGTGGCGGTTTGCGTGTTGCGCGGATTTTAGTGTTATATCTTCAAGGTGCGAGAGAGCTAAAACGATTTGTTCACCCAAATTTAGTGTATCCAATTAAATGGGGTCAAAATGTTCTTGATGAACGTGTGATTGGAAGTATTTGGGCCTTTTTCTCAGCATATCTATTGGTATTCACTATTTGTTTATTAAGTGTGATTGCATGTGGTGTCGAACCTTTTGATGCCTTTAATGCGGTATTAGCAAGTATTAATAACCTTGGACCGGGATTAGGTTCAGTAAGCAGTAATATGACGGCGATGCCCGATAGTGCTAAATGGGTACTCACCATTGCGATGGTATGCGGTCGTTTAGAAATTTTCACATTATTGGCGCTCTTCACACCAGCGTTTTGGAAGGCATAATGAAAATATTAATTTTATATTCAAGCCGTGATGGACAAACTAAAAAGATTGCTGAATTTATGGCTCAGCATCTTGAAGGAGAAGTGGTGGTTTCACCGTTAATGGAGGAGCAGGATCTTCAAGTTTTTGATCGCGTGATTATTGGGGCATCCGTTCGTTATGGTCACTTTAATAAACAGGTATATCGTTTTGTAGAACGCCATCACGAATTATTGAATGCAAAAAGTGCGGTCTTTTTTGGTGTAGGTTTAACCGCGAGAAAAGAAGGAAAAGATACGCCAGAGGGAAATGTCTATGTGCGTAAGTTCCTTCAACACATAAAATGGACTCCGGTAAAAGTCGGCGTGTTTGCAGGTGCGTTGCTATATCCACGCTATAAATGGATTGATCGTGTCATGATTCAATTGATTATGAAAATTACAAATGGCGAAACGGATACGACCAAAGAAATTGAATATACCGATTGGGAAAAAGTAAAGGCATTTGCGGAAAGCCTGAATTCCTTGAATAAGACATCATAAAAATTGTGTTTTTAGGGCGATTTGATTAAAAGATCTTCAACCGATAAAAAATTTACATTTTTTTACAAAAAGAGCTTGCAAAGGCATCTGAAATGCCTATAATACGCCCCACACAACGACGCGCTGTTGTGACTATTAAGAAAAAACCAGTGCGTCGTTCTTTTTTGCTCTTTAACAATATATCAGACAATCTGTGTGGGCACTTGTTGATTGACTTGTTTTAAAAATATTTTTTAATTTTGAAGTCTTAATAGGTGCTAACTAGAAATTCATAATACTTTTTAAGTAGTGACATTTTATGTCAGCAGTATTGAGCGATTGAACTTGAATTGAAGAGTTTGATCATGGCTCAGATTGAACGCTGGCGGCAGGCTTAACACATGCAAGTCGAACGGTAACATGAAGAAGCTTGCTTCTTTGATGACGAGTGGCGGACGGGTGAGTAATGCTTGGGAATCTAGCTTATGGAGGGGGATAACTACGGGAAACTGTAGCTAATACCGCGTAGTATCGGAAGATGAAAGTGTGGGACCTTCGGGCCACATGCCATAGGATGAGCCCAAGTGGGATTAGGTAGTTGGTGAGGTAAAGGCTCACCAAGCCGACGATCTCTAGCTGGTCTGAGAGGATGACCAGCCACACTGGGACTGAGACACGGCCCAGACTCCTACGGGAGGCAGCAGTGGGGAATATTGCGCAATGGGGGCAACCCTGACGCAGCCATGCCGCGTGAATGAAGAAGGCCTTCGGGTTGTAAAGTTCTTTCGGTAGCGAGGAAGGCATTTAGTTTAATAGACTAGGTGATTGACGTTAACTACAGAAGAAGCACCGGCTAACTCCGTGCCAGCAGCCGCGGTAATACGGAGGGTGCGAGCGTTAATCGGAATAACTGGGCGTAAAGGGCACGCAGGCGGTGACTTAAGTGAGGTGTGAAAGCCCCGGGCTTAACCTGGGAATTGCATTTCATACTGGGTCGCTAGAGTACTTTAGGGAGGGGTAGAATTCCACGTGTAGCGGTGAAATGCGTAGAGATGTGGAGGAATACCGAAGGCGAAGGCAGCCCCTTGGGAATGTACTGACGCTCATGTGCGAAAGCGTGGGGAGCAAACAGGATTAGATACCCTGGTAGTCCACGCTGTAAACGATGTCGATTTGGGGGTTGAGCTTTAAGCTTGGCGCCCGTAGCTAACGTGATAAATCGACCGCCTGGGGAGTACGGCCGCAAGGTTAAAACTCAAATGAATTGACGGGGGCCCGCACAAGCGGTGGAGCATGTGGTTTAATTCGATGCAACGCGAAGAACCTTACCTACTCTTGACATCCAGAGAACATTCCAGAGATGGATTGGTGCCTTCGGGAACTCTGAGACAGGTGCTGCATGGCTGTCGTCAGCTCGTGTTGTGAAATGTTGGGTTAAGTCCCGCAACGAGCGCAACCCTTATCCTTTGTTGCCAGCGATTCGGTCGGGAACTCAAAGGAGACTGCCGGTGATAAACCGGAGGAAGGTGGGGATGACGTCAAGTCATCATGGCCCTTACGAGTAGGGCTACACACGTGCTACAATGGCGTATACAGAGGGAAGCGAGAGTGCGAGCTGGAGCGAATCTCACAAAGTACGTCTAAGTCCGGATTGGAGTCTGCAACTCGACTCCATGAAGTCGGAATCGCTAGTAATCGCAAATCAGAATGTTGCGGTGAATACGTTCCCGGGCCTTGTACACACCGCCCGTCACACCATGGGAGTGGGTTGTACCAGAAGTAGATAGCTTAACCTTCGGGGGGGCGTTTACCACGGTATGATTCATGACTGGGGTGAAGTCGTAACAAGGTAACCGTAGGGGAACCTGCGGTTGGATCACCTCCTTACCAAAAACGAGAGACAATAAGTGTCCACACAGATTGATTGATATATTGTAGACAATATCGAGCAGAAAGCCGTTATTCCCTTGGGTCTGTAGCTCAGGTGGTTAGAGCGCACCCCTGATAAGGGTGAGGTCGGTGGTTCAAGTCCACTCAGACCCACCACTCAAACTGAGTGAGTGATGAAGGTGAATAAGGTGATAAATAAACGATGACATGGGGATATAGCTCAGCTGGGAGAGCGCCTGCCTTGCACGCAGGAGGTCAGCGGTTCGATCCCGCTTATCTCCACCACTTATCATCGTTAAGTAAATTGACTGATTTAATGCTTAAAGTGCTTTAATGAGTTTATTTAACGATGATAACTGAAAATGTTATTTCTGTTCTTTAACAACCAGGAAACAAGCTGAAAAACTGAAGAGACTTTCAAGTCCTTTTAAAGGATAAGAAAAAGTCTGAGTAAGAAAAAAATCTTGATTGAACAAAAGCAATCAAGTGTTTAGTTGAAAACACAACATCAAGAATTTTTGAGGTTGTATAGTTAAGTGACTAAGCGTACAAGGTGGATGCCTTGGCAATCAGAGGCGAGGAAGGACGTGCTAATCTGCGAAAAGCTTGGATGAGTCGATAAGAGGCGTTTAATCCAAGATGTCCGAATGGGGAAACCCAGTAGATGAAGAATCTACTATCACTTACTGAATCCATAGGTAAGTGAGGCAAACCGGGAGAACTGAAACATCTAAGTACCCCGAGGAAAAGAAATCAACCGAGATTTCGTTAGTAGCGGCGAGCGAACGCGAAGGAGCCTGTTAGTGATAATGGCAGAGACAGAGGAACAAGCTGGGAAGCTTGGCGATACAGGGTGATAGCCCCGTACTCGAAGTCCAGGTCATGGTACTAAGCTAACGACAAGTAGGGCGGGACACGTGATATCCTGTTTGAAGATGGGGGGACCATCCTCCAAGGCTAAATACTCCTGATTGACCGATAGTGAACCAGTACTGTGAAGGAAAGGCGAAAAGAACCCCGGTGAGGGGAGTGAAATAGAACCTGAAACCTTGTACGTACAAGCAGTGGGAGCCCTTTAAGGGTGACTGCGTACCTTTTGTATAATGGGTCAGCGACTTATATTTTGTAGCGAGGTTAACCGAATAGGGGAGCCGAAGGGAAACCGAGTCTTAACTGGGCGTCTAGTTGCAAGGTATAGACCCGAAACCCGGTGATCTAGCCATGGGCAGGTTGAAGGTTGGGTAACACTAACTGGAGGACCGAACCGACTAATGTTGAAAAATTAGCGGATGACTTGTGGCTGGGGGTGAAAGGCCAATCAAACCGGGAGATAGCTGGTTCTCCCCGAAATCTATTTAGGTAGAGCCTTGAGCGGACACCTTCGGGGGTAGAGCACTGTTTCGGCTAGGGGTCCATCCCGGATTACCAACCCGATGCAAACTACGAATACCGAAGAGTGATACTCAGGAGACACACGGCGGGTGCTAACGTCCGTCGTGGAGAGGGAAACAACCCAGACCGCCAGCTAAGGTCCCAAAGTCTATATTAAGTGGGAAACGAAGTGGGAAGGCTTAGACAGCTAGGATGTTGGCTTAGAAGCAGCCATCATTTAAAGAAAGCGTAATAGCTCACTAGTCGAGTCGGCCTGCGCGGAAGATGTAACGGGGCTCAAATATAGCACCGAAGCTGCGGCATCAGTAGCAATACTGTTGGGTAGGGGAGCGTTCTGTAAGCGGATGAAGATGGCTCGAGAGGGCTGTTGGACGTATCAGAAGTGCGAATGCTGACATAAGTAACGATAAAACGGGTGAAAAACCCGTTCGCCGGAAGACCAAGGGTTCCTGTCCAACGTTAATCGGGGCAGGGTGAGTCGGCCCCTAAGGCGAGGCTGAAAAGCGTAGTCGATGGGAAACGGGTTAATATTCCCGTACTTGGATAAACTGCGATGTGGGGACGGAGCAGGTTAGGTTATCGCACTGTTGGATATGTGCGTTTAAGTTGGTAGGTGTGAAGTTTAGGCAAATCCGGACTTCTTTAACACCGAGAGATGATGACGAGGCTCTACGGAGCTGAAGTAACCGATACCACACTTCCAGGAAAAGCCACTAAGCTTCAGGTTTATCTAAACCGTACTGAAAACCGACACAGGTGGTCAGGTAGAGAATACTCAGGCGCTTGAGAGAACTCGGGTGAAGGAACTAGGCAAAATAGCACCGTAACTTCGGGAGAAGGTGCGCCGGCGTAGATTGTAGTCCCTTGCGGATGAAGGTTGAACCGGTCGAAGATACCAGCTGGCTGCAACTGTTTATTAAAAACACAGCACTCTGCAAACACGAAAGTGGACGTATAGGGTGTGATGCCTGCCCGGTGCTGGAAGGTTAATTGATGGTGTAATCGAAAGAGAAGCTCCTGATCGAAGCCCCAGTAAACGGCGGCCGTAACTATAACGGTCCTAAGGTAGCGAAATTCCTTGTCGGGTAAGTTCCGACCTGCACGAATGGCATAATGATGGCCAGGCTGTCTCCACCCGAGACTCAGTGAAATTGAAATCGCCGTGAAGATGCGGTGTACCCGCGGCTAGACGGAAAGACCCCGTGAACCTTTACTATAGCTTGACACTGAACATTGAATTTTGATGTGTAGGATAGGTGGGAGACTTAGAAGCAGTCACGCCAGTGATTGTGGAGTCGACCTTGAAATACCACCCTTTAACGTTTGATGTTCTAACGAAGATTACGAAACGTGGTCTCGGACAGTGTCTGGTGGGTAGTTTGACTGGGGCGGTCTCCTCCCAAAGAGTAACGGAGGAGCACGAAGGTTTGCTAATGACGGTCGGACATCGTCAGGTTAGTGCAATGGTATAAGCAAGCTTAACTGCGAGACAGACAAGTCGAGCAGGTACGAAAGTAGGTCATAGTGATCCGGTGGTTCTGAATGGAAGGGCCATCGCTCAACGGATAAAAGGTACTCCGGGGATAACAGGCTGATACCGCCCAAGAGTTCATATCGACGGCGGTGTTTGGCACCTCGATGTCGGCTCATCACATCCTGGGGCTGAAGTAGGTCCCAAGGGTATGGCTGTTCGCCATTTAAAGTGGTACGCGAGCTGGGTTTAGAACGTCGTGAGACAGTTCGGTCCCTATCTGCCGTGGGCGTTGGAGAATTGAAAGGGGCTGCTCCTAGTACGAGAGGACCGGAGTGGACGCACCACTGGTGTTCCGGTTGTGTCGCCAGACGCATTGCCGGGTAGCTAAGTGCGGAAGAGATAAGTGCTGAAAGCATCTAAGCACGAAACTTGCCTTGAGATGAGTTCTCCCTGTCTTTAAGACAGTAAGGGTTGTTTAAGACTAAGACGTAGATAGGTCTGGTGTGTAAGCGGTGCGAGCCGTTGAGCTAACAGATACTAATTGCCCGAGAGGCTTAACTATACAACGCTCAAGGGTTTTTGAGGTTGTAAGACTAAAATAAAAAGATTCAGAGATGAAGAAGAAAGTTTTGAAGTGAATCAGCTTGTTTGGTTGTGAGCACTAGAGATAGTGAGAGCAGAGAGAAAAGTTATTAAAGGAATAATCCTGGCGGCGATAGAGCGGTGGTCCCACCTGACCCCATACCGAACTCAGAAGTGAAACGCCGATGCGCCGATGGTAGTGTGGGGCTTCCCCATGTGAGAGTAGGACACCGCCAGGTACTTTTTATTTTGTTAGTTTATTTTAATAGTAAATTAACAAAATAAAAATTTTGGCAGCAACAGTGCAATGGTCCCACCTGAATCCATATCGAACTCAGAAGTGAAACATTGTTACGCCGATGGTAGTGTGGGGCTTCCCCATGTGAGAGTAGGTCACTGCCAATCATACCTTATTTAGCGGAGTGGTAGTTCAGCTGGTTAGAATACCTGCCTGTCACGCAGGGGGTCGCGGGTTCGAGTCCCGTCCATTCCGCCAATTCTTAATACCAATAGGGGCGTAGTTCAATTGGTAGAGCACCGGTCTCCAAAACCGGGTGTTGGGAGTTCGAGCCTCTCCGCCCCTGCCATTATTCCATATCAATTTATCTTTAATTTTTTATAAGAATATTGTCTATTTTGTTATTCGTTTTATACTAATTGCATTTTAGTGTTTCAGAGATATTCTTATGCGTTATTCTATTCAAGATTTTATTCAATTAATTGCACAATTACGTAATCCTAATGGAGGCTGTCCTTGGGATCTTAAACAAAATTATGACTCCATGATTCCTTGTTTAACTGAAGAAACTTATGAAGTCATTGATGCCATCCAAAAGAAAGATATTGCTAATTTAAGAGAAGAGCTTGGTGATCTTTTATTACAGGTGGTGTTTTTCAGTCAACTCGCTTCAGAGGATGGTTATTTTACATTTGATGATGTTCTTAATGATGTTTCTGAAAAGATTGTACGTCGCCATCCTCATGTATTTGGTGATGCTACAGCTGGAAATGAAGAAGAAGCGTTAGCCCGTTGGAACAGTATCAAAGCACAAGAAAAATTAGCTCAAAAACAACAGTCTATTTTAGATAATGTTCCAAATGCTTTTCCTGCATTGTTAAGAGCACAGAAAATGCAAAAACAGTGTTCAAAGATTGGGTTTGATTGGAATGAACTTGAGCCTGTATTTGCTAAAGTTGAAGAAGAATTAGAAGAAGTACTAGATGAAATCAACCAAACACCTCGCAATCAAGAAAGAATAGAAGAAGAAATCGGGGATTTATTTTTTGCTACTGTCAATTTGTCTCGCCATCTTAAATGTAATGCGGAAGAGGCTTTACGTAAGGCAAATAATAAATTTGAACAACGTTTTCGCAAAGTTGAAGGAAAGGCATTAGAACGAGGCGTATTACTTAAAGATCTTTCTTTAATCGAAATGGATATTCTGTGGGATGAAGTGAAAAAAGAAGAAAAATAATCAAAATGGCAGAGGCGTTTTCCTCTGCCATTTTTTATTTTATGGAATGGATAAGTAACATATAAGCACTGATTACCAATAAAATAATACCCAATAGTTTTTTGACTAAGTGCGGTGATAATTTACCTCGAATTTTCATTGAGAAAAATCCAGTTACAAAGGCACTTAACACAACAATAATCACAATCGAAAAATTGACATAACCGATTTGCCAACCAAAGTGATAAGTCGAGTTTTTTGAAAGATAGCCATAAAGGCTGCCTAATCCACCAATAAACATCATTGCATTGGTATAAGGCGCAATTTGATGAGCTTTAACGGATTTTAACTGACCAATTAAAGGCGCCATAATTGAGCCTCCTCCAATGCCAGTCATGCCAGCAATAAATCCACCTATCGTTGAAAGCCCTATTCCTTTAATCGTTTCATCCGCTGTAGATTGCTGAATTATTGCGGTTTCTTTACTAAAAATAGTACGAATTGCTAATAGGGAAAGTGTGATAACAAACACACTGATGATGGCAATATCAGGTACATAAAAACTGGATTCGAATCCTAGCTGCACACCAATAATCATACCCACAGACCAAATGAGCATCGCTTTGTAATTAATCGATACTTTTTGTTTGTAAAAATAAATTAAGTTAATAAAGGATGACCCCATGACAATCGTCAATGATGTAGCAGCAATCATTTGTAAAGGGAACTGTGGGAATAAGGTGTAGAGAATAGGTACCATCAATACGCCGCCACCGATGCCAAAAATAGCGGACATTATATTTGTCATCACACCACATAAAATTAAAATAAAAATTAACTGTAAACTCATTTCAAACTCCTTTTTTGTGGGAGTACGGCATTATTATTCTTTTGGATAAATAAATAATTTATGATCTTGCTCATAATTATCTATAAAAACAGACTTTATTTTAATTTTGTGATCCTTCTCACACAATCAGTATGACAATTATCATATGCTCTTTATACACCTAGCAGTAGTCTATAAATGGATATTAATAATGGCTTCTACAAGGAGGAGCGTATGCTATTAACAGTTTCGAGTTTCCTCATCGTAACAGCTTTGGTAGCCTATATTTCATGGCTACGGACGAAAAACGATGATTTAACCACCTCGAAAGGTTATTTCTTAGCGGGACGAGGATTAAGCGGTATTGTGATTGGTTGCTCAATGGTTTTAACTTCACTTTCTACTGAGCAATTGATTGGGGTGAATGCCGTTTCTTATCAAAACAACTTTTCTATTATTGCGTGGACTGTGCCAACGGTGATTCCGCTTTGTTTCTTGGCGCTTTATATGTTGCCGAAATATTTGCGTAACGGTTATACCACCATTCCTGAATTCTTTGAAAATCGCTTTGACCGACAAACACGTTTGATTATGTCTGGATTATTCTTAGTCTTTTATCTTTTAATCGTTATTCCGACCGCACTTTATACTGGAGCGATTGCCTTTAATAAAATCTTCAATCTAGAAACGATCTTCGGATTAAGCTATGCACAGGCAATTGTCTATACCGTGATTGCTATCGGTGTAGTGGGTGCGATTTATGCGATTTTTGGTGGGTTAAAAGCGGTAGCCGTTTCCGATACCATCAATGCCGTGATCTTAGTGATTGGTGCGTTGCTTGTACCTGTATTTGCGTTACTTTATTTAGGTAATGGCAGTATTTCAGAAGGGTTGAATATCATCACTACCACCCACGTTGAAAAATGGAACGCTATTGGTAGTTCAACCGACTCTACCCCTTGGCCGACAATTTTTACCGGTATTATGGTTGTTCACTTCTTCTATTGGACAACGAACCAAGCCATCGTACAACGTTGTTTAGGGGCGAAGGATTTAGCATCGGGTCAAAAAGGGATTTTAATTGCAGCACTCTTCCTACTCACATTACCGATTATTCTTAATTTACCGGGTTTATTGAGTTTCCATATTCTAGGTGAAGGCTTAAATCCAATTGATACCTCTTATCCATTGTTGGTGAATAAAGTGATGCCGACTGCATTACAAGGCTTCTTTATTGCCGCACTTTTCGGTGCAATTTTAAGTACCTTTAACTCATTCTTAAACTCTGCAGCGACCATTTATTGTAAAGACTTATTACCATCTATCAGTAAAAAACAACGTACCGATCAAGAGTTGATCGTCTATGCGAAAAAAGTCTCAACCATTATGGCGATTGTGACCATGATTATTGGCCCACTTTTGATGTTCGGTACAGATGGTATTTTCTTAATCACTAAACGCTTTGCCGGTTTTGTGAATATTCCAATCGTGGCGTTATTTGCTGTGGGTTTATTTAATAAAACTGTTTCTGGCTTGGCTGCACGTATTGCTTTACTTGTACACGTAGTACTTTATTTCAGTATTGTTTGGGTGTTCAATGTGAAAATCAATTTCGTGTATGTGATGGGTGGATTATTCGTATTTGATGTTGTTTTCATGTTGATTCTAGGTCAATTCTTAAAACGTGAACCTTATGTGGAAAATACCATCAATAAAGGCGATGTAGACTTAACCAATTGGAAATACATTAAAGTAACATCTGTTTCATTAATTCTTGGTTTAATTGCGCTTTATGCATTCTTATCACCAATTGGTATTGCTTCACCAGATGGCAATCCAATGTTAGTGTTGGAAGTGTATGCGGTATTACAACTCATTGTGTTGATTGTCTTTAGACCAAAAAATGAAAAAACAGAACATCAATTACATCTTTCTAACCAACATTAAGCAGTCGGGCGTACATCACGTACGCCCTTAAAATAGATAAGGATTGTGTATGAACATTATCTATATTTTACTCGACCAAGTGCGTAAAGATATGTTGGGGGCTTATGGTCACCAGATCGTTAAAACCCCGAATATCGACCGTCTAGCTAAAGATGGCGTGCGTTTTAATAATGCCTTTACGCCTGCTTCCGTTTGTGGGCCCGCACGGACTTCGCTCTTTACCGGTTTAATGCCATCTACCCATGGCATCATTCGTAATGGTGAAAAAGGCGGTACAGGTGAAGTGAGCGAAGCTGCACCGAATATCGGTAAACTAGACGGCTACAACACCTATGTTGTGGGTAAATGGCACGTGGGTACAAAATCCGTGCCGGAAGATTATGGCATTAAAGGGCATAACTTTGATGGCTATGGTTATCCGGGCAGTGGTGTGTATAAAAATTTAGTGTTCAACCAACCGCCGACACATTCCAATCGTTATAAAGAATGGTTAGATGAAAAAGGCTATGAAATTCCTGAAGTGAGCCGTGCTTATTTCGGTGATAACCCTCATTTACGTGTACAAGAACTTTGTGGTTTGCTTTCAGGCACAAAAGAACAAACCATCCCGTATTTCATCATTGATGAAGCGAAAAGTTATATTAGTGAATCACTTGCTGAAAATAAACCGTTCTTTACATGGATTAATTTCTGGGGACCGCATACGCCTTGTATCGTGCCAGAACCTTATTATTCCATGTATAAAAAAGAAGATGTGGTGCTAGATGAAAGCTTCTTCAAGCCACTAGAAGGCAAACCAGGACACTATCGTACCATCTCTAAAATGTGGGGGATGTGGGAAGCGAGCGAAGATCATTGGAAAGAGGTGATCACAAAATTCTGGGGTTATATCACCTTGATTGATGATGCAATTGGTGAGCTATTTACCTTCTTAGAAAACAACGGTATTTATGACCGCACTTTTATTGTGGCAACCGCTGACCATGGGGATGCGATGGGTGCTCATCGAATGATTGAGAAAGGGGAGTTCATGTTTGATACCACCTACAATATTCCGATGATTATCAAAGACCCAAATTCAAATCGTGTTAATCAACAAGATGATAACCTTGTCTATCTCCATGATTTAACCTCGACCGTTTATGATCTCGCTAATCAGCCTATTCCTCAGGCCTTTGAAGGGGAAAGTATTTTGCCGATTGTTCGTCAACATCAAGATAATCAACGTAAAGGGATATTGGCTCAGTTAGCAGGGCATTTCGTTTACTTTGAACAACGCATGTGGCACCGTAAAGACTATAAATTAGTATTTAATGCTTCGGATATTTGTGAGCTTTATGATGTGAAAAATGATCCGGCTGAAATGCATAATTTGTTCTACAAGCCAGAATATGAGGCGGTCAAAAAAGAGATGCTGGAAGAAATGCGTCAAGAAATGAAACGCTTAAATGATCCATTAGAAAATTGGGTATATCGGATTATAAACGAAGTGTAGAACCAATAAAAAATTGACCGCACTTTTAAGGGATGATTATGGAAAATTGCGCAATCAAGCCTACTGAATTGTCACATTGTCAGTTTACTGAGCTGCATCACTTACCGAAAGGTTCCTTCTTGTATCAACAAGGTGAGTCAGCACATGAATTTTATTATGTGCAAGCAGGCTTGGTTGGCTTATTTCATACCCTTGAAAATGGCAAGGAAAGCTTAGTGCGATTATATTCCAAGGGCGATTATTTTGGTTTTCGAACTTTGTTTTCGATGGCGGATAAACATTATCATTGCAATGCAAAAGTCTTAATTGATGCGGAGATTACTCGCATCAAACCTAATGTAGTGACTGAATTTTTCACACACAATACAGTGATGAGCCAATGTTTATTACAGATTTTGGCAGATGAATTACGTGAAGCAGAAGAACGTTTGGCAAAAAGTGCCTATTTGCGTACTTTAGATCGTGTGATGGATAGTTTGTATTTTCTCAAACAACATTTTCCTGATTATAATTGGACATATCGTGAAATTGCAGAATATGCCGGCTGTGAAACCGAAACTGCCATTCGTATTGCAAAAGAACTCAAACAAAATGGTGCATTAGACCGAATATCAGGTCATAAATAATGTTGTAACAAAGGATGGTTGATGTCTGTTTTTCCACCACAAGCTCATTTTCACTTAATGGCGAAACCAAGCAGTTTTCACTGTAACATTCAGTGTGAATATTGCTTCTATTTGGAAAAATCAGAACAGTTTGGGCAATATGCGCCTTTTATGTCGAAAGACACCTTAAAACATTACGTCAAAAACTATATCCAATCGCATGCAGGGAATGTGGTTGAATTTGCTTGGCAAGGTGGGGAGCCGACTCTCTTAGGCTTAGATTTTTATAAGCAAGCCGTTGAATATCAGCAGGAATTTGCTCAAGGCAAACAGATTACAAACGCCTTTCAAACCAATGGCATTGCCCTTAATCAGCAATGGGCTGCATTTTTCAAACAACATCATTTTCTCATTGGGCTTTCTATTGACGGTTTAAGTGCTGTGCATAATCGTTATCGTATTTCAGGTAATGGCAATCCCACTTTTGAAAAAGTCGTAAAAGCGTTAAATTTGCTGCAAGAATATGGCGTGGAATTTAACACCCTGACCGTCATTAATGATCAAAATTGGCAAAAAGGAAGAGAAACCTATTTAGCGCTCAAACAGCTTGGTTCGACTTATATGCAGTTTATTCCTATCGTCGAACGTCATACCAAAACACAATCAGTAACCGATTTTTCAGTACCATCAGAAGGTTATGGGCAATTTCTCGTGGATGTCTTTCATGAATGGTATGCTCATGATGTAGGAAAAATTTATGTGTCGCAGTTTGATAATTTACTAGGACAATGGCTCGGTTATCCTTCTACAACTTGTGTTCATCAACCCACTTGCGGTCAATCTCTTGTGGCAGAAGCCAATGGTGATGTGTATGCTTGCGATCATTTTGTGTATCCCGAATACAAGATGGGGAATTTAACTCAGCAACCTTTAACGGAGATTGTGCTTTCCAGTAAACAGCAACAATTCGGTTTAGAAAAATCACAAAAATTGACCGCACTTTGCCGTCATTGTGAGTTTCGTAAACTCTGTTATGGTGGCTGCCCTAAACATCGTTTTGTTTCTCTCAAAAATGAACCCAATCCACATAATTATTTATGTGCCTCTTACCGTTATTTCTTTGAACAAACGGCACTCTATATGCAAGCCATGGCTCGTCAAATTCGGTTACATCCATCCGCCGCTTAAGGTAGAATGGTGTTTTCTACTTTACGTTTTGATTGATATGAATCCTTGGATATTACTCGCTATTTCTATTTGTCTTGAAATTGTGGCAACAAATTTATTAAAAGTCAGTGATGGCTTTACCAAACTTTTACCCACCGTTGGTTCATTAGCGCTATATGCCATTTCGTTTTATTTTGTCTCCATTGTTTTCCGAACACTTTCCGTGGGCTTGGTTTACGCCATTTGGTCGGGCGTTGGTATTGTTCTGACCGCTATTGTGGCATATTTCGCATTTGGTCAGAAAATTGATACCGCAGGGCTGATAGGCATGGCGTTGATTATCAGTGGTGTTTTAGTGATTAACTTGTTTTCTCAAACAGGGCATTAATCCTCCAAATGAAATGTGATCAAGCTCACGAATTTTATTTTTCTTCAAAATAAAATTATGTAAGCAATCGATTCACCGCTATAATTCTCCGGCATTTTTAACCGCACTTTGTGCAACTTTAAGGAAATTCTATGAAAAAATTACTTTGTTCATTATTTGCGCTTTCTGCAATTAGTACTGCAATGGCACAAGAAGTGAATATTAAATTATTAGGGACCTCCGATGTTCACGGTCGTATCGTACCTTGGAGCTATGGTGCAGACGTAGAGGACAAATCAGGTTCTTATGCACAAATTGCAACTTATGTGAAAGATGTGCGTAAAAATAATAAAAACGTGGTGTTAGTGGAAGTCGGTGATGCGATCCAAGATAACCAAATCGAAGTGTTCGCAAAAGATAAAAAATACTATAAAAATCACCCGGTTCCAAAAGTATTAAACGAAATGAATTATGATATTTTCGTATTGGGTAACCACGAATTTAACTTTGGGATGAAAGCATTAGATGAAATCCTAAAAGATATCAAAGCGAAAAAATTAACCGCAAACTTCTATCATAAGAAAAATGACAAACGTTATATCGATGCGACAACTATCATCGAAAAAGATGGCGTGAAGTTAGGGATTATTGGTTTAAGTACCCCAATGTCAGCAAAATTTGAAGAAGACACGGGAAACTTAAAAGACATGAAATTTACTTCGCCGACAGAAGAAGCGCGTACACAAGTTGAGAAATTAAAAGCAAAAGGCGTGGATGCGATTATTGCGGTAACCCACATGGGTATCGATAATGAAAACAATATTCCTGATACCGGTATGCGTGATGTCATCAATGCAGTAGATGGTATTGATGTGGTTATCGCGGGTCACATGCACAAAGATGTACCAAGTGAAACCATTAAAAACACACTAATCACTGAACCACACCGTTACGGTACCGTGGTATCTGAAGTGAATCTCACTTTTGATATCAATGATAAAAAAGAAGTGAAATTAGTGAAGAAAGAATCTAAAACGGTTCCAGTTAAAGCACTTGAAGCAGATAAGAAAATTGTGGAAATCTACAAACCTTATCACGAGAAATTACGTGAATTAAACAACGTAGTAATCGGTCAAACAGCGAATGAAATGGTACCTCAAGAGACTAAACACGGTGTATCTGCTGCATTCTCAAAAGATACTGGTTTATCTTCATTTATTAATGATGTTGAACAACATTACAGCGGTGCAGATGTGGTGACTTTCTCTTTCGACCATCAAAAAGCACGTATGGATAAAGGCGATATCAAGAAAAAAGACATCATCTTTAACTATCGTTATGCAGGCGGTGATGTTACCGTTTATGAAATGACCGGTAAACAATTGAAAGAATATATGGAATGGTCTGCAAACTACTTCGATACCATCCAACCAGGTGATACTGAATACCGTTACAATGCAGAGCGTAAAAAATCAAAATATGTGACTTACGACATTTTCGGTGGCGTAAATTATAAAATTGACTTACGTAATCCAAAAGGTAGCAAAATCGTTGATTTAACCCTTGCTGACGGCAAACCGGTGACAGATGATATGAAATTAAAAGTGGGTATGAACTCATATCGTTTCGCTCAATTAAACGGTAAAGGTGGTATTTGGGAAGGTCAAGAAATCCCAGTACTTTGGGAATCTAAAGTCGCAATGGGCCGCGAAAAAGGCACTATCCAAAATATGATGATCGATTACATCACGAATGTGAAAAAAGGCAAAATCGATGGTCAATCTCACAACCGTTGGGAAATCATTGGATTAAACTAATCGGTCTTTTTAAAATACGATAAAAACCAACCGCACTTTGAGGTAATTGAATCAAGTGCGGTTATTTTTTTCTTTGTTTTCAGCTAAAACTTGTAAATAATCAAGGTAAAATTAAGCCTAACGTAGTAAACTACAAGGACTTTTATCCTTTAGGAGATGACAAATGAAACCTTATTTAATCGCCCCTTCTATCCTTTCTGCAGATCTTGCTCGTCTAGGAGATGATGTGCAAAACGTGTTGAATGCCGGTGCGGATGTGATTCATTTTGATGTAATGGATAATCACTATGTGCCGAATTTAACCTTTGGCCCAGCTGTGTGTAAAGCTTTGCGTGATTATGGCATTAAAGCACCTATTGACGTGCATTTAATGGTTAAACCGGTCGATCGTATCATTCCTGATTTTGCCAAAGCAGGTGCAGATTACATTACGTTTCACCCTGAAGCCAGTGAACATATTGACCGCTCTTTACAACTCATTCGTGAGCACGGCTGTAAAGCGGGTTTAGTGTTTAATCCTGCCACACCATTAAGTTATTTGGATTATGTATTAGATAAGGTTGATGTGATTTTGTTAATGTCCGTGAATCCAGGATTTGGTGGACAATCCTTTTTACCTTCAACATTGAAGAAATTACAACAAGCTCGTCGT
Source organism: Haemophilus parainfluenzae ATCC 33392 (assembly GCF_031191205.1). Classification (NCBI taxonomy): domain Bacteria; kingdom Pseudomonadati; phylum Pseudomonadota; class Gammaproteobacteria; order Pasteurellales; family Pasteurellaceae; genus Parahaemophilus; species Parahaemophilus parainfluenzae. The sequence goes on along the minus strand of NZ_CP133470.1, from coordinate 669,045 downwards.
TTGATTGATGAAAGCGGTTTAGATATCCGTTTAGAAGTTGATGGTGGTGTAAAAGTGAATAATATTGCAGAAATCGCGGCGGCTGGTGCAGATATGTTTGTGGCAGGCTCAGCGATTTTTGGCAAACCAGATTATAAACAAATCATTGATCAAATGCGTGCACAGTTAGCTTCAGTTAAATAGATGGTGGTGAGAATGAAGACTCAATTTAAAGTTATCGGTTTTGATTTAGATGGTACGCTCGTGAATAGCTTGCCGGATTTAGCGTTATCCGTGAATTCTGCATTGGCTGATTTTGGTTTTGCACCTGCATCAGAAGCACAGGTTTTAACTTGGATTGGTAATGGCGCACCTGTATTAATTGCGCGTGCTTTAAAATGGACGGAAGAGCAAACAGGTAAGACATTCTCTGAAGCTGAAATCGAGCAAGTGAAAGAGCGTTTTAATGTGCATTATGCTGAAAATCTTTGCAATGTGAGTCGTTTATATCCAAATGTAAAAGAAACATTGGAAACTTTGAAAGCTCGAGGTTATACCTTAGCCGTGGTAACGAACAAACCAACTCGTCATGTTCAGCCAGTATTAGCGGCATTTGGTATCGATCATCTATTCAGTGAAATGCTTGGTGGACAATCATTACCCGCGATTAAACCACACCCAGGCCCATTGTATTATTTATGCGGTAAATTTGGCGTAGAACCTCGCCAAGTGCTGTTTGTGGGTGACTCTCGAAATGATATCCTCGCGGCACATTCAGCAGGTTGCCCGGTTGTGGGATTAACTTACGGATACAACTACAATATCCCAATTGCTGAATCAAACCCAGATTGGGTGTTTGATGACTTTGCGAAGTTATTAGAGATTCTTTAATTTTATTACTGAAAGTTTAGTTAAAATATAATAAATCTGGGATGCTATATAGCTGTATAAATTTAAGGGAATAGTATGAGTGTATTGGATAATACTCGAGATGAAAAAGCTATCTTTGACGATTTAGAAGCTTTATGTCAGCAACCTGGCTATGCACATATAATTGCTTACTTTTGTTTTAGAGATAATTCTATTTTCTCTGATTCTAAGCAGGCAACTAAAGATGCTATTTTAGAAAAATATAACCAGAATAAATTAATTAGGAATGAAATATCTCTACTCATAGGTTTAATGTGCAAAAAAACTCTAAATTTAGAACTTCCTGAACCTAAAAAATTCCAAGAATTAGTGAGTCAAACAGAACTTTTATTAAAAGAGTTACATTTATCAATGATGATAGGAACCGGTGATTCAGGTTCAATTGAAGAATTTTTGAAATATATGAATTCAGGAGAGATGCTAAGAGAACCTATATTTTATACAGGTGATTCAGCATATCATTTTCAGTATAGAGACTTTTCAAAATTTAAGTATAGCTATGATAATGATTGGTTTATCCTTAATAAAGAATATTCTGTAGAGCAACTTTATAAAGTTATCTCATCTATAGAGGGTATTCAAACAGAAAAAATAAATGAAACGTTGAAGGATTTACAAAAAGAGAAGTTAAATAATTATACAATTCTACCTGGATATATATTTTCTATACAGGATATTTCTTATAAGACAGGAATAGATGCAAAAACTATAGAAAATATTATTAATTCATTTTCTTTTTCAAAAGAGTCTAATGATAAATTTGAATGCATTAATGATTTTAATGCCACTAATGCGTATCCAATTTTACCGTTAGAAAACGGTGAATTTCTACTACTTCAGTATTATAGCTTATTGGAAGCTCTATACGAAACGCCCTTCTTTTGGTTTAATCAAGATCCTAAGTATAAAAATAAAGCAATGGAACATAGAGGGAAATTCACAGAAGATTTCTCCTATGAGCGATTAAGGCATGTATTTGGTGAAAAAAATGTATTTAAAAATATAGATATAAAAGATACTAATAGCAATAAATTAGGCGAAATAGATGTATTAGTTACTTTTGGTAATAGATTAATAATATTGCAAGCAAAATCTAAAAAATTAACAATTTCCGCTAGAGCAGGAAATGATGACGCTTTAAATAATGATTTTAAGAAGGCTATACAAGCATCCTATGATCAAGCTGTAGAATGTGGAATATTTTTATTAGATACTACAAATACACTAATTTTACCCTCTGGTGAGGAATTAAAAATTAATAGAAACATTGCTGAAATATATCCTTTATCTATTATTTCTGATCATTATCCTGCTTTATCTATACAGGCTAGACATTTTTTAAAACAGAGACAACATCCTATTATTAAATCTGCTTTTGTTATAGATATTTTTACTTTAGATGTAATCACAGAAATATTAAAAACTCCGTTATATTTTTTAAGTTATATTAACCGTCGTGTTACATATGGGGATAAAGTTATTTCCAACCATGAATTGACAATTCTTTCTTATCATTTAAAAAATAATTTATATTTAACCGAAGAACATTCAGTTCTATGGCTCCTTGATGATATTGGAGCTGAACTAGATCTAGTAATGCTATCTAGAAGCGGAGGATTAGGAAATGAATATGCTCACAGTGGGATATTAACTAAGTATCAAGGAACATTCTTTGATACCTTAATTAAAGATATTGAGAATGATAAAAATCCTAATGTTATTGACTTAGGATTTAAATTATTGATGTTGAGTGAAACTTCTGTATCTGAGTTAAATGAGAAAGTTCGTAGAATCTGCTTAGATAGTATGAGAGATAGGAAGTTACATGATCTTACTTTAATTTTTGGTAAGGATAACTCTTTTGGTTTAACGATCCATTGCACAGATGCACCTGATGATGAGGCTATGCTTAAATTGAATAGTCACTGCGAATTAAGAAAATATGTATCTAAATTAGAGCATTGGTTTGGTATTGCCGTTAATATTGATAGTTCTAGGGTTCGATTCGGTATAAATAAAATTTATAAATGGCGGCAATCAGACGAAATGGACGAAAAGTGTCGGAGATTTACTAAACTTATTTCTCAGTCAAGCTTAGGAAAATTTAAGAGAAAAACTGGACGAAACGATAGCTGCCCATGTGGAAGTGGAAAAAAATATAAAAAATGTTGTCTTAATAAATAGGATTAATTTACCGCACTTTTTCTTAAACCTCCCACCAAATCAACGCCCATTTGCGTTGTCCGTGTTTTATCGGTTCATTGTTTATTTGTTTTTGTTGATAGAATTTTGCTAAATCTTGTTTTTCTTTTTCGGTGAGATTACCGAGAGAAAACTCCACAGAATTTAATAAATCCTCAAAGGTTTCGCCTTGGAAATGACCGGATTCGGTTTCAATAAAACTCACATTCGCGTGAATGCCTTTTTGGTAGAGACGATTGACTAAATAAATATAAGTTGGGAAGCCAACGTCATCACGGCCAATGGCTTCAAATACGCCTTCATCGAGAAAATGGCGTTGGGTCACTGAGGTTAAAAAAATGCGTTTTTTCGCCTTGCTTTGCAGCTTTTCAATCATATCATCCAAATCATCCACAAGCGTCGAGCGAGAGGCGAGTATTACATCCGCTTGAGGCACATCATCCCAGTTATCGGACCATGATTTATGTAGAAGGGTAATATTATTCAGTTGATGCTTTTCTTTGTATTGTTGCACCATATCCAGCATCCCTTGGCTGTAATCGAGGGCATACACAGCTTGGCATTGTTGGGCTAAAGGAATCACAAACGTGCCGGGGCCACAGCCAATATCTAACACCGTTTCATTGGGTTGCACATTCATGGCTTTAAGCAAAGTATCGTTATAACGGCTTGGTTTACCTACTAAATTCTCGGCCATTTTAGGCGCTTTTTTATCCCACTTTGTTGGTGGAAGATTATAGTGATTGCAGGCTTTCAGATGTTGTTGATAGAGATCGTTGAAATTGATGTCATTGATGATCATAGTGGCGCCCCAAAGTGCGGTTAGTTTTCGGATTGTTTTTAAATTGCTTGATGATTATATGCTTTCTCCCACTGAAAATCATTTGAAAATGATTGACGCAAACGTTTTCGTTTTGGCGTATTTTCCTTTATAATAGCCCGCGATTTTCATCTCAAACATAACTCAAAGGTACCCGTATGTTTCAAACTTTTCGTGGCTCACCCGCCCTTTCTGAATTCCGTATTCAAGGTTTAATGCAAAAATTCCAACAAAATCAATTACCGGTGAAATCGGTTTACGCGGAATATTTGCATTTTGTGGAATTAAATCGACCGCTTGTTAGCGAGCAGGAAGCAAAACTAAAAGCATTGTTACATTACGGACCAACCTTGGCAGAGCATGAAGCCAAAGGCGAAACTTTTATCGTGATTCCACGTGTTGGCACGATTTCTTCTTGGTCTTCTAAAGCGACCGATATTGCACATAACTGTGGTTTAAGTGAAGTGGAGCGTATTGAGCGTGGTTTGGCGTATTATTTTGAGTTAAGCCAACCGCTTGATGAAAAAACAACAGAAAAATTGACCGCACTTTTACATGACCGAATGATGGAAACCGTGGTGCGCAATCCGCAAGATGCGGAGATTTTATTCCGTCATCAAGATCCGAAACCGTTCAAAACCGTGGATATTTTAAAAGGCGGACGTGAAGCCTTAGTCACTGCCAACGTAGAATTAGGTTTAGCACTGGCAGAAGATGAAATTGATTATTTGGTGGAAAACTTTACCCAATTAGGACGCAATCCACACGATATTGAACTTTATATGTTTGCGCAAGCCAACTCTGAGCACTGCCGTCATAAAATCTTTAATGCGGATTGGATTATTGACGGCAAAAAACAGGATAAATCCCTGTTTAAGATGATTAAAAACACCTTTGAGAAAACCCCTGATTTCGTGCTTTCAGCCTATAAAGATAATGCCGCGGTAATGGAAGGCTCAAAAGTCGGCCGTTTCTTTGCGGATCAAGATGGGCAATATCGCTATCACAATGAAGATGCACATATCTTAATGAAAGTGGAAACCCACAACCATCCAACCGCAATTTCGCCATTCCCGGGGGCCGCAACGGGTTCTGGCGGTGAGATTCGTGACGAAGGGGCAACCGGTCGAGGTGCAAAACCAAAAGCTGGTTTAACCGGTTTCTCGGTATCAAACCTCATCATTCCAAACTTTGAACAACCTTGGGAAAATCCACTTTCCAAACCAAACCGTATTGCTTCAGCCTTAGATATTATGATTGAAGGCCCATTAGGTGGCGCTGCATTTAACAATGAATTCGGTCGCCCTGCGTTATTGGGTTATTTCCGTACCTATGAAGAGAAAGTCAACAGCTTCAATGGCGAAGAAGTACGCGGTTATCACAAACCGATCATGTTGGCCGGTGGTATCGGTAACATTCGTGGCGAACACGTTCAAAAAGGCGAAATACCAGTGGGTGCGAAATTGATCGTATTGGGTGGCCCAGCCATGAACATCGGCTTAGGCGGTGGGGCAGCTTCTTCGATGGACAGCGGTAAATCAAAAGAAGATTTAGATTTTGCTTCCGTTCAACGTGAAAACCCAGAAATGGAACGCCGCTGCCAAGAGGTGATTGACCGCTGCTGGCAATTAGGCGAAGAAAACCCAATTCTCTTTATTCACGATGTGGGCGCGGGTGGTTTATCCAACGCGATGCCTGAATTGGTGCACGATGGCGAACGTGGCGGTAAATTTGATTTACGCTCAATTCTTTGCGATGAAAAAGGCATGTCACCATTGGAAATTTGGTGTAACGAATCGCAAGAACGTTATGTCTTAGCGGTTGCGCCAGAAAAACTCAAATTATTTACCGCACTTTGTGAACGTGAGCGTGCGCCATTTGCGGTCATTGGTGAGGCAACGGAAGAGAAACATTTAACCTTGCACGATAGTCATTTTGACAATAACCCAATTGATTTGCCAATGAATGTGTTATTGGGCAAAACCCCGAAAATGACGCGCGAGGTTTCGTCAAAAACTGTCGAAAATCGACCGCTTGCAACAGAAAATATTCAATTAAAAGAAGCCTTCCATCGTGTATTACGTTTACCGGTGGTGGCAGAAAAAACCTTCTTAATCACCATTGGCGACCGTTCGGTAACCGGTATGGTGGCGCGTGATCAAATGGTCGGCCCATGGCAAATTCCGGTGTCTGATGTTGCCGTCACAACTGCCTCATTAGACAGCTATCATGGTGAAGCCATGGCAATGGGCGAACGTGCTCCAGTGGCATTATTAGACTTTGGTGCATCTGCACGTTTAGCGGTGGCTGAATCCATTACCAACATTGCAGGCACCAACATTGGCGATATTAAACGTATTAAACTTTCTGCAAACTGGATGTCTGCAGCCGGTCATGGTGGTGAAGATGCCGGCTTATATGAAGCGGTGAAAGCAGTCGGCGAAGAACTTTGCCCTGCGTTAGGTATCACCATTCCAGTGGGTAAAGACTCCATGTCGATGAAAACCACTTGGGAAGAAAATGGCGAGAAAAAATTCGTTACTGCTCCGCTTTCTTTAGTGATTTCATCTTTTGCGCGAGTGGAAGATGTGCGCAAAACTGTGACCCCGCAATTACGTACAGACAAAGGTGCAAGCCGCTTATTATTGATTGATTTAGGCGAAAGAAAAAATCGCTTAGGCGCGACCGCACTTGCGCAAGTGTATAAACAATTAGGTGATAAACCAGCCGATGTGGTGAGTGTCGCCAAACTGAAAAACTTCTTCGATGCAATGCAAGCATTGGTGGCAGAGCGTAAATTATTGGCTTACCACGACCGTTCAGACGGTGGTTTAATCACTACGCTTGCAGAAATGGCATTTGCGGGTAACTGCGGTGTAGATATGGATATCTCTGCATTAGGCGATAATGATTTAGCCGTGTTATTCAATGAAGAATTAGGTGCAGTGATCCAAGTATCAGAAAGTGAATTAAGCGCGGTGCGTGAGGTATTAAAAGCCCATGACTTGCTTGGTTTAACTTATGAACTTGGTTCTGTAAGTACAGAAGATCGTTTTGAAATCACACGAGGCAGCAAAAAACTATTAAGCGAAAAACGCTCTGAATTACGCGGTATTTGGGCAGAACTCACTCACCAAATGCAACGCTTACGTGATAACCCAGAATGTGCTGACCAAGAATTTGAAGCGAAAAAAGCCACTGACAACAAAGGCTTATCCGCTTACTTAACCTATGATGTGAATGAAGATATTGCTGCGCCTTACATTAGTAAAGGCGTGAAACCGAAAGTAGCCGTATTGCGTGAACAAGGCGTAAACAGCCACGTTGAAATGGCAGCCGCTTTTGACCGTGCTGGCTTTGCAGCGATTGATGTTCATATGAGCGATTTAATGGCAGGCCGTTACAACTTAAACGACTTCAATGCGATGGTGGCCTGTGGTGGCTTTTCTTACGGTGACGTATTAGGCGCAGGTGGCGGCTGGGCGAAATCCATTTTATTCAACCCACAATTACGCGATCAGTTCAGCCAATTCTTCGCCAATGAAAACACCCTTTCATTAGGTGTATGTAACGGCTGTCAATTTATCTCCACCCTTGCGGAAATCATCCCTGGTGCAGAAAACTGGCCACGTTTCGTGCGTAATAAATCAGAGCGTTTTGAAGCGCGTGCTGCAATGGTGAAAATCAACGACACTAACTCATTATGGTTTAAAGGCATGGCAGGTTCACATATGCCGATTGCCGTTTCTCATGGTGAAGGTCGCGTAGAATTCAAAACACCTGAGAATTTGACCGCACTTCAAGCGCAAAACTTAATTGTGGCGCAATATATCGACAGCCATTTAAACGTGACGGAAACTTATCCCGCTAACCCGAATGGTTCGGCATTAGGGATTACTGCTATTTCTAACGTCGATGGTCGTATTGCTGCGATGATGCCACACCCTGAGCGTGTATTCCGTGCCGTGAGCAACTCATGGTATCCGGAAGATTGGTCTGAAGATGGTGCTTGGATGCGAATTTTTAGAAATGCGAGAGTGAATTTTAAATAATGTGAGATTGCTCACAGAAAATTAATCAAAAATAAGAGATACTACTAAATTGGTATCTCTTTTTTATTATATAAATTTTAGTAATAAAAAATGCCAACAATATTAGCAAGTAATATTGTTAATGTTTATATAAAAATTCTTGGGCATTATGCCCGTAATATCAATTGAACTATATGAGGAGTTCTACATGAGTGCATTAGTTACATTGCTAGCTAATATTGTTGCGCCATTGCAACGTCAATTTATTAACTTTATCCGCATTGCCATTTGTGTTGTGATGGTTTGGATTGGAGGTTTAAAAGTTTGCCAATATGAGGCAGATGGTATTGCACACTTTGTGTCAAATAGTCCTTTCTTAAGCTTCCTTTACAAAAACGGTGCAAATGAAGTGACAAATGATAAGGGTGTTTTAGTAAAAGAATATACCTTATATAAAAACCCTGAAGGCAAAATGGTCGCAAAAAATATCGAATGGCATAAAGCCAACGGCACCTACACAGCATCTTATATTATTGGCGCAATCATTGTGACAATTGGTATTTTAGTATTAGCAGGCATTTGGTCTCCAACATTAGGTTTATTCGGAGGCTTACTCACCTTTGGTATGTCGATAGTCACGCTGTCGTTCCTGATATTTACGCCAGAAACCTGGGTGCCAAATTTAGGTGGGGACTTCCCAACACCTAATTATGGCTTCCCATATCTCTCAGGTGCTGGCCGACTCGTGATTAAAGATATTATTATGATGGCAGGCGGCTTAGTTGCTGCAGCAGAATGTGCAAAACGCTATTTAGAGAATAAAAAGCAATTTGCTTAATTGCGTTATTTTAGAAGGCTTGCTGGGATAAATGGCAAGCCTTTTTATTTTTTAATATAAAATAATAAAAAAGAATGAATTAATAGTATTCATATGGTGAGTGGTTCGGTAATTCTATGACCAGATTATTTATTCCGTATAATGAATGATGCATTATGTCTAGTGTCTTAGTCTAAAATTTCTGCTTGAATTTGAAGTTTTAGAAATTCTATACATTTTATTTTATAAGTAGGTAATAATTAGATTTTTTCTTTATTTTAAGGCTTTGTATATGGCAAAAAATAAATATCAATTAGATAGATTGTTATATAAGAAAACGGATGATAAATCGTTTCATGAGATAATTAAATTAGTAGGTTTTTTTAGTGCGTTTATAAAGTATGCTCCATTGCTTGGAGTGTTGTTGATATTTAAATATTGTTTTATTGATATAAATTATATTCCTAAAGGGCTAAGTATTTCGGATTCACTTGTTTATATATTTGTTTCTGTTGGATTTGGTATATTTATTATTTTTTTTACATTACTTCATGTTTTTTCAATATTGTTTTTATCTTCTTATTTAAGGAAAAGGTACTTGTCCACAAATAATAGATTTGAATCGTGTTTCTTAATTTTTATGGGGTTTGTTTTTCTTTTTCTTGTTTTTTTCATTCGTTTGTATATATTTGACAATATTTATTTTAATATTATTCTGCTTTTTGTTTATTTTGTTATTATATATTTTTCATTAATTGAGATTGATAAATCTAAAAATAGTAGTGTTAAGGTTTTTTTTGGCATTTCTCTCGTTTTTTTTAATTTTGTTTTGGGTGGTGTTTCTGAAAGGTTATTAGATAAAACCTTGTCTAGCTTAAGTATAAAAAATGATCATGCAAGTATTAGGGTAACTGATAAAGATTTTTTATTCATAAATGATATTTTGGAAAAGCAAAATTTAAGTCTTAAAACAACTTGTGATGTGCTATATAAAACTAATATTATTCATGATGTGAGGGTATTATGGGGTATTGGTCAAGAATCATTTCTTGACATAGAAGGAGTTAGATTTTCTATAAATAATGATAATTTGACTATTATTAAAAATACGAACTCACCTCCTAGAAAATGTGTTTTAAAAAAATTTAGATGGATTTTTGATGAAGGGGCATACCATATTCAAGACAGTGCAAAAAAAGAAGTTGATGACTTTGTATTAAAATATCCTAAAGAAAGTATAAAAGAAATAACAATCTATGGACTTACAGATCTAAAGCCTTATAAGAAAGGTGGAAATAAAAAGTTATCTGAAAAACGAGCTGAATCTGTAGTTCAATACATAAAAGAAATAGATAAAAAATCCAATTATGAAAGAAATATATCTTTAAAAACAAAAGGATTGGCAAACTTTGAGTATAATCCTTATTGTAAAAAAAATATATTACCGATTAGGGATCTTAAAGATTGTGATGGTATTAATAGAGGTGTTATTTTGGAATTAGAATTAGATAATAAAGAGGGCAAGGAAGATCCTATCCATCATAATAATACTCTTAACAGTATCTGGAGTTATTTTTCTTCTATAAAATTTTAGTATATTCAATATGAATATAGAAGAATTACTTTTTTAGTAGCATACTATTAGTGTTTTAGTTAAAAAAGCGGTCAAAAATCACAACGAATTTTGACCGCTCTTTTTATTACTTTTACTTACGTATTATTTTTGTTTTTTCAAAAACTCAACACCAGTATCTGGGAAGTCGGTGAATACACCGGTTGCACCAGATTTGTTCAATAACGCATCGTACATTTGATTTACGTCAGTGAAGAATTCAGGTAACGCATCTTTACGCACGGTGTATGGGTGTAATTCCACTTTGTATTGTGCAAGTTCTTTCACTAATGGGGTGTACACGATGTTGCCTGGTTTAGATTTTTCTTTATCCACTAACATGTACCAGCCAGGACCAACGCCGTCAGCATATTTTACCACTTCTGCCATTGCGCCTGGTTTGAACATCCAATCGTAATCGTAGTTCACCCATTTGCCTTTCGCATCTTTTTCTTCAGTTTCATGCCAGTCGGTGTATGCCACTAATTGAACAAGTTTTAAATCCATGCCCATTTTTGGTAGCAATTCGTTTTTGATACGTTTTAACTCATTGAAGTCGAAGGTTTGTAAGTAAACCATGTCAGATTTCTTGTCGTAACCGTATTTTTTCAACACTTTAAGGGTTTCAACTGCAATGTCTTTGCCATTTTGGTGGTGGAACCAAGGTGCTTTGATTTCAGGGTAGATACCCACTTTTTTACCGGTAGATTTTTCTAAACCTTGGATGAATTCGATTTCATCTTCAAAAGTGTGAATTCTGAAATGCGATTTCCAAAGTGGGAAGCGTCCTGGATATACTGCAACTTGTTTACCATCTTTAGTTTCAAAGTTTTCAGTCATATTTAAACTTTGAATTTCTTTTAAGGTGAAGTCAATTACATAGTAACGACCATCTTTACGATGACGATTTGGGAATTTTTTCGCTACGTCAGTTAAGCCGTCTAAGAAGTGGTCATGGATAACCACTAAACGACCATCTTTTGTCATCGCTAAGTCTTGTTCTAAGTAGTCTGCGTGTTGTGCAAATGCAAGCGCTTTAGATTCAAGCGTATGTTCTGGTAAGTAACCACTTGCACCACGGTGAGCAATGATAATTTTGTCTGATTTCATAGTGTCCACAGAAGAGTGTGCGCTACATCCTGCAAGTACGCCTGCAGCTAATAAAGAAAGCGCTAAAGTTTTGAGTTTCATTGTGTGTTCTCCTTGATTTACTTATTACATCTTGGTTTCATGTCGTAAAAATAGATTTCACTAATTTCACGGTCATATCCTGGATAAAATCCTTTTGGCATCCCTAACACAATTTGTTTGCCTCGGTTTGCATGGACAAGCAGTTGTTTCGTTTTCGGATTCACATTCAAGCCTTCGACTTCGCCGACATCTCGAATGTCATTCAATGTTTTTTCTAAAACAACGCGAGCTTCATTATTTTTATCTGAAATTTCTACACGATAAATATGATCGGGTTCTTTTTCATCTGCCGTACCATCATCAGATGTAACGTAGAGATCACCGTTATAGGCATAAACCCCTTGAATCCATTGTGGAACAGGTTGTAAATGCACTTTACGTTTATATTTACCTGTTGAAAGATCATATTCATATAAATAACGGCCACTTTCTTCACCAACCCAAGATGCCATCCAAACTGAATTGTGAACGGTATCTACAGTGATGCCGGAAACTTCGACTTGACCTGACTCAGGATTAAAATCAACTGATCTTTTTAATGCGAGGGTTTCAGGATCGTGAATCGCAATTTGAATATTTTTACCTACGCCGGCATCAAACCATTCGGAGGAAACATAAAGTTCATTGTTGTAGATATCAATGTCGCCAATGTGATTGGCTTCCTTTTGGTAGCCGACAAAAGGATCTTTATTTTCTTTAATCAGTTTCCCATTCATATCGTATTTAGCGAGCGTTTTACTGCCTGATACATATAAATATTTACCATCAGTGGTAATGCCTTGACGTCCGTTGACTTCGAGCACCTTGTCTAATTTATAAGTATAAGCGGGGAGTGCTGAACGATAGGGCGCTTCACAAGTTTGATTTGCTAATGCTGCATTTGCCATAACTGCCGCGCCTAACATAATGGTTAATTTATTCAATTTCATCACATTATCTCCTTTTAAAGTGCGGTTAAAAATTCAGTTGTTTTTGTAATAAAAAAGGCGGCAAGCCTTCGCCTGTCGCCTTTAATTTATAGATTATTTAGTACCGTAGGTATCGCCTAATTTAGCTTTATGTTTACCTTCTTCAACCATTACGATGAAGAGTAATAACACCGCTAAGATACCACCGCCGATCATGACGTAGAAACCGCCGTCCCAGCCATAGTGTTGTGCTGCCCAACCGATAACAGCTGATGCTGATACTGTACCGCCTAAGTAACCGAATAAACCGGTGAAACCTGCTGCTGTACCTGCTGCTTTTTTCGGTGCAAGCTCAAGAGCGTGTAAGCCGATTAACATTACAGGACCGTAGATTAAGAAACCGATTAAGGTCATTAAGATGAAGTCAGTTAATTGATATGGGTTTTCATACCAAGCTGCATAGTTTGCAAGCTCTGCTTCAGGTGTAGCTGGGTTCATCCAGTATGCTACAACTGCTGCGGTAGTTAAGATCATGAAGATGAAACCGGTTAAACCACGTTTACCTTTGAAGACTTTATCTGATACCCAACCACATAATAATGTACCTGGAACCGCTGCTAATTCATAGATTGTGTAAGCCCATGCAGTACCTTTGATGTTGAAGTGTTTTACTTCACTTAAGTAAACCGGAGACCATTTCAATACGCCGTAGCGGATTAAGTATACGAATACGTTAGCAATCGCGATGTACCATAACAATTTGTTTTTCAATACATAAGTGACGAAGATTTCTTTTGTGCTTAAATCGTTTTCGTAAGTTTTTTCGTTATAGTCATCTGGGTAGTCATTACGCCATTTTTCGATTGATGGTAAACCACAAGATTGTGGAGTATCACGCATGACGAAGTAAACTGGAATTGCACAGAGCATTGCCGCAATACCCGGATAGTAGAGGGATTGTTGCCAAATATCTTTTGCTTGCGCTTCGACACCATGAGTGCTGAAGAAGACGGCACTTGCTAATAGCACCATTGCACCCGGCATCATACCACCGATGTTGTGCGCGGTATTCCAGATAGATACGATAGTACCGCGTTCTGATTTAGACCACCAGTGTACCATTGTACGACCACATGGAGGCCAACCCATACCTTGGAACCAACCATTTAAGAAAATCATTACCCACATGATGGCCACGCCAGAGGTTGCCCATGGGAATAAACCCATCATGGTCATACAAAGACCAGAAAGCAATAAACCAAATGGTAAGAATACGCGAGGGTTCGAACGGTCAGACATACCTGCCATGACGAACTTAGATAAACCGTAGGCAAGACCAGCCGCTGAGCCGATAACACCTAGTTGCGCTTTAGTGTACAAGCCCTGTTGAATTAAACCGGGTTGTGCTAAGTCAAAGTTTGCACGTACAAAATAGTAAGCAGCATAACCAAAGAAGATCCCTGCAAACACTTGCCAACGTAAGCGTTTATACGTGGAATCAATTTTCTCCGCTGGAAGTTCCGCAATATGCGGAGCGGGTTTAAATGGTCCAAACATAATTTCTCTCCAATATCATTTTAATTATGAGTCCACCCCCATGCTGGGGATAGCGTGCATAATAAAATAAAAATAGAAATTAAAAAGGGAAATAATTCAAAAATGTGATGCATTTCACAAAATATTTTTTAACAAATGAGCGAATTCGAAAATTGTGTGATCTGTCTCACAAAACAGCTTTCTTTTTCGCTCAAAATGTTGTGAATTTAACCGCTCTCTCATACAATAGCCATGGAATTTGTAACAGTTTTTACGTTTCTTTTTATTAATATTTTGGCTTTGGGGGTAACAATGGGATTATCGCCTAATATGTATCGTGATGTGGGTGATTTTTCACCTATCTCGACGGATGTGATTATCATTGGTGGCGGTGCGACAGGTGCGGGGATTGCCCGTGACTGTGCATTGCGTGGAATTAACTGTATTTTATTAGAGCGTCGTGATATTGCGACAGGCGCAACAGGCCGTAACCATGGTTTGTTACATAGTGGTGCGCGTTATGCCGTGAACGATCAGGAATCAGCAGAAGAATGTATTAAAGAAAATAAAATTCTGCGCAATATCGCTCGTCACTGTGTGGATGAAACAGAAGGTTTATTTATCACCTTACCTGAAGATTCCCTTGATTATCAAAAAACCTTCATCGAAAGTTGTACCAAATCCGGTATTGAAGCGGTCGCCATTGATCCTAAACTTGCCCAAATTATGGAACCATCAGTCAACCCTAATTTAGTGGGTGCCGTTGTGGTGCCAGATGGTTCAATCGATCCTTTCCGTTTAACGGCTTCCAACGTGATGGATGCCACCGAAAATGGCGCGAAAATGTTCACTTATTGTGAAGTAAAAAGCTTAATTCGCGAAGGTGGCAAAGTGATCGGTGTGGATGTTTACGATCACAAAAATCGTGTAAATCGTAAATTCTTTGCGCCATTAGTCGTCAATGCGGGTGGTATTTGGGGACAAGGTATCGCAGAATATGCGGATCTCAAAATCAAAATGTTCCCCGCAAAAGGCGCATTACTTGTCATGGGGCACCGCATCAACAAAATGGTCATTAACCGTTGCCGTAAACCGGCGGATGCGGACATTCTTGTGCCAGGTGATACCATTTGTGTTATCGGTACAACCTCTAGCCGTATTCCTTATGATCAAATCGATAACATGGAAGTCACCCCGGAAGAAGTGGATATTTTATTCCGTGAAGGGGAAAAACTTGCACCAAGCTTGCGTCATACTCGCGTATTACGTGCTTATGCCGGTGTACGTCCGTTAGTCGCGTCTGATGATGACCCATCTGGTCGTAACGTGAGTCGAGGTATCGTGTTGCTTGACCACGCAGAGCGTGATGGCTTAGAAGGCTTTATCACTATCACTGGCGGTAAATTAATGACTTATCGCCTAATGGCAGAATGGGCAACGGATCTTGTTTGTAAAAAACTCAACAAAACCGCACGTTGTACAACCGCTGAGAGTCCATTGCCGGGTTCAACTGAAAGCCGCGCAGAAACCAATCAGAAAGTCATTTCACTTCCAAGTACGATTCGTTATTCAGCCGTGTATCGTCATGGTTCTCGCGCCACTCGTTTATTAGATAAAGAACGTCTCGACCGTTCAATGGTGTGCGAATGTGAAGCCGTGACAGCGGGTGAAGTCCGTTATGCCGTTGATGAATTAAATGTGAATAACTTAGTGGATTTACGTCGCCGTACTCGTGTAGGTATGGGTACTTGCCAAGCTGAGCTTTGCGCATGTCGTGCAGCGGGTTTAATGAACCGTTTTGACGTAGCAACACCTCGTCAATCGACCACTCAATTAACCGCTTTCATGGAAGAGCGTTGGCGCGGTATTGAGCCTATTGCATGGGGTGAAGCGATTCGTGAAGCGGAATTTACTTCATGGATGTATGGCAGTGTGTTGGGTTTAAATGACGTTCAACCGCTTGAAACTGACAAACAGCAAGGGACGGATAACAATGAATTTTGATGTAGTGATTATTGGTGGCGGCCTTGCAGGTTTAACTTGCGGCATCGCCCTACAAGAACAAGGCAAACGTTGTGTCATTATCAATAACGGCCAAGCAGCGATTGATTTTGCATCCGGCTCATTAGATTTATTAAGCCGTTTACCAAATGGTGCGTTTGTTAAAAATATTCCTGAAAATTTGACCGCACTTGCAGCTCAATTACCACAACACCCTTATAGCATTATGGGTGCTGAACGTGTATTAGCGAAAGCGCAAGATTTCGAGAAATTAGCGGAATCGTTAAATTTAGATTTAATTGGTTCAACCGCAGAAAATCATCTTCGTGTAACGGGTTTAGGTAGCTTACGCGGTGCATGGCTTTCACCAAATAGTGTGCCAACCGTGCAAGGCGAAACCCCATTCCCTTATAAAAAAATTGCGGTTTTAGGCATTGAAGGCTATCACGATTTCCAACCAGAATTATTGGCAGATAACCTCACGCTCAATCCACAATTTGCACATTGTGAAGTGAAAACCGGCTTTTTAAATATCCCTGAATTAGATCAGTTACGTGCAAACTCTCGTGAGTTCCGCAGTGTAAACATTGCTCAAGTTTTAGAATATAAACTGAAATTTGATGATCTTGTAGCTGAAATGAAAGAAGCGGCGAAAGGTAATGAAGCCATTTTCTTGCCAGCATGTTTCGGCTTAGAAAATCAAGAGTTTATGGAGTCACTTCGTAAAGCAACTGGCTTACCATTATTTGAATTGCCAACTTTACCGCCTTCTTTATTAGGTATGCGTCAACGTATTCAATTACGTCATCGTTTTGAGAAATTAGGCGGACTCATGATGAATGGTGATAGCGCATTAAAAGCACATTTTCATGGCAATAAAGTTCGTGCTATTCAAACGCGTTTGCACGAAGAGGAAGAAATCACAGCAGAACATTTTGTCTTAGCTTCTGGCAGTTTCTTCAGTAAAGGTTTAGTTTCTGAATTCGATAAAATCTACGAACCCGTATTCCATTCTGACATCATCGGTGTGGAAGGTTTTAACGATACGGATCGCTTTACTTGGACTGATCACCGTTTCTCAAATCCACAACCGTACCAATCTGCGGGCGTGGCGATTAATGCGCAATGCCAAGTACAAAAGAGCGGTCAATTTTTAACGAATTTATATGCGGTGGGTAATGTGATTGGTGGTTTCAATGCCCTAGAGCTTGGTTGTGGTTCTGGCGTAGCAGTGGTAACAGCGCTTGCTGTTGCTGATGAAATTCTTCACAACACACATTAAGGAGGCGTTATGAACATTCAACAATTAATTGAAAATGCAAAACAATCCCTTAATGCACCACAACATCATCATGCCTTTGATGAGAGTTTTGAAAGTTGTATTAAATGTACGGCTTGTACAGCAGTGTGTCCGGTTTCGCGTCAGAATCCAAACTATCCAGGTCCAAAACAATCGGGGCCGGATGGTGAGCGTTTACGCTTAAAATCAGCCGAGCTTTATGATGAAGCATTGAAATACTGTACTAATTGTAAACGTTGTGAAATTGCCTGTCCGTCTGATGTAAAAATCGGTGACATTATTGTTCGCGCAAGAAACAAATACCTTGCTCAACAACACAAGCCCGCAGTGCAAAAATTACGTGATGCGATTTTAAGTAACACCGATATTATGGGGTCACTTAATACACCGCTTGCACCAATTGTGAATACGATTACAGGCTTGAAAGCGACAAAATTTGTGTTGGAAAAAGCGTTAAAAATCAGTCGTCATCGTACATTACCAAAATATTCCTTTGGTACGTTCCGCAGCTGGTATATGAAAAAAATGTTGGAAAGCCAACAAAAATTCGAACGTAAAGTGGCGTATTATCATGGCTGTTATGTGAACTACAATAACCCACAATTGGGCAAAGAATTTATTCAAGTATTCAATGCCATGGATATTGGCGTGGTATTATTGGAAAAAGAAAAATGCTGTGGCTTGCCATTAAGCGTGAACCAGTTCCCAGAACGAGCGAAGAAAATCGCACAATTTAATACCGATTACATCAGCAAAATGGTGGATGAAAATGGCTTGGATGTGATCAGTGAAGCATCAAGTTGTGCCTTAAATTTACGTGATGAATATCATCATATTTTAGGTATCGACAATGCGAAAGTTCGTCCGCATATTCACATGGTGACACCATTCTTATATCAACTCTTTAAAGAAGGTAAAACTTTACCACTTAAACCACTGAAATTGCGTGTGGCTTATCACACCGCATGTCACGTGGATAAAGCGGGTTGGGCACCCTACACCTTGGAAGTGTTAAAACAAATTCCAGGTTTAGAAGTAGTGATGCTCCCATCACAATGTTGTGGTATCGCAGGAACATACGGTTTCAAAGAAGAAAACTACGAGGTTTCCCAATCTATCGGTAAAAACTTATTCGATAACATCAATGCAGGCGGATTTGATTACGTAATCTCTGAATGCCAAACTTGTAAATGGCAGATCGATATGTCATCTAACGTGACTTGTATCCATCCATTAACATTATTGTGTATGTCAATGAATCAAGTTTAGTGAAAAGAGCGGAAACTGATAAAAAAAGTGACCGCTCTTTTTGTTATTCAATCCAATATGGAGAATTAATTATGCAAAAAATCTTCAAAGTTTCCTTACTTGCTGTGCTTTCATCCCTTGCGGTCAACAGCTTTGCCAGCACGGCAGAAGTGAAAGTGCTTGAGCCTCAATTAAATTACCAACAACTTCTTACTCAAAGACAGGTTGTGGATGAGTTGCTTGAACAAGCAGTGAAAATCCAAAACTCGCCGGCTCGTGTGTCAAATGCAGGTTTTACGGCGAAACTTCCTTCTAATATGGAGCGTATTGCGGATCTTTTATTGGAAGCGTATAAGCTTGAGCCTTATCGTGTGGATTTTTTGTTTGGCGCAGCGAATGCCAATATTTATAACGGTAATACAGATAAAGCCATTGAGCTTTACCAAAAAGTGCTTGATGTGGCGCCAGATGATGTGAAAGCCCACACTTACTTGGCGGCATGGAATCGTTTTAAAGGCAATCAAGCAGAAACTACTAAACATTTAGAACGCTTAAAACAACTTTCACCAGAAAGTGCGAGCAAATTAGAAAAAGTCTTTGCCGTGATTGATAAAGCAGCTAATCAACCAATTACAGATAAACTGGAAACCAAGTTACCGGCACAATCTGCAATTATTGCATTGGGCTATGCGTTAAACCCAGATGGCAGTATGCATGATATTTTGGTGCAACGTTTAGAGAAAACCTTAGAAATTGCGAATCAAAATCCAGATGCGTTAATTATTGTGACGGGCGGTGTGCCACAAAATAATAAAACCGAAGGGGATTTGATGAAGCAATGGTTGATTGAGAAAGGCGTGGATGCAAGCCGTATTTATTCTGATAACTATGCACGTTCAACTGTTGAAAATGCGCTTTTCTCTCGTTACTCTTTAGCGAAACATAAAATCAAACATGCTGTGTTGATTAGCTCGGGTAGTCATGTTCGTCGTGGACAAGCGTTATTTGAAATTGCGACGCAAGAATCCGGTCCACAAGGTATTGTGATTGAAACGGTCGCCGCATTAGATAAACCGTTAGATCAGCTACAAAAAATTACAGAGAAAGATTTGCTGGGTATTTATCGTGACAGCTTAAAAACCATGGGATTGCCAATGTTTAATAGCGGGCCATTGCAAGATTAATTAATCTTTCCAAAAACAAAAGTGCGGTGAAATTTCACCGCACTTTTTTATCTTCTCGTTCGATTAAAGAATATGTTGATATTGTTCTAACATTTCTTTTGGCCATACGCTTGATTGCACTTCACCAATGTGTTTTTTGTGAAGTAAAAGCATTGCCATACGAGACTGACCGATACCACCACCGATAGTGATAGGTAATTTGCCGTTTAATAAATCTTGGTGCCAATCCATTTTTAAGCGATCTTCATCGCCGGTTAAACCAACTTGTAAACGCAATGCGGATTCATCTACACGAATACCCATTGAAGAAAGCTCAAACGCTTTACCTAACTCAGCGTTCCATACCAAAATGTCGCCGTTTAAACCTTTGTAGCCGTTTTCAGATTCTGTTGTCCAGTCATCGTAGTCTGGTGCACGACCATCATGTGGTTTACCGTCTGATAATTTGCCACCGATACCAATTAAGAACACGGCACCATATTCTTTACAAATGGCGTTTTCACGCTCTTTGCTTGAAAGAGCTGGGTAGCGTTTCACTAAATCTTCACTGTGAACGAAGGTGATTTCTTTTGGTAAGCTTGATGGAATGTCAAAGCGAGCTTCTACGGCTAATTCAGTTAAACGGATTGCACGATAGATAGAACGTACAGTTTCTTTTAAATAAGCAAAGTTACGACGACCTTCAGGAATCACTTTTTCCCAGTCCCATTGATCCACATAAACAGAGTGAGTTTGATCCAATGAATCTTCATCTGGACGTAATGCTTTCATATGAACAAATAAGCCTTCACCTTCTTTAAAGTGGAAACGTGCGAGAGTATGACGTTTCCATTTAGCCAATGAGTGAACCACTTCATAAACGGCATTTGGGATACATTTCACGTTTACTTGAACCGCTTTCTCAATGCCTGATAAGTTATCTTGCATACCGTTGCCAACTTCACTAAGGATTGGACCTTGTACTTCGATAATGCCAAGTTGTTCAATCAAGTTTTGAGTAAAGGTGTTCTTCACAAAGCTAATTTCTTGTTGTTGTAAAATAAACGTCTTTTTCATATTTATCCTTCTTTTTATAATAACCGGTAAGATTTGTTGTGCATTATTCAATAAAATGACAAATTATTTCAAGTAATTTCTTTACATTGTTTTAAATGTTGAATATTATCAAAAATAAAGAAGGTATTTTGGAAAAGATCTAATAAGGAGTGTTTTATGAACAATATCGATACACTTGATCGACAAATTCTCCGTGTACTGACTAAAGATGCCCGTACACCTTATGCTGAAATGGCCAAAAACTTTGGGGTGAGCCCAGGTACGATTCATGTTCGCGTAGAGAAAATGCGCCAGTCTGGTTTGATTGAAGGCACAAAAGCGATTATTGATGAGCGTAAGCTGGGTTATGATGTGTGCTGCTTTATTGGTATTATTTTGAAAAGCGCAAAAGATTACGAAAAAGTGATTAAAAAGCTCGAAACTTTCGATGAAGTGGTAGAGGCGTATTACACCACAGGGAATTATTCTATTTTTATTAAAGTAATGACACACACGATTGCTGAATTACATTCTGTGCTGGCGACTAAGATCCAGTTAATTGATGAAATTCAATCGACGGAAACTTTGATCTCCATGCAAAATCCAATTTTACGAGACATTAAACCTTAAATGTCACCGAAACAATAAAGGCGTGTATTAAACACGCCTTTGCTTTTTTTGATTAACGATAACGATCGAGGAATTTGTAATAGAGTACGCCGATCTTGGTGGCTAAGTTTTTGAGGTATTTTCCACCGTAAAATGAAGGCACTTTCAACCCTTCAAAAATTCTCAAACGTTCATCATTACCTAAAATCGCTTCTGCAATAATACGTCCCGCAAGCCCGGTTAGTGCGACACCATGACCAGAATAGCCCTGCGCAAAATAAATATGCGGCGAGATACGACCGAAATGTGGGCTAGCGTTCATTGTCATATCAATCGGTCCTGCCCAACCATAATCAATTTTGACATTTTCTAATTGTGGGAAGACATGCAGCATATTGCGGCGCATAATTTGCACCATATCTTTTTCGGAGCTTGAATCGCTACCAAATAACAAACGGTTATCCGCACTCAAACGATAGTAATCAAGTAAGATATTGTTATCGCAAACAGACATACCATTGTTGATCACGGAATCAGCAGTGGCTTGATCTAAGGGCTCGGTCGCAATAATAAAGCTCTCAACCGGTAAGATTTTACGATTAATGCCGTGATGAATGGATTTCGGTAGTGCATCAATATAAGCATTGGTAGCTAAAATAACGTCTTGAGAAATGACCGCACTTTTATCGGTTTTGACTTCAATGCAGCCTGATTTTTCTACTAAATCCACAACAGGAGATTGTTCGTAAATCTGCACGCCCAAATCTAAGCAGGCTTTTGCTAAACCTAAGCAATAGTTTAATGGGTGTAAGTGGCCTGAGTTGCTATCGTATAAACCGCCTACATAAATATCACTGCCTAGATGTTGTTTCAGTTTGGCTTTATCCCAAAGTTGCATTTTGTCATAGCCAAAAGTCGCGTGGCTGGCTTTTTCCATTTCAATGAGATCGTCCATACGACGTTCATTTAACGCCAATGTGGCATAACCTTTTTTCCAATCGCATTGAATGCCATATTTCGCAATGCGCTCATCAATAATATCAATGGCCTCTAGCGACATATCCCAAAGTTGCTTCGCTTTATCAAAGCCTACTTGAGCAATATATTCATCAATGCCTTCTTCAAAACCGTTGATGGCTTGACCGCCACTTCTACCAGATGCACCAAATCCGACTCGCGCGCCTTCTAGCACAATCACTTTTTTGCCTTTTTCTGCTAATTCAAGGGCAGCAGATAAGCCAAAGAAACCCGCACCGATGACACAAACATCTGCTTCTTCTTGCTGAGTGAGCGGCGGCAGTTCAAAGGTTTGATTTCGACTGTCGAGATAATAAGATTTGACGTGTTCTTGATGAGCAAATTCGAGCATAGTTGATGACTGATTAACATAAAATAGAGATAGGCGAAATCTTACCCTGATGGGAAAATATGTCAAACCTTTTGCAAAAAAGGTGCTATACTCCTCAAGTTTACATAGGTAAACGATTACTTAAGGTTTATTTTGATTGTCCTGAGGAGGTCAATAAATTGAAAAAAAATGCTGTTCAATACATTAAATCTCTTTGTCTGTCTGCCGTCGCATTCGTCGCAACCTCTGCGGCATTTGCTGCTGAAAAACTTTATGTTTATAACTGGACTGACTATGTGCCATCTAATTTGGTTGCGGAATTTACCAAAGAAACCGGCATTGAAGTGATTTATTCAACATTTGAAAGTAATGAAGAAATGTATGCTAAATTGAAGCTGACCTCTAGTACAGGTAGTGGTTATGATTTAGTTTTCCCATCAAGCTATTACGTTAATAAAATGGCGAAAGAAGGCATGTTACAAGAGCTTGATCACAGCAAATTAAGTAATTTTAACCAAATTCCAGCAAATTTATTAAACAAGGAATTTGACCCAAATAACAAATATTCTCTGCCTTACGTTTATGGCTTAACCGGTATCGGTGTGAATGCGGATGATATTGACCCAAGCAAAATTACGAGTTGGGCTGATTTCTGGAATCCAGAATATAAAGGTAAAGTATTATTAACCAGTGATGCGCGAGAAGTGTTCCATATTGCATTACTTTTAGATGGAAAATCACCAAATACCACGAATGAAGAAGACATTAAAGCGGCTTACGAGCGCTTAGTGAAATTGTTACCAAATGTGGTGACTTTTAACTCTGACTCGCCAGAAGTGCCGTTTGTTCAAGGTGAAGCTTCTATCGGTATGTTATGGAATGGTTCGGCTTATTTAGCACACAAAGAAAATCCAAGTATCCAATTTGTGTATCCAAAAGAAGGCGCGATTTTCTGGATGGATAACTACGCGATTCCAAAAGGTGCGAAAAATACAGAGGGCGCTTATAAATTTATCGACTTCTTACTTCGTCCTGAAAATGCGAAATTAGTGGTTGAAAAAATGGGCTTCTCAATGCCAAATGAAGGCGTGAAAGCGTTACTTTCACCTGAAATGGCGAATAACCCAACCTTGTTCCCATCTGCTGAAAACATTGAAAAAGGCATTATGCAAGGCGATGTGGGGGAAGCAGTAGACATTTACGAAAAATATTGGAATAAATTAAAAACCAATTAATCAAATATTGATAAAAAGTGCGGTGAGTTTGACCGCACTTTTGCTTTGTAAAGGATGACAAATGAGTTTTCTTGAGCGACTTTTTCACGCAATCTTGTTTGAAACCACGGTTGTGTTGCTTTCTGTTTTCGCTTTGTATTTCTTTACAGAAGAAAGTGTTTCTATTCTCTTTGGATCCATGGTATTGGTTTCCTTAACCGCCATGCTATGGAATCTCGTTTTTAATTATTTTCTTGATAAAGTGTTTACGGGGCCGAGAGAAAAGCGAGGCGTCATATTTCGTACTTTACATGCCATTTCATTTGAGGGCGGTTTGCTTATTTTCACCATGCCGATCATTGCTTACTTTTTAAAAGTGGATTGGATTACAGCTTTTATGATGGATTTCAGCTTAACGGTGATGGTGACCGTTTATACCTTTATTTTTAATTGGGTGTATGATCACGCACGATTGCTGTTTATTAAGCATGAATGATGCAATAGGTAAGAGAAGAAATAAAAAAGTGCGGTCAAAATATAAGATGTTTTTGACCGCACTTTGATTTTTTAAGGGCATTATAAAACGCCCTTTTATTTCTTAAAGTTTTTCTACTAACTCAATAGCTGCACCAATATAGGTTGCAGGAGTGAGTTGTTGTAAACGGGCTTTTTCATCGGCTGGGATAGCCAGTTTTTCGATGAATTCACGCATTGCTTTTTCATCAACGCGTTTACCACGAGTGAGCTCTTTTAATTTTTCGTATGGTTTTTCAATACCATAGCGACGCATCACGGTTTGGATTGGCTCAGCTAAAACTTCCCAGTTTTGGTTGAGTTCATCACGGAGATGTTGTTCGTTCACTTCTAATTTGCTGATACCTTTACGCGTTGCGGCATACGCAATTAAGCAATAACCTAAACCCACACCTAAGTTACGTAATACAGTGGAGTCGGTTAAGTCACGTTGCCAGCGAGAAATTGGTAATTTTTGACCTAGGTGAGTCATCACAGCATTGGCTAAACCTAAGTTACCTTCTGAGTTTTCGAAGTCGATAGGATTTACTTTATGCGGCATGGTAGATGAACCAATTTCACCCGCGATAGTGCGTTGTTTAAAGTGATTTAACGCAATGTAACCCCATAAATCACGATCGAAGTCGATGATGATGGTATTAAAACGTACCACGGTATCAAAGTATTCAGCAATGTAATCATGTGGTTCAATTTGCGTAGTGTATGGGTTCCAATCTAAACCTAATGAGGTGACAAACTCTTCGCTGAATTTGTGCCAGTTGATATTTGGATAAGCCGATAAATGCGCATTGTAGTTACCTACGGCGCCGTTGATTTTACCCAAGATTTCATTTTGTTGGAGCTGTTTGAATTGGCGTTTTAAACGGTAAACCACGTTTGCCATTTCTTTACCCACAGTACTTGGTGAGGCAGGCTGGCCGTGTGTACGAGAGAGTAATGGGATGGTTTTGTATTCGTTTGCTAAACGAGTGATTTCATCAATCAGTTTTTGCCATTCCGGTAAGATTACTTCTTCACGCGCCGTTTTTAACATTAAGGCATGAGAAAGGTTGTTAATGTCTTCTGATGTACACGCAAAGTGAATAAATTCAGAGACTTTGGCTAATTCTGGTAAGGCCTCACTTTTTTCTTTTAAGAAATACTCAACTGCTTTTACGTCATGATTTGTGGTGCGCTCAATTTCTTTGATACGTTCAGCATCTTGAAGACTGAATTTTTCCACAATTTTATTAAGGTAATCGTTTGCTTCTTTAGACAAAGAAGAAACTTCTTGGATTTCAGCGGTCGCCGCCAATTTTTGTAACCAACGTACTTCCACGGTGACACGGAATTTGAGCAAGCCAAATTCACTGAAAATACCACGCAATGCGGTGGCTTTATCTTGATAACGACCGTCAATCGGGGAAAGAGCGGTTAATGCGGAAAGTTGCATAAGAGTTCTCCAAGGATTAATTTAAAGTTAAGTAGAGTTGTCGTGCCGCTTGCACTAATTTTTTACGATGAAATAACAGTTGCCATTTGCTGCCGCCGACTTGACGCCACAAAACGGCGGAACGAATGCCGGCAAGTAAACACGCACGGATTTTGTCTTGCACACTTTGTTGCTGTAAATGATATGCCGAACCAATAATATGAATGCGTTTACCTAAAGGACTAATCGTATCGACATAAATGTTTGCCATGATAGAAAACATCTCATCATCAAATTGATTGTCGTGATAAGCAAGTTGTTCCGGTAAACGGGCAATACGGCGGCCAAGTTCTTGTTTGATTTCAGGTTGTTTGTTTAATTTGCTCTCTAACGCTAACAAGCTGCCCCAATAATTTAATAAATTTTTGTCATTTAATTGGGTGAGTTGCTCGATAAGCGTGTTTAATCCCACTTTAAGATGTTGAACATCACCGCCAAATACGGCTAATGTATCTTCGGGTTGAGTAATGAGAAGAGAATGAATGGTCGTTTGGAATGCATCTTGGTTATCAACTTCGCCTTTTTGAGCTAATTGACTGATTAATAAGACTGATTGACAAACACCGGCAAGTGCCAGAGCCATATCATTATAATTTTTCATTGGGATTATAAATTGTGAGCTGCAGAAATTTTTGGCGTAATATAGCATTTTTACACATTGTTTTGAACTCAATCATTAAAAAACGCCCTATCTTTTGTTATCATAGCGTCAATTCAGTTTACAGAATAAAAGGATAACCAATGACAAAACCAATTGTATTCAGTGGCGTGCAGCCTTCCGGCGAATTAACTATCGGGAATTATTTAGGTGCACTTCGCAACTGGGTGAAAATGCAAGAAGATTATGAGTGTATTTTCTGTGTGGTGGATTTACATGCCATCACTGTACGTCAAGATCCTGTAGCACTTCGCAAGGCAACCCTTGATGTGCTCGCCCTTTACTTGGCTTGTGGCATTGATCCGAATAAAAGCACGATCTTCGTGCAATCTCATGTACCTGAGCATACTCAACTAAGCTGGGTATTAAACTGTTACACCTATTTTGGTGAGATGAGCCGTATGACTCAATTTAAAGATAAATCAGCACGTTATGCCGAAAATATTAACGTGGGTTTATTTGATTATCCGGTTTTAATGGCAGCAGATATCTTACTTTACCAAGCGAAAAGCGTGCCGGTAGGGGATGACCAAAAACAACATTTAGAAATCACCCGTGATATTGCCGCTCGTTTTAATGCCCTTTATGGTGATATTTTCACTATTCCTGAAATCTTCTTAGGTAAAGCGGGCGCGCGTATTATGTCTTTGCAAGATCCTGACAAAAAAATGTCTAAATCCGATGATAACCGTAATAACGTGGTGACCTTGCTTGAAGATCCAAAATCGGTGGCGAAAAAAATCAAACGTGCGGTAACAGACTCTGATGAACCACCTGTTGTACGTTATGATGTGAAAAACAAAGCGGGTGTGTCTAACTTATTAGATATTCTTTCTGCGGTAACGGATAAATCTGTGGCAGAACTTGAAAAAGAATTTGAAGGCAAAATGTATGGACACTTAAAAACAGCCGTTGCTGATGAAGTGTCAAATTTACTTGCGGGGTTACAAGAACGTTTTTATCAATATCGTAATGATGAAGCACTTTTAGACGAGATTTTGCGTCAAGGTGCAGAAAAAGCCCGTGCAAGAGCGAAAGAAACCCTTGCCAAAGTGTACGAAGCCGTGGGCTTTGTTGCTGCAAAATAATTTTAAACTTAATAAGCCGTGTTATATCACGGCTTTTTTAGATAAGGAGAAAAAGATGGCCATTCAAACTGAAAAACCAATTGAATGCGTAGGTTGTAATACTTTCGATATGAAATCATTGTTTGATAACAGTGATTGTAGTTTACCTATCGAACAGTTTTATGCGACTCGTCAAGATGCAGAAGGCGCATTGGAATATTTCACATTAAAAGCACGTGATGTAGAAAGTGAACCTTGCCAAATTCAATCTGAAATTCAACAGGTTGAAGAGGGATATGTACTTAAAGCGGTTTTCACATTCTGCTGCCAAGCGGAATTAGTGATTTTCCAAATGAAGCTTGTGTAAGTGATAACTTACTCTAGAAAAAAACGCTATTTGTGACCGCACTTTCTGATATTTATGTCCCCCTGCATCGTATTATTCCTTTTTCTAATGTAGAAGGGCAGGGGAATCGTACCAGTATTTTCTTACAAGGTTGTAAGTTAAACTGCCTTTATTGCCACAATCCAGAAACCATTCCGCGTTATGCGGAAGGGGCTCATCAAGTCAGTTTGCAGTATTTGTATGAGCAAGCGATGGATGCGGTACCGTTCATTCGTGGTGTAACGGTTTCTGGCGGGGAACCTACTATTCATCATAAAAAGCTTGTCCCATTGTTTCAAAAACTACGTGAGGAAGGGCTAACTTGCTATTTGGATAGCAGTGGTTTCTTTGAATTTGACGCAATTCGTCCTTTAATTGATGTCACGGACAAATTTCTCTTTGATTTGAAAGGAGAAGGACTTGGCTTACAGAGTTTGTGCTTTGATAGACAAAATCGCCAAGGCATTGTCCCGAAAAACATCATCCCCGCTCATCAACATATCAAGCAAGAAAACTTAGATCGCAATTTGAAGAACTTGGCGCAATTATTACCATTAAATAAAGTGGAAGAAGTGCGGTTAGTTTATGTGGCGAATTTTTTTGATGCAGAAAAGTTGGTGGAAAAGGTCGCGTCCTTATTGAAAGACTATCCGAATGTGTTGCTCAAAATTATCCGAATGCACACAAAAGGTGCACGAGATGCCGAAGGACTCACTCCTTATGTCCCAACCGTTGAGCAGACTCAAGCGCTTGAAAACTATGCGAAATCTTGTGGTCTGACCAAAATTGTGACCATTTTATAAGCAAACATGCCGAAAATAGTAAAAATATTCCGACTTTTTACCGAAAAACAAGTAGAATAGGACAATTTTATTCACTTACTTATCTAACCAACCTAGGGGAAAAAAATGGGTATTTTAGGTAGCGTTTTAGGCATTGTCGTATTACTGGTCATTGCCGTATTATTTTCAAATAATCGTAAGGCGATTAATTTACGTACTGTATTAGGGGCTTTGGCGATCCAAATCGGATTTGCGGCCCTTATTTTGTATGTGCCGTTTGGTCGTGATGCATTACAAGCGACAGCAAATGGTGTATCAAATGTTATCGCTTATGGTAATGAAGGGATTAACTTCGTCTTTGGTGGCTTAGCAGATCCTTCAAATGCCGGCTTTATCTTTGCGGTGAAAGTGTTACCAATCATCGTCTTTTTCTCTGGTTTAATTTCAGTGCTTTACTACTTAGGCATCATGCAAGTGGTCATCAAAGTGATTGGTGGTGCATTGCAAGCGGCATTAGGTACATCTAAAGCAGAATCGATGTCTGCAGCAGCGAATATCTTCGTTGGTCAGACTGAAGCACCTTTAGTAGTTCGTCCTTACATTAAAAATATGACCCAATCTGAATTGTTCGCTATTATGGCGGGTGGTACAGCTTCTATCGCGGGCTCAGTAATGGCGGGTTATGCAGGAATGGGCGTGCCGTTGACTTACTTAATCGCGGCATCTTTCATGGCTGCACCAGCAGGTTTATTATTTGCGAAAATTTTATTCCCACAAACTGAACAATTTACTGATAAACAACCTGAAACGGATGATAGCGAAAAACCAACCAACGTGCTTGAAGCAATGGCGGGTGGTGCGAGTGCAGGTATGCAATTAGCGTTAAACGTAGGTGCGATGTTAATCGCATTCGTGGGTTTAATCGCTTTAATTAACGGTATCTTAGGTGGCGTAGGTGGCTGGTTCGGTTACGGTGACTTAACATTACAATCAATCTTTGGTTGGATCTTCAAACCATTAGCGTACTTAATTGGTGTATCTTGGGATGAATCTGCAATCGCGGGTCAAATGATTGGTATGAAATTAGCCGTAAATGAATTCGTGGGTTACTTAGAGTTCGCGAAATACTTACAACCAGATACAGCAGTTGTATTAAGTGAAAAAACTAAAGCAATTATTACTTTCGCATTATGTGGTTTCGCTAACTTCAGCTCTATCGCGATCTTAATCGGTGGTATCGGTGGTATGGCACCAAATCGTCGTGGTGATGTGGCTCGCTTAGGTTTAAAAGCAGTTGTCGCAGGTACATTAGCTAACTTAATGAGTGCGACTATCGCAGGTTTATTCATCGAGTTAAGCGGCGTAGCAATGTAATTAAAATGTGGTGAATTTTGACCGCACTTTATCTCTCAACACCACGAATCATTCGTGGTGTTGTACTTTAAAGCAGGCGAAAACGTTTGCTTAAATGACTTTTTATTTATCAACAAGAGGAAAAAACAATGACTCCACATATTAACGCTCCTGAAGGCGCATTTGCAGATGTTGTATTAATGCCAGGCGATCCGCTTCGTGCAAAATATATTGCTGAAACATTCTTAGAGGATGCGAAAGAGGTGACTAACGTTCGCAATATGTTGGGTTATACCGGTACCTATAAAGGTCGTCGTATCTCTGTTATGGGTCACGGTATGGGTATCCCATCTTGCTCAATTTATGCGAAAGAATTAATTACTGAATACGGCGTGAAAAAAATCATCCGTGTTGGTTCTTGTGGTGCCGTACGTATGGACGTTAAAGTACGTGATGTCATCATCGGCCTTGGTGCATGTACTGATTCAAAAGTAAACCGTATTCGTTTCAAAGATAACGATTTCGCTGCAATTGCTGATTTTGATATGGCACAAGCAGCGGTTCAAGCAGCAAAAGAAAAAGGTAAACAAGTTCGCGTAGGGAATCTTTTCTCTGCAGACCTATTCTACACGCCAGATTTCGAAATGTTTGATGTGATGGAAAAATACGGCATCTTAGGCGTAGAAATGGAAGCAGCGGGTATCTATGGCGTGGCAGCAGAATATGGTGCAAAAGCACTTTGTATCTGTACTGTTTCAGACCATATTCGTACACACGAACAAACTACTGCAGAAGAACGTCAATTAACCTTCAATGATATGATTGAAATTGCGTTAGAATCAGTATTAATTGGTGATAATGCATAATCTGTTTGATTTATAGAATAAAAAAGAGCGGTCAAAATTGACCGCTCTTTTGTTTAGCCCTATTTTTTAAGTCTGTCATAAAAACAGTGATTAAAATTTATTTCCTTGAAAATAATATAGAAATTCACTCCTCCTATTTTATTTCTTTATGTTGATTTCACATTGACAAAAGTTGACTAATAAACTAAAGTATTCTTGGATATTTTTAGTGATTATCTTGTTTTATTCGTTTTTAATTTCAGTGAATGTAGTACTTAATAGCTGGCTTTATGTAACGATATCTTATTAATTTTATATTTAAGGTGAACTATGCATATTAGAAACCCAAATGCTTCTTTCTGCGAGAGTGCGTTCAAAATTAAATTAACTGGTTTAGCTTGTATTCTTATGGGAGTGTTTTCCACATCGGCTCAAGCTAGTGATCTTTACGGATGTCAAAATACTTCTCTTGTTAAAGCTGAAAACTCAAATGGTTGTTCCGTTTCAGTTGGTTTAAATCAAAAAAATGATGGTTATGTTTTTGGTGGACTTGCCGATAATGGTACAGCGAATAATAACCGTGTAAATATAGCGCATGGTGCGAATATTACATCAACTGTTAATGGCGGTTTTACGACTAAAAAAGAAGCGAATCATAATGAAGTGGTGATTGGTAATAATGTTCAAATCGGCACAGGTAGAGATGGTGGTTATGTTAAAGGAGGTACATCGATTGAATCGACCTCTGATTTTAATGCTGTCCGTATTGGCACAAATGTGACGGTTGCTGGTAGTGTAATTGGCGGTGATGGCGGTTCTTATAATAAATCTGTAGCGAATAATGTAAGTGCATCTAGTAATAGTGTGCATATCGGTGATCTTTCTTATATCACTTCTTCGGTAAGTGGAGGTAGTGGAGGAAAAACCTCTTCTTTTAATGAAGTCGTTATCGGTAACGGAGTTAGAGTCGGAAGTGAAGTGTCTATTACTAGCTCTGGTGGTATTGTTGAGGGAGGAAGCGCTTCTGTAAAATCTGATTTTATGAGCCAAGAGGCAAACTCGAATGTTGTGCATATTGGGGATGATGCTCAAATAGGTATGATTTCAGGTGGTGTTGCTAACGCGGTTTTTAGTAAAAATAATGTTGCAAATGATAACCGTGTAACGATTGGCAATCGTAGTCATACCTTATTGGTGAGTGGTGCCGAAGGGTGGGAAAGTTCAACCGTTACCAATAACTCTGTAACAATAGGAACGGATGCTGTAGCGGGTGAAATTTATGGCGCACGTTCTTCATCTGGTAATGTATCTAAGAACACTGTTCAAGTTGGTAAAAATTTAGTGGCTAATTTTGTGACGGGTGGTGATGCTTATTCTGCAGTTGCTGGTGAGGGAAATGCACACAATAATACTGTTGTGCTAGGTGAGAATGCAAAAGTAGCAGGAAATATCATTGGTGGGAGTGCATTAACAAAGGCGAACAATAACACAGTGGTACTACATAAAGGGTTCCATATTGGTGGTGTTGGTGGTGGCTCAGCTCAAAATGAGTCGAGCAATAATACCGTAACGCTTTTTGCTGGAACTGTGGATAACAATATTGCAGGTGGGACGAGCTTTCATTCCAAAGGTAATGTACTTAATTTGGGGACAGCCAAAGAAGGTATTGAAATGAATAAGCTAAAAGCTGAAGAGGTACTGAATTTTGATACCATTAATTTCTATTTACCTGATAATGTCCGTCATAACGATACTGTCTTAAATCTTTCTACGTCATATCTTCAGTTAGGTAATACAACGATGAATGCTTATGTACCTGGTAATGCTAATTTACATTCTGGCGATGTGGTACATTTGATTAAGGCTAATGACGGTTTATTTTGGAGTGGTAAAGGGAATGTGTATCAAGGTATTACCTTAGCACATGATTTAGCGAGTATTGCGTTGACGGCAGATAATAAAAATTTAGATCTTACCTTTAAACGTAGTAATCAACAAAAAATTACACCAGTTACTGATTCAAAAACTAAACCAGTTGTAAATACCAATACAACAGCAACTAAACCGGCTGTAAATACTAACACAACAGCAACTAAACCGGCTGTAAATACCAATACAACAGCAAACAAACCAGTTGTAAATACTAATACAACAGCAACCAAACCAGTTGTAAATACTAATACAACAGCAACCAAACCAGTTGTAAATACTAATACAACAGCAACTAAACCAGTTGTAAATACTAATACAACAGCAACTAAACCAGCTGTAAATACCAACACAACAGCAAATAAGCCGGTTGTAAATACCAATACAACGGAAACGACAACTAAACCAGTGGTGAATGCAGATGCAACACCAGTAACAGCAGTAAATCCAAAAACTAAATCATTAGTACAAGGTCGCTTAGTTGCCCCTGCGTTAGTCAATAATGGAGCAAGTTATCTTGCTGGAGGTTTGAATTCGTTGTATCAAGATGCTAATTTAAGTCAAGTTGGTGCAAATGAAAGCGGGTTTGTTCAAGCAGGTACAGCCGATCGTGATATTACGACTGGTAGTTATGTTAACTTGAAAGGGCTTACATTGGATGCCGGCTATGCCTGGAATAAACCGAGTGTTTCGGGTAATTGGTTATATGGTGTAGCAGCTGAATATGGTTATAGTCATTATACAGCGCATTTAGATGACGGTACAAAAGGTAAAGGTAAAGCCTGGAATCTTGGTGCAAATGTATTTAGCAATTATTTATGGAATAATGGCCTATATGCACAAGTAAGTTTACGTGCAGGACGCGTATGGAATGATTATCGTAGTGATGATTTCGTCCATGCAAATGGTACAGGTGTAAGATATAAGAGCAATGCAAATTACCTAGCTAGCCATGTCGGTTTTGGTAAAGTATGGCAGTTAGGTGAGAATAACTCCCTAGATACCTATGTGAAATATTTCTATTCGCATACTTCTGGTGATGAAGCGCAT
The DNA here is from genome assembly GCF_031191205.1 of Haemophilus parainfluenzae ATCC 33392. Taxonomy (NCBI): domain Bacteria; kingdom Pseudomonadati; phylum Pseudomonadota; class Gammaproteobacteria; order Pasteurellales; family Pasteurellaceae; genus Parahaemophilus; species Parahaemophilus parainfluenzae. Next base: position 635,006 of record NZ_CP133470.1, on the reverse strand, counting down.
TTAAGTTCTGGTGAAACCTACCATTTCTCATCAGTTCGCTCTAAGCGTGGTCGTGTGGGTGTGCAATATAGCCATAATTTAAGCAATTTAGGTATGCACTTTGGTGTGGCTTATGAGCGTGAATGGAATGGAGACGTACGTGCACAATACCAAGGTTATGCATTGCCAACACCAACAATGAAAGGTGGTACAACCATTGCTGAAGCAGGGGTAGATTATAAACTTGCAGGCAAACAATTTAATACAACCTTACAAGGCTATGCTGGTCGTCAAAAAGGTTTGGGCATTCGTTTTGGTATGACATTCTAATCTAGAAATGCTTGATAAAAGAGCGGTCAATTTTGACCGCTCTTTTGTTTTTTTACTTCGCTATTTTTCATACCAAATTCGGTTCACATAGAGCACGACTTTACCGGAAGGTGTCTCCACATGAATTTCATCATCAACGTCTTTCCCGATCAAGGCACGTGCGACGGGAGAATCAATGGAGATCCAGTTTTTAGCGGGATCGAATTCATCGCAGCCGACAAGGCGGTATTGCTTCACTTCACCTTCTTCATCTTCTAGCTCAACCCAGGCACCGAAAAACACTTTGCCTTCTTGTTTCGGATGGTAATCCACGATTTGTAGCACTTCTAATCGTTTGGAAAGGAAACGCACACGGCGATCAATTTCACGTAAACGACGTTTACCGTAAATATATTCTGCGTTTTCACTGCGGTCACCAAGCGCGGCAGCATCTGAAACCGCTTGGGTAACTTTAGGACGTTCTTCTTTCCACAAAAATTTAAGTTCTTGGTCAAGCGCAAGCCAGCCTTGACGGGTAATGTAATTTGATTTTGCCATGATAAAAATAAAAGAATTTTTTTGAATTATATTTGAGCCTGTTGTCTAAAACCAGTATTCTATTCCCGTTTTTATCGAATCCTTTAATAACAAAGAAGTATGACAATGTTAAATCAACAAATTAGCCAAATTATTGCGGCAGAATTAACCGTTCAACCCCAACAAATCCTCTCCGCCATTCAATTACTAGATGATGGCAACACCATTCCATTTATCGCCCGTTATCGTAAAGAAGCCACAGGTGGCTTAGATGACACCCAACTTCGTCATTTTGAAACCCGTTTAATTTATTTACGTGAATTAGAAGATCGTCGTCAAACCATTTTGAAATCCATTGAAGAGCAAGGGAAATTGACCGCTGAATTGCGCGATAAAATCCATGCGACCCAAAGTAAAACCGAATTAGAAGATTTGTATTTGCCATACAAACCAAAACGTCGCACGAAAGGGCAAATTGCGATTGAAGCCGGCCTTGAGCCATTGGCTGATTTACTTTGGAACGAGCCGAAGAATGATCCTGAAACGGCAGCCGCTGAATTTGTAAATGCTGATAAAGGCGTAACAGATACTAAAGTCGCACTTGATGGTGCACGCTATATTTTAATGGAGCGTTTTGCTGAAGATGCGGGCTTATTAGCGAAAGTTCGTGATTATTTAGCGAAAAATGCCGTTATCGTATCCAAAGTGATCGAAGGCAAAGAAACGGAAGGCGCAAAATTCCAAGATTATTTCGACCACCAAGAATTATTGAAAAATGTGCCTTCTCACCGTGCATTAGCGATGTTCCGCGGGCGTAATGAGGGCATTTTACAATTAAGCTTAAATGCGGATCCTGATGCGGAAGAGGGAAGTCGCCAAAGTTATTGTGAAGAGATTATTCGTGATTATTTAGATGTCCGTTTCACGGGGCAACCTGCGGATAAATGGCGCGAGCAAGTGATTGCGTGGACATGGAAAATCAAAGTGTCGTTGCATTTAGAAACGGAATTAATGGCAAGTTTACGTGAAAAAGCGGAAGAGGAAGCTATTGATGTTTTTGCTCGAAATCTGACCGCACTTTTAATGGCTGCACCGGCTGGCGCAAAATGCACCATGGGCTTGGACCCAGGCTTACGTACGGGAGTTAAAGTCGCCGTAGTAGATAACACAGGTAAATTATTAGATACCACCACCATTTATCCACACACAGGGCGTGAAGCTGAAGCGCAAGTAGCGATTTTCAGCTTAATCCGCAAGCATAACGTGGAATTAATTGCCATTGGTAACGGTACGGCTTCTCGTGAAACTGAACGTTTTGCGAAAGAAGTGATTAAAGAAATCAAAGAAAATAAACCACAAACCGTTGTGGTGAGCGAAGCTGGCGCATCGGTTTATTCCGCCTCTGAATTTGCCGCAAATGAATTCCCGAACTTAGATGTGTCTTTACGTGGTGCAGTTTCTATTGCACGCCGTTTACAAGATCCATTGGCAGAATTAGTGAAAATCGAACCGAAAGCCATTGGTGTAGGGCAATATCAGCACGATGTAAACCAAACCCAACTTGCGCGTAAACTTGATGCAGTGGTGGAAGACTGTGTAAACGCGGTGGGTGTGGATTTGAATACAGCATCCGCACCGTTACTTGCTCGTGTGGCAGGGATGACGAAAACTTTAGCGCAAAACATTGTGGAATATCGTGATGAAAATGGTCGTTTTGAAAGCCGTGCAGAATTGAAAAAAGTGCCACGTTTAGGGCCAAAAGCCTTTGAGCAATGTGCAGGCTTTATGCGTATTGCTGGCGGGAAAAATCCACTTGATACTTCAGGTGTCCACCCAGAAGCTTATCCTGTGGTCGAAAAAATCTTGCAAGCCACCGCACAATCTATTCAAGATTTAATGGGCAATGCTGGTGTGGTACGTCAGCTTGATGCGAAACAATTCATTGATGAGCAATTTGGTTTACCAACTGTTCAAGATATTTTTAAAGAATTGGAAAAACCGGGGCGCGATCCGCGTGGTGAGTTTAAAACTGCAGTATTCGCAGAAGGCGTGGAAGAAATCACCGATTTAAAACCAGGTATGATTTTAGAAGGTACCGTCACCAATGTGACCAACTTCGGTGCATTTGTGGATATTGGTGTTCACCAAGACGGTTTAGTACATATTTCATCATTAAGCGATAAATTCGTGGAAGATCCACATCAAGTGGTGAAAACGGGCGATATCGTAAAAGTGAAAGTCTTAGAAGTGGATGTGCCGCGTAAACGTATTGCGTTGACGATGCGATTAGATGAAAGTGCGGTCAAAAATGACGGCAAATCTGACCGCACTTTAAGTGCTAAACCAAGAAGCAATGCGCCTCGCCAAGATCGTAATCAAAGAGGAAATAGTGCGATGGGTAATGCCTTTGCCGATGCGTTGAAAAATTGGAAAAAATAATTTCGTCATTTAGATGAACATTGTGGCCAAATAGGCGTACAATGAAGGGGATCTGGTCAATCATCCAATCCCCTTTTTTATTTCAACGAAAGGAATATTCTTATGGAAAAAGGTATTCTTGGGCCGCATGAAGGCAAGGAGCTGGAATTAATGTTAAGGGGCGAAAAGCAAGTGGCATTATTCAATCAGGAACTCGGTATTCCTGACGCCTTTCTCCCTTATCTTGAGCTAGGAATGCTTCATTCAAAAACAGTGCAACGTCATGTAAATGATGTTTGCTTAACCGATTTTATTGTCTATTTACCCCAATCTCTTGCACTCGCTGAACAGATGGAAGTGTTACTTCCTGCAAGCACTGTGAATGGTTTTGATCCAAAAGTGGAACGTGAAATCGGCCGAATTCTTGGCTACCGAGAAAAAGATATCGAATACTATATTCAGCATTTTCAAGATAATTTAGAAAAGTATCGGCAGCAGTATAGTTAATAGATAAAATAAAAGTGCGGTTGATATTTGAGCAAGATAGGAATGTATAGATTTGAAAAAGTATCTGACTAAATCCAAAAAGGGAATGAATAATGAAAAAAAAAGAGCTTATCTCTATCTTTCTGGTTTCTTTTTATATTATAGCAATGGTCTATCTCCTTATTTTATACAAGTTTAGTTTTGAGTTCTCTAAGGTTAATATCTTAATTATATTAAAATGGTATCCTGTGAGTCTTTTTGTTACATTAGTAGTGTTTTATCTAAAGAAATCAGAGTGAGTTATGGCGTGTAGCCAAATAGCATCGTCTGCAAGGTATATAGCAGACGAAATAGGATAAATACAGCGTCTGATTCTATTACCTATGAAAGATAATGAATTAAATATTACAAGCCATGTTTTTCTCTATAACGAGTTTGTTCATAAAATGGAGGATGATTATGGTCATTTAGATAGCTGGCTTAATATGGAAATATTAAATGCTTTGGCTCTTGATGATTGGGAAATGGAGGGGAGACCTGAAGTATGGAATGGTTGGAAAGATATATATCAGGAAAAAGCGTTAATTTTATTGAAGCTTTTTTTTAATGAGAGTGGCTTAAATTGTTACTAGATCGAGTATAAGATATAGGTAATGTTACTAATACTAATTTTGGTACTTGATTTGTAATAAACCAGAAAGTCTATTGTAGTGGTAAACAGAAATGATTGGGATATTTATGCGTTAATTCATTTTAATTTAGAAGTTTCTTTTTATATTAATTCTGACGACGTAAGGTTTATTGTAATCCCGTCGTTAATTATTAGTGTATTTATTGCAGGTATTGCATTGTATAATCGAAGGTAATAAAGACAACTTATGTCTGTTAAAAAATTAAATAGCATGCAATTTTAAACATTTTTATATAAAGTGCGGTCAAAAACACAAGCGATTTTGACCGCGCTTTTGTTTCCAAAGATGATTATTCTAAGTAAACCTTATAATTTCACATTCATTTTTCTGTAGAAATATCACTATAGATAGCATAACAAGTCAAAGTGGTAAATTAGGTAATTCTTTAATGTATACTAGATCGAAAGGAACTAATATTATTGTTAATAAGGTAAATTGATATGAATAAACCAAAAACTGTTTCAGTTATAGTAAATAATGAATTCTTATTAGTGACTTCTATTATTAGAGGGATGATTGGAATGACAAATCCAGATCAAGATTTTATTTTTAATCAAGTTGATATTACAGATTCATATTTTGGAAAGTTGGTTAGAGAAAAACTTGATGAAAGCAGAGAAGTATCCCTCCAGGAATTTCAAGCTATTTTTAATTCTGAGAAAATGAAGGGATTACAAAAAAGACTTGAGGAAGAGATGAAAAAACGCTATGGATACAAAAATAAAAAATCTATCTATAAGGATATGTCTTTTTTATCTTTAGAACAGGATAATTTATATATAACCATTTCGCCTCTTCATCAAGATTCTTTAGATGGAAGTACAGAAATTTCACTTCCTGACAATTCAGCATTAGAATTTAAATATGATAAGAGTATTTCGGATGAAGAATTAGGAAAAGCCATAAGACAAGCCCTGACGTATTGTACGAGTATTTATCGGTAATATATTTCCTCAAAATGTAAAGTGCGGTTAATTTTAAAGAGTTTTAAAATATCTCAAAAACTGACCGCACTTTTGTATTTTCAACGATGCTTATGTTAAGTGAATCAACTATTATAGCAGGTGTAGATAAATCAAATGGTAAAGCTGTGTTATTACCAGTTAGAGTTCCTAATAAGAAGTAGTCATATGAGGTCAATATGGAAAAATATCAAGTGTTTTTAGGCAGCGATATTGCAAAGACTTACAGTGATGCTAAAAAATTTACCTGGGAACGGGTTAATTCGTTTTCAGAGAATTCTTATCTCGTATTATTTCAAAGAATAAAATTAATTGATGAGTTTCGTGGAGATGTGTTTTTTTCAATTGGTTTATTAGATGACTATCACCGCGCATTAGCCTCTAAGCATTTATTAGAAAATGATATTTCAGGATTTAAAGAAAATGCTTCTATTGCGGGTTTCTTAGGTATTTTGTCTGAATATGATTTTCAATGGGCGTACAACGGAATTAATACAAATTTCTTTTTTATGAGTTTGCTTTCAGATAATCAAAAGTTGATTGATTATTTAATCAAACATCGTGATGAAATTGTCGATATTTCAGTCCCCTATAAACGAACTGATACGAGACCTTTTTTTAATGCGAACACTTTATTGGCGTTAAGTGGAGATTGGCAATTATTAAAAGAACGCGCACTCACGTTCTTAAATGATGAGAAAAAAGCCCGTAGTGATTTAAAGCGCATTCCCGATCATGAATTTTATGTGGCACTAGCAGATAAAAATATAAAAGGAATGCAAGAGGCTTTAGATAAATTACTCGAACTTAAGCTTGCGAAACGAGCAGCAAAAGATACACTTTTACATTTTGATTTTTATTTGCAACCGCAAGTTTTAATGTATGCCAAAATCGCAGCAATCCACGGTTTTGATTTGGGTATTGATAGTCCTATAGCACCCAAAGAATTGATTGATATAAATCCATTAGCAGAATATAAAATTCCTTATGATTTTATGAAATTATTTGATTTTGATGCGCCCCATCAAGTTTGGGTAAATTATGTCAAACAAAGAATGGAAGAAGCGAAGCAAAAGAAAGTTGAAAATAAAAAAGGATTTTGGGCTTCGCTATTTGGTAGATAAATCTACAGGAGAAATAGTTATATTTGATGAAGCATACCTGAGTTCAGGAATATATCATGGACATGTTAGAAAATGGGATGATTTAAATCAGGAAATGAAAAATAAATTAATAACAGAAGGGTTATTTAAATCTAATGGAAAAAAGTAAATAGTATGAAATATATGGATCCTAAATATTGTTCTTTTACACTTGATACGGTGGCGAATTGTTGCAATCTTATTTTAAATATTGTGCTATATTCAGTAGATAGAGATATCGCAGAAAAAATAGTTTTAGATAACCTTGATTCATCAATAGATGAATTAAAATATACATCAATAATATCAGTAGGACATATAGTTAGAATTGATAAAAGAATTTCCTTTGATATTATCAATAAACTAGAGTTATTAAAAAATAGTGGTCAGTTTTTAGGCGCGATAAGTGATGTTTTTGACGATATAAATTTATTTTGTGATAAGTAAAGGCAAAACGTAGCTTAATGGAGATGTTTGTAGTGATACACTAATCTCGCAGTGGTTTAGATTGGAAAATCGTTCGGTGAATCGAAGTCATAGAAATGAAATGCTGGGAAATGGTGATATTCAAAAAATTAAAGAGAATATGAAATTGTTTTTACACAAAAGAGGAAACTAATATGACAAATTTATATGAAGAATATAAAGATGACCATAAGATGCTTGTTGCGATAGCAGATGGAGAAGGAAATATCGCAATGCTGGAGGATATTTTCTTTATAAGTAAAAAGTTAGATATTCACTATGTATCGGCAGATAAATGGAATTGGCTACACCAGTGTAATTTAATTTGTGCGGCTCCGTTGTCGGTTGTGGAGTTTTATATAAAACATGGAGTGGAGATTAATGCGCAAGATATGTACGGAATGACTCCTTTGCATTATGCATTACGAAGTAAAAATGCTGAGGCGGCGATAGCGTTGCTTAAAGCAGGAGCAAATCCTAATTTACCGAACCAAGATGGTTTAATCCCTTTATCTATGATTGGATATATCCCAGAGAGATTGGATGTTTTAGAGCTTATGCTTCAAAAAGGGGCAAATGTGCATTACCTAGTAAATGAGGATGAAACTATTCTTGAAAGTTATAAACCTACAGAGAATGAGCCTCAATTAAAACCAATTTATGAATTAATGAAAAGGTATTCGTAGTGTTAAATATTTAGAGATGATATGAGTCCAAAAGTTAGAAGATATATTGAAGTATATAGTAATGAAACAGATGAGTTGCTTTATTCTTATAAAATAACAATTCCAGATCATCTAGTTATTGAGATAGTTTCACCTGATGAGGATGATGAATTTGCATTTTTTTCATATATTTTGACTCAGGAAAAAGTTCTTTCTCTAGGCGGTAAACATATTATAGATGAATATCATAACAATGATGTTGGATATTATGTTGCCTGTTATCAATCATAGGATATATAGATACCAAATAAAAGTGCGGTCAAAAACACAAGTGATTTTGACCGCACTTTATTATGGATTAGAAAGGATTATTCTGCGTCTTCTTTTGCCCATTCTAATGAGCGTTTAACGGCTTTTTTCCAACCTTTATAACGACGTTCACGTTTTTCTTCATCATTATCTGGTGTAAAGGTTCGTTCTACACGGGCTTTGTCGTGAAGCTCGTCTAAATCTTTCCAGAAACCAACTGCAAGACCTGCAAGGTAAGCCGCACCAAGTGCAGTCACTTCTTTCACCACTGGACGTTCTACGTTCACATCTAAAATATCTGCTTGGAATTGCATTAAGAAGTTGTTGTTGGTTGCGCCGCCATCGACACGTAAATATTGTAAGCGTTGTCCAGAGTCAGATTGCATTGCTTCTAATACGTCACGGGTTTGGTAAGCAATAGATTCAAGGGTTGCGCGTACAATATGGTTGCGGTTAGAACCACGAGAAAGACCAAAAATTGCACCGCGTGCATATGGATCCCAATATGGTGCGCCTAAACCAGTGAAGGCCGGAACAACGTACACGCCATTGCTATCTGGGACTTTTTGTGCGAAGTATTCGGAGTCGTGGCTGTCATGTACGATTTTGAGTTCATCACGTAACCATTGGATTGATGCGCCAGCGATAAAGACAGAACCTTCAAGCGCGTATTCAGGTTCACCTTTGGCGTTACACGCGATGGTGGTTAATAGGCCATTTTTAGAGGTAATGGCTTTATCACCGGTGTGAAGCAACATAAAGCAGCCTGTACCATAGGTATTTTTCGCTTGACCTGCGCGTGTGCATAGATGGCCGTAAAGTGCTGCTTGTTGGTCACCCGCGATACCTGCAACTGGAATGCGTACACCGCCTTTACCCCCGATGTTGGTTTGGCCATACACTTCGGAAGAATTGCGTACTTCAGGCAGCATAGAGCGTGGAATATTTAATAATTCCAACATTTTGTCATCCCATTTTTTCGTATGGATGTTAAATAACATGGTACGGGAGGCGTTGGTGTAATCCGTTACGTGAACACGGCCTTGGGTTAATTTCCACACAAGCCAGGTATCCACGGTACCAAATAGAAGCTCGCCGCGTTCCGCTTTTTCACGAGCACCTTCTACATTGTCTAAAATCCATTTCACTTTTGTACCGGAGAAGTATGGGTCTACCACTAACCCCGTGGTGTTGCGGATATATTCTTCGTGACCATCCGCTTTAAGTTTGTCTGTAATATCTGCAGTACGACGACATTGCCACACTATCGCGTTATAAACCGGTGTGCCGGTTGCTTTTTCCCACACGATGGTGGTTTCACGTTGGTTAGTAATACCAATTGCTGCAATTTCATCTGAGGTAATGCCTGCTTTTGCAACCACTTCGTTTAATGTTGAACTTTGTGTTGCCCAAATTTCCATTGGATTATGTTCCACCCAGCCTGCGCGTGGATAAATTTGTGTAAATTCACGTTGGGCGATTTCGACAACATTCGCATTGTGATCTAATAATACTGCACGAGAGCTTGTGGTACCTTGGTCCAACGCGATGATGTATTTCTTGTCTGTCATGGTGCTATTCCTTAGAGTGCTTGGCACTCTCATTAAATGAATGAAGAAATTTTGAGCTTAAACGAACAAATTGCGAACCTAACTTAATTGAATTCGAATCTAATTGGAACAAGCAATGTTGGGTTTTGTGATTAGCATCACAGATTTCGCCCCGAAAATATGTAAACGATTGCGTTAACGCACAAAATAATGTGATCGCTCTCTCATTTTTAGAAAATAGATCGATTTTATCTATTGAATTAATTGGTTAAAACTAGATAATGAAGCCACTCACTTTGAGTATCTCAATATTTGATCAAACAACGAAACGAATTGCAAAGCAAGATTTCTTCAATGAAATCATTAAGTTAATCATTATTTGGAGATTCTCTTATGAATGCCTATTTTGCAGAATTTTTTGGCACAGCACTCTTAATCCTGTTAGGTAACGGTGTGGTAGCCAACGTATGTTTAAATAAAACGAAAGGGCAAAGTTCTGGTTGGATTGTGATTACTACCGCGTGGGCATTTGCGGTGTATGTGGCGGTTGTTGTGACAGGTCCTTATAGTGGGGCACACTTAAATCCTGCGGTAACACTTGGCGTGGCAATGAAAGGTGCATTTTCTTGGGAACTGGTACCTGGCTACATTGCGGCACAAGTGGTGGGCGGCATGCTTGGTGCGTTGTTGGTTTACATTACCTATAAAGATCACTTTGCAGCCACCGAAGAAGAGGGCTTAAAACGCGCTTGTTTCTGTACCGAACCTGCAATTCGTAACTATCCAATCAACTTAGTAAACGAAATTGTTGGTACCTTCGTGCTTGTTTTCGTGATTTTCTATCTTGCGGGGGCAAATATCACTTTACCTGGCACAGCAGAAAGCACGCCAATTGGTTTAGGTTCTATCGGGGCATTACCAGTAGCGATTTTAGTTTGGGCAATTGGTTTGAGCTTAGGTGGAACAACCGGTTATGCGATCAACCCTGCTCGAGATCTTGGTCCGCGTTTAACCTTAGGTCTTTTCTTGGGTGGTACATTAAAAACTAAAGCTGACTGGGGATACAGTTGGGTTCCGGTTATAGGGCCATTTATCGGGGCGGCTTTAGCAGCGGTATTCTATAATGCCATTATGTAATTTATTCAAATAGAAAGAGCGGTCAAAATTCATGATGTTTTTTGACCGCTCTTTTTATATTTAGAGGTTTGATTAAATACAATAATCTTCGAATTCCATTGGCATTTTAGCTTGCAATAAGAATTGTTTGGTGCGTTCTTGCTGTGGATGACTGAAGAATTCAGCCGCGGTATTTTGTTCAACTACCTGACCATTTTCCATGAGAATCACGCGATCTGCCACATCTTTGGCAAAATTCAATTCATGGGTGACGATAATCATTGTCCAACCTTCTTGTGCGAGCATTTTGAGTGCTTGTAACACTTCACCGACGAGTTCAGGGTCAAGAGCGGAAGTAGGCTCATCTAACAAGATAATATCGGGTTTAACGGCTAAAGCACGGGCGATCCCGACACGTTGCTGTTGACCACCAGAAAGTTGAGAGGGATATAAATCCGCTTTTGCTTTTAAACCAATTTTTTCCAATAATGCTAAGGCTTTTTCACGCGCAATCTCTTTCGCTTGTTTTTGCACAACTACCATGCCTTCCATCACATTTTCGAGAGCTGTGCGATGGGGAAATAGATTGTATTGTTGGAATACCATTGAAGAACGACGACGCAATTTTAGTTCATCGGCTTTGCTGATTTTTTTACTGAAATCAATGGTTAAGTTTCCATCAGTAAATGCTAATACTCCTTTTTCCGGACGTTCGAGCAAATTTAAACAGCGTAAAAAAGTCGTCTTGCCTGAACCTGATGGACCCAGAATGGCAACCACTTCGCCTTTATTAATTTCAAAATCAATGCCTTTTAATACATGGTGGCCATTAAAACTTTTCTGAATATTCGTGACTTTTAACATAACCAGTCCTTATAAATGGCGAGAAAGGCGTTTTTCTAAGCGGGTTTGCCCTATCGACAGCACAAAACAGAATACCCAATAAATGAGAGCCGCTTCACTATAAATTAAAATAAATTCGTAGTTTTCAGCTGTGATGTTTTGTGCCACACGGAATAATTCAGCGATCCAAACGAGTGAAGCAAGGGATGTATCTTTCACTGTGCTAATAAATGTATTTGATAGCGAAGGGACGGAAATATGTAAAGCTTGCGGCATAATGGTGCGTACGAAAGCTTGTGTGTAATTCATGCCTATCGCATAAGAGGCTTCCCATTGACCTTTAGGTATCGCAAGAATAGAGGCTCGCACGGTTTCAGCGGCATAAGCACCAATGTTAATGGAGAATGCAATAATTGCGGTCGGGAAAGGTTCCAGTTTGATACCGACTTCAGGTAAACCATAGAAAATAATGAAGATTTGCACCAACATTGGCGTGCCGCGAATAATTGAAATATAGGTGCGACAAATGCCCTGCAGAATTTTGGTCATTAAATTGGGATGTGGCAATGTGCAAATCACAGCCACGATAACTGCAATGAATAAACCGCAAAAGAAGGAAATGACCGCAAGGGGGATCGTATATAAAATTGCCCCTTCCATCATAGGCCAAAACGAGCTGATTACATAATCAGCTCGTTCTGCGGTCATAAATGGAAGGCTGGCTAACCAATTATTGAGTAATGTCATCGCCAAACCATTTGATTGAAAGTTGTTTTAAAGTTCCGTCTTTGCGTAGTTCTTCAAGTGCTTGGTTCACTTTTGCAATAAGCGGTTCTTCACCTTTCAAGAAAGCAAAACCGGTTGGGATTTTCTTATCACTTTCTACAGCAATTTTTAAGCCTGCATTAGGTTGTTTTTTGAAGTAATCTAACACCGCAAGCTTATCGTTTACTGTTGCATCAACACGACCTTGTTTTACCGCTTCAAGGTTTTGCGCCAAGCTATCTACAGTCACGATAATTGCACCATTATCACGCGCATCTTTGCTCCAGTTACTGGTTGCAGATTGTGCAGATTTTTTACCTTTTAAATCAGGGAATGATTTAATGCTATCGTTATCAGCTTTCGTCACGATTACGCCAGCAGAGTAGTTATAAGGTGCACTGTAATCATATTTTTTTAAACGTTCTGGGCTTGGATTGGTTTGGTTCGCAATAACATCAAAGCGTTTTGCATTTAAACCTGCATACATGCCGTCCCAAGCGGTTTCTTTAAATTCAACTTTCCAACCTAATTTTTGTGCCACTTTTTCGATAATTTCCACATCGAAACCTGTTAACTTGCCATCTTTGTCGTGGAAAGTAAATGGTGCGTAGGTTCCCTCAGTACCGACTAATAAGGTTTTAGTTTGTTCAACGCGATCAGCAATTTCACCGGCGTTAGCAAAAGTAGAAAGGGCTAATCCTGCCGCTAAAAGTGCGGTGCTAAAAAATGATTTTTTCATAAGTATTCCTTTTTTAGATAAATAACGAAAGTGAAATGAATTATAAGAAGCGAAAAAGAAAAGAAAAGTATTATTTATTTATGAATTATTTCTTTTCGTTATATCAAATAAAAGTTGTTTAATTAATAAACAAAAAAGGTCTGTAAAAACAGACCTTAGATAAAATGAATTCAATCAATAGATTAAGCTTCAATACCTTCGAATAATGCTGTACTTAAATAACGTTCTGATGCAGAAGGTAGGATTGCAACGATTAATTTATCTTGGAATTCAGGTAGTTTTGCTAAGCGGTCAGCCGCTGCCACTGCAGCACCTGAAGAAATACCCGCAAGAATGCCTTCTTCAGCCATTAAGCGACGAGCGGTCGCAATTGCCGTATCGCTATCTACAGTTTCCACACGATCGATTAATGATAAATCTAAGTTTTTCGGAATGAAGCCCGCACCGATACCTTGAATTTTGTGTGGGCCTGGTTTCACTTCTTGGCCTGCAAGGGTTTGGCTAATAACAGGTGATTCTGTTGGTTCAACCGCCACAGAGGTAATTTTTTTACCGTGATCTAATTTGATCGCACGAGAAATACCGGTAATTGTACCGCCGGTACCCACACCTGCAACCACAACATCAACTTTACCTTCCGTATCTTTCCAGATTTCTTCACCAGTGGTTTGACGGTGAATGTCCGGGTTAGCCGGGTTTTCAAATTGTTTTAGCATCACATAATGATTTGGGTTAGACGCCACAATTTCTTCTGCTTTAGCGATCGCACCTTTCATCCCTTTTGAACCTTCAGTAAGCACGAGATTCACGCCTAAACCACGTAATAAACGTTTACGTTCAAGGCTCATGGTTTCAGGCATGGTTAAGGTGATTTTATAACCGCGTGCTGCTGCTACATAAGCTAAAGCAATACCTGTGTTACCGCTGGTTGCATCTACAATTTCTTTACCCGCGGTTAAAATGCCGTCTTTTTCTGCTTGCCAAATCATATTGGCACCAATACGGCATTTCACGCTAAAGCTTGGGTTACGACCTTCAATTTTTACGACAACGTTACCATTGTGTCCGAAGTGTTTTAAACGAACTAATGGCGTATTACCGATTGAGTATGAGTTATCTGCATAAATTGTCATTTTACTGTCCTTTTATATTGTTGAATTAATTGATGCAGTAGTTATAACACCGGCTTTTATATAAAAAAAATAGTTAATAGCTATATTTTATAACTAAATGCTATTTATTCACGATGTTATTTTCTGAAGGCTTAATTTCTGTACTCGTAGAACGTGTCACAATTTGTGTTGAACCTGAAGTGCGGTCAAAATTCATATCAAATTTTAATTGTGAGCGATAATTTTCCACCCACATTACGGTTGCACCACAGACCGCCACAGGAATAATCACTAAATTCACAAGTGGCAATGCGGTACAAAGAGTAATTAATGCCCCGAATGTCAGGCTTTGAGAACGTCTTTCGCCTAACGCATTTTTCATAATGCCAAAAGAAATTTTATGGTTATCAAACGGGTAGTCACAGTACTGAATCGCCATCATCCAACAGGTAAATAAGAATGTCAGCACAGGAATAATGGTTTGCCCAATAACTGGGATAAAACTCAATAAGAACAAGCCCACAAATTTCGGTAAGCTGTACCATAGTTTTTGCCATTCTCGGTTCAACATACGCGGCACATCTTTCATAATTTCGGCAAAACCATCATTATTAACGGCTTCACCGGTCAGCATTTTTTCGACTTTTTCTGCTAATAATCCATTAAACGGTGCGGCAATAAAGCCTGAAAGTGTCGTAAAGGCAAAATAGAAAAATAAGAGAATTGAGCCAATAGACAGCACGAGCAAAATCACACTTAAAAAGCTTAACCAATCAGGAATAAAGCTCATTACCCAGTCGATCATTGTGGAGATTTGAGAAACAAATAACCAAAATAAGCCTGTAAGCAGGACGATATTCAGTAGAATTGGCATAATCACAAAACGTCGGAGACCTTTTTGCGTAATGAAATGCCAACCCATCACGAAATGATTGAAAGCAGATTTTATTTCATTTTGATCGATCATCATTGTTCCTTTAAATTGAAAAGTAAAAATACAAAACGTCACAGAAAGACAATATTTTTTGAGGAAAATTCCATCTCATCCCTTTTAATATCTTGTTTGCTTTTCTATTTTTTCACCTGTCGAAATGTGATAGGATCAGCAAAAATCATTGCGTTAAGGAGCAACAAGCATGGACTTAAATACCATTTTGATCATTCTAGGGGTGATTGCTTTAATTGCCTTAGTGGTACACGGATTATGGTCAAATCGTCGTGAGAAATCAAAATATTTTAAAAGTGCGAATACATTTAACCGCACTTCTAAAAGTGGGGAGGTCAATTCTTTTTCGCAAGCCGCTGATCCTAATGCGGATATTCGTTTAACACATCGTGCTCAAGCGGCACAGCCTGTACAACAAAATGTTCAACCTAAAGTGACACCTCAGGCGGCAAGCCAACAACAATTAAATTTTGATGAGCAACATGCTCAAGTTGATGCGCGTCAAATAGAAAAAAGTGTGGATGATATTAAAATCTCCTTACCAAATCAGCCAGTTTATGAGATGAATACGGCGCAACCTGCTCCTGCGCCACAGCCTGAACCTGTGGTTTATCCTGAAACGAATGTACAACCGAAACCACGTGTGGCAGAGATGACAATCGAAGAATTAGAAGCACAAAGCAGTGATTTTGATGGTGTGAATTCTTCTTCGCCTGAATTGCGTGAGCAGTTAGCCGAGATGTCATTAAACCCACATCAAGAACTCACTCACGAGAATGTGCATTTTAACTATCACGAACCGGTAGAAGTTGAAAAACCAAAACAAACCACCGGTTTTGTTCAACTTTATGTGATTTCAAATCAAAATCGTGAATTCTATGGTCCACAATTATCTCAATCTTTAGAAAACTTGGGATTCATTTTTGGCGAGCGTCAAATGTATCACCGCCACTTTGATTTAAGTGTGGCAAGCCCAGTGTTATTTAGTGTGGCAAACATTGAACAGCCCGGTACGTTTGATTATTACAATATGGCAGAGTTTTCAACCATGGGCGTAGTGCTCTTTATGCAGCTACCATCACCAGGTAATAATTTGGCAAATTTACGCATGATGATTCGCGCAGCGAAAACCATCGCAGAAGATTTAGGTGGTGTAGTGTTGACCGATCAACAAGAAATTTTTGATGATGTAGCTGAGCAAGATTATTTATCTCGCATCGCATAAAACGCACGAAAAAATAACCGCACTTTGGGCGAGCCGATGGTTCGCCCATTTTAATTCAATGAGTAAACCGTTAGAGAACATTATGAGCCTTCAGCAACAAATTGATACATTACGTCATGATCTTCGTCGTTATGAATATGAATATCACGTGTTGGATAACCCAACCATTCCGGATGCAGAATATGACCGTTTATTTCACCAACTTAAAGCTTTAGAAGCCGCTCATCCGGAACTCATTACGGCAGATTCACCTACTCAACGTGTGGGCGCAAAACCGCTTTCAGGTTTTGCCCAGATTCGTCATGAGATTCCGATGCTCTCTTTGGATAATGCTTTCTCAGACGAAGAGTTTTATGCATTCGTAAAACGCATTGAAGATCGTCTTATTCGTTTGCCAGAACCCCTTACTTTCTGCTGTGAACCTAAGTTAGATGGTTTAGCGGTGAGTATTTTGTATGTAAATGGCATACTGACTCAAGCGGCAACCCGTGGTGATGGGGCAACAGGGGAAGATATTACCGCGAATATCCGTACGATTCGAAATATTCCGTTGCAGCTTTTAATGGACAATCCGCCAGCTCGTTTAGAAGTGCGTGGTGAAGTGTTTATGCCACACGCGGGCTTTGAGCGTTTAAATCAACAGGCGTTAGAGAAAGGTGAGAAAACCTTTGCTAACCCGCGTAATGCAGCGGCGGGATCGTTGCGCCAGCTCGATCCGAAAATTACGAGTAAACGTCCATTGGTATTGAATGCTTATGGTATTGGCATTGCGGAAGGGGTAGATTTGCCGAATACGCATTATGATCGTTTGCAATGGCTGAAGTCTATTGGGATTCCGGTAAACCCAGAAATCCGTTTATGTAACGGCACAGATGAAGTGTTGGATTTTTATCGTGATATTCAAAATAAACGCAGTGCTCTTGGCTACGATATTGATGGTACCGTACTGAAAATCAATGATATTGCGTTACAAGAGAAATTAGGTTTTATCTCAAAAGCACCGCGTTGGGCAATTGCTTATAAATTCCCTGCACAAGAGGAATTAACTCGCCTAAATGATGTGGAATTCCAAGTGGGTAGAACAGGGGCGATTACCCCTGTGGCTAAATTGGAACCGGTATTTGTGGCTGGTGTCACGGTGAGTAACGCCACATTGCATAATGGTGATGAAATTGAACGCTTGGATATTGCTATTGGCGATACGGTAGTGATTCGCCGTGCGGGAGATGTGATCCCTCAAATTATCGGTGTATTGCACGATCGTCGTCCAGCGGATGCGAGACCGATTGTTTTCCCTAAAACTTGTCCGGTATGTGATTCGGCCATTGTTCGTATTGAAGGCGAAGCGGTAGCGCGTTGTACGGGTGGTTTATTCTGTGCCGCACAGCGTAAAGAAGCGCTTAAACATTTTGTTTCTCGCAAGGCCATGGATATTGATGGCGTAGGGGGAAAATTAATCGAACAATTGGTGGATCGTGAATTAGTTCATACACCCGCCGATTTATTTAAGTTAGATTTAACCACATTGACTCGTTTAGAAAGAATGGGCGCAAAATCAGCTGAAAATGCCTTAGCGAGCCTTGAAAAAGCAAAAAATACGACGTTAGCACGTTTTATTTTTGCTTTAGGGATTCGTGAAGTGGGTGAAGCAACAGCATTGAATTTAGCGAATCATTTTAAAACCCTGGAAGCCTTGCAAAATGCAGATTTAGAAGCCTTACAGCAAGTGCCTGATGTGGGCGAAGTGGTGGCTAATCGTATTTTAGCATTTTGGCATGAACCACATAATGTGGCAGTGGTGAATGATTTAATCGCTCAAGGTGTACGTTGGGAAACCGTAGAAACCAAAGAAGTGGCAGAAAACCGCTTTAAAGGTAAAACAGTGGTGTTAACGGGAACCTTAACTCAAATGGGACGTAATGAAGCCAAAGCGTTATTACAAGATATGGGCGCGAAAGTGAGCGGCTCTGTTTCAGCAAAAACAGATTTTGTGATTGCCGGTGATGCGGCGGGTTCTAAGCTCACAAAAGCACAAGAATTAGGTGTTACCGTTCTAACGGAAGAAGAATTTTTGGCTCAGATTTAACCGTCTCAATCGAAAAAAAAACTAAAAAAATGACCGCACTTCATCTCATCTCAAGATTAAGTGCGGTTTAACTTTTCTTCTTAATAAACGATAGCGGACATTTTAAGCTCTTAATTTACTGGCTCCACGTTCCAGTTGTTTTGCCAAGCATTCTTTTGAAGCAATAATCTGTTTACCAAAACGTTTATATAAACGTTGTTTTAATTTTGCCAACCCTTTCACTTTAGCACTTTTTTCTGCCCCAAATAACTGCTTAATATGGAGTGTCACCTGACCAATCTCTTGTAAGGCTATACCTGTTTTGGCTTTTAATTCGTTTAATTGGAACGTGATTTTTTCCTGTACATGCTGTTCCAATCGTTGCGTTAATTCTGTCGTATCGGCGGTTTCATTTTGACACAACTGTTCAAATTCGGCGATTTCTGTACTGAAATCTAGCTGTAACCCTTGTTCCAGTTCAATTAATACTGCCGTGCCGTATTCCAATTGTGATGTTAATTGCTGTTGGCTTTGAACTAATTGATTTTGAATGGCTTCACTTTGCTCAATACATTCATTTAATGACTGTTTCATTTCTGTTTGTTGCTGCATGGCAGAGGCTTTTATTGAATCAATTCGTTGTTGAATTTGCTGCATAAGATCTGACATTGTTTGTACGTTTTCCATTTTCTTCTCCTTTGGGATTTTTAACCGCACTTAAGAAAAGTGCGGTCATTTTGTTACTTATTTTTTGATGATTTGTTTCACATCCACTTCTGTTTTATTCCATTCTTTATCGACTTTACCAATAATTTGAATGTTATCTTGAGGTGCTATCGTTTCACCATTCCATGCTTTTTTGCTGACTTCAATTTGAATTTCTTTTCCACTTGCGTCTTTAAATAAGAAATCCTTTTTACCAATTTGTTTTACAATTTGTCCGTCTAAACGAACTGGAGTATCATCATTGGCATTTAATGCATCATCAACGGTTTTTACAATAACACTTTCATCGACAAAACCTTGTTGGGTGTTGTGCTTGTGACCATCATTAAATCCTTGTGCTATTGCGGTGTTATATACGGCAACAGAAGATAATGCGATAGCTGCAACAGTAAGTAATTTTTTCATAGTTTGTTCTCCTAAATAAGATAATCATAAAGTAAGTTGAAAGCTTTGCTTTCAGATGTATTAAATCATTCAAATCTTAATCTTTTCTTAAGTGATTAACATTTTTCAGATTTATTTATCGATTGGATTGTTTGCCTTTCGATGAGTGTATTTAAACAAGGAATCTTAAGGAAAGATTAAGAGAGGTAAAAAAAATGAAAATTTTTTGAAAATAAAAAAATAGGGCGTTTAAGCCCTACTTTTATGAGAAAAATGCCCTGGAAATCTACCGCACTTTAGCCTGCTACTGCAGGTAAATAACCTGCTTGAATTAAGAATGGTACGATCATAATGATTACGCCAATTACTAAGGCTATCACTAAGGTTACGTTTCCACCGATTACACGATAAGACAGATTTGGATTTGCTTGACGTGTTTTCCATGCTAGTCCAATAGGTAAAATCAAGCAGTAGAACGCACAGAGTAAACCCGCATAGCTTAATGCAGCGATAAAGCCTTCAGGATAATACAAGGCAAATGCAAGTGGTGGCGTAAAGGCTGCAATGGTAAGTGTTAAACGGTTGTGTGGCAATTTGTAACGTTTAAATAAATCGCCTAAACCTTCAAACACGCCTAGCATCACACCGAGGAAAGAGGTGATTAATGCAAGTGCAGAGAACACACGCACGATTTCGCCCATGATGTGGGAATTGGTGATTTGACGTGTGGCATTGACTAAGCCGTTAAGGGTTGGATCTGCTTGGAGCAATTGTACGAACTCATTTTGGCTTAATACACCGTGAGTCGCTAATTGCCATATCAAATAAGCGATCAGTGGAATGGCTGTACCAATTAAAATCGCTTTACGGAATTGAGTGACACTACCATCTAAATAGCTATTTACGCTACCCATGATGATGTGGAAGCCAAAAGAGGTAAAGAAAATTGGTGCCGCAGAGATCACGAAAGCATAATTTAAAGGTAAGGCCATCAGGTTATCGACAGATACTTTTGGTAACATCATGAACAACACAAAAGCAAAGGCAATTAATTTACCGATGAACAGAATACGGGTGGCACCATCAACGCCTCTTGTACCTACAACCACAAAGGCACCGAGTACGACGGTAAATAAAATGATTGAAAGTTCGGAGGAGAGACTTTCAAAGCCAAAAGCCGTTGGTAAACCAGATAATAATGAACCGCCTCCGGTGATGTAGGCCGCAGAAAGGGCGTAAAGTAAAATGAGCAAGCTAAAAGTCGCTAAGACACGTCCAGTGATACCAAAGTATTTTTCAGCGAGAGTCGCTACGCCATCATTCAGGCGATCAGCTGTTTGATAGACTTCAACAAAAAGTAAACCGCTATAAACTAACAGCGCCCATAAGCCGACTAATAATAAAACAGTGTAACCAAAACCAATTCCGGCAGAGGTTAATGGCATCGCGAGCATCCCGGCTCCGATGGTCGTGCCTGCAATGATTAAGGCACTGCCGAATGTTTTGTTCTTTAGCATAAAATTGTCCTCCGAGTATAAAATTGAAAAATGAGATTAAAGCTGACCGCACTTTTCTTTGTAATGATAGCGGCAAACCGAAAGATAAGAGTCATTTCCACCGATTTGGATTTGTTCCCCTTCCTTAATGACTTCACCTTGTTCATTTAAACGTAAAACGAAATTGGCTTTACGCCCACAATAACAGATTGTTTTTAATTCTTCTAGTTGATCTGCCCAAGCAAGTAAATACTTACTGCCTTCAAATAGCTCAGCCTGGAAGTCGGTACGCAAGCCATAACAAAGCACAGGAATCTTCAGTTTATCTACAACATCGCTTAATTGATACACCTGTTGTTTCATTAAAAACTGGGCTTCGTCAACCAAAACACAATGAATTTTTTCTTGTTGTAAACGTTGACTCACTTCAGCAAAAAGGTCACTGGTTGACGTAAATAAATTCGCCTCTTCATGAATACCAATACGTGACGTGACTTTGCCTGCGCCAAAACGATCATCAATCGCTGCCGTATAAACCATGGTGTTCATATTGCGTTCACGATAGTTATAGGAAGACTGTAACAATGTGGTTGATTTACCCGCATTCATCGTAGAGTAGTAAAAATAGAGTTTTGCCATTATTTAATCACCCATTTCCAGAAATGATAGGCAATGAATCCTGCAACAGGTGGACAGGCTGCTAGCATAAAGGTCCCGTAAGTGGCACCTCCTCCCACCATTTTTCCTGCTTCAGCAAGAGCGTCAACAATATCACTGCTTGGCGTGGTAAAAATCCATGCACCAATAATCGCGAGCACCAAAAAACAAGCGATACCGGCTGCACGCATGGCTCTTACTTTAATCATATTTTCCATATTTTTTCCTTAAATTGCAGGGAGTTCGGCCATTGCCCAACGAGGTTTGACATCAATGGCGAGATCGCTGTGCTGACCTTGTTTTAAGCGCAAAAAGCCTGTGTAGGCAATCATGGCACCATTATCGGTACAAAATTGAGGTTGCGGATAAAATACTTCACCACCAAGATTTTTCATCATTGTGCCAAGGGTTTCACGTAATTTTTTGTTTGCACTTACGCCGCCAGCAATGACTAAACGCTTATAACCGGTTTCTTTTAAGGCACGTTTGCATTTAATTGCAAGTGTATCCACGACAGAATCTTGGAAGGCAAAGGCAATATCAGCTTTGGTTTGTTCGGTTAATTCACCTTCTTGTTTGAACGCCTGATTAATGGTGTTTGCTGCTGAGGTTTTTAAACCTGAAAAGCTAAAATCAAGACCAGGTCGATCCGTCATTGGTCGAGGGAATACAAAGCGATCTTTTGATCCTTTTTCGGCTAAACGTGAAAGTGCCGCACCGCCAGGATAATCTAATCCTAATAATTTCGCGGTTTTATCAAAGGCTTCGCCTGCCGCATCATCAATGGATTCGCCAATGACTTCATATTTCCCTACTCCATCAACGCGCACTAATTGTGTGTGTCCACCTGAAACTAAGAGGGCAATGAATGGAAAGTGCGGTCGGTTTTCATCAAGCATTGGAGCAAGTAGATGACCTTCCATGTGATGTACGCCAATAGCGGGCACATTCCAAGCATAAGCTAGTGAACGAGCAATTGTTGCGCCCACTAATAACGCACCCACTAAACCCGGACCGCTTGTATAAGCGATACCATCGATTTGATCAGCAGTTAGATTGGCTTCTTCTAATGCAGCTTTAATTAATGGCGCCGTTTTGCGAATGTGATCGCGGGAAGCTAGCTCTGGCACCACACCGCCGTAATCCGCATGCAAGGCAATTTGCGTGTAGAGCTGATTAGCAATTAAGCCTTTATCTTCATCATAAATTGCGACACCTGTTTCATCACAGGAGGTTTCGATTCCTAAAATACGCATTTTATTCTCATTTTATTAAAAAAATTGGCAAAGATTTTACCTTGTTTAGCCCGCTTAAACCAGTTCAAACGCCAAATTTTCAGCAAATAGGCGATCTTTCCTTTGCTTTTGCAGGGAAGATCGATTAGAATTGCGTCCTTTATTGAATTTGCCGTTCATTCGGCAGTAATAAAAATTTAAAATTGCAATTAAATTAAACTCATTGAGGTGATTGGCTTATGCCTGTAATTAAAGTACGTGAAAACGAATCATTCGACGTAGCTTTACGTCGTTTCAAACGCTCTTGCGAAAAAGCTGGTATTTTAGCAGAAGTTCGCGCTCGTGAATTCTATGAAAAACCAACTACAATCCGTAAACGTGAAAAAGCAACACTTGCTAAACGTCACGCTAAACGTAACGCTCGCGAAAACGCGCGCAATACCCGTTTATACTAATTTGTAGTATTTTCTAACTCGAGTTAAGACAAACCGTGAAACCTTTTGGGTATCACGGTTTTGTTGCTTTAAATTCATCGAAAAAAAGTCACGCAAAATCAACCGCACTTTCGCATCGTATTCAAGGAGGCAAGGCAATGAAATGCTCAATTCCACGCCAGTTTATTGATGATCTGCTCACAAAATCGAATATTGTCGATGTGATTAATACACGCGTGAAACTCAAAAAAGCGGGACGAGATTATCAAGCTTGCTGTCCGTTTCATCACGAAAAAACACCATCCTTCACAGTAAGTGAAAAAAAACAATTCTATTATTGCTTTGGCTGTGGCGCGAAAGGCAATGCGATTTCATTTTTAATGGATTATGACAAATTAGAATTTGTTGAAGCTGTTGAAGAACTTGCCGCTTCGGCAGGACTTGAAGTGCCTTATGAAAAACGTCCAAACCAATTCGGCAATAAACCGGATGTGAGCTATCAAACAAAACGTAATTTATACGATTTGATGCAAGAGATTGCGTCGTTTTATCAAGCTCAACTCCCGCTAAATATTCCTGCTCAAATCTATCTTCAGCAACGTGGTTTATCGCCAGAAATTATCGAGCGTTTTCAAATCGGTTATGTGCCCAATGCGATGGATACGGTGTTGCGTCAATTCGGTAAAAATCGAGAAGAGCAGAAAAAGCTATTCGATTTAGGTATGCTTTCTCGCAACGATCGTGGCAACGTGTACGATAAATTCCGTAATCGCATTATGTTTCCAATTCGGGATAAACGTGGTCGAACAGTTGCCTTTGGTGGACGTGTTTTAACGGATGAAAAACCTAAGTATTTGAACTCCCCCGAAACCATTACGTATCATAAAGGTAATGAGCTTTATGGTTTATATGAAGCTTTACAAATCAATGATGAGCCAGAAAAACTACTGGTGGTTGAAGGTTACATGGATGTGGTGGCATTAGCGCAATTTGGTGTCGATTATGCAGTAGCATCTCTCGGGACATCAACGACTTCAGAGCAAATTCAATTATTGTTCCGTTCAACAGAGCAAGTCATTTGCTGCTACGATGGTGATAGAGCAGGGCGTGATGCCGCTTGGCGCGCACTTGAAAACTCTTTGCCTTATCTGGAAGATGGACGACAAATCAAGTTTATTTTTCTGCCAGATGGAGAAGATCCGGATACTTATATTCGTCAATATGGTAAAGAAAAGTTTGAAGAATATATTGATCAAGCTCAGTCTCTCACAGAATTCTTATTCGCGCATTTAAGTCCACAAGTAGATTTCTCGACGCAAGAAGGACGAGGCAAATTAGTGGCACTCGCGGTGCCTTTAATTCGTCAAATTCCTGGTGATATGCTGCGTCTTTCATTGCGGAATATGTTGGCGCAAAAGCTTGGTATCTTTGATCAATCACAGCTTGAAAGCTTAATACCAAATCAAATAGACAAGGCAGCCCCAAAACCTAAAACGCCACAAAAAACCATTAAGAAAACGCCAATGCGCGTGGTGATTTCGCTGTTGTTACAGAATTCACAATTAGTAAATCGTATTTCGGATGTCGGTTTGCAAGCCTTAAAGCATGAAGCGGGTTATGAATTACTTGAAAAATTGACCGCACTTTGTCGTGAAAGAGAAGGTATTACAACGGGGCAAATCTTAGAATATTTTCGTGATACAGAATTCAGTAAGCCTCTTGAAATATTAGCCTCTTGGGATCATCTATTAGATGACTTAGAAATCATTAATGCATTCTCTCAAAACTATCGTCGATTGAATATTCAAGCGATTGAACGTGACATTGAAATGCTGATTGCAAAAGAAAGGGCGGAAGGCTTAACTGACCAAGAACGAGCAATTTTAGTGAATTTGCTCAAGGGAAAAGAAGAGCAGAAAAAACAGTTAGTTAATCCGTCATAACAATGGTAAAATCTCCTGTTCAAAACAAGGGCTTTTATCTTCCAAAAATAACGCAAAACGGGAATAAAAATGGAACAAAATCAACAATCTACCGCAGAGCAATATTCAGAACAAATTGAACAGCTTATGGAATTAGGTCGTACGCAAGGTTATTTAACCTATGCGGAGATTAATGACTTACTTCCGGAAGATGTGATCGATCCAGAGTATTACGATAAGTTGTTGCAGACTTTACAGCATGATGCGGGTATTCCGGTTCTTGATGAAGCGCCGGAAAGTGACGAAATGATGTTGAATGACACGATTCCGGATGAAGATGCAGTGGAAGAAGCAACACAGATTTTGTCAAATGTGGAATCTGAAATCGGCCGTACAACCGATCCTGTGCGTATGTATATGCGTGAAATGGGAACGGTTGATCTTCTTACCCGTGAAGATGAAATCAGCATTGCAAAACGTATTGAAGAAGGGATTGATGAAGTTCAGACAGCAATTGCTGCATACCCAGAAGCGTTAACTGAATTATTAGATCATTATGACCAAGTTGAAGCGGGTAATTATCGCTTAGCTGATTTAATCACAGGCTTTGTTGACCCAAATATTGCTGAAGAGGAAACGGCAAATATTGATGAGCATTTTGCCGATGAAGATGAAAGTGCTGAATCTGCTGTAGACGTTGATGATGAGAGCGATGAGGAAGATGAAAGTGATAGCAGCTCAAGTTCAGATGACAGCGACTCTGACAATAGCATAGATCCTGAAGTTGCTCGTGAAAGATTTGCGGCCTTAAGAGAGCAACACACCAAAACATTGGCGACTATAGCAAAACATGGACGTAGTGGTAAACGTGCAAAAGATCAAATTGCTCAACTCGCAGATATTTTTAAACAATTCCGTTTAGTGCCAAAACAATTTGATGTGCTTGTTTTATCAATGAAAAATATGATAAAACGAGTACGTGCAGAAGAGCGTCAACTGCAGAAAGTATTAGTTGATATTGCGGGTATGCCAAAAGATGAATTTGAGGCACTTATTGTTGCTAATGGCAGCAATGATACGTGGGTAGCAAAAGCATTAAAATCCACGAAGGCTTGGGCAAAACGCTTACCAAAATATGAAGAGCGTATCCGTTTATCTTTAGATAATTTAGCGAATATTGAACAGCATACTAATCTGACCATCCAACAAATGCGTGAGATTTGCGATGCGGTATCTCGTGGTGAACAAAAAGCTCGCCGTGCGAAAAAAGAAATGGTTGAAGCTAACTTACGTTTGGTCATTTCTATTGCGAAAAAATATACCAACCGTGGTTTGCAATTCTTGGATTTAATTCAAGAAGGGAATATTGGTTTGATGAAAGCAGTAGATAAATTTGAATACCGTCGTGGTTATAAATTTTCAACTTATGCAACTTGGTGGATTCGTCAGGCAATTACTCGTTCGATCGCGGATCAAGCGCGTACAATCCGTATCCCTGTTCATATGATTGAAACGATTAACAAATTAAATCGTATTTCTCGTCAAATGCTACAAGAAATGGGACGTGAGGCGACGCCAGAAGAGCTCGCTGAACGCATGGGGATGCCAGAAGATAAAATCCGTAAAGTGCTTAAAATCGCGAAAGAACCTATTTCTATGGAAACCCCAATCGGTGATGACGATGATTCACATTTAGGTGATTTTATTGAGGATTCAACTCTTGAATTGCCATTAGATTCTGCAACCGCACAAAGCTTAAAAGTAGCGACTCATGAAGTGTTAGAAGGCTTAACACCTCGTGAAGCGAAAGTATTACGTATGCGTTTTGGTATTGATATGAATACCGACCATACACTCGAAGAAGTGGGTAAACAATTTGATGTAACTCGTGAGCGTATTCGTCAGATTGAAGCGAAAGCATTGCGTAAATTACGTCATCCTAGCCGTTCTGAGACATTAAGAAGTTTCTTGGATGAGTAATTGTTTATTTATATAAAAAGAAAAGGCAGAGATCTCTGCCTTTTTTATTTGATTAAATTTGGTTATTTACCGCGAAATCACATTCCTTTAAAATACGCGCCTTTCTTCATTTAAAAACAAAAAAGGAACTTTATGGAAGAATCTCAAGAACTCGAAAAACTACCTCGCGTGGTTACAGGTGTATTAAAAGTGGTATTAAGTTTTTCACTTATTGCTTTAGCTGTAGTATTGATTATTGCATTAGCTAAAATTACATATACGTTAGCGATCATGGTATTTAATACATCGAGTGTAGTGCCTTATGATGTTGCTGAACAAGCTGTGATGTTTTTCTTATATTTCGGTTTTATTGGTCTTATTGTGCAATATTTTAAAAGTGGCTATCACTTTCCTTTGCGATATTTTATTTATGCGGGGATTACCGCCATGTTGCGCCTGATTATCGTGAATCATGAGAGCTCCGTTGATACCATCTTATTCGCAGGCGCGATTTTAATTATGGTTATTGCACTTTGTTTAGTGTTGTATTCCAATAAAATTAAAATTTAAAAGCGCGGTCGTTTTGACCGAGATTTTGGAATGGATTATTCCGGCACAATCCATTCCACTGTCCAACTTCCCGTACCTTCAGGGACAAGAGTTTGGGTCAAATAAGGCAAAATAGCTTTCATTTGCTGTTCTAATTGCCAAGGCGGGTTAATCACCACCATTCCACTTGCGGTCATACCACGTTGATCGCTATCAGGGCGAACTGCCAATTCAAATTTCAATATTTTACGAATTCCCGTCGCTTCTAATCCTTTAAATATGCGTTTTGTTTGTTGGCGTAGAACCACTGGATACCAAATGGCATAAGTGCCTGTCGCAAAGCGTTTATAACCTTCTTCTATCGCTTTCACCACCAAATCATAATCTTCTTTTAATTCATAAGGTGGATCAATAAGCACTAAACCACGGCGCTCTTTTGGTGGAAGCGTGGCTTTGAGTTGTTGGAAACCATTTTCTGATTTTGTGGTGATATTCTTAAATTCTTTGAAATTATTGCGCAATAATGGAAAATCGCTCGGATGTAATTCGGTGAGCAAAGCGCGATCTTGTGAACGCAATAATTGGGCGGCAATCATTGGCGACCCAGCATAATAGCGTAATTCTTTGCCGCCATAATTGAGCTTCTTAATAATTTCCACATAGCGAGTAATTTCTTCGGGTAAATCTGTTCTTTCCCAAAGTCTGCCTATTCCTTCTTTATATTCGCCCGTCTTTTCTGATTCATTTGAGCTTAAACGATAACGACCGACTCCTGAATGGGTATCAAGATAGTAGAAGCCTTTTTCTTTTAGTGAAAGATTTTCTAGAATCAGCATTAATACAATGTGTTTAAGCACATCTGCGTGGTTGCCAGCATGAAAACTGTGGCGATAACTTAACATAGTTTCTCCTTTATGATGAGAAAAGTACACTCAAGATTGATGATGGTATAACTTTTCTGTAGAAAAAATATTATCACTTGAAACACTAAAACCTTTGAAAGGCTTTGAATTCAAGGGGATATTCATGATGACAGAATTTTTTATGATCCGGCAACTTATGGGAAAGCAAATTGAAAGGTTAATAATATATTATATGCTTATAGAGAATCTAGTTTTTTATTATAAATACTTTTGTTGTCTTACTTTACAAGATAAGATGTAATTCCTAGAAATTTGAATATAACACTTGAAAAGTGAGTATATAATTTAACTTATTATTTTCATTGTTTAAATTGACTCTCGAGGACTAAACAAAAAAACTAAACTAAAGTTAATGTCATTTCCTATTGTTTTATTCTTAATTGCGATATAAAATCCTTTCAAATTTTAGTCGGGGTGCCACAAGGTGGCTGAGATGATACCCGTGAACCTGAAACAGTTAGCACTGACGTAGGAAACTAATATGCCAAAATACTTTCTTATTCTTCATACCAATTTTCATTCCTTTTATATCGTTACCTTGAGTCGTTAATCCTTAGGTTAATGCTATGGTGCATATTCAGGATCTTAGTCTTGCTTTTGGAGAGCAAGTACTATTTGAACACCTTGATTTAACCCTTTTACCGAATGAATGGGTCAGTTTACTTGGCTGCTCTGGTGTAGGTAAATCAACGCTTTTGAGATTAATTGCAGGGCTTGATATACAAGGGAAAATCCAAGGCAATATCATCTCACATCCAAATATTCGAGTGTCATGGTTACCACAAAAAGATACCCTTTATCCTTGGCTTTCAATTGTTGATAACGTCCAATTAGAAAACGTACTATTTGGAAATAAATCTGCAAAAACCACCATTCAAGCCAAAGTATTACTTGAACAAGTGGGCATGTCAGAACATCTTCATAAAAGCTGTGCTCAATTATCTGGAGGGCAAAAACAAAGAGTGGCTCTCGCTCGAGTATTAATGCAAAACGCTGATTTAGTTTTACTTGATGAACCATTCTCTGCCCTTGATGCGATTAGTCGTTACCAATTACAAAACTTGGCCTATGAACTATTAAAAAATAAATCAGTGTTATTAGTTACCCATGATCCTCAAGAAGCATTACGCTTAAGCCAACGTATTTTTGTATTACGTTCACCGCAGCCTAATCAATCAGCATTATCCGATGTCATAAAACCTGAAGGTAAAGCACCACGAGATCTAAACCAAAACAATTTGTGGATGCTCCAACAGCAATTATTGAACGAGTTATTAGAGGGAAAAAGATGAAACTTAGCCTTCTTAAACCGCTCTTTATTGGAATTATATTGCTTTGTCTTTGGCTACTTATTGGTGTATTCGGTGATTTTCCCCATTACATATTTCCTTCTCCGCAAGCTGTATGGCTGCAATTAACTTCTCATTCAGAACTACTTTGGCAACATACACTAATCACCTTAATTGAAATTGGCTTAGGGCTGCTACTGGGTTTTCTTTTTGGATTGTCATCAGCCCTATTACTCTCTTTTTCGCCTAAAACATCGTCCTTACTGTTACCAATTTTAGTGATTTCTCAAGCAATTCCTGTTTTTGCTATCGCTCCGATACTCGTACTTTGGCTAGGTTATGGAATGCCATCAAAAATTGTTATGGCTATTCTCATTATCTATTTCCCTGTAACGGCAGCTTGTTACGATGGCTTACGCAATACGCCTCAAGCTTGGATTGATCTCGCCAAAACATTCAAACCATCCCCTTGGCGTTTATTACTTAAAGTACGTTTACCAGCCGCTTTACCCGCATTTGCATCGGGGTTTCGTATTGCCGTTTCTGTCGCCCCAATTGGCGCTGTAATCGGAGAATGGGTGGGTTCATCTGAAGGGCTTGGCTATTTAATGATCCACGCCAACGCTCGTATGCAGGTGGATTTAATGTTTGCCGCGTTGCTGATATTAGTGGCAATTTCACTTTGTTTATATTTCAGCATCGATTGGCTACTACGCCGTTTTATTTGGCACGTTTAACTCTTCATGACACAAGGAGACAAAAATGAAGAAAATCATCCGTTATTTCAGTATTTTAATTGGACTCACCGCCAGTTTTACCAGCTTAGCAAAAGAGAAAATCAGCTTAATGCTTGATTGGTATGTGAATCCTGACCACGCAGCAATCATCGTGGCACAACAAAAAGGTTTTTTTGAAAAAAATAACTTAGACGTCGATATTATCGAACCTGCTGATCCATCATTACCGCCTAAATTAGTTGCAGCAGGAAAAGTGGATTTAGCCATTAATTATCAACCTCAACTTTATCAACAAGTCGCAGAAGGATTGCCTTTAGTGCGTGTCGGCTCTCTGATTTCCAGCCCATTAAATAGTGTTGTGGTACTTAAAAATAGCAACATTAAAACACTTGCCGATCTGAAAGGTAAAAAAGTAGGCTATTCAGTTAGTGGTTTTGAAGATGTGTTGCTCGACACAATGCTTCGCTCTATTGGACTCAGCAATCAAGACGTAAAATTAGTAAATGTGAATTGGTCACTTTCCCCTTCTCTTTTAACGGGACAAGTCGATGCTGTCATCGGAGCATTCCGTAATTTCGAACTGAATCAGATCCATTTAGAAAAACAAGAAGGCCTAGCATTTTTCCCAGAACAATATGGTGTGCCGGCTTATGATGAATTGATTTTAGTGGCTAACAAAAACAGTCTTGCTTCTAAAAAAATTTCTGATTTTTTGACCGCACTTGAACAAGCTACAACCTACCTACAAAACAACCCAAATGACGCATGGCAAGCATTTGTGAGCTATAAACCAAAAGAACTTAATACGGAATTAAATCAATTAGCATGGAAAGATACTCTGCCTTTATTAGCAACCAAACCTCACCAATTAGATACCAAACGTTATCAACAAATGGCGGAATTTATGCATCAGAAAGGCTTGATTCCAAAAGCACTTGAATTGAAAGACTATGCTGTCGAATTACAGTAAGGGAAAATGATGATTGAACAACTCATTCAGCAAGCGCAACCTTATTGGAAGCAATATGTTGAGCATGAATTTGTGCAACAACTTGCAAAAGGCACCTTGCCAAAAGCTTGTTTTCAACACTATTTAAAACAAGATTACATCTATCTTTTCCATTACAGCCGTGCTTTTGCCTTGGGCGTCTTCAAGGCAAAAAATTTCACTGATATGGAAATGCCACGTAAAACGCTCGACATTCTTTGCCAAGAAATCCAATTACATTTGGATTACTGTCGTCAATGGAAAATCAGTGAGCAGGAAATATTCCAAACACCAGAAAGTGCGGCATGCATTTCCTATACACGCTACTTGCTTGATTGTGGAATGACGGGCGGCTTACCAGAGCTATATGCAGCCGTTACGCCTTGTGCTTTAGGTTACGCACAAGTCGCCCGCTACATCACAGAAAATTATCCAAAACTACCAAGCAATCCTTATCAAGCATGGATTGACGCATATTCATCGCCTGAATATCAACAAGCGGCACAAGAAACGGTTGATTTTCTTACCGCACTTTGTGAGCCACTTAATGATTCTCAGTTAACTAATATTCAACAGATTTTTACCACTGCCACTCGAATGGAAATCGGATTTTGGCAAATGGGATTGGATTTAGCATAAAAATGGAGGGGTAAAATGAAATCAGTTTATTTATCAAAAATTCGTGAACAGAATCCATTGATTCATAATATTACCAATATTGTTGCGGCAAATTTTAGCGCCAATGGTTTGCTCGCTTTAGGAGCATCACCATTGATGTCTGCTAATATTGAAGAAATGGTTGAAATACCGAAAATCAGCCAAGCATTAGCCATCAATATCGGTACTCTCATAGGTAAAGAACGAGATGCTATGTTACTAGCGGGTAAAACGGCTAATTCTATAGGAATTCCTGTCGTGCTTGACCCGGTTGGAGTGGGCGCCACTCGTTACCGACAAGAAACAGTCCGTCAGTTATTGGCGGAAGTAAAATTTGCCCTAATTCGAGGTAACGCTGGCGAACTTGCGGCGATTGCAGGTGAAGACTGGCAAGCAAAAGGCGTGGATGCGGGGCAAGGGAAAACGAATCTACCAAAAGTCGCTCAACGTGTTGCACAACGCTATGACTGTACGGTGTTAATTAGTGGAGAGATCGATATTATCAGCGATGGACAACAAACGGCTACAGTCCATAATGGTACGCCGCTATTTCCAAAAGTCACTGCATCGGGTTGTTTATTAAGTGCAGTATGTGCAGCATTTTTAGCCGTTGATGAAGGAAAACATTTTTCAGCAACAATCGAAGCCTGTGCCGCTTACACCGTTGCAGGGGAGATTGCGGCTAAAAACTTAACCACGCAAGTCGGTCAGTTCCAAATTCGCTTACTTGATGAATTAGCTACCTTGATGCCTGATGTAATAGAACAAAACGCGGAGGTGAAATATGTCTAACATTCCACAAACATTGACTATTGCTGGTTCGGATAGTGGCGGCGGCGCTGGCATTCAAGCAGATTTGAAAACCTTTCAAATGCAAGGTGTATTTGGAACCTCAGTGATTACTGCAGTCACTGCTCAAAACACGCTTGGGGTATTTGATATTCACCCAATTCCGCTGAACACGATTCAAGCACAACTGGAAGCAGTCAAAAATGACTTTCAGATTGCAAGTGCCAAAATTGGTATGCTTGGCACAGCAGATATTATTGAATGCGTTGCTGATTTCTTAAAAAATCGTCCATTCGGCACATTGGTTATCGATCCTGTCATGATTGCGAAAGGTGGGGCCCCTTTATTGCAACAACAAGCGGTTTCCGCACTAAGCAAATATTTATTGCCACTTGCCGATGTGATTACGCCAAATATTCCTGAGGCAGAAGCTTTAACTGGTTTTAAGATTTCTGATACAGCCAGCATTCAACAAGCCGCGTTAGACTTGCAAAAACAAGGTGCGAAGAATGTGATTATTAAAGGCGGGCATTCACTCAATTCACAAAGTCAGCAATGCCAAGATTGGATCCTTTTACAAGATGGTGAACTTTTTGTTTTGGAAAGTCCACGTTTCAATACCCCACATACTCATGGCACAGGTTGTACTTTTTCAGCTTGCTTAACGGCAGAATTAGCCAAAGGGGCGCCGTTAAAAAGTGCAGTCAAAACAGCCAAAGATTTTATTACGGCAGCTATTTCTCACCCATTGAATATTGGTCATGGACATGGACCGACTAATCATTGGGCTTACAGTCGCCTTTAAGGATTGAAAGATGAAAAATATTCAAGAAATTTTACCGCTCTATTTTGTAGCAGGCACACAAGATTGCCGACATTTAGGTGATAATCCAGCTGATAACTTGCTTTCTGTTCTTAGACAAGCTTTAGAAGGTGGCATTACCTGTTTTCAATTTCGCGATAAAGGCAAATTCTCATTAGAAAATTCTCCAACAGAACAACGAGCCTTAGCCATTAAGTGCAGAGACTTATGTCGTCGATATAATGTGCCATTTATTGTCGATGATAACGTTGATTTAGCTTTAGAAATTGAAGCGGATGGTATTCACGTTGGGCAAAGTGATACGCCCGTAAAAACGATTCGAGCAAGAACCCATAAACCATTCATTATTGGTTGGTCAGTCAACCGTTTAGACGAAGCCAAAATCGGAGAGGAATTATCTGAAATCGATTATTTCGGTATTGGTCCAATTTTTCCGACTCAGTCAAAAGAAAATCCTAAACCTACTCTAGGAATGGCGTTTATTCAAACCTTGAGAAAAGCAGGTATCACAAAACCACTTGTAGCTATTGGTGGCGTGAAATTGGAGCATGTGAAAACGTTGCGAAAATACGGCGCAGATGGTATCGCGGTAATAACCGCAATCAGTCAAGCCAAAGATATAAAGGCAAGCACCAAAGCATTAAAGGAAGCAAGCGGATGCAACCACTGAATAAGCCAAATAGTTTGAAACGTGTAGCAATGGCAACAATGATTGGCACCGCTATTGAATATTTCGATAACTATATTTATACCATGGCTGCAGTGCTCGTTTTCAATCATCAATTTTTCCACGCTGCTGACCCACTTTCGGGCCAAATTGCTGCACTTTCCACACTAGCACTGACTTTTATTGCTCGTCCTCTGGGGGCCGTATTATTCGGACATTTTGGCGATCGCTTAGGAAGAAAAAATACCTTTGTTATGAGCCTGTTAGTAATGGGAATATCAACCGTAGTGATCGGCTTATTACCGACTTACGACAGCATCGGGATATGGGCAACCATCTTACTTTGCTTGTGCCGTATCGGGCAAGGCATTGGTTTAGGTGGCGAATGGGGCGGCGCTGCATTAGTGGCAATCGAAAATGCACCTGAAGGAAAACGTGGTTGGTATGGCACTTTTCCACAATTAGGCGCTCCTCTAGGATTACTACTTGCCAATGGTGTCTTTTTACTCATTACCGCGCTTTTTGGACAAGCAGCAATGACTGACTGGGCATGGCGAATTCCATTTCTTTCCTCTTTTGTATTAGTTGCCGTTGGGTTGTATGTTCGATTAAAACTTACTGAAGCACCAATATTTATTGCTGCACTTAAAAAGCCTAAACCTAAAACTTTACCGATGATGGAAGTGATCGTTACTCATTTCAAACCGTTCTTCTTAGGTATGTTGATCTGCATGGCTGGCTATGTGCTCTTTTATATTATGATCGCTTTCAGCCAAATTTATGCAAAATCTGCCCCAACCGTATCGGAAGCCGGTTATGCAATGGGCTTAGGCTTCTCACCACAAATTTTTACTGCTTTACTAATGTGCAGTGCGATTTCATTAGCCATTACAATTGCTATTTCAGGCAAATATATCGATATCGTTGGACGACGAATTTGGTTAATTTGGACGACTGTTGGCGTTGCTCTTTTTGGTTTAGTCTTACCGTATTTTCTAGAAAATGGAACAACTTTGAGTTTGTTTTGGTTCTTAATCATTGGAATGGGATTAATTGGTATGGGTTATGGACCACTTGCAAGTTTCTTACCAGAATTATTTCCTACACACGCTCGTTATTCCGGAGCATCCTTAACCTACAATATTGCAGGATTATTTGGTGCCAGTGTAGCAGCAATTATTGCATTACCATTGAATGCTAATTATGGCTTAAAAGGTGTTGGAATTTACTTAACCTTAAATGCTGTATTGAGTTTAATTGGATTATGGTTTATTACGGAAACAAGAGATAGGCAACTGCTCTAGATGAATTTATCAAACTTAAGATTTCACTAACATGGAAAATATTTTGGATAAAAGAATGCCTTTCACAAATTTAGATCGGAAAGGCATTTAAAATTAACTATATTTTTTATTATTTAAACCAGCACTAGAATAATTCTTCTGGTTGCGTTGCAGGAATTGCATCTTTGGTTTTTCCAGTTCCGCCATTTAAACGTTGTTGTAACTCTGGTGGAACATAATATCCACGTTCTTGCATTTCCGCAATATAAGTACGTTTAGGTTCGGTACCAACGATGAAGTATTCTTTACGCCCACCACCTTCAGACAGTAAACCAGAGTTACTATCAATGGTTTTTTCCATAATGTTTGGTGGAAGTGCAAGTTGACGTTCAGGTATATCAGAAAGTGCAGCTTTCATATAAGCCACCCAAGCAGGCATTGCTGTTTTTGCACCTGCTTCCCCTTTACCTAATACGCGTTTGTTATCATCGAAGCCGACATAGGTAGTGGTGACTAAGTTTGCACCAAAACCTGCATACCAAGCAACTTTCGCGCTATTGGTGGTACCAGTTTTACCACCAATATCGCTACGCTTAATACTTTGAGCAATACGCCAGCTGGTACCTTTCCAACCAAGACCTTGTTCACCATAAATTGCAGTATTTAATGCACTACGAATTAAGAAGGCTAATTCTCCACTAATAACGCGAGGCGCATATTCCTGCTTTGCGGTACCGTCTTTCGCATCAGCCATCAAATCAACAGCTCCATCATTTAATGTTGATGTTTGAACTTCTGGTAAATCTGGTACATTTTCTGGTTGCTGATCACCTTCTTCTGTATCTGTATTGTTATTACCTTGTGCTGATTTTAGGTTATCTGGATTAGCTACTTCTGCAACATCTTTGAAACCATCGATTTTATCCTTTGTTTCACCATAAATTACTGGAATGTCATTGCAGGTGATACAAGCAATTTTCGGGTTCGCAATAAATAAATCTTTACCGGTATTGTCTTGAATTTTTTCGATAAGATAAGGATCAATTAAGAAACCACCATTATCAAATACTGCATAAGCACGAGCCATTTCAAGCGGTGTAAAAGAGGCAGCACCTAATGCAAGCGCCTCACTGGCAAAATATTGATCGCGTTTGAATCCAAAACGTTGTAAGAAATCAGCAGTAAAATCAATGCCGGCAGTTTGTAATGCTCTGATCGCAATCATGTTTTTAGATTGACCTAAACCTACACGTAAACGCATTGGGCCGTCATAACGATCAGGTGAGTTTTTCGGTTGCCACAGAGGTTGCCCTGGTTTTTGAATAGAGATAGGACTATCTTGCAATACGCTTGAAAGCGTTAAACCTTTTTCTAATGCAGCGGCATAGATAAATGGTTTAATCGAAGAACCTACTTGCACTAAAGATTGCGTTGCACGGTTAAATTTACTTTGTTCGTAACTGAACCCTCCCACCATGGCTTCAATGGCTCCATTATCAGAGTTTAATGAAACTAGTGCAGAGTTAGCCGCTGGAATTTGACCTAAAATCCATTCACCGTTATCACGTTTGCGAATCCAAATTTGTTCGCCTACTTTAACCGGTGATTTACCAGCCCAACGCATTGCGTTAGAAGAAAGCGTCATCGTTTCATTATTCGCTAAGAGCAATTCTGCCCCATTTTTACCCAATGCGGTTACTGCTGCTGGAATGAATGGTTCTGAATCAGGTAATTTTTTCAAGAAAGCAACAATGCGTTCATTATCCCATGGGGCTTCACCTTTTTTCCAAAGTGGTGCACCGCCACGCCAGCCATGACGCATATCATAATCAATCAAGTTATTACGGACAGCTTTTTGTGCTTCCGCTTGATCTTTTGAAAGCACTGTCGTGAAGACTTTATAGCCTTTGGTATAAGCCTCTTCCTCACCAAAACGTTTCACCATTTCTTGACGAACCATTTCAGTCACATAGTCTGCACGGAATTCAAATTTGGCTCCATGATAACTTGCGACGATTGGCTCTTTAATGGCTGCATCATATTCCGCTTTGGTGATTTTGTTTTCATCAAGCATTCGGCTTAGTACAACGTTTCGACGTTCTTCAGCACGTTTCGGTGAATACAGTGGATTCATTGTAGAAGGTGCTTTAGGTAAGCCTGCAATGATTGCCATTTCAGAAAGCGTTAATTCATCTAAGTTTTTACCAAAGTAGGTTTGTGCAGCAGCTGCAACGCCATAAGAACGATACCCTAAGAAAATTTTATTCAAATAAAGTTCTAAGATTTCTTGTTTGCTTAAGGCATTTTCAATTTCAATGGCTAATACCGCTTCGCGGGCTTTACGAATAATGGTTTTTTCTGGGGTTAAGAAGAAGTTGCGTGCAAGTTGTTGCGTAATGGTACTTGCTCCTTGAGAGGCGCCACCATTATTGATGGCAACAAAAATCGCACGGGCAATACCAATAGGGTCTAAACCGTGATGTTCATAAAAACGGCTATCTTCTGTCGCTAAGAAGGCATCTTGCAGACGCTGAGGCACATTTTCTAATTTCACCGGAATACGGCGTTGTTCACCGACTTCACCGATTAATTTGCCATCAGCCGTATAAATTTGCATCGGTTGTTGCAATTCAACGGTTTTTAGGCTTTCTACCGATGGTAAGGAGGATTTTAAGTGAAAATACAGTACACCACCGGCGACTAACCCCAGTATACATATCGTAAATAGGGTACTTAATATTAATTTTGCGATCCGCATCGTAAAATTCTCTCTGGTTTAATGAATATTCAAAAAATTAAAATTATGATTTTGGCTGCTAAGTATAAAAGATTAATCCCCTAAAGAATAGGAAAGAATATGGAAATTGCCCATAGAAAGCAGCGAAAACAACAAATTGGTGTGAGTAAACAACAAGATAACCTCTATTTCGTTTGGCTAGATGCATTCCACAAAGTTCAATCTATTTGCTTAAATGGACAGCAAAAAGACATTTTTTCCCATTTATTACCTCATTTACCACAAAAAACTAGCCAATGTTGTTTTATCGGAGCCATTTCACCCCATTTAACTTGGTCTAAAACGCTTATTTTACCGCAAACTCTCAATGTCCAGGAATGTGAACAACAATGTCGTTTCATTTTGCAAAAAGAATTACCGATTCCGTTGGATGAATTATGGTTTGATTATCTGACCACGCCATTAAAACAAGGTTTTCGTTTGGATATCACGGCGATTCGAAAAGAAAGTGCCAATGCAGAATTAGTAAAATATTTGCCGCTAAAATTAACCGCACTTGATTTACTGAATCACAGTATTTTACGCGCATTTTATGTCATTTTAGGGCAAGAGCCGATTAACACTTTATTTTTATATCAAGATCAACAAGGTTGTCTCGCCGTTTGTGAACGCTTACAACAACGACAAGTTTTGCAATCTCAAAGTGATTTATCTGAGCTTTATCAACAATTTATCCAACGCTTTCCCGAAACGATAGAACAGGTTTATGTGTATCAAACGCCAGATATATTGAATTCACGCACGATAGAATCACTGCCTCAGGATTGGCAACGCATCGAAACAGATTTACCTTTCATCGCTTTAGGTAATGCACTGTGGCAAACCGATTTAAAGCTAGTGGATTTATCCTCAAAAACACCCGCACTTTTGCCTCCAATTAATCGGGAGAGTGATGATGTTAAGCCTTAATTTATTGCCTTGGCGCTTAGAACAACATCAAAAGGCTTTTAAGCGCTTTATGTGGCAAGGTTTAATTTGGCTAGCTTGCTCAGTGTTGATTGTCTTTGGCTTGAGTCATCTTAATGAACAACAAGTGTATGTGCTAAATCAGACAAAAGAAAAACTCGCACAAATCACCAATCAAGTCCATAAGAAACATATTCAAGTTCAGCAACTACAAAGTAACCTGAAAGAAATGAATGAGCTGACAGAAATGGATACAGAATATGTGTATCGGATGCTTAACTTATTAAGTGAGTTACCATTACAACAAGGTGAGTTAGATGTATTTACGCTCAATGCTAAGCAAGTTGCCCTTTCTGGCATGACGGAAAATCAACAAGAATTTGAAGCGATACATCAATTTCTTAAACATCATTTTACAGAGGTTAATTTGACCAAGTTTCAACCAGTGCAACAACAGTTATTCTTTCAATTTGATATTCAGTTATTGGAGTCTGAGCAATGAAGAATCTTATCGATGAGATTGTTCAAAAAACTGCACAAGGTTGGTTGGGGAAATGGCTTCGATTATCTCAAATGGTGCATGCTATCTTTTGGTTGAGTGCACTAAGTGCGGTCATTTTTTTACCTGTTTTTCGTTACGTTGAAAATAGCAATGAACGACATCGACTTGACGCAGAATTGAGTTTGCAACAACAAGAGTGGGAGAAACAGGAAAAGATTTTACAAACTTTAAGGCAAAAGTCAGACAGCCGACAACTTTCTCCAGAATTGGCTAATTCTGTGTTGCCGATCAATCAGCATGTTCAGGCATTGTTAAATGGGCGACTTCGAGCGTTGGATTTACGTTGGGATTTTTCTCAACATACTTTGTTACATTTGTCATTACAAGGCTATTTTGCCGATTTACAGCAATTTTTGACCGCACTTTTAAGGGACATTCCTAAACTTTCGTTAACTCAATTAAACATTGAGAAATTAGATGAAGAGGAAAATGCTTCTATTACATGTGAGTTAATTTTCCAATTGAATAAGGACAAGTAATGAAAAAGCTCTTTTTAATCTTGATAGCGACTTTTTCTGTATCCGTATTTTCGCAAGATCCTTTTGATCGTAAACAAAGAGAACAAACCGAATATCCAAAAGAGGGGCTCACCCTAC
The DNA here is from genome assembly GCF_031191205.1 of Haemophilus parainfluenzae ATCC 33392. Classification (NCBI taxonomy): domain Bacteria; kingdom Pseudomonadati; phylum Pseudomonadota; class Gammaproteobacteria; order Pasteurellales; family Pasteurellaceae; genus Parahaemophilus; species Parahaemophilus parainfluenzae. The sequence continues at coordinate 594,302 of NZ_CP133470.1, read as the reverse complement.
CGCCGGTGTCGACTTGCGTATATTCGGAGCCGAGACTGGCGGAGGAACGCCCATTGGTTCAACTACATATTGTGGGTGTCGTGCAATACGGTAAACAGGCAGAAGTGTTCTTTAATGATGATGGGCATATTCTTTCTGCTCAAGTGGGGCAGCGGATTGGAAAGGAAGGCTATTTAATCGAAAAAGTAAGTAAAAACAGTGTGGCTTTCCAAGGTTATAAAACAGGGCAATGTGAACAAACGACCTCAATCATAATGGGATTTTAAAATGGTAAAGCAGAAAATAAAAACAAAGTTTGGTCAGTTTTTAATGTGTTTTCTGATCCTATGGACAACTTATTCAGTGGCAGAAAATCGCGTATTTTCACTTCGCTTAAAACAAGCTCCCATAGTAGCGACACTCCAACAACTTGCCCTTGAGCAAAATGCCAATTTAATGATTGATGATGAGTTAGAAGGAACACTTTCATTACAATTAGATAACGTAGATTTTGATCGTTTATTGCGTTCTGTTGCAAAAATCAAAGGGCTCTCTTTTTATCAAGAAAATGATATTTATTATTTAGGTAAGCCTTCTCAACATGAACAATATTCAGAGAAAATAACAGAACCTATGGCGATTAGCGGAGAAAGTTTGCCTAGTGAAACACCACTTGTGAGTACAACGGTTAAACTGCATTTTGCTAAGGCTTCTGATGTGATGAAATCTTTAACCACAGGGAGCGGTTCTTTGCTTTCACCTAGCGGCACAATTACATTTGATGATCGAAGCAATGTATTACTGATTCAGGATGATGCACGTTCACTTAAAAATATCAAAAAATTAATTGCAGAGCTGGATAAACCTATTGAGCAAATTGTCATTGAAGCACGTATTGTGACGATTACCGATGAAAGCCTAAAAGAATTAGGTGTGCGTTGGGGCATTTTTAATCCTACTGAGGCAGCCCATCGAGTGGGTGGCAGTTTAGATGCGAATGGGTTTAGCAATATCAGTAATAATTTAAATGTGAATTTTGCGACAACGGTCACGCCAGCTGGCTCATTAGCACTTCAAGTAGCCAAAATTAATGGTCGATTGTTAGATTTAGAATTGACCGCACTTGAACGTGAAAATAACGTAGAAATTATTGCAAGCCCTCGCTTACTCACGACCAATAAGAAAAGTGCAAGCATCAAACAAGGGACAGAAATTCCTTATGTGGTGACAAATGGGAAAAATGACACCCAATCAGTAGAGTTTCGCGAGGCTGTCTTAGGATTGGAAGTCACGCCGCATATTTCGAAGGATAATAATATTTTATTGGATTTATTAGTGAGTCAAAATTCCCCAGGGAATCGCGTGGCTTACGGGCAAAATGAAGTCGTATCTATTGATAAACAAGAAATCAATACGCAAGTTTTTGCCAAAGATGGTGAAACAATTGTATTGGGTGGTGTATTCCACGATACGATCACGAAAGGTGTCGATAAAGTACCATTATTGGGCGATATTCCAGGTATTAAGCGCTTATTCAGTAAGGAAAGTGAACGTCATCAAAAACGAGAACTCGTCATTTTTGTGACACCTCATATTTTAAAACAAGGTGAAAGAATGGAAATGGCTAGAAAAGAAAAGCATTTTAAGCAAGTTGAAAAAGTGAAAAAATAAAGTGCGGTCAATTTCTTTTATGTTTTCCCATTTTTTTCAGTTTAGCTGTGTGCATTGCAAGCGATCTATTCATCTTGGGCGAAATGGATTGTGCAGTCGATGTCAGAAGCAAATTAAAACTTTCCCTTATTGCGGGCGATGTGGTTCACCCTTGCAGCATTATGCAATGGGCTGTGGACATTGTTTGAGAAATGAACCTGCTTGGGATCGTATTGTGATTATTGGGCATTACCTTGAACCGCTTTCTTCACTTATTCATCGTTTTAAATTCCAAAAACAGTTTTGGTTAGATCGGAGTTTATCGCGTTTGCTTTATCTTGCGGTGCGAGAGGCGAGACGAACACATGGGCTCTCTCTGCCACAAGCGATTATCCCCGTACCGCTATATCATTTTCGACAGTGGCAACGGGGCTATAATCAGGCTGATTTATTGGCTAATTGGTTAAGTCGTTGGTGTGATGTGCCTAACTGTAATCATGTGGTGAAACGGATTAAACATACTCATACTCAGCGAGGTTTAACGGCGAAAGATCGACGACACAATCTTAAAAATGCTTTTGCAGTGAATACCAAAAAGCCTTTTCCTTATGAACGCGTTGCTTTGGTGGATGATGTGATTACAACCGGCTCAACGTTGGCAGAGATAGCCAAACAGCTTCGAAAATTAGGTGTAAAAGAAATTCAGGTATGGGGTTTAGCGAGAGCTTAAATTCTGTTAAAGATAGGATTCATCTATATCTATAAAAATAGGAATAAATGTAGAAAAAATTGCCATATCGGAGTATTATTCTTAACATATTATATCAAATATTAGGACTTTATTTATGGAACAAATTTTTATTTCAGATGCTGCACAAGCACATTTTCGGAAACTTTTAGATACGCAAGAAGAAGGTACAAATATTCGTATTTTTGTTGTGAATCCGGGTACGCCAGGAGCAGAATGTGGCGTGTCCTATTGCCCGCCAAATTCAGTTGAAGCGACTGATACCGAAATGAAATACGATACTTTTTCAGCATTTGTAGATGAAATAAGCTTACCGTTTTTAGAAGATGCGGAAATTGATTATGTAACAGAAGAGCTTGGGGCTCAACTGACTTTAAAAGCGCCTAACGCAAAAATGCGTAAAGTTGCAGATGATGCGCCTTTAATCGAGCGCGTAGAGTATGTGATTCAAACACAAATCAACCCACAATTAGCTAGCCATGGCGGTAAAATCACGTTAATTGAAATTACTGATGATGGTTATGCTGTTCTACAATTCGGTGGTGGCTGTAATGGTTGTTCAATGGTTGATGTCACCCTAAAAGACGGGGTAGAAAAACAGTTAGTTTCGCTCTTCCCGAATGAATTAAAAGGTGCAAGAGACGTAACAGAACACCAACGTGGTGAACATTCTTATTATTAAGAATAGAAGATAAAAAAGGGCTAATCATTCGCCCTTTTATTTTTTAAGCGGCAGATAATTTCTGTAACAACCGATCCATTGCCCGATATCCTAGCGCTTCTGCTAAATGAGGTTGTTGTATCTCTTTTTCGCCATTCAAATCGGCAATTGTGCGTGAGACTTTCAAAATTCGATGGTAGGCTCTTACTGAAAGCCCTAGCTTATTCAGTGCATTCTCAAGAAATAGTGAATCTTTATCTTGTAATTTACAGTCTCGTTCAATTTCTTTGCTTGAAAGATATGCATTGATCTTGCCTGCTCGAGCAAGTTGAATTTCTCTCACTTTTAACACTTTTTCTCTTACTTGTTGGCTTGTTTCGCCTCTATCTCCAGTATTCTGTAAGCTACCTTGTGGCAGAAGGGGCACTTCAATGGATAAATCAAAACGATCTAAAAATGGGCCAGAAAGGCGATTTAAATAACGTATCACTTGTTGTGGCGAGGTGCGGTTATGTGTTCCAGTATAATGCCCCGTTGGACTTGGATTCATCGCCGCAACTAATTGAAAGCGAGCAGGAAATTGGATTTTAGCATTGGCTCGCGAAATAATAATTTCTCCACTTTCTAATGGCTGGCGGAGTGCATCCAGTACTTTACGCTCAAACTCAGGCAATTCATCAAGAAAAAGTACGCCATTATGTGCGAGCGATATTTCGCCTGGTTTTGGAATGGTTCCTCCACCTACTAAGGCTGGCAAAGAGGCACTATGATGTGGTGCTCGAAACGGTCGTTGTTTCCAGTTATGAAAATTTAATTCATTTTGTACTAAACTCGTAACCGAAGCGGTTTCAATGGCTTCTGAATCAGTCATTTCAGGGAGTAATGCGGTGAGACGACTTGCTAACATAGTTTTACCTGTACCGGGAGGACCTAAAAAGAGTAGGTTGTGCTGACCTGCGGCAGCTATTGTTAGTGCTCGTTTCGCATGTTGCTGACCAATAATATCCGTCAAATCTAAGTGATTTTTAGCTGAAAATCTGACTGCACTTTCTTGTACAAGTAATGAGGCCAAAGGTAATTTATCTTGATTATTTAAGAATTGCACGACCTCTAAAAGGTTTTTAGCGAAATAAGTCTCTTGCTCTGAGACAAGCGACGCCTCATTGGCATTTTGATAAGCGATAATGGGTGCGCGTTTCGCTTTTTGAGCTGCTAAAATGGCAGGAATGACACCGTGTACGCCACGTAATTCACCCGTTAATGCGAGTTCACCAACGAATTCAAATTGTTTTAAACGGCTACCATCTAATTGATCTGATGCAGCCAAGATACCTATCGCAATGGGTAAATCAAATCGTCCCCCTTCTTTGGGTAAATCAGCCGGTGCAAGATTTACGGTGATGCGTTTGGCAGGATATTTGAACTGCGCATTCATTAATGCACTTCTGACACGATCTTGCGCTTCTTTTACAGTTTTTTCGGGTAGGCCAACTAAGGTAAATCCAGGTTTTCCGTTACTTAAGTGTACCTCAATGGTAACAAGAGGGGCTTGTACGCCCATTGAGGCACGGCTATAAACAATGGCAAGAGACATTCAGATTCCTTAAAGTGCGGTCAAAAATAATCAGATTTTCGCACTATAAAAAAAGCACAGAATGAAATCATACATTCTGTGCTTTTTTTGCGATCTTGATCGCAGAAATTACTTTTTCTTGATAAAAAACTACGCGAAAAGTGGGGCAAACCAACTATCTAACTTGGCAGCCAATTTATCAATACCAATTTTATTTTGTGCAGAAAAAGCCTCTACTTGAATATCACCTTGGAAGGGTAAAATCGCTTCACGTACCATTTTGACTTGTTTGCTACGTGCACTTTGGCTGAGTTTATCCGCTTTAGTTAAAAGTAGCATAACCGGTAAATCAGCAGAAACTGCCCATTCTATCATTTGTTGATCGAGATCTTTTAAAGGATGGCGAATATCCATTAAAACAACAAGTCCGCCTAAACATTCTCGTTTTTGCAAATATTCCCCGAGGGATTTTTGCCACTCGATTTTCATTTTTTCAGGAACGGCAGCATAGCCATAGCCAGGTAAATCCACTAGTTTACAATTCGGCTCCACCTCAAAAAGGTTGATGAGCTGTGTTCTACCAGGGGTTTTAGAGGTTCGAGCTAAGCTTTTCTGATTGGTTAATGCATTAAGTGCGGTTGATTTTCCTGCATTTGAACGCCCTGCAAACGCAATTTCAATCCCTGTATCTTCTGGGATGGAACGAATATTGGGGGCGCTCGTAAGAAAATGCGTTTTATGATAATTCAGTTTAATTTCAGACATAATTGTTCCTTTCATTAATTGCGCCTAGCATATCACAAATAGAAAAATTGCTGAAATTATGAGAGAATGCGCGCTTTGCATTGATTTAAAGTATCTTTAATTATTTTTTACTATGGAATCTCAAGAGAATCAATATCGCTGGCCAAAAGCGGAAGCCGTTTATCCCGATAGACCAGGGCGTTCTTATGCGCTTAAGCGCCTACGTTATCGTCTTCGTTCTTTTTTACATCGAGGATCAATTGCTCATTTTGAGCAATTTATTAATCAGCATCCTTTTCTTGTCACATTATTAAATGAGCGTGCAGATTATAGCTACCCATTAGTTTATCGTTTTTTAGATAAACGTTTTAATAGCAAACAGCGTTTCCAAGCTATCTGCGACAATCTACTTTTTTTACCTGAAAAATTGACCGCACTTTCAGTACTCATTTATAAAACGCCATTAAGTTTTGGTGAAGTGATTCCTGATTTTGAGATGACATTGTCGATGACCACGCACCAACCGATGGAAGGCTATTGGGTATTGGAATTATGGCATAAACCACGTAATGAATTAGTGTATTTGCTTACTTTTGCCAAACTTGATGAGGCATTACTTATTTCTGTGGTGCAGGGACCCAATTTTGAAGGTTCCAAAGAGATGGTGAAGCAACTTACAAAAACTTGCCATGGTTTACGCCCTGCTTATTTGATGGTAGAAACGATGAAAGCATTGACGAAAGCATTAGGTTTTAATCAATTGTTAGGTATTCCTCAAAAATATCAAAATAAATCGCGTTTTATTCAAAGTTCACATTATGTTGTAGATTATGATGCGATTTTTTCTGAATCAGATGGACAGTTGAAAGACTATTGGGAATTGCCTTTAGAGATCGATAGAAATCTTGATGAGGTACCGAGTAAGAAACGTTCTATGTATCGCAAACGCTATGCAATGCTAGATGATTTGGCTAAAGTGATTGAAGAAAAATTAGAATTGTAAAAGTAAAAAGTGCGGCGAATGTTGACCGCACTTTTTGTTTTATAAGACCTTCAAGCAAGCCACAAAATGGCTGTTGTTTTGGCTGGTGAAAGGTGGTTTTTGTTTCGCACAATTTTCATCGGCTTTTAGGCAGCGAGTACGGAACACGCAACCAGACGGCGGATTAATTGGCGAAGGTAGCTCACCTTCAAGTAATTCGATGGACTTATTGCGTTCCAATTTCGGATCGGGAATCGGAACAGCAGACATTAAGGCTTTGGTATAAGGATGTTTAGTGTTGTTATACACTTCCTCATCGCTGCCTAATTCCATGGCATTACCTAAATACATCACCAATACGCGGTCAGAAATGTGTTTTACCACCGCTAAATCATGAGCGATGAAAATTAAGGAAAGCCCCATTTCTTTTTGTAGGGATTTTAATAAATTTACCACTTGAGCTTGAATCGACACATCTAACGCAGAAACGGGTTCATCACAAATGATCATTTTAGGCTCAATGATTAACGCTCGAGCGATACCGATACGCTGACATTGGCCACCAGAAAACTCATGTGGATAGCGGTTAATCAAGTTCGGTAAAAGTCCGACTTTCAACATCATAGCTTGCACTTTTTCTTTCACTTCAGCAGCACTTAAGTGCGGTTGGTAGATCTTTAATGGCTCGGCAATGATTTCGCCAATGTTCATTCGCGGGTTGAGAGAAGCGAGTGGATCTTGGAAAATCATTTGAATATCTTTACGAGTATCTTTCCATTGTTTAGCTGATTGTTTTCGTAAATTTTTACCAAGCCACAAGATCTCCCCTTCACTCGCTTCGACTAAGCCGATGATGGCACGTGCAAGCGTGGATTTACCACAACCCGATTCACCTACTACACCGAGAGTTTCACCTTCATAAAGCTTAAAGGAAACATCCTTTACTGCTTTTAAGGTTTGAGGCTTGGCGAAGAAAAGGGATTTATCATTTTGAATTTTAAAACTGACGCCTAAGTGATTGACTTCAAGGAGTAATTCTTTGTTATTTGAAACTGTCATAGGGTAAATTTCTCCACGGGTAACCAACAATTGCGTAATTGACCTTCATTAAATGCGGTCAGTTTTGGCGCAGTTTGGCATTGTTCTGTTGCAAATTGGCAACGGGGTGAGAATGGGCAACCTTTTGGCAAATGCAATAAATTCGGTGGATTGCCTGGAATGGTGACCAAGTGTTCTTCATTGCCATCTAAGCGAGGAATCGCATCCATTAAGCCAATAGAATAAGGATGGGTTGGATGATAGAAAATTTGCTCTGCTGTGCCGTATTCCATGGTTCGTCCGGCATACATCACCATCACTTGATCGCAAATACCCGCTACCACACCTAAATCGTGAGTGATCATAATAATCGCGGTATTAAACTCACGTTTTAACTCATTTAACAAAGTCATGATTTGCGCTTGAACGGTCACATCCAAAGCGGTTGTTGGTTCATCGGCAATAAGTAATTTAGGACGACATAGCAAAGCCATCGCAATCATCACCCGTTGACGCATACCACCTGAAAACTCGTGTGGATACATGCCCATGCGTTTTTTAGCTTCTGGCATTTTTACCGCATCCAGCATTTTCACGGATTCAGCAAAGGCAGTTTGTTTATCATAACCTTTGTGTAACTGTAGAACTTCCATGAGCTGTTCACCGATTTTCATGTAAGGGTTGAGAGAGGTCATCGGATCTTGGAAAATCATGGAAATTTGCTCGGCACGGATTTTATTCAATTCAGCCTTCGGTAAATTAACCAATTCTTTACCTTCAAAGATGGCGGAACCTTCCACTGTACCATTGGCCGCCAATAAGCCCATTAACGCAAAGGCAGTTTGTGATTTGCCTGAACCACTTTCACCCACGATGCCGAGCGTGCTTCCCGCATTAAGTGTGAAGTTTAAATCATTCACTGCAGTGACGATGCCATCTGGTGTTTTGAAGCGAACGTAGAGATTTTTTACATCTAATAAAGGATTCATGATTCGCTCCTATCTATCTTTTGGATCGAGTGCATCACGCAACCCGTCACCGATAAAGTTAAAACAAAACAGCGTGAGACAAAGGAAAAATGCCGGGAAAATTAATAGCCAAGGCGAGACTTCCATTTGTGCTGCTCCATCACTTAATAGTGCGCCCCAGCTACTCATCGGCTCTTGTGTTCCTAAGCCTAAGAAACTTAAGAATGATTCGAAAAGAATAAGTCCAGGTACTTCAAGCGAGGCGTAAACTGCCACTAAGCCCAATACATTTGGAATGATGTGCTTAAAAATGATTTGGCGACGAGACACGCCACAAACGATGGCGGCTTCGACGAATTCTTTATTTTTCAAACTAAGCGTTTGACCACGTACGATACGAGCAAGACCAAGCCAAGCAATCGCCCCGATTGCGATAAAAATTAAGAAAATGTTTTGGCCAAAAAGGGTCACCAACAAAATGACGAAGAACATAAATGGAAATGAGCTGAGAATCTCTAAAAAGCGCATCATCAACATATCTGTTTTACCGCCTACATAACCAGAAATAGCCCCATAAATTGTACCGATGGTTACGGAAATGAAAGCACCCGCAATACCTACTAATAATGAAATCCGTCCACCAATAGCAGTACGTATCAATAAGTCTCGACCCGAGGCATCGGTACCGAAGAAGTGATAGCCTTCCATTGTTGGTGGGGAGCTCATCATATTCCAATCGGTATCTTCATAGGTAAATGGGAAGAACCAAGGTGCTACGGTAATAAATACAATAATAAACGCCAAAATAATCAGACTGGCAACGGCCGCTTTATTGCGGAAAAAACGGCGTTTCGCATCTTGCCATAGGCTGCGGCCTTCCAGTTGCATTTCTTCAATACGGTCAGCCACTTGTTCCACAAAATCCGCATTTTTCTGATTAATCGGCTGAGTACGATAATCTGTCATAACTTATCCTTAATAACGAATTTTTGGATCGATGATAGCGTATAAAATATCCACAATCGCATTAAATAAAATGGTTAATGTGCCCACTAAAATGGTGAGACTTAAAACTAAAGAATAATCACGGTTTAATGCACCGTTTACAAATAATAACCCCATGCCGGGTAAACCAAACACGCTTTCGATGACCATTGAGCCGGTAATAATCCCCACAAAAGCTGGCCCTAAATAGGTAATCACAGGTAAAAGAGCCGGGCGTAAAGCATGTTTTAAAATGATTCTTGAGGTTGAAAGCCCTTTGGCTTTAGCGGTACGAATAAAGTTGGAATGCAGTACTTCAATCATGGATCCGCGCATGATACGCGCAATCCCTGCAACATAAGCGATAGTTAATGAGGCAACGGGTAAAATAATGTACATTGCTGAACCGCCATTCCAACCGCCAGCGGGTAACCAACCCAAATAAATGGCGAAAATCAGTACTAAGACTGGTGCGAAGACAAAGCTTGGCATAATGACCCCAAGCATTGAAAAGCTCATTAGAATATAATCCCAGCGACTATTTTGATTGAGTGCGGCGAGCGTACCCGCTGTGACACCTAATACCACAGCAAAGGCAAAAGCGACCATCCCCAATTTTAAGGAAACCGGGAAGGCTGATGCGATTAAATCATTGACCGATTGATCTTTATATTTAAAAGAGGGGCCAAAATCACCTTGGGAGAGATTTTCCAAATAAAGAAAGTATTGTTTATACAAAGGTTCATTCAAATGATACTTCGCTTCGATATTTGCCATGACTTCTGGTGGATAAGCACGTTCTGAGGTGAACGGGCTACCAGGGGCGAGACGCATCAGAAAGAAGGAAAAAGTAATTAAAATAAACAGCGTTGGTAAGGCTTCCAACAGCCGTTTAAAAATAAATTTGAGCATAATAACTCCAACCAAAATGGGCGAAAAGTGCGGTCAAAAAATACGATAATTTTTAACCGCACTTAAATACGAGCAACGAATTAATGTTTAATAATATAAAGGTTGCGTAAGTAAATGTGATCTTGTGGATCTTTGCCTGAATAGCCTTTTACGTAAGGTTTCACTAAGCGTGGATTCACATAGTTAAAAATTGGCACGATACCGAAATCTTTTGCAAGAATTTCTTCGGCTTTTGCGTAGGCTTTTGCACGACCTTCCGCATCCGTTGCGACATAAGATTCAGCAATGGCTTTATCATATTCAGGGTTCGCATATTTTGCGGTATTGTTACTCGAATTAGATAAGAAATAGTTGCCGAATGTTGTGGCTTGGTTGTAATCCGCATTCCAGCCTGCACGCGCTGCATCGTAACGGCCTGCACGACGGCTATCAATGTAAGTTTTCCACTCTTGGTTTTCTAATTTCACATCAATTAAACCTTTGGTGTTTGCTTTCCACATAGATGCCGCAGCAATGGCCACTTTTTTGTGGTTTTCATTGGTGTTGTAAAGAATGCTGAATTTCAACGGATTTGCTTTGCTGTAGCCAGCTTCTTCTAAGAGTTTAATGGCTTCTTCATTACGTTGTGCCATCGGTTCTTTTGAATAAGCAGGTTGTTGAATGAGCTGGCCTTCTTCGATGTAAGTTGGGGTAAACACATAGGTTGGTGTTTGACCTTGGCCTAAAACTTTATCGGTGATCACATTACGATCAAGGGATAAGTTCAAGGCTTTACGAACATTCACGTTATCAAAAGGTGCTTTCTTATTGTTTAACTCGTAAGAATAGGTTGCAAGAGTTCGTGTCGTGAATACTTCACCAGGTAACTCTTTTTGTAATTTAGCAAATTGTTCTGGTGGTAAGGCGTAGTTCGTCATATCTAAATCGCCTGCACGATAACGCGCCACATCAGTACTTGGGTTTTCAATCGCAAGGAATGTTGCACTGTTAATGACAGTCTCTTTATCGTTCCAATAGAGTGGGTTACGTTCAAATTCGATTTTTTCATTAATAATGTGGTTAGCGAGTTTATAGGCACCATTACCCACGTAGTTTTCTTTTTTCACCCATGCATCACCCAATTTTTCGACCACTTTTTGTGGTAATGGCAATAAGGATTGGTGAGTCGTTAAACTGACTGCATAAGGCACAGGATTGGTTGCATGAACCACAAAGGTGTAATCATCTTTTGCTTCAACACCTAATTCAGCCGGTTTTTTCTTACCGTCAATGATGTCTTGCGCATTTTCCACTTGTAAATAACTTAAGTAACTTGCATAAGGGGCTGCTGTTGCAGGATCCACTAAACGACGCCAAGCAAACACGAAATCGTGCGCAGTAACGGGATCACCATTTGACCATTTGGCATCTTTACGTAAATGGAATGTCCACGTTTTAAAGTCTGGTGTGTTTTCCCAGCTTTCAGCTACACCCGGTTGAAGTTTACCTTCAGAGTCTGAGGTGACGAGGCCTTCAAGTAATTGATAAGCAACGCTAGATTCAGGTACACCTTCAGTTTTTTGTGGGTCAAAACTTTGTGGTTCAGCCCCGTTATTGATCACGATATGTTGTTTTTCATCTAATTGCGTTCCTTCAGGCACTATAACTGCTTGAGCAGAATAGGAAAGAGCAAGCGCAATGGCAGAGAAAAGTAGTTTGTGTTGCATTTGAGCCTCCTTGTCATTAGGCGATATTTTTATAAAGGGTCTTTCTCTTATTAGCTCAAAATTTCATTTTTGTAAAGATTTGTAAGGTAATTATTTAAAGAAAAATAACGTTTTGTGATTTGTATCTAATAAATCGCGAAAAAATTGTTAAAAGTGATGGTATGAGAGGATAAATTTAGAATGCATTGGTTTTCCCTATCGTAAATATTTTCCTGGACGAATTACCTTTTTAAAGCTAATTATGCTATCGTAAGACAGTCGAATTCAAACAAATCCATTCAAGGAGAATATAATGACAACTCAGTTAGATTCACTTCGTAGTATGACCGTCGTCGTGGCTGATACGGGCGATATTGATGCAATTAAAAAATACCAACCACAAGATGCAACAACAAACCCATCTTTAATTTTAAGTGCTTCAGCATTACCACAATATGCACCATTAATTGATGAAGCGATTACTTACGCCAAAGCACAAAGTGCAGATAAAGCGCAACAATTAATTGATGCAGAAGATAAATTAGCGGTAAACATCGGTTTAGAAATTTTAAAAATTGTCCCAGGACGTATTTCAACGGAAGTGGATGCGCGTCTTTCTTACGATACCCAAGCAACCGTTGAAAAAGCACGTAAACTTATCGCACTTTATAATGCGGCAGGTATTTCAAATGATCGTATCTTGATCAAAATTGCGTCAACATGGCAAGGTATTCGTGCAGCAGAGATTCTTGAAAAAGAAGGCATTAACTGTAACTTAACTTTATTATTCTCTGAAGCCCAAGCACGTGCGTGTGCTGAAGCAGGGGTTTACTTAATTTCGCCATTCGTCGGTCGTATCTTAGACTGGTACAAAGCAAATACTGATAAAAAAGAATATGCTCCAGCAGAAGACCCAGGTGTCATTTCTGTAACCAAAATTTATAACTACTACAAAGAATACGGTTATAAAACAGTGGTAATGGGTGCAAGTTTCCGTAATGTAGGTGAAATTATTGAATTAGCAGGTTGTGATCGTTTAACTATTGCACCCGCTTTACTTAAAGAATTACAGGAAAATTCAACCGCACTTGTACGTAAACTAGACTACAAAGGTGAAGTAAAAGCGAAACCTCAACCATTAACAGAAGCAGAATTCTACTGGCAACATAACAGCGATGCGATGGCTGTTGAGAAATTAGCAGAGGGAATTCGCAAATTTGCAGTTGACCAAGAGAAATTAGAAGCAATGCTTTCAGCAAAACTTTAATTTTAAGAACATGAAAGTGCGGTTAGAAATAACCGCATTTTTTTATTCTTATCATAAAATGTTCTAACTCTTAATAATTAGTTCTTGACTAACAAGTCAAAGTCATTGAGAATCAAAGACAAGTTTTGCTAAAGCAAAATGGGAACCGCGACTTTTGATACAAAGTGCGGTCATTTTTTCTTTTTTCGGAGCAAATATATGTCAGGTATTTTTGAACAAACTCCTGCTAATCGTCGTCGTTATGGCGTAGCGATTTTTGTTGGTATTATTGCGGGTTTAATTTCTGCATTCGTAAAATGGGGTGCTGAGCATCCATTCCCACCGCGTAGCCCAATCGATTTCTTCGCAGCAGCATGTAAAGTAGACATCACAGGTTTAAGCCAAGCTCAAATTCTTCAAGTCTGTTCACGTGCATTCTTAAACCCACCACACGTATTCTTACGTGATTATTTAGGTATTGACCCAACTCAAGCAGCATTCACTTTTGCAGATCATGGTTTTGACTGGATTGGCGTGACTCACATTACTTTCTCATTAGTATTTGCTATTGCTTACTGTTTAGTGGCAGAACGTTTCCCTAAAATCAAATTCTGGCAAGGTATTGGTGCCGGTTTAATCGCAGATATTTGTGTGCACTACATCACTTTCCCTGCATTGGGTTTAACACCACCTGTTGCAGAATGGCCATTATATGAACATATTTCTGAATTAGTGGGACATATTTTCTGGTTCTGGACAATTGAGATTATTCGTCGTGATTTACGTAACCGTATTACTCACGAGCCAGATGCAGAAATTCCATTAAAAAATGCAACTGAATAATTAATCTATATTGCAAAGAATGTCACCGAAAGGTGGCATTTTTGTTTATATCGGGAACAAAAGTCATTTTTGGAAAACTAAAAAGCACTATGATTAAACATAGCGAACAGAAAAGTTATCTCTAGGTTTTAATAAATTTTTTGTAGTTATCTTTCAAGTTGGTTAGAATAAAGACAATTTTTTGTGATAGGAAAGTGGAATGAAAAAAACACCTTTACTTGCGGTCGGCTTAATTGCAACAGCTGTATTAACGGGTTGTGCAACCAAAGCAGATGGTGAACGCAATGATAAATTAGAAAGTTTTAACCGCACGATGTTTGATTTTAACTATAAAGTCATGGACCGTTATGTGTTAGAACCTGCAGCGAAAGGCTGGCGTGATTACGTGCCGACACCGGTCACAAAAGGTTTAGCTAATGTGGCAAATAACTTAGATGAGCCAGTGAGCTTTGTGAACCGTTTATTAGAAGGTGAACCGAAAAAAGCCTTTGTTCACTTCAACCGTTTCTGGATTAACTCAACCTTTGGTATCGGTGGCTTATTTGATTTTGCCAGTGCAAGCAAAGACTTGCAGGTTTATGATCAACGCAGTTTTGGTGAAACATTGGGCACCTACGGTGTAGATGCGGGCACTTATATTGTATTGCCAATTTATAATGCGACAACACCTCGTCAATTAACGGGGGCAGTGGTCGATGCGGCTTATACTTATCCGTTCTGGAATTGGGTGGGGGGGCCGTGGTCACTGGTGAAATATGGTGTGCAAGCCATAGATAAACGCTCGAAAACATTGGACCAAACAGAATTGCTCAATCAAGCCCAAGATCCTTATGTTACTTTCCGCGAAGCTTATTATCAGAATTTAGAATTTAAAGTAAATGATGGCAAAGTAAAAGAAAGTTCACAGAAAGAATTGTCTGATGATGTATTAAAAGAGATTGATTAAGAATACTCGTATAAGCGATAAAGTCACTTATATGTTAGGATAGCAAGCGTATTTATACGTCAATATTAAAGGAGAATATCATGACTAAAATCATTCATACAGAAAAAGCCCCAGCAGCAATCGGTCCTTATGTTCAAGCGGTGGATTTAGGTAATTTAGTTTTAACATCAGGTCAAATCCCGGTTAACCCTGCAACGGGTGAAGTGCCAAAAGATATTGTAGCTCAGGCGCGTCAATCGTTAGAAAACGTGAAAGCCATTATTGAACAGGCTGGTTTGAAAGTAGGTGATATTGTGAAAACCACTGTGTTTGTGAAAGATCTTAATGATTTTGCAGCAGTAAATGCAGAGTATGAGAAATTCTTTAAAGAAAATAATCATCCTAATTTCCCTGCTCGTTCTTGCGTAGAAGTTGCTCGCTTACCAAAAGATGTTGGCCTAGAAATCGAAGCGATTGCAGTAAGAAAATAATAGGAAAGAGCGGTTAAAATCTGCAGATTTTTTCTACAATAGACTTTACAAGAGCGAGATTAATCACTATAATCTCGCTCCTAAATTACGCTTGGCGTAAAATTTCTGGTTGGTGCTTGACCTATTCAAGCCCCGTCCAAGACCGTAGGGAATGGTTAGCAATAATCGTCTTAATAATCCTACGTAGATGGTGAACAGAATAAGAATATTTCTTGCTTCTGGGCACCGAAGTCGTCCTAGTCTGAAAGATAACTCTTTCGATGAGGTAAATTAATTCCGAGAAATCGGAGTGTATTCAGGAGCTAAAAGCCAATGGCATTAAATCTTCAAGACAAACAAGCAATTGTTGCCGAAGTAAATGAAGCAGCCAAAGGTGCACTTTCAGCAGTAATCGCGGATTCTCGCGGTGTAACTGTTGATAAAATGACTGAATTACGTAAAGCAGCTCGTGAAGCTGGTGTGACAATGCGCGTTGTTCGTAATACTTTATTACGTCGTGCGGTTGAAGGCACTGATTTCGAATGCTTACAAGATACGTTTGTAGGTCCAACACTTATCGCATTCTCTAACGAACACCCAGGTGCAGCAGCACGTTTGTTCAAAGATTTTGCTAAAGCAAACGATAAGTTTGAAATTAAAGGTGCAGCCTTTGAAGGTAAGATCCAAGATGTTGAATTCTTAGCAACATTACCAACTTACGAAGAAGCAATTGCACGTTTAATGGGCACAATGAAAGAAGCTGCGGCAGGCAAACTTGTTCGCACTTTTGCGGCATTACGCGACAAATTACAAGAAGCAGCTTAATCATTAAGCGTTTCTTACTTCATTTAACTTTATTAATTTTAGGAATTGATTGTTATGTCATTAACTAACGAACAAATCATTGAAGCGATCGCTTCTAAATCTGTAACTGAAATCGTTGAATTAATCGCAGCGATGGAAGAAAAATTCGGCGTTTCTGCAGCAGCAGTAGCAGCAGCTCCAACAGTTGGCGGCGCAGCAGCAGCGGCAGAAGAAAAAACTGAATTCGACGTAGTTCTTGCTGAAGCTGGTGCTAACAAAGTAGCAGTTATCAAAGCAGTACGTGGTGCAACTGGTTTAGGCTTAAAAGAAGCTAAAGACTTAGTTGAATCTGCTCCAGCTAACTTAAAAGAAGGCGTTTCTAAAGAAGAAGCTGAAGCACTTAAGAAAGAATTAGAAGAAGCTGGTGCAAAAGTAGAAATCAAATAATTTTTGATTCACTTATGTCCTGTTTCTCAGGCTTAATGGCTGGTGGTTTACCATCAGCCATTTTGTGCTATCAAAAACAGCACAAAAAACAGATAGACATTTTCCGTTTAATGGTATCTGTTTCCACTTAAATTAATCAGACGTTTTAATTTAAGTAGCCCACTACAGAAGTAAGGTTCAGAGTGCGGTATCCGAAACGGCGTCAATCTCCGATATAAATAAAAACGTCAATTAATTTGACCGCACTTTTTTATATCAACTCGGTCTCACTAAAATTTACAGAGGAAAACCAATAATGGGTTACTCCTATACTGAGAAAAAACGAATTCGTAAAGACTTCGGCAAACGTCCGCAAGTTTTAAATGTACCTTATTTATTAACTATCCAATTAGATTCTTTTGATAAATTCATTCAAAAAGATCCTGAAGGTCAACAAGGCTTAGAAGCTGCATTCCGTTCTGTTTTCCCAATCGTAAGCAATAACGGTTATACAGAATTACAATATGTTGATTACCGTTTAGAAGAACCAGAATTTGATGTCCGTGAATGTCAAATCCGTGGTTCAACTTATGCAGCAGGTTTACGTGTAAAATTACGTTTAGTTAGCTACGATAAAGAATCTTCATCACGCGCAGTCAAAGACATTAAAGAAAGCGAAGTATATATGGGGGAAATCCCATTAATGACTGACAACGGTACCTTTGTCATCAATGGTACTGAGCGTGTTATCGTTTCACAATTACACCGTAGCCCAGGCGTATTTTTTGATTCTGACAAAGGTAAAACACACTCTTCAGGTAAAGTGCTTTATAACGCACGTATTATTCCTTACCGTGGTTCTTGGTTAGATTTCGAATTTGATCCAAAAGATAACTTATATGCGCGTATTGACCGCCGTCGTAAATTACCGGCAACCATTATTTTACGTGCGTTAGGTTACACCGTTGAAGAAATCTTAAACTTATTCTTCGACAAAGTAACTTTCGAGATCGCTGGCAATAAATTACTCATGACATTAGTGCCAGAACGTCTACGTGGTGAAACGGCAACATTTGATATTGAAGCAAATGGCAAAGTCTATGTAGAGCGCGGTCGTCGTATCACTGCTCGTCACATCAAAGCATTAGAAAAAGATAATGTGACACAAGTTGAAGTGCCAACTGAATATATCGCAGGCAAAGTAGCGGCAAAAGATTACGTTGATCTTGAATCAGGTGAAATTATTTGCCCAGCAAATGGCGAGATTTCTTTAGAAGTGTTAGCGAAATTATCGCAAGCAGGCTATAAAATCATCGAAACATTATTCACCAATGACTTAGATTACGGTCCATATATCTCTGAAACATTACGTGTTGATCCAACTTACGATCGTGTAAGTGCATTATATGAAATCTATCGTATGATGCGTCCAGGTGAACCACCTACACCAGAATCTTCAGAAGCATTATTCAATAACTTATTCTTCTCTGCAGAACGTTATGATTTATCTGCAGTAGGTCGTATGAAGTTTAATCGCTCGTTAGGTATTCCTGAAGGCGAGGGTACGGGTATTTTAAGTAACGACGATATCATTCGTGTGATGAAAAAACTCATCGATATCCGTAATGGTCGTGGTGAAGTGGATGATATCGACCACTTGGGTAACCGTCGTATTCGTTCTGTGGGTGAGATGGCAGAAAACCAATTCCGTATTGGTTTAGTTCGCGTAGAAAGAGCCGTTAAAGAGCGTTTATCTTTAGGTGATTTAGATGCGATCACGCCACAAGACTTAATTAATCCAAAACCAATTTCTGCGGCAGTGAAAGAATTCTTTGGTTCTTCACAACTTTCGCAATTCATGGACCAAAACAACCCATTATCAGAAGTGACACACAAACGTCGTATTTCTGCATTAGGTCCAGGCGGTTTAACTCGTGAACGTGCCGGCTTTGAAGTGCGTGACGTACATAACACCCACTATGGTCGTTTATGTCCAATCGAAACACCTGAAGGTCCAAACATCGGTTTGATCAACTCACTTTCTGCATTTGCTCGTACTAACGATTATGGTTTCTTAGAAACGCCATATCGTAAAGTGGTTTATGGTCAAGTAACCGAAGAAATCGAATATTTATCTGCAATTGATGAAGCAAACTACATCATTGCACAGGCGAACTCAAATCTTGATGAGAACAATCGCTTTACAGATGCATTCGTTACTGCACGTGGTGAACGTGGTGAATCAGGTCTTTATAAACCAGAAGAAATTCACTATATGGACGTTTCAACCCAACAAGTTGTATCTGTGGCAGCAGCGTTAATTCCATTCTTAGAGCATGATGATGCGAACCGTGCCTTAATGGGTGCGAACATGCAACGTCAAGCGGTTCCTACTTTACGTGCTGATAAGCCGTTAGTGGGTACAGGTATGGAAAAACCAATCGCACTTGACTCAGGCGTGGCGGTTGTAGCGAAACGTGGTGGTACAGTTCAATATGTTGATGCTTCTCGTATCGTTATCAAAGTAAATGAAGACGAAACCGTAGCAGGCGAAGCGGGTATCGATATTTATAACTTAATTAAATACACCCGTTCTAACCAAAATACGTGTATCAACCAAATTCCTTGTGTGAATTTAGGCGATCCAATTAACCGTGGTGAAGTGTTAGCAGATGGTCCTTCAACAGACTTAGGTGAATTAGCATTAGGTCAAAATATCCGTGTGGCGTTCATGCCTTGGAACGGTTATAACTTCGAAGACTCAATGTTAGTTTCTGAGCGTGTTGTACAACAAGACCGCTTCACGACAATCCATATTCAAGAATTATCTTGTGTGGCGCGTGATACTAAATTAGGTTCTGAAGAAATCACTGCGGATATTCCAAACGTAGGTGAATCTGCATTAAGCAAATTGGATGAATCAGGTATCGTTTATGTGGGGGCTGAAGTTAAAGGTGGTGACATCTTAGTCGGTAAAGTAACCCCTAAAGGCGAAACGCAATTAACACCAGAAGAAAAATTGTTACGTGCAATCTTCGGTGAAAAAGCATCTGACGTGAAGGACTCTTCATTACGTGTACCAAACAGCGTAAGCGGTACTGTAATTGACGTTCAAGTCTTCACTCGTGATGGCGTAGAAAAAGACAAACGTGCATTAGAAATTGAAGAAATGCAGTTAAAACAAGCTAAGAAAGACCTTTCTGATGAATTAGAAATCTTAGAAGCTGGCTTGTTTGCTCGTGTGCGTAATGTACTTATCGCTGGCGGTATTGATGCGGCTCAATTAGATAAAATGGATCGCACCAAATGGTTAGAACAAACCATTTCAGATGAAGAAAAACAAAACCAATTAGAACAGCTTGCTGAGCAATATGAAGAATTACGTAAAGAGTTTGAACACAAACTTGAAGTAAAACGTAAGAAAATCATTAAAGGCGATGACCTCGCACCAGGCGTGTTAAAAGTGGTTAAAGTTTACCTAGCGGTGAAACGTCATATCCAACCAGGTGATAAAATGGCGGGTCGTCATGGTAACAAAGGTGTTATCTCAAAAATCAACCCTGTGGAAGATATGCCATACGATGAAAACGGTCAACCGGTTGAAATCGTATTGAACCCACTGGGTGTACCATCTCGTATGAACATCGGTCAGATCTTAGAAACCCACTTAGGCTTAGCAGCTAAAGGTATCGGTGATCAAATCAATGCGATGATCAAACAAAAACAAGATGTTGAGAAACTTCGTGGCTATATGCAAAAAGCATACGATTTAGGTCATGGCGCACAAAAAGTGGATTTAAGCACCTTTAGTGATGACGAAATCATGCGTTTAGCAGAAAACCTACGTAAAGGTTTACCGGTAGCAACACCAGTATTTGATGGTGCGGATGAGCAAGAAATCAAAGAAATGTTGAAACTTGGTGGCTTACCAACTTCAGGTCAGATCACGTTATACGATGGTCGTACTGGTGAGAAATTCGAGCGTCCAGTAACCGTAGGTTATATGTACATGCTCAAATTGAACCACTTAGTTGATGACAAAATGCATGCTCGTTCAACTGGTTCTTATAGTCTTGTTACTCAACAACCACTTGGTGGTAAAGCACAATTCGGTGGTCAACGTTTCGGTGAGATGGAGGTATGGGCACTTGAAGCATACGGTGCAGCTTACACCTTACAAGAAATGTTAACCGTGAAATCCGATGATGTGAATGGTCGTACGAAGATGTATAAAAACATCGTCGGTGGCAACCAACAAATGGATCCGGGTACACCGGAATCTTTCAACGTGATTATGAAAGAAATCCGTTCACTTGGTTTGAATATCGAGTTAGACGAAGAGTAATCGACAAACCGGTCTTCCCCTGTACAGCGGGGGAAGCAAAAGGAAGAAATCGCCGAAGTGCGGTTAAAAAACAAAATATTTTTGACCGCACTTTGAAACCCTTAACTCCGACAGGAGACTATTTGTGAAAGACTTAGTTAAGTTTTTAAAAGCACAATCAAAAACCAGTGAAGATTTTGATGTGATTAAAATTGGGTTAGCTTCTCCAGACATGATCCGTTCTTGGTCATTTGGTGAAGTTAAAAAACCTGAAACAATCAACTATCGTACGTTCAAACCTGAGCGTGACGGTCTTTTCTGTGCACGTATTTTCGGGCCAGTAAAAGATTACGAATGTTTATGCGGTAAATATAAACGCTTAAAACACCGTGGTGTGATTTGTGAAAAATGTGGTGTAGAAGTAACACAAACTAAAGTGCGTCGTGAACGTATGGGCCACATTGAATTGGCTTGTCCAGTTGCACACATTTGGTTTTTAAAATCACTTCCGTCCCGTATCGGTTTATTACTAGATATGCCATTACGTGATATTGAACGTGTGCTTTATTTTGAAATGTACATCGTAACCGAACCGGGAATGACCGATTTGGAGCGTGGACAGTTATTAACTGAAGAACAATTCCTTGATGCAGAAGACCGTTGGCAAGATGAATTCGAAGCGAAAATGGGTGCTGAAGCAATTCAAGATTTACTTAAAGGTATTGATCTTGAAGTGGAATGTGAAAAATTACGTGAAGAGTTACAAGAAACTAACTCTGAAACAAAACGTAAGAAAATCACTAAACGCTTAAAATTATTAGAAGCGTTCCAACAGTCTGGTAATAAACCAGAGTGGATGGTAATGACTGTATTACCAGTACTTCCACCAGATTTACGTCCGTTAGTACCATTAGATGGTGGCCGTTTTGCAACTTCTGACTTAAACGATCTATATCGTCGCGTGATCAACCGTAACAACCGTTTAAAACGTTTATTAGATTTAATCGCACCAGATATTATCGTGCGCAACGAAAAACGTATGTTACAAGAATCTGTTGATGCGTTATTAGATAATGGTCGCCGTGGTCGTGCGATTACGGGTTCTAACCGTCGTCCATTGAAATCACTTGCGGATATGATCAAAGGTAAACAAGGTCGTTTCCGTCAAAACTTATTAGGTAAACGTGTTGACTATTCAGGCCGTTCTGTAATCACTGTAGGTCCATACTTGCACTTACACCAATGTGGTTTACCGAAGAAAATGGCATTGGAATTATTCCGTCCGTTTATCTATGCAAAATTAGAAAGCCGTGGTTATGCAACGACGATTAAAGCGGCTAAGAAAATGGTTGAGCGTGAAGACGCGATCGTTTGGGATATTTTGGCAGAAGTTATTCGTGAGCACCCAATTCTATTGAACCGTGCACCGACACTTCACCGTTTAGGTATCCAAGCGTTTGAACCACTTCTAATCGAAGGTAAAGCAATCCAGTTACACCCACTTGTTTGTGCGGCGTTCAACGCGGACTTCGATGGTGACCAAATGGCGGTTCACGTACCATTAACACTTGAAGCGCAGTTAGAAGCGCGTGCGTTAATGATGTCGACCAACAACGTACTTTCACCAGCAAACGGTGATCCTATTATCGTTCCATCACAAGACGTGGTGTTGGGTCTTTACTATATGACCCGTGAAAAAGTGAACGGTAAAGGTGAAGGCATGTTATTGCAAGATCCGCGCGAAGCTGAAAAAGCATATCGCACAGGTGAAGCAGAATTACATTCTCGCGTTAAAGTACGTATTACTGAATATGTGAAAAATGAAGCTGGCGAATTCGAAGAGAAAACCACATTAACCGATACCACTATCGGTCGTGCAATCTTATGGATGATCGCGCCAAAAGGTATGCCTTATTCATTGTTTAACCAAACATTAGGTAAAAAAGCAATTTCTAAACTTATCAACGAAGCTTATCGTCGTTTAGGTTTGAAAGAAGCAGTAATGTTTGCTGACCATATTATGTATACCGGTTTTGCTTATGCTGCACGTTCAGGTTCTTCTGTGGGTATCGACGATATGGTTATCCCAGAGAAAAAATACGAAATTATTTCTGCAGCGGAAGCTGAAGTGGCAGAAATTCAAGAACAGTTCCAATCTGGTCTTGTAACAGCGGGTGAGCGTTATAACAAAGTCATCGATATTTGGGCTGCAGCAAATGAGCGTGTAGCGAAAGCAATGATGGAAAACTTATCTCAGGAAGAAGTTATCAACCGTGAAGGTAATCCTGAGAAACAAGCTTCTTTCAACAGTATCTTTATGATGGCTGATTCTGGTGCGCGTGGTTCTGCAGCTCAGATTCGTCAGTTAGCAGGTATGCGTGGTTTGATGGCGCGTCCAGATGGTTCGATCATCGAAACTCCAATTACAGCGAACTTCCGTGAAGGTTTGAACGTACTTCAGTACTTTATTTCAACCCACGGTGCGCGTAAAGGTTTGGCGGATACCGCATTAAAAACAGCAAACTCTGGTTACTTAACTCGTCGTTTAGTTGACGTAGCACAAGACTTAGTGATCGTTGAAGATGACTGTGGTACGCACGAAGGTTTAGTCATGACTCCATTAATCGAAGGTGGCGATGAGAAAGTTCCACTTCGCGAATTAGTGTTAGGTCGTGTTGTGGCTGAAGATGTGTATAAACCAGGTACAGAAGAAGTCTTAATTGCACGTAACACCTTATTAGATGAAAAACTTTGTGATGTGTTAGATGCAAACTCAGTGGACAGCGTAAAAGTACGTTCTGTTGTAACTTGTGATACTGACTTCGGTGTTTGTGCGAAATGTTACGGTCGTGACTTAGCGCGTGGTCACCTCATCAACCAAGGTGAAGCAGTGGGTGTTATCGCTGCTCAATCTATCGGTGAGCCAGGTACACAGTTAACCATGCGTACGTTCCACATCGGTGGTGCAGCTTCTGCGGCAGCGAAAGAATCTAGCGTACAAATCAAAAACAACGGTACTTTACACCTTGCTAACGCGAAATTCGTTGTTAATGACGAAGGTAAATTAGTTTTAACTTCTCGTAATACCGAATTAACCGTTACAGATGAATTTGGTCGTACGAAAGAACACTATAAAGTGCCTTACGGTACTGTGTTGAATAAAGCAGATGGTCAAGAAGTATCAGCGGGTGAAACAGTGGCAAACTGGGATCCTCATACAATGCCAGTTGTCTCTGAAGTATCTGGTTTTGTGAAATTCGTTGATATCGTGGATGGTTTAACTGTAACCCGTCAAACGGATGAATTAACCGGTCTTTCTTCTATCGTGGTACAAGACGTGGGTGAACGTGCAACAGCAGGTAAAGATTTACGTCCAACTATTAAATTAGTTGATGCAAAAGGTAACGATATCTTCTTACCTGAAACTGACGTTATTGCGCAATACTTCTTACCAGGTAAAGCAATCGTTAGTTTAGATGACGGTGCGGAAGTGAAAGTGGGTGAACCACTTGCACGTATTCCACAAGAATCTGTGGGTACTAAAGATATTACCGGTGGTCTTCCACGCGTTGCTGATTTATTCGAAGCTCGTAAACCGAAAGAGCCTGCAATCTTGGCTGAAATTTCAGGTATCGTGTCCTTCGGTAAAGAAACCAAAGGTAAACGTCGCTTGTTAATCACCCCAACTGAAGGTGAAATCTACGAAGAAATGATTCCAAAATGGCGTCAGCTCAACGTATTTGAAGGTGAGATGGTAGAACGTGGTGACGTGATTTCTGATGGTGCAGAAACTCCGCACGATATCTTACGTTTACGTGGTGTTCGTGCTGTAACTGAATATATCGTGAACGAAGTGCAAGAAGTTTACCGCTTACAAGGGGTAAAAATTAACGATAAGCACATCGAAGTTATCGTACGTCAAATGTTACGTAAAGCAGTCATTACGAAAGCTTATGACAGCGAATTCCTCGAAGGGGAACAAGTTGAAGTAGCTCGCGTGAAAATTGTGAACCGTAAACGTGAAGCGGAAGGTAAACCACCAGTTGAATTCGAACGTGAGTTACTTGGTATTACCAAAGCGTCATTGGCGACAGAATCCTTCATTTCTGCGGCATCGTTCCAAGAAACCACTCGCGTGCTTACTGAAGCAGCGGTGGCGGGTAAACGTGATGAATTACGAGGCTTGAAAGAGAACGTAATCGTAGGTCGTTTAATCCCTGCTGGTACTGGTTTTGCGTATCACCAAAGTCGTCACAAAAAACGTATTGTAGACGATGTTGTAATTAAATTGTCTGAAGACGATGAGGCAGCAATTGCTGATGAATTCGTTATGACAGCAGATGATGCAACAACTAACTTAGCCGAAATGCTTAATATGGCAGATGATGCAGAATAATCGCTAATTAATAAAAAGAAAAAAGCCTCGTAAGAGGCTTTTTTGTTGTATATATATCAGTATAAAGAGAAAAGAGCTTAAAATATTAAGCTCTTTTCAGCTAGCGACTGTGTGTGTGGAATCATTCTGGTGATATATAATACTAATCTACCTAGAAGAGCACTACCATATGCATATTTGCATGCGAAACATATGATAGCGAAACTTGATAAAGTTGAAGTCATACTAGCCTTGCTATTATAAACTTTTTAATAAAATTTCCTCAATATTCTTTTTGCCAATTCTTTTTTAAATAAGATATTATATGCACTAAAGTTTCTCCAGTTCACAAAGGCATAATGATTTTTTTTAGCAAGTCTTATTATAAGAGGAATATTTTTCTCTGCTACCTCTAGCTCTTTGAGCATTTTTCTTTTTTCAGAATCTTCTATAAATGGGCAGAATGCCATATCTAAAATTAAATGAGTGATTTCTGATGAATTTGCATTTTTTTCTTCATTTTTTATTTTTTGAAAAATTATATTTATAATCTCCTTAGTTAGATTTTTATCATTGTTTTCTAGGTAAAAAACAGCAGAAATTATGCTGAAATAGTCAGACTTATCTCCTTTACTTAATAATGTTTCTTTTATAAATTCAGGTGGAAGTCTGAATTCTTTATTAAATATTTTTGTCATTAGAATAATATTCATATATTCTATTGGAATAGGGTCATCTTTATTTATAAGGTCTTTTAGATTGTAAATTATTTGATATAGATTTAGCGTTATTGTGTTTATATTTTCTATACGTTTATAGTTTTCATATATATGCAATATATCACCGCATAATACATTTCCTATATTGGCATTGCTATATATTGAAAATAGATAGAAATTTATTTCAAATATCATGTTTATAGCTTTGCTATTAATTTTATGAGTATTGTTTGATATATATTTTCTAAGCCTTTTTGATAGAGCAGAAATAATGAATGAGTTTATATCATGATATCTTAGGTTGTTTCGTTTTAGAATTGTCTTTACTCTTTCGATAAATCTTATTTTATATCGATCATGATTTAAAATTGATGCTATAAAATCTACTGATAGCTCATTGATTATATTATACAAATCTTGAATGGCCATGCTTTTACTTGTTATAAATGGCCTTTCTGATTCTTTAGTTTTATTCTTATTTATGTGAAGATTATATAAGGATAATTCATATATAACAGAGTTTTTAACATCATTAAGAATTTTTTTATTTTTTGAGAATATATATAGGTCATCTACATATCTTCTTATTACATAGTCTTTGTTATATGTGATATTATTTCTTTTTAATGAAGATATGATATTTTTATCTATTCTTTGAAGTATTATTTCTGCAAAAATTCTGCTTATTTCTGGTCCAATAGGGATTCCGTGAGTTTCATTATAATTTCCTTCTCTGATAGCAATGTCAAATTTATCAGAGAAATGTTTTACTCCTAAATTATTTTTTATATACTCTTTATTCTTCGTAGCCCATGATATGCTATGGGTGTATATACAATGAAAACATTTTGCTATGTCTATTGTAATTAGGTTGCCAAATCTCGATTCTAGATTTACAAATTCTTTAGAGTTTATAAACTTATATATCCTATCATATTTTTTATAAGAGAAAAAAGATGGAGAGTAGAGAGAGTAAATATCAATATTGTAGGATGATTTATTTTCCCCCTTTAATTTATATATATTCTCTAGGTTTTTATTTTTAATATAAAAACTAGATGTTTGTTTGTATGGGTATCTTATAGATATGTCACTTTGGTTGCAATAGTATGTTATTAAATCTTGGTTCTCATAAATGAACTTTGATAGTTTAATTTGCGATGATGGGTGTAGTAATGATATTATTCTAAAATCTGAATCATCTTTTTTTATATAATATTTAAATGGTTTTGTTGGTTTTTGATCTATGATATCTTCAATGCTTACTGTTTTAGTTTGATTGTTCTTACTTATTTTTAATAACTTATATAGCCCTTCATTTGAAAATATGATTGGAGTTTCTGATGGTGTTGTTTCTGTTAATATGGCTCTATATTTATCATTTCTTTTTACGTATATTTTATTCATTTTTCCAACACTCTTTTATTTTATTTATTTCATTAATGCTAAATTTGAAAAAGGTTTTATTTTTATAAAATTTTAAAAATGACATAGATAATAATGTATTCTTAAGTTTTTTATCATTTACAATCATTCCTATTCTTTTATTTTTTCCTAGTATCAATGACTTGAAAAACTGGTCAATGTTTTTTAATGAATTAGGGGTTGTATCAGTTATTTCCGGATAATTAAATCTAATTCCTGAATTTATATGTCTTCCATCTCTAATTATATATAGTTTATAAGAGCAAGAAAGAAATTTAATTCTTTGAATTAGGAGATCTTTATCTTTACTCTTATTGTAATCCAGTAAGGACTTGACTATTCTTGTTTTAATTTTCTTTATTTTGTTATCTGATATGTCTATGATTAACTTACTTCCTCCATTTTCTATTGGTTTTTTCTTGAATAGATATCCAAGGTAATTAAACTCAAGACTTTCATTATTTTTTTTTGAGTGATGTAATGTTAAAGATTTAGATTTATTTAATTTTAAATTTGGTAATTCTTTTAAGAGTATATCTATGAGATTTATAGTTTCGAAATTTTTAGATGATATGATTATTATGTCATCAACAAATCTAGAATAGAAAAAAATATTATCATTAAGCATTATATTTCTATCAAACTCATTCATTAATATATCTGATAATGTGCTGCTTATTGCTAATCCTCTTGGTAATCCAGATGGTGAAAAACTAATTATATTAGATAGTAAATTTTTTGATACTGGAGATAGCTCTTTTATTTTAACTATATTTTCAATTATAAGGTTCTTATCAAAGCTTTCATAAAATGACTCTATGTCTATTTTGTGAATATAAAAATCCCCCCCTGCTTGTAGAATTAGTTTTAACCTTCTTATTATTAAATTTCTATCAAATAAGTAAGTTGTGGGACTGCATCTAATTAAGTTTTTTATTGTTTGTTTTTGCAAAATATCAAATGAAAATTTGTATCTATTTGACTTTACAGTGATGATATCTTTATTGTTTTTATTATTTATTTTTAATAAATTATCAATTTTTTCCCCTAAAATTGATATTGCATCTTCTATTATGTATGAGTTATATATTTTTCTTGCAAGAATTGTTTTTGGTGAGTCGGTTATGTAATTCTCAAATTTTACAAGATTCTCATAACTATAATCTTGATATTTCATCATGCCTGAACATCCATTTTTTACTTTATTTATTAGAGTAATACTAATTGCTTGCTTTTTCAAATGTTATTTGAATGACTTTATAATTAATCATAATGAGTTTGTAGGACATAGAATGAGATTTTTTATTTTTTGTTATAAATATTTATAATCCTTACACTAAACACCTTTTCAAGGTATCTAATTAATTCTTTCTAAGGAAAAAGCCACCTTATCGGTGGCTTTGAAATATTTTGCTTAAGCTAAGATTACCAACCTTTTACAACACCATCTTTAAAGTGTTTTTTCGCTTCTTGGTAAACTTCTTCAGTTTGGTATGCTTTCACGAAATCTTGGATCGCTTTGCTGTCTTTGTTATCAGTACGCGCAACGATGATGTTTACGTATGGAGAATCTTTATCTTCCACGAATACACCGTTATCTTGTGCATTTAAGCCAACTTGACCCGCATAAGTGTTATTTACAACCGCAAGATCAACATCATCTAATGCACGAGCTGCAACAGAGGTATCTACTTCAGAAATTTTTAAGTTTTTCGGATTTTCAACGATATCTGCGACAGTTGAAAGAAGATCGTTAGAATTTTTAAGTTTGATTAAACCTTGTTTTTCAAGAAGGATTAATGCACGACCACGGTTTGATGGGTCATTTGGCACAACAACTTTCGCGCCATCTTTTAATTCATTTACATTTTTGATGGTTTTAGAATAGCCAGCAAGAGGGTAAACAAAGGTGTTACCAACGATCACTAAGTTGTTCAAGTTCTTCGCTTTTACATCTTCATCTAAGTAAGGTTTGTGTTGCATTGCGTTAGCATCTAAATCACCTTTAGATACAGCAGTGTTTGGTAAAGCGTAGTCATTGAATAAAACA
Source organism: Haemophilus parainfluenzae ATCC 33392 (assembly GCF_031191205.1). Taxonomy (NCBI): domain Bacteria; kingdom Pseudomonadati; phylum Pseudomonadota; class Gammaproteobacteria; order Pasteurellales; family Pasteurellaceae; genus Parahaemophilus; species Parahaemophilus parainfluenzae. Next base: position 564,771 of record NZ_CP133470.1, on the reverse strand, counting down.
AATTCAACATTTAAGTTGTATTTGTCTTTTGCAACTTTGGCAGCGGTTTCGGCTACTTGGTGCTCAGGACCCGCCATTACACCAACTTTGATTGATGTTGGAGCGGGTGCAGTTGATGCAGCATCTGCTTTTTTCTCTTCTTTACAACCTGTTAATACTAATGCTGACGCAATAGCGGTGATAGCAAATAAGTTTTTTAATTTCATGTTTTTTCCTTGTTGTGAATAAAATAGTGTAGAAAATAATTAACGGTGATCCACTCGTTTTGCGAGTGTGTCGCCTAATTTTTGACTGAGCATCACGATAATCACGATAACAATCGTTGCTGCCCAAGTTACTGATGGCATATTACGATAGACGCCATAGTTAATGGCGAGGCTTCCTAAACCGCCACCGCCTTGTGTTCCTGCCATTGCGGTATAGCCAATTAATGTCACGAAAGTGAGTGTAATCGCATTGATAAGCGTTGGTAAAGATTCAGGCAAATAGAATTTACGAATAATTTGCCAATTGGTTGCGCCCATGGCTTTTGCGGTTTCAGTCAAACCGGTTGGAATCTCAAAAAGTGCATTACTCGTAAGACGTGCAAAAAATGGCGTTGCAGCTGCACTTAATGACACAATTGCAGCATTAGAACCAATACTACCGCCAGGGAGTAGCCAGCTCGTTAGCGGAATTAAAGCGAGTAATAAAATAATATAAGGAATTGAACGCCCGATATTAATAATGACGTTTAAAAATGCATTGAGCTTTTTGTTTTCTAAAATCGCCCCTTTATTGGTTAAAAAGGTTAAAAAACCCAGTGGTAAGCCTAATAAAGCCGCAATTAATGTCGATAATACTGACATATAAACCGTTTCAACGGTCGATACGGTTAATAAACTCGCAAAATTATCGGGGAATTGTTGGCTAAATGTTGCCCATAAATCATTGAACATAGCCTAGTACCTCTACTCGAACGTTATTTTCCATTAAATAAACTTTGGCTTGTGTAATCGCATCTTCATCACCTTCAACCTCCGCAATGGTAAAGCCAAATTTTACCCCACCGGCATAATCAATTTGTGAGGTTAAGATACTGAGCTCTACGCCAAATTTTTTCGATGCTTGAGAAAGTAATGGCGCATCGACGGAGCGACCAGTAAATTCAAATTTGATGATCGGATACGATTTGGCATGTTTTGGTGTATCAGATAGATTTTCTAAATATTCTTCCGGCAAGGTAATGTGGAAAGTCGAACTGATAAATTCTTGGGCCAATTCTGTTTTCGGATTAGAGAAAATTTCGCTCACCGTACCTTGTTCAATCAGACGGCCTTTATCAATCACGGCAACTTGATCGCAGATGCGTTTAACTACTTCCATTTCATGGGTAATAAGAAGAATGGTGATACCTAAAGTGCGGTTAATTTCTTTTAATAATTTTAGAATAGATTGAGTTGTAGCAGGATCCAATGCACTAGTTGCTTCATCACAAAGTAAGACTTTGGGATCGCTAGCAAGTGCACGCGCAATCGCTACACGTTGTTTTTGACCACCAGAGAGATTAGCAGGATACACATTATGTTTATCACTTAATCCAACAAGCGCTAAAAGTGCGGTCGTTTTTTCTTGAATTTCTGCTTTCGATTTATTTTCTAATTCAAGTGGCAATGCCACGTTTTCAAAAACGGTTCGAGAGGTCAACAAATTAAAATGTTGGAAAATCATACCGATTTGGCGGCGTGTTTTCACTAATTCAGCGTCAGAAAGTTGAGTCAGATCCACATCATCGATGATCACTGCACCGTGAGTCGGTCTTTCTAATAAGTTTACACAACGGATAAGTGTACTTTTACCAGCACCAGAGGCGCCAATGACACCGCAAATCTGTCCCTTAGGCACATGTAATGAAACATTATCAAGTGCGGTCAGTTTTTTATCTGGAAGTGTAAAAATCTTCGTAATGTTATTTAGCTTAATCATATAAGCCCTTGTTCTCAGTTAATATTTGAATTTCATTTGTATTCTAGACGTCTAGAATGCTGTGTCAATATCTTAGGGGATCTTTTTTAGACGGATCGGTTATGACTTATTATTGCTTATATTAAGGATAAAAGGGATAATTTTGTCTTAAGAAAAAGATAAATGAGAAAATATATGAAGAAAGCTGTTTTTTTAGATCGTGATGGCACTTTAAACATTGATCATGGTTATGTCCATAAAATTGATGATTTCCAATTTATTGAAGGCAGTATTGATGCATTAAAAGCGATAAAAGAAATGGGGTACCTTTTAGTTTTAGTAACTAATCAATCAGGCATTGCTCGTGGATATTTTTCAGAAGATCAGTTTTTACAACTAACAGAATGGATGGATTGGTCATTAGCTGATCGTGGTGTGGATTTAGATGGTATTTATTATTGCCCTCATCACCCAGAAGGGAAGGGCGAATATAAAGAAGATTGTGAATGCAGAAAACCGAAATCTGGCATGTTATTAGAGGCAATTAAAGCACTGAAAATCGATCCGGCACAATCTATTATGGTTGGCGATAAGATTGAAGATCTTAAAGCAGGCATTGGCGCAAAAGTGAAAACAAATATTTTAGTGCGAACAGGTAAACCTATTACAGAAGAGGGAGAGAATCTCGCTGATTATGTTTTGGATTCCATTGCAGATTTACCAAGAATAGCAAAACGATTAATTAAGTAACAAAAATGATCTATTTTTTGTTCGAATAGGCGAAAAGATCTTCAACTAAGAAAAAATTTACATTTTTTTACAAAAAGATCTTGCAAAGGCATCTGAAATGCCTATAATACGCCCCACACAACGACGCGCTGTTGTGACTCTTAAGAAAAACCGGTGCGTCGTTCTTTTTTGCTCTTTAACAATATATCAGACAATCTGTGTGGGCACTTGTTGATTGACTTGTTTTAAAAATATTTTTTAATTTTGAAGTCTTAATAGGTGCTAACTAGAAATTCATAATACTTTTTTAAGTAGTGACATTTTATGTCAGCAGTATTGAGCGATTGAACTTGAATTGAAGAGTTTGATCATGGCTCAGATTGAACGCTGGCGGCAGGCTTAACACATGCAAGTCGAACGGTAACATAAAGAAGCTTGCTTCTTTGATGACGAGTGGCGGACGGGTGAGTAATGCTTGGGAATCTAGCTTATGGAGGGGGATAACTACGGGAAACTGTAGCTAATACCGCGTAGAATCGAGAGATGAAAGTGTGGGACCTTCGGGCCACATGCCATAGGATGAGCCCAAGTGGGATTAGGTAGTTGGTGAGGTAAAGGCTCACCAAGCCGACGATCTCTAGCTGGTCTGAGAGGATGACCAGCCACACTGGGACTGAGACACGGCCCAGACTCCTACGGGAGGCAGCAGTGGGGAATATTGCGCAATGGGGGCAACCCTGACGCAGCCATGCCGCGTGAATGAAGAAGGCCTTCGGGTTGTAAAGTTCTTTCGGTAGCGAGGAAGGCATTTAGTTTAATAGACTAGGTGATTGACGTTAACTACAGAAGAAGCACCGGCTAACTCCGTGCCAGCAGCCGCGGTAATACGGAGGGTGCGAGCGTTAATCGGAATAACTGGGCGTAAAGGGCACGCAGGCGGTGACTTAAGTGAGGTGTGAAAGCCCCGGGCTTAACCTGGGAATTGCATTTCATACTGGGTCGCTAGAGTACTTTAGGGAGGGGTAGAATTCCACGTGTAGCGGTGAAATGCGTAGAGATGTGGAGGAATACCGAAGGCGAAGGCAGCCCCTTGGGAATGTACTGACGCTCATGTGCGAAAGCGTGGGGAGCAAACAGGATTAGATACCCTGGTAGTCCACGCTGTAAACGATGTCGATTTGGGGGTTGAGCTTTAAGTTTGGCGCCCGTAGCTAACGTGATAAATCGACCGCCTGGGGAGTACGGCCGCAAGGTTAAAACTCAAATGAATTGACGGGGGCCCGCACAAGCGGTGGAGCATGTGGTTTAATTCGATGCAACGCGAAGAACCTTACCTACTCTTGACATCCAGAGAACATTCCAGAGATGGATTGGTGCCTTCGGGAACTCTGAGACAGGTGCTGCATGGCTGTCGTCAGCTCGTGTTGTGAAATGTTGGGTTAAGTCCCGCAACGAGCGCAACCCTTATCCTTTGTTGCCAGCGATTCGGTCGGGAACTCAAAGGAGACTGCCGGTGATAAACCGGAGGAAGGTGGGGATGACGTCAAGTCATCATGGCCCTTACGAGTAGGGCTACACACGTGCTACAATGGCGTATACAGAGGGAAGCGAGAGTGCGAGCTGGAGCGAATCTCACAAAGTACGTCTAAGTCCGGATTGGAGTCTGCAACTCGACTCCATGAAGTCGGAATCGCTAGTAATCGCAAATCAGAATGTTGCGGTGAATACGTTCCCGGGCCTTGTACACACCGCCCGTCACACCATGGGAGTGGGTTGTACCAGAAGTAGATAGCTTAACCTTCGGGGGGGCGTTTACCACGGTATGATTCATGACTGGGGTGAAGTCGTAACAAGGTAACCGTAGGGGAACCTGCGGTTGGATCACCTCCTTACCAAAAACGAGAGACAATAAGTGTCCACACAGATTGATTGATATATTGTAGAAAATGAATGAAGAGAGAAAAGTGCGTTAAGCAAGTGTAAGATAGAGTATCTTTATTTGTTGTCCCCATCGTCTAGAGGCCTAGGACATCGCCCTTTCACGGCGGTAACCGGGGTTCGAATCCCCGTGGGGACGCCAAATAAAGATAACTTTATTATCTTCTGTTCTTTAACAACCAGGAAACAAGCTGAAAAACTGAAGAGACTTTCAAGTCCTTTATAAGGATAAGAAAAAGTCTGAGTAAGAAGAAAATCTTGATTGAACAAAAGCAATCAAGTGTTTAGTTGAAAACGCAACATCAAGAATTTTTGAGGTTGTATAGTTAAGTGACTAAGCGTACAAGGTGGATGCCTTGGCAATCAGAGGCGACGAAGGACGTGCTAATCTGCGAAAAGCTTGGATGAGTCGATAAGAGGCGTTTAATCCAAGATGTCCGAATGGGGAAACCCAGTAGATGAAGAATCTACTATCACTTATTGAATCCATAGGTAAGTGAGGCAAACCGGGAGAACTGAAACATCTAAGTACCCCGAGGAAAAGAAATCAACCGAGATTTCGTTAGTAGCGGCGAGCGAACGCGAAGGAGCCTGTTAGTGATAATGACAGAGACAGAGGAACAAGCTGGGAAGCTTGGCGATACAGGGTGATAGCCCCGTACTCGAAGTCCAGGTCATGGTACTAAGCTAACGACAAGTAGGGCGGGACACGTGATATCCTGTTTGAAGATGGGGGGACCATCCTCCAAGGCTAAATACTCCTGATTGACCGATAGTGAACCAGTACTGTGAAGGAAAGGCGAAAAGAACCCCGGTGAGGGGAGTGAAATAGAACCTGAAACCTTGTACGTACAAGCAGTGGGAGCCCTTTAAGGGTGACTGCGTACCTTTTGTATAATGGGTCAGCGACTTATATTTTGTAGCGAGGTTAACCGAATAGGGGAGCCGAAGGGAAACCGAGTCTTAACTGGGCGTCTAGTTGCAAGGTATAGACCCGAAACCCGGTGATCTAGCCATGGGCAGGTTGAAGGTTGGGTAACACTAACTGGAGGACCGAACCGACTAATGTTGAAAAATTAGCGGATGACTTGTGGCTGGGGGTGAAAGGCCAATCAAACCGGGAGATAGCTGGTTCTCCCCGAAATCTATTTAGGTAGAGCCTTGAGCGGACACCTTCGGGGGTAGAGCACTGTTTCGGCTAGGGGTCCATCCCGGATTACCAACCCGATGCAAACTACGAATACCGAAGAGTGATACTCAGGAGACACACGGCGGGTGCTAACGTCCGTCGTGGAGAGGGAAACAACCCAGACCGCCAGCTAAGGTCCCAAAGTCTATATTAAGTGGGAAACGAAGTGGGAAGGCTTAGACAGCTAGGATGTTGGCTTAGAAGCAGCCATCATTTAAAGAAAGCGTAATAGCTCACTAGTCGAGTCGGCCTGCGCGGAAGATGTAACGGGGCTCAAATATAGCACCGAAGCTGCGGCATCAGTAGCAATACTGTTGGGTAGGGGAGCGTTCTGTAAGCGGATGAAGATGGCTCGAGAGGGCTGTTGGACGTATCAGAAGTGCGAATGCTGACATAAGTAACGATAAAACGGGTGAAAAACCCGTTCGCCGGAAGACCAAGGGTTCCTGTCCAACGTTAATCGGGGCAGGGTGAGTCGGCCCCTAAGGCGAGGCTGAAAAGCGTAGTCGATGGGAAACGGGTTAATATTCCCGTACTTGGATAAACTGCGATGTGGGGACGGAGCAGGTTAGGTTATCGCACTGTTGGATATGTGCGTTTAAGTTGGTAGGTGTGAAGTTTAGGCAAATCCGGACTTCTTTAACACCGAGAGATGATGACGAGGCTCTACGGAGCTGAAGTAACCGATACCACACTTCCAGGAAAAGCCACTAAGCTTCAGGTTTATCTAAACCGTACTGAAAACCGACACAGGTGGTCAGGTAGAGAATACTCAGGCGCTTGAGAGAACTCGGGTGAAGGAACTAGGCAAAATAGCACCGTAACTTCGGGAGAAGGTGCGCCGGCGTAGATTGTAGTCCCTTGCGGATGAAGGTTGAACCGGTCGAAGATACCAGCTGGCTGCAACTGTTTATTAAAAACACAGCACTCTGCAAACACGAAAGTGGACGTATAGGGTGTGATGCCTGCCCGGTGCTGGAAGGTTAATTGATGGTGTAATCGAAAGAGAAGCTCCTGATCGAAGCCCCAGTAAACGGCGGCCGTAACTATAACGGTCCTAAGGTAGCGAAATTCCTTGTCGGGTAAGTTCCGACCTGCACGAATGGCATAATGATGGCCAGGCTGTCTCCACCCGAGACTCAGTGAAATTGAAATCGCCGTGAAGATGCGGTGTACCCGCGGCTAGACGGAAAGACCCCGTGAACCTTTACTATAGCTTGACACTGAACATTGAATTTTGATGTGTAGGATAGGTGGGAGACTTAGAAGTAGTCACGCCAGTGATTATGGAGTCGTCCTTGAAATACCACCCTTTAACGTTTGATGTTCTAACGAAGATTACGAAACGTGGTCTCGGACAGTGTCTGGTGGGTAGTTTGACTGGGGCGGTCTCCTCCCAAAGAGTAACGGAGGAGCACGAAGGTTTGCTAATGACGGTCGGACATCGTCAGGTTAGTGCAATGGTATAAGCAAGCTTAACTGCGAGACAGACAAGTCGAGCAGGTACGAAAGTAGGTCATAGTGATCCGGTGGTTCTGAATGGAAGGGCCATCGCTCAACGGATAAAAGGTACTCCGGGGATAACAGGCTGATACCGCCCAAGAGTTCATATCGACGGCGGTGTTTGGCACCTCGATGTCGGCTCATCACATCCTGGGGCTGAAGTAGGTCCCAAGGGTATGGCTGTTCGCCATTTAAAGTGGTACGCGAGCTGGGTTTAGAACGTCGTGAGACAGTTCGGTCCCTATCTGCCGTGGGCGTTGGAGAATTGAAAGGGGCTGCTCCTAGTACGAGAGGACCGGAGTGGACGCACCACTGGTGTTCCGGTTGTGTCGCCAGACGCATTGCCGGGTAGCTAAGTGCGGAAGAGATAAGTGCTGAAAGCATCTAAGCACGAAACTTGCCTTGAGATGAGTTCTCCCTGTCTTTAAGACAGTAAGGGTTGTTTAAGACTAAGACGTAGATAGGTCTGGTGTGTAAGCGGTGCGAGCCGTTGAGCTAACAGATACTAATTGCCCGAGAGGCTTAACTATACAACGCTCAAGGGTTTTTGAGGTTGTAAGACTAAAATAAAAAGACTCAGAGATGAAGAAGAAAGTTTTGAAGTGAATCAGCTTGTTTGGTTGTGAGCACTAGAGATAGTGAGAGCAGAGAGAAAAGTTATTAAAGGAATAATCCTGGCGGCGATAGAGCGGTGGTCCCACCTGACCCCATACCGAACTCAGAAGTGAAACGCCGATGCGCCGATGGTAGTGTGGGGCTTCCCCATGTGAGAGTAGGACACCGCCAGGTAGTGAATGTGAACCCCGAGCTGAAGAGCTTGGGGTTTTTGTTTTTAGATTTGATTTTAATAAAGTAAAAGTGCGGTCAAAATCAAAATAGTTTTATTAAAGATGTTTAAATCTTTTAATGAGAAAATAGAGGTGGAATGGTACAATCACCAAAATTTTTTATAGGATAAATAACACAAATGGCTCGTAAAAAGAAAACTCGTAAAATTAGCGATATTATGCCAATTCGTAAATCGGATAAGAAACCTGAAGCACCGAAGCTATCAGGTAAGAAATTAACACGTTATGAATTAGACGCTAAGGCAAGAGAAGATAAGAAAAAACGTAAACATAAAGGTTTAGCATCTGGTTCTCGTCATAGTAACGCAGAGCAAAATAAAAATAACCAAGTTGTTGAACAAAAAGATCCGCGTATTGGTAGCCGTAAAAAGGTCCCACTGATTGTTGAATTTGTGAATAAGCCTGAGAAAGGAATGACAATTCCAGCGGTAAAAGAACCGAAAAAACTTTTACCTGAAATTGAGTTAGAGCGATTAGAAAATAATGAAATTCTAAATGAATTGTTGGATGCCTTAGATGAAGGCAAAACGATTAGTAAAGCTGATCAACAATTTGTGGATGAATGTTTAGATCGTATTGCTCAGTTAATGGAAGAATTAGGTATTCAAGATGAAGAAGAGACAGAGGATGACCTCTATCGAACCTTCGAGAAAATTGATATCAACCAATTCAGATAATTGTCATGTGGCCGATTATTTTAAGTATTATTGCTTTGGGAATTATTGCTGGCGTGTCATTTTATGCTTTCAAATTACTTAGGAAGTTACGCCATCAAAACACTCTCATTAAACAGGCTAAAATAGAACGTACAAAACGCCTAAAAGAGAGTATGGTAATTATCGCTAAAGCGATGCAGAATAGAGATTGCAACCATTCAGAAGGGGTGATTCGTTTATCAATGCTTTTACTCCCTTTTGGACAATCTTTAAAGCCATATCAAGCTATGTATGCACTTTATAATATTGTAAAAGAAATGCCTACGCATGAAGCTCGGAAAGCATTGTTAAAAAAAGAAAGAATGAAACTCGATCTTGAGCGAGAAAGTGCAGAAGCAAAATTTGAAGAAGAAATTATGTTGGAGTTACGTCAGTTTTTAAATGACGTAGAGAAATTTGGGGAAGCTTAATGTCTGAAATTATTTGGGATCTTGCGTTAATTCAAAAATATAACCAATCAGGACCTCGTTATACATCTTATCCAACTGCATTAGAATTTAATGAAAGTTATACAAACGAAGATTTTATTGCAGCGGCTAATCGTTATCCGGAAAGACCACTTTCCCTTTACGTACACATTCCGTTTTGTCACAAACTTTGCTATTTCTGTGGCTGTAATAAGGTGATTACTCGTCATCAACATAAGGCGGATATTTATCTTGATTATCTTGAAAAAGAAATCAAAGCGCGTTCAGAATTATTCAAAAATCGTGTTGCGACTCAAGTACATTGGGGGGGCGGTACACCGACTTATTTGACAGAAGAGCAATCTGATCGTTTGATGAAGATGCTTAAAGATCATTTTACGATTGCGGCTGATGCAGAAGTTAGTATTGAGATGGACCCACGCGAAATAGAGCTCGATATGCTTGATCATTTACGCAATATTGGTTTTAACCGAATTAGCATGGGTGTACAAGATTTCAATAAAGCGGTTCAAAAAGCGGTAAACCGTGAACAAGATGAAGAGTTTGTGAATGCATTACTTGTTCGTGCTCGTGAGTTAGGTTTCCAATCGACCAACCTTGATTTAATTTATGGATTGCCACTTCAAAATGTGGAAAGTTTTATGTTTACATTACATAAAGTGATTGAATTAAATCCAGATCGTTTGAGTATCTTTAACTATGCCCATTTGCCAAGTCGATTTGCAGGACAAGCAAAAATTAAAGAAGAGCAATTACCGCCACCGGAAACTAAATTAGAGATCTTACAAAAAACGATCGAAACCTTAGGTAATGCAGGCTATAAGTTTATCGGTATGGATCATTTTGCTAAACCTGATGACGAATTAGCGGTTGCTCAAGAGAAAGGTGTATTACACCGAAATTTCCAAGGCTATACCACACAAGAAGAATGTGATTTGCTTGGTTTAGGTGTATCAGCCATTAGTTTATTAGGTGATACATATGCTCAAAACCAAAAAGAATTAAAACATTATTATCATGATATAGAACATTCAGGTATTGCACTGCATAAAGGTTTAGCCATGACAGAAGAAGATTGCTTACGCCGTGATGTGATTAAGCAATTGATTTGTAACTTTAAGCTTGATTTTGCACCAATTGAAAAACAATATAATATTGATTTCAAAAAGTATTTTGCTGAAGATTTACAGTTATTACAGCCATTACTTGAAGATGGATTAATTTCTGAAACAGAAACTGGCTTACAAGTTTCGCCTAAAGGTCGCTTATTAATCCGTAATATTTGTTTATGCTTTGATACCTATTCAAGAGCTGCGGCAAAACGACAACAATTCTCTCGAATTATTTAGTCATACAAAAACGGTCAAGACTTATATCTTGACCGTTTTTCTTTCAATCTATTTATTTCGCGATGCTTTCTAGTGCCCATAACTCACTAAGATTTTCTCTGCGGCGAATTAAATGAGCCTTGTCCCCATCTACTAACACTTCTGCTGTACGTGGACGAGAATTATAGTTTGAAGACATACTTGCACCATAGGCGCCGGCAGAGCGTTGAGCAATATAATCCCCTTCAGCAATGGCGAGCTCGCGCTGTTTACCTAAGAAATCAGAGGTTTCACATACCGGGCCAACAACATCATAAATCGTTTTTTCACGCTCTAAAGTGCGGTCAATTTCAATGATGTTCATATAAGCCTCATAGAGTGCAGGGCGAATCATATCGTTCATGCCAGTATCGGTAATTGCGAAGTTACGGCTTTCATTGCTTTTTAGGTATTGCACTTTAGCCACTAAAATCCCCGCATTCGCCGTAATCGCTCGACCTGGTTCTAGAATAATTTCGAGATCTTCATAATCTTTTAATTTATTCAGTAACGCAGCAGCATAATCACTTGGATGCGGCGGCGTTTCATCAGTATAAGTTACGCCTAAACCGCCACCGAGATCTAAATGTTTTAACGTAATACCATCTTCTTTTAACTGTTCTATTAAACGAATGAGGCGATCCGTTGCATCTAAGAAGGGTTGTAATTCTGTAAGCTGAGAGCCAATATGGCAATCCATACCCGTAATTTTCACATGAGGTAAGGTTGTTGCTAATTTATATACCTCACGCGCTTCATCTACGCTCACACCAAATTTATTTTCTTTTAATCCAGTGGAGATGTAGGGATGTGTATGGGCATCGACATCGGGGTTTACGCGTAAAGAAATAGGGGCTACTTTACCCATTTCACCCGCAATTTGGTTGATGTGATGTAATTCCGCAACAGATTCCACATTAAAACAACGAATACCTACTTCTAACGCTCGCATAATTTCGGCACGAGATTTTGCTACACCAGAAAAGACTACTTTTGAAGCCTCTCCACCAGCCGCTAAGACACGTTCTAATTCGCCTTGCGAAACGATATCAAAACCAGAACCTAATTTTGCCATGACATTCAAGATACCAATATTAGAATTGGCTTTAACGGCATAACAAATCAAGTGCGGATGCTCTCCTAAGGCTGAATCAAAGGCATGCCAATGGCGCTCAAGCGTAGCGCGCGAATAAATATAAAGCGGTGTGCCGAATTCTTCAGCGAGTTGTTTGACGGGCAAATCTTCAACATAAAGTTGCTCGTTTTTATATTGGAAAAAATCCATGACGAATCCTTTAAGTGCGGTCAGTTTTTATTGTGTTTTTTGTGTGTTTTGCGGCTGTTCTTTTTCAGGGAAATATAATGGCCCTTTTACGCCGCAACCTGTAGCCAAAGTACAGAATGCACCTAATAACAAAATAGAAAGTAATTTTTTCATTTTTCAATCTCTCTAATAAGTAAAATCTGCCTTTGCCAACGAGGCGAAAGGCTTTATAATTCACGGCATTCTATCAGATTTAATCGGAAAATTTTATGAATGTTGCAGAATTTCACCAAAATATTGAACAGGTTTGGCAAAAAATTGAAGAAGCGTTAGAGAATCAAGATTGCGATGTAGATTGCGAAACGCAAGGTTCGGTATTTACCATTACGTTTGATGATCGTTCACAAATCGTCATTAATAAGCAAGAACCACTTCTTGAGCTTTGGCTTGCGAGCCGCTTGGGTGGATTTCATTTTGCCTATAAAAGCAATGATTGGGTGGCAAATGATGGCAAACGCTTTTGGGATTGTTTAACCGAGGCGGTTGCCGCTCACGGAGAAACGGTAACATTCTAATGGCCGAACTCGCGGAACATGCCCCGCAAAAAACAGACTTAAAAACGACCGCACTTAATACGTTGCGGTCTGTTTTTGGTTACCAATCTTTTCGCAAAGGGCAGGAAGAAGTGATTCACGCTGCGTTAAGCGGTCAGGATGCCTTAGTGGTGATGGCCACAGGAAATGGCAAATCCTTGTGTTATCAAATTCCAGCACTTTGTTTTCCAGGTCTCACATTAGTGATTTCGCCTTTGATTTCTTTAATGAAAGATCAGGTAGATCAACTCCAAGCAAACGGTATTGAAGCCGATTTTCTAAACTCTAGTCAGACGCCAGAACAACAACAACAAGTTGAAAATAAGCTGATTTCAGGACAATTAAAATTATTATATATTTCGCCTGAAAAAGTGATGACAAACAGCTTTTTTCAGCTGATTTCTTATGCTCAAATTTCCTTTATCGCCATTGATGAAGCACATTGTATTTCACAATGGGGGCATGATTTCCGTCCTGAATATACCCAACTTGGCGGCTTAAAAGCGGCTTTTCCAAATGCGCCGATTATGGCATTAACGGCCACAGCTGATTATGCGACAAGACAGGATATTCTGACTCATCTTAAATTAGACCATCCTCACAAATACATTGGCAGTTTTGACCGTCCGAATATTCGTTATACGTTGGAAGAAAAGTTTAAGCCAATGGAGCAGCTTACGCGTTTTGTTTTAGCTCAAAAAGGTAAAAGTGGCATTGTGTATTGCAATAGTCGTTCGAAGGTGGAACGTATAGCAGAAATTTTGCGAAATAAGGGCGTGTCGGCTGCTGCGTATCATGCGGGAATGGAAACAGCACTACGCGAATGCGTCCAACAAGATTTCCAGCGAGATAACATTCAAGTTGTAGTTGCGACGATTGCATTTGGCATGGGCATTAATAAATCCAATGTGCGTTTTGTTGCCCATTTTGATTTGCCGAGAAGCATTGAATCATATTATCAAGAAACCGGTCGTGCGGGGCGAGATGATTTACCTGCAGAAGCAGTACTTTTCTACGAGCCGGCTGATTATGCTTGGTTACAGAAAATTTTGCTGGAGAAACCAGAGACGCCACAACGTCAAATTGAGCAACATAAATTGGAAGCTATCGGTGAATTTGCCGAAAGTCAAACTTGTCGCCGTTTGGTATTACTCAATTATTTTGGCGAACATCGTCAAACACCTTGTCAAAACTGCGATATTTGTCTTGACCCGCCCAAGAAATATGACGGTTTAATTGATGCACAAAAAGTGATGTCGACGATTTATCGTGTGGGGCAGTGTTTCGGTGTGCAATATGTGATTGCGGTATTGCGAGGGATGCATAATCAAAAAATTGTAGAACGCCAGCATGATAAGTTAAGTGTTTATGGCATTGGCAAAGATAAAAGCAAAGAACATTGGCAATCCGTGATTCGCCAGCTTATCCACCTTGGTTTTATTCAACAAGTGATCGGTGAGTTTAATAGTGCAACGCTTCAGCTCACAGAAAGCGCTCGCCCTGTTTTAAAAGGCGAAGTGCCGCTTGAATTAGCGATGCCACGCATTTCATCCATTAATAAAATTGTGCATACATCCCACAAAAATACAGTGGCAAATTATGATAAAGATTTGTTTGCTCGTTTGCGTTTCCTACGGAAGCAGCTAGCGGATAAGGAAAATATTCCACCGTATATTGTCTTTAATGATGCGACGTTACAGGAAATGGCACAATATATGCCAACAAGTAATATTGAAATGTTACAAATTAATGGCGTAGGGGCAATCAAATTAGAACGCTTTGGGCAGCCGTTTATGGCATTGATTCGAGAGCACAAAGCAATTTTAGAAAGGCCAAAAAAAGAATAAGTGCGGTCAAAAAACAGAAGATTTTTCGACCGCACTTTTTTCTAGCTGGCACTTACATCTTGTTCATCGCGTAATTGACGATCAAAGACTTGCGCGCAATCATCGGTACCCGAACCATACCAAGTGGTATCACGCAATGCCACTTCACCTTTACGGTATTTTTCCACTTCGCTTTTCTTCACCAAATAGCCCGTTACACGAATCAAATCGGTGTTTTTAAGGTAAGTGGTGATATAGCGGTAACCTTGTGAAAATGAACCATCAATAATATCGACGACGGCATCTAAATGATCCACATAGGTTTGGTCAAAGGCAAACAAATCACCGGTACCTGATGGGAAGTACTTATGGAATGGTGCTGATTGTTTTAAATGAGCTAATAATGTTGGTTCTTCACCTACACGAATGCGATGTGCTGGTGCATTACGTTTATCTTCTTCATGATTGCTAGCGCCTACTTGAGCATGTAATAAATAACGGTTGCCCGTGCGTTCAGCATACACGCCGTCATGGTTATCCGTGACTTCTTTTAATTTATCCATAATCAAGGTCGCAATTTCATCACCGCGTTGGCTTTTACCAAAGGTTTCGTTTAATCCTTCTTGTTGTAGCAAGTGATTCGCTGCATCTGCAAGCCCTACAATGGCGAACATTCCTGTGAAATTGGTCCGTTTGATAAAACCTTCTTTTTCGAGGAATGAGGTATTGAAGAAGTTGCTTTCTTCTACTACAAATTTATGGCGTTTATCCATGGTGGAAAGTGCACATTTTGCGACACGAGGTAAAAGCTCATTGACCATTTCATCCACGGTTTTACAGGCACGTGCAATGGTACCCAAACGTAGTCTGGTGAGAGTATAAGCGCCACCACATTCAGGAAGCGCGTTGTAGCAGCTTGCAATACCATATTGTTCGCCTAAATCAGAAATATAGTAAGCATCATTGGCAAACGACGGTTTAGAAACCAATAAGCAAGCTTTTGCCGCTAATTCTGCAAATTCACGACTTGTTTTGCTCTTATCGTAACGAATGGTCATATTGGGTGTTGGTGCTTCCAACTCAATCACCGCTTTTAAAATCAAGCGCCCTGCTTTGGTGTCATAAGGGCCAATATTGGCATGACAGAATGAATCCGGCACAGTTTTATCCACATGATTTAAGAAGCGTTTAATTTTGATGTAGTCTTGTTTTTCATCGGTAATAAACGGATCAAGTAGCATGTCTAAACGCCCAATGTAAACCGGGAATGTGGTAATGGAGGGCACATGGGAATATAAAATCAATAAGCCATCTAATACGTCATCAAGATTCTTAGGGGCTGGCAATTCAAGGAATTTACAGCCTTTTTCAATATACACATTGTAATCTGGCAAAATATAGCGGGGGCGATAAATCGCATAGCCTTCGTTTAAATCACAGATCATTTGATTTTGAAGGAATTGCCATTCTTCATCCGTGTAGCCTAATAATTCACGAGGATCAAATAATCGCTCGGCGATATTGCCTAAACACATGAGTTTTTGTTGATAGGTGAGTGTATTGGATTTTACGGTATCCAAAATATCTTGAAGAGATGCAAGCATAATAATGTCCTAATTTAAAAGGGTAGCCTATTTTAAGTCAGTGACTGGATGATGACAATTTTGACAATGTGATCTACATCACATTTATGATATTTATCAGTCAATTCGGTTATATCATATGACGTTAAAATGTTTTGGTTTTATGGGGTTTCCCATTATGATGTAAGCGTTAAATATAAATGGGAATAATATGAAAAAAGCACGGGTGATTCCTCACACCAGTTGGGCCGCAAAATCGCTATGGTCAGTCGAAGGTAAAACGATGTCGATGCTATTATTTGCATTGGCAATACTGGGCATTGGAGATGGCTTAATTGTGCTCGCTAATTTGGGTTCCTCACCTTGGACCGTACTTTCTCAAGGTGTGGCATTACAAGCCGGAGTTAGTATTGGTTGGGCATCACTCGGTATTAGTTGTTTGGTGATGTTGGCTTGGATTCCCCTTAAGTTAAGATTTGGACTGGGCACTATTTTGAATATTATCGTGATTGCTTTTTTTCTTGGTTTAACCGTGAAAATTGTACCTGAACCAACCGCACTTTTGAGTCGAATCTTATTCGGAGGAATTGGGCTTTTGCTTTATGGGCTTGGAACAGCATTATATTTAACCTGTCATCAAGGCGCTGGCCCGCGGGATGGATTAATGGTGGGGTTTTGTCAACGCTTTCATTTAAAAGTAGGGATTGTGAGAACAAGCCTTGAAGTGTCGGTTTGTGTGCTAGGTTATCTCCTCGGCGGCACAGTCGGCATAGGTACCGTTGTTTTTGCCGCCGCAATAGGTTGGATTGTACAGTTATGTCTAAACTCAATTGCCCGTTTGCCACATCTTCCGTACGAAGGGAATAATCTCAATTAAGGCATCATCAATCGAAATTAAGCCTAAATTAATTTCCTCTTTGCCTTTTGGCGGGCAGAAAGCAAGATGTTTATCTGCATCATTAATCGGCTTCCAACGACGAGGCTGAGATGAGCGACTATTTGGATAGAATCCGATTGTTGGCACATTGAATGCACTGCTTAAATGCAATGGTCCAGTAGAGCCCGCAATAAATAAATCCGCACAAGCTAGAGAGTGTGCAAAATCAACCAATCCTTTATTCTTATCGTAAACAACCACATTTTGATTATCGATTTTTGCCGCTAACTCATGGGCTTTTTCACTTTCACCAGGTCCTGCCGTTAAGATAATCTGACAGTCAAATTCGTTTAATAAACCTTGTATCAATTGAGCATATTGCGACAATGAAAGACTTGTTGCTGAGCCACCTGTTCCACTATGCACAAAGACCCATTTTTTATCTGCAGATAAACCGAATTGTTTTTGAAGAAAAACACGTTGATTTTTAACCGCACTTTCAGGAAATGAAAGGTAAGGTGGTTTGGGTTCCACAATCGGCATGTTGTGTTTCTTTAAGAACGCCCGAGCCAGATCTTGATTGTACTCGGCTTCCGATTTTTCTGAACGTGAACGGCGTTGTGTTAAACGATGGTTATAAAGGATTTGTACCCATTTTGTTGCGGGCGCAAGGCGATAAGGAATCCCACTTTTCCAGGCTAATTTACCGTTATGGGTATTGGAAAAGAAGCTAATCATGCCATCAAATTGCTGCTCTTTGATTTCTTTAACAAGACGATTGAAATCCGCTTTGTCGTTCTTGGCACTATCAATGATAACATCATCTAAATAAGGGCAAATTTGTGCAAGTGGTGCGGTATAAGCCGGCACAAGTGCGGTCAGTTTTAGCTCGGGATTTGAGGCTTTCAACATCGCAAAAGCCGGAAATGCTTGAACAAAGTCGCCCAGTTTATCGTTACGAATGACTAAAATTTTCATTATTCTGCCTTCTGATGTGTTCGTATTGCAGCATAAAACACAATCGTTAAGAAAAAGTAAAAAATAGTACCTGAATTATGTACCAAGAAACCTTGGCTTAAGCCATAAATCATCACAGATAAAATATGGGCAACACCTAACGTTGCAATCAGCTTGATCTCATCATTTGTGTTATTCAGCTTTTTCATAAAGGCACGTAGAGGAATAAATAAAACAGCAAGCAAGGCAAGCAGCCCGACAATTCCTCGTTTGGATAGGTCGTCTAAATATTGGTTATGGGCATGCGTAAATTGTCCAATGTTACCCGTGGCAATTTTTTCTTTTGTTTCTTGCTTACGTTTTTCTGTTGCACCTTGAATGCCCCAACCAAATAAAGGCTTTTCTTTTGCCATTTCAAGTGCACTCTTCCACATTTCAAATCGAGCCCCAAGAGAAGTATTTCCATCATGGTTATCTAAGTAAAGTTGGATATCTTTTTGGGCAACGTCGATTCGTTCCATAATGCGGTTATTGGGCATTTGACTAATGCCAATGCTTGCAATCACAATAATCCCAAAGAAAGTCAGGAAAAAACGTTTTGAAAGAGATTGGCGATAAATATAAAGGATAACAACAAGCAAGACAGGTAATGCCACCCATCCACCTCGAGCAGTAGAAAGCAAACTTCCTACGATGCCACATAAACCACCAATAACACTAAGAGTGGTTAACTTTACGTCTTTTTTATGATGGGCATAGAGGGCAATAATTAGGCTAAAAATACCTAATGACATAGAAATATCACCACCTTGAATATGCATAATTCGAGGGTTCTGATCCGGATTAAGATTTAAGATAAATTTATCATAAAGTGCTATACAGACGGCAATAACACCACTAAGTGGGATAGAATAACTCAAAACACAGGTTTTGATTGGGCGTTTTAATAATAGGAGAAAAACGGGAATTAAGAAAATAACACGACTTGCCGTGTCGAGGTCACGCATTTTTCCCCCATTAATACTGAGAGAAAGTACAAAGGTAAAAAAATAAAAAAGGTAGCTGTAAATTAACCATTTATCAACTTTCGATAAGTTTAAAAGCGGTTTCTTGATTAAAGCATAAACGCTATAACCTAAACCGACTAACATCAGTAGAGCAGGCGCGGCATTATATCCTCCTTTGACAATAAATATTGAAAGAAAGAAAAGTGTTACCGCAAAGTTTATTATGGTGGCTAACCAATTTTGTTTCGTTATTTGCATCGATAAGAACCAACATTCTGGTTATGTAAAACTAAAAAACCGCACTAACAAAGTGCGGTTTCATTTTAGTCTATTTTTATGGATTATAAAACATCAACGCAGTTTAAGTCTTCGAAAGATTGCTCTAAGCGTTTAGACATTGATTCTTCCATTTTACGTAACCAAACACGTGGGTCGTAGTATTTTTTGTTTGGTGCATCAGGACCTTCAGGGTTACCTAATTGACCTTGAAGATAAGCTTCATTTGCTTTATAGAAGTTTAAGATACCATTCCATGCAGCCCATTGAGTATCAGTATCGATATTCATTTTGATTGCACCATAGCTAATTGCTTCGCGGATTTCTTCGCGACTAGAACCAGAACCACCGTGGAAAACGAAGTTGATTGGTTTTGCTGGTAGATTGCGTTCTTTTGCAACGAACTCTTGTGATGCACCTAAAATAGATGGTTTTAATTTTACGTTACCTGGTTTGTAAACACCGTGTACGTTACCGAATGCTGCCGCAACGGTAAAGTTAGGGCTTACAGGGTTTAATTGATCGTAAACATAAAGCACATCAGATGGTTGGGTATATAAACGAGATTCATCTACATCAGAGTTATCCACGCCATCTTCTTCACCACCGGTAATACCGATTTCGATTTCAAGGGTCATACCTAATTTGTCCATGCGAGCAAGATATTCACGGCAGATTGCCATGTTTTCTTCCATTGGCTCTTCAGATAAGTCAAGCATGTGAGAAGAGAATAATGGACGGCCCGTTTCTGCAAAGTGTTTTTCACCCGCTTCAAGTAAGCCATCGATCCATGGAAGCAATTTTTTCGCTGCGTGGTCGGTATGAAGAATAACGGGCACACCGTATTCTTTGGCTAAAGTATGAACGTGTTTCGCACCCGCGATCGCACCTAAAACATCTGGACGTGCACCGCTTGCTGGTTTGATACCTTTACCTGCGTAGAAAGCTGCACCACCGTTTGAGAATTGGATAATTACTGGTGCTTTCACACGCGCAGCGGTTTCCAATACAGCATTTACGGAGTCAGAACCCACGCAGTTTACTGCTGGGATCGCGAAGTTGTTTGCTTTGGCATAAGCAAAGATTTTTTGTACATCTTCACCTGTTACTACGCCAGGTTTTACGATATCTAATAATTTAGCCATAGTTGTGTTTCCTTTTGTTTTGGAGGATTTATTCCTCCGTTTGAAGAATCAATATTTATCCCCTCTATGAGAGTAGAGGGGATAGAAGCCATTCAATTAACCGTTCGCACGTTTTTCAAGAATTTCTACTGCTGGTAATACTTTACCTTCAACGAATTCTAAAAATGCACCACCACCAGTTGAGATGTAAGAGATTTTATCTGCAATACCGAATAAATCGATAGCTGCTAAAGTATCACCACCCCCTGCGATAGAGAATGCATCGCTGTTTGCAATCGCGTGAGAAATGATTTCAGTACCTTTACGGAAGTTAGGGAACTCAAATACGCCAACTGGACCATTCCATAAAACGGTTTTTGCATTTTTGATGATTTCAGCTAATTGTTCTGCAGATTTATCACCGATATCGAAGATAGATTCATCATCTTTCACTTCGGTTACTGATTTTTCTGTTGCTGGTGCAGTTTCAGAGAATTCAGTACCAACACGTACATCAACTGGAACTGGAATATCAGTGCTTGCGGCTAATTCTTTTGCTACAGGGATTAAATCTGCTTCATATAAAGATTTACCCACATTGTGGCCAGCTGCCGCGATGAAAGTATTTGCAATACCACCACCCACAATAATTTGGTCAGCAATTTTTGAAAGAGAGTTTAATACTTCTAATTTAGTGGAAACTTTAGAACCACCTACGATCGCAACCATCGGACGAGCTGGTTCTTTTAATGCTTTACCTAATGCATCTAATTCTGCTGCAAGTAATGGACCTGCACAAGCAACTGGTGCAAACTCCGCTACGCCATAAGTTGATGCTTGTGCACGGTGAGCTGTACCGAATGCATCCATCACGAAGACATCGCAAAGTGCGGCATATTTTTTACCTAATTCAGGATCGTTTTTCTTCTCACCTTTGTTTACACGTACGTTTTCTAAAACAACGATTTCGCCTTCTTTAACATCCACACCGTTTAAGTAGTCTTGTACTAAACGCACATTGAAACCTGCGTCTTTTAAGTAATCAACAACCGGTTGTAAAGAGTCTTCAGGTTTGAATTCCCCTTCAGTTGGACGACCCAAGTGAGAGGTAACCATCACTTTTGCGCCTTTCTCTAAAGCTAGTTTTAACGTCGGGATAGTCGCACGAATACGCGCATCAGATGTTACTTTGCCATCTTTTACTGGTACGTTTAAGTCCGCGCGAATAAATACACGTTTACCTTTTAAATCTAAGTCGGTCATTTTGATTACTGACATAATCTTTCCTCTTGGGTTAGTTAAAATTAAACTTGAATATTATACCTAGTTCTGACTAGGTTGTAACGATGTAGATCAAATAAAAAAGCGAATTATGCTTATTTTTGGCAATCGATTACTTCCCACTGGCGATTGTAACAAATGAATAGTTCATTATGGCTCGCCCCTAAATAAGCGCCTTTTAATTGCGGATTATGTTGCTTCATCCATTGAAATAATTCTTTACGGCTTAATTGTTCGTTTGGCAAGGAAAGCGATTCAAATAATGCTTTCTCTTGTTTGAAATAAGCTTCCGCTGAATCAAAAGCGCAGCTGCCGTGTTTTTCCCATTCGCCTTGTAATAATTTTGCACCTGGCGAGATTGAAAGATAAGGCTCGAGGGTTTCAACTGGAAGCGGTGCTAAATCACCCTTACAAAAACGTGGATGATCCGTAACAGAACGTGCATTTGCATTTTGTGGCCATAAGCCATGCACCACCCAGCCAAATTGATTTTTTGTACTACATTGATATTGCGCTGAATCAGGTAAATTATTGCCATATTGCGCACGTTGTTTTTCACAGAATGCAGGCGACCAAGATAAGGCCAGCATATAGTAATCAACAGGGGCATTTTTATTTTGTCCAATGGCATCATCGCGCATGATGACATCATAATTTCCAAAATCGTTGGTATTTTTGACCGCACTTTGGCTTTGTTGTTGTGTAGTTGTTGGAGCGGGTTTGGTGTCTTTTTTGTGTTCAGTGAAATATTGCCAAATGCTCAATGCAGCAAGGGCAATAAGGGAAAGAGTAGAAACCTGTTTTTTCATAAAAATCCTGTTTAAATTTTGTCAATTTTAATTTTGTCGGCTATAATTCGCCGCTTTCTTATATAAAGGAATGGTATGGCGTTACTGATCACAAACAAATGCACAAACTGCGATATGTGTCTCCCCGAATGCCCGAATGAAGCAATTTCAATCGGCGAGGAGATCTATGTGATCGATCCTGTACTTTGTACGGAATGTGTTGGTCATTATGACACGCCAACCTGCCAAAAAGTTTGCCCGATTACAAACTGCATCAAGCCAGATCCTGAGCATCAAGAAAGCGAAGAGCAGCTTTGGGAACGTTTTGTGATGATTCACCATTCGGATAAGTTGTAGAATTTACCTGATCTTTTTCTTTTCGTCCAATGACTATGAATAAAACGAAGTTAATTAAAATCGCCATCATTCTGATTTATTTGTTCAGCCCCATTGATATTTTGCCTGAAGCGGTGCTTGGTCCGTTAGGTTTAGTAGACGATGCGGCAGCCATTGCCTTATTAATTCGAATTTTATTGAAAAAATAAAAACTTGAATAAAATCAACCGCACTTTGTTTTTCTCATTCTTGCAAAATTCCGTCAATTTCTCTAAACTACGCGTCGGAAAATTTCTTTCCTCATCATTTCACTTTAAACGCTACCCGTGAGTAGCAAAAGGGACCTCAATCATGACAAACGTCAATCAATATGGCTGGAAAGCCTTGATTGGATCTGCTGTCGGCTACGCGATGGATGGATTCGATCTTCTTATTCTAGGATTTATGCTTAGTGCCATTTCGGCCGATCTTAATTTAACCCCCGCACAATCTGGCTCATTAGTCACTTGGACGCTTGTTGGCGCTGTGGTGGGCGGTATCGTATTTGGCGCATTAAGTGATCGTTACGGGCGTGTCCGTGTGTTGACTTGGACCATCGTACTCTTCGCCGTATTCACCGGTTTATGTGCAATTGCACAAGGCTACTGGGATTTATTAATTTATCGTACCATTGCGGGCATCGGTTTAGGCGGTGAATTTGGTATCGGTATGGCATTAGCCATTGAAGCTTGGCCAGCCAAACACCGCGCAAAAGCGGCTTCTTATGTGGCATTAGGTTGGCAATTCGGTGTGTTAGCCGCTGCATTACTCACACCGGTACTGCTTCCACATATCGGCTGGCGTGGTATGTTTGTTGTTGGTATCTTCCCGACATTTGTTGCTTGGTATTTACGAGTTCGTTTACATGAACCTGAAATTTTCTCGCAAAAACAGACCGCACTTTCAACACAAAAAATCTCCAAACTGGAATCTTTCAAACTTTTAGTAAAAGATAAAGCGACCACAAAAGTGAGTCTTGGTGTAGTAGTTTTAACTTCTGTACAAAACTTTGGTTACTACGGCATTATGATTTGGATGCCAAACTTCTTATCTAAACAACTTGGCTTTAGTTTAACGAAATCGGGTTTATGGACGGCAGTCACCGTATGCGGCATGATGGCAGGGATTTGGATTTTTGGTCGTCTCGCCGATAGAATCGGACGTAAACCAAGCTTCTTATTATTCCAACTTGGCGCGGTAATCAGCATTATCACTTATTCTCAATTAACCGACCAAACCGCGATGTTGGTAGCGGGCGCATTCTTAGGGATGTTTGTCAACGGCATGATGGGCGGTTATGGCGCATTAATGGCCGAAGCCTATCCGACAGAAGCACGTGCAACAGCACAAAATGTGTTATTTAACTTAGGTCGTGCCGTAGGTGGTTTTGGGCCAGTTGTTGTAGGCGCAGTTGTTTCAGCATATTCATTTAGTATTGCGATTGCTTTCTTGGCAGTGATTTATGTGATTGACATGGTGGCGACGGTCTTCTTAGTGCCAGAGTTAAAAGGCAAAGAATTAAGCTAAGTGCGGTCAAAAATATTCAAGTTTTTGAAAACATCGGTGTTAAAGCCGATGTTTTTTATTTGTGAAAAATCAGCCAATTTCAACCGCACTTTATGCTAAACTATGGACACTTTTCCCTATGTTGAAGAATTATCGTGTACGCTAAACGTTCAGTTTCTACCCGTATTGCTAAATATTTATTTGTGGTCATCATCTTTATGGGCATTATTAGCTCATTGAGTTTGCTTGTGATGGCTAGTAATAAATCGGATGCGGAAGCGATTAATATTTCCGGTTCTTTGCGTATGCAAAGTTATCGGTTATTAACAGAAATGGAACGTTCACCTAATACAGTTGAACAGAATTTAGTGCGTTACCAAGATAGTCTCAACGCTAATGTCTTGCTTACTGTGCAGAATCAGCTTTTTGCCCCTTCAGGGATAAAAGCGTCTTATCAAAAAATTCTTCAACGTTGGATGATGATGTCTGATTTCGCCCGCGCGCATCAAATCGAAAAATATCATGCTGAACTAAAAAGTTATGTACAAGATGTCGACGATTTTGTGTTGGAATTACAACGCTTTGCAGAGAAGAAATGGATTATTGCAGTTTCGGTGCTGTGTATTTCGATGTTGCTTATTTTAGCCATGGTGTCTTATGTCATTTGGTATATGAAGCGTGAAGTGGTGAAGCCGCTAGAGCTGATGACCAAAGCCAGTATGCAAGTACAAATGGGGCAGTTTAATCATATTCCGCTAGATACCGCGAGCAATAATGAACTGGGGGTTTTAGCGAAAGTGTTTACGCAAATGTCCTCGGAGTTAGGGCGACTTTACTCACGTTTAGAAGATGCCGTTAATGAGAAAACCCAAAAGTTGCGTCAAACGAACCGCTCTTTAACCACATTGTATCAAAGTTCACAGTTACTTACGCCCACGAAGATTAATGATAAAATTCTCAGCCAAGTGCTCAATCATATTCGTGTTAGCGAACATTTACGCTACATCGAGTTAGAAATTTTCGGCTCAGAACATTGGGAAATTTCTTTTGGTCAAAAAGATCCTAAACAATCACTTCAAGTTGAAGAACTTTCTATTGAAAATGAAAACTTGGCGGTGCTCTCGTGGCAAGCCGGTTTGCCTTGTCCTGATCCACGCATGATGAAAAATTTAGGGCAAATGGTGGCAAAAGCGTTGTATTCACATAAAACGCAACGCCAACAAGAGCAACTTTTGCTGATGGAAGAGCGGTCAATTATTGCGAGAGAATTACATGACTCATTGGCGCAAGTGCTGTCTTTCTTACAAATTCAATTAACGCTATTAAAGCATAATTTGAAGAAAGAAGACGAGGAATCAAAAGAGAAAAGCATTGCGATCATTAGAGAATTTGAGCAAGCCTTATCAGATGGTTATTCTCAATTACGAGAATTATTAGCGACCTTCCGTTTAACGGTACAAGAAGCCAATCTACAGGTTGCTTTGGAGCAAGTTATCGAAAGCTTGCGTTCGCAAACGAAGATGCAAATGACTGTGGACTGCAGTTTGCCATCGCAAAGTTTAAATCCACAAGAATTAGTGCACGTTCTGCAAATTGTGCGTGATGCAACATTGAATGCGATCAAACACTCAAAAGGTACGTTGATTGAGGTGAAAGCACATATTAATGCAGAAGGGGAATACGAAATTCTTGTGCAAGATAATGGCGTGGGGATTCCAACGTTAGACGAGCCAGAAGGGCATTATGGTTTAAATATCATGACTGAACGCAGTCGCCAATTAAATGCTCAGCTTACAATTTCAAAAAGGGAGCAAGGTGGTACGATGGTTAAAATCACGCTTCCTCACACGTTTTTTTAAGGAAAGTTAATGCAAAGTTTACAACCGTTTCACACCTTCAATATTCCGGCAAATGCGCGTGAAATCATTGAAGCTACATCGATTGAACAAATCCAACAAGCTTGGCAAAAAGCGCAAGCTGAAAATCTCCCTGTCTTATTTTTAGGTCAAGGTAGCAATATGCTATTTTTAGAAGATTTTCAAGGAATAGTGATTGTTAATCGTTTATTGGGTATTCAGCATACAGAAGATAGCGATTACCATTATTTACATGTTAATGGTGGTGAAAATTGGCATGAGTTGGTGGAATGGTCGCTTTCACAAGGAATTAATGGGTTAGAAAACCTTGCACTCATTCCAGGCTGTGCCGGCTCTGCACCGATTCAAAATATTGGTGCGTACGGCGTAGAATTTAAAGATGTGTGTAATTATGTCGATGTGCTAAATCTCAACACAGGCGAAGAATTCCGCTTACAGGCGAACGAATGTGAATTCGGTTATCGTGAAAGTATTTTTAAACATCGCTATGCGCAAGGTTATGTGATTACGGCAGTGGGATTGAAATTAGCAAAAAATTGGCAACCAATTTTAAAATATGGCTCATTAGTGAATTTTGATCCTCAAACAGTAACAGCAAAGCAAGTGTTTGATGAAGTGTGTCATATTCGCCGCAGCAAATTGCCTGATCCGAAAGAATTTGGCAATGCGGGCAGTTTCTTCAAAAATCCTGTGGTGAGTGCAGCGCAATTTGCGAAAATCCAAAAACAAGTTGAAAATCTACCGCACTTTCCACAACCGGATGGTTCGGTGAAACTTGCTGCGGGTTGGTTAATCGATCAGTGCCATTTAAAAGGTTTTCAAATCGGTGGTGCAGCTGTTCATCAACAACAAGCGTTAGTACTGATTAATAAAGGTCATGCTACGGGACAGGATGTTGTGAAGCTTGCACATCATATCCGTCAAACTGTAGCAGATAAATTTGGTGTGTATTTACAGCCTGAAGTGCGCTTTATGGGCGCAAATGGCGAAGTGAATTCAGAGCAAGCCATCAGTTAATTTATAGAGGAAAGCAATCATGAACTTTAAAGACATTTTAGAGACTTTACCAAGCATTGATCATCTAACAGGTTTAGACGTATTAAACGGTGAAACAGTGATTCATCATATTCCCGCTGCGCCAGGTAAGTTAGGTTCGCTTCGTCTTTATCATGCGTTAGCAGAAAAATTTAATGGGAAATTAGACCGCACTTCTGCACAACAAGGCATTGAGTGGTTTGCTGAACACGTTGAAGATGCGAAGCAAAATCCTGGAAAACACCCGAATATTGATTTATTGTTTAAGGTAGCGGCGGAGGATGTAATTTATTCGCTTGTACCATTAAAATAATTCAAAAATTTTTAGTGATTAATCTGAACTTTCAATCGTTAAAAACTGTCAAATAAAACAAATTGAGGTATAATGACAATAGTTGTTATACAATAACAAATAAGTAATGAGTCGGGGCCTAGCTCCGCATGCTGTGAGGAGAAGAATGAATAAAGAAACTCAAATGATGTTAGTACCTCAAGGTAGCATCGAAGCTTATATTCGAGCAGCAAACGAATATCCGATGCTGACTGCAGAGGAAGAAAAAAGCTTAGCAGAACGTTTGTATTATGACGGTGATATTGAAGCAGCGAAAAAATTAGTTTTATCACACTTACGTTTTGTTATTCATGTTGCGCGTGGTTATTCAGGTTATGGATTACCGCAAGCAGATTTAATTCAAGAAGGTAACATCGGATTAATGAAAGCGGTAAAACGTTTTAATCCGGAAGTGGGTGTTCGCCTTGTATCTTTTGCGGTGCATTGGATCAAAGCTGAAATCCACGAATATGTCCTTCGCAACTGGCGTATTGTGAAAGTCGCAACCACAAAAGCACAACGTAAATTGTTCTTTAACCTACGTAAAACTAAACAACGTTTAGGTTGGTTCAATGAAAACGAAGTGGATATGGTGGCGAATGAGCTTGGCGTGTCAAAAGAAGATGTCATCGAAATGGAATCCCGTATGACTGGGGCTGATGTCGGCTTTGATTTGCCAACAGATGATGATGACGAAGCTTATGTACCTTCTTTATATTTAGAAGATAAAAGCTCAAACTTTGCGGCAGAGCTTGAAAGTGAAAACTTTGAAGAACAAGCCACAGAAAAATTAGGTACAGCATTAGCTAACCTTGATGAACGTAGCCAAGATATTATCAAAGCACGTTGGTTAGATGATGAGAAAGCAACCCTTCACGATCTTGCAGCAAAATATAATGTGTCTGCAGAACGTATTCGTCAGCTTGAAGCCAACGCATTGAAAAAACTTAAAAGTGCGGTTGATTTCTAAGCCGTTTTGATAAAAAGAAAACCTGTCGATTATCGACAGGTTTTTTTATTTATTTCTTTTTAGATTTTCCCCACATTTTATCTTCTTGGCCTCGCCACAAGCGCTGAATATTGTCGTGGTGGCGATAAATCAGCAAGCAGCAAACTAAGGCAACGGGGAAGGTAAATTCAGGTTTAAGCCACCAAACGTAAAATGGCACAAGAAGAGCCGTGATCACAGCACTTAATGAGGAATATCGACTAATTAAAAAGACTAATAACCACGTACCTATCGTTGATCCAGCTACACCCCAAGAGATGGGCGCAATGGCACCGAATGCGGTCGCCACACCTTTTCCTCCTTTAAACTGAAAGAAAATAGGGAAAATGTGTCCTAAACAGGCTCCTAATGCCACCATGCCTAATTCAAATTGCGTGAGCCCTAAATAATACCCCGCCCAAACCGGTAGCATCCCTTTTAAAATATCGCAAATTAATACTGCGAGGGCCGCCCAACGTCCGCCAATACGTAATACATTTGTTGCACCAGGATTATGAGATCCATTTTTTCGTGGGTCAGGCAAACCTGCAACCTTACAAATCAAAATTGCACTGGAAATCGAACCCAGTAAATAAGCAAAAATCATATAAAAAAGGGCAAATAGGCTCATTTTGTGCTCCACAATCTTGATTGTATTTGAAAAACTTGTTCGTTATTTTAACCAAACTTGATAGCATAAGCCCACTATATTTTTACAGGAATGAGAGATGGATCGAATTTTTATTGAAGAATTAGTGGTCTTCGCACAAATTGGCGTGTATGACTGGGAACAGCAAATTAAACAAAAGCTTATTTTTGATTTGGAAATGGCATGGGATTGTCAAAAAGCCGCGGAAATGGATGATGTGCAATACTGTCTCAATTATGCCGAAGTAAGCCAATTTATTTTAGATTATGTTCAAGCTAAGCCATTTTTATTGATTGAGCGAGTGGCTTATGAGGTAGCAGAGCAATTACAGCAACGTTTTGGAATTTCATGGTTACGCCTCAAATTAAGCAAACCCAAAGCGGTTGCTCAAGCAAATAATGTCGGAATTATTGTAGAACGAGGCGAGTTGAAATAATCGCTGAAAATTGACCGCACTTTGGAAATATCAAAACAAAGTACGGTTCATTTTTTTAGATGTTTTTAAGCGCCAAACGGAACGCACTCATCCCACTTTTTAATACCAGTACGCTTAATATCATGCTTGCTAGCGGATCAACCCATAACCATCCCAGAAAATAGGCACTGAGCCCCGAAAGTATCGCAATAATGGAACCGAATAAATCGGTCAGTACATGTAGATAAGCTGCTTTGATATTGAGATTATCATGATCGCTGTTCAACATGATCTTTGCCACGAGAAGGTTTATCAATAATCCGAGAGATGCCACGCCAAGCATCGGTAATGCCATCATTTCGATGGGATTTTGCCAGCGTTGAATCGCCTCAAATAAAATCATCAATGCCACGATAATCAATGAGCCGCTATTAAGTAAGGCAATGTATCGTTGTTTTTGAGCGGATAAAAACAATGCTAGCAAGGCTAAAAATAACGATAAACTATCATTTGCCATGTGTCCCGCATCAGCCATGAGTGCCAAACTGTTAAACCAGTAGCCACCAACAAATTCGACAACCATAAAGCCAGTAATGATGGCAAAACTGAGGGCTAAGATTTTTTTATCTTGTGGAATATGCTCATGAGATGAATAGTCATGATGTTCATGAGAATGATGGTTGGACATAATGCTCCTCATTGTGTCTTTAATTAACTTGAGATAAAGTATAAAGTCCGTAGTAACTACAAGGTCAAGGCTTGATTTTAACAAGATGAAGATTCATGAACTCAGCAAACAAAGCGGTATTCATTTAGAAACCATTCGCTATTATGAAAAAATGGGGTTAATGCCGGAGCCTAAACGTCTGGCAAATGGTTATCGAGATTATGATGAAGCCAGTTTGAAGCAATTAAAGTTTATTAAAACCTGCCGAGTGTTAGATTTTAGCTTAGCCGAAATTAAATATTTTAATGCGTTGAAAACACAGCAATCTGAACATTGCAAAGTGGATAGCATATTGGCGAAGCATTTGGTTTCAGTCGAAGAAAAAATTACCGAACTGACTGAAATTAAACATTTCCTACAAAGTTTAATTACCGAAGATGATCATCAAACCGCAGATTGTAAAGCCATGGCCCAATTAAAAGCCTATTAAGTGCGGTCAAAAAATATCAAAAATCCGCACGTGGATGTGCGGATTGGTCATTATTCAGGATCATCCGTAAAGGCATTGTTTCGGAATATCGGCACAAAGGTTGCGAGATATAGTACAAACACAATGGCAATTAAAATAGCGGGAATCATGATAAAAAACAGCTCGTCCACATACATTAAACAAGCTCGAGAAAGTGCCGCCGTGAAAAGGCAAAGCACGGCAAGGCGACAGAGTTTTGGGTAATCCAGTTTCGTAAAGCCACTATGCCATAATCCTGCAGTGAGCCAAATCATCATCATACTGCCGAGAATGCCGCCGAGTGTCACCATGTGTAATGGATCGGCAGTCGGTTCATCAATTAATTTATTGATGCCGATCCACAAATAACCAATCGCGGCAAACAGTTGAAGGAAATAATAAGTACGTATGTAATGTTTGCGTAGCAATTCGTGATGATGTAATTCGCGTAACTTGGCAAGTAAGATAAAGCCAACTGCAAAGGCAGTAAAAGCGGTGGTTTGCGCAGGCAACCATAATTCTGCAGCAGCATGAAGCAACAAGAATGTGATCGCGATATTTTTATACACGACATTTGGGATAAATACGGGATCTTTCAATGTACTTTCTTTCAGTGCCTCTGCGCCTAATAGAATGCTGACTCGAATCGATACAAACATCACTGCTGCCATATTTAAATGCACCTGTGCTCGCAATAATTTCAGACTATCAGTCATGGCGTAAGCCGTCTGACAAACTGTAAATGCGGCAAGCAACATCAGTAAAGTAAAATTGTCGGTATTGCGATCCAACCAAAACAGCCAAGCACAAAAGAGTAACAGTGCGAGCCAATAAGCCGCCACTAAAAACGAGGCAGTTTGCGGGGAGAATGGCAATAACACCAATCCAGAAAGCAAGAGCACGGCTAAAATCGTCGCAATAGGTTTTAAATTACCTTTGTAATTTGTCCACTCAAGCATGGAAGCCGTCAGAAAGCCACCGTATGCCGCGGGCAACATAAATTCTAGGAAAATTTTGCGGTGTAGAATGAGATCATCGGGACTGATGAAAAAGCTCAACGCTCCCACAATCGCAAGAATGGCAGCCCCAACAAAAAAGGGTCGCATCGGATGGGTAAAGAAATTATTCATAATAATGGATTCCTTGAAATTCGCGTGCGACTACGGTTTCTTCAAAGGCTGAATTGCGTTTAGATAATGGCGTTGGCAAAGTAATCACATTTTGTATATCCATCCCTTTTGGAGAAAGCTGCATGATTTCTCGGCTTAATCGAGCCGCTTCAAAACGATCATGCGTCACTAAAATACAGGCCATGCCTTGTTGCTCAATTTTTTCCACTAACATAGTGGCTAAAATATTACGTAAATCGCGATCCAAACCGACAAAAGGTTCGTCCAATAAGGCTAAATCACAGCCGCATAGTAATAGACGCAAAAATGCCACGCGTTTTGCCATTCCACCCGATAATTCGGTCGGGTATTTATTTAAATCACCCGAAGAAAGCCCAATCTTTTCTGCCAGCGCAATGATTTCATGTTCATTTGGTTCATCCATAAAAATGGCAATATTCTGCATAGCCGTGAGATTTTCCAATAGACGATTTTCTTGAAACAGAAAGCCCGTTTTACGAAATGTATTCTTGATTTCACCCGATTTTGGCGTTTCCAAACCTGAAATTAAACGCAGCACAGTCGTTTTGCCACAACCGCTTGGGCCGAATAAGGTTTTTACTTCGCCTGGTTGTAAATCCATACTGAAATCGCGCACGATGGGATCGCGGAGAATTTCAAAACGCACATTTTTTAAACTCAGCATTATCTTCTCCACGGCATAAACAGGATTTCCAATGGCTTGGTAATCAAATATTCAAAGAGTGAAACAAACACAATCACCAACAGCACATAAGCCATCACTGTTGACGTGTCTAACATGGCTCTGGCATCGGCAATCTGTGCTCCCACCCCCTCATTGGCACCCAAAAGCTCTGCCATAATCACCACTTTCACGCCCATCGCAACCGCGACGCCAATGCTGGAAATCACATAGCCTGTGAGATGGGGAACATACAAATAGCGGATTTTCTTCCACAATCCGAGTTTGTACGCATCAAACAATTCTTCATGTTGTTTGTTGACACTTGCCATACCCATGGCGGCACTGGCAAAGGTCAGCGGGGCGACTAATACGATAATGGTAAATAGCACACTTGGATTGCCAAAGCCAAACCAAAATAATGCCATCACGACCCAAATAATTGGCGGCATGGCTAACAAAATCGTAATGACGGGTTTGAGTAATGCCATAGCGGTTTTAAAGCTGCCCGCAATCAGCCCAGCGGCTAAGCCTGCGACTAATGCAATGGTAATGCCTACCACGGAACGCCATAACGAAATGCCGATTTCGTTTTGTTGGAAATGGTCAAGCAGCTCAAGGGCTTTTTGAAAAACATCCGCGGGAGCAGGCAGCATAAATTCACCAAATATCGCACTGCCCCAAGCCCACAAGGCAACTACCATCATTGCCACACTCAAGCCGGTAAAACCGCTCCAGAGATAGTCGATGATGTACAACAGGACAGGTTGTGGTTTACGAATTTTGTCAGTTTTAATCATGTGTTGTGATTCAGTTTCAAATTAAGCCAAGAAGAATTTATCATCCGGCAATTTACCACCTAATAGTTTTGGATTGAATTCCATCAAAGTTTCATAGAATTGCATGATTTCATTTTTCAGTTCACTGGCTTTGGTCACCGTTAAGCGCGCACCGTCTAAGCCCATTTCAATAGCGGCTTCTGGTGCTGGCAGATAATTAGCGCCAATTTCAGCCGCACTTTTGCGGTTCGCCATAATCCAGTTTAACGCATCACTTAAATCTTGGTGAAGTAGATCAAACTCCACCTTGTGTGCGTGGAAGTATTCTTCATTGGCAATAATGCCTGCCATTGGAATAAGCGGTTTTGTATTAAATGCTTGTCCCCATTCTTTCACTAAATCAAACCCACGCACAATCTCCGTACCGACAATTTTAGCTTTCTGCACAACGGCGCTCGCCATCGGTTCTGGCAGAATAGCTGCATGGAAATCTTTCAGTAAGAACAAACCAATCGCTTCCGTTGGTGTGGCGGCATAGGTGATATCCACTTTATTAATATCAATATTTAGTTTTTTCAGTAAAGCTTGCAATACGATGTCAGGCATATCGTTTTTAAATGGCACAAGGATTTTTTTACCCACCAATTCTTGCGGTGAAGTGATAGGCGTACTTTTACACATCAACTGTGTAATACCATTGGTGAGAATATTTACCATGCCAACTTGTTGCCCTTGATTACGTAAATTCACGCCCACATTACTTGGGCTCATCATCACTTTAAATTGCCCACTTGCTACACCCGCACGCAATTGATCTGGCGAACGCCAAATCTCTAATGCGACATCTGCTTGTTTGGCTAATTTACCTTGCGCTGCCGCCACTGCAATGGTCACACTTGGCATCGCTGGTGCACCATAAATGGTAAATTGTTCTTTCGTTGCCGCAAAGAGAGAAGGCAACATGCCCGCTGCTGTAAATGCCGCACTCATTCTTAAAAAATCACGTCTATTCATTGCCATGGTTATCTCCTTATTGAATCAAACTCAATGCTTGTATTTTGATAATAGTTTTCATTCATTATCTTACTAGCCGTGACTAAAGTAAAGAAAAGCAAAAGTGCGGTCAGATTTTTAGGTGTTTTTAAATTCTTCTACTTTGTTAAGTCGTAACTCCAATCCAACAACTTAAAGATTTCTTCGGTTTCTACGCCATGATCTAACACAATTGTTAGCCAATGGGTTTTGTTCATATGGTAAGCGGGTAAGAAATTAGGTGATTGCTGTAAGATGCTTACCATATCGGGTGGACATTTGAGATTGATGAAATCTGTTGTGCCTTCTTCTTGTAAACCCAATCTAATCTTCGTAATTTTGCCGATAAGTGCATACCATTTTCCTTTACCATTGCCATGACGCAAGATTGCATATTCTGGAAATTTCGACCAAAGATATTCTGGCTGCGTAGCATATTGTTTGGCAGCATAATCAAATATTTGTTGTACTTGATTCAAGTTTTGCTCCTTGAATAATGAGTTGGTTTGTCATCGTTCTTAGAATAAACAAAGACCGCCTGAAAATTGAATTTCAGGCGGCTTTTTAGACTTAAGTTACCAAATATTACCATTTAAAATGCAGTCATTTTTGGATATTTTTAATTACTCAGTTACATAGAAAACTTGTTTTTCAAATTCATGTTTTCCAATTTTTACAGTAAGTACATATTTACCGGTAGGGTCCCATCGACCGAATTCCCAGCAATTTGTTACATATTTCCCATTTTCTAACGGTTTGGCAGTATAAGTAATGCTGTGAGTTTTTTTATTAGGGGATGATGTTATTTGCCCATTAGGCGCTTCGTTGAACTCCATTTGACTTTTAGCCTGCGCTTTGAATGTTTCCGTCACATTGACTTTTTTTCTGAAATGTCCTGTTGCAATCCAACATACTTTCTCATTTTTATTAGAACGAGAAATTTCTTTTTTATGTAAATCGACTGAGGGCATTTGGGTTCTATCAAAGATAGAAAGATAAATATGAGGCTCGTCAGCTTGTTGTTTAGTGTCTTTTGATTGTTCGGTTACAGCGAGGGCCGCGATTGGAAATATTGTTGCTAAGAAGAAGGTTAGTTTTTTCATTTTTGATTCCTTTTTATGTAATAAGTTGGTTTTATTGAATAACCATCATTCCGATACACCCCATATCAGCTAACATCAAATTTGATGCACCAAATAAAAAAGGATGGCTATTTGATGAAGGTTGCTCAAATTTTACTAAAATTTGTACTTTCTTTTTCACCCAAACGGTGTCTTTCCAAACAAGTTCAGTTGGACTGATATTGACGTCATCTTGATTTTCAATAACAAATTTTGCACCCTGAATGGTAAAACCGACAGGCAACGAGCTGTTGATAATCCAACGTTCGACAGTACCGACTTTCGCTGAAACATCAACTCGACGCGGATCAAAACGTTGTTTGTTAATTAAGCCGTTAGTCACATCTAGTTCAAAGGTGCGTTCTTGGGCGATTTTACTTTCGAGCATAGCCGTGGCATCAGTATTGAATGACTCATTCATTTTTTTGTTGAATGCAGAGATTTCACCTAGTGGACGAAGTTCTAAAACGGTGTTATCGGCAAAATCATTATTAGAACTGAATACATTTTTGATTTTGTCGAAGAAACCACGTTTTACGCCAGAAATAAGTGATACGCCTTGGCCTTCGTTTAAATTAACTAACACTTCTGCGCGTTCACCCGGTGCTAGAATGAGAGAATTAATCGCTTTACCTTGTGGTAAAAAACCTAAATCTCTTGCAATGAGTAACATCTCTTGTTCGTTATCTAAACGGAGATCATAGGCTCTTGCCAATGAGGCATTGAGTAAGCGTAAACGTATCCAACCGCGCGGGGCCTCAAGATAAGGCGCTTCTTGCCCATTAACAAGAAGACGATTACCGACAAAGTGCGGTTGATTTTGCTTAAATAATTGTAATCCGTCACCGTTAAATTCCATGTCTTGTAAGATTAATGGAATATCGTCCACACCGTATTTATGAGGTAGCTGAGATTTTAAGCTTTGATCATCTTCAATCAACCACATCCCCACAATACCGCGATAGGTTTGATAAGCCGAGTTAGCTAGGGTTGCAGAGCGATACCAGCAAGTCGCGGCAGGCTGCTCTATTGGGATAATCGGTGCCCAAGATTCCCCTTTTTTGAGGACTTTTGCGGCGCCACCAAATAATTCGCCACTGGCTTGTAATCCCTGAATAGAGAGAGCAATACTTTGTGGCAAATTGTTGTGATAATTGAGTTTTGCAAAAGAACCCGATTTGATGCGAATAGTGGGCCCAAGATAATTGCCGTTAAAGCCCCACACACTGACGCTATGGGAACCATCTAATTTGTAGCCGGTTTCTTCCATATTAAGAATAATTGGGCGACCACGTTTCGCTTCCATCAACGGAGGAATAGTTAATTTTTCACGAGACGCCGCCAATACCGATTGAGGTGTGGCAGCAAGTGCGGTTGAAATTGCGGTAGTTTTTAATAATTGGCGACGAGAAAGACGCAACATATTATTTTCCTTGTGCAATTTCAGCATCGAGTTCGGCGATGCGTTTTTCCATTAAATCGTGGCAGTAAGAGGCAAGTTCGCGTACATTGTCTTTTGTGTAGGATGAAGTATCAATCGGCTCCATCATTTCACAAATCACTTTACCATTATCCCAACGATTTAAATCAATTTTGTTATGGGTTGTCGAGCACACCACAGGCACGATTGGTACGCCAGCCGCAATCGCTGCATGGAATGCGCCTGTTTTGAATGGCAATAAACCACGACCACGGCTACGTGTACCTTCAGGGAACATCCAAATTGATAGATTATCTTTATTGATACGGCGAGCAAGCTCAGTCATGGTACTATGTGCTTTAGAACGATTTTCACGATCTAAGAAAATATTGCCCGTCACCCAATATAAAATACCGAAGAATGGAATCCAAATTAGGCTTTTTTTACCCACACTTACCGTGCGTGGAAGTACCATGTAAGAGATAGTCACCATATCGAAATTATTTTGGTGGTTACCGATGTAAATACAGCGCGGCATATTCTCTTTATTTTGTGGAAAGCGGTGTTCTACATTTAAGCCCAATAAAGGGAATAAACGTCCAAACCAGCGAGCCATAATGCCCACATTGCTTGGGTTTCTGAAACGAATAAAGGAATAGATCGTACCAAGCACACAAATTAAAATACAACAAAGTGCAACGATGAGAATTCTGGCGATTTTTAACATAGAAAAATACCTAATTAAAATTTTTGGAAAGTATAGCAAATTACACAAAAATGTGTGCTAATCTAATGAAAAAAATGACGGAATAGTTATGAAACCCATTTATTTTATTGCAGATCTTCATTTAAGCGAAACGCATCCGGAATTAACCGCACTTTTTCGTGATTTTATGCAAAACCAAGCACAAGAATCGCAAGCGGTTTATATTTTGGGGGATCTTTTTGATTTTTGGATTGGTGACGATGAAACTTCACCTTTAATCTCACAAGTAAAACAGTTGATTAAAAACCTGACAGAAAAGGGCATAGCTTGTTATTTCATTCATGGTAATCGAGATTTTCTCGTCGGGAAAAAATTTGCACAAGATTGTGGTTTAACGTTATTGCCTGACTATCATTGTGTTGATCTTTATGGTGTGAAAACCTTAATTTGTCATGGTGATACCTTATGTATTGATGATGTGAAATATCAACAATTTCGCCGAAAGGTGCATCAAAAATGGCGACAAAGATTGTTTTTATGCTTGCCATTAAAAGTGCGGTTAAAAATTGCAGAGAAAATTCGCGTGAAGAGTAAACAAGATAAGCAATATAAGTCACTGGATATCATGGATGTGAATTTAGCGTTTACGTCGCAAACAGTGAAAGAATTTGGCGTAAATCGATTAATTCACGGTCATACGCATCGAGAAGCCATCCATCAGGAAAAAGGGTACACGCGAATTGTGTTAGGCGATTGGCGAAAGGATTATGCCTCAATTCTGGAAGTAACAGAAAACGGTTATCGGTTTATTTAAACAAAAAGCACAGGATTAAACCTGTGCTTTTTTTCATTAAAACGTGCTGATTTTCAACCGCACTTTATTCTACGGTTACCGATTTCGCTAAGTTACGAGGTTGGTCCACGTCGGTTCCTTTAATTAATGCCACATGGTATGACAATAATTGCATTGGAACAGTGTAGAAAATTGGCGCAATAATTTCATTCACTTTTGGCATGGTGATGATTTTCATGCCTTCGCTTGGCGTGAAGCCCGCTTCTTTATCAGCGAACACATAAAGTTGACCACCACGAGCGCGTACCTCTTCAATGTTTGATTTCACTTTTTCAAGCAATTCATTGTTTGGTGCAACCACGATAACCGGCATATCTGCATCGATTAAGGCTAATGGACCGTGTTTTAATTCACCCGCCGCATAAGCTTCAGCATGAATATAAGAAATTTCTTTTAATTTTAATGAAGCTTCCATTGCGATAGGGTAGAACTCACCACGACCTAAGAAAAGTGCATGGTTTTTCTCTGCAAAGTCTTCTGCTAATGCTTCGATATCTTTATCAAATGCAAGGGCTTTTTCAACTTCAGCCGGAAGTGATTGTAACGCTTTTACAATTTCCACTTCTTGTTCATTTGAGATGTTGCCTTTTACTTTACCAATTGCAGTGACTAACATTAATAATGCGGCCAACTGAGTGGTAAACGCTTTAGTTGATGCCACACCGACTTCAACGCCTGCACGAGTCATGAAGGCGAGATCCGATTCACGTACTAAAGATGAACTTGATACGTTACAGATCGTTAAGGCTGCCATGTAACCTTTTTCTTTTGCAAGACGAAGTGCTGCAAGGGTATCTGCCGTTTCACCTGATTGAGAGATAGTCACTAACAAGCTATTTGGGCGAGTCACAAATTTGCGATAGCGGAATTCAGATGCGATTTCAACATCACAGCTCACGCCAGCAAGTGCTTCAAACCAGTAACGAGCGGTCATTCCTGCATTATATGAGGTACCACAAGCCACGATTTGAATGTGTTCAACTTTTTCTAAAATTTCAGCTGCGCCATTACCAATAGCATCCACGATCACGTTATTATGAAGAATACGACCTTCCATGGTGTTGATTAATGCATTTGGTTGCTCATAAATTTCTTTTTGCATGAAATGGCGGAATTTGCCTTTTTCTGCTGCATCATTTTCAAGGTTAGACTCGTGCACTTCACGTTCTACTTTTTGACCATTCGCATCGTAAATATCCACGGTACGACGTGTGATTTCTGCGATATCGCCTTCCTCTAAATAGATGAAACGACGAGTCACGCTTAAGAGCGCAAGTTGGTCAGATGCAAGGAAGTTTTCACCAATTCCTAAACCAATTACTAATGGGCTGCCTGAACGCGCTGCCACTAAATGTTCTGGATGTTCGCGATCTAATACCACCATGCCGTACGCACCAGTAAGTTGTTTTACAGTTTTTTGTACCGCTTCAAGCAGAGTAGCGGCTGTACGCATTTCCCATTCAACAAGGTGAGCGATTACTTCTGTATCAGTTTGAGAATTGAACACATAACCACGAGATTTCAGTAATTCACGTAATTCTTCGTGATTTTCGATAATACCGTTATGTACTACAGCAAAGTTACCTGAAGTGTGCGGGTGAGCATTGGCTTCAGAAGGTTCACCATGAGTAGCCCAACGCGTGTGCGCAATCCCTGTACCACCGATTAATGGTTTTACTGCAACTGCTTCATCAAGGGCTTTTACTTTACCTAAGCAGCGCACGCGGTGTAATTCATGGTTTGGATCCACGACAGCAACACCTGCAGAGTCATAACCACGATACTCTAAGCGGTGTAAACCATTAATTAAAATTTCTGCTACATCGCGTTGTGCTACCGCACCAACAATACCACACATAGTTTTTCCTTATTTACTAAAATTAAAAGTCTTATTTTTCTGACCGCACTTTATGCTACATCTACACAAATTACTTCTACGCCTTGCGCCATTATGGCGTCTTTGTCAGCCTGAGATAATTTGTTATCGGTAATCAGCACATCAATTTGCTGCCAGGTTAATTCCACATTTGGCATTTTTCTGCCAATTTTTTGTGATTCCACCATCACAATCACTTCACGAGACACTTCAGCCATCACTTGGCTTAAGCGAACCAATTCATTAAATGTCGTTGTACCACGTTCTAAATCAATGCCATCGGCACCAATAAATAATTGGTCAAAATCATAAGAACGTAGGACTTGCTCGGCAATATTGCCTTGGAAGGATTCGGAACGTGTGTCCCAAGTGCCTCCCGTCATTAAGAGCGTCGGTTCATTTTCGAGTGAACGTAATGCGGTGGCCACCGAAAGCGAATTCGTCATCACAACCAAGCCTTGTTTACGATTAAGCTGTTTAATCAAGGCGGCGGTTGTGCTGCCACTATCCACAATAATGCGATTGTGATCACGAATACGTTCTGCAGCTGCTTTTGCTAAGACTAACTTTCGTTGCGAAAGTTCATCATCTTGTTCTTCTTCTATGATTTCTTGTGGCATTAAAATGGCACCACCGTATTTACGAAGAAGGAAACCATTACTTTCCAATGCAGTGAGATCTTTTCGAATCGTCACTTCAGAGGTGTCAAATAACTGTACGAGTTGCTCTACACTGACTTCACCTTGTTCTTGCAGAAGTTGCATGATGGCATGTCTGCGTTGTTGAGTATTTCGGTGTTGAATGTTTCGTTTCATTATTTATACTCCACAATAAGTTTCGGTTCGTAATTATATCGGCAAAATAATGATTGTAAAGCTAAAATTTAGGTAACAAAAAACCCTGACAAAGCAGGGTTTAATTAAAATCCGTTTTAAGACAAATTATTTGATTGCGTCTTTTAATGCTTTACCAGATACGAATGCAGGAACTTTAGATGCTGCGATTTTGATTTCTGCACCAGTTTGTGGGTTACGGCCAGTACGTGCTGCACGTTTGTTCACTTTGAATGTACCGAAACCGATTAATTGAACAGGTTCACCTTTTTTAAGGCTACCAGTGATAGCGGCTAAAGTAGCTTCTAATGCAGCTTTAGCTTGTTTTTTGTTTAATTCAGCTGCACTTGCAATTGCATCGATTAAATCTGTTTTGTTCATAAATTTGTACCTTTTGTTAAATTAAAATTTGACTCTGTTAAGTTAGAGGCCTGTAACCAACTACGGCTTGGCAAAGTCTAATCTAACTGAGCGGGAAATAAAAGCTCGATTTGTAAAAATTGTGACAAATCTCACGTTATTGCTCAATTTTTATACCAATGTTGGAGATTCCCTCCTGTTTGATCTCGTTTCGGAGGGATAAAATCAAGTCTACATCGCGTTTTTCGCAGTCTTTGAGTAGTCGATAGATTTGCCATTGAAGGTCAAGTTCTTCTTCAATTTCTTCACGGCTTTTCAGTTCAGTTTCAGAAAGATCTCGATCTTCTTGTGTTTCTAACAAAGAACAAACCGTGCCTAATGAAATTTGGCTGATTTGAATTGCTTTTTCAAGTGTCTCGCCCGCGATAATCGCATGCAACAATTCACCTAGCGCTTCACAAGCATCGAGAGCAGGTACCACACCAAAGAAGTCGTAATCATTCACATCAGGAATAATTTCTTCAAGTTTCTCTAATTGGTTCTCGAAATTAATCTTTGCCTCTTTAACCGTTAGAAACTCCCACACTAAGTTTAAAATGTTGTGATAGGTTTTGTCTGCAGGCTTTTGTTCCGTCATTTGGCAGAATAGGGCAAAGTTAGGTGCCATACGCTCGCATAAGCAAGCCATAAAGGTCAGATGTTGCCAGCTTTCGAGATTTTCGAGACGCTTGTGAATCGGATTTCGCATTTTTTTCTCGCTTATTTATGATAGGCTTTAGAGAACTCATGAATTGCATCCACGAAGATTTTTGGTGCACTTTCCGGCACATCTTGGTGAATACCATGACCTAAATTAAATACATGGCCGCTGCCTTGACCAAAATCAGCTAAAATTGACCGCACTTCTTGCTCAATACGCTCAGCTGGTGCATATAACACGCTTGGATCCATATTGCCTTGTAGCGCCACTTTATTACCTACACGCGCTTTTGCATCCGCCAAATTAACTGTCCAGTCTAATCCTAGCGCATCACAGCCTGTATTAGCCATGGCTTCTAACCATAAACCGCCGCCTTTAGTAAATAAAGTCACGGGCACTTTACGGCCATCGTGTTCACGAATTAAACCATCGACGATTTTGTGCATATATTGCAGAGAGAAGTCTAAATATTCACGATGACCTAACACACCGCCCCAAGTATCAAATACCATGACTGCTTGTGCACCAGCTTTGATTTGTGCATTTAAGTATAAAATCAC
This sequence comes from Haemophilus parainfluenzae ATCC 33392, assembly GCF_031191205.1. Lineage (NCBI taxonomy): Bacteria > Pseudomonadati > Pseudomonadota > Gammaproteobacteria > Pasteurellales > Pasteurellaceae > Parahaemophilus > Parahaemophilus parainfluenzae. The sequence goes on along the minus strand of NZ_CP133470.1, from coordinate 522,130 downwards.
GGAATCCGCTACCTTATCTAATAAAAGATGTAAAGTTTGTGGTTCGGCATACATCATTTTTTTGATTTTATTGAAGGTTTTGCTACTACCACCTTCAACCATATACGTTGCCAGTGTCCACGGGCTACCAGAGAAACCAATCAGTGGCACTTCGCCTTTTAGTTCGCGACGAATTGTGCGCACCGCATTCATCACATATTGAAGTTCGCCTTCAGGGTCAGGAATTGGTAAATTTTCGACCGTACTTTTGTTTTCAATTGGACGGGCAAATTTCGGGCCTTCACCTGCACCAAAACTTAATCCTAAGCCCATTGCATCAGGAATAGTAAGAATATCTGAAAATAAAATAGCTGCATCTAAAGCATAGCGACGAAGTGGTTGTAAGGTGACTTCACAAGCTAAATCCACATTACGGCAAAGAGACATAAAATCGCCTGCTTCTGCACGCGTTGCTTTATATTCAGGCAAATAGCGCCCCGCTTGGCGCATCATCCATACGGGGGTCATATCCACTGGTTCGCGTAATAAGGCTTTTAAATAACGATCATTTTTTAATTCAGACATGGGCTTTCCTTCATTTATTTTATTCCGCTTTGCAAAGCTCAAGCGTAGCATTAATTAATTTGAGTGCGATAGTACCTGTTGGCGGTAATTCTGGCAAGGGGGCTACGCTAGAAAACCATTGTGCATCATGCAGTTCCGTTTCTTGCAGTTGAATTTCCCCGCTGTCGTAATCAGCTAAAAAACCCACCATTTGTGAATTTGGGAATGCCCAAGGTTGGCTACCGAAATAGCGAATATTTTTAATGCGAATGCCGGTTTCTTCAAACACTTCGCGATGAACGGCATCCTCGAAGGTTTCACCTACTTCCACAAAACCTGCTAGCGTGGTGTAAATACCTGCTTTGCCAGGCGTGTAATGACGTTTATGGTTGGCTAATAAAATCTCAGTGCCACGGCGAACGGCGACAATAATCGAAGGGCAAATAACCGGATAAGTGCGATAGCCGCAACTTGTACATTGAACCGCAAGCTCATCGTGAGTTTGTTCCACTTTTTGACCGCACTTTCCGCAGAATTGGTGAGTTTTCAAAAAATGATTGATTTCCACGCCTCGGCTTAATAAATGAAAATCTTCAGTCGGTAATGACAACAAACTCCGTAAGGAAAGGTATTCTCGTTCATCTTGCTCATTTTCTGCCACAAGCCATAAAGGTTGTGATTTCCATTTCCCGAGCAACATTGCTTTTTGCGTTGTGAGGTCAAGTTCCTTTGCTGATCCAAAAGGCAGATCATTTTCCTGCCAATAAAGTGTTGATCCTTTGGTGAACAGCCAATATCCCTGATCTTCGGGCTGAATTGCTTTCATATTTTTCTCTTTTTTATTCTAAAAGTGCGGTCATTATAAAAGGGATTTCTAATAAAACGAATAAAAAAAGACCGCACCTTAAAAGTGCGGTCTTTTTTTTACTCATTTTAACCTACGACAAAAGGTAAATAACCGGCTCGGATAGCAAAAGGAATCGAAGTAATAATTACCCCAAGCACTAGGACGAGCACTAACAATGCTTTACCGCCCCATACTCGGTATGGCAAGTTTGGATGAATTGAGCGTGCTTTCCAAACTAATGCTACCGGTAAAACCACTGCGTAGAACGCGAACATTTGACCGGCATAACCCAGTGCGAGAATAAAACCTTCAGGATAGAAAAGGGAGAAAAGCACTGGGGGAATAAAGGTCATTAAACCTAATGAAATACGCCCTGCATGAATATCAAAAGATTGCTTGAGTAAGTCTTCAATACATTCTAATAAACCTAATGCCACGCCTAAGAATGAGGTTACTAATGCCAAAGTGGAGAAAATTTTGACTGCATTAGCAATAATTGGGCTTTGGGTGATTTCTAAGGTTGCTTTCACTAAGCCATTTAAGGTTGCGTCTTCACGTAAAATTTGTAAGAACTCATTTTGGCTGAGTAAACCGTGCGTAGAGAGCTGCCATAAAAAGTAAGCAAATAATGTGATGCCGGAACCCACTAAAATTGCAATGCGTAAGGATTTCACATTACCGTCTAAGTATTTATTTAAGCTAGGAATCGAACCGTGGAAGCCAAATGCCGTGAAAAATACAGGGCTTGCAGAAATAATTAAGGCATTATCAATCGGCATAGCCATTAAGTTATCAAATTTAATGTTTGGTAACATTAATGCGAGTACTAAGATAAAAGTGGCAATCATCACAAAAAATAGGACACGGTTAATTTTATCCACACTGTGGGTGCCGATAACAATAAAACTACCGAAGAAAATGGTGAATACAAGCACCGCGATTTTGTTCATGGTGTCTTTATCCCCCATGGCGGGGAGTAAATCCATTAATAAGGAACCTCCACCACTTACATAAGCGGCAATTAAGGCATATAAAAAGACAATTAAAACAGCAGTGGAAATAATTCGCCCTGCTTTACCAAAATATTGTGCAGCAAGCGTGCCGATCCCCGCATCACTGTCAGCAGTTTGATATAGTTCAACGAATAAAAGTGCAGTGAATGTGAGCACCGCCCATAAGCCAATTAATAAGAAAACCGTCGCCGTTAAGCCAATCCCTGCTGAGGTGAGCGGCATCGCCAACATCCCCGCACCAATCATGGTTCCTGCTACAAGCAAGGTACTTCCCACAGTCTTGTTCATTTTACTTTCCTTTGGTTGTAATGATAAATTTACGATGATTGTATTTTAATCTTTACATTGTGTAAAGTAGGAGAAACAAAATTCTTCTACAAAATGTACGGTAGAAATGACCGCACTTTCCCGATAAAATAGCCGGCAAATCAATTAAGACGAGAGACAATAGTAGGAGAGCGCTTATGATTTATAGTATGACAGCCTTTGCACGCCTTGAAATCAAGAAAGCTTGGGGCGATGCAGTTTGGGAAATTCGTTCGGTTAACCAACGTTATTTGGAAAACTTTTTCCGCTTGCCAGAGCAATTTAGAGGCTTGGAAAATGCTTTGCGTGAGAAACTTCGTCAAAATCTCACTCGCGGTAAAATTGAATGTTCATTGCGTATTGATAGCAAAAAACAAGCAGCGGCTGAACTCAATTTAAATAAAGAGTTGGCGAATCAAGTTATTCAATCTTTACAATGGATTAAGGCGCAAGCTGGTGAAGGGGAAATCAATTTAGCAGATGTATTGCGTTATCCTGGCGTGGTGGAAGCGGCTGAGCAGGATTTAGATACCATCAGTCAAGATTTGTTGACAGCTTTTGATGAGTTGTTGGTGGAATTTATTGCAATGCGTGGCCGTGAAGGCGAAAAATTGCAAGCCATTATTCAACAACGTCTTGATGGCATCACCGTGGAGGCTGAAAAAGTGCGGTCACAAATGCCAGCGGTTTTACAATGGCAACGTGAGCGTTTATTACAGCGTTTTGAAGAAGCGCAGATTCAACTTGATCCACAACGTGTCGAACAAGAAATGATTTTATTGGCGCAACGTGTGGATGTGGCGGAAGAATTAGATCGTTTGCAAATGCACGTGAAAGAAACCAATAATATCTTGAAAAAAGGCGGGGCAGTGGGCCGTAAATTGGACTTTATGATGCAAGAGTTGAATCGTGAATCTAACACGTTGGCATCAAAGTCCATTAATGCAGACATCACTGCTTCCGCCGTGGAATTAAAAGTATTAATCGAACAAATGCGTGAGCAAATTCAAAACCTTGAATAGGAAAAATCATGGCAACATTTATTTCATTAAACCACTATGATTTGGTAGAGGTGGCGGGTGTGGATGCGGAGAAATATCTGCAAGGTCAATTAACTTGTGATGTGGTGCATTTAGCAGCTGGTACTTCAACGCTTACAGCACATTGTGATCCGAAAGGCAAAATGAACTCGTTGTTCCGCTTAATTAAGCTTTCAGCAGAGCAGTTTTTGATTTTAATGCCGAAAGCTTTATTGGCTCCACTCGATCATTTAAAAAAATATGCGGTGTTTTCAAAAGTCACTTTCCAAGTGTTGGATTGGCAAATTGTCGGCTTGATTGGTGAAAAGTGCGGTCGAATTCATGCGCAGATTGAATTAGATATTGATGAAAATCGCGCAATTTTGATCAATCCTACATCGTTAGATGTCACCTTTAATGGCGATGATAAACAATGGCTTTGTGCGGATATTCAAGCAGGCCTACCAAGCTTGAGTGCGGAAACGCAAAATGAATTTATCCCACAGGCATTAAATCTACAAGCTATCGAACAAGCGATTTCTTTTACTAAAGGCTGTTATATCGGGCAAGAAACTGTCGCGCGTGCCAAATATCGTGGCGCCAATAAACGAGCGATGTATGTGCTTTCGGGGGAAACCACAGTTACCCCGAAAATCGGTAGCGAAATTGAAATGCAGTTAGATACGGCTTGGCGTAAAACGGGCTCGATCGTAAGTGCGGTCAATTTTGACGGTGTTTTATGGTTACAAGTGGTGATGAACAACGATTTAGAAGAAGGGACGCATTTCCGTTTACCTGAAGATGGAACAGTTCTGAAAATTGAATCTCTTCCTTATTCCATAAACAACTAAATATATTGTCTTTTAATCTATTTTAAACTTAAAAATCCTTGGCGAAGTCAATCTTTGCAAAGGATTTTTTTATTATGCCTTTTGTAATGAAAATTTGTTTTCTAGCACAATTTCTGTATTTTTGTCAGATTTTTTGAATAGTTAAAAAAATGTTACAAGGATAAAAGGGAAATGTTAAAAAATTATGAGATCTTTGTCACATTTTCAATAAATTTCACTTAATAGGGTATAGGTTTTTTCTTTAAAACCCATAGAATACGCGCAATTTTTAGTTATGTAAGAGGAGTAAGTATGACCCTATCTTTTATTCTTAGTGTTTTTCCGATCATCCTGTTGATCTATTTAATGGTAAAGCGTAATGCATTACCTTCTTATGTTGCATTACCTTGGATTGCAACTCTAGTAATGGGGGTTCATCTTCTTCATTTTAATACCGATATAGTGACAATTAGTGCAAATGTGACTGCAGCAATCGTGGCTGTTCAAACACCAATTACTGTTATTTTTGGTGCAATTCTCTTTAACAAATTTTCAGAAGTATCTGGCGCAACTGATACGATGCGTAAATGGTTAGGCAATATTAATCCAAACCCAGTTGCACAATTAATGATTATCGGTTGGGCATTTGCTTTTATGATTGAGGGGGCAAGCGGCTTTGGTACACCAGCAGCGATTGCAGCTCCAATTTTAATGGGGTTAGGTTTTAATCCATTAAAAGTCGCCATGTTAGCTTTAGTGATGAATTCGGTTCCGGTTTCTTTTGGAGCTGTAGGTACACCAACTTGGTTCGGTTTTGGTCCGTTAAAATTAGATTCAAAATCGATTCTTGAAATTGGTTCGATGACAGCGTTTATCCACTCCATTGCGGCATTAGTGATTCCATTGATGGCATTACGCATCATGGTGACCTGGAAAGAAATCCGTCAAAATATTGTTTTCATTTATATCAGCGTATTCTCTTGCGTGATTCCTTACTTCTTAATTGCACAATTTAACTATGAGTTCCCATCATTAGTTGGTGGCGCAATTGGTCTCTTTATTTCTGTATTTGTAGCGAATAAAGGTATTGGTTTAGCGAAAGTTGAAAACAAGTTAGATAATAATGCTGTTAGCGCAGGCCAAGTTGCTAAAGCATTACTACCAACCGGTTTATTAATTTTATTCTTAATCGTTACACGTATTCCAGAATTAGGCTTAAAAGGCTTAATGAATAACAAAGATGTGTGGTTCTCCACAGCGTTAGGTTCATTAGGCACATTTGAAGTCAGCAAAGGTTTAATTTTTAGTTTGAAAAATATCTTCGGTTCAGAAGTGAGTGAAAGCTATAAACTTCTTTATGTACCTGCGTTAATTCCATTTGTAATTACCGTATTAATTTCATTACCACTTTTCGGAGTGAACTTCAGCAGAACAAAAGGCATTTTTAGTACAAGCTTAAGCCAAGTAAAAAATCCATTTATTGCCTTAATGGGAGCCTTAGTGATGGTAAACTTGATGTTAGTGGGTGGCGAGCATTCTATGGTAAAAATCATAGGTCGTACCTTTGCAGAAGTTACCGGTAGTGACTGGACAATCTTCTCATCCTTCTTAGGTGCTGTAGGCGCATTTTTCTCAGGTTCAAATACCGTATCTAACTTAACATTCGGTAGCGTACAATTATCGACAGCAGAAACTACAGGTTTATCTGTGACTTTAATTCTGGCGTTACAATCAGTCGGTGGTGCGATGGGTAATATGGTATGTATTAATAATATCGTAGCAGTTTCTTCCGTGTTGAATATTCAAAACAAAGAAGGAACAATCATTAAGACTACGATTGTACCAATGGTCGTTTACGGTATCATTGCAGCCCTTTGCGCAAGTTTCTTAATTCCGCTATTCTATGCGCTCTAAAATAGAGGCAAAAAGCAACCGCACTTTGTGGGCGGTTGCTTAACTTTTATCGAATATTTTACTTTTTATTTTCTATTATTGTTGGAGTAATTATTTATGAACGTAAATTTCTACGTTACTTGTATTGCCGACGTAGTAAAGAGCGGTGTGGCAAAAAACACTGTATTACTACTGGAAAAACTCGGTTGTAATGTTATCTTCCTTGAAAAACAAGGCTGTTGTGGGCAACCAGCATTAAACAGCGGTTACACCAAACAAGCCATCCCTGGCATGAAAAACTTAGTCGAAACCTTTGAAGTGAACGATTATCCCATTGTTGCCCCTGCAGGTTCCTGTGTTTATGCTATCAAAAACTATCCTGACTATTTCACTAAAGCTGGTGAGTTAGGTTGGGCTGAGCGAGCGAAAAAGGTCGTCGCACGTTTCTGTGATTTAACGGATTTCATCGTCAATAAATTAGGTGTAACAGATGTTGGCGCCTATTTGCCTGGTAAAGCGGTTTATCATCCTTCTTGTAGTCTTACTCGTAAATTAGGCATTGTTGATGAACCAATCGCTCTCTTGAAAGGTGTAAAAGGGTTAGATCTTCTTCCTATTCATAATCAACAAACTTGCTGTGGCTTTGGTGGAACTTTCTCTGTGAAAATGGCAGAGATTTCTGGCGAAATGGTGAAAGAAAAAGTTGAGCATATTGAAGAGGTTGAACCGCAATATTTAATCGGTGCAGATGTAAGTTGTTTATTAAATATTGGTGGTCGTTTACAACGCGAAGGCAGCAAGATCAAAGTGATGCACATTGCGGAAGTATTAATGCAAGGGGAGAAATAAGATGTCATTGAAAACCAGTAATCTTCCTTTTAAAGCGCGTGTCGATCATGAAGTGCATAACACCATCATGCGTAAAGCGGTGGTGAAAGCTCAAGAAACTATTGGGGCTAACCGTCAAAAAATGGTGGACGAATTAGGTCATTGGGAAGAATGGCGTGATTTATCTAAACAGATTCGTAACCATGTTTTAGCTAATTTAGATGCTTATTTGTATCAATTAAGCGAAAAAGTGATGGAAAATGGCGGTAAAGTGTATTTTGCTGAAACGGCCGAAGAAGCGAGTGCTTATATTCGCAAAGTAGCATTAGAGAAAAATGCGAAGAAAATCGTAAAATCCAAATCCATGGTGACAGAAGAAATCGGTTTAAACGAAGTGCTTGAAAAAGAGGGCATGCAAGTGATCGAAACCGATTTGGGTGAATATCTATTACAAATTTCAGGTGATAAACCATCCCATATCGTTGTGCCTGCAATTCACAAAGATCGTCACCAAATCCGCAAAGATTTATCTGAAAAACTCGGCTATGAAGGTGAGGAAACGCCTGAAGATATGACGCGTTTCGTACGTGAAAAAATTCGTCAAGATTTTTTAGAGGCTGATATCGGTATCAGTGGTTGTAACTTTGCTGTAGCGGAAACCGGCTCAGTTTGTTTAGTGACAAACGAAGGTAACTTACGTTTAGCGACGACCTTACCAAAAACACATATTGCCGTGATGGGAATGGAGCGTTTAGCGCCAACTTTCCAAGAGGTGGATGTGTTAATTACGATGCTTGCTCGTAGTGCGGTAGGGGCGAAATTAACTGGTTATAACACTTGGTTAACCGGTCCTCGTCTTGCTGGTGAAACCGACGGTCCTGAAGAATTCCATTTGGTTATTGTGGATAATGGCCGTTCAGATATTTTAGCGTCTGAATTCCAAGAAGTTTTACGTTGTATCCGTTGCGGTGCTTGTTTGAATACTTGTCCGGCATATCGTCAAATCGGTGGTCATGGATATGGTTCTATTTACCCGGGGCCAATTGGTGCAGTGATTTCTCCATTATTGGGTGGCTACGATGAGTTTAAAGAATTGCCGTATGCTTGTTCTTTATGTAATGCGTGTAACTCTGTCTGCCCAGTGCGTATTCCATTAGCGCAGTTAATCTTAAAACACCGTGAGAAAATGGTAGAGTTAGGTAAAACTCCCGCGATGGAACGTTTATCTATTTTTGGTTTCACCACAGCCAATGCCAACCCAACACTATGGAAAACAGGTGTGAATATCGGTGCAAAATTAGCGGGTAAGCTGATCAAAAATGGGAAAGCACCAATTACATTTGGTGCATTGGGTGAATGGACAAAAGCACGAGATTTACCACAAGCAGATGGCGAAAGTTTCCGTCAATGGTTTAATAATAGAGAGAGAGGGTAATAAGCATGGATTTACAAAATCGCGAAAATTTTCTTAATAAATTAGCGGCGAAAATGGGTAAAGCCCGTGCTATCATACCTGAACCGATGGATGTACCAGTCAATACATACCCAACTGAGCGTTTAACTCATTTAAGTGCGGTTGATTTAGCGAATGAATTTACCAATTCTGCTAAAACCATGATGGTGGATGTAAATGTGTGTAGAGAGTCTGATGCAGTACAAACCTTACTTGCTCTCTGTGAAAAATATGGCGGCAGTGATGTTGTGCTTAATTCCGATGAAAGATTGACCGCACTTGGTATTCCAGCGGCGCTTGAAGCGAAATATACTTGCCATACATGGTCACCAGAAACGGCACAAGATAATATTAGTTTTTCTGAAAAAGCTAATCTTGGTGTGGTTTATGCAGAATATGGTTTGGCGGAAACTGGCGGAATCGTCTTATTCTCTAGTGCAGATCGTGGACGTTCAGTGAGTTTATTACCTGAAAAATCGATTGTTGTTGTACGTAAAAGCCAAGTACTTCCACGTGTTGCACAAGTGGCGAAAGTATTACACGATAAAGCACAACAAGGCGAGCGTATGCCATCTTGTATCAATATTATCTCAGGTCCAAGTTCAACGGCAGATATTGAATTGATTAAAGTGATTGGCGTACATGGCCCAGTAGCAAAAATCTATTTAGTCATTGACGACTTATAAGAATCATCCATGATGAAAAGAGAGAACTACAATGTTCTCTCTTTTTTTATTTTTTTAAAATCCGCTATAATTCTGAAAAACTCACGAATTGAATATTATGACTTATTATCTTGGCATTATGTCGGGCACCAGTCTTGATGGTGTCGATATTGCTCTTACTGACATCCATTCGAATCAAACCAAATTAATTGCGGCCGATTTCACGCCGATGCCAGCAAATTTACGTGAAAAAGTGACCGCACTTATTCAATCTGGCGAAACCACTTTACAGGCTCTAGGGGAGCTTGATCATCAATTTGGTTTTCTTTATGCCGATTGCGTAAATGCCTTTTTACGTAAACATGAGTTAAAACCTGAGCAGGTCGAAGCCATTGGCTGCCATGGTCAAACAGTGTGGCATTCCCCAAAAAGTCAATTCCCGTTTACCATGCAAATCGGTGATATGAATTTATTAGCCGCTAAAACAGGTATTACGGTTGTTGGTGATTTGCGCCGTAAAGATATGGCGTTTGGTGGACAAGGGGCGCCTTTAGTACCCGCTTTTCATCAAGCGGTATTTTTTGATCCTAACTGGGCAACGGTGGTGCTTAATATTGGCGGTATTAGCAATATATCGTTATTGATACCCGAACAGCCTGTCATTGGCTTTGATACGGGAACCGGTAATGCCTTGCTCGACCAATGGATCGAAAAACATCAAGGCAAAGCTTACGACAAAAATGGTGAATGGGCGGCTTCAGGTCAAGTGAATCCAGATTTGTTAGCGGTATTATTAGATGAAGATTTCTTTCAGCTTCCACCACCGAAAAGCACGGGGCGTGAATTATTTAATTTGGCTTGGCTAGAGAATAAAATTCAAAAAATAACAGGCAAAACGACCGCACTTTTACCACAAGATGTGCAAGCCACCTTGGCTGAATTTACCGTGCAAAGTATTGTATTAGCCCTTAATAATATTCAGACGACATTACCATGCAGATTACTTGTTTGTGGCGGAGGTGCTAAAAATCAGGTGATCATGAATGGTTTAAAACAGGCATTACTAAATTGGCGTATTCAACTGACGACGGAATTAGAACTTGATATCGATTATGTGGAAGCGGCAGCTTTTGCTTGGTTGGCCTATCGTCGTATGCATAATTTGCCCGCTAATTTACCGAGTGTGACGGGTGCCACAAGTGCGGTCAGTTTAGGGGCGATTTTTCCAAAGGAATAAACCATGGCAGAAAATTTATTACAAACCCTTTCAACTTTAATTACTGAACAACGGAATCCCAATTCCATGCATGTGGATAGCTTGTCTGCATTGGAAATTGTGCAGTTAATGAATAAGGAAGATAAACAAGTGCCTTTGGCAATTGAAAAATGCTTACCTCAAATTGCCCAAGCGGTCGAATGTATTGTTGCTGCATTTCAACAAGGTGGTCGATTAGTCTATATTGGCGCTGGAACTAGTGGTCGATTAGGCGTACTTGATGCTTCTGAATGCCCGCCAACATTTGGTGTGTCACCTGAAATGGTGAAAGGTATTATTGCAGGCGGCGAGCGCGCATTACGTCATCCAATTGAAGGTGCCGAAGACAGCAAAACGCACGCCGTGGTTGACTTACAAACCATTCAATTTTCCTCAAAAGATGTCTTGGTTGGTATTGCTGCGAGTGGCCGAACACCTTATGTGATCGGTGCATTGGAATATGCGAAAAGTTTAGGTTCAGTGACCGTTTCGATTGCAAGTAATCCGAATTCAGCGATGGCGAATATTGTGGATATTGCTATTGATACGGTAGTGGGGCCAGAAGTGCTGACTGGTTCGAGTCGCTTAAAATCAGGCACCGCCCAAAAATTAGTACTGAATATGCTTACTACGGCTTCCATGATTTTAATGGGCAAATGCTATCAAAACTTAATGGTGGATGTGCAGGCAAGTAATGAGAAGCTGAAAGCTCGTGCCATTCGTATCGTCATGCAAGCCACGGATTGCGATAAGACACTCGCAGAAGAGACATTAAAGCTTGCCGATCAAAATGCGAAATTAGCAATTATGATGATTTTGAGTGGACTAGATCGTGCTCAAGCGGAAGCTTTATTAGAAAAACATCACGGCAAGTTACAACTTGCGTTGAAATAAGCAAAAAATAAAACGCTAGGCATCAAACCTAGCGTTTTTTATCATTTAATAGTTTGCTTAATTAGCAATCTTGTTTACCGTAAGCATCTTGACGTAGAATTTGACGAACGCCTTCCTCAAATTGTGCTAAAACTTGATCTGCGTCTTTTGGATCTTTACCGCGAGCATCAAGGTAGAACTTGATTTTCGGCTCAGTACCAGATGGACGAGCGATTAAGCGGCTACCGTTTTCTAATACGAATACAAGGATGTCGCTTTGGCGATCAGTTTTAGTGTGGTCGATGAATTGTGCCACTTTAACATCACCTACTTCTTCTGGAGGCGTGTTGCGAAGTGCGGCCATTAATTTACCAATTTCAGATAAATCGCTTACACGAATAGAAATTTGACCACTTACATAAGCACCGAATTCTTGCGTGAAGTCATTGGCGTAATCCGCTAAGGTTTTGCCTTGTGCTTTTAAGTGACGCACTAAATCTAAGAACACGATAGCTGCAGAAATACCATCTTTATCGCGTACTTTATCAGGATCAACTAAGTAACCAAGCGCTTCTTCGAAACCGAATAATAAGCCTTGAACTTTACCGATGTATTTGAAACCGGTTAAGGTTTCTTCTGATTGGAAGCCGTATTTTTTTGCAATTTCAGCAAGTGCTGGGGAAGATACTAGAGAGCAAGCTAATGTGCCTTTTTCACCTTTTGCATGATATTGTTTTGCTAAATACCAACCTAAGAAACAACCTACCACGTTACCATGTAAAGGTTTCCAGTTACCTTGTGCATCTGGAACCGCAACCGCTAAACGGTCTGCATCTGGGTCATTGGCAATAATGAATTCTGCATTGTGTTCTTTTGCCACTTTAATGGCTAAGTCTAATGCGCCTTTTTCTTCTGGGTTAGGGAAGTTTACCGTTGGGAATGTGCCATCTGGCCATACTTGTTCAGCCACAATATGAGGTTGTGGAAGACCTGCTTTGGTTAAGGTTTTGCTTAATACTTCATAGCCTACACCGTGCATCGCGGTATAAACGTAGTTAATGTCTGCTTGAGGTTCTTTAGCAAGAGAAGCGGTTTTTTCAATATAAGCGTTAACCACTTCATCATCTAGCACAACATAATCTTGACTACGTGGTAAATCTTTTACATTGCCTGCTGCTACTTTGTCGATTAATGCCGCGATATCTTTATCTGCAGGAGAAACGATTTGGCCACCGCCGTTCGCTTTACCTAAATAAACTTTATAACCATTATCTTCTGGTGGGTTGTGACTTGCAGTCACCATGACACCTGCGGTGGTATCAAAATATTGGATTGCGTAAGCTAATACTGGCGTTGGTAATTTACGTGGAAGTAAATAAGCTTTCACGCCTGCACCCGCCATGATTTCAGCGGTATCACGTGCGAAAACATCAGAGTTTTTACGACCATCGTAACCAATCACGATGGAAGGTTGTTTGTCGTAATCTTTTAAATAATCTGCTAAACCGCCCGCAGCTTGTGCCACTAAAACACGGTTCATACCCATAGGGCCTGCTTGTAATGGTCCACGAAGCCCCGCAGTACCAAATTGTAAACGGCCACTAAAGCGAGCTTGTAATTCAGATTGTGCTTTTTCATCACCATTTTTCGCCGCCGTTAAAAGTGCGGTTAATTCTGCGTGAGTTTCTGCATCAGGATCTTGATTTAACCAGTTTTGTGCAATATCAAAAAGCGTTGTCATGATGTTTTCTCCTTGTAAAAAGTAATTTTGGATAGACTAACGGAAAATGGATCGGATTAAAACGACTATTTTTCTTTTTTCCTGAAAAGATAAGCTTTTTTTGATCGCAATCGTTTTCTAATAAAATAAAAACAGCGTAAAATATTCACGCTGTTAAATGATTTTAGATTATGAAATTTAAAATTTATTTGCTGAAGTCCACTAAAGCATCACGAGTAATATCTGTGATATTCTTATTGCTTGTTAGTGTCATTGCTACACGCATTTCTTTATGAAATATATCGAGCATATTCTCTACGCCACGTTGACCATCTGCTCCAAGAGCATAGACAAAAGAACGACCAATCATAGTAGCATCAGCACCTAATGCAATCATACGTACTACATCTAATCCATTACGAATACCACTATCTGCAAGAATTTTTATATTACCTTTGACGGCATCGGCGACATAAGGTAAAGCTTGAGCTGTTGATGGTGTACCGTCTAGTTGTCTACCTCCGTGGTTGGATACCACGATCCCATCAGCACCAAAGCGAACAGCATCTTTAGCATCTTCAGCATCTAAAATACCTTTGATAACCATCGAGCCATCCCAAAAATCACGTATCCATTCTAAATCTTTCCACGAAATAGAAGGGTCGAAGTTGTCAGTTAACCAACCAATGTAATCATCTAACCCTACCGGTTTACCCATATATTGAGAAACATTACCTAATGTAAATGGACGCCCCTTCATGAGCATATCGTAAGACCATAATGGATGAGTGAAACCTTGTAATGTTCGACGAAGCCATTTATATTCGCCACTCATGCCTGAATGCATATCACGATAACGTGCACCAGGGGTTGGCATATCTACAGTAAAGACCAATGTCTTACAACCTGCTGCTTTTGCTCGTTCGAGAGCATTTTTCATAAAGCCTCGATCTTTTAGAACATAAAGTTGGAACCACATGGAACGTTTGAGTGTTGGAGCTACTTCTTCAATTGGACAAATTGATACAGTTGAAAGCGTAAATGGAATACCTTTGTTATCAGCAGCTTTTGCAGCTTGAACTTCACCACGACTTGCGTACATGCCACATGCACCTACAGGAGCTAATACTAACGGCATAGAAAGCTTTTCACCGAATAATTCAATTTCAGTGTTTAATTGAGACATATCATTGAGCACACGTTGCCGTAATGCTATGTTAGATAGATCGCTTACATTACGTGTAAGTGTATGTTCAGAATAAGAGCCACCATCAGCATAATGAAACATAAATGGGGGAACCTTACGTTTAGCAACTTGACGATAGTCGTTTGCGGATGAAATAATCATATTTACCTCGTTATTAATGATAATCATTATCTTCTATTGTAGGTTAAATTCATTAATAAAGGTATTAGTTTTTGAAGATTTGTAATTAGGAAATAAAAATGCACGATTTTCCATCTGAATCGTGCATTTAACTGATTTTGCTCGTGAAGAGTAAAATTACTAAAGAAGGAGAGCTGAGCCCCATTTAATAATATCAAAGAAGAATTTGTTTTGATTGGTGGCAATGCCATCACCACTTTTCTTCAGTGTGCCATCGTCATTTTTCGTTTCATCTACCATGCCATTTACATACTGGCCTTTCACCACATTTAAGTCTTCTTTTGCCTGAGTACGTAAGATTTGGCAAGCTTTGGGTTCTAATGCATCGACATCACCAATTTCTGCGCGGAATTTTTTAAATTGGTAGGTCGCATAATTCATCGATTTTTCATCTTTTTGAATCATTTTTACATAGTCTTCACCGATGATTTTTTCTAACGGATAGAAAAAGACATATTGGGAATGAATATAGCTATCTTCTTTGGCAAAATGTTGTTGCTGAATGCGAGTTAAATTTGGATAGATACATTGTTCAGCTTGTTTACTTGCTACAGCCCATGTTTTCGCATTGGCATCAGACAGGAGATAGTCTGCTTGTGCGAATTCAGCAGGAATAGTTGATTGTGATGAACCAAATAAACTACAAGCATTTAATAACATGATGCTACTTAAAAAAATAATTTTTTTCACTTAAATTTCCTTACTAAAGTTGGAATGGCGGAATTTTAACAATAACGACATAATTGTAAAGTCTTCAATAATTGATTTTCTTTCCCGAACTAAAAAACTTCCGCTATAATGACCGCACTTTTTACACTTATAAAGGAAAGAACAATGCAAAATCCAAAAGATGATGTTTTATATGCACCAGTTGAGTGGGTTGATCATAGCGAAGGCTATACCGATATTCGTTTCCACAAATCGACTGATGGTATTGCAAAAATCACCATTAATCGTCCAGAAGTGCGCAATGCATTTCGTCCGCAAACAGTCAAAGAAATGATCCATGCATTTTCTAACGCGCGTTTCGATGAAAAAATTGGCGTGATTGTGTTAACCGGTGAAGGCGAAAAAGCATTCTGTTCTGGTGGCGACCAAAAAATTCGTGGTGACTACGGCGGTTACAAAGATGAAAGCGGTGTACATCACTTAAATGTATTGGATTTCCAACGTGATATTCGTACTTGTCCAAAACCAGTGGTGGCAATGGTCGCAGGTTATGCGATCGGTGGTGGTCACGTACTTCATATGTTATGTGATTTAACCATTGCGGCAGACAATGCGATTTTCGGTCAAACTGGCCCTAAAGTAGGTTCATTTGATGGTGGTTGGGGCGCAAGCTATATGGCCCGTTTAGTCGGTCAGAAAAAAGCCCGAGAAATTTGGTTCTTATGCCGCCAATATAATGCGCAAGAAGCATTAGATATGGGCTTAGTGAATACTGTCGTGCCTTATGCAGATTTAGAAAAAGAAACTGTGCGTTGGTGCCGTGAAATGTTACGTAATAGCCCAATTGCATTGCGTTGCTTAAAAGCTGCATTGAATGCAGACTGCGATGGTCAATCAGGTTTACAAGAGCTTGCGGGTAACGCAACCATGTTGTTCTATATGACTGAAGAAGGTCAAGAAGGCCGTAACGCGTTTAACGAAAAACGCGCACCAGACTTCAGTAAATTCAGACGTAATCCTTAATTTGAACATAAAAGTGCGGTTAAAAATCTGTGTGTTTTTAACCGCACTTTTACCATCAAGGAGAATAAGATGGAAACCAAATCATTTAATCTTTATCGTTATTCTATTCCCGTTGATAGTCAGTTAATCTTGCGTGGGCGTTTTTTAAAACGTCGAGAAGGCTTGATTGTACGTGTTGCCTGTAGCCGTGATGGATGGGGAGAAATCGCACCTTTACCAGGGTTTAGCGAAGAAACCTTTGATCAAGCGCAAGAGCAAGCACTTGAATGGCTAACGAATTGGTGTCATGCGAGCTGTGAAGCGCCAAGAGTGCCCCTTGACGGTTGCTATCCTTCTGTTGCTTTCGGTATTAGCACGGCGATGGATGAGATGAAGCGTTATTTAAATGAGGAAGGCAACTATCATACTGCACCGTTGTGCTATGGCGATCCTGATGAGTTATATGCGGAACTGAATCAAATGCCCGGTGACAAAGTGGCTAAAGTTAAAGTCGGTATGTATGAAGCGAATCGTGATGGTTTGATTACGGATATGTTTCTTGAAGCCATTCCTGATTTGCAATTACGTCTAGATGCGAATCGTCAATGGACCTTGGAAAAGGCATTAAAATTTGCGGAGAAAGTAAAACCGCAACATAGATCTCGTATTCAATTTTTGGAAGAACCTTGTAAAACCCGTGAAGAAAGCCGTCAGTTTGCAGATCAAACAGGCATAAATATTGCTTGGGATGAAAGTGTGCGTGAGCCAGATTTTCTTGTAGAAAAAGAACCGCACTTAAGCGCCATTGTGATTAAACCAACATTGATTGGCTCGTTGCAAGATTGTCAAAAGCTGATTGCTCAAGCGCATAGTTTAGGCATAAAAGCAGTGATCAGCTCGAGCCTTGAAAGTAGTCTTGGATTAACACAACTCGCTCGTATCGCTGCGCAATATACGCCTAACGTGATGCCAGGATTAGATACATTGAATTTGATGCAACATCAGGTATTACGAGCATGGCCAGGCTCAGATTTACCGTTAATTGATTTGAATTCAGAATTTATTACCAAAATTGCATAGAGATACGACCACCATTACATAAAAAATCGCTATAATTCGCACAAGTTAAAGGATGTGAAAATGTCAAAAAAATTCAATATTTTGCTGTTAAATGGCCCGAACTTGAATATGTTGGGCGCAAGGGAACCAAAACATTATGGTTCACTTTCATTATCTGCCATTGAAGAAAATGTGGGTAAACTTGCTGCGCAGCATGATGTGAATTTGGAGTGTTTCCAAGCAAATAGCGAAGAAAAGTTAATTAATAAAATTCATCAAAGTTTTCAGAAAGTGGATTTTATTTTAATTAACCCAGCAGCTTATACGCATACCAGTGTTGCATTGCGCGATGCGTTGCTAGCGGTGTCAATTCCTTTTGTTGAAATTCATTTGTCTAATGTACATAAACGTGAGCTATTCCGTCATCATTCTTACTTTAGTGATGTGGCTGAAGGCGTGATTTGTGGCTTAGGTGCAAAAGGCTATGAGTTTGCGCTTCAATTTGCATTGGATTTTTTAAATAAAAAAGCATAAATTTTCATAAAATTTACAGATTTTCGCAGAAATTTATCGCAAAGTTCGTGATTTTGCGGTAATCTTGCCGACACAAAAACAGGTTTTAAAATGACCGCACTTTGGGAATCCATTCTGAAAGTGCGGTCAACAATTCATTATTATTTTTAGGAAGAACGTATGGACATTCGTAAAATCAAAAAACTAATTGAATTAGTAGAAGAATCGGGTATCACTGAATTAGAAGTGCAAGAAGAAGAAGGTACAGTACGTATTAGTCGTGCAGCACCAGCCGTTGCACCTGCGGCAATTCAATATGCAGCAGCACCTGTTGCACCGGTTGCGGCTCCTGCTGCTGCACCAGCGGCTGCACCAGCGGAAGCGCCGGCAGCTGAAGTGTCAGGACACCAAGTGCGTTCACCAATGGTAGGTACATTCTATCGTAGCCCAAGCCCAGAAGCGAAAGCTTTTGTGGAAGTGGGACAAACAGTCAAAGTAGGCGATGCGCTTTGTATCGTTGAAGCAATGAAAATGATGAACCGTATCGAAGCTGATAAAGCTGGTGTGGTTAAAGCAATCTTAGTAAATGATGGCGAAGCGGTTGAATTTGATCAACCATTGATCGTTATCGAATAATCCCTATCAATCTGAAATGGCGAGCTTTCTCGCCATTTTTTCACCCAAGTGGAAATTGTTATGTTAGAAAAAGTTGTGATTGCTAACCGTGGTGAAATTGCACTGCGTATTTTGCGTGCCTGTAAAGAATTAGGCATTAAAACCGTGGCGGTTCACTCTACCGCTGACCGTGATTTAAAACACGTATTACTTGCAGATGAAACAGTTTGTATCGGACCAGCGCCATCTGTAAAAAGTTATTTAAATATTCCTGCGATTATTGCTGCAGCAGAAGTAACCGGTGCGGATGCGATTCACCCTGGTTATGGTTTCCTTTCTGAAAACGCGGATTTTGCAGAGCAAGTTGAGCGTTCTGGTTTTATCTTTATTGGCCCAACAGCGGACGTTATTCGTTTGATGGGGGATAAAGTTTCTGCGATTAAAGCAATGAAAAAAGCAGGCGTGCCTTGCGTACCTGGTTCAGATGGCCCAGTAGGTAGCGATATCGCGAAAAATAAAGAAATTGCAAAACGTATTGGCTATCCAATTATTATCAAGGCGTCTGGTGGTGGCGGTGGTCGTGGTATGCGCGTGGTACGTAGCGAAGATGCACTTGAAGAATCCATTGCGATGACAAAAGCAGAAGCAAAAGCAGCGTTTAACAATGATATGGTTTACATGGAAAAATATTTAGAAAATCCACGCCATATTGAAATTCAAGTTTTAGCTGATACACACGGTAATGCAATCTATCTTGCAGAGCGTGATTGTTCTATGCAACGTCGTCACCAAAAAGTGGTGGAAGAAGCACCAGCACCGGGTATTACCGAAGAAGTTCGTCGTGATATAGGTTCTCGTTGTGCGAAGGCTTGTGTTGAAATTGGCTATCGCGGTGCAGGTACATTTGAATTCTTATATGAAAATGGTGAGTTCTATTTCATCGAAATGAATACTCGTATTCAAGTAGAACATCCAGTAACAGAAATGATTACTGGTGTGGATTTGGTGAAAGAACAATTACGTATTGCGGCTGGTTTACCACTTTCTTATAAACAAGAAGATATTAAAGTGAAAGGTCATGCAATTGAATGTCGTATCAATGCAGAAGATCCAAAAACATTCTTACCATCTCCAGGTAAAGTGGCACACTTGCACTCACCAGGTGGTTTAGGCGTTCGTTGGGATTCTCATGTGTATGGCGGTTATACCGTTCCTCCGCATTATGATTCTATGATCGCAAAATTAATTACATACGGTGATACTCGTGATGTAGCAATCCGTCGTATGCAAAATGCATTATCAGAAACGATCATTGACGGTATCAAAACCAATATCCCTCTTCATGAAATTATTCTTGAAGATGAAAACTTCCAAAAAGGTGGCGCCAATATCCACTACTTAGAGAAGAAATTAGGGATGTATGATTAAAATAAAACGGCTAATTCAAGATGGATTAGCCGTTTTTTATTAAGTCTAGTTAATTTTATCCCAATGATTTATAAAATGTATTTGAAATGATATAAAATCCCTATATAATTTGTGACTATTTTTTTGCTTAAGGAAAAACAATGAAATTTAATCTTTCGAAATTCAGCTTAACTATTCTTACAACGGTAATGCTAGCTTCCTGTGGAAGTGGTGGCGGTGGTAATAATCAATTAGCGAGTCAATCCAAACCTGCTGAACAATCCAAACCAGCTGAACAATCCAAACCTGCTGAGCAATCCAAACCTGCTGAGCAATCCAAACCTGCTGAGCAATCCAAACCTGCTGAACAATCCAAACCTGCTGAGCAATCCAAACCCGCTGAGCAATCCAAACCCGCTGAGCAGTCCAAAACCAGTGAGCAGTTCAAACCAACTGAGGAATCCAAACCAGCTGAGCCATCAAAACCAATTGAACAGCCAACACCTGGAATGCCTGAACGTTTGCCAACTAATACTGGTTTAGCATTTTCTATAAAAACAGAAAATGAGGGAGATATTGTAGGAAATGTTAATACAATTAAAAATGAACAGGAGCTCATTGCTACTAATAATTTTACTAGTATCGATGTTGATGGCAAAAATATTCCTATTGATTTTAAACTTGAACCAAGTCAAGATTGGACAAAAGAAGGGGCGTTTATCGAGAAGCTGAATTTAGCACCACATATTTGTTGTGGAAAATACACAGATGTTCGCTTTGGTGCAATTGCAAGTCATTCATTTGGGCAAGATGATATTCTTTTTTATAATGGAAATCCTTCAAACAGTATGCCAGAATCAGGAGAAGTTACTTACAAAGGTGAAAGTATAATGGCGGATAAAGGGAATCATGTATTTGGTGGTTATAGAAAAGGCACCTCTGAATTTAAGGTTAATTTTGGTGACAAAAAATTATCAGGAAGTTTAAACGTTGATAGTCCTAAATATGATGTTGAATCTGGGGAAAGTAAATTTAATAACGTCAAAGTTGACATTAATGCCGATATTTCAGGCAATAAATTTTACGGTACTGCAAAATCCTCCTCTTTTGTTTCAGAAGCTGTATCAGAGGGCAAGTTTTATGGGGATGGAGCTAAAGAACTAGGTGGAATGGTAAAAGCTAAAGATAATTCTTGGGTTGGAGCCTAC
This sequence comes from Haemophilus parainfluenzae ATCC 33392, assembly GCF_031191205.1. Lineage (NCBI taxonomy): Bacteria > Pseudomonadati > Pseudomonadota > Gammaproteobacteria > Pasteurellales > Pasteurellaceae > Parahaemophilus > Parahaemophilus parainfluenzae. The sequence continues at coordinate 501,025 of NZ_CP133470.1, read as the reverse complement.
GGTGCAAAAGCACAATAAGAAATTCTATTTCATTATTATTTAAAGCAAGCTTCGTGCTTGCTTTATTTTCTTTATGGGAATAAAAAATGATTCCACAATCTAAACTTGTTTTATTCTTAAGCTCGTCTTTATTGCTGAGTTCTTTCTCTTTTGCAGCAGAGAAGTCTCCTAAACCTCGTGATGAACGATTTGATGATCAACTTGAATTTGCTAAACCTAGTTTATCCTCTGCAAATCCACAAGTATCAGATAAACGTAAAGATAAACATACGCTTTCTATTACGAAAGAAGAATTGTCGAAACATCCAGATTTGATTGTGCATGGATTGATCACTGCGGTGTCGCAAAATAACGGCGAAGCCGTTCAATTATTATTACCGTTGTATCAAAATTTGTCTAAACAAGATCCATTTTTACTTGAATGGGCGAATGCGATTAATGCTCGTGAAGAAAGGCGTTTTTCGGAGGCAGTAACTCGTTATCGTACGCTATTTTCTCAAGATCCGAACATTCTACCGTTACGTTATCAGTTAGCACAAGCTCTCTTTTTAAACAATGATAATGAGGCTGCTAAAGATCAATTCCAAAAACTGAGAGCTGAACAAGTTTCACCCGAGTCTATCGTCATGATCGATCAATATCTTTCAGCACTTAACAGCCGAGAGCAGTGGAAGTTTCGAGGTGGTTTGAGTTTCTTGAATGAAAGTAATATTAACAATGCGCCAAAAGCTGGCACTCGCATTGGAAATTGGAATGCCTGGGAACGTGAAAGTGCAACAGGTTTTTCTTATTTTGCAGAAGCAGAGAAAAAATGGTCATTATCCCATAATTATTTCGCTCAATTTTCTATTGAGGGAAGAGGAAAATATTACTGGGATAATAAAAAATATAATGAATTTAATGGTAGAGTCGGTGCTGGAGTAGGTTATCAAACAGCACATTTTGAGATTTCATTGATGCCATTTACAGAAAGACGATGGTATGCTGGTGGCGCATCAGGTAACGAGTCAATGAAACAGTATTCGAAAAATTCAGGTGCTCGTTTAGATTTAACTTATTGGTTGAGTGAAAAGTGGCAAATTTCAACCGCACTTGAGTATGGTGAACAGCGTTATAACACTCGTAAACATTTGAATGGGAATAACTATCTTTGGTCGAATACGTTATCTTATTTTCCTAAGAGTGGTCAATTTTGGTTTGTAGGCGCTGATTATAATCGTGAAAATACACGAGACGAAGACAATGCTTATCAACGTAAAAATCTGCGTTTAGGTTGGGGGCAAGAGTGGGGCTGGGGTATTTCAACTCGAGTTTCCCTTGCCTATGCGCATAGAACTTACAAAGGTGCTGATTTATTTAATATTCGTCAAAAAAATAATGAATATCAATCAGCAGTAACATTATGGCATCGTGATCTTTACTTTTGGGGAATCACGCCTAAAATTACATGGTCTTATCAACGAGTTTCAAGTAATCATCCATTTTATAGTTATGATAAAAATCGTATTTTTCTAGAAATGGGCACAACTTTCTAACCAAAAGGAGTTAATAATGAATTTATCACAACGATATAAACAAGCTACCAAGGAGGCGCGCTGGGCATTAGGGTTAGCCATTCTTTACGTGATTGGGTGGTGTGTTTGTGCTTATCTACCAAAAAACTCGTCTGGGCCGATAGGGTTTCCGTTGTGGTTTGAATTATCCTGCATTTATTTACCCATTTTGTTTGTAGTCATTGGGTATTGGATTGTCAAAATTGTCTTTTTAGATATTCCACTAGACGTTGAGTCAAAGGAGAATAAATAATGAATTTAGGTATTATTCTCCCCTTAGTTATCTACTTAGTTTTCATCTTTGGCGCGGCATTATTTGCTTATGTTAAACGCAGTAAAGGTGATTTCCTTACGGAGTATTATGTGGGAAATCGCTCCATGACGGGCTTTGTGCTTGCGATGACAACGGCTTCCACTTATGCCAGTGCCAGTTCTTTTGTTGGTGGACCAGGGGCTGCTTATAAATATGGGCTAGGCTGGGTATTGCTCGCCATGATCCAAGTACCGGCTGTTTGGTTAGCCTTAGGTGCATTAGGTAAAAAATTTGCATTACTTTCTCGTGAAACTAATGCGCTCACCATTAATGATTTATTTCTCTATCGTTATAAAAATAAATATCTCGTATGGATTTCCAGTCTAGCATTGTTGCTTGCCTTCTTTGCTGCCATGGTTGTGCAATTTATTGGTGGGGCGAGATTGCTCGAAACCACGATAGGGATTCCTTATACTCACGCGTTACTTATTTTTGCCTTAACAGTTGGTATTTATACATTTATTGGTGGCTTCCGAGCGGTCGTATTAACGGATACGATTCAAGGTACGGTAATGATTTTGGGGACAATCGTGCTATTAGTCGGGGTGGTTTACCATCTCGGTGGTGTAGAAAGTGCGGTCAATAAATTAACTGAAATTGATCCGAGTTTAGTGAGCCCTTACGGTCCGAATGAGATGCTTGATTTTCAATTTATGGCATCTTTTTGGATTCTAGTTTGTTTTGGTGTAGTTGGTTTGCCACATACAGCCGTGCGTTGCATGGCTTTCAAAGATAGTAAAGCCTTACATCGAGGGATGCTTATTGGTACGATTGTCCTTTCAGTCATTATGTTTGGTATGCATTTGGCGGGTGCTTTAGGACGTGCGGTTGTGCCTGATTTAACGGTATCAGATAAAGTCATTCCAACCTTAATGTTGGAAGTGCTTCCGCCAATTGTTGCAGGGATTTTCTTAGCAGCACCGATGTCTGCGATTATGTCCACAGTCGATGCACAACTGATTCAATCCTCTTCAATTTTTGTGAAAGACTTATATCTTGCAAGCAAACCAGAAGCGGCGAAGAATGAAAAACGAATTAGCCGTATTTCATCAGTCATCACGCTGATTTTATCGGCATTACTAATTCTCGCAGCACTCAATCCACCTGATATGATTATTTGGTTGAATTTATTTGCTTTTGGGGGATTAGAAGCAGCATTCCTTTGGGTGATTGTATTAGGCATTTATTGGGATAAAGCAAATGCTGCCGGTGCAATAAGTTCAATGGTAGTGGGATTAAGCAGTTATGTGCTGCTGACTCAATTTGGTATCAAACTATTTGGTTTTAATGCCATTGTCCCCGCGCTTGTATTTGGTTTGGTTGCGTTTATCTTAGGCAATCAATTAGGCGCTAAAAAACAGTAAAAATGGACTGCACTTTATGATTTACCAGATCCTCGCATTGTTTATTTGGAGTAGTGCCTTTGTTGCCGCTAAATACACCTTCACAATGATGGATACTATTTTGATGATTCAAGCCCGTTTATTCATGGCGGCGATTATTGTGATGCCGCTCTTTTTTCGTCGTTGGAAAGGCGTGTCTAAACCTATGCGAAAACAGCTTTGGTGGTTAGGTTTTTTTAATTATACCGCGACCTTTTTGCTGCAATTTATTGGCTTAAAATATACGAGCGCGGCGAGCGCAACGACCATGATTGGATTAGAGCCGTTATGTGTGATTTTTATAGGGCATTTTTTCTTTCAAGATCGTGCGAAATGGTATCATTGGGTGTGTGGGGCTTTTGCTTTTTTAGGCGTGGCTATTTTAATTTTAGGTGGTCAAGGCAATGAAGGCTCAAGTGAAATTAGTTTATTGGGTTGCTCCTTAGTAGTGGCGGCAAGTATTGTGTTTGCTTGTTGTTTACGTTGGACGAAAAAAGTGGTGGCAACGGTTTCAGCACAAGCTTATACATCCATTTCAATTGTGTTGGCAACTATCACCATGCTGCCATTTACTTTATTGATGACTGAAAACTGGGATATCCATTTTAACTGGCTTGGTTTCTTCGGTTTGATTTATCTTGGCGTAGCATGCAGTTGGTTTGCCTTTTGGTTATGGAATAAAGGCTTAAATTCAGTAGATGCAAAAATCTCGGGAATTTTGACCGCACTTGAGCCGATTTTTGGTGTCTTTTTAGCGGTATTATTACTTAACGAAGAGGTTTCACTTGTTTCAGCGCTTGGGATTATCATTATTGTGGTTTCAGCCTTAGGCGTAAGTTTATTACCGAAATGGTTACATAAAGAAATTAATTAAAAGGAAAAGAAGATGGCGTGGATTCAAATTCGCTTAAATAGTACAAATGAAAAAGCCGAGAAAATTAGCGACTTTTTAGAAGAAATTGGCTCAGTTTCGGTGACATTTATGGATAGCCAAGATACGCCGATTTTTGAACCACTTCCGGGCGAAACGCGTTTGTGGGGAAATACTGATGTGATTGCCTTGTTTGATGCAGAAACCGATATGAACGAAATTGTGAGTTTGCTTAAACAAGCACATCATTTAGATGAAAATACGGCTTACAAAATTGAGCAAATTGAGGATAAAGACTGGGAACGTGAATGGATGGATAACTTCCACCCAATGCAATTTGGTAAACGTTTATGGATTTGCCCAAGCTGGCGTGAAGTGCCGGATCAAAATGCGGTGAATGTGATGCTTGATCCTGGTTTAGCTTTTGGGACAGGTACCCATCCGACAACCGCACTTTGTTTAGAGTGGTTAGATGGTTTGGATTTAACAGGCAAAACCGTCATTGATTTTGGCTGTGGCTCAGGGATTCTTGCCATTGCTGCCCTTAAATTAGGCGCGAAAAATGCGATTGGTATTGATATCGATCCACAAGCGATTCTCGCCAGTCGTAATAATGCGGAACAGAATGGGGTGGCAGATCGTCTTCAGCTTTTCTTATCCGATGACAAACCTGCCGATTTAAAAGCGGATGTCGTTGTGGCGAATATTCTTGCGGGTCCATTAAAAGAACTTTACCCAATTATTTCTCAATTAGTGAAAGAGGGTGGGGATCTAGGACTATCCGGCATTTTAGAAACACAAGCACAATCGGTATGCGATGCTTATGCACAATCCTTTGATTTAGATCCTGTTGCAGTAAAAGAGGAATGGTGCCGTATTACAGGTAAATTAAAATCGGCTTAATTTCTTTTTGTCAATTAAAAAAAGTGCATTTTTTGAACAAAATTCACTTTGCAAAAAAAAGAAAAATGCGTAATATAACACCCCTTGTCGGTTGCTATTGTTGCCTGACTTGCTGGAGATAGGACTTGTAATTGGGGATAACATAAAATGCGAATTGGTTCTTATGAATTAAAAAATCGTATTTTATTGGCACCCATGGCAGGTATCACGGATCAACCCTTTCGACGTTTATGTGCCCATTATGGCGCGGGATTAACGTTTTCAGAGATGATGTCCACTAATCCACAAGTTTGGCATACAGAGAAATCGAAACTTCGTTTAGCACATAGTGAAGAGCTAGGATTAAATGCGGTGCAAATCGCAGGTTCTGATCCTTTAGAAATGGCCCAAGCTGCAGCAATTAATGTAGCCTATGGTGCTGAAATTATCGACATCAATATGGGCTGTCCCGCAAAGAAAGTAAATCGAAAATTAGCGGGCTCTGCACTGCTTCAATTTCCTGATTTAGTAGAAAAAATTTTAAAAGAAGTGGTGAATGCCGTTGATGTGCCTGTGACGTTAAAAATTCGCACAGGTTGGGATAAAGTAAACCGAAACTGTGTGCAAATCGGCAAAATTGCAGAACAATCTGGTATTCAAGCTTTAACCATTCATGGGCGGACGAAAGAATGCTTATTTGAAGGGGAAGCGGAATACGACAATATTCGAGCAGTCAAACAATCCATTTCAATTCCTGTTATTGCGAATGGTGATATTGATTCTGCCTCGAAAGCGAAAAAGGTACTTGAGTACACAGGTGCCGATGCAATAATGATCGGTCGTGCTTCATTAGGCAATCCGTGGCTTTTCCAAGCAGTGGAAGCGCTAGTAGAACATGATACGATAATTCAAACACCAAGTTTACGTGAAAAGTGCGGTCATATTTTGCGTCATATTCAAGAACTTCATCAGTTCTATGGCGAGCAAAAAGGCTATCGAATAGCCCGTAAGCACGTCGCTTGGTATTTACAGGGAATTCAACCCGATTCCGTTTTTAGACAGACTTTTAACGCAATTAATGAACCGAAAGAGCAGTTAATTGTGCTGGAAGATTTTTTAAATTCAATTTTGGATAAAGAAAAATGTTAGAACAACAACGTAGTCCGTCTGAAGCGTTAACCGTTTCAGTTTTAAACTCTCAATCACAAGTAACAAACAAACCATTACGTGATTCAGTAAAACAAGCTTTACGCAATTACTTATCGCAATTAGATGGTCAAGATGTGAATGATCTTTACGAATTAGTATTAGCGGAAGTTGAACACCCGATGTTAGATATGATTATGCAATACACCCGCGGTAACCAAACCCGTGCAGCGAATATGCTCGGTATTAACCGTGGTACATTGCGTAAGAAATTGAAAAAATACGGTATGGGCTAATTTAAGCTTAGCAAAAAGAAAGGCGAACATTATTGTTCGCCTTTTTATTTATCTATTGAATAGTGAAGCTAATTGGTACACTGACTGAAGAAGCAAATCCCGCGGGTTTGGGACCAACAGGTCTCGCACTTCTCACAGCCTCAAGCGCTGCATTATCTAAGCTTTCATCACCAGAGGACGTTGTTACACGTTCTCCTGACAAGGAACCATCTGCTCCCACGCTAAAACTCACACTCACCACGCCTTGTTTACGCATCATCTTCGCACGAGCGGGATAGCGTTTGTGGCGTTCAATTTCACGTCGAATCGCTGCACGATAAGCATTCAGTTCATCCGTATTAGTACCAGAACCACCTTGAACACCATTTGTACCAGGTTGGCCTGTAGTCGTTGCTTTAGAATTCGCCGTAGCTGTTGAATTGATATTCTTATCACCAATCGGTAAATTCTTTGGCATCTCTACCGGTTTCTCTGTTTTTACCTCATTTTTAGGTTTTTCTTTGGGCTTCTCTTTCGGTTTTGGTTTCGGTTTTTCAATTGGTTTTTCTGGCTTTTTCTCAGGCTCTTTTTTCTTCTCGGGTTCCGGTTGCTTTGTCGGATCCGCGACAGTTTCCTGTTTTTCCTGTTCAGGCTCTGCCTGTTGAGGTTCAGGTTCCGGCTCTGGAGTCGGTTCTTCCACTCGCATTCCTTGAATCATTTCCATTGAAATCGTTGTGGATATTTCACCTGGCGCATCGCTCGCAGCTTCATGTGGCGTATGCCAGTTCCAAAATAACGCACCAAGGATGCTACCATGAATCAATAAAGAAATAAGCAAACCTAATAATGATCGTTTGGTTTGTTGGCTGTTCATTGACTACGTCCTACTCCAACGCCTCCGCTTGCAACTCCACCTACTTCAGGCGTATTTTTTGATTCATTTCCTTGAGTTGTTTTGCTTGGAGCGCCTTTATCTTTCATGGAAACAATAACAACATTTTTGATTTCATTTTTCGATAACATATCGGTAATGGTTACGAAATCTTGGAAGGAAGCTTCAGCATCAATTTTTAACGTTACTTTTTGATCTTTATTCCAACCCATAATTTCTTTTTCAAGCGCTTCTTGTGAAATAGGCTTATCGTTAAAATAAAGTTGCTTGTCAGCTGTAACCGTTAATAATTTTGTTAATTCATCTGACTTGAATGCGACCGTTGAACTCGCTTTGGGCACATTTACCTTAATTTTTCCTTGGGAAATAAAGGATGCGGTGACCAACACTATCGCTAATAACACCAACATAATGTCGATGAAAGGAATAATGTTGATTTCATCAAATTTTTTCACGATTATTCCTTATCTTTCTGAGCGTTTAATACTTTCCATTTCAATCGGTTAACTTCTACTTTACGACCTAAGCCGTTATAGAACATCATAGACGGAATAGCGACTAAAATACCAAGTGCGGTTGCTTTTAATGCAAGAGAAAGGTGCATCATAATAGCACCTGCGTCGACTTCGCCATCACCATGGCCAATTTGGAAGAAAGTTAATAAAATTCCAATTACCGTACCTAATAGACCAACATAAGGTGCGTTAGCACCGACAGTGGAGATCACCGTCATATTGCGATTTAAATCAATTTCAAGTGCGTGAATATTGGAATATTTTGCTACGTCCACACGCTTTAAAAAGATAAAACGCTCAATCACGGCCGCAAGCATGATTACACTCATAACAAGTAGAAGTCCAATAATAATGTAATCACTGTATTGTTGTAAAAACTCAAAAAGTTGTAGCATTTGATAGTCCTTGAATGTTTAATAAAAACTCAAAATTAATTGAGAATGAATTTCAATTAGATTGGGAATTTTACCAAATGGAAAATAGAGCGTAAATATAAATTAGAAAAATGAACGATTTTTTGACCGCACTTTGAGATAAATCACAGAAGTGCGGTTGTTTGAGCAGTATTTTAAAGAGAGTGTAAGTAATCTAGGACAACTTGATGATGTTCACCTGTTTTGAATTTATCAAAAACGTGCAGAATTTTACCTTGTTCATCAATGAGGAAACTAATACGATGAATACCATCATAAGTGCGCCCCATAAATTTCTTCTCGCCCCATACACCAAATTGCTCGGCAACCTGGTGATCTTCATCAGAAAGTAAAGTGAAATTGAGTGACTTTTTCTCAACAAATTGAGCGAGTTTTTTAGGGGAATCTGTACTGATGCCTAAAATAACTACACCTAATTTTTCTAGTTCACTTTTGGCATCACGCAAACCACAGGCTTGGGTTGTACAGCCTGGTGTTAAGGCTTTTGGATAAAAATACACGAGGATTTTTTTACCTTTGAAATCGCTGAGTGAAATAGGTTGATTGTCTTGATTTAAGAGTGTGAATTGCGGCGCTAAATCACCCACTTGTAATTTTTTCATAAAAAATCCTTAAAAATGTGAAAAATGATTTGTAAATTCAGACTATTTTAGCGATTATAACTGAGTATTTTCAAATATTATTATTAAATGCAGAATAGATGTGAATGGAGTACTTATGACTACGCAAAAACCTTTATTTTCAGGCAGTATTGTTGCTTTAGTAACCCCGATGGATAACCACGGGAATATTGATTTTGAAACATTAAAAAAACTCATTGAATTTCATATCGATGCTGGTACTAATTCTATTGTATCGGTAGGCACAACAGGAGAATCTGCAACATTAAGCATTGAAGAAAATGTGAAAGTGATAGAAAAGACAGTTGAGTTAGCAAAAGGTCGTATCCCAATTATCGCAGGCACCGGCGCCAATGCAACAAGCGAAGCTATCGTGATGACAAAATTATTACGTGATAGTGGCGTGGCCGGTTGTTTATCTGTAGTGCCTTACTACAATAAACCGACTCAGGAAGGCATGTTCCAACATTTTAAAGCCATTGCCGAATGTACAGATTTACCACAACTTCTTTATAATGTGCCGGGTCGTACCGGTAGTGATATGAAACCGGAAACCGTGGCTCGTTTATCACAAATTGAGAATATTGTTGGGATTAAAGAAGCAACTGGCGATTTAACTCGTATCACGGCGATTAAAGAATTAGCCGGTAAAGATTTCATTGTGTTAAGTGGAGATGATGCCACAGGGTTAGAAGCGATGAAATTAGGCGCAGAGGGTGTTATTTCTGTGACAAATAACCTTGCAGCAAAAGATATGGCCGCGATGTGTCGCTATGCTTTAGCGGGCGATTTTGCGAAAGCGGAAGAAATTAATGCACGTTTAATGCCTTTACATAAAGATTTATTTATTGAATCAAATCCAATCCCGGTTAAATGGGCGGCATATCGTTTAGGTTTAATTAAGACTCCACATTTACGTTTACCTCTTACTGTGTTAAGCGAAAGCGCTCAAGTAAAAGTAGAAGAAGCATTAAAAGTTGCTGGCTTAATTTAATGAATTAAAGGGTTGTTTTTACAGCCCTTTAAACTTTCGACTTTTTTATTTGTCAAAGAGCGGTCATTATTTTTATTGGAAGGATTAAGGAATGAAAAAGATTGTACTCACTTTGGTCTCGGTAGCATTGTTATCAGCGTGTTCAAACAGCGTAGAAAAAATGCAGACGGCTAACGACACTTATCAGAACGCTGATCGTGAAATACCGAGCTTTTCCCCCTTAGCAAGTGGTGGTGTAACATTGCCGCAAGCCGATCCTACTTATGAGCTTCCTCAGCTTAATGTGAAAAAAGAACGCGTGGATATTCGTCCGCCTTCAACCCCATTAGCGATTATCAAAAATTCGTTGACACAATTTGATGGCGAACGCGCATTGATTGTTTATACGGATGCGCAAGCAGAGCTTTATAATCTCAAACAAATTGAGCGTTTATTGAAAGAAGAAGGCACGAATTCAACTTTAAATGGTGCGGTATTAATTAGCGATTGGGCGCCAACAGGTCGTGCAGATGATAAAGCCAATACAGAGATCCGTTATAAAGTTGAACAAGTTACTGCTCAGGATGCGAGTGCGTTAGCGGTTTCTGTGGAGCAAATGCGTCGTGATGGTGTGATTTACACCCCAGATCAAGCAGATAAACAACGTTATGCGTCTGATCGTTTAAATCGTTTTGTTGCTGCGCTCACTAACGCTTATAACAAGCAACAACAAGATTTAAATAATGCCTCAGCAGGACCTTTCCAATCAGGTTTAATTACTGATACGAACGGTAGAATGGCATTAGGTATGGATGCAAGTTTTGGCCAAGCATGGCAACGTTTAGGTTCAACTTTACCGAAATTAGGCTTTAACACAACATCTGAATCAGCCGGTCGTGGTTATCGCGAATTGAAATATAAACCATTGGATAAACAAGAGTGGTTACGTTTAGGTGTGAATCCGCCTAATCTAGAAAAAGGTGTTTACCGAATGCAAATTTCCGCAGTGGGTAAACAAAGTGCGGTTGTGATCACTGATGAAGACGGCAAGACACTACCAAATGAAGCGGCTCAATCCTTGTATTCAGCATTAAGTGTATTGCTTGCACAATAATATGAGTTGAGAAATAAAAAGTGCGGTTCAATTTGACCGCATTTTTTTATTGGAAAAGATTTATTCGGCTTTCACGCCTAAGTGACCAATTTTTACGCCTAGGTTACCAAGAGAAACAGGATCCAAATAATCACCTAAGAATTTGAATAACTCACCTAATTCCGTAAATGAGCGTTTGATTTTTATTTGATCTTCTACTTTACGCACAAATTCATAACGTACATTTTCGCCTTCAAAATAAGCCGTGAGCGTGAGATAAATGGTTTCAAAAAAATGGCTTTGAGCCCCCTCTTCACCCGGATCACTGATACGGACATTCCAAGTATTGTTAAATAAAACTTCTGTTTTGATTGACATATAGACTTCCTCTGTTTGTTATTTTTTATACTGAAATTGAAACGAAAAACCCGATGATAAAATTTCTGAAATTAAAAACTTTATCATCGGGCTTTTCAAAGCAATTGCTCGCATATTTTGCTTTGCGTTGGTAACTGCCTTTACCTTTACGTTTTTTCTCAACGCGTTGGCGGAATAATTTGTCGTGCAATAGTGCCATCACGGCATTATCTTTCACAACACCTTTGGTGTGTCGATAAATGGGCTGATTTTCAACCGCACTTTTTGTTTTTTTCGTCATATTTACCTCTAAAAAATTGCCGTGAAGTGGTTCACGGCAAGTCATTATAGCGAAAATGAACAGAATTACAAAATGGCGAGTACGCTTTCAGGTGGTCGTCCAATTTTAGCTTTTTCACCTTTTACCACAATCGGGCGTTCTAATAGGGCTGAATTTTCACTGATGGCTTTTAATAAATCATCCTTAGTTAATGCTGGATTATCTAACCCTAATGATTGATAAAGCTCATCTTTGGTACGCATCATTTTTCTGACATCATCTAATCCTAATTTATTCGCCAGTTGCTGTAATGCTTCAACAGAGTAGTGTTGTTGTAAATAAAGTTCGATAGTTGGTTGAATACCTTTTTCTTCTAATAAAGCTAAGGTTTCACGGCTTTTTGAACAGTGCGGATTATGGTAAATCTTAACAGACATAACGTTTCCTTCTATTTTATGTTGAATGAGTGGATATAGGATTGATTTAAATTTTAACTTATAATGACAAAAAATACTTGTTTAGGAAGACTTTATGTTTGAAATGCTAAAAAATTGGTATAGCCGCCGCTTAAGCGATCCGCAGGCGATGGGGCTACTTGCCATTTTGTTATTTGGCTTTATTGCGATTTATTTCTTTAGTGATTTAATCGCCCCGTTGCTGATTGCCATTGTATTAGCATATTTATTGGAAATGCCGATTAATTTCCTGACGAAAAAATTAAAATTTCCCCGAATGCTCGCCACGTTAATTATTTTTGGTGGCTTTCTAACCTTGGCGTTATTAATTTTCTTCGGACTAGTGCCAACATTATGGAATCAAACGATTTCCTTATTAAGCGATTTGCCGGCCATGTTCAATAAGTTACATGAATGGTTATTAGCCCTTCCTGAGCATTATCCTGAACTCATCGATTACACCATGATTGACACCTTTTTTAGTGCGGCGCGTGCGAAGATTTTGGGCTTCGGTGAATCAGCGGTGAAATTGTCGATTACCTCATTAATGAACCTTGTATCACTGGGTATTTATGCGTTTTTAGTGCCATTAATGATGTTCTTTATGCTGAAAGATAAAACTGAGCTTCTTGCTGGCGTGAGCCGATTTTTACCTAAAAATCGTCTTTTAGCCTCTAAAGTATGGAATGAAATGCAGCAACAAATTGCGAATTATATTCATGGTAAGCTGTTGGAAATTTTGATTGTCGGCGTGGTGACTTACATCATCTTTTTAAGCTTTGGTTTGAATTATCCGCTCTTACTTTCTGTTGCCGTTGGGTTGTCTGTATTAGTGCCTTATATCGGCGCGGTATTGGTGACGATTCCTGTTGCGTTAGTGGCCATGTTCCAGTTTGGCATTTCCCCAACGTTTTGGTATTTAATTGTGGCCTTTGCGGTGAGTCAACTTCTAGATGGAAACTTGTTGGTACCGTATTTATTCTCTGAAGTCGTTAATTTACACCCTTTAGTAATCATTATTTCAGTGCTGATTTTTGGCGGATTATGGGGATTCTGGGGCGTATTCTTCGCGATTCCATTGGCAACGCTCGTCAAAGCTGTGATAAATGCATTGCCGGATTAGACAGGATTAAAACGATAAAAAGAAAGCTGACGAAACTCAGCTTTTTTGTTCTTTTAATTTTTGGATATCCAGAATTTCGACACAGTCTGTTGTCCCCGCTTTAATACGCCATTTAATGTTAAATTCGTACAGACTAATGCCGTAAATGCGATCGGTTTCTTTACCTTGTTGATAAGCTGGGCGGGGATCTTGTGCGATCACTTCTGTAATAAATCTCGCTAAGTGCGGTCGGTTTTTGTGATATTTTTCTACCGCACTTTGGGCGATTTCTGTAAATTCTACGTTTAATTTTGCAGGTGGTTTTTCTTGCGCAAAACTTGATTTTGCCTCAGGTTCACTATCAGCATAGGCAATATAAGGCTTAATATCAAAAATAGGTGTACCATCGACAAGATCCACGGATCCTAAATGTAGAAAAACACGTCCATGAATACATTCTACTTGGCGTAATTCTACTTTGGATAAGCCTAGCGGATTTGGACGATGTGTAGCGCGAGAAGCAAATACGCCGACACGTTGATTGCCGCCTAAACGAGGGGGGCGAACGGTGGATTGCCATTTCCCATGGGGTACTTTGTCAAATTGGAAAATAAGCCAAAGATGGCTAAATTGCTCTAATCCTCGTACAGCTTCTGGCGAATTATACGGAGGGAGCAGTTCCACAATACCAATGCCATCCTGTACTAAATCTGGCTGTCGTGGCACCGAGAATTTTTCTTTGTAAGGCGTGTGAATCACCGCAATTGGGTGAAGCGTCAGTGTTAAATCATTCATAAAAAGGCAATTTCCGTGTAGAATACGCCCTTTATTGTAATCAAAAGTGCGGTCAAAAAAAATGACAAATCATAAATTGAAAATGTGGTGGGAAACCGCTCGCCCAAAAACTTTGCCTTTGGCATTAGCTTCTATTTTTACCGGCTCAGCATTGGCATATTGGGCAGATAAAGAAAGTTTTAATCTCACCGTGATGTTACTTTGCTTGCTCACTACCATTTTATTGCAAGTACTTTCCAACTTTGCTAACGATTACGGCGATCATCAAAAAGGGTCAGATACTGAAGAACGTATTGGGCCTTTACGTGGTATTCAGCAAGGTGCAATTTCTGCGAATGAGCTTAAATGGGGCTTAATTTTAATGGCGGTGGGAGCGTTTTTCTCAGGTGCATCCTTAATTGGTATCGCATATCAAAGTCTTACTGATTTATTGGCTTTTGCTGGTTTGGGTATTCTTGCCATTATTGCTGCCATTACTTATACCGTAGGCGCGAAGCCTTATGGTTATTTAGGTTTAGGCGATCTGTCAGTGTTGCTCTTTTTTGGACTATTAGGTGTAGGGGGAACTTACTATCTACAAACTCACAGCATTGATAGCTTAATTACTTTACCTGCATTAGGCTCAGGTTTATTAGCAACAGCCGTTTTAAATATCAATAATTTACGTGATATTGAGCAAGATGCGAAAGTAGGGAAAAATACTCTGGTTGTGCGTATTGGCCCGAAGAAAGGACGTATTTATCATTGTATTTTATTAAGCGTTGCCGCTTTATGTTATGTGTTATTTGCGGTATCAACAGCATTTAGCCCTTGGCATTTCTTATTTTTATTGGCATTTCCATTGTTATTAAAACACGCATTATTTGTTTATCGCAGCAAAGAGCCCGCAGTGTTGCGTCCGATGTTGGCTCAGATGTCTATGATTTCTTTATTTATCAATATCTTGTTTAGTTTAGGCTTGCTTATCGGCTAAATCGGCTTATACTAGAGAAAAAATTTTAACGACAAGGGGTACATTATGTATATCGATACTTCAGAACTTTGTGATATTTATGCTGATCAAGTAGATGTGGTTGAGCCAATTTTTTCTAGCTTTGGTGGCGTCAGCAATTTCTACGGCAAAGTGACGACAGTAAAATGTTTTGAAAATAATGGATTAATTGCCGAGATCCTTGAAGAAAATGGTGAAGGCAGGGTGCTTGTCGTAGATGGCGGTGGTGCAGTACGCCGTGCTTTAATTGATGCCGAGCTTGCGCAGCTTGCTGCAGATAATGACTGGGCGGGCATTATTGTTTATGGTGCAGTGCGTCAAATTCAACAACTTGAAAATATCGATATCGGTATTCATGCGTTAGCTCCAATTCCAGTTGGTGCAGATGAAAATAATCAGGGTGAAAGCGATCTTCCAGTCAATTTTGGTGGTGTGACGTTCTTCCCTGAAGACTATATTTATGCCGATTTAACAGGAATTATTCTTTCGCAAGAAGCATTAGATTTAGAAGACGTTGAAGAAGAATAATTTTGAAATTATAGGCCTTTTTAAAGTGCGGTTAGAAATAACCTCACTTTTTTTGTCAAAATTTTTTTGAACAAGATCACATTTTAAACATTTGTTAGTTGAAAGTTTTTAACATTCATTTAACATCGAAAATAGTTCATCTGTAATCAGTTTGGAGGGACTCATGAACGAAACAAACACAACAAAAAATTATAAAAGTGGGATTATCTTTCTGCTAGCGATAGCCTGTTTTTTTATTTTACTTAAAGCCTTACCTTTTGCACCTAAGGAAAATGCAGGTTTAGCATTATTAGCTTTGGTAGCAATCCTTTGGTTAACTGAAGCATTACATGTAACAGTTACCGCGCTATTGGTGCCATTGCTTGCGATTGCACTTGATTTGGTGACAACCAAACAAGCTTTAGTGGCGTTTGCTGATCCAACCATTTTCTTATTCTTTGGTGGTTTTGCTTTAGCGACAGCTTTGCACATACAAAAACTCGATAAAATGATTGCCAATAAAATCATGGCAATGGCACGTGGTAATTTGTTTGTCGCTGTGATGTATCTTTTTGCTATTACTGCTTTCCTTTCCATGTGGATGAGTAACACAGCAACAGCTGCCATGATGTTACCTTTAGCGATGGGGATCTTAAGCAAACTTGATAAAGAAAAAGAACATAATACTTATGTCTTCGTCTTATTAGGGATTGCGTATAGTGCAAGTATTGGTGGTATGGGAACATTAGTAGGTAGCCCACCAAATGCTATCGTTGCAAGTAACTTACATTTAACTTTCTCTGATTGGTTATGGTATGGTTTACCAATTATGCTCATTTTGATGCCGTTGATGATTGGTACACTTTTCATTGTCTTTAAACCAAGACTTCATTTACATTTTGAACAAAACTTTGAACGTATTGAAATGAATGGCCAACGTGTTTTAACGCTTGTGATTTTTGGTCTCATTGCGCTTTGTTGGGTATTTAGTAGTTATATTAATCCAATCATTTCAGGTGTATTTGGTCTTGCTAAAAATATCGGTAGTTTTGATAGCGTTGTCGCATTGCTTGCTGCTGTCATTATTTGTTCAACTGGTGTGGCAAATTGGAAACAAATCCAAGAAAGCACGGACTGGGGTGTATTAATGCTTTTCGGTGGTGGCTTAACTTTAAGCGCCGTGTTAAAAGATTCTGGTGCAAGTAAAGTATTAGCTGACGGTATTGTATTCTTAGTTCAAGGACAACATTACTATCTCATTGGTTTATTGGTCGCAACCTTCATTATTTTCTTAACTGAATTTACGTCCAATACTGCGAGTGCAGCATTATTAGTGCCAATCTTTATTTCTATCGCGCAATCTCTTGGTATGCCAGAAATTGGTCTTGCCTTAATCATCGGTTTAGGTGCTTCTGGTGCCTTTATGTTACCAGTGGCGACACCGCCAAATGCAATCGTATTTGGTACGGGACATGTTCGTCAGAGTGATATGGTGAAAGCTGGGTTTATCTTAAATATTGTGTGTATACTCGTTATCGCGACAATAGGATATTATTTCTGGTTGAATTAATCATATAAAGAAAAGGGCGTGTTGGATATTCAACACGCCCTTTTATTATTTCAGTAAAGATTATTCATCTTTATTTGATTTATCCTCTTCTTCTACTTCAATCTCAACTTCATCTGCTTTATCTGCCGCGCCGTTGATTGTTAAGCAAATCTCGCTAGAAATTAAATACTCTAAGATTGTAGCAAGTTCGTGTAATTTTTCTTTCTCATCATCGAAATAACCTTCTTCTTTTAAGTTAGCAATGAAGGCCGAGAAGACGGCTTTATCGAAGAATTCCGGTGCGTTAATACCGTGTAATACAGAAAGACGCTGTGCCACTAATTGGCTTTCTTTTTCTAATAAGCCACGAGCAATTCCAGGATCTTTACGTAAAATACTCACAGTGATGTAGTAACGTTGTAAGATTTCACGCATACCGGCAGACCAAAGTTGTAAAATACGCACTTTAGAGCGGTGGATAGATAAGAAATTATCATTGGCTTGGATAACGTCTTGACGCGCAAATTCATCAATAATGGCTTTAATTTTTGTATTTAATTCTTCTTCATTGAAATGAAGGAAGAGTTCACCTTTTAAGAATGGATAAATTTTACGTACCGCATCCAATAATAAATCTTTTTGGATTGCTTCATAATGTAAAACGATACTCGCAACAAGTGAAGGCAACACAAATAAGTGTTGAATATTATTTCGGTAATACGTCATGAGAACAGCAGAATTACGTTCTAAACGAATAATTTCCCCAAAGTTATCTTTTTCAACTAACACGCCAACACGATCTAAGCTTAATACGTGGTCAAGCATCGCTTTTGGTGTATCAGTTGGAAGCACCACATCAGTAGAATACGGGACATTCTTTAACATCTCTTGATAACTAGAGAGTTGTTCTAATAACTGTTCATGAGAAAGTGCACGCTGACGAGAAGATAGGAGTGCTGTCCCCACTAAATTCATCCCATTGACTGCTGCCGATTTGTTGATGTTTATCATCACTTGATTAGAAATAGAACCCACTGCTTGGTTAAACCACAGCGGTTTATCTTCATGATGTTGTTCTTTCCATTCAGGATAATGGTGGCTAAGGTAATTTGACAGTGTGATTGGCTCACCAAAATTCACAAAACCTTGGCCTAAATTGCGCAATTTTTTAATCACACGTAAAACTAAGCCTGCATTTTCTTTTTCTTTTGCGGCACCACGTAATTCCTTAGCATAAGTGTCCACTTCTAATACGTGCTCATAACCAATATACACTGGCACCACAGAAATTGGACGAGTTTGGTTATGTTGAAGCGCTTGTAGCGTCATCGACATCATACCGGTTTTCGGTGCAAGCAAACGACCTGTACGAGAACGACCACCTTCAATGAAGTATTCAACGGAATAACCTCGGTGGAATAATTCCCCTAAATATTCACGGAAAATTGCAGAGTAAAGGCGATTACCTTTAAAGGTGCGGCGAATAAAGAATGCTCCCCAGCTACGGAATAAAGGTCCCGCAGGCCAAAAGTTTAAGTTAATACCTGCTGCAATATGTGGCGGTACAAGACCCTGGTGATAGAGCACATAAGAAAGTAATAAATAGTCAATGTGACTACGGTGACAAGGCACATAAACAATTTCATGTCCTTCTAGTGCCAGTTTACGCACACGGTCCGCATTTTGTACATTAATACCTGAATAGAGTTTGTTCCATAACCAACGTAAGAAACGATCAGCTACCCGAAGGCTTGAATGGCTAACATCTGCAGCGATTTCATGAAGAATTTTTTCAGCTTCAGCATAGGCTTTTTCACGGCTGATATTTTTTGATTTTGCCTCATCTTCAATCGCATTTTGAATCGCTTGGGAATTTAAGAGTTTATTAAACATTGCTTCGCGGTTTGGTAGGCGAGGGCCTGTTGCCGAAATGCGTTGTTTAGCGAAGTGTATTTTAGCCACACGAGCAAGTTTTTGTGCGATTTTTTCATCTGAACCATGCTCATTTACCATGTAACGCAAAGAGAGCGCTTGAGAAAAACGTACAAAGGTATCACGCCCAAACCAAATTGCTGCAAAGGTTTTTTGAATGCCATTCAATAGACGCAGATTTGGTAAGCTTGCTTTATCTTCTTTACCAGGCGAACGCCCCCAAAGCACAGAAACCGGGATCAGTTGCACATCTAAATCAGCAATATCACGATGCAATTCTAAGTACTTATTGAACACCTTGACCGTTTCATCTTTTGCGCCTTTTGATTTAAAAAAACGACGACCTTCGTCTAAATAGACATAACGTGGTAATGCTACGCCATCAATCACATTCTTTTCAGCCGGATCAGGTAAACCTACGCTTAAACAGTTACGACGGAAAATCACGAAGTCAGTTTGAGAGGTATAAGGTAAAACATAAAGAATAGGTTGATTGATATTGAGTTGAAGCTCTTCGATGGGTTGAGCTGGAATAGGATTATTTTTTACTAAAACCGAAAGCGGTAATTCTAATAATTTACGATAAGTACTTACGATGCCAGACATAATTAATATTCTCTTTTTGTTAGACATTTCTAGGTATTGTCGGGCATTTTAACACATTCGACCAGTCAAATTCTAAAAATTTACATTTGAGATTTATGATGAACACTCAAAAATATGAAAAAAATTGACCGCACTTTTACCTCCAGAAAATAGTTGTTGCAATCGTTATCTTTCTGTATATACTAACAGTTATTCTGTATAAAGTAACAGGAGTGTATATGAGACCATTAACTGCCAGACAACAAGAAGTGCTGGAACTCTTAAAACGACATTTAGAAACCACGGGTATGCCGCCAACTCGTGCAGAAATTTCTCGTGAATTAGGCTTTAAATCCCCTAATGCGGCGGAAGAACACTTAAAAGCGCTTGCTCGTAAAGGCGCTATTGAAATTGTGGCGGGGGCTTCTCGCGGTATTCGCATTGTTGATGACAGTGCAAATGATGAGGAAGAAGAAGGCTTACCGCTCATTGGTCGCGTGGCTGCAGGGGAACCAATTTTGGCTGAGCAACATATTGAAGGTACTTATCGTGTTGATGCTAATATGTTCAAACCACAAGCTGACTTTTTATTAAAAGTATATGGCCAATCCATGAAAGATATTGGTATTTTAGACGGCGATCTTCTTGCTGTTCATAGCACAAAAGATGTGCGAAATGGACAGATTGTTGTCGCACGAATTGAAGATGAAGTGACAGTAAAACGCTTAGAGCGTAAAGGTTCTGTTATTTATCTGCATGCAGAAAATGAAGAGTTTCAACCGATTGTGGTGAATCTTGAAGAACAGCCTCATTTTGAAATTGAAGGGATTGCAGTAGGGATCATTCGTAATAACGCTTGGATGTAATGATGAAAGTGCGGTGAGAAAATAAAATGTTTTGTGACCGCACTTTGTCTATTCTGGCTATTTGCCATTCGGCTTATTGCTCTCTATAATGCCAAAAAATTTTCAAATCAAGGAAGGAAACATGCAGTTTTCCAAAATGCATGGCCTTGGCAATGACTTTGTTGTTGTTGATGCTGTGACGCAAAATGCCTATTTTACCCCTGAAACCATTAAACGCTTAGCTGATCGTCATCGTGGTATTGGTTTTGATCAGCTTTTAATCGTTGAGCCACCTTATGATCCAGATTTAGATTTCCATTATCGTATTTTCAATGCCGATGGTAGTGAAGTGTCGCAATGTGGAAATGGAGCAAGATGTTTTGCGCGTTTTGTGACTTTAAAAGGACTGACTAATAAAAAGGATATTGCAGTAAGCACGCAAAAAGGAAAGATGGTTTTAACGGTAAAAGAAGATGGTCAAATTCGCGTCAATATGGGCGAGCCGATTTGGGAACCTAATAAAATTCCTTTTACTGCCAATAAATTTGAAAAAAATTATATTCTGCGAACCGATGTTCAAACGGTGCTTTGTGGTGCGGTATCAATGGGCAATCCACATTGCGTTGTTCAAGTGGATAATATTGAAACGGCTAATGTAGCAGAATTAGGTCCATTATTAGAAAATCATGAACGTTTTCCGGAAAGGGTAAACGCTGGATTTATGCAAGTCGTCAATCGTAATCACATTAAGTTGCGTGTATATGAACGTGGTGCAGGTGAAACACAAGCTTGTGGCAGTGGCGCTTGTGCTGCAGCTGCAGTAGGGATTATGCAAGGTTTACTTGATAACAAAGTGCAAGTTGATCTACCAGGTGGTAGCTTACTTATTGAATGGGAAGGGGTAGGTTCACCGCTTTATATGACTGGCGATGCGACTCATATCTATGATGGCAACATTCACCTTTAATCTTTTCTAATCTGAATAAAAAATGCGTGGAGATTATCCACGCATTTTTTATTTATTGTTCAACTTCCACATCACGTTGATTTAATGGTTGCGTTGGGCGGTTGTTTTTCCCTTCCATTTCTTCTATCGCAGCAATCTGTGCTTTGCTTGCTTGAATTGGTGCTTTAAAAATGGTCCAAGCCACGTTTTCACTACAAGGTGGAGTGGTGAGCGATCCATTTAAGCGGAAGCGTGCCATCTCTTTTGGCATTAGCGCTTTAATATCAATCTGTTGAGCCAATTTTTCTTTTTGTCCAACGGTGAGTTTTTTTTCAACGACTGGTGCTAATGCTGGATTCGCTTCACCTTCATTTACCATTACGGCAACAACCGCTAATGCTTTATCTTCACTTTGATGAACAAAATGAATCTCTAAAGGATAATGTTGGCGTTTAAAAGTATGTTCACTTGGTGTGTGAAAGTGAAATTGTTTTAAATAAAATGGTTTGTTGTTGAGCGTAATAAATGGTGCATTTTCTTGTGCAACGCTAACTTGCACGGTATGTCCATTGTTTTCTACTTGATACTCCGCAGGGAAGTAATTCATCTTAAGTGGTTTATTTGCCACTTTCATGCCGTTATCTGCTTCCAGATTAACAGGCGACTGAACTTTCCCTAGCTTACAGGTTTGATATTCGGTGAGCAAATCACCCCAATGTTCAGGGCTTTCTTTTCCATTATAAGACCAATGCGCTTTATGCGTTTGGGCAAATGATGATGCGCTTAATGCGATAAGTAAGCTAGAAAGCAATAGACGAGTCTTCATAAGGCACCTCTCCTTTTTTGTGGTATATGCCTCATCGATTCTACTGATTCTGTATGATAGCTTTTTGATTTTGGTCAAGTTTTGTTTGAGTGTAAGCACTCATCGTACGAGTGGGGGTAATGCTAAAAAAGCCGTCTATTTTGACCGCACTTTTTTAGCTCTGCTAGAGTCTTTCTCTAAGATCTTCTGCAGTTTTGCTGGTTTTAATTCGTTCAAAAACGATATCTGCTTCAGGATATTCTTTATTAAGATAGCGTAGCCATTGTTTGATCCGGGCAACATGATAAAAACCGGAATCATGGAAATTTTCCATTTCCGCATATTTTTGCAAGATTTTTTGAATATCCACCCAAGGCATTTTTTCGCAATTTTGTTTGAGTACAAGGCTTAAGTTTGGGATATTTAATGCACCACGCCCGACCATTAGATCTTCGCAACCTGTCGCTTTCAAACATGCTTGACCATCTTCCCAACGCCAAATTTCACCATTAGCAATCACTGGGATCGTCAAGCGAGATCTCACTTCACCGATTTTTTCCCAATTGATGCGATCGGCACGATAGCCATCGGCTTTAGTTCGACCGTGAATAGTGATTTCAGTGGCGCCACCTTGTTGTACGGCATCAGCAATTTCAAACGCTTGAGAAGTACAATCCCAACCTAATCTTACTTTCACACTGACAGGTAAATGACTAGGTACGGTTTGTCGCAAGGCTAGAGTCGCTTGATAAATTAATTCAGGTTGTTTGAGAAGTGCTGCTCCTCCGTTGCTCCCATTAACGGTTTTGGATGGACAGCCACAATTTAAATCAATACCATGTGAGCCAAGCTCAATGGCGCGATTAGCATTTTCAGCAAGACAGTTTGGATGTTGACCTAAAAGTTGGACACGAACAGGTGTTTTAGAAGGGGTAAAGCCCTGATTTTTGAGTTCAGGGCAAAGACGATAAAAGACTTTTTCGGGTAAGAGTTGATCCACCACGCGAACAAACTCGGTGATGCAGAGATCATATTCATTCACTTCGGTTAAAAGCTGGCGAACGAAAGGATCAAGCACTCCTTGCATGGGGGCGAGGATAACACGCACTATTTCCAGCCTTTCTCTTTACAAATTAAATCGTAAGCGGCTTGGATTTGTTGAGCTTTTTCTTTAGCCATTTCCATCATTTCTGGCGGTAAGCCTTTCGCAACTAATTTATCTGGGTGATGTTCATTCATTAAACGACGATATGCACGTTTTACGGCATTGCGATCATCGCTTTCACTTACGCCCAATACTTTATAAGCATCACTTAATGTTGGGCCTGAAGATTGTTGGTATCCGCCCTGTTGTTGGTATTGGTAGCCACCTTGCTGTTGATAACCACCTTGTTGGTATTGGCGATAGAAGCCACCTTGGGTAAATTGGCGAGCCGCAATTTCCATTGCCAGCATTTGCTCAAACTGCATACGGGAAAGACCGAGTTCTTCGGCTACCACATAAAGCACTTCTTTTTCTGACTCATGTAATTGAGAATCAGCAAAGGCAGCCTGCACTTGCACGTGTAAAAACATTCTCAGCAAGTCAGCACGTTGTCCACATCCAATACGGAATTCGCGAATCACCTGGCGTAAAGGGAAATCGGCTTCTTTACCGCGACGAAAGGCCTCTTGAGCGAGTTTGCGATGGCTCTCATCTAATTGCATCTGATTCATCAACTGATTTGCCAATTGAATATCTTC
Organism: Haemophilus parainfluenzae ATCC 33392; assembly: GCF_031191205.1. NCBI lineage: Bacteria > Pseudomonadati > Pseudomonadota > Gammaproteobacteria > Pasteurellales > Pasteurellaceae > Parahaemophilus > Parahaemophilus parainfluenzae. Next base: position 477,184 of record NZ_CP133470.1, on the reverse strand, counting down.
TTCTGTCACACGACCTTTGGATTTACTTAAATGTCCAAGTACCGCAAAAGTAGTTTGCATAAAGAGCGCTTGTCGAGTCGTTTTTTTCTTAAAAAAGCTAGAGTTAACTGAACCAAGCTCATAAAGTTTTTTATCTGCGATAGAGCCTAAAATCAGTCCAGCGATGGCGCCGAAAAAGCCCCCCCATTTAAAACCGAGAAAAACGCCGATAATCTTTCCAAAAAAATACATTCTCTTCCCCTAAAGTGCGGTCAAAAGGTCTTTTGACAATAATGGGCAGACGCAAATGTCTGCCCTTACATTAATATGGCTTTATTCTTATTTTTCAAGTGATGAATTACACACCATAACTTTCACGATAAGCCCGCATCGCAGGTAAATATTGCTGATAATCGGGTTCTTTTTCAATGAATTGCATTAAATCATCCAAATCAATAATGGAAAGCACTTGGCACTGATAGTCGCGTTCTACTTCTTGGATGGCAGAAAGTTCCTCTTTGCCTTTTTCCTGACGATTTAATGCAATAAAGACAGCGGCTAATTTCGCGTGATTGGCTTCAAGAAGTGCCATGGATTCACGAATAGCCGTGCCAGCAGTGATGACATCATCAACTAATAACACATTGCCGGTTAATGGGCTGCCGATCAAATTACCGCCTTCACCGTGATCTTTGGCTTCTTTGCGGTTAAAGCAAACAGGCGTATCACGGTTAAATTGATTGAATAGTGCAATGGAAACGCTCGTCGCAATTGGAATGCCTTTGTAGGCAGGTCCAAAAATAACATCAAAATCGACCGCACTTGACTGAATTGCCTTCGCATAGAATTCACCTAAGCGAGCAAGATCTGCGCCAGTGCTGAATAATCCTGCATTAAAAAAGTAAGGACTTTTTCGACCTGATTTTAGTGCAAACTCACCAAATTTAAGCACGTTTCGGCTCAAGGCGAATTTAATAAATTCGATTTTGTAGCTTTCCATTTTTTGTTCCTATAAACCTAATGCTTCACGTTGTGCAGCGAAGATTTGTTCGCAGCCTTGTTTGGCTAAGCCTAATAAGGTAAGTAATTCTTCGTGGCTGAACGGTTCACCTTCTGCAGTGCCTTGCACTTCGATCATGCGGCCATCTTCCATCATCACAACGTTCATGTCTGTTTCAGCGGCTGAATCTTCCACATATTCCAAATCACACACGGCTTCACCTTCAACAATTCCAACCGAAATCGCCGCAACCAGACCTTTGATTGGATTGGTTTTTAATGTGCCGTTCGCGATTAAACCGTTGATAGCATCACATAGTGCCACTGCAGCACCAGTGATAGACGCAGTTCTCGTGCCACCATCCGCTTGAATCACGTCGCAGTCTAAGGTAATAGAGCGTTCGCCAAGGGCTTCTAAGTCAACCATAGCACGTAGTGAACGCGCGATTAAACGTTGAATTTCCATGGTGCGTCCACCTTGTTTGCCTTTTGCTGCTTCACGTTGCATACGGCTATGTGTAGAGCGAGGTAACATGCCATATTCTGCTGTCACCCAACCTTGATTTTGTCCTTTTAAGAAACGCGGTACGCTTTCATCAACACTCGCCGTACATAAAACTTTAGTATCACCAAATTCCACTAATACTGAGCCTTCAGCATGTTTCGTGTAATTACGGGTGATTTTAATTGGACGAGGCTGATGATTTTCACGATTATTTGGACGCATTCTGAATTCCTTTATTTTATTGATAAAAAAGCGTGCTTATTTTAGCACGCTTTTTAGTGTTTTATGGATTTGCTTGTTCAAACTCACGAATTTTGTTAAACACATCTTGTAAATCTGTACCATAGTTAATTTTTTGCAATTCAGGCACAGAGTTAGATTTTACTAACATTCTGAGTGGTTGGAATTGCATATTGCACAAGTAGATTTGTTGATGTGGCAACATATGCTGTACAAAATGGGTGAGTGCATGAATACCGCCGGTATCCAGCACAGTCACGGCATCGCATTGCAACACGATATGTTTGATCTCGTGATCCGTATGGACGGTTTTATCATGCAAATCCGCAAAGAGTTTATCCGCCGCAGCAAAGAATAGTGGACCGCTGATACGATAAGCTAATACATCATTTAAATCTTCTGGTGCAGGTTGTTCAATCGCTTTTGTCATTTCTGCAATGGTGCGGATAAATAAGAGACTCGCTAATAATACGCCGACAGAGATGGCAATTACCATATCAAATAACACAGTGAGAATTAAGCAAGTGAACAACACAGCAATTTCGTTTTTTGTGGAGCGACGCGCCAAACGAATAATTTCAGGTACATTTGCCATATGCCAAGCTACCATTAATAGCAATGCAGCCATAGAAGAGAGTGGCAAATAAGACAGGGCATTCGCAAAGAATAATAGCGAGAATAAAACCAAGAGTGCATGAATGACGCTGGCTATTGGCGATACTGCTCCAGATTTAACGTTGGCTGCAGAACGTGCAATTGCTGCAGTTGCCGTAATGCCGCCTAAGAATGGTGAAATAATATTACCTAAACCTTGGGCGAGTAATTCATTATTGGAATGATGTTTGGTATCCGTCATATTATCTAAGATGACCGCACAAAGTAGCGATTCAATCGCGCCTAATACAGCCATTGAAAAGGCGGCAGGCAAGATATCTTGTATGCGATCAAAATTCCAATTGATAACTTCACCTTGTGCATTAGGAATATTCCAAGGTAAGGCAAATTCAGGCAAGACATTAGGGATACCATGTCCTGTTGTACCGTCAGATAAGGTATATTGGAATGCTGTACCAATGGTTTCAACCGAGAAGCCAAATTGTCCTAAGGCTAATGCCATGAGTGTCCCAATAATGACCGCAGGTAAATGGCCCGGCACGGGTAAACGAAGTTTATGCCATTGGGTTAGTACAAATAAGGTGATCACGCCAACCGCAGTGTCTGCCCAGTTAATCGTCGGAAGTGCGGTCAAAATAGCTTGCACTTTTTCAATATAGTGAGGTGGCATCTGGGCAATGTCTAAACCTAAAAAATCTTTGATTTGCAAGGTGCCGATGGTGATCCCAATCCCGCAGGTAAAGCCAAGTGTAACGGGGAGAGGAATGTACTCAATTAGTCGTCCCAATCGAGACAACGCCATGATGACTAAAATAATTCCCGAAAGTAGCGTTGCCATAAGTAACCCGCTGAGCCCAAATTGTTGGGTGACGGGATATAAAATCACGACAAATGCGGCGGTTGGACCTGAAATATTAAAACGCGATCCACCGGTTAACGCAATTACGATCCCCGCTACGATAGCGGTATAAAGACCGTGTTGTGGTGGCACACCGCTAGCAATGGCTAAAGCCATCGAAAGTGGAATCGCAATGACGCCCACGGTGAGACCCGCGATAACATCTTTAATCAATTTTTGTTTTCCGTAACCTTCACGGAAAGATTCTTTCAATGCGCTAAATGGTTTTACGGCCAAAAACACATTTTTAGAAAAGAGTGATTTGATTTGCATAAAAATACGACGATAGAAAAGAGATAAGTTTATATTTTAGCTAAAAGGAAAAGGATTTTTTATGTTCTAGCTCAAAAAACTTGACTAATCTTGGATAAATCTTTATATTTCACGCACTTCAAAACGGTGAGATGTCCGAGTGGTTGAAGGAGCACGCCTGGAAAGCGTGTATGTGCGAAAGTGCATCGGGGGTTCGAATCCCCCTCTCACCGCCATTCAAATGTTTTCTTTTCTGAATTTAAAACTGTCTTTTAAACTAATCATTTTGAGATCTAGAATTTACGCTAATTTTTTTGTACAAAATATGTGTTGAATTGATTATTTTCGCTATAAAAGCAATTAGAAAAATAATGACAGACTAAAATGAGTAATGGCACGCCCTAAAGGATTCGAACCTTTGACCCACGCCTTAGAAGGGCGTTGCTCTATCCAGCTGAGCTAAGGGCGCATTTTAAGGGTTACATCTTTTGTATGGAATTTCGAGGGAAATATAAAAGAAGTGGTCGGCGAGATAGGATTTGAACCTACGACCCACTGGTCCCAAACCAGTTGCGCTACCAAGCTGCGCTACTCGCCGACGATTGAGCACAATTATAGTGAGCTTTTCTTTTCAGTCAATTAATTTTTTAGATTCCTCTTTCAATTGCTCAAAATTATTCCAGTTTTTCAACCGCACTTTTGTTGTCTTTGTAATATAAGACATTGTCAGTTAAAATAGCAAACGTTTACTTAATGCCATCTTGAGGAAAAAACGCATGACTGCTCAAATTATTTCAGGTACTGAACTATCAAAAAAAATTAAATCAGATGTTGCCAGTAAAATCGTATATTATCGTGCTCAAGGCAAACGAGCACCCGGGCTCGCAGTAATTTTGGTGGGGGCAGATCCAGCTTCTCAAGTTTATGTGGGCAGTAAACGTAAAAGTTGTGAAGAGATTGGGATGATATCAAGATCCTATGATTTGCCTGAAACAACCACGGAGGCTGAATTACTTCAACTGATTGATATTTTAAATGCTGATGAAACCATTGATGGTATTTTGGTTCAGCTTCCATTACCAGAGCAGATTAATAGTTCATTAGTTATTGAGCGAATTAGTCCTGAAAAAGACGTGGATGGTTTTCATCCTTATAATGTTGGGCGTTTATGTCAGCGTATTCCAACCTTACGCGCTTGCACCCCTTATGGCGTAATGAAATTATTGGAAACCACAGGTATTGATTTACATGGTAAACATGCAGTGATCGTTGGTGCATCTAATATTGTAGGGCGCCCGATGTCACTCGAATTATTGTTGGCTGGTGCAACGGTTACGGTGACTCACCGTTTCACCAAAGATTTAGAACATCATATTCGTCAGGCGGATGTTTTAGTGGTAGCTGTGGGTAAACCTCGTTTTATTCCGGGCGATTGGATTAAAGAAGGGGCAACAGTCATTGATGTGGGGATTAACCGTATCAATGGCAAATTAGTGGGCGATGTGGAATATGATGTAGCGATACAAAAAGCAGCTTATATTACACCAGTACCGGGTGGAGTAGGGCCAATGACGGTTGCCATGCTGATGTTTAATACACTTTATGCCTATGAGCATAACAATCAATTAGTTTAAGAAATGAAAAAAGTGCGGTTAAATTTGATTTGACCGCACTTTTTGCATTAATGTAATTTCAATCTTGGTTTTAAATAGTGGTTAAGTTTATCCACTAAAATAATTAAGCCAATCTTAATACATCCATGCAAAGCATGTTGATGCATACGATATAAAGACACATACGCAAACTGCGCAAATTTACCTTGAACAGTTAGTGGGTTTTTCCCAAATTTATTTGAAATGCTACCCAATGCGGTAAAGCTTGAAAGAGATACCAAGGTTCCTTTATCGTTGTATTTGAATGCTTTTAATGGTTTTTGCTCAAAAAGTGCAAAGATATTTTTCGCACAAGCTTTTGCCATTTGATGTGCAGCTTGCGCTCTTGGCGGAACTAATTTACCGTTTGGTTGCATTAATGCTGCACAGTCACCAATCGCGAAAATACTGTCATCCACCGTAGTTTGAAGGGTATCTTTTACCACTAATTGATTGATGCGATTAAGCTCTAATCCATCGAATTGCTGTGTCACCGTTGAGGTGCGAACACCCGCCGCCCAAACAATCAGATCAGCTTTGATTTCTTCGCCATCTTTGGTGATAAGCGTGTTTGGCTGGGCTTCTGTGATCATCGTATTTAATTTCACGTTAGCCCCCATTTCTTGCAATTCATCTAATACCGCTGCAGATAAATTTTCGGGTAGAGCAGGCAGTAATCGAGGACCCGCTTCAACTAAAGTGACTTGTAAGCAGGAATTATCAATTTTACCGTAACCGTAAGAAGACAAGTCTTCAGTCGCATGATAAAGCTCAGCAGTTAATTCCACGCCAGTAGCACCTCCGCCAACAATCGCAATATTGACTTTGTTTTCATCCACTAACTTCTGTTTAAATTCTTCTTCTCCGATATCATCTAACGCGCGGTTTTCAGAGAATTTAAGGAATAATTCCAACATTCTTTGTTGGAAGCGAAGTGCTTGATCAGAACTGTCTAAGAAAATGCAGTTATCAGCGACACCTTTTGTATTGAAATCGTTCGATTTACTGCCAATCGCAATTACTAAGTAATCATAAGGAATACGACGCGCAACCACGAGCATATCACCTTCTTGCCCATAGACAGGGGCAAGTTCAACATATTTTTGCTCACGATTGATGCGCGTGATCGAACCTTGTTCAAAGCTAAAATGGTGGTTTTTCCCGTGTGCACGATAGCTCAGAGAATCTGTGCCATCATCCATTACACCTGTGGCAATTTCATGTAATAATGGTTTCCATAAATGGGTTGCATTGCGATCCACAAGCGTCACTTTAGCTTGTTTTTTGCGACCTAATTTGTCGCCTAAAAATGTCGCTAACTCTATGCCGCCGGCGCCCCCGCCAACGATCACGACGTTTTTCATAAAGTACTCCTAAAAGCAAAATTGTTAAAAATGTTAAACTAATGTAATGATAGCATAACAAATAAACAAGACGAAAAAATTTAATGGAAATGACCGCACTTTATTGATGGCAGCGATCGTAAAGCGGTTGTAATTGTTGAATGGTTTGTGTGATAAATGAAACGGGATCGATTTGATGAAGTTCAGCTTTTTCAATGCTTTTTCCAATGCACCAAAAATCTTCATCTGAACGTAAGAGCAGATCCTTTTCAGAAATACTTTTCACTTGGCGAAAATCATCATATTCGCTTTCATCTTCTCGCCAAATATCAAAATCAGCAAATTGTTTGAAATCAAATTGATCAAGCCACTGATTATATTGCTGAACATTAATTTGCGAGCGATCTGCACGATAGCAATGCCAATCTAAACACACTCTTAGTCGGCGACGATTTAATAGCACAGAAAAGATTGCTGCAGAATTTTGGTTGAACTCATATTTAAAATAAGCGAAGAAATGCGCGCGTACTTGCCAGCCATTGGTCCAGCTTTCAATATGTGGTTTCGCAAAAGGTGTGCCAAGCTGCTTTGAGACTTCTTGAATAATCGCTTTCCAGTTATCCCAATGTAATTTGTAATCTGCTTTAATTGCCGGAATATCTTCTGGGCAGAATTTCTTCATCTGGGCGAATTGATAGAAAGGAATATTGAACAATTCGCAAGATTCAGCTGTAAGCGAGAGCATAGTGTTTCCTTAAAAATCACTGTAATTTTTGACCGCGCTTTGCGTGAAGAGCTGTTTGTCTTCCCAACGCAATAGGGTCATTCGATTATTCCACACACATCCTGTATCCAAGGCATAGATACCTGGCGGAGTGGGCTCATCCACTAAACTTGCCCAATGCCCAAAGACAATTGGAATTTGTTTATAAAGTGGATTATCTAAATTAAACCAAGGCGTGAGCTCCGCTGGTGCATCTTTTAAAGGGGATTTACAGGCAAAATCAAAGCGATGGTCCAAATAACAAAAACGCATTCGGGTAAAAGCGTTAATAATATAACGATAGCGATCTAAGCCCTGCAAATCTGGCGACCAGCGATCAGGCTGTTCAGAATACATATTTTCAATGAGATAATGAAAATCGCCGTGCTGTAAAATCTGTTCAACTTCAGCCGCACAAGATTTCGCAGTTTCCAAATCCCAATCAGGCGAAATGCCTGCATGCGCCATCAGGAAGTTTAATTCATCATTATGGACAAGTAACGGCTGATGACGTAACCAATGAATCAGTTCATCAAAATCGGGTGCATTAAAAATGGCATCGACAAGATCACGAGGTTTTACTTTTTTAATCCCCAGTGCGGTCGCAATTAAATGTAATTCATGATTGCCGAGTACGGTTTGTGCTGCATTGCCAAGTGATTTTACAAAACGAAGACATTCAAGTGATTTATCTCCACGCGCCACAAGATCTCCCACAAGATAGAGTTTATCTTGCGTAGGATTGAAATCTACCCGTTCTAATAAAAGCTGTAATTCATCATAACAGCCTTGTAAATCACCGACGAAATAGGTTGCCATTTTTCTATAATGCTCCGGTTATGGTTATCAGGTTTTGGCAGTCTTTATGCTAAAGATTTGTCATAAATTCTAGCACAGATTTTTTGTGAGGATACTATTCATTTCACGATCTTAAAATAGTAAGATAGCCTGCAATTTAAGGCAAATATGATATTTTTCTATGTATTCTGTTAAACATAAAAATGTAGTGATTAGTATTTCAACGGCAGATAAACGTCGAAATCACATTATCGATCAATTCGGTCAGAAAAAAATTCCATTTGAATTTTTTGATGCATTCACACCTTCTGATCGACTTGATGTTCATTTACAGCGTTATCTTCCAAATGTTGAAGCTACATCAAAGCTCACGGCAGGAGAGAAGGGATGTTTGATGAGCCACTTTATGCTATGGAAAAAGTGTGTTGACGATAATTTAGCTTATATTTCTATTTTTGAGGATGATATTCTGCTTGGTGAGAATGCAGAAAAATTTCTTGCGAATGATGAATGGCTAAAAGTGCGGTTCAATTTTCAAGAGATTTTTGTTTTGCGTTTAGAAACATTTTTAATGCCTGTTCAGCTGGAAAAACAGCAACAAATTTTACCTTTCCAAGAACGAAACATAGATATTTTAAAATCAAAACACTTTGGTACAGCAGGTTATATTATTTCGAATGGGGCAGCGAAGTACCTCATAAATCTATTTGAAAAACTCGCCATAGAGGAAGTCAAAGCAATTGATGAGATCATGTTTAATGAACAGATTAATGTTGGTGCCTATCAAGTATATCAACTTAATCCTGCTATTTGTGTTCAAGAATTGCAATTAAATCAGGAGAATAGCTTATTGGTAAGTGATTTGCAGCAAGAGCGTAAAAAAAATACGGCAGTGCACACCAAGAAAACATTGAAACAGCGTTTAACTCGGATAAAAGAAAATATTATACGAGCGCTAAATAAAGAAAAATGGAAAGAACAACAACACCTGAAAGAAATGCAAGGTAAAGAAATTGTTCGTTTTATGTAGATAAGCTGATGAAATACGTTGTATAGGCTTAATCTCTTAAGCCTATTCGTAAAAACAATTGACACGTAAAGTCAAAGTGATGAGACGCTAAATATCAATGAAGTGGGTTGTTATTTTAGAAAATTAAAAGATGTGATAGACAAATTTATACTTAATTTCTCTAATGAGCCTTCTTACTTTTGTTCTAAAGTCAACAACATCAAAATCAGCCTTAAAACCAGGATAATTATTGCTAACTTCCTTAAATAGTGAATACCCTAAATTAGCTTTTAAGTGAGAACTTCGACTAGACCAAAACTTATCAGGTCCTGGATAATGGTAAATAACTGCAGGAAATTGAATTTCTCGTTCTTTTCGATATTTTATATAGCCAGATTCAGATGGCGTGAAGTTAAATCTTGTATTTATAAATTTAACATCGTCTTTGAAAATACCATTTAAGATATCCTGATCTTGATACTTTATAACATCCTTATATTTATTTAGCCAGGTCAGACTCACCTCTAGAACATTCAGTTCTTGCCATCTTCGCATATTGATAAGAAGCACACCAGCATTAAAATAATGATGATTTTCTAAGCCAATTTTAGTCTTGTAATCTGCTTGCTCAATTTCAATAAAGAAATCCTTACATGCGGCAAGTGAATACTGTTCGATATCAGTATTCCATAAATCATCTAATGAGCCATTTGTTAGCGTATCAACATCAATATAAAGTAACTTATCTACATCAGGGATATATTGAGTTATATTTAATCTGGCATAGGTTGCTAAAGAAATATAATTTATCGTAATAGGAAAGTTAGCAAACTCATCTTTATCCACGCCTATGAATTTGATACTTTTTCCATGATTGCAAACGATATTTTCTATAATTTCTTTATTGTTATTATCAATACCAAAATCCAAAATATAGAAACAAATTTCAGATTTCGAATTATTTTTTAATATACTTAATATGCTAACGGCTAAATATGGTGCATAGTTATTATCAGATGAAAACGCGACATTCATATTAGTCTTCCTTAACTGTATCGATTATTACCTTTCTAAGGTTTGTTTTGAAGTCAGCTATATTATGAATATTTTTGACATAAGCCATTCCAGCTTTAGCCTTTTCCTCTCTTATAGAATCATTTTTCATGAGTTTTTGAATTGCTTCTACATAAAGCTCAACTTTGTCAAAACCATCTCCTAATACATCACCAATATGGATGCCAAATTTAGAGGTTAAATCCTCAGGATTTCTGTTACTAACAAGAACGGTTCCATAAGAAAGTGCTTCTAAAAAAGAAATTGGGAGTGCTTCATGAATTGATGTGTTCACTAAGATTTTTGCATCTCGAATAAAATTATTTTTTTCTATACCATCAACATGCCCAACAAAATGTAAATTATTAATATTTAAATATTTATTTATAATTTTAGTGTTTTTATCAGACTCCCGAAAGGTTTGACCTAACACATAAAATTGATATTCAGGTAACTTTGATGCAATTTCACAGAAAAGCCAACCTCTTTTTACTGATTCAATACGGCCAAGAAAAATGATATTATTTTTCTTATTATGTTTATCAAAATCAAATTTATTATCTATTTCTATCGGATTAGGTAAATATTGGATACTAACATCATTATCTAGAGAATAAAGATCTTTTGCCTTTCTATTTAAAAAATACCCTTGTGAAATAAATTTCACTCGATTTTGTTTATACATAGAATGAACAAGATCATAAATATCTTGATTATAATAAGATGTTTCAGGAAAAAGTTTAACTGTATTAATTTCATCCCACTCGTAAGCTGGTCTTGGATCTTGAATCCACAGAATAAGTTTCTTATTTATATCTAACTCATGTTTTAGAACCCAATCGTAAGTTAATTCAATCGAGAGGTAAATATCGTAATTTTGCTTTTTAAGCCACAGTTTAGAAAATAGTTTTCTTTTAGGGAGCTTATAAACGTAAACATCATCAACTTTTATTTTTTCTGCAAAATAACGATTTTTATTGCTACGGCCCAATAATACATCAATCTGAATCAGATCATTGGGAATATACTTAGCAATAAGCCGGCGAGCCAGAAACCCATATCCACCATAAGCAGTTCCAGCACCGCCAAAAAACTCATCTATAATCAAACCAACTTTTATTTTTTTCATTATGAATCCTTAAGTTAATTAATATGTACTGGGAAATTTATAGCTCAGTTGATTCAAAAAGATTATTTTCATCATTTTCGGGTGGATTATCCGCCAACCAGTTTGCTAAGCGCGCATAATCTGCGATAGCCAAATTTTCTGCGCGTGCATTTAAATCAATACCAAGTGCGGTCAGATCTTCGGCTGAAAATAATGTTGAAAGCGCATTACGCAGTGTTTTACGACGTTGATTAAACGCTTGGGAGCAAACACGATTCAACCAATATAAATCTTTCACTGGGTGTGGCAATTCTTTATGCGGAATTAAACGAACAACAGCTGAATCTACTTTCGGTGCAGGTTTGAAGGCTGAAGGTGGCACTTCAAGTACAGGCATCACTTGGCAGAAATATTGCGCCATAATGGTTAAACGCCCGTAAGCTTTGCTATTTGGGCCTGCGCATAAGCGTTTTACCACTTCTTTTTGTAGCATGAAGTGCATGTCTTGAATCACATCGTGATACTTAAACAAGTGGAACATTAATGGCGTGGAGATGTTGTAAGGTAAGTTACCAAAAACACGTAATTTCTGGCCTTTTTCTGCTAAATTTTCTTTTGTATAAAGCTCACCAAAATCAAATTGCATCGCATCTGTTTCAATAACGGTCAGTCTTTGATGTAAAAATGGATGATGACGTAAACGTTCGGCAAGATCTCGGTCAAGCTCGACCACCGTAAGATGATCGACAAGCTCTCCAACAGGCTCCGTTAATGCACCAAGCCCTGGGCCAATTTCTACTAAGAATTGATTGGGTTGTGGGTGAATTGCCGACACGATCCCTTGAATGACGGAGGTATCATGTAAAAAGTTTTGTCCGAAGCGTTTACGGGCGGTATGACCTAAGTGTTTTTTTGAATTCATAAAAATAATCTAATAAATGATAAAGTTTGTGGCAGGTATCTTTTTAAATATCTAGCCATTCTGGTTTTATTTCTTTCGGGGAGATCTCATTAACATTATTGTGGTAATGAAGAATATGGCATGCATTCTTAGAATTAGGATGCCAATGCGTAAAATTTTCTTTGTCTTGTGAGTAAAAACAAATCATAGGTTTATTTAACCCCGAAGCAATATGAATCGTTGATGTATCAACCGAAATAAGCAGAGCACAATTTCTAATCAACTCAATTGTATGATAGATCGTTGTGTGAGGATTTGGATAAACAAATACATCATTAAATTGATTAGCGATTCTACTTAAATGCTCATAAGTATCAGGTGTTGCAAGTAAGATTAGCTGATGTTTATTCGAGTCTCTAATATATGTTAAATAATCTACAATGTGAGAGTCATCAAACTTTCTATTTTTGCCATTTCCATAGAAGTTAATTGTAATAAAGTTATTTAACTTGTTGTCCGTAATAAACTTAAGAATTTCTTCTTTAATTAAGTCATCTTGTGGAATGTCATAGCGATCATCACTTAGACTGATATTTGACTGAGCTAAAGCTTCTTTGTAAATTTCTGAAAAATGGCCGTCTTTAGTAATATTTATATTAAAAATATTATAATCTGCTTTTCTATAGCCGATATAACTACGGGCATTGAGTATTCTCAATAGCAACAAGTCTCGGTTTCTAAGTACAAGGGTTGGATCAATGACAACATCGTATCTTTCTTTTCTAATAAACAGTGCCGTCTTGATGTAGTCGAGAATGTTTCTTTTCTTTACAAGATAAATCTCATCAATGTTATGGTTTCTTTGAAACAGATAAGCGTTTTGTTTCGTGCAGATGACACCAATCTTTATCAAGGGGTTAAATTTCTTTATTTCCCGAAAAACAAAAGAACTCACGATATAGTCGCCAATTTTCCCATCTTGTCGCAAAAATAAGAAACTCTTAGGATGTTCTAAACTTTGGGGATTGTTGGATCTTGAGGATTTATCAAGTATCCATTTCCCCACTTTTAACCTTAGGGCTTTTAGCTTATTCATATCGATGCTCAATTTTGTCTATTTCTGAGTCACTGTTTAATCCTCTAAATATACATGGAGGTTCAATACCATAGGTATCAACGCGTGTTTTTTGGATTAATCCCGTTAGATAATCTGCAGGCAGTCTTATTGGATAAGCGTAATTAAGTAATTTTTTAGCACCTGATAGTGTAATTAAATAAGCGGTTGCATAGATAATGCATCTTCTTGAATTTTTTGAAGGTGCCTTGTAATGTGCAAGTCTATATCCTTCCACAATCCGTTTCTTAAAGAAATGGGATTTAACTTTTCCGTGATCAAAAAAGATCAACTCATGATTTTTATTAATTTTATTGAGCGTATCTTCAACAATTTCCTTAAAGTGCTGTGAAACGATCGCATCGTCTTCAAGAATAATGGCACTTTTAATATTGTTTTCTACCATGTACTCATAAACTTTAATATGACTTATTGCACAGCCAATTTCACCGAGCGTTAAGGGCTTAGGTGATAAATAGTGTTTCGGATAGAAATCATAATCGACAGATTCTAATACGGAAGCGGGCAGTTTTTTCCCATCTGTCGCATCAAAAAAACTAAAGTCTAACCCCAAACCAGAAAGGCGCTTAGCAATATTTTCTCTTCTTGTTGAATGTTTTAAACTAATTACAATTATTTTAGGTATAGCCATAAATAACCCTTGGGTTGAAGTTATTGTTTTACATACAGATTAACGAACATTATAGTAAAGTTTGCTTTAGCTTTTTAGTAGATAGGGTGCCACCTTGAGAAAGGTAATACCGCATAAGGCTACATCTTGGCCTCGTATGCTAAATTAAATTCTTTATCTAATCGACTTTAGTGGAACATTATAATCGAATTATTAAAAAAATAATGTGCATTTAAACAAAATACCATTTTAATCTTTCGTCTAACATTAAAAACGGCTATAATTCGCCCGTTTTTCATTTATAGCCGCAAAAAAGTGCGGTCAAAAATATCATAATTTTAGAGGATAAAATGGCAAAAGAAGATTGCATTGAAATGCAAGGCACAATTTTGGAAACCTTACCAAATACCATGTTCCGCGTTGAGTTAGAAAATGGTCACGTAGTGACTGCACATATTTCTGGCAAAATGCGTAAAAACTATATTCGTATCTTAACGGGTGATAAAGTAACTGTAGAAATGACACCTTATGACTTGAGCAAAGGTCGTATCATTTTCCGTAGCCGTTAATTTAGAAATAAAAGAAAAGCCGATATGTTGATATCGGCTTTTTTTGTTTGAAAAGCGTACAAATTATTTGAATTATTTGAAGTCTGGAAAAAAATCTGTATAATCAGCGCCCTTAGCCACGTTCATTTTTTCGTTCCTTGCCTTTGCAGATTGGTGGCTAATCTACGTCAAAGGCTGATTAACCCGTAAGGAGCAGTAATGCGTCACTACGAAATCGTGTTTATGGTTCATCCGGACCAAAGCGAGCAAGTACCAGGTATGATCGAACGTTACACAGGTTCTGTTAAAGAAGCTGGTGGTCAAGTTCATCGCCTAGAAGATTGGGGTCGTCGTCAATTAGCGTACCCAATTAATAAATTACACAAAGCACACTATGTGCTTATGAATGTAGAAGCGCCTCAACAAGTCATCGACGAGCTAGAAACGACTTTCCGTTATAACGATGCTGTATTACGCAGTCTTGTTATCCATACTAAGCACGCCGTAACCGAAGCGTCCCCAATGAAAGCGGCTAAAGAAGAACGTAAACCTTTAGCTGAAGTTGAAAACAACGATTTTGAGGATGCTGAAGAGTAATTCAAAACTTGATAATCGCTTCTCGTTAATCGGCACAGTGTGTCAATTACCCAAGCGAAGCAAAAGCCCTAACGGGATTGCGCATTGCCAATTTTGGCTGGAACATCGTTCCGAACAAGTTGAAAGTGGCTTATCACGCCAAGCGTGGTTAAAGATGCCAGTTCAAGTCAGTGGCAATCAGTTAATAGAAAAAACTCAAAGCATTACGGTCGGCAGTAAACTTCTTGTGGTGGGGTTTATTACTTCACATAAAACCTCAAATGGTTTAACGCAGTTAGTATTGCATGCCGAGCAAATCGAATTTATAGATTAGGAGACAGCCAAATGGCACGTTATTTCCGTCGTCGTAAGTTCTGCCGTTTCACAGCGGAAAATGTTGTTGAAATCGATTACAAAGATATCGCTACATTAAAGAACTACATTTCTGAAAGCGGCAAAATTGTACCAAGCCGCATTACCGGTACTCGTGCGAAGTACCAACGCCAATTAGCACGCGCAATCAAACGCGCTCGTTATTTAGCGTTATTACCTTACTCTGATTCTCATCACAATTAAGAAGGAGTTAGGAAATGCAAGTAATTCTTTTAGATAAAATCGTTCACCTAGGTAACGTAGGTGATCAAGTTAATGTTAAATCTGGTTTCGCTCGTAACTTCTTAATCCCACAAGGTAAAGCAGTTATGGCAACTAAAGCTAACATTGAACACTTTGAAACACGTCGTGCAGAGTTAGAAGCAGCGGCAGCAGCAAGTCTTGCAGCAGCTCAAGCTCGCGCAGCACAAGTGACTGCATTAGGTTCTGTAACTATCGCATCTAAAGCTGGTGATGAAGGTCGTTTATTCGGCGCAATCACTACTCGTGATGTAGCAGAAGCAGTAACTGCAGCTGGTGTTGAAATTGCGAAAAGCGAAGTTCGTTTACCAAACGGTCCAATCCGTACTCTTGGTGACCACGATGTTCGTTTCCAACTTCACGGCGAAGTATTTGCAACATTAGATGTTATCGTTGTTGCAGAATAATTATCAAAGTTTTTGATAAAAGAAAACCCGACGTAATGTCGGGTTTTTTGTTTTTCTGGATTAAGAAAATATTTGGGTTATTCTTCGAGAATAAAAAAGTGCGGTCATTTTTGACCGCACTTTTATTTCTTCACTTTAGTGTTTTTAAATTACAAACCTAATACAGCAAATAATACCCAGATTGTGTAAATCATGGCTAAGCCGTAAAAGATAAATCCGCCTGCTGGCACGTGGATTTTAAGATCGTGCATCGCATGATGGATACGGTGTAAACCACACCACATTGGGAAAATGGTTAAAACTAAGATAACTAATTTTCCGATCCAAGAATAAGCGAATGTAATTAGGTTATGTGGATCAATTAATCCGAATGGTAATAATAAACCAAGGATTAAGATCACAACAGGGAAGAAAATCGCGCTGACAGTTCCGCCAGCACCAAACATCAACCATACTGGTGGTTCACCAGAGCGTTTTGGATTTTGATCGACCATTTTTTCTCTCCCTACATATAAACTAAAATTAATGCGATAACACTAATCACAGCTGTCACTGCCCAAAGTGCATTTCTTAACACGTGATGTGGTAAACGTTCATTTTTAACAATGATGTTCATCACTTTTGGTGTCATCACGAAATAAGTTGCAGTGTGATATAAGGTCGCAATTAATGTGATGATATTTAAGAACACCACAATTGGATTTCTTAAGAAGCCAATGAAATCAACAATACCTAAGCCTGGTACAGGATTGCTTGCAAGGCAAAGTACACCATAAAGCAATACGATACAGAACCATACAGCAAAGATAGAAGTTGCTTCACGTACCATATAAGCTTTGTAGAAATCCAATTTTTGCCACCAAGTAGCCGTCATTGGGCGAACATATTTTTTGCGTTTACTTACTGTTACTGACATATTCTTCCCCTTAGCCTTTTGGTTTTAGCATTGAGATAACATAATCTTTGGCACTTTCCACTTTGCCTTGGTTGATTGCAGAAGCAGGATCCACGTGTTTTGGACACACTTCAGAACAATAACCTACGAAAGTACAGCTCCAAACACCGTTTTTACCATTTAATAATGGCATACGTTGTGCTTTACCATGGTCACGGTTATCAAGGTTGTAACGGTGTGCCATTGTAATTGCTGCAGGACCTAAGAATTCAGGGTTTAAACCAAATTGTGGACACGCCGCATAGCATAAACCACAGTTGATACACATTGAGAATTGACGATATTTTTCAAGTTGTGCCGGGGTTTGTTTAGTACGGCTTACTTGCAATTCTTTTGATGGATGTGGTTTACCATCTAATGCTGGTGCTTCGTTACCAATAATATAAGGTTTAATAGCCTCTAAACTTTCGATAAAGTGGCTTAAATCAACCACTAAGTCGCGTTCAATAGGGAAGTTTGCTAATGGTTCAATACGCATATGGCCGCTGTAATCACGTAAGAATGTTTTACAAGCCAATTTAGGTTTGTTATTCACCATCATCCCACAAGAACCGCAGATCGCCATACGGCAAGACCAGCGATAAGAAAGAGACGGTTCAAGTTTATCTTTAATGTAACCTAACGCATCTAAAAGAGAAGTTTGGTTATCATAAGGTACTTGATAAGAGCTTAAATGTGGCTCTTGATCATTTTCTGGGTTGTAGCGTAATACTTCTACAGTCATTACTGGTGAATTAGCCATTTGCTTGCTCCTTAGCTTTCGCAGCCGCTTCTGCCGCTTCTGCTTCAGCACCATAAACACGTTTTGCTGGTTGAGATTTAGTGATTTTCACCGGGCTGTATTCAATACGCGGTGCATCATCGCCATTGTAGTAAGCAAGGGTGTGTTTTAAATAATTCACATCATCACGTTCAGTATAGTCTAAGCGTTGGTGTGCACCACGAGACTCTTTACGTTCAATTGCAGAGTTGGCAATAGATTGTGCCACATCAAGGATGTAACCTAATTCTACAGTGTAAAGCACATCGGTATTGAATACGCTTGAACGGTCTGCAACACGAATACGTTTATAACGTTCTTTAAGCTCAGCAATTTTATCTACTGCTTTTTGCATGCTTTCTTGGTCACGGTAGATACCACAACCTTCTTCCATTACGGTACCCATTTCGTCACGAATTTCAGACCAAGATTCATTACCTTCTTGGTCATAAAGCGCTTTAAGGCGAGCGACAACATCTTGCGCTTGTGCATCAACTGCAGCACGATTTGTAGATTGAGCTTCTGCTGCACGTTGTGCGGCATATTCACCTGCAACACGGCCTAAAACCACTAATTCTGCAAGCGAGTTAGAACCTAAACGGTTTGCACCATGTAAACCAGAAGATGCACATTCACCCACAGCAAATAAACCTTTAATGCGAGTTTCGCTGTTGTAATCCACTTCAATACCACCCATGGTGTAGTGAACAACCGGGCGAACTGGGATTGGTTCATTAACTGGGTTTACACCTTCATAAGCACTGGCTAATTCACAAATGAATGGAAGACGCTCATGTAAATATTTTTCACCTAAGTGACGTAAGTCAAGGTGAACCACATCGACACCTTTTGCTGTTTTTAAGGTGTTGCCTTTTTTCCATTCTTGCCAGAATGCTTGTGAAACTTTATCACGTGGACCAAGTTCCATATATTTGTTTTCAGGTTTGCCGATTGGGGTTTCAGGGCCTAGACCATAATCTTGTAAATAACGGTAGCCGTTTTTATTCACTAAGATACCGCCTTCACCACGACAACCTTCAGTCATTAAGATACCGGTATTTGGTAAACCAGTTGGGTGGTATTGGACGAATTCCATATCACGAAGTGGAACACCATGACGATATGCCATTGATAAACCATCACCGGTTACGATACCGCCGTTGGTGTTAAATTTAAATGCACGACAGCCACCGCCAGTTGCAATCACAACAGCATTTGCGTTGATTTGAACAAGTGTACCTTCCATCATATTCATCGCAACCATACCACGAGCATGACCATCATCAACTAAGATGTCTAAAACGAAGTGCTCGTCAAAGCGTTGAATTTGTGGATATTGAATGGATGTTTGGAAAAGAGTATGTAATAAGTGGAAACCGGTTTTATCTGCTGCGAACCAAGTACGTTCGATTTTCATCCCACCGAAACGACGCACGTTTACATCGCCATCTGCTTTACGGCTCCAAGGGCAGCCCCAACGTTCAAGCTGAGTCATTTCCACTGGAGAATGTTCAACGAAGTATTCCACCACATCTTGTTCACATAACCAGTCACCACCGGCAACGGTATCGTGGAAGTGTTTATCGTAGGAATCTTCCTCTTTAATTACTGCGGCCGCACCACCTTCTGCTGCAACCGTATGGCTACGCATAGGATAAACCTTAGAAACTAATGCGATCTTTAAGTTAGGGTTTGCTTCTGCTGCTGCAATTGCGGCACGTAAACCGCCACCACCAGCGCCAACAATAGCAATATCGACATTAACCGTTTGCACGATATCCTCCAATCAATAGAAAGTAAAAAAATAAAACGCCCTAAATAAATAGGGGATATGTTGTCATTCTGCCACTTTTGTTCACAAATTAGTAACCTTTTTTCCCGAATAAACGGATAAAATATCAAAAGTGTGATCTAACTCAAAAAAGTTACTTTTTTATATATTTTTAGATGATAACCGTTTTCGTTTAAGAATGATTTAGTCGGATTATTGAGTTAAAAATTACTCTTGTTTACAATAGCCTAATTCATTTTAAAGGTGAAAACGGAGAAAAAAATGACCGCACTTAGCGATAAAAAAATAGAATGGCAACCTTCCGCATCAATTAAAAACTTATTGGCGCGTGCCAAAATCATTGCGGATATCCGCCAGTTTTTTACTGAACGTGGATTATTAGAAGTGGAAACCCCTGTTTTAAGTGAATTTGGCGTAACGGATCTGCACCTTTCCACCTTTAATACAGAATTTGTAGCCCCTTTTGATGAACTGTCGAAAACGCTCTGGCTTTCCACAAGTCCGGAATATCACATGAAGCGTTTACTGGCGGCAGGCAGTGGACCGATCTTTCAAATTGGTAAAGTATTCCGTAATGAAGAAGCGGGCAATCGCCATAATCCGGAATTTACTATGCTCGAATGGTATCGACCGCACTTTGATATGTACCGTCTGATGAATGAAGTGGATGATTTATTACAACAGATCCTCGATTGCAAACCTGCAGAAACCTTAAGTTATCAATTTGTCTTCCAAGAGTATGTAGGATTAGATCCATTATCAGCCACTCGTCAAGAATTGGTGGAAGTGGCACGTAAACATAACTTTATGGCAGATGAAGATGAAGATCGTGATACTTTATTACAATTTCTATTCAGTGAAGTGGTAGAACCTAAAATTGGTCAAGAGACGCCGGTTGCCGTTTATCATTTCCCTTCTTCCCAAGCGGCACTTGCGCAACTTAGTCCTGAAGATAGCCGAGTAGCAGAACGCTTTGAGTTCTATTATAAAGGATTAGAGCTAGCCAACGGTTTTCATGAGCTTACAGATGCTCGTGAACAACAACATCGTTTTGAGCAAGATAATCGCCTACGTGCAAGAGCTGGTTTGCCACAACGTGAAATTGATCATCGTTTTCTTGCTGCATTACAAGCGGGTATTCCGAATACGTCAGGCGTTGCTTTAGGTGTTGATCGTTTAATTATGATTGCATTAGGCGCTAAAAGCATTAAAGAGGTGATTTCATTTTCGGTGGAATGCGCTTAGTTTGCTCAAAAAATATCCTTTTTTGTTCAAAAAATGTGATCTCGATCGGATTTTAGAACATTGGTCTGGATCCTCCATTGACACTATAGGTTTATTTTGTAATATTTGCGACGTCTATTTCGGAGATTGAACTTTTTATGAAAAATTGCTTCAATCAAAAATCATCGGTAACAACCAAAAGGAATAACAATTATGAAAAAGACACTAGCAGCATTAATCGTTTCTGCAGTTGCCGCTTCAGCAGCAAACGCAGCAGTAGTTTATGATAACGAAGGTACTAAAGTTGATTTTAATGGTTCTCTTCGTTTAGTTTTAGAAAAAGCTAATAACGAAGGCTATAACAATAGCCACACTCACTCTGGCTTAAGAAATGCCGGTTCTCGTGTTGCGGTAAAAGTAACACATGATTTAGGTGATGATTTCTATGCACTAGGTCGTTTTGAGCTTCGTTTCGACGGTAAAAAATCTTCTCAAGATGGTTTTGGTGATGTTTACGTGAAACGTGCTTATGCAGGTTTAGGTAATAAACAATATGGTGAATTGACTTTTGGTCGTCAATTATTGATTGCTGATGACTTAAGTACAGCGGAAGATTATGAATACGGCATCCTAAATAAAGGTGATTATATTCCAACTGCTGCTAATTCAGCTATCCGCTACGACTACCGTGGTGTAAAAGATCTTCAATTAGGCGCAAGTTATCAATTTGCAGATAGTCGTAACTTAGGAAAAGCTGGCGATAATGAAGTTAAAGTTGGCGCAATTTCTAATGGTTACCAAGTTGGTGCTATCTATAACGGTAAATGGGATGATGTAAATGGTATTATCGCTAAGTTCGGTTATGGACGTACTACTTATAAAACAGATCTTTCATCAACTGCAGCGACCAAAAAACATCAAGATGGTTTGCTAGCTAGTTTAGGTTATGTATTTAATGATTTCATTGTTTCTGTAGATGGTGGTTATGCTAGAGAAAGACATAATCAAGGTGTTAATGATGTAAAACGTTACTTTGTATCTCCAGGCTTTATAGTTCCAGTAATTGCAGATAAAAGTAAAGTTTATGGTAACTATAAATACGAACAAGAGAAACAAGGTTCTGAGAAATCTAAAACCCATGGTTTCTTGTTAGGTGTTGATTATAAGCTTCATAAACAAGTTGTTCTTTTCCTTGAAGGTAAATACGTAGTAACTAAAGATTACAATAATGGTACTTATGTAGCAGATAGCAAACAAAAAGACAAAGCTATTGGTGTAGGTATGCGTGTATACTTCTAATCTTTGATTAGAAAGAAATCTTAAAAGGCGAATCGAAAGGTTCGCCTTTTTATTTATCTTTTTAAATCTCCCCAAACCCTCTTTACAAAAGAGGGGCTTTTTTATGAGTTACTTTTAATATTTTAGGGAGTATTTGAGAGAGCTAAGAACGGAAAGCATTTATTTGCCAATAAAATACCCCCCCCTCTTTCGCAAAGAGGGGGCTAGGGGGAGATTAACTACTTCAACTTATCCAAAATCAGTTCTCCCATCATTTCAATATGTGCTTTTTCTGCATTTAATGCAGGGATGTAGTGATAAGACACACCACCATGATTTAAGAATGTTTCTTTATTTTCAACCTCTATTTCTTCTAAGGTTTCTAAGCAATCCACCGAAAAGCCCGGGCAGATCACAGCTATTTTCTGAATGCCTTGAGAAGCCGCTTCCTCTAAAAAGTGATCGGTATAAGGTTGTAACCATTCTTCACGCCCAAAGCGAGATTGGAATGTCATATTCCATTGGTTTTCTGTTAAGCCAAGTTTATCCACAATCGCAATCGTGGTTTGTTTACAGTGCTGACGATAATAATCACCCATATTCTCATAACGCAGCGGAATGCCGTGATAAGAGAAAAGCAAAAACTCATCTGGTTTTAACCGCACTTTGATTGAATCCACTAAGGCATTGATGTAGTTTTCATTAAGATGATAGGAATGAATAAACTCAAAAGGCACAATATTACGTTCTTGCGCAATGGCACGATTGAACGCATCGATTAATGCGCCTGTTGTTGTGCTGGAATATTGCGGATAAAGTGGCAACACAATCATGCGTTCTACGTCATTTTTAAGTAAATTTTTGACCGCACTTTGCATCGAAGGATTGCCGTAAGTCATAGCTATTTCGACCTGAGCATTGATGCCTTTTTCATTTAAATAAGCTTGTAAACCGGCTTGTTGTTGCTTTGTAATCGCAAGTAGGGGAGAGCCTTGTTCTGTCCAAATAGATTGATAATTTTGTGCAATGCGTTTAGAGCGCATCGGTAAAATAATGGCTTTTAAAAGGGGATACCATTTCCAACGAGGTAAATCCACCACGCGAGGATCCATTAAAAATGCCGCTAAATAACGGGAGATCGCAGAGGGTTGCGGGGCATCAGGCGTACCAAGGTTTGCTAAAATGATGCCAATTTTTTGAGTTATAGTCATAAATGTTTGATAGAAAGCGTTAATCGAGAAACGCAGCAGAGTTTATCTTGTTCATCACGAATGTCAATTTGCCAGACGTGGATATTTTTACTTAAACTGATAGGCATTGCCTTAGCGATCACAACGCCTTGTTTTACTGGGCGAAGGTGATTGGCGTTGATATCTAATCCTAAGGCAGATTGACCTTCTTCTATACAGAGAAATCCCGCTAATGAACCAATAGTTTCAGCCAAAGCAACAGACACACCACCATGTAATAAGCCAAAAGGTTGAGTAGTGCGATGATCAACGGGCATTTTTGCTTCAATCCAGTTTTCTCCATAAGCCGAAATCTCAATCCCCAAATGCCCAACGGCACAATGTTTTCCCATTTCATTGAGCTGCTTAAGTGTGAATGCTTTTTTCCAGATTGCCATATCGGTTTTTCCTTTGGTAAGCTGATTAGTTTTTAAGATGATTTATGCTTGTTTTTTGCTGGAGGTAAGCTGGCATTATAACGAAAATCTACTTTGTATGTTGATATTTATGCTGAAAATGAGGATCTTTCTTTTCATATAGACAATCCCAATTAAATCAATTTATAGCTTTCTTCTTTAGTTTTAGGCAAAATAGGAGAAAATTCTAGTAAGTAAAAAAGGATCATTACAATGACTAAACATTATGATTATATTGCTATCGGTGGTGGTTCCGGCGGGATAGCCTCAATTAACCGTGCGGCAAGCTACGGCAAAAAATGTGCGATTATTGAAGCAAAACATCTCGGTGGTACTTGTGTAAATGTGGGTTGTGTACCGAAAAAAGTGATGTTTTATGGTGCTCAAATTGCAGAAGCGATTAATAGTTATGCGCCGGCTTATGGTTTTGATGTAGAAGTGAAAAAGTTTGATTACGCGAAATTAGTCGAAAGTCGTCAAGCTTACATCGGTCGTATTCATACCTCTTACAATAATGTATTAGCGAAAAATAATGTGGATGTGCTTAATGGTTTTGCACGTTTTAAAGATACGAAAACGATTGAAGTGAGCTATGCAGATGGTTCAACAGAATTAGTGACTGCAGATCATATCTTAATTGCTACGGGTGGTCGTCCAAGTATTCCAGCGGTAAAAGGCGCAGAATACGGGATTGATTCAAATGGTGTGTTTGCTTTAAATGAGTTACCAAAACGTGTCGCAGTAGTAGGCGCAGGGTATATTGCTGTTGAATTAGCGGGTGTTTTAAATAGCTTAGGCAGCGAAACACATTTGTTTGTACGCCAACATGCCCCATTGCGTAATCAAGATCCATTGATTGTCGAGACTTTAGTTGAAGTGTTAGCACAAGATGGTATCCAACTGCACACCAAAGCGTTGCCTGAAGAAGTAGTGAAAAATACGGATGGTTCACTTACCTTGAAATTACAAGATGGCCGTAAAACCACAGTGGATACGTTAATTTGGGCAATCGGTCGTGAACCAGCAACGGATGTGATTAATCTTGAAGTAACCGGTGTGAAAACCAATTCACGCGGACAAATTATTGTCGATAAATATCAAAATACAAACGTACCTGGCATTTATGCTGTGGGTGATATTATCGAAGGTGGTATTGAATTAACACCAGTTGCCGTGGCGGCAGGTCGTCGTTTATCCGAGCGTTTATTCAATAACAAACCGAATGAGCATTTAGATTACAATCTTGTGCCAACTGTCGTGTTTAGCCATCCGCCAATTGGTACAGTCGGTTTAACTGAACCACAAGCGATTGAGCAATATGGTGAAGAAAATGTGAAAGTGTATAAGTCCTCTTTCACGGCAATGTATACCGCTGTCACTGAACATCGCCAGCCTTGCCGGATGAAATTAGTGTGCGTTGGCAAAGAAGAGAAAATCGTGGGCTTACACGGCATTGGTTTTGGTGTGGATGAAATGATTCAAGGTTTTGCTGTGGCAATCAAAATGGGTGCAACCAAAGCAGACTTTGATAATACAGTGGCGATTCACCCAACAGGTTCAGAAGAATTTGTCACAATGCGTTAATTGTAGATAAAAAAGTGCGGTCAAAATCTCTGATGTTTTTGACCGCACTTTTTATTTTGATTTGTTATCAGGCTGCTGCACGATTGCCTAATGTACCGTCATCTTCCATTTCTTTTGCCACGCCTACTACCTCAGCAATTTTATCCCCTTCTTTGAAGAAGACGAAACCACCATGTTCCATTTTGACCCAAGGCTCATCTTTGGTGAGAGGGAACGTCGTAATGATGGTGACTTTGTCGCCATCTTTTGCATAATCATTAAAATCAATGACACCATCATCATCAATGCGGTGAGCTTTACCAAAAGGAGCTTTACGTGTTAAGTAATGCAAATTGGTTGAGCAGTGGGCAATCATCCATTCTCCGTTTGAAAGAATGAAGTTAAAGGTCCCTTTTTGTGAGAGCTCTTTGGTAATGTCTTGAATGGCTTCAAAAATTTCTATTTCAGACGGTTTACGACGGAAACGATTTTTCAAATATTCCGCCATATAACAAAATGCCGCTTCTGAATCCGTTGAACCAATGGGTTGGCAGAAACTCTCAGACATATCCGGTAATTCTTTTAAATTACCGTTGTGAGCAAACACCCAATTTTGTCCCCAAATTTCACGAATAAAGGGATGGGTATTTTCAATGGTGACACCGCCTTGTGTTGCCTTGCGAATGTGGGCAATCACATTGAGCGATTTAATGTTGTATTGTTTTACACAATCTGCAATCGGGGATTGAGATGCAGCGTGGTTATCGCGAAAAATACGCACACCACGACCTTCAAAAAAAGCGATACCGAAGCCATCTGAATGGCAGTCGGTAAGACCAGCACGACGACGGAAACCTTCAAAAGAAAAGACAATATCCGTCGGCGTATTGCAGTTCATTCCGAGTAATTGGCACATAAATTCCTACAGCTTATTTTTATATTTTTTATAACCTTATAATGTGTGCAGATTTAACACCATAATGCGTTGAAATTCAAGATGGATAACAAAGGATTTTTAGAAGAAAATGTTACATAAAATAACCTGAGAATCTTTCTGATTTGAAGGCTAGGGATGAGTACTTTATCAATTCAATAAAAAAGGCGTGTTTATTACGCCTTTTGTTATATTTTTTAAAATTATGCTTTAATTTCTGAGCGGCTTTTTAACAAAAAGAGTGCGACTGTTGAGATTAACATCACAAAGCCCACGCCCACATATAAACTCTGTTTGTCCCAGCCCATATCTAATAATTGGCCGGCAATCGTTGGAGCAAGAATTGCACCAATACGACCGATACCAATCGACCAGCCTACACCGGTGCTACGAATATCGGCATCATAAGCAAGTGGGTTTAAGGTATAAAGACCGCTGATACAGCCATTCATAAGTGCTCCAACTAAAATACCGAATACCATTGCAATCCATAAAACAGATGAGGATAAGATAAAGGTGATGATCGCTGCGGAAGATAAGACGGTGAATAAAATTAACACGCCACGAGCTGTCCAACGGCTAGCCAGTAAGCCATAGATTAAGGCGCCGCAGGTGCCACCTAATGAAATCATCATCCCTACACTCACACTTTGCTCTGTCGTCATGCCCGCTTCTTTTAATAAGGCTGGTGTCCATGAGCTAATAAAATAGAAGCTGAACATGATCGCAAAGAAAGCCGTCCAAATTAACAGGGTAGAATGTAAGTATTTCTCGCTGAATAATTGGCTAATAGGCAATTTAGTTTTAACTTTTTCCGCTTTTTCTGGAAGTTTCCAATCACCGGCTAAACTAATTTTTTTTGCAATTAAATTTAACCGCACTTCTGCATTTTTAGGTTGTTTGGAGGTGAGGAAATCAATGGATTCCGGTAACCAAATAAATAAAACCACTAAAAGTAAACCGGTCAAGATAGCACCCGCTAAAAACACGGAACGCCAGCCATATTCACCTTGCAGCATCACAGCGAACATCCCACCTAATACCGCACCGATACCAAAACCAGCAGCATAGACACTGATTGCAAAGCTACGCCATTTGCGAGAAGAGTATTCGCTGGTGATCACGTTTGTACCCACTAAAATACCGCCAACACCAAGACCGGTGATAACGCGCCAGAAACCGAGCCACTGATATTGTGAAATAAACGCAGAGCCTAACATACCGATAGCAGAGAGTGATACTGCCATTAATAACAATGGGCGACGACCAATTTTATCTGCAAGTGGTGCAAGGAAAAGTGAGCCTGCGGTCATACCAAATAAGCCGGCACTTAATAAATAACCTAACTCAATCCCAGTGAGACCAAATTCGCCACGAATGGCTGTTGCCGTGAAGGCAAGGGCTAATACATCGAAGCCGTCAAGTAAATTCATAATGGCAGCCATCACCACAATCATCCATTGATAAGCCCCCATTGGGCTTTGTTCTATTTTGGCTCTAAGAGAAAGTGTTTCGGTCATTTTATTTCCTTAAGTTAAGCAAACTGACGAGAGTCTGCGAGTGATTGAAGTTTACGTAAGATCATGCTCAGTACCACACCATAAGCAGGTACAAACAAGACAATACCGACAAATAATTTAAATAAGTAATCGACGAATCCAAGGCTAAACCAATGTTCGGCCATAAATGGATCGCTACTTTTATAAAATGCTACGCCAAAGAACATAAAGGTATCGGCAAGAGAACCAAATGTCATGGAACTGCTTGGTGCTATCCACCAAGTTTTTAATTGACGTAAGCGGTTGAATACTAACACATCTAATAATTGTCCGAAAACATAAGCACAGAAACTGGCGAACGCAATACGAAAAACAAACATATTGAATTCACTTAATGCACTTAAACCTTGATATTGTCCATCAGAAAAAACAACAGAAACAATGTAACTCACGATAAGTGCGGGGAGCATCACAATAAAAATGATCCAACGGGCTTCTTTTGCCCCAAATACACGTACTGTTAAATCAGTGGCTAAGAAAATGAATGGGAAGGTGAGCGTGCCCCATGTGCTGTGGAAGGAAAAATCATCAGCAAAACCAAGTGCGGTCAATTTTAAATTGATTTCAAATGGGATTTGAACGAAATAGTTACTGGCTGTGATGATGAAGATGTGAAATAAGCTTAATAAAATTAAAGCAAAACGTTTTTGTTGATCATTGAAGATCGGAGTATTAATTTTCATTTTAAGACCTTTTTAGTTGGTTAATCGGGGGTAGGGAACCCGACATGAGAAATAAATCCGCCAAATTGGCGAACCGTGAATAATACTCGAATTTATTGGGATTGCAAGAAAGTGCGGTCAAAATTTAGGTATTTTGTTCATTTAATTTGAATAATAATGATAAGAATTGTTGTTTACACTCAAATTATATTGTACTAGAATTCTCGGGTATTATTTATTTCACATATGCCAGGAGAGCATTCAATGTATAAAGGCAATCATTTAAAAACAACATCATTCTTCGCATTAAGCACATTAACCATCGCGCTTTTTTCAAGCTATTCTTATGGCGAAGAGAAACTAGATGAAATTAAAGTTACAGCAGAAAATCAGGTAAAACAATCACTTGGTTCTTCTCTTGTGACAGCAAAAGATTTAGAAAAACGCCCAGCGACAAATGATGTTTCTGAAGTATTACGTACCATGCCAGGTGTGAATTTGACGGGTAACTCATCTACAGGACAACGCGGAAATAAACGTCAAATTGATATTCGTGGTATGGGACCAGAAAATACATTGATTTTAGTGGATGGTAAACCAGTCACCTCTCGTAATGCAGAACGTTATGGTGTGCGTGGTGAACGTAACTCTCGTGGCGACAGTAACTGGGTGCCAGTTGAAGCGATTGAAAAAATTGAAGTATTGCGTGGTCCTTCAGCGGCACGCTATGGCTCAGGTGCAATGGGTGGGGTGGTTAATATTATCACTAAACCTGTTACCAATGATTTGCACGGTAGCTTAAGCTATTACACCAATCAACCAGAAGACAGCGATGAAGGTGCAACGAACCGTGTCGGTTTTAATCTAAGTGGTGCGTTAATTAAAGATGTATTGCAATTCCGTTTATATGGTAACTGGAACAAAACACAAGCGGATGAAGTCGGTATTAATGGCGATCCTGCGATTGCTGGTCGTGAAGGCGTACGTAATAAAGATATTAATGGCCGTTTAGTGTGGAATATCAATGAGAAAAATAAATTAACCTTGGATTCTGGTTTCAGCCGTCAAGGTAATATTTATAACGGTGATACACAAAATAGCTCAGCAGGGCTTTATAATAATAAAAACTATCCTGAAACCAAAACCTTGGCAGGAAGCAAAGCTGAAACCGCTCGTTTATATCGTCAGAACTATGCTTTAACCTATGAAGGTAAATTCGATCATTTCGACAATAAAACCTATATTACTTTTGATAAAACTAAAAACAGCCGTTTACCAGAATATTTAGCAGGTGGCCCAGAAGGCAGTTATTCGAGTACATCAGCCTTTAGCGATTCTATTCTTAAAAATACGCGCTTTAGTTCTGAATTCTATATCCCATTTACCTTGGGTGTAGAGCATATGCTGACAGTTGGTTTTGAAGGCGTACACAGCAGTTTAGATGATGCTTCTTCTATGACACAGTTACTCGGCGGAAGACGTGTTGGCAATAAAGTAGTTTATGATTTGAAAGAACGTTTACCAAGTGGTATTTCAAATGTACGAGGTGGTCATAGCAGTCAAACTGAATGGGCAGTATTTGTTGAAGATAATATTTCAGCAACCCAATCTACCATCCTAACGCCATCTTTACGTTATGATTACAACACCTATTCAGGTTCTAATGTAAGTGGTGGATTAAACTTCTTACAAAGTCTCAACGATGATTGGAAAATTAAAGGTGGGATTGCAAGAGCTTATAAAGCACCGAATCTTTATCAAACTAACCCGAATTACTTGTTGTTTACTTTAGGTCAAGGCTGTCCAACGAATGTACCGAATAATAAAACCTGTTATTTCCAAGGTAATAGCGACATTAAACCAGAAACCAGTTGGAATAAAGAAATCGGAATTGAATATGATAAAGACGGACTTCTAGCTTCTGTAGCTTACTTCCGTAATGACTATCGTAACAAAATCGTGTCTGATGGTGAATTTATTGGTTTAACTAACCTAGGTAACTATTTGTATAAATGGGGTAATGCAAACCGCGCAGTGATTGAAGGTTTTGAAGGTAATCTGACATTACCATTAATCCAAGATAAATTAAACTGGGTGAATAACTTCACTTATATGCATAAAACCAAAAATAAAGATACAGGTAACCCGCTTTCTATCGTGCCAAAATATACCTTGAATTCAAGCTTAAGTTATCAAATTACAGATAGCTTGGATGCAATGTTAACTTATACGCAATACGGTAAACAAAAATCCCGTAAAAATCCGGAAAATCGTATGGAAAATGGTAACAATAAATACGTTAATCAGCTTGCTGGCTCAGAAGATATTGGTAGCTATGCAGTTTGGGGATTAAGCGCAGGTTACAATTGGAAAGACACAATCAGTATTCGTGTCGGTGTAAGTAACTTATTTGATAAACGCATTTATCGTTCATCAAGCAGTACAAATTACAATGCTCATACTTATAACGAACCTGGTCGTGCTTATTACGTAACAGTAAAATATACTTTCTAAGTAAGATATAGATGATTCAAGCCCTGTTTATACAGGGCTTTTTTATGAGTAACTAATTTAGACAACAGAAACGCAAAGAAATCTTGACTTAATACTCAAAAATAAATAATAATTATTATCGTTTTAAATCTATGGAAGGTATATATAATGAAGAGAGCAAATTTTGCCTTATTGCCACTTGCCGTATTTGTTGCAGGTCATGTCCAGGCTGAAGAAAAATTAGATGTGATTAATGTTGTTTCCGAGAACAGCGGGGCAAAAAGTAAGACTAATGTGATTACAACAAAAACAATGGAGCGTAGCACTGAGACTGAATTAAAAGGTTTATTAAAAGATGAACCAGCAATTAATTTTGGTGGCGGTCGTGGTACATCACAATGGTTTACAATTCGTGGTATGGGACAAGATCAAGTTGATGTGAAAATTGATGGTGCTTATACCGATGCACAATTATTCCATCACCAAGGTCGTTTTATGTTTGATCCGTCCTTATTAAAACGTGTTGACGTGCAAAAAGGGACAGGTTCAGCAAGTGCTGGAATTGGAGCTACAAGCGGTGCAATTGTTGCAGAAACAGTTAGCGCAAAAGATTTGCTCAAAGAAGGACAAGATATCGGTTTCAAAGTTAATGCAGGTGTAAGTTCAAATAGTGGTTGGTCTAAAGGTGCGACTGTTTATTCTAAGGCTGGTCCGCTAGATGCGTTAATTTCTGGAAATTGGGTTAACGAAAATGACTACAAGGGTGGTCATAATTTTAGCAATTTAGAGGGTAGTAAAAAAGTTCAGAACAGTGCATTGCATCAACGTGGTTTACTCGCCAAAGTTGGTGTTGATATTACAGAAGAACAGCGTCTTGAATTAAGTCATCGTCAAGAGCGCCATTATGGTGTTCGCGCACTTCGAGAAGAATTTGACTTTTCGCAAGATTGGTTAACCGCTAGCGCCAGAAATGGTAATCCACCAACCCTTACAAAGGAACAGCGAGCAAATGGCTATACTTTAAGCCAAGAAGGGAATACTTGGTATGTTTTAGATCGTAATGGTAACAAAATTATAAATAGTAGTAATAACGCCCCTCGTTATCGTATTACACAAAATGATACGACAAACTTAGAATGGAATGGTAAGAATATGGGCTTTGTGACGAATGCTAAAGCCAATGTGTATCATTCTGTGATTAATCGTAAAGAGCCAAGTGAGAATTCAAAAACACGTTTAATTGCTAATGGGGCAAATTTAAATTTAGAAAGCGCAGTGGGACAGTCTCATCTTATTAAATACGGTGTTAATTATCGTGATCAAGAGGGTAAACCTAATTCGTTAACCGTACAAAACGGTGTTCAAATGAAAAACCAAAAGAAACGTGATGTCGGTGTTTATGCAGAAGGTATTTGGGGCTTAGGTGCTTTTACCTTAACAACTGGATTACGTTATGATCACTTTGATTTCCGAGCAATGAATGGCAAAAAATCGCATAAGGGAAGCGTAAATCCGAGCGTCGGTTTAATTTATGAAGTGAATAATGATCTAAGCTTTAATGCGAGCTTAAACTATGCAACACGTAGTCCTCGTTTCCATGAAGTGATGTTATCTTCAGGTGAAACGAGAGGTCAAACAGCCGTTTATTCAATTGCATCGAATATCAAACCGGAGAAATCACGCAATGCAGAAGTGGGTTTCAATTACAAACTTGCTGATAATTTCTCTTTAAACGGTAGTTATTTCTGGCAAACTGTAAAAGATACACATGCATTTACACAAATACGCCCGGGTTTTTATGAAATTCAAAATGCAGGTAAACTAAGAAATCATGGGTATGAAGTCGGTGCAGCTTATAAATATGAAGGTTTAACATTACGTGCAGGCGTGGCTTATAGTAAACCTGAGTTAGATGGTAGAACAGTAGATAGCACCGTGACTGCTATTCCAATTGGACGTACTTGGACTACAGGTATGTCTTATCGTTTTACTCAACCTGATATTGAAATTGGCTGGAAAGGTCGTTTTGTACAACATACCAGTTACGATGCTACAACGAATAACCGTGGCGGTGGTGCAACAACCACTAAACGTCCAGGCTATGGGGTAAGTGATTTCTATATTACATGGAAACCAGCTGAAAATATTAATGTGAACCTTGCGCTAGATAATGCCTTTAACAAATATTATCGAAGCCACAGCCAACGTGCAGGTGTGTCAACATTACCTGAACCAGGTCGAGACATTCGTTTAAATGTTAATTATACCTTTTAAATAAATCTCTAATTGCTTAACAGGGAATTAAAAGTGCGGTCGATTTTGACCGCACTTTTTTATTGATTGAATTTGAAAAATGGTGAATTTCAGATAATAAAAAACCCTGCATAGGCAGGGTTCTTCACACAGATTCAAATTATTTTGTACCTGGGATTTTGAAACGGCTGTTAAAACGTTCAACACGACCACCAGTATCAACAACACGTTGTTTACCAGTGTAGAATGGGTGGCAGCTACCGCACACATCAAGGTTGATGTCTTTGCCTAAAGTTGAACGCGTTTTGATCACGTTACCGCAAGAACAAGTTGCAGTAATCTCTTTATATTCTGGATGAATACCTTGTTTCATAGAAAACCTCAAATTGAAGCCACGCCGCTATAAATGCTTTCCACTTACACCGCGTGAGTTAATAATCGCCGACAATCCGGCACCAAATAGACTGCGAATTATACTGAAAAAATCAAATTGATCAAGTGGTGTGCTTTAGTGATAGAATCATCGCAAAATTTTTGCTTATTTTTGACCGCACTTTAGGAAAGTTATGTTAGCCCAATCCTCTGTTGATGCCCCTTTTGCCCATTCAGTTCTACAATGGTATGAAAAGTTTGGGCGCAAAAATTTACCTTGGCAACAAAATAAAACCCTTTATGGAGTTTGGCTTTCCGAAGTGATGTTACAACAAACTCAAGTTACTACGGTTATCCCTTATTTTGAGCGCTTTATCAAAACTTTTCCTAATGTGACCGCACTTGCCAATG
Source organism: Haemophilus parainfluenzae ATCC 33392 (assembly GCF_031191205.1). Classification (NCBI taxonomy): domain Bacteria; kingdom Pseudomonadati; phylum Pseudomonadota; class Gammaproteobacteria; order Pasteurellales; family Pasteurellaceae; genus Parahaemophilus; species Parahaemophilus parainfluenzae. The sequence continues at coordinate 443,259 of NZ_CP133470.1, read as the reverse complement.
CTTCGCAAGATGAAGTGTTACATTTGTGGACGGGGCTAGGTTATTACGCACGTGCGAGAAATTTACATAAAGCCGCTCAAACCATCAGAGATAAATATCAAGGCGAATTTCCTACCCAATTTGAGCAAGTTTGGGCATTAACAGGCGTGGGACGATCGACGGCTGGCGCAATACTATCTTCTGTGCAAAATCAACCTTATCCGATTTTAGACGGCAATGTGAAACGCGTCCTTTCTCGTTATTTTGCTGTTGACGGTTGGTCTGGTGAGAAGAAAGTCGAAAATCAATTATGGCAATTGAGTGAACAGGTTACACCAACCACGAAAGTGGCGGAATTTAATCAAGCGATGATGGATATTGGTTCGGCTATTTGTACTCGAACGAAACCTAAATGTGATCTTTGTCCTCTAAGTAATGATTGTTTAGCCAATAAACTCGAAAAGTGGATGGCATTTCCAGGAAAGAAACCCAAAAAATCGTTGCCGGAAAAACAAAGCTATTTTTTGATTTTATCTCATCAAGGAAAAGTTTGGCTGGAACAGCGCGAAAGCAAAGGCTTATGGGGCGGACTGTATTGTTTTCCTCAGTTTGATGATAAACAAACATTATTGAATTATCTGAAAGAGCAAGGGATTACCGAGTATCAAGAATGGGTAACTTTCCGTCATACGTTTAGCCATTTTCACTTAGACATTCATCCCATTTATGTTGAAGTTGATCGAAAATCTGAAGAGAGCGATCGTTCAGATTGGAAAAAATTGTCAGAAAAAGGAAAAGAATCTCAATCTGGTCTATTAAGTGCGGTCAAATATTGGTATGATCCAACGTCACCTGAACAGATCGGGTTAGCTCAGCCTGTGAAAAATTTATTAACGCAATTTGTAAGGAATTATTATGGCTAGAACCGTTTTTTGCGAATATTTGAAAAAAGATGCAGAAGGGTTGGATTTTCAACTGTATCCCGGTGAATTAGGTAAACGTATTTTTAATTCAATTAGTAAACAAGCATGGGGTGAATGGATCAAAAAGCAAACCATGTTAGTGAACGAGAAAAAACTCAATATGATGAATGCCGAACATCGTAAATTATTAGAAGAAGAAATGGTGAATTTCTTATTTGAGGGCAAAGATGTGCATATTGAAGGTTACGTTCCCCCATCTAAATAACAAAAGATTATGAAAAAGTATTTATTATTGGCGCTACTTCCGCTTTTATATGCTTGTAGTGACTCGCCAACCCATCGACGTGGCATTAATTATGACGAAGTGTTTTCGAAAGACACGCAAGGTTTAGATATTTTAACAGGTCAATTCTCCCATAATATCGATCGTATTTGGGGGGTAAATGAGCTTTTAGTGGCAAGCCGTAAAGATTACGTGAAATACACGGACTCTTTCTATACGCGTAGCCACGTAAGTTTTGATGAAGGTACAATTATTGTTGAAACCCAACAAGATCTTAATCGCTTACACAATGCGATTGTCCATACTTTATTGATGGGCTCCGATGCAAAAGGGATCGACTTATTTGCGTCTGGCGATGTACCGATCAGTACGCGTCCTTTCTTATTAGGACAGGTCGTTGATAATAATGGTCAGCAAATTGCTAACCAAGTGATTGCAAGTAACTTTGCGACTTATTTAATCCAAAATAAATTACAAACTCGCCGCTTACAAAATGGTAACACCGTGCAATTTGTGGTGATCTCCATGATTGCAAACCACGTTGAAGTGCGTGCACAAAAATATATTCCATTAGTCCGTAAAGCTGCAGAACGCTATGGCATTGATGAAAGCTTGATTTTAGGTATTATGCAAACAGAATCTAGTTTCAACCCGTATGCGATCAGTTATGCGAATGCAATCGGCTTAATGCAAGTGGTACCAAGCACAGCAGGTCGCGATGTGTTTGCGATGAAAGGTAAAGGTGGACAACCATCTGCACGTTACCTTTATGATCCTGCAAATAACATTGATGCGGGTGTCTCTTACTTATGGATTCTGCAAAATCAATATTTAGATGGTATTACAAACCCTACCTCTAAACGTTTTGCAATGATTTCTGCCTACAACAGTGGTGCAGGTGCCGTATTACGCGTGTTCGATGAGGATAAAGATGAGGCGATCTATAAGATCAATCAGATGTATCCTGAACAAGTATATCGTATTTTAACGACCGCACATCCATCATCACAAGCAAGAAACTACTTGTTGAAAGTGGATGCAGCACAGAAGAAATTCCGTGTAAGACGATAATTTCAGTGATGAAATATAATGCCCGAAAGAATTTTCGGGCATTATTTTTTGAGAAAGTGCGGTTATTTTTGATTGAGTTTTATAAAATACGTTCTTTTTATAGTCGTTTTGGTTATTAACCACTCAAACACACCAACTTTTTTACTTTTTTTGAATTTAATTGTTGACCGATACCCGAAAAAATAGTTTAATACGCTCCGTTGTCAGGCAGTAGCCAATAACGATAACGCCTCGATAGCTCAGTCGGTAGAGCAGGGGATTGAAAATCCCCGTGTCGGTGGTTCGATTCCGCCTCGAGGCACCATTTCCTCCTTAGTTCAGTCGGTAGAACGGTGGACTGTTAATCCATATGTCGCAGGTTCGAGTCCCGCAGGAGGAGCCAAATTCTAAGAAGCCGCTAAAGCAATTTAGTGGCTTTTTGCTTTTTAGAATTCAGCATTATTCTGTTTTTTTCCTCTCTTTAAAATTTGCTCAAATTTCTCACCGCACTTTTTTGATCTAGATAAATATTTATGTAAAAAAGTTACATAAAATTGTTAGTAAGATCACACTTTATTATTTTGCACTTTGCGATCACCCCCTAACGTTATCATAATGCCACCATTAATTTAATGAATGAATAGTCATTAAATAAACGATTTTATAATTTTAACTTTAGAGGGTGATTTATGAGCACTACAACTAATAAAAAATGGAATAAATTTGATACAGCTTGGGTATTAAACTTATTTGGAACTGCGGTGGGCGCAGGGGTATTATTTTTACCAATCAATGCAGGGATGGGCGGCTTTTGGCCTTTGATTGTGATGGCGGTTTTAGTTGGACCGATGACATATTTTGCGCATCGTGGCTTGGCTTATTTCGTGTTGTCTTCTTCTAAACCCGGCAGTGATATTACCGAAGTAGTAGAAGAACATTTCGGCCCGACCGCTGGGAAATTAATTACCTTATTATATTTCTTTGCGATCTTCCCAATTTTGTTGATTTATGGAAACGGGATCACCAATACGGTTGATTCTTTTATCGTCAACCAATTAGGCATGACTTCACCAAACCGTGTGATTCTTTCTTTTGTATTAATTGCGATATTAATTTCAGTCATGTTGTTCAGTGAAAAAGTGATGTTGAAAATCACTGAATTACTAGTGTATCCATTGGTGTTGATTCTCTTTGCGTTATCAATTTATCTCATTCCGCAATGGAATGCTTCAATGCTTTATGAGCTCCCGACTGCTGGCGGCTTTATCACGACATTATGGTTAACCATCCCAGTATTGGTTTTCTCTTTTAACCATTCTCCGGCAATTTCCTCTTTCACGCTTTCTCAACAACGTGAATATAAAGATTTTAATACAACGGAATATCACATCGGTCGTACAGAAAAAGGCACTTCAACCGTATTACTTTTCTTCGTGATGTTCTTTGTGTTTAGCTGTGTATTAACCTTAACACCAGCAGAGTTATTAGAAGCAAAAGCGCAAAATATTAGTATTTTGTCTTATCTTGCGAACAAATTTGATAACCCATACATTTCTTATTTCGCACCATTAGTGGCTTTCTTCGCGATTACAAGCTCATTCTTTGGTCATTATTTAGGGGCGCGTGAAGGTTTAGAAGGTTTATACCTCAAAATGAAAGGTGAAAGTGTGAATCGTAAAAAATTAAATTACGGTACTGCAGTTTTCTTCTTACTGACTTTATGGGGCGTAGCGATTATTAACCCAAGTATTTTAGGTTTGATTGAATCCCTTGGCGGCCCAATCATTGCGATGATCCTTTTCATTATGCCTATGTATGCGATCCGCAATGTTCCAGCAATGAAACGCTATCAAGGTCGCTTTAGCAATGTATTTGTTACAGTTATGGGATTAATTGCTATCTCCGCGGTCGTATATGGATTATTATAAGCGGCTTTTTAGTTTAGCTTAGGATTTAAAATAATATGATTAGTGTATTTGATATGTTTAAAGTGGGGGTTGGGCCATCCAGCTCCCATACTGTCGGTCCGATGAAAGCAGGCAAACAGTTTATTGACGATTTAATCGAGCAAGGTAAATTTAATGATGCAGCAACTTTGCACGTTGATGTGTATGGCTCTCTCTCAATGACGGGGCTTGGTCATAATACAGATATTGCGATCATTATGGGATTGGCCGGTTATCTACCGCATGATGTGGATATTGATTTAATCCCAACCTTTATCGAACAGGTTAAACAAACCAAAAAACTGTCGATTGTACAGGGCAAAAAAACGGTTAATTTCGATTGGGATGCCAATATGGTATTCCATAATTCCTTTTTATCATTACATGAAAACGGTATGACCATTACTGCATTAGATGCTGAACGTAATGTGCTTTACCGTCAAACCTATTACTCTATTGGTGGTGGTTTTATCGTGGATGAGGCACATTTTGGTCAAGAGGAAAAAAATCCGGCGACTGTGCCTTATCCTTATCAACATGCTGAAGATATTTTGAAACATTGTCAGGAGAGTGGCTTAATGCTCTCAACAGTGATGATGAAAAATGAATTAGCATTGCGTGATAAAAAAGAGGTTGAAGCACATTTACAGAATGTTTGGAAAACCATGAAAGATTGTATTGAACATGGTATTAAAACAGAAGGTGTGTTACCAGGGCCTTTAAAAGTGGCTCGTCGTGCGCCATCACTTTATCGTCTCTTGGAGGCGAATAGCGGCCGTTTAGCCCATGACCCAATGTATGTGATCGACTGGGTGAATATGTTTGCCCTTGCAGTGAATGAAGAGAATGCGGCAGGTGGTCGCGTCGTAACCGCGCCAACTAATGGTGCGTGTGGTATCGTGCCGGCGGTACTTTCTTATTATGAAAAATTTGTTGCACCTTTAACGCCAGAAGTCATAGAACGTTACTTATTGGCTGCCGGTATGATTGGTTCCCTTTATAAGATGAATGCATCTATTTCGGGGGCTGAAGTCGGCTGCCAAGGTGAAGTGGGTGTGGCATGTTCAATGGCTGCCGCAGGTTTAACTGAGATCTTAGGTGGTACACCAGTACAGGTGTGTATCGCAGCTGAAATTGCGATGGAACATAATCTTGGCTTAACTTGCGATCCGGTTGGTGGTCAAGTACAAGTACCTTGTATTGAACGTAATGCCATTGCTTCAGTAAAAGCGATTAACGCTAGCCGTATGGCATTACGCCGAACCACTAATCCTCGCGTAACCTTGGATAAAGTGATCGAAACCATGTATGAAACAGGTAAAGACATGAATGCCAAATATCGAGAAACATCGAAAGGTGGCTTAGCGGTGAAAGTAGTGTGTTCTTAATAGCTAATTGATAATAAAAGAGCGGTCATTTTTGACCGCTCTTTTTTATTTCCCTTTCACGTCAATAATAATTACTTCAGACTGTGAACCTAAGCGCATTGGGATGCCCCAAAAGCCGTAACCAGAAGTGACAAAAACATGTGGATTGCCAATTTTTTCATGACCATAATCCAAACGATACATCATTTTCGTGATTAAACTCGCCGGGAATACTTGCCCTTTATGTGCATGCCCTGAAACTTGAATATCAAGCGGGAGTGACGCATGTTTTTCGATATCTGTTGGTCGGTGATCCAAGAGAATAATCGGCAAATCAGTATTCACTTGTTTTAATAACGTCTCGGTATTTGGTCTATCGTGAGCAAGATTGTCATTTCGTCCAATCAGTACCAATTCATTATTTAATGTTAATGTATCATCTCTTAATACCGTAATACCAGCTTTGCGAATTTCTCGATCAATTCGATCTTGATCACCGAATAAGTCATGATTGCCTAGTGTGGCATAAACGCCCATTGGGGCTTTGAGTTTAGTTAAATGGGGTTGCATTTTTTCGGCTAAATAAGCATTGACGTTATCATCCATGATATCACCTGGCAGTAAAATGATATCGACCTTTTCCTGCTGCATAATATCAGCCAGTTTATCCAATTCTTTCCCACCAAATAATTTGCCTAAATGGAGATCGCTTGCCATGCCAATTCGCAATGGTTTAATCGGTTTATCTAGCGTAATTTCATAATGAATAACACGTGTGACATAGGCGTTATACACACTTAAGGCGGTGATACCAATAAATAAAACGGGATAAGCGATACGCAAAGTGCGGTCGATTTGGGTGATGGATTTTGATTTTCGGAAAAGAAAATGAACACATCCTACGGCAATACTCGCAAAGGCTGAAAAAAGGAGTAGTGCGAGCATTAAAGCAATAAGCCGAAATACCGTAAAAAGCTTTAAAAAATGGCAAATAACCAAGGCGTTAGGAAGCAAAAAGCTGGTAAAAGTGATCGATCGTCTAGCCTTTTTTGATAACGGTTTGTTAAGCCACCAAATCAGCGTTTTATTAAAAATATAAATCAGCAGTTGTAACAAAATAATAGCTGCCGTAAATATGAAGTAATAACGAGTTTCCATCTGCAATTCCTAAATAAAAGTGCGGTTGTTTTTGACCCAGTTTTGAAGTGTGGAATAATAAATTTCTCTGTTCCCAAAGGCAAATTTTTTCGCTAAAATGCGGCTCGTTTTAGTTAATTCAAGAAGGAAAATCCAATGTTCGGAAAAGGCGGTTTAGGCGGCTTGATGAAACAAGCCCAACAAATGCAAGAAAAAATGCAAAAAATGCAGGAAGAAATTGCCCAATTAGAAGTAACTGGCGAAAGCGGTGCGGGTTTAGTAAAAATCACGATTAATGGTGCGCACAACTGCCGTCGTATTGAGATCGATCCTTCTTTAATGGAAGACGATAAAGAAATGTTGGAAGATTTAATCGCTGCCGCATTCAACGATGCAGTCCGTCGTGCAGAAGAATTGCAAAAAGAAAAAATGGCTTCTGTAACCGCAGGCATGCCATTACCGCCAGGAATGAAACTTCCATTTTAATTCATCGGGTGTGTGAGTTTATCGATTCACACACCATCCATTTTCTCCCATCATAAATACTATGCAAAGCAGTCCACTTTTAGAACATCTTATTGAAAATCTTCGTTGCTTGCCGGGTGTTGGCCCGAAATCAGCGCAGCGTATGGCTTATCATCTTTTACAGCGCAACCGTAGCGGTGGGATGAACTTAGCACGCGCGTTAACGGAAGCAATGTCTAAAATTGGGCATTGTTCACAGTGCCGTGATTTTACTGAAGAGGAAACGTGCAATATTTGTAACAATCCTCGTCGCCAAAATTCAGGTTTGCTTTGCGTGGTGGAAATGCCGGCGGATATTCAAGCCATTGAGCAAACCGGCCAATTTTCTGGGCGTTATTTTGTCTTAATGGGGCATTTATCGCCTTTAGATGGTATTGGTCCGAAAGAAATTGGTTTAGATTTATTGCAAAAACGTCTGGTTGAAGAATCTTTCCACGAAGTGATTTTAGCGACCAATCCAACGGTGGAAGGCGATGCGACAGCCAATTATATTGCTGAAATTTGCCATCAACATAATATTAAGGTAAGTCGTATTGCTCACGGGATCCCTGTTGGTGGGGAGTTAGAAACCGTGGACGGCACCACCTTAACTCACTCTTTCTTAGGTCGTCGTCAGATCGACTAATCTTATGCGCCTGTTTATTGCCGAGAAACCCAGTCTTGGGCGAGCGATTGCCGATGTATTACCAAAACCTCATCAACGAGGTGATGGTTTTATTAAATGTGGCAATGATGATGTTGTGACTTGGTGTGTGGGGCATTTGCTCGAACAGGCTGAACCCGATGCCTACGATCCGAAATTCAAACAATGGCGTTTAGAACATTTACCCATCATTCCTGAAAAGTGGATTCTGTTACCGCGAAAGGAAGTAAAAAAACAACTTTCCGTGGTGGAAAAACTCATTCATCAAGCTGATGTTTTAGTTAACGCAGGTGACCCTGATAGAGAAGGGCAGTTATTGGTGGATGAAGTGTTTAGTTATGCCAATTTATCCGCCGAAAAACGTGATGGCATTTTGCGTTGTTTGATTAGCGATCTTAACCCCAGTGCGGTCGAAAAAGCGGTACAAAAACTCCAACCGAATCGTAACTTTATTCCATTGGCTACCTCCGCACTGGCGCGTGCTCGTGCAGATTGGCTGTATGGTATTAATATGACTCGTGCTTACACTATTCGCGGTCGCCAAGCCGGTTATGATGGTGTGCTTTCCGTTGGGCGAGTGCAAACACCTGTGTTAGGCTTGATTGTGCGTAGAGATTTGGAAATTGAAAATTTCCAACCAAAAGATTTCTATGAAGTGTTGGCGTGGGTTAAAGAAGAAAAAACATCTGAAAATCCGACCGCACTTTTTTCTGCACTTTGGCAACCAAGTAAAGCTTGCGAAGACTACCAAGATGAAGATGGGCGCGTGCTATCTTTAGGCTTAGCCGAAAATGTAGTGAAGCGTATTACCGATCAACCTGCCGAAGTGACCGAATATGTGGATAAGCGAGAAAAAGAAACCGCCCCTTTGCCTTATTCCTTGTCAGCATTGCAGATTGATGCGGCAAAACGGTTTGGCATGTCAGCGCAAAGCGTGTTGGATACCTGTCAACGTTTATATGAAACCCATCGTTTGATTACTTATCCACGTTCTGATTGTCGTTATTTGCCAGAAGAGCATTTTGCTGAACGACATAAAGTGATGAATGCGATTTCACAGCATTGTCAGACTTATCAAACCTTGCCATCGGTGGTGGATAGTGAGCAACGTAATCGTTGTTGGAATGATAAAAAAGTGGAAGCACACCATGCAATTATTCCAACGGCTAACACTCGTTCGATCAATTTAAGTATTGATGAACAGCATATTTACGAACTGATTGCGCGTCAGTATTTATTGCAATTCTGTCCAGATGCGGAATATCGTAAAAGCAAAATTACCTTAAGTATTGCGAGCGGTACTTTTGTGGCTCAAGCGCGCAACTTGCAAACCGCTGGTTGGAAAGAGTTGCTTGGCAAAGAAGACGAAGATGAAAATCAAGAGCCGTTATTGCCGATCGTGAAGAAAGGGCAGATCCTGTACTGTGGACGAGGCGAAGTGGTAAGTAAAAAAACGCAACCGCCGAAACCTTTTACCGATGCGACATTGCTTTCGGCCATGACAGGGATTGCGCGCTTTGTGCAAGATAAAGAATTGAAAAAAATTCTGCGCGAAACGGATGGTCTCGGGACGGAAGCTACCCGAGCGGGCATTATTGAATTGCTGTTTAAACGCGGTTTTTTGACCAAAAAAGGGCGTAATATTCACAGCACAGAAACGGGGCGGATCCTCATTTCAGCGCTACCGGATATTGCTACGCAACCTGATATGACGGCACATTGGGAAGCGCAGTTAACGGATATCAGCCAAAAACAGGCGAGTTATCAGCAATTTATGTTTACGCTTAATCAAATGTTGCCGGATTTGGTGCGTTTTGTGGATTTTACTGCATTACGTCGTTTAAGTCAGATTTCAAAAGGTTTAAATACGACACCTGCTAAACGAAAAAGAGCGGTCAAAAAATCGGAAAATTTAAACGCTGAAAATTGATTAAACTTAATACAATTAAGTAAAAAAAATGGGAAAGCGCTTGCGAAAAGCATGAATTTTATATAACATTTGCACCCAGTTTTCTTGCGAAATCGCAATTTAGAGAAGAAAGAATAATGTACAATATTTTATTATTTATTTATGTATTAGTTTGTATCGCCTTAATCGGCTTTATCCTTGTTCAACAAGGTAAAGGTGCGAACGCAGGTGCGTCATTTGGCGGCGGTGCATCAGGTACTATGTTTGGTTCTGCAGGTGCAGGTAACTTTTTAACTCGTACCAGCGCAATCTTAGCAACTGGCTTTTTTGTGATTGCTTTAGTGTTGGGTAATATCAACTCTCATCGTGGCAACGTACAAAAAGGTTCATTTGACGATTTATCTCAAACTGCTGAACAAGTTCAACAACAGCAACAACAAGCTGCTCCAGCAGTTGAAAACAAAAATAATGATATTCCGCAATAAGGAATAAAAACAGAATAAACGCTCTGGTGGTGGAATTGGTAGACACGCTATCTTGAGGGGGTAGTGGCCGCAGGCCGTGCGAGTTCAAGTCTCGCCCAGAGCACCAACTATAAACCGACTTAATCAAGTCGGTTTTTTTTCGCCTAAAATTTGCTTGAATAACTAGTTATTATTCCCTGTTTTGGTTACAATCGGTCAATTTCTTTTTCTTTAGAGATCCATTAGGAGAGCACAATGAACTTCCCTCAAATCGCCCAACAAGTGATTGATAAACTTGGCGGCAAAGAAAACATCGCAACAGCAGCACATTGCGCAACGCGTTTACGTATTGTGTTAAACGATGAAAGCAAAGTAGACAAAGAAGGTATTGATAATATTGAAGGCGTGAAAGGGCAGTTTGCTGTCGCCGGTCAATATCAAATTATCTTCGGTTCAGGTACGGTGAATAAAGTCCATGCTGAACTTACCAAATTACTTGGTATTGGCGATGTGAGCAAAGCCGAAGTGGCAGAAGCAGCATCAGGCAACCAAAACTTATTACAACGTTTGGTGAAAGGTTTGGCAGATATTTTCGTGCCAATCATTCCAGCAATCGTCGCAGGCGGTTTGTTAATGGGTATTCACTCCATGCTTACAGCGAAAGGTTTCTTCGTTGATGAATTAAGCGTGATTGATATGCACCCAGGTCTTGCGGATTTAGTGGATTTTATTAATACCATTGCGAATGCACCGTTTGTGTTCTTACCGGTATTACTTGGTTTCTCTGCGACCCGTAAATTCGGCGGTAACCCATTCTTAGGGGCAGCGCTTGGGATGTTATTAGTTCACCCTGCATTAGCAGATGGTTGGAACTACGCATTAACCCTTGCGCAAGGCAAAATCCAATACTGGAATGTATTCGGTCTTGAAATTGAAAAAGTCGGCTATCAAGGCACTGTCATCCCAACATTAGTTTCTGCTTGGGTATTAGCAACCTTAGAAAAAACCTTCCGTAAGTTTGTCCCTTCTTATTTAGATAACCTTATTACTCCATTATTCTCGCTCTTTATTGCGGGCTTCTTAGCATTCACCGTAATCGGTCCGATCGGTCGTGAAGCGGGTTCATTAATTGCTTCAGGCTTAACTTGGTTATATGACACTTTAGGTTTTGTTGGTGGCGCGATCTTCGGGGCATTCTATGCACCAATCGTTATTACGGGTATGCACCAAACCTTTATTGCGGTTGAAACACAATTATTAGCTGAAATGGCAAATACAGGTGGTACCTTTATTTTCCCAATCGCCGCCATGTCAAACATCGCACAAGGTGCGGCCTGTTTAGGTGTGGCAGTGGCATTAAAAGATCCAAAAGTACGTGGCTTAGCGGTACCATCTGGTATCTCTGCATTATTAGGGATTACTGAACCGGCAATGTTCGGAGTGAACTTACGTTATCGTCAAGCTTTCTTTGCGGCGATGATTGGTTCAGGTCTTGCAAGTGCCTTTATCGCATTTTTCAATGTAAAAGCCATTGCATTAGGGGCAGCAGGTTTCTTAGGTATTCCATCTATCAAACCGGATAGCCTTGCGATGTACAGCATTGGTATGGTGATTTCATTTGTGGTGGCATTCACGCTTTCAGTCGTTTTCGTGAAACGTGCAAAAGCAAAAGCCTAATCAAAATAAAAAAGAAAAAGCACGAGTTAAAGCTCGTGCTTTTTTGTTTGGAAAAATGCATCTAAAAATGACCGCACTTTCAGTGAGAATTAGCCTTCTCGACAGTTTAACCAAGTGCTTTTCAGGCCTTGATTATTCTTGTAATACACGGAATCATTTTCACGAGCGATTAAATCAACATAACTGCCATCTATCGGCTCATAAGAGCGATAAATTACTTCAAAGCGATTTCCTTGTGCATTTAAGGTACGATTTTCCACATGATCAAATGGCACCGCTTTTCCACCGTCTAATTGGAAATAAATACCAAAGTTATCTTTCATGCGGCTTTCTCTTGAAAGCGGGAAGTAAGTGGTTAAATACGAACTTGAACCCGTTTCTGAATTACGGCAAGAATAGTAATAACGTTTGTAGTCTTTCGGATTGTTTAATTCCGTTTGGCTAATATTATTTTTAAGGAATCGCGTTTTAACGGTTTTCTTTGGTTGTTGTGTTGTGGTACAAGCAAACAAACCTACGAATGCCACCGTGAGTAATGCTATTTTAAATTTATTCATCGATAAAGTTCCGAGAGTAGAGTGAATGAGAAAGAAACTATAATAGCGGAAATTGAGTAATCGAGAAAGGATAAAGTGCGGTGAGTTTTTAAGGCATTTTGATTGAAATTAGGCGCACAGATCTTGGTGTGCGCCATTAAAAGAAACTAAAATATGGTATTAACTACTTGCCCCTACCAGGCTCCCACCCGATCGCCATAGGTAACCAGATTGGTGCAGTAATAATGATTAGTGCTGTTTCTGCTCCCTCTTTGGTTGATTCTCTAATTTCACGTTTAATTTCATGCCATTTCGCTGATCGAATCTCTTCGTCTGTTTTTAGACGATAATTACTAAGAGATGTAGGTATTGGCATAGGAAGTGAGGATTTTTTCAAAATTTCATCACGATTATTTAATTTCACTATACGCCCATCAATGATTGACTCATTATCTTTCCCTTTCATACGAAGAGTAATTTGAGTTTTAGGCTTATTATCTTTGCATTCAGAAGGTTCTTTGTGGAAGAAATCATTTGCCACACAATAACTAGAACCAGGCTCATAGAGTACCTCCCAGCGTTGCTCTAACCCCTTCAGGCTCTGACGAAGCGTATTAAGGTATTTAATCGGTACGATCATTATATAATCTACTTTAACTTTGTTATTAGTACGGTCAGCATCAACACCAAGCGCTAAATAAAATTCACCATCCCTTCTATTGGATTTTAAAAGCTTTGTCATGTATTCAGGCTGGAATAAAGGTTGTAAATAAAGCGCATCAATGCCTGAAAACTCATAATCTTCGTTATCACTCAGTAAATAAGTTTTATTATCCGGTGTTTTAATAATACTTCGAATAAATATTTTTTCATCTCCCAAGTGAGTCATATATAGGTGAAAGGGCTTTGTATTGTCGTGAGCAGGTGGCGTATTGTTACTAGAACAAGCTGCTAATACTAAGCAAAGCAAAGAGATAAATTTTTTCATAATATTCCTTATAAGTGGTTGGATTTTGGAATGAGTTTACTGAATAGGAAATTATTTTGCTATTTATTTTTTATAGGGATTGTTAAATGTCGAGAAAGTATGAAATGAAAGAAAAAATAGCACCAACAGATTGGTTGGTGCTATTGAAAATAAAGTTATTTTAATTAACCGATTCTGCGACTGAAACCATAGCTATAGAGAGGAAGCCAGATTGGTGCAGTAATAATCATTAGCGTATCTTTAACCCCGTCTTTGACAGCCTCTTTTGTATTCTCCCATTTTTCCGAACGTTTTTCTTTATCTGTTTTTAAACGGTAATTATATACATACGATCTTATTGCAATAGGAAGAGATGGATTTTTCATAATATCATCTCGGTTACTCAGTTTTACGATTTTCCCATTGAGTCTATCTTTTTTGGCATCTATTTCAAATACGAGTTTTGTTGGGCGTTCTTTTCCTTTGCAATCAGCAGGTGCGGGATAGAAGAAATCGTCCGTACGACAATGTGTACCGCCGCTGTAATAGTTAGTCCAACGTGGTTTTAGCCCCTGAAGACTTTGGCGTAACGTTTTCACATGCTTAACTGGCATACCTAAAAGATATGTTAACTGGACATTATTATGGCTGCGATCAGCATAAATACTGATGCTAAGCTCGTAATTTTTGTCTTCCTTTTTTAACATCGGTATGATGTATTCAGGTTGTAACAAAGGTCGAAGATATTCTATTTCAGCCCCTGAAAACTCGTAATCTTCGGTATCACCAAGTAAATAAATTTTGTTATCTGGGGTTTTGATAATATCTCGAATATACACGATATCATTACTAATATGTTGCAGTTCTGAAGATTCTGGAATGTATGTTATTTCTTCAGAAGAAGATGGCGTCTTGTTACTAGAACAAGCCACTAATGCTAAGCAAAGCAAAGAGATAAATTTTTTCATAGGATTCCTTACAAGCGGTAGGATTTTGGGATTAGTTTACTTAATCTAAAATTGTTTTGCTAGTTTTAGGGCATGGATATTAGAAAAGGTATTGATTTAAGGAAGTTTAAAAGTAAATTTTAGCTATATTCTTTCTTTGGATGCTTTTTTACACAATAAAATAAACCTAAGAGCGCCGTCGTCGGTAATGCTATTTTAAATTTATTCATCGATAAAATTCCGAGAGTAGAGTGAATGAGAAAGGGGGGTATGATAACGGAAATTGGGGATTGTGCAAGGGATGATATGCTATAGAAGGTTTTGAAATTAGGCGCACATAGAAGGTGCGCCACATAGGATTTAAAATTTATTTTTAATTTTGCTTAATGATTCTTGCATTGCATTTTCAAGTTTCTTAATATTTTCAACATGCCATTTTATTGCAATATTCCAATTATCATAATCATCACGAATAAAAGATGTTGAGACTGAAATTCTTGAAGCTTTTCTATCATCTAAACGTTCCCAGTTTAGTTCCCTACCAAATTTGCTTTCAATAAGCTCTCTTTCTTCATTGAGTAAATCAAATATTTTTTTATTTTCTTCTACCGATTTTCTATCTATATATAACTCAGCTCTGATTTTATCTTTTAATAAAACAAGAGAGTATATAACTCCAGGTATAATTCCTGATGCTGCGGCAATCCAGTTATCACTAGATCCTGTTCTATTACTATATAGCTCTAAGGAGTTGGATTTACCGTATTCTAATAATCTAGACCAGTATTGAGAGTAAACACTATCGCTAATATTCTTAGCTATAGCAATATCTTTTTCTTCCGTTTCCTTAATAGTTGCCCTTATCGTAAATTCCTCAATTTCAGGTACTGGTATAATTTTATCTATATCAATAATAACATCATTACCAAATAAATACGGAACAACTTTAATACACTGTATATCTATTCTATTACCTCTTAGCCATAATACGGTACTTGTTACTTCAGGTCTGAATTCTCGAGCCACTAATATTATTCTTTGAGAATATCCAATATTTATATTTGCATCTTCATTGTTAAGATGCTCAGATAATTTTTGTTCCGCATTATATTTTTCACCTGGATATTTTTTATCTAAATATTCTTGATAAATTGAAATTATTTCATTTTTAGTTAATGTAGAGCAATAGGAAACATATTTTAATGCTTGCCATGTTACATCTTTGCCACTATCGTCCAGCTTATTTTCGATAATAACTAGATTTCCGTTCTTATCTATAGCTAATAGGTCTAAACGCTCTTTTGTTTTGTCAAATCGATTAAACTCTTTCTGTATGATTAGTAAATCTTCATCTTCTCCAAGCTCTTTTGACAATATGGTGGGATCACTATCAATCCATTCTTGTAAATCATATCTCTCGGTTAAACCATGTTCAGAAAATTTTGTTTCATTAATTTTTACTAATTTTTTTACTTCTTCGTTTAACACATACATATTGATGTTCCTTATTTATGGTTAATATTATTTATATTTTTATAAAATTTACTTCATCGCCACACCTAACCATTTCATCATCTCTCTCTCATCCCAACCTTTACGTTTGGCATAATCTTGAGCTTGGTCTTCATCTATGCGACCTAAAGTGAAATAGTTACTTGCCGGGTGGGTGAAGTACCAACCGCAGACAGAAGCTGCAGGCCACATGGCGTAGCTTTCGGTGAGTTTCATACCGATGCGTTGTTCTACTTCTAATAAATCCCAGATCAAGGCTTTTTCAGTATGTTCAGGGCAGCTTGGATAACCCGGTGCAGGACGGATGCCAACATAGTTTTCATTGATTAACCCTTGGTTGTCGAATTCCTCTTGCGTGTAGCCCCAAATGCGGGTGCGTAGCTCAAAGTGCAGGTATTCAGCCATGGCTTCCGCTAAGCGGTCGCCCACAGCTTGTAGTAAGATGGCATTGTAGTCATCGCCTGCGGCTTTGTAGCCTTCCACTAAATCCATTTCTTCGGTACCGGCACACACGGCGAACATGCCCATCCAGTCTTTTTTGCCACTTTCTCGATCGGCGATAAAGTCGCTCAAGGCAAAGTTAAATTGGCTTTTGCTGTTTTTGCCACGTTCCGTTTGTTGGCGTAAGCCGTAAGCCGTGCCGATGGGTTGAGTGCGGTCTTCATCGGAGAATAGCACCACATCATCGCCCACACGTTCTGCAGGGAAAATGCCCAATACGCCGCTTGGGTTAAGTTTGTGGTTTTGTTCAAACGCATCTAACATTGCTTGCGCATCATTCCACACGCGGCGGGCTTCTTCGCCACTTTCCGGATGATCAAAGGCATCCGGATAGCCGCCCATCAAGCCCCATACACGGAAGAATGGCGACCAGTCGATAAATTTGCGCAGCTCGGCAATTGGCACGTTTTTAAATTCCACAATGCCCGTTTGTTTTGGTGTTGGTGGCACATAATCCGCCCATTCGCCGTTAAAACCATCAAAACGGTTTGCACGTGCTTCTTTAATGCTGAGTTGCTTACGCAGTGGTTTGCGGTTAGAGAATGATTGCTGGATTTTCTCGTAATCTTTCTTGAATTGTTCCCACAATGCTGTACGCCCTTCCGGGTTCATCAATGTGGCACAGACTGTTACCGCACGGGAGGCGTTCGAGGTATAGAACACACCGTGTTGTTTATATTTTGGATACAGTTTAATGGCGGTATGTTCTTTGGAGGTCGTTGCACCGCCGATTAAAACAGGCAAGTTCAAGCCCAAACGGGTCATTTCGCCGAGGAAGTATTCCATTTCGTCTAGGGATGGCGTAATTAAACCGCTCAAGCCGATAAGATCAGCTTTTTCATCAATGGCGGTTTGAATGATTTTGTCCGCCGGCACCATGACGCCTAAGTCAATGACTTCAAAGTTATTACATTGCAACACCACGCTCACGATGTTTTTGCCGATGTCATGCACGTCACCTTTCACGGTGGCGATCACCACTTTACCGTTGCTAGAGCCTTTTTGTTTGGTGGCGTTGATAAACGGCTCTAAATATGCCACGGATTGTTTCATTACACGCGCCGATTTCACCACTTGCGGCAGGAACATTTTACCGTCGCCGAATAAATCACCCACTACGTCCATGCCTGCCATGAGAGGGCCTTCAATTACCTCTAACGGCGTTGGTAATTTTTGACGTGCCTCTTCGGTGTCTTCGATGATGTGCGTAGTAATGCCTTTCACAAGGGCGTGTTTTAAGCGTTCTTCCACCGGCCAAGTGCGCCATTCTGCGACAGAATCAACCGCACTTTCATCGTTGCCTTGATTACGATATTTTTCTGCAATATCGAGCAGTTTTTCGGTGGCATCAGGGCTGCGATTTAATACCGCATCTTCCACGATTTCACGTAATTCAGGATCGAGATCGTCATAAATCGCGAGCTGTCCTGCATTCACGATCCCCATATCCATGCCTTGTTTGATAGCATGATAGAGGAACACTGCGTGAATGGCTTCACGCATCACGTTGTTACCACGGAATGAGAAAGACACATTCGACACCCCGCCTGAGATTTTCGCATGCGGTAGTGCGCGTTTAATGCGACCGGTAGCATTGATGAAATCCACACCGTAGTTGTTGTGTTCTTCAATCCCTGTACCGATAGCAAAAATATTCGGGTCGAAAATAATGTCTTCAGGTGGGAAGCCTACTTGGTTCACCAAAATGTCATAAGCACGGCTACAAATTTCCACTTTACGATCTTCGGTATCGGCTTGACCTACTTCGTCAAACGCCATGACCACCACAGCTGCACCGTATTTACGCACCAGTTTAGCGTGGTCGATAAAGATTTCTTCGCCTTCTTTCAATGAGATCGAGTTCACAATCGGTTTACCTTGCACCGACTGCAAACCAGCCTCAATCACTTCCCATTTAGACGAGTCGATCATCACCGGCACTTTGGCAGCATCAGGCTCGGTCGCCATAATATTGAGGAAACGGGTCATGCATTTTTTGCCGTCGAGCAAGGCCTCGTCCATATTGACATCGATCACTTGTGCACCGTTTTCCACTTGGTCGATGGCAATTTCAATCGCTTCGGCAAATTTGTCTTCTTTAATTAAACGTTTGAATTTCGCCGAACCGGTCACGTTATTACGTTCGCCCACGTTAACGAATAGGCTTTCATCATCAATATTAAGAGGTTCTAACCCTGATAAACGCATCGCGGTTTTAATTTCAGGTAATTTACGCGGTGCAATACCCTGCATGGCATCTGCAAAGGCTTTGATATGTTCTGGCGTCGTACCACAACAACCGCCAACAATGTTCACAAAGCCACTTTCAGCCCATTCTTTCAGATGTGCTGCCATCTCTTCTGCACCCAAATCATAGCCACCAAAGGCATTTGGCAAGCCTGCATTTGGGTGGACGGAAACATAGGTTTCGCTGATTTTAGACAGTTGTTCAACATATTGGCGGAGTTCTTTTGGACCAAGGGCACAGTTCAAACCAAACGTCAGTGGTTTAGCGTGACGAAGCGAGTTGTAGAACGCTTCAGTGGTTTGCCCAGAAAGGGTACGGCCGGAAGCATCGGTAATGGTGCCGGAAATCATAATCGGTAATTCCACACCTAATTCCTCAAACACGGTTTCAATGGCGAAAATGGCGGCTTTTGCGTTTAACGTGTCGAAAATGGTTTCGATCATGATTAAATCTGCACTACCTTCAATTAAGCCTTTAGTCGCTTCCGCATAGGCATCCACCAGTTCCATAAATGTCACATTACGGAAACCTGGGTCGTTTACATCGGGAGAAATAGAGGCCGTACGGTTGGTTGGCCCTAACACGCCCGCAACAAAGCGAGGTTTTTCTGGTGTACTGTATTTATCTGCGGCTAAACGCGCTAGTTTTGCCCCTGCGAAATTCAGTTCGTAGGCAATAGACTGTAAATCATAATCCGCTTGTGCAATAGTGGTAGAACTGAAGGTATTGGTTTCAATAATATCGGCGCCCGCTTGTAAATATTTCTCATGAATCGCAGAAATTAACAGCGGTTGGGTTAAGGTAAGCAAGTCATTATTGCCACGTAAATCAACCGCACTTTCTTTAAAACGCTCGCCTCTAAAATCAGCCTCAGTGAGTTTATATTTTTGGATCATCGTCCCCATCGCACCATCTAAAATAAGGATGCGTTCAGCGAGGGATTTTTTCAGTAATTCGGTTTGATTATGTGACATAGACAGCTCTTTTTAAAATCAATCAATATTGGTCGGAATAATAGGGATAAGCATGGATACTGTCAAATAAAAGGGGAGAAAGTGCGGTAAAAAAATGGAATGTTTTCAAAAAGAAAGGCGGACAAATTGTCCGCCGAATGGTTAGCTATATTTGCTGTCCGAGTAAAAAAACAGATTAACGTAAAAATGCCGGAATATTTTTTTCGTATTCACTGATTGCATCTTCATGTTGTAACGTCAAACCGATGTTATCCAAGCCGTTTAATAAACAATGACGGCGGAATTCATCCAGTTCAAAGTGATAGACTTTGTCACCTACAGTGACGGTCATCGCTTCTAAATCCACATGGATTTGTTTGCCTTCATTTGCCCACACCCATTGGAAGATTTCTTCCACTTCTTCTTCGCTTAAACGAATCGGTAACATGTGGTTGTTTAAACTGTTGTTATAGAAAATATCCGCAAAACTTGGTGCGATCATCACTTTGAAACCGTAATCGGCTAATGCCCAAGGCGCATGTTCACGAGAAGAACCACAACCAAGGTTTTTACGCGCTAATAAAATGGTCGCGCCTTGATATTGTGGATAATTCAATACGAAATCTGGATTTGGCTTGGTGCCTTCTACATCCAAATAACGCCATTCATGGAATAAGTGTTTGCCGAAACCTACGCGGGTAATGGCTTGTAAAAATTGTTTTGGAATAATCGCATCCGTGTCCACGTTTGCCGCATCCAATGGCACTACTAGGCCTGAAAGTTGTTTAAATCCTGCCATTTTCTGCTCCTTAGTTTAATGTGACGTCACGAATATCAACGAATTTACCGAACATTCCCGCTGCCGCTGCCATCGCAGGACTTACTAAATGGGTACGCCCATTACGACCTTGGCGACCTTCAAAGTTACGGTTTGATGTAGAAGCACAGCGTTCCCATTCACCTAAACGGTCATCGTTCATGCCTAAACACATAGAACAGCCAGGATTACGCCATTCAGCGCCTGCTTCGATAAAGATTTTATCCAAGCCTTCTTTTTCTGCTTGTTCTTTCACTAAACCAGAACCAGGCACCACTAAAATACGTTTTACGTTATCGGCTTTTTTGCGGCCTTTCATGACAGCCGCTGCGGCACGTAAATCTTCGATACGAGCATTAGTACAAGAACCGATAAACACTTGATCTACAGGGATATCTTTTAAATCAGCGTTAGCGTCTAAGCCAATATAATTTAAGGCTTTTTCAGCTGAGGCACGAGTCACCGGATCGGTCATTTCTGCTGGATTTGGCACTGGCTGATCGATACCGATTACTTGGCCTGGGTTGGTTCCCCAAGTTACCTGTGGTGCAATATCTTTGGCTTCTAACGTGATGACTGTATCAAATTTCGCATCATCATCGGATTTTAAGGTTTTCCAATAAGCAACGGCATCATCCCAATCTTTACCTTTCGGTGCATGTGGACGACCTTTTAAGTATTCGAAAGTGGTTTCATCCGGTGCGATTAAGCCGGCTTTCGCGCCCATTTCAATCGCCATATTACAAACGGTCATACGGCCTTCCATGGAAAGGTCACGAATGGCTTCACCACAGAATTCCACTACATGGCCTGTACCGCCCGCCATAGTGGTTTTGCCGATAATGGCAAGAATAATATCTTTTGCGGTAATGCCTGGTGCTACTTTGCCACGCACTTCAATTTTCATATTTTTTGCGCGAGCTTGTTTTAAGGTTTGCGTGGCTAATACGTGTTCGACTTCGGATGTGCCGATACCAAATGCCAAAGCGCCGAACGCACCATGAGTGGCAGTATGGGAGTCACCACACACGATAGTCATACCTGGTAAGGTTAAGCCTTGTTCAGGCCCCATGACATGCACAATACCTTGTTCTTTTGTGGTCATGTCGAATAATTGAATACCGGTCGCTTTTGTGTTTTTTTCAAGTTCCAATACTTGAATTTTCGCTTGGCCTTCAAGTTTGTTCACATCACGTACTTGAGTAGAAATACTGTGATCCATGGTACCGAAAGTTTTGCTGACTTGACGTACTTGGCGGCCTGCCACACGTAAACCATCAAAGGCTTGTGGACTGGTCACTTCATGGATTAAATGACGGTTGATATACAAAATCGGCGTTTCGCCTTCAGCTTCGTATACCACATGGGCATCGAATAATTTTTCGTAAAGAGTTTTTGCCATAATTTTTCTCAATTCGTTAGAGGCTTTTGTTAGAGTAGTAAGTGCGGTCAAAATTGAGGGTGTTTTTAAGCCGCACTTTAATTGTTTTTATTAGATTGCGTTAGCGATTAATGTACCCATTTCTGCCGTTGAAACAGGGGCAGAGTCATCGGCTAAATCTCCCGTACGGTGACCATTTGCTAAGACTTTTTGTACGGCATTTTCAATGGCATCCGCTGCTTCGTTTAAGTTGAAGCTATAACGCAACATCATCGCCGCAGAAAGAATTTGTGCGATTGGGTTGGCAATGCCTTTGCCTGCGATATCTGGTGCAGAACCGCCAGCCGGTTCATATAAGCCGAAACCGTCTTCATTTAAGCTAGCAGATGGCAGCATTCCCATAGACCCTGTGATCATCGCCGCTTCATCAGAGATAATATCGCCGAAAATGTTAGAGCAGAGGAGCACATCGAAAGACTCAGGCGCTTTGATTAATTGCATGGTCGCGTTGTCGATATAAATATGATCTAAAGTGACTTCAGGGTAGTCTTTCGCCACTTCAGTTACGGTTTCACGCCATAAGATTGAGGCTTGTAGTACGTTGGCTTTATCCACAGAAGTGACGTGTTTACGACGTTTCATTGCTGCATCAAAAGCCGCACGCGCAATGCGTTCGATTTCATATTTGTAATAAACTTCCGTATCGAATGCTTTAGTTTGTGCACCTTCGCCTTCACGGCCTTTAGGCTGACCGAAATAAATCCCTCCCGTTAATTCACGTACAACCACCATATCAAATCCTTTTGCCGCAATATCTGCACGTAATGGACAGAATTTTTCGAGTCCTTTATAAAGGGTAGCAGGACGAAGATTACAGAATAATTTGAAATGTTTACGCAATGGTAATAATGCACCGCGTTCAGGTTGTTGATCCGGTGGTAAATTTGTCCATTTTGGGCCACCTACAGAGCCAAACAAAATCGCATCAGCATCATCACAGCCTTTTAAGGTTTCAGCTGGTAATGGGCAACCACAATGATCAATTGCGGCACCACCTACATAAAATTCATTGAAGTTAAGTTTGAAACCGAATTTTTCTTGGACTTTGTTTAATACTTTAATGGCTTCAGCCATCACTTCTGGACCAATACCGTCTCCCGGTAGAACAGCGATGTTGTATGATTGCATATTGTTTTTCCTATTTCAGTCACACCAAAGTGCGGTTAATTTTTTTCACATTTTCTCCCCTTTAAGTAAAGGGGAGATTAGATAGATTAATGATGTTTGTGGCTTTTAATATCGGCGACTTTATGTGCACGGTAAATGGCATTAATTGCATGAACTAAAGCAAGTGCGGAAGATTCAACGATGTCAGTTGCTAAACCAACACCGTGGAATTTACGCCCTTCGTGTTCAACCACGATATCCACCTGACCTAACGCTTCAGCACCTTCGCCTTTTGCAGTTAAGTTATAGTGGGACATTTTGATATCTAAGCCAGTTAAATTCAAGATCGCATTGTAAACTGCATCAACCGGACCATTACCACCGATAGAAGAGGTGCTTAATTTTTTACCATCCAATTCCACTTGAACAAACGCAGTCGCTGGATATTCTTTAGTAGAGTGAGCAGAAAGTTTATCTAACACTAAACGATCTTCATCCCCTTGTTGCATATCAATAAAAGCTAAAGCTTCTAAGTCATAATCAAACACTTGGCCTTTTTTGTCTGCCAATTTTAAGAACGCTTCATACAATTTGTCTAAATCGTAATCTTGTTCGGTGTAGCCCATATCTGCCATATGGCCTTTTACTGCTGCGCGACCAGAACGTGCGGTTAAGTTCAATTTCTCTTTCTTCAAGCCGATAGTTTCTGGTGACATGATTTCGTAGGTATTTTGGTTTTTTAACATACCATCTTGGTGAATACCGGATGAATGTGCGAAAGCATTTGAACCTACAATCGCTTTATTCGGTTGGATTGGCATATTACAAAGTTGGCTCACCATTTGGCTGACACGATGAATTTCTTGTGTGTTGATACGTGTATCCACGCCCATAAATTCTTGACGAACTTTCATTGCCATCACCACTTCTTCAAGAGAGGTATTGCCTGCGCGTTCACCAATGCCGTTGATAGTACATTCAATTTGACGTGCACCATTTTGTACAGCGGTTAAGGAGTTAGCCGTTGCCATACCTAAGTCATTATGGCAATGTACGGAAATCACTGCCTTGTCGATATTTGGCACGCGGTTACGTACTTCAGCAATAATATTACCGAATTGATTAGGTAAGCAGAAACCAACAGTGTCAGGAATATTTACAGTTGTTGCACCTGCATTAATTGCCGCTTCAACAATACGACAAATATTGTCGATACCTGTACGGCCTGCATCTTCGCAAGAAAATTCTACATCGTCAGTATAATTACGTGCATGTTTTACTGCGGCTACCGCCATTTCAACTACATCGTCAAAGGTACGTTTTAATTTGGCTTCAACGTGTAATGCTGAAACTGCAATAAATGTGTGGATACGAAACGCTTCTGCCACTTTTAAGGCTTCAGCTGCAGCATCAATATCTTTAATTACCGCACGGGAAAGTGCAGCAACACGACTATTTTTGATATGGCGTGCAATGGTTTGAACGGATTCAAAATCACCTTGAGAAGAAACCGGGAAACCGACTTCCATCACATCTACGCCGAGACGTTCAAGTGCTAAAGCAATCTGTAATTTCTCTTTAACGGTTAAGCTTGCTTTTAACGCTTGTTCGCCATCACGCAAGGTGGTATCAAAAATAATAACGCGATCTGTCATAGTATTTTCCTTCTTTTATCACTCAAAGTGCGGTCATTTTTACCGTGATTTTAAAACGAAAAAACCCGCAATCTTAAAAGTGCGGGTTGATAATAGATTTTTTACATAAAGGTGTTTTTTATCCACAACTTAGCCGCACAAAGAATGTGAGAGCAGGAGGTTGAGAGATAAAGAAACAGCTTGATACATAAAAAGATAATCCTGTAAAAAATTCTGTAAAACGCTGTCCATATTACGGATAAAAATGTTGCTGTCAAATCATTTATTAGTGATTTATATCTAAAATAAATATCTCAACATAATCTTAAAAGTTTATTTCTCTAAATATGAATCATTGCTCGGAATTAATCTCTAAAAATGGCTTTTAATAAGCCATTTTTGTCCTGTTTTATTCCTTGTTTCTGGTATGCCGATTTTTTTTAAAATTTTTTCTCTTTTTGCGATCTGAATCGCAGAATTAAGACAAACTTTTCATTTTTTGAGACAAATCTCGCCATAATTTTCTTTTTAAAGGAGTGAATTATGAGCGATTTTACGTCGATTTTGTTGCGATTAGCTCAAGTGCCCAAATTGGGCAGTGTGCGGATTCAACAAATTTTGGCCCATGTGAATATAGAAGACTTGTTAAATTATGATGAAGTGGCATTTCAACAAATGGGTTGGGATGCTTTGCAGATTCGTCGTTGGTTTCAGCCGGAAATGAAATTTATTGAGCCCGCTTTGAGTTGGGCAGAAAAAGAAGGCCATCATTTAATCCACTGTTTTTCAAATGAGTATCCTTTTTTACTCAAACAAATTAGTGGTTTTCCGCCCTTGTTATTTGTGAAAGGCAATTTGACCGCACTTTCTGCTCAGCAAATCGCCATGGTTGGAAGCCGTTATTGTTCCGCTTATGGGGAATATTGGGCAAAATATTTTGCGACAGAGCTTTCTCTCGCAGGATTGACGGTGACGAGTGGGTTGGCTTTAGGTATTGATGGATTTAGCCATCAGGCGGTGGTGGATATTCAAGGGCAGACCATTGCCGTATTGGGCAGCGGATTAGATCACATTTACCCCGCTAAACATCGTCGATTAGCCGAGCAAATTATCGAAAATAACGGGGCATTAGTTTCTGAATTTATCCCTACGCAAGCGCCGATTGCTGAAAATTTTCCTCGTCGTAATCGCATTATCAGCGGGCTTTCATTAGGATCGTTAGTGATTGAAGCCACAGAGAAAAGTGGTTCACTCATTACAGCACGCTATGCCTTAGAACAAAACCGCGACATTTTTGCGTTGCCGGGGAATATTCAAAGTGAATACAGTCAAGGCTGCCATAAACTGATTAAGCAAGGGGCGATGTTGGTGGAAAATGTTAAAGATATTTTAGATAGCCTCAATCACAGCGTTGCTTTTCATCCGCCATTACATACGCCAATCAATCAACCACTTACTGCCAAAATACTTACGGTGGAGCCGAGTCATCCTGAACTTTATCAACATATCAGTTATACACCGATAAGTCTTGATGATTTATCGGTTGCATTGAATTTGCCGGTGGATTTGCTTTTAGTACAGTTATTAGATTTAGAGTTACAAGACTTAATCGTCAATGAGAATGGACTCTATAAGCGGATAGCGTAAACGGGGTAGAGTAAGGAGGCTATCCTGTGCTAAGATACGGTTCAGTTTTAGAAAGGAGAACCTATGTTAGCCATTATTTCCCCGGCAAAAACCTTAGATTTTGAAAGTGCGGTCAGAAATCTTCCTGTTTCTCAACCGCACTTGACGGATTATAGTGAGCAACTGATTGAAATCTGTCGTCAATTATCTCCCCAAGATCTTTCTTCCTTAATGTCGATCAGCGACAAGCTTGCGGGCTTAAATGCCGCTCGTTTTGCTGAATGGACAAAATTTCACAACGAAAAAAATTCACGTGCAGCCATTTGGGCATTCAAAGGTGATGTTTACACCGGTTTGGATGCGGATAGCTTATCTGATGAAGATGTGCAATTCGCACAACGCCATTTACGTATGCTTTCCGGTTTATATGGTTTACTTAAGCCCCTTGATTTAATGCAACCTTACCGTTTGGAAATGGGCACGAAGTTAGCGAATCCCAAAGGGAAAGATCTTTATGCTTTTTGGGGAAATATCATCACGCAATCCGTGCAACAAGCGCTTGATGAGCAAGGCGATCGTATTTTGATCAATTTAGCTTCTGATGAATACTATAAATCAGTGAAAGAAAGCCAATTAGATGCACAAATTGTTAAGCCTATTTTCTTAGATAATAAGAATGGTAAATACAAAGTGGTCAGCTTTTATGCGAAAAAAGCCCGTGGTTTAATGTGTCGTTTTATCATTCAAAATCGTTTGGAACGTGTTGAACAACTGAAAGAGTTTGATCTAGGTGGTTATTGGTTTGATGCGACATCCTCAGCTGAAAAAGAATTTGTATTTAAGCGAGATATCAATGAATAAAATCCTGGTTATATTGACCGCACTTTTACTCTCAGGTTGTGCGGCAAAAGTGAGTCAGCTTCAAACTCCTGAAAAAATTGAGTACAACGGCAAAACTTATAAACTTACAGCAAGCCAAGATTTGGATACGATTGCGCGTTATGTTTATCTTGCAGAGCCTGATACATTAGAAAATTGGCAATCTCAAATTGAAGTATTGCTTGATCGTGATTTATCTCGTTCTATTGAGCAACGAGTGGCATTGCGTGAAAAAGTATATCGTAATTTACGTGTCCAAGATTTCAAAATTCGAGCAAATTCGAATAAAAGGAAAAAACCTGCAACAGAGTTAAACGGTTATGTTATTTATGCACCAACAGAACAGAATCCATCTTGGCAGGTAGATATTGCAAAAGGGAAAAATATTCCTTCTTGTGGTTTTGTACAATATCAATATTCCCAAAAAGTAGAACAAGGTAAAAAATTTCAACGCTTAAGTAAGGTAAAAATAGTAAAAAATTTACAAAAATATTTAGTGGCAAAAGAAAGCAAAACATTACAAAAAGCGGACCTTTCTTGGAAGTGTGAAAGTTATTTCCATCATTAAAACTTATACTAGATCAAATTCCACGTAAATTTTAAAAATTTTTCTAGAGAGGAAATAATGGATGGTGTAATCTTGATGCCAATTATTCTTAGAGTTCAAAGTAGGTAAATATGATTAAAAAAATTGCTGTATTAACCAGTGGTGGTGATGCACCAGGTATGAATGCTGCCATTCGTGGTGTTGTTCGCGCAGCCCTTGCAGAAGGGCTTGAAGTATTCGGCATTTATGATGGTTATCAAGGTTTATATAACAATAAAATCAAACAGTTAAACCGTTATAGTGTCTCAGATGTGATTAATCGTGGTGGTACATTTTTAGGCTCCGCCCGTTTCCCTGAATTTAAAGATCCAGCAGTACGTGAAAAATGTGCAGAAATTTTACGTTCACATGGTATTGATGCTTTAGTTGTTATCGGGGGGGATGGTTCTTACATGGGGGCAAAATTGCTTACTGAAGAACACGGTTTCCCTTGTGTGGGTATTCCAGGCACAATTGATAACGATGTGGCTGGTACAGATTACACAATTGGTTATGAAACTGCACTACAAACAGCAGTGGATGCGATTGACCGTTTACGTGATACCTCAAGTTCTCACCAACGTATTTCTATTGTGGAAATCATGGGGCGTCACTGTAGTGACTTAACCATTTCGGCAGGTATTGCCGGTGGTTGTGAATATATCGTGGCATCTGAAGTGGAATTTAATCGTGAAGAGTTAATTCGTCAAATTGAACGCAGTATTATTCGCGGAAAACGTCATGCTATTATTGCGATTACTGAATTAATCACAGATGTACATTCTCTTGCGCGTGAGATTGAAGCGCGTGTAGGCCATGAAACCCGTGCTACCGTATTAGGTCATATTCAACGTGGTGGTTCACCTTGTGCCTTCGACCGTATTTTAGCTTCACGTATGGGCGTATATGCGGTAGATATATTGCTACAAGGTAAAGGTGGCTACTGTGTGGGTATTCAAAATGAAAAATTAGTTCACCACGATATTATTGATGCAATCAACAATATGCGTCGTGAATTTAAAGCAGATTGGTTAGAAATGGCTAAACGCTTAGAATAATTTTGTAAAGGCTACTTAAAACAAAAGAGATCGAGCTAAAACAGTGGTTGTTTTAGCTCGATTTTTATATGCCTAGATTAGGCTTTTAGTTTATTTTTCTTACGTTGCAAGAAGTACACGAAAATAAGTAATAATGCACAGGCAAGAGATACAATAAATAAGCTACCAAAGAATCCGTTCCAGTGGAGCGATTGAATAATCCATGCTAATGGCGCACCTGCAGCAGCCGCACCAATATAGGCGAAGAGACTAACGAAACCGGTAGAAGAACCTGAAGCATGTTTGTGAGAGTTTTCAGCCGCAGCCATTGCGATAAGAAATTGCGGACCAAAGATAAAGAATCCCATTAGGAAGAATAATCCACACATCACAAAATAGTTATCACTTGGGATGAACCATAATGCTAAGGAGGTTGAAATAATACCTAACACATAAATGATGTTCATTTGGGTACGGTTTCCGTTGAAGAACTTATCAGAGCCCCAGCCCGCAAAAAGTGCCCCTAAGAATCCACCAATTTCAAAGAAAGAAACTGCTGAGTTTGCTTTAAGCAAGTCATAACCGTGGGTTTCTGTTAAATATAAGTTACCCCAGTCGTTGATACCGGTACGGATAATATAAATAAAACACCAAGAGAATGCTAATGCCCAGATAATGCTGTTTTTGAACACATAAATTTTAAGAATTTCCCAGTTAGATAAACCTAAACCTTCACTTTCATGTTCTTTTTCAGCAATATCATTACGCCATTCACCAACCGTTGGAAGTCCCATAGATGTTGGGCGATCGCGTAATAAGAAGCAAAGAGCGAAACCAATGGCACAGGCTATAATCCCTGGCACGATCATACCGTAACGCCATCCCCAATAAAGGGCGACAGCACCAGATAAAATTGGAATGAGTGCACCACCTAAGTTATGTGAGGTATTCCAAATCGCCCACCATAATCCTCGCTCGTTACGTGAGTACCAAGTATTTAGGATTTTTGAACATGGAGGCCATCCCCAACCTTGGAAAAAGGCGTTGATCATCCAAAGGGTGATAAACATAAAGACGGATGAACTCATACCGAATAGAATGTTGACAACGCCTGTCATCATTAAACCGAACCCCATAAAGTAACGAGGGTTAGAACGGTCACCAAGTACACCCGATAAGAATTTTGACACACCGTAGGTAAGATAAAACGCAGTACCCATGATACCGATATCGGCTTTTTGTAGCCCTAAGTCCGTCAGCATGGCAGGCATAACGAAGTTAAAGCTTTTACGAGTAAAATAGAAAACGGCATATCCGATATAGCTAGTGATCATCAAATGTAATCGCCAGTAACGATAAGTTTTGTCGATCTCCTCTTTGCTTTTCGTAACCGGTAGATCCGGTGGTACACTGAAGATACCCATAATATTTCTCCTCTAATGATAATAAATCATTTCAGTATATTACAAAGTTAGTTTTCAAAAAGGGACGCAGATCAAAGATTTCAGAATTTATGTGAAAAATGGCGTGAATAGTTGATTTGATGATATGAGAACAAAGTGCGGTCAACCTTTTTAAGGTTTTGACCGCACTTTGTTTTAGGATGGTTTGGATGTGTTTTATGCTTTACGCTGCAAAATTAAAAAACGACAATCATAGGGATTATCCGCATCTGCTTGGTGATATTCCTCAAACTCGATGTGCCATTCAGCCCAATTAATTTCAGGGAAGAAAGTATCGCCGTCAATGTCTGCTTGAATTTGAGTAAGATACAATTTATCGGCTTTAGGTAAATATTGTTTAAATAACTCACCGCCGCCAATCAACATGATTTCATCAAATTCTTTGACAAAATCGACCGCACTTTCAAAACTATTTTTCCAGATGACTCCTTCATGTTCGTAAGGGGTACGTGAAAGGACGATATTGGTGCGTTTAGGCAATGGGCGACCAATACTTTCAAAGGTTTTACGACCCATAATTACCGGTTTGCCCGTGGTGTTTTTACGAAACCAGGCTAAATCAGCAGGTAAGTGCCAAGGCATTTGATTATCTTTTCCGATGACGTTATTTTTTGTTGTCGCAACGATCAAACTTAATGTCATATTTTCTATCCTATTTTTCTTTTTTTGCACTATATCATAGCTATTCACAAAATCTGTATATGAGGTTGGATTTTTCGTGATTTTTATTAATTTTAGTGCTAATTTAACCGCACTTTTCTATTTTTTCACTGAGGATAAACTATGTCGGCAAATCGTAAAACAATCGTCGTAAAATTTGGTACTAGCACATTAACACATGGTTCCCCAAAATTGAATGCACCTCATATGGTCGATATTGTTCGCCAGATTGCCCAACTTCATCAAGCGGGTTTTCGTGTCGTGATTGTGACATCAGGTGCGATTGCCGCTGGACGACATTATTTAAATCATCCTCAACTTCCCCCAACCATTGCTTCCAAGCAGCTTCTAGCCGCAGTAGGGCAGAGTCAGCTTATTCAAGCCTGGGAAAAATTATTTGCGATTTATGATATTCATATTGGACAAATTTTATTAACTCGTGCTGATATTGAAGACCGTGAACGTTTTTTAAATGCGCGCGATACATTACATGCCCTGTTAGACAATCAGATTATTCCTGTGATTAACGAGAATGATGCGGTGGCAACGGCTGAGATTAAAGTAGGGGATAACGATAACTTATCGGCTCTAGTTGCGATTTTAGTGCAAGCGGAACAACTTTATTTATTAACGGATCAACAAGGTTTGTTCGAAAGCGATCCTCGTAAAAATCCAGATGCGAAATTGATTCCTGTGGTTGAACAAATTACCGACCATATTCGTTCTATTGCAGGCGGTAGCGGTACAAACCTTGGTACTGGCGGGATGAGTACAAAAATAATTGCGGCAGATGTGGCAACGCGTTCGGGCATTGAAACCATTATTGCACCAGGTAGCCGACCTGATGTTATTGTGGATTTGGCGTATGATAAACCAATTGGCACCAAATTTATTGCGCATCATTCAGATCGTTTAGAAAGCCGTAAACAGTGGTTATTTGCCGCACCATCAGCGGGTATACTGACGATTGATGAGGGCGCTGAAAATGCGATGTTAGTACAGAATAAATCGTTGCTACCTGCAGGGATTACGGCTGTGGAAGGGCGTTTCTCACGCGGTGAAGTCGTCAAAATTAAAAATACCTCAGGTAAAGTGATTGCACTCGGTATGCCTCGTTATAACAGCGATGCGTTGGAATTAATCAAAGGGAAAAAATCTCAAGATATTGAGCAAATTCTTGGTTATGAATATGGTGCTGTTGCGTTACATCGTGATGATATGATTGTGCTATAGTCTGCAATAGAAATCGGATCTCTCATATTTTCTGAACCTTCCTTTTATTTTGTCGGTCTATAAAACCATAAAAAGGGCAATAGCCCGACATTAAGTAGTAAAAGGAGACAACATGAGATTAATAGCGACCGTTTTAGCTGTTGGGCTATTAAGTGCTTGTACGCAGGGCTATTATGTAAAACATCGTAGCCCAATTTCAGTGAGCAAACACGTAAAGCGTTTAAATACGACGGTTTGTCATGATAAAGATGACTGGTATTTAGATGGTTATCGTGTAGGAAAAGATTTCCAAGCGCAAAGCCAATCTCAATTGAATAAACGAATTAATTATTGTGGCCGACGTGTACCTGAAGAGCTGAGAACCGCATGGTTTAACGGTTTTGATGCAGGCTCAAATGGCGTTCAGATTGATATAGAGGGTTATGATGAGGATGCTCTCTTAACCTATGATTATGACGATGATGATCGTTATAGCGAAGACGAAGAAGAATAAAAAAGTGCGGTTAATTTTAACCGCACTTTTTCTTTTTAAAGGATATCGAGTAATTCGACTTCAAACACTAAGGTTGAGAACGGAGGGATAGATGCACCCGCACCACGTTCACCGTAAGCTAATTCGTGTGGAATAGTGAGTTTCCATTTAGAACCAACAGGCATCATTTGTAATGCCTCAACCCAACCACGAATTACACCATTTACCGGGAATTCAGCAGGTGTACCACGTGCAACAGAGCTATCGAATACAGTACCATCTGGTAATGTACCTGTGTAGTGAACACGTACTTTGTCCGTTGCAGATGGTTTGTTACCATTACCTTCAGTTAAAATTTCGTATTGTAAACCGCTATCAGTCACGTTTACGCCTGCTTTTTTCGCGTTTTCTTCTAAGAATTTTTTACCTTCTTCTTCAATCGCTTTAAATTGCGCTTGTTGTGCTTCAGCTGCTTGTTGTTGAAGCGCTTGAACAGAATGCATTAAATCATTAATTTCTAATGCGGGTTGATTGCGGTTTAACGCGTCGAAAATGCCTTTTGCTACCGCTTCAACAGAAATATCCATTTGGCTATCTGCTAATTGTTGACCGATTTGTAAACCGATACCGTAGCTGCCTTTTTCAGAAATACTTTCTAATTTTACTTGTTCAAAAATTTGAGCTGTCATTGTTTTCTCCTTTGTTGTAAAACTATTTTTTCAATGCCAAGATTTCACCCATGTGAACAGGTTCATCAACACTTAAATGATCGGCAATTTGCACTTGACCGGCTTGGAATAAATTAATTACGGTAGAACCAAGTTGGAACCAACCCATTTCTTGACCTTTGCTTAATTTAACCGCACTTTCACCTTCATAAGTCCACACTTTCACTTCGTTATAACGTGGCGGATTAATCACACCAGCCCAAACGGTACCGATACTCGCAGTGATTGTTGCACCCACTAAGATTTGTACCATGGTGCCAAATTCAGTATCAAAGACACAAATCACACGTTCATTACGTGCGAAGAGGTTCGGTACATGTTTCGCTAAAAATGGATTGACGGAGAATAAATCACCCGGCACATAAATCATTTTGCGAAGTGTACCATCACACGGCATATGCACTCGGTGATAATCACGTGGTGATAAATAAGTGGTGATGAATTCCCCATTTTTAAAGGTCTCAGTTAAATCTTTATCTTCTGCCAATAAATCATGTAAGCTGAAGAAGTGACCTTTTGCTTGTAATAGGCGGTCATCTTCAATGTGTCCACATTCACTTACACGGCCATCCGCAGGGCAGCAAAGTGCCGTTGGATTTTGGTTAATTGGTCGTGCATTTTCTTTTAATGGACGGATAAAGAATTCATTAAAACTAGCGTAATCACTGAATTTTTCTTTTTCAGCAATGCTCATATCAATGTTGTATTTTTTTGCAAACGCTTTAATCACAAAATGTGTCATTGCGCCCCATTTTTGTTTAGCTAACCAACCTGCTGCTTGTGTCATATAGATTTGAGGCATCACATATTGAAATGCAACTTTTAGGCGTTGCCAATAAGAAATTGGGTTCATTGATTTCTCCAATAAGATTTAAAAGTCGGGCGATTATAACAACTTATTTCACTTGTGCAATGTTAGTCGATGTTTTTGCGTAAGATACAAGCAAGAAGCCGACATTTGTCGGCCTCTTTTTGCGTTTATAAAATCATTTTGACTAATTTGTCTGCTTGAATCCGAGCAAATTTTTTCAACAGTTTTTGCACTGGTTCAGGATATTGCGTCAATTCTTCTAATTCAGAATAATCTTGCAATACTTTGGTATATTGGCGGATGTGCGACAATTCTTGTTCCACTTGAGGCAGAAGTTCTTGTTTTGGATCGTGGATTAATAATCCATTTTCCGCATCTAAACGCCATGCGCGAGGATTCAGGTTGTTCCCCGTTAAAAGAATATACTGGTTGTCCACCCAAACACCTTTGAGGTGATAAGTGTTATCGCCGTCTTTCCATAAACGCACCGTTAAATGGCCATTTTTAATGTAAGCATCAAATTTCTCGCAGAAACGACGAAGATTGCTTTCATATAAATAAGGCAATGCACCTGCCATTTTAAATGGCTGCTCTGGTGGAATATAGAAATCGTTCGCGACTTTATCACCCACGATAATTTCGACACGCTTTCCTTGCTCTAATAAGCGGGCAAGTTTACTTCTTAGCGTGCGAGGGAAGTTGAAATAAGGGGTGCAAATCACCAATTTTTCCTGCACTTGTAAGAATAAATCTTCGATAACTTGATTTAATTCATTGCCTGATGCACCTAAACCAAAAAGTGGTGAAATGGTTAAAATATCGGAAAAACCAACTGCACTTTCCAATTGATATTCAGCATGGGCAGATAAGTTTTTACGATAAGCTTTTATTGCACTACGAATTTCTTTTGTACGAGGGCGATTAGCCACATCTAATGGGTGTACTGCGCTGAAATCCAATAAATAATCATTGATGAAATTAACCATAGAGTCTGCCAGTGCAGCATTATGGATTTTTTGATAGCGGTCGTAACGGTATTTATCTTGTTGTTGTAAATACACGTTATTGATGCTTGCGCCGCTATAAAGCACGGTATCGTCAAAAATAAAGCCTTTAATATGTAATACACCAAAGACTTCACGGGTATTAATAGGCACGCCGAAGAACATATTCGGTTCATCGGGAAGTTGATAGGTTTGGCGTTGTTCACAATACCAATCAGCGTTAGTAGCAGATTTTTCTGCACCAAGTAAATTGCGTTGTCCGCGATGCCAATCCACTAAAATTTTCACATCCAATTCTGGATGATCTTGTTTTACGCGATAAATTTCATTGAGAATTTCTTGTCCCGCTTCATCTTTTTGCCAATAAAGTGCGGTCACGTAAATACGTTTTTTAGCTTGGCGAATTAATTCTATAATTTGTGCTTTGAATTCAAGCGGACTAAACAGAAACTCAACCTGTTCTGCCTGTAAAGGAAGAAAAGGCAAATTTTTTAAATTTTGTTCTGCTCGTTTAGCTTTATTGATTAACATAATCGATCTCTACACTAAAAGTTAATGCTCTAGTTTACAATATTTCCTTTGTGGATTGATAGAAAAAAGGTTTTTTTTCGTTATAATGCTCACAAATTTTCGCATTTTTTGGCGAATTATTATCCAATTTTTCCTTCGAGAAGCAAATTATGAGCAATTCACGCAAACCATCATTCCAAACAAATTCCACCAAATCTTTTCAAGAGCGTAGCCCCAAACGTGCATTTAATGATAAAGAACGTCGCTTTGATGATCGTCGTAATAATGAAAAACGTGAGGGAAATCAAC
Source organism: Haemophilus parainfluenzae ATCC 33392 (assembly GCF_031191205.1). Lineage (NCBI taxonomy): Bacteria > Pseudomonadati > Pseudomonadota > Gammaproteobacteria > Pasteurellales > Pasteurellaceae > Parahaemophilus > Parahaemophilus parainfluenzae. The sequence continues at coordinate 407,375 of NZ_CP133470.1, read as the reverse complement.
CGCACTTTGATAAAAAACGGGATGAGCGTAAACCTTCTCGTGGCTTCCAACAGCAAGAGGTGAGAGAACCAAAAATTGCTGAACTTTCATTAAATAAAGCCAATGGTGAAAGTGGCTCGGTAAAAGTAATGGTGAAAAGTACTGGCGTGAGTTATAAACCGAAAGAAAAGAAAACGGGCGCATTATCACCACGAGCACCAGAGAAAATTAAAAAGAACCGTGCTGAAGAAATGAAAGTGTATGGTGAAAATGCGTGCTTAGAATTGTTTGCTGAGCGTCCGGAGAGCATCGTTCGTGTATGGGCAACGGTGCAAATGGCGCATCGAATTGGCGAGATTTTCAGTTATTTAGCCACGAATAAAAAAGTGTATCACGTGGTGGATAGCGATGAACTAAGCTTAGTAAGTGGTACCGAGCATCATGGTGGCATTTGTATGTTAGTGAAAAAACAACGAATTTTTTCTTTGCAAGGTTATTTAGATGTCCCACGTCAAGAAGACTGCTTAGTGGTGCTTGATCAAGTCAATAATGCGCAGAACCTAGGTGGCGTTGTGCGTACTTGCGCCTTCTACGGCATTAAAAATGTGGTAACAAATCAAGTTGAACAGCTTTATGCACCAGCTGCGATGCGTGTGGCTGAAGGCGGAATGGAGCATATTCGTATTTTAGAAACAGAAAGTACAGAAATTGCGTTAGAGGCTTTACGTAAGGCTGGCTATCAGATTATTCATGTATCAACCAATAAACAAGGTGTGGCGTTGGAACAACTCAAATTTGCGGAGAAAGTCGCGTTGGTATTGAGCGAAGGTAGTACAGATGATATTCGTGATAAACAAGATGTAAATGTGCGCCTTTCTTTAAGTAATCCATTAAAAGCAGGATTAAATATTGCAGTAAATGCAGGGATTTTATTATCACATTGGTATGTGAAATAACCTTAAGTGCGGTCATTTTTAGGTTTGTTTTGGGGCTGACATCTGTCAGCCCTTTTTCTTTTTCAAAATTATGTAAGATTCAAATTTTAATATTTCTTTTAAAAGCCTTTGGGGGGAATCAGACAAAAGATCTATACTATTTCGACTAGTTATTTAACAGGGAGTTTTTATGCCTGAACGTTCAGCCAATATTAGTACACATGATCCTTTCGGAAGTTTATTAGGTTATGCACCGGGTGGGATTGCGATTTATTCATCAGATTATCATACCGCAGATGAGAAAGAGTATCCGGATGATGCCGCCTTTCGCAGTTATTTAGGACGAGAATACATGGGCTATAAATGGCAGTGCGTGGAATTTGCGCGCCGTTATTTATATCTCAATCATGGCATGGTGTTTACTGATGTAGGAATGGCTTACGAGATCTTTTCTCTACGATTTTTACGTCAAGTGGTAAATGATGCCTTATTACCCTTACAAGCCTTTGCAAATGGTTGTAAACGTAAACCCGAAGCTGGCGCATTATTAATTTGGCAGGAGGGCGGTGAATTTAAACATACGGGGCATGTGGCAATCATTACCGAGGTATTAGAAGATAAAATTCGCATTGCCGAGCAAAACGTGATTCACTCTCGCTTACCAAGTGGACAGCAATGGACTCGTGAATTACCGATGACGGTTTCCGAAAGTGGTTATTTTCTGCATGATACCTTTGATGATACAGAAATTTTAGGTTGGATGATCCAAACAGAAGATACCGAATACAGTCTGCCGCGGCCAACACCAGAAAAAGAGAAACTTGAGATTCATGCTGAACATATAGAAAACAATGGTCAGTTTGAGCATAAATGGCTGAATGAGAAAAATGAATTTGAAGCGGCATATGTGAAAGCCATGGGTGGGCACAAAGTCAGCCATTCGGATCAATATCGCTATTTTACGATGTCTGAAACAGCACAACATGAGTTAATTCGTGCAACCAATGAATTGCATTTAATGTATTTGCATGCCACAGATAAAGTTTTAAAAGACGATAAGTTATTACAATATTTCAATATTCCTAAATTGCTTTGGCCTCGTTTACGATTGTCTTGGCAAAATCGCCGTTACCAAACCATCACGGGACGTTTAGATTTCTGCATGGATAGTCGTGGATTGAAAGTATATGAATACAATGCTGACTCAGCCTCTTGTCACGCTGAAGCTGGTGAGTTTATGAATCGATGGGCAATTCAGGGCGGATTGAAGATTGGTGATAATCCAGCTGATGGCTTACGTAATGCATTAGCGGATTGTTGGAAACACAGTGAAGCTACGCCGCTTGTTCATATTATGCAAGATCACGATGATGAGGAAGATTATCACGCATTATTTATGCGCAATGCACTAGTTCAAGCAGGATTTCAAGCTAAAATTATTCATGGGACCGAGGGATTGCATTGGGATAGCCGTGGTCGTTTGATTGATGATGAAGATAACCAGGTCAAAACCGTATGGAAAACGTGGGCCTGGGAAACCATGTTGGAGCAACTTCGTGAAGATGCAACAGGTATGGAAGTGGCTCCACCAATTCGTACGGGATATCCAGAAGACAAAGTGCGGTTGATTGATGTGTTACTTCGTCCAGAAGTTCTAGTTTATGAGCCACTGTGGACGGCTATTCCGAGTAATAAAGCGATCTTACCAGTGTTGTGGTCACTATTCCCAAACCATCGTTATCTACTAGAAGCAGGATTTGAATTGACGCCTGAGCTGATTAAAAATGGTTACGCACAAAAGCCAATTGCAGGTCGCCGTGGTGATAATGTGAAATTGATTGGTGAGTGTAAGTCGGTGCTTGATAGCAAAGATGGGCGTTTTGGTAAGCAGGAGAGTATCTACCAACAACTTTGGTGTTTACCAAAAGTGGAAGACCAATATGTTCAGGTCTGTACTTTTACTGTGGGCGGTCATTATGGTGGTAGCTGTTTACGCTCAGACCCGAGTTTGGTCATCATGGGAAATAGCGATATGCAACCGTTAAGGGTATTATCTGATAAAGACTTCCTTAAAAAATAAAAATAAAATCGGCACTCAAAATGAGTGCCGATTTATTATTTTGCTATAAGATTATTTAGCATCTTTGTTATCAGCAGGTTTTTCATTTGCTTTTAACATATCCGCAGGAATAAAGCTTTGTTGTACTTTTTCCATGTGTGGAAGGTTATGCGCAATACCTTTGTGACAATCGATACAGGTTTTGTTTTGTTCCTGTGCAAGAGCATGCATTTGTTGTGCCACAGTTTTTTGTTGAGTAAAGTCCATGTCATTGAAGTTATGGCAGTTACGGCACTCTTGTGAGTTATTCGCTTTCATACGCGCCCATTCGCGTTCAGCCATTTCTAAACGATGTTTTTCGAATTTTTCTTTAGTATCGACTTTACCTGTAAAGTGAGCATAAACTTCAGTCGATGCCTGCATTTTACGAACCATTTTTGGAATGAATTCATGTGGAACGTGACAGTCTGAACAAATTGCTTTCACACCTGAACGGTTACTAAAGTGGATTGACGCTTGGTACTCAGGTACAACGTCATTAGTATGACAGTCTGAACAGAATTGCTCTGTATTAGTTGTCGCCATTCCAGCATTAAACAGGTTAGTGCCAACGATAGTACCAATGATAGTTAATAAAATAACCCCACCAATTGCCATTTTGCTCGGAGAGCGTAACCAACGGCAAACTTTCTGAATGCTTGATTTAATCATGGTTTAGCTCCTTATTTACCTTGCATTTGACGAATGGTTTCGAATTTATTTTGAATAATTGGATTTACGTTAGTTTGCTGAACGTGGCATTGTAAACAGAAATAACGACGAGGTGAGGTACCTTCTGTTTTTTGGCCATCTCGTGTTAAAAAATGACTTTCAGGTACGCGAGGTGCCCCCGTTGTTGGAGCAACATCCGGAGAGTGGCAGCCTAAACATTGGTTTGCATTTTTTGTTACTTGTAAGCCACGTACACTATGCGGGACAAGTGGGGGCTGATTTGGGAAAGTTACTGGAATATTGCCTACATCTTTATAAGGGTTAGTAAATGCAGGTGCAATACTTTCTGTTGCTTTGTCGATGCTATTTGCAACTTGTGGCGCATCAGCAAATGCCAATCCGCTACATAAAGCTAGCATGAAAATAAATGATTTTTTCATGAAATCCACTCCATTAAATAATTAAATATTTTTAATTTTTATTTGTTTCTCAAAGCGAGATCCAAATGCAAATACATTTTCTGCGCAGACGTCAATACAACGTCCACAAGTAATACAATCTTTTGCCAATATAATTTGGCTATCTTCAGGTCCACCATGTAAAGGAAGTCTTAATACTTGCGGCTCTGGGCAAACATTATAACAGTCCATACAGCGGTCACAGCGATCGCGATCGACTACATTAATTTTTATCAGGCTTTTAGCACCAATGACACCATATATCGCACCAATTGGACAAAGGTGACCACACCAGCCATGCTCAGCAACAAGTAAGTCAAATAAAAAGATGACTGTAACCAACCAAAGGGTTGCGCCTGTTCCAAAGACAAAGATACGTCCAAGTGCCGCGACAGGATTTATCCACTCCCATAAGAGCGTACCCGTTATTGCACTACCAACTAAAATGACGGCTAAAATCACATAGCGAAGTTGACGTGAAATTTTTAATGATTGTCGAATACCTAATTTTCTACGTAACCAAGCTGCAGCATCAGTCACAATATTCATTGGGCAAACCCAACTACAAAAGGCTTTGCTCGCAACAATGGCGTAGAATATGACAATCACTAAGGCACCAATAATCGTTGTGATTTCTGGTAGGTAACCTGTCACTAAACTTTCAGCGGTAATCAATGGATCTGTCAATGGTACAGTATCCAAAAGCATGCTTGAGCTGTAATTGCCTTTTAGAATCCAAACTTGCCAAATCGGGCCGCTTAAGAACATTAAAATAATACTTAATTGACTGATTCGACGTAGAATTAAAAAGCGATAAGCATGCCACCAACCAAGTTTTTGACGTGCTTCTAAGCCAGCATCTTTTGGCTTATTCGGGGTATATTTTTCAGCCATTATTTAACCCCCTTAATGTTTAAATCCAAATTCGGGAACTGTTCAGCTTCCGGTACCGTAGTTGGACTTGGTACATAATCCATTGTCGCGCGACTCGGTGTTGCCACTTTTTGATTCGGTACGACCTGCATTGGTTGATAAACAGGTTCATGCTGTCCTTCTGGCATACGAACGTCTAATGATGGACGTAAACCATCTGGATGTTGCTCCTCAATTAAGGATTTTCCAGCGTTTTGTTTTTCTTTCCAACCTAAGCGATAGTGACGACCGAGTAGACCTTTAGCAAGATCCATTGGCAATACTTTAATTGCCGCTTCTTCTAATACACAAGCTTGTTCACATTTTCCACATCCAGTGCAAGCATCGGAATGGACGGTTGGAATAAGCTTCGCATGAATACCTGTACGATCATTATGAACGCGCTCAAGTGTAATCGCTTTATCCACTAATGGACAAACACGATAACAAACGTCACAACGTAAACCTTGCCAGTTAAGACAAGTTTCATGGTCTAGCAATACGGCTAATCCCATTCTTGCATCATTGATGTCTTTGAGCTCTTCACTTAATGCGCCACTTGGGCAAGCATTCATACAAGGAATATCAGGACACATTTCGCAAGGTTTGTCCCGAGCGATAAAGTAAGGTGTGCCAGCTTCCATTGGGGAAATGAGCGAAGCTAAATACAACATATCGTATGGACATGCTTGGACACACTGTCCGCAGCGGGTACAAGCTGCCAAGAAATCCTTCTCCGGTAAAGCACCAGGTGGGCGTAAGGCAACCCCTTCTTTGGCTTTAGCTTGTTGTTGCTGTAAGCCAAGAATCACTCCAACTCCACATACTCCAGCTGCCGTTCTTGTCACGTTTTTTAGAAACTGACGACGGTTAGGATCAAGTTTCATCTGCGTTTCCTTTTATAAGCGGTCTGATTTTGTAAAAACGTTGCAAAATTTGACCGCTCTTGTTTTTTAAATTCCTCCCTTTGTTTAAAGAGAGGAGAGACTAGAAACGAAAGGGAAAACCTACGCTTTCACCACTTTAACCGCACATTTTTTGAAGTCGGTTTCGCCAGAGATTGGGTCGGTTGCATCCAATGTTAATTTGTTAGCAAGCTGACCTGCATCAAAGAAGGTGGTGTAAATTAAGCCTGGAGGACATTTGTTACGACCACGAGTATCTAAGTAAGTAATCATTTCACCACGACGAGTGATTAATTTCACTTTATCCCCATGGCGTAAGCCATATTTTTTCGCATCTGCTGGGTGCATCCACACTAAGTTGTTCGGGAATGCACGGTGTAATTCAGGTACACGACGTGTCATGGTACCAGTATGCCAGTGTTCAAGCACACGTCCAGTACATAACCATAATGGATATTCTTCATCTGGCGATTCTGCTGGCGCTTCATAAGGTACACCTAGAATAATCGCTTTTTTATCTGGATAGCCATAGAATGCGATATCTTCACCTGGTTTGACATACGGGTCAAAGCCTTCACGGTAACGCCATAAGGTTTCTTTACCATCCACAACCGGCCAACGTAAACCACGTACTTGGTGATAAGTATCGAATGGTGCTAAGTCATGACCATGTCCACGACCGAAGTCAGCGTATTCTTCGAATAAACCTTTTTGTAAGTAGTAACCGAAGTAATCAGCTTCATCGTTGATATAGCCAGGAATGTCGGTTGGTACTTTAAATTTGTTTACTTCACCATTTTCGTAAAGCACTTCGTATAAGGTTTTGCCACGATATTCAGGCATTTGAGCTAATAACTCTTCACCCCATACTTCATCAGTTTTGAAGTATTTAGCGAATTCAACAATTTGCCATAAGTCAGAACGAGACTCACCTGGGCCTTTCACTTGTTGACGCCATAATTGAGTACGACGTTCAGCGTTACCGTAACCACCTTCTTTTTCTACCCACATACAAGTTGGAAGAATTAAGTCAGCTGCAACCGCAGAAACGGATGGGTAAGGGTCTGAAACAACGATAAAGTTCTCTGGGTTACGCCAACCAGGGAAAATTTCGTCATTGATATTCGGGCCACCTTGCATGTTGTTGGTGGACATTTGCCATAAGAAATTTAGTTTACCGTCTTTTAAGGCACGGCTTTGTTGTACTGCTGGATAGCCTGGTACGGTTGGAATAGTGCCTTTTGGTAATTTCCATTTTTTCTCTGTAATTTCAACGTGTTTCGGATTGGTTACTACCATGTCCGCAGGTAAACGGTGAACGAAAGTACCTACTTCACGCGCTGTACCACAAGCTGAAGGTTGACCAGTTAATGAGAACGGACCACAACCTGGTTTAGAAATTTTACCGGTTAATAAGTGTACGTTATAGATCATGTGGTTAACCCATACACCACGAGTGTGTTGGTTAAAGCCCATTGTCCAGTAAGATACTAAGTTTTGTTCTGGATCTGCGTACATCTTCGCAAGAGTTTCAAGCTGATCTTTTGGTACACCAGAAATACGGTGTGCTTCATCTAATGTATAAGGTGCAACGATTTTCTTGAATTCTTCAAAGTCAGAATCGTGCATTTTACCTGCAGTTTTACGATTTTTCGCTGCAACTTCAAGTGGGTGCTCAGGACGTAAACCATAACCGATATCAGTTTCACCACGTTTGAATTTAGTGTGTTTATTAACGAAATCCCAGTTTACTTTATCGTTTTGGATAATGTAGTTTGCGATGTAGTTAAGGATTGCAAGGTCTGAATGTGGATTAAAGACGATAGGTACATCAGCTAATTCAAACGAACGATGTTCGAATGTTGACATAACCACAACTTTCACATTATCAGAAGAAAGACGACGATCAGAAATACGAGACCATAAAATAGGGTGCATTTCTGCCATGTTTGAACCCCAAAGCACAAATGCATCAGTTTTTTCGATGTCGTTATAGCAGCCCATAGGTTCATCCATACCGAATGTACGCATAAACGCAACTGCTGCAGATGCCATACAGTGACGAGCATTCGGGTCGATAGTATTAGAACGGAAACCAGCTTTCCAAAGTTTTACTTTTGCATAGCCTTCATAGATGGTGGTTTGACCGGAAGAGAACATCCCTACAGCATTTGGTTCTTTTTTCTTCAGGATATCTTTGATTTTTTCCGCCATGATAGTGAAAGCTTGATCCCAAGAAACCGGTGTAAAGTCACCTTCTTTATGGAATTTACCATCTTTCATACGTAATAACGGAGTTTGTACACGGTCTGCACCGTACATGATTTTAGAAAGGAAGTAACCTTTGATACAGTTTAAACCGCGGTTTACCTCTGCATCCGGGTCACCTTGAGTTGCGACAACTCGACCATCTTTGGTTCCTACCAATACGCTACATCCTGTACCACAGAAACGGCATGGGGCTTTATCCCATTTGATGCCCATATCTTCGGTCGCATTTACCTGTTTAACAGGGATGGTCATACCGGCAGCCGCTGCTGCTGCAAGTGCAGCATTGGCTTTCATAAAATCTCTACGATTAAGTTCCATAGTTTTCCCCACTCATTGTTGAATTTTTAGAATATACAAATAATATGTATTCCTAAGTTATTTATTTTTCATCTAAGTAATTAGAAATTAAAGAAACGACAATAACCCCAGGAATATCTTTAATTTCATCCATAAGATCTGCTAACGCTAATTGACGATTACTTTCAAGAGTGACCACCAATTTGCCTTCATCAGACTTCTCGCCATGAATTTCAGCCGTTGGAATCGCTAAAATGGCTTCTTTGACTTGGTTAAGTTTTTCTGGTCTGGCTTGCACAACAATACTGCATACATACCAGTTTTCATTTTCGCTAAATTGATTCATCTGTATTTGTTTCAAAATTAATAATTTTTATTGCTTTTGTCGGGCAAACACTTAAACAAGCGCCACACCCATTACAGCTTGCTAAATCTAACATTGGTTTTGCTACACCACCAAGTTGTAATCGAAAACGGATGGCGTTCATCGGACAACTGTCTTGGCAACTTCGACATTCCACCCGATTTTCTGTTAGACATTGCGTTGTAATCTCAACTTTATGTGTCCAAGGTTCTTCTTCTAATGAACGAAAAATCGGTTGTTCGCATACTAAAACACATTTTTGGCAGAACGTGCATTCGCCCTTGTCAAATTGTATTTCAGGAAAGCCACCATCACCTTTTACAATAATTTGGGTTTCACATACCAGTATGCAATCACCACAGCGGGTACATTTATCCGTAAAGTCTGCTTCGTTAATTGACCAAGGTGGACGTATAGCATTAATACCTTGAATTTTAGCGCTTTCAGAATGTAACGATTGCAAAAACTGCCCACGTAATAACTGTCTGCGAGAAGGGTTCTCAATCGCCATATTTTTCTTTAAAATTCGGTATTTTCAGGGGGTGCATTATCTAGTTCTAATGATAAAATAGTAACTACCTAAAAGGAGTAATTTTTAAAAAATATACACTTTTATTGAGTTAGATCAAGGATATTTTTAAAATATGTTATTAATGTAAATAAATTGTTAAGAAATAAGTGAAAATGATTATTAAAAAGGGCGGAAAGCCCGCCCTTAAAAATATTTAAAACATTATGCGTTTTTGGTTGGGTAATCCCACCAAATATCGAATAATTCGCTGATTTCGATTTGTTGCAATTTATTCTCTTCTAACCATTTTTGCACTAATTGGCGATGGCTTTCATCGCATTTACCGATTTTTTCTAAGCAAACTAAGCCTTCCCAATGTAAATAGCCGCTACCTTCATAAGCTAAGCCGTTTGGTTGAATCACTTCAGCAATAAAACGATCAACGGTTTCATCGATAGTTTCGATGCTGGTTCCTTCAGCAAATTGCCAATTCACTAAAAAGCCTAATTCTTGGAATTCAGCTAAGTGAAGTTTTTTACGTTGACGTTGATTACGAGTTTTCATTTTCAATGTTCTCCTATGTTAAGGTAATGGGTATCGTCATCATCTCGATGATTATTTTTTCTTAAAGTATAAATCCCATACGCCGTGACCTAAGCGATGACCGCGCGCCTCAAATTTTGTAAGAGGGCGGAAATCAGGACGTGGAATATAATCTTTTTCAGCAGTATTGACTAAATTTTCATTGGCTGAAAGGACTTCAAGCATTTGTTCCGCATAGTTTTCCCAATCCGTTGCCATATGAATAAAACCATTTGGTTGTAATTTTTGCACGACTTGCTCCACAAAGTGCGGTTGAACAATACGGCGTTTATGATGTTTCGCTTTATGCCAAGGGTCAGGGAAGAAAAGTTGTAAGCCGCCTAATTCACCGTCTTTTACACAATCACGTAAAATTTCAGTGGCATCATGGCAAATCACGCGAAGGTTTTTCACGCCTTTTTCTACCGCATAAGCAATACAGGCACCCACACCAGGCGTGTGCACTTCAATACCGAGATAATTTTTATCAGGATTCGCTTCAGCCATATCCACTAACGATTTGCCCATACCGAAGCCAATTTCTAATATAACGGGATTCGTATTGCCATAAATCACGGCAAAATCAAAAGGGGCGTTTTGATAATCTAATCCAAGATCAGCCCAGTGATCGTTCATCATATTTTTTTGAAAATCACTTAAGCGACCTGTCCGCAACACAAAGCTACGAACTTTACGTTTATAACGACCATCTTCTGTAAATTCAGCCGTTTCAACGGTTTTACGTTTTTGATCAGCAAAGGTTTTTTGCTCTTCTGTCATGGTTTTTATTCGCTCAATTAAAATTGGCGGCGATTATACACTAAAAGGCAAGGTTGTGGGATTTTTCCACCTAATTCCCGTATAATAGCGAAAATTTTTAATTGTTTTTTGTTATGAATATTGTCCGAGTTGCATTAGCCGTACCGCTTCCCCGATTTTTTGATTATCTCTATTCGCCAGACTTGATGCCAATCGTTGGTGGACGCGTGTTGGTGCCTTTTGGTTCGCAAAAACGAGTCGGGATCGTGGTGGATTTGCCCGCTTCTTCGGATGTCGCAAAAGAAAAGTTAAAACCGATTATTGATGTACTTGATGCTGAATCACTTTTTAATTCCACAACTTGGGATTGGTTAGCTTGGTCGGCTAATTATTATCGTGCAGCATTAGGCGATGTGTTGTTTCAAGCGTTGCCAGTCAAACTCCGCAATGGAGAAAGTGCGGTTAAAAATGACCGCACTTTTTGGCGTATTACGGACCTTGGAAAACAAGCGTTAGAATCGGGTGAATTAAAACGCGCCAAAAAACAAATTGAAGCCTTAAATTTATTGCTAACGCAAGATTTAGAAAAAGGTAACAATGAAATCAGTTCCGCAATTTGGTCAGCGCTTAAAGGCAAAGATTATGTAGAAGAGATTATTGTGCCAACAGAACAAAAAAGTTGGCAACAGACTTTAGGGAATAATCCTTTAGTTAATCTTGATAACCGATTGACCTTAAACAAGCAACAAGCCCTTGCATTTAGCCAGTTGATTTTCCAAGAAGGCTTTAATGTGTGGTTGTTAGAGGGCGTGACTGGTTCAGGTAAGACTGAAATCTATTTGCAATACATTGAAGAGGTTTTAAAGAAAGGTAAACAGGTTTTAGTGCTTGTTCCTGAAATTGGGCTTACCCCTCAAACTGTGAGACGTTTCCAAGCACGTTTTAATGTGGAAATTGATGTATTGCATTCTAACTTGAACGATACGCAACGCTTAAATGTTTGGGAGCGTGCAAGAACGGGGCAAAGTGCAATCGTGATCGGCACGAGATCAGCGCTCTTCACCCAGTTTTCAGATCTCGGCTTAATCATTTTAGATGAAGAGCATGACGGCTCGTTTAAACAGCAAGATGGTTGGCGTTATCATGCAAGAGATTTAGGTATTGTTTTAGCGCAAAAGCTCAATATCCCTATCTTATTAGGTTCTGCGACCCCTAGTTTGGAAAGTGTGAATAACGTACAAAATGGTAAATATCATCATTTGGTCTTATCAAAAAGAGCAGGAAATGCGACCGCACTTCGTCAATTTGTGATTGATTTAAAACATCAACGAATTCAAAACGGCTTATCGGAACCGCTATTGCAACGTATGCAAGAACACTTAGAAAAAGGCAACCAAGTATTGTTATTCCTTAATCGACGTGGATTCGCCCCCGTGTTGTTATGCCATGAATGTGGTTGGATTGATGAGTGCCATCATTGCGAAAAACCTTATACCTACCATCAACATCAGCGTGTTTTACGCTGCCATCATTGTGGTGCGCAAAAAACAGTGCCGATGCAATGTGGTCATTGTGGTTCAACGCATTTAGTCACAACGGGTTTAGGCACAGAACAGTTAGAAGAAACCTTAAAAGCACGTTTCCCACAATACAATATTGCACGTATCGATCGTGATAGCACGGCACGAAAAGGCAAGCTTGAAGGTTATTTAGAGGATATTCAGCAAGGTAAAAGCCAGATTTTAATTGGTACCCAAATGTTAGCTAAAGGACACCATTTTCCGAATGTCACTTTGGTTGCTTTAGTGAATGTAGATAATGCCTTGTTTTCTCTTGATTTCAGAGCCGAAGAACGTTTGGCGCAGCTTTATGTGCAGGTTGCAGGACGTTCAGGCAGAGCAGAAAAACAGGGGGAAGTGGTTTTGCAGACGCATTATCCGGATCACCCGTTATTAACCACATTACTTGAAAAAGGTTATCAAGCCTTTGCAGAAGAAACCTTGAAGCTACGTCATAATATGGGCTTGCCTCCATTTAGTTTCCAAGCGTTGTTTAAAGCACAATGTCGTCATTCTGAAGAGGCGGAAAATGCATTGTCGCAATTGGCCTCTTTCTTCTATGAACAAAAAATTGAAGGTTTGCAAGTGTTGGGTCCAATTCCTGCTCCGTTCAGCAAAAAAGCAGGGCAGTATCGTTGGCAGTTATTATTACAACATGCCTCTCGGAAACAATTACAGACAGCATTGAGTCGATATTCACCAGAGCTGATAAAGTCTTCTCAAGTGCGGTTGATTTTAGACGTAGATCCATTGGATTTGAGTTAGCAAAAATTCCCTAGAAAAATGCACGACTTTTCAGTAGAATTAAGAGTTTTGTATACTCAAAGTTTAAGTTTAATTTATCGAATATTTTAGGATTTTATCGTGGCTCATCGAGATTTTGCCGGTCGAAGCGGCTCAAAGAATAAAAAGAAAGCAAAGAAAAGTTTTAATCGTAATACCTTAATTGGTCTTGCATTGGTCGTGGTATTGGGATTTGGTTTAGGGCTTTACTTCTTAAAAAACAAAACACCTGAACCTGTAGTTGCGACGACGGTCCAACCAGAAAAAACACAACCGAAAAGTGTGTTGCCAAATCGTCCTGAAGAAGTGTGGCACTACATTAAAGAATTAGAAACCCGCACAGTGCCAGTGGACAATAATCCCTCTTCTGTTGAAAAAAATATGCGTTTGACGGAAGAACAACGTCAAGTGCTGATTCAGATGGAAAAAGAGCAAAAAGCAGCAGAAGAAGAGAAAAAATTAGAAGCTCAACGTAAAGAGCAAGAAGCAGCGAATGCAGAAAAAGCCGTAGCTCAAGCACAACAAGCTCAACCAACACAGACAGCTCAAGCTCAGCCAGCTCAACAAACAGCAAAACCAGAAGCGAAAAATCCTGAGCCAGTTAAAAAACCTGAACCGCCGAAAAAAGCGGAAGTGATAAAAGCTGAACCGGTAAAAACAGAACCCGCTAAAACGGAGCAACCGAAAAAAGTAGAACCTAAACCCGCTGAACAGCAAGTACAGGCTGGCGGTAAAAAATTTGGTTTACAATGTGGTGCATTTAAAAATCGTGCACAGGCAGAAAGCTTACAAGGTCGTCTTGCGATGGCAGGCGTAAATGCACAAATTGCAACAAGTGAAGAATGGAACCGCGTACGCGTAGGACCATTTGCGAGTCGAGATGCTGCAACAGCCACACAAGATAAAGCAAAATCAGTGGTAAGCTGTGTGGTGATTGGAATGTAATTCAGAATTTAAAAGTGCGGTTAAAAATAACCGCACTTTTTTTATATTTTTTGCTTGCCAAAAAATGAAAAATCAATAAAATGAACGTTCATTCATTTTTTAATGTTTGTCTTAAATGACCTTTTTCATATATAACCCGAAGAATTTAATTTTTTATTATGCGACAAGTAAAAGCCTCTAAAACGAAGCTTGATATCAGCGAGCAGATCTTTGATGCTACAGATCGTCTTATGGCAAAAGAAGGATTACATCATCTTTCTATGCATAAGTTAGCCAAGGAGGCTGGCATCGCAGCTGGCACGATTTACCTTTATTTTAAGAGTAAAGACGAGTTACTAGTTCAATTTGCTCGTCGAGTGTTCAATAAGTTTGTTACAGCGATTGAAGAAGGCTTTGATGAAAGCCAATCTTTTTTCGAGCAATACAGAAGAATGTGGTGGAATATTTGGCATTTTCTTCAAGAAAATCCAACGATTTTGTCAAATATGAACCAATATCGATCTTTACCAGGGTTTCTTGAAACCTGCAAAGAAATGGAACATTCGTGTTGGGAGCAATTTTGTCTCAAGGGGCAAGCAGCAAATGAGTTAGCTGATTTAGATCCTCATCTGTTATTTTTGCTGAGTCTTAAAACGTCAATGGTTTTAGCCTCAGATATCAAATATCTCGGTACGGTAGTAACCGATGCGATGTTAGAATCTGTCATTGAACGCTCTTGGCGTGCAATTCAGAAGTAGTTATTTTATTGTCTTAATGGAGTTTTCCAAATGAGTATAACTCAAACTAATAGACCAAAGCGTTCGCACGTTTTCTTTTTGAAATTAGCGTTAGGCGTATTTGTGTTAATTTTTGCTGCAATGATTTTTCTAAATTATATGAAGGCAAAAGGCATTGCTGATTTCTTAGCAAATAAACCTGAAACAGCTTCTCCAGTAACTGCAATGACCGTGACGGCTTCAGAATGGACACCAATCATTGAAACAACAGGTCTTGTTCGTCCAAATCAAGGGGCGATGTTAAGTGCACAAAGCGCTGGAACCGTGTCTAAAGTGCTCGTGCAAAATGGTCAAAGTGTGAAAAAGGGTGATTTGTTAGTTGAGTTAGATAGTTCCGTTGAGCATGCAAGTTTACAAGCTGCACAAGCTCAAGTGGTTTCATTACGTCAAACTTATCAACGTTATGCAAACCTTGCGGGCAGCGGTGCCGTTTCTCGTCAAGAATTAGATAACGCAAAATCAGCTTATGAAGCACAAGCGGCAAATATTGAGTCATTAAAAGCAACCATTGAGCGTCGCCAAATCGTCGCGCCATTTGATGGTAAAGCAGGTATCGTGAAAGTGAATGTTGGTCAATACGTTTCAAACGGTACTGAAATTGTGCGTGTTGAAGATCGTTCTTCAATGAAAGTGGATTTTGCGATTGCGCAAAACCTATTAGATAAATTGCATATTGGTCAAAAAGTAACGGCTACGGCAGATGCGCGTAAAGGTGAAACCTTTGCAGCAAAAGTTACTGCCATTGAGCCGGCAATTAATTCTTCAACCGGTTTAGTGGATGTTCAAGCAACATTTGAACCAGAAGATGGGGCAAAATTATTGTCCGGTATGTTTACTCGCTTACATGTGGCTTTGCCAACAGAACATAATCAAATTGTGGTGCCACAAGTGGCGGTGAGTTACAACATGTATGGCGAATCGCTTTATATTTTGACCGCACTTTCTGATGAAGATATTGAGAAATTAGGCGGCGCAGAGAAAGCGGCGAATATGTACCGTGCAAAATCAATCACCGTGTTTACAAAAGATCGTCAGGGCATTTATGCCCAATTAAAAGGCGATGAAGTCAAAGTTGGCGATAAAATTGTGACTGGTGGTCAGCAAAACTTAAGTAATGGTGCATTAGTTTCTGTTGCAGATAAAGCGGGCGTGGGTACAGAACAACCTGCAAATAAAACGAATCTTTAATTAGGAAAAGCGAATGAGATTTACCGATATATTTATTCGTCGCCCTGTTTTGGCGGTTTCGATTAGCTTGTTAATCATTATTCTAGGTTTACAAGCGATCTCGAAATTGGCTGTGCGCGAATATCCGAAAATGACCACAACGGTAATTACGGTGACCACCGCATATCCAGGTGCAGATGCAAACTTAATTCAGGCATTTGTGACCTCGAAAATTGAAGAAGCGGTAGCACAAGCAGACAATGTGGACTATATGTCTTCAAGCTCAAGCCCAAGCACTTCAACAGTCACCGTAAAAATGAAATTAAATACGGATCCGAATGCAGCCTTGGCTGATGTTTTAGCCAAAGTTAACTCGGTTCGTTCTGAATTGCCAAGTGGTATTGAAGATCCTACAGTTTCTTCCTCTACAGGTGGTTCGGGAATTATGTACATTAGTTTCCGTTCTAACAAACTTGATGCAAGCCAAGTAACTGACTATATTCAACGCGTAGTCAAACCTCAGTTCTTTACCGTAGAAGGGGTAGCGAGCGTACAGATTTTTGGTGCATCAGAGTACGCACTTCGTGTTTGGTTAGATCCAGAAAAAATGGCAGCTCAAAACCTTTCTGCCACACAAGTGATGTCCGCATTATCAGCGAATAACGTTCAAACAGCAGCAGGTAATGATAATGGCTATTTTGTAACCTATAAAAACAAAGTAGAAACCACGACAAAATCGGTTGAAGAATTAGGTAACTTAATTGTGATGTCTAACGGTGATAAGTTAGTACGTTTACGCGATATCGCTGATATTGAGTTAAATAAATCAAGCGATAGCTCACGTGCGGTAGCCAATGGCGCAGATTCTGTTGTATTAGCCATTAACCCAACTTCATCAGCGAACCCACTCACTGTTGCAGATAAAGTGCGTCCACTTTATGAGAGCATCAAAAATAATCTGCCGGATGCTATTCAATCTGACATTTTATATGATCGCACCATCGCGATTAATAATTCGATTGATGAGGTAGTAAAAACCATTATTGAAGCAACGGTAATCGTATTAGTCGTGATTACCATGTTTATCGGTTCATTCCGTGCAATTTTGATCCCAATTATTACTATTCCGATTTCATTAATCGGGGTAATTATGTTGCTTCAAACCTTAGATTTCTCCATTAACTTGATGACGTTGTTGGCATTGATTTTAGCCATCGGTTTAGTGGTGGATGATGCGATTGTAGTATTGGAAAACGTGGACCGTCACATTAAGTTAGGTGAAACGCCATTCCGTGCGGCGATTATTGGCACGCGTGAAATCGCTGTTCCGGTTATTTCCATGACTATTGCCTTGATTGCAGTATATTCTCCAATGGCGTTAATGGGGGGGATTACGGGGACATTGTTTAAAGAGTTTGCCTTAACCCTTGCAGGGGCGGTATTTATTTCAGGTATCGTGGCATTAACACTTTCACCAATGATGACAAGTAAGTTACTGAAATCGAATGCGGAGCCAAGTAAATTAGAGCAACGAGTAGAGCATACATTAAGCAAAGTAAATGCAGCTTATGCGTATGTTCTTGATTTGGTGATGGTTAATCGTAAATGTATGTTGATGTTTTCGGCGATTATCTTCGCGACCTTACCTGTATTGTTTAAATCGCTTTCGAGTGAATTAACACCACCAGAAGATAAAGGGGCATTTTTGGCGATTGGTTCAGCACCGTCTAACGTGAACGTGGATTATGTGCAAAATGCGATGACACCTTATCAGGAGATTTTAACGAATACGCCAGAAGTGCAGTTTGCCATGACGATTTCAGGCGCTCCAAATTCTAACCAATCGTTAAACGTGATTACGCTAAAAGACTGGAAAGAACGTTCAAAAAGCCAAGCAGAAATCTTAAATGAATTAAATGCGAAAGCGAAATCAATTCCTGAAGTATCTGTACAAGGCTTCTCGTTCCCAGAAATTGATACAGGGGAGCAAGGCCCTCCGATTGGTTTTGTGATCAGCACGTCACAAGACTATAGTGATTTAGCAAATGTGGCAGGTAAATTCTTAGAGGATATGAAAAAATCCAGTAAGTTTGTGTATACCGACCTTGATTTGAAATTTGATACCGCTCAAATGCGCATTAAGATTGATCGTGAAAAAGCAGGGACTTACGGCATTACGATGCAACAAATCAGCCGTACTTTAGGTAGCTTCTTATCTGCCGCAACCATTGAGCGTGTAGATATTGACGGCCGTGCTTATAAAATTATTTCCCAAGTAAAACGTGACAATCGTTTATCACCGGAAAGTTTTAATAAATATTATGTGACAGCAGCAGATGGTACCTCTGTACCGTTAAGCAGCTTAGTGACTGCCACATTAGAGCCACAACCAAGCTCATTACCTCGTTTTAGCCAGTTAAACTCAGCGGTAATCAGTGCAGTACCAATGCCAGGTACTTCAATTGGTGATGCAGTCCAATGGTTACAAGACAATGCGAAAAATACCTTGCCACAGGGTTACAACTATGACTTTAAAGGCGAGGCACGTCAGTTAGTACAAGAGGGTAGCTCACTTGCAGTAACATTCTTACTTGCGGTAGTGATTATTTTCTTAGTCTTGGCGATTCAATTTGAATCAATTCGTGATCCAATCGTAATTATGATTTCTGTACCGTTAGCAGTGAGTGGTGCGTTATTAGCCTTAAATGCCTTCGGATTTGTAGGGATTGCAGGAACGACACTCAATATCTACTCACAAGTGGGTTTGATTACCTTAGTTGGCCTTATCACGAAACATGGTATTTTGATGTGTGAAGTGGCAAAAGAAGAGCAGTTAAACCATGGTAAAACACGTATTGAAGCGATTACAGCCGCAGCTCAAGTCCGTTTACGTCCAATTCTGATGACAACCGCTGCGATGATTGCAGGTCTTGTACCGTTGCTTTATGCAACAGGTGCGGGTGCGGTATCCCGTTTCAGTATTGGTATCGTTATCGTAGCCGGTTTGGCAATTGGTACATTGTTTACCTTGTTCGTATTGCCAGTGATTTATTCGTACATTGCGAGCGAACACAAACCATTGCCTGAGTTCGATGAAAATGTGAAACCAATTGAAGGCCACATTAACGAACAACATTAATTAACAATGGTATAAAAATAAACCGCACGTTGATTCTTCAAGTGCGGTTTTCTTTTAGAGATTAAAAAAGCGAACATGATGTTCGCTTTTTATTTATGAAAGTGCGATCAATTTTTTGACTGTTTTATTTAGCCATTTTTATTTTTAGCGGCTTTATAAAGTTCCATCGCTTCGGGTAATAAGCGTTTCAAGTTTTCTTCACGAGAAGCATCGCTTGGGTGAGTTGAAGCTAATACGTCAAGAACGCCTTGAGAACCACCTGAGGCTTTAGCCATTTTTTGCCATAATCCCGGCGCGACTTGTGGATTGTAACCTGAACGAGCCATTAACATAAGCCCCACTTCATCCGCTTCAGTTTCTGCACTACGAGAGTAAGGTTTATCTAACGCAAAGTCTTTAGTCAGTGTGACTAAATCTGTCATATCAGCCCCTACTACGGCAGATAATGCTGTTCCACCAACTGCACCTGCAATAGCGCTTATCGTACCGAAGTTAGCTTTAGCTTTACCGTGCTCTTTTAAGGCGTGTGCCATTTCATGCCCCATAACGACGGCGATTTCATTATCGTTTAGTTGTAAAGTATCGACTAAACCTGTATAGAAAGCCATTTTCCCGCCCGGCATAGCCCAAGCATTAAGTTCTTTGGACTTAATGACATTAATTTGCCAGTTAAATTGTTGTCCAGTTTCATTCGCTTGGTCTGCATAAGGCACCATTTTATTAAACACTGCATGAACACGTTTTGCAGTTTTTGATGAAGTATCAATTACACCATGTGCACGCATATTACCCATTTCTTGGGTATAGCTACTTGCTGCTTCTTGATTGATTGAGGCAGAATCCGCACAAGACGTGATAACCGCCCCTGCTAATACAGCAAAAGCAAAACTTTTGAGTTGTTTTTTCATAAATTATCCTTTTGTTGAGATGGCTGATTATATGAATTTATTGCGTTTTGTCGATACAAAAAGATTGTCTTTTAAATTTGTACTACTATAATAGTGCAAATTTTTATTTTAGGACTTAACGATGACAATGAAAAAATCTCCTTCTTTATTAGGCGGCGCCATGATTATTGCGGGTACCGCAATTGGTGCAGGTATGCTCGCGAACCCAACCTCGACGGCGGGTGTATGGTTTATCGGCTCTATTCTGGCTTTGGTTTACACCTGGTTTTGTATGACCACATCAGGTTTGATGATCTTAGAAGCCAACCTACATTATCCTACCGGCTCAAGCTTTGACACCATCGTGAAAGATTTGTTAGGAAAAGGTTGGAATATTATCAATGGTCTTTCCGTTGCTTTCGTACTGTATATTTTAACCTATGCCTATATCACCTCTGGCGGCGGTATTACACAAAACTTGCTCAATCAAGCCTTTGGTTCCGCTGAAAGTGCGGTCGATATTGGACGTACTTCGGGCTCTTTAATTTTCTGTTTTATTCTTGCTGCTTTCGTATGGCTTTCTACTAAAGCAGTGGATCGTTTCACAACCATTTTGATCGTTGGAATGGTGGTGGCTTTCTTCCTTTCTACAGCCGGTTTATTGAGCTCTGTAAAAACAGAGGTGTTATTTAATACCATTGCGGAAGGTGAACAAAGCTATTTGCCTTATTTATTGACAGCACTTCCAGTTTGCTTAGTGTCTTTTGGTTTCCATGGAAATGTACCAAGCCTCGTCAAATATTACGATCGTGATGGTCGTCGCGTGATGAAATCGATCTTTATTGGTACAGGTTTAGCCTTAGTGATTTACATTTTATGGCAGCTTGCGGTGCAAGGTAATTTACCGCGTACAGAGTTTGCTCCGGTGATTGCAAAAGGTGGCGATGTATCAGCATTATTAGAAGCGTTACACAAATACATTGAAGTAGAATACATTGCCGTTGTATTGAATTTCTTTGCTTATATGGCTATTGCGACTTCATTCTTAGGGGTGACATTAGGGTTATTTGACTATATTGCCGATTTATTCAAGTTCGATGACAGCGTATTAGGTAGAACGAAAACTACATTGGTGACGTTCTTACCGCCGCTATTATTAAGTTTACAATTCCCTTATGGCTTTGTGATTGCCATTGGTTATGCCGGATTAGCCGCAACCATTTGGGCAGCCATCGTGCCAGCACTGCTTGCTAGAGCAAGTCGTCAAAAATTCCCAAATGCGACTTATAAAGTCTATGGTGGTAATTTTATGATTGGCTTTGTGATTTTATTCGGTGTGTTAAATATTGTGGCACAAGTAGGCGCAAACTTAGGATGGTTTGCAAGTTTCGCAGGATAAGTTTTCACGTTAATATAGCAGGGGCGTATCAAATACGCCCTTTTTGATTTTGCATAGGAAACAAAATGAATAACAAAACGAGTGTTTACGATAAAGAGAACTTCTTTGAGCTTTATCAAAAACTTCGATCTAATCCCATCAGTCTTAATGAAATAGTGGAAAAACCAACTATGCTTTCCCTATTACCTGATTTACAAGGGAAAAAATTACTCGATCTAGGTTGTGGAACGGGCGGACATTTGCAACTCTATTTAGAACGCGATGCGGCGAGTGTAGTGGGAACAGATCTTTCAGTTAAAATGCTCGAGCAAGCTGAAAAAGAGCTAAAAAAGTGCGGTCAGTTTTCAGGTCGTTTTTTGTTATATCAGCTACCGATGGAAAAATTGTCAGAATTGACAGAACGTGATTTTGATGTCATTACCAGCTCTTTTGCTTTTCATTATATTGAGAATTTTCCTGCTTTATTGGTTATGATTGCCAACAAGCTTAAGCCTAATGGCGTACTAGTTTTTTCCCAAGAGCATCCGATTACAACTTGCCATAAAGAAGGGGAGCGCTGGGAAAAAAATGAGAAAAAACAGCAAGTCGCTTATCGTTTAAATCATTACCGTGATGAAGGATTGAGAGAGCGAAATTGGTTTCAACAACCTTTTAAAACCTATCACCGCACAATGGCAACGATTATTAATGATTTAATTGCTGCAGGTTTTCAAATTGAACAAATGGTCGAGCCTATGTTAGCCGAGCAACCACAATGGCATGATGAATTTAAAGATTTGCGGCATCGTCCCCCTTTATTGTTTATTAAAGCAAGAAAAGTAATAAATTTGACAAAATAAACTGGTTTTTGACCGCACTTTATGGTATAAATCGCACCGCTGTTTTTGGGTTTCAAAAGCAGCGTTTTTAATTATTAACAACACACACATATCATTAAGGCTTAATCGGGGTGCCAAACGGTCGATTAGCTGATATGTGGAGGCTCAACCCCAACAAAAGGAAAATATTATGGCACAAGTTTCAATGCGCGACATGATCAACGCGGGCGTACACTTCGGACACCAAACTCGTTACTGGAATCCACAAATGAAACCTTTCATTTTTGGTGCTCGTAACGGTGTTCATATCATCAACTTAGAAAAAACTTTACCTTTATTCAACGAAGCTTTAGCGGAATTAACCCGTATTGCTAGCAACAACGGTAAAGTATTATTCGTTGGTACTAAACGCGCGGCTCAAGAAGCAGTACAAGCTGCAGCATTAGACTGTCAACAATATTATGTAAACCACCGTTGGTTAGGTGGTATGTTGACTAACTGGAAAACCGTTCGTCAATCAATTAAACGTTTAAAAGATTTAGAAACTCAATCTCAAGACGGTACTTTTGACAAATTAACCAAAAAAGAAGCGTTAATGCGTACCCGTGAGATGGAAAAACTTGAATTAAGCCTTGGCGGTATCAAAGATATGGGCGGCTTACCAGATGCGTTATTCGTTATCGGTGCAGACCATGAACATATTGCTGTTAAAGAAGCAAACAACCTAGGTATTCCTGTATTTGCTATCGTTGATACTAACTCAACTCCAGCTGGCGTAGATTTCGTTATCCCTGGTAACGATGATGCGACTCGTGCTATCCAACTTTACGTTTCTGCAGCTGCAGCAGCGGTTAAAGAAGGTCGTGGTAACGAAGCTCAAGTTGCTGAAGAATTAGCAGCTGACGCAGAATAATTTAAGTTTTGCAATAAGGCGAAGCCCTTAATAATCAAACGATTAATTGGCATAGGGGCTAAAATTTAGCCCCTATATTTTTATCTAAAAGTACGGTCAAAATGAATCGTACTTTCGACAGAGGATTTTTAAAATGGCTGAAATCACAGCATCATTAGTAAAAGAACTTCGTGAACGTACCGGTGCCGGTATGATGGAATGTAAAAAAGCATTAGTTGAAGCAAACGGTGATATCGAGTTAGCAATCGACAACATGCGTAAATCTGGTCAAGCTAAAGCTGCTAAAAAAGCAGGCCGTGTTGCAGCTGAAGGTGTTATCCTTGCTCGTGTACAAAATGGTTTCGGTGTATTAGTTGAAATGAACTGTGAAACTGACTTCGTAGCAAAAGATGCTGGCTTCTTAGGTTTAGCAAACGAAGTAGCTGATTTCGCAGCAGCACACAAAGGCACCACTATCGAAGCATTACAAGCACAATTTGAAGAAAAACGTGCTGCATTAGTGGCTAAAATCGGTGAGAACATGAACATCCGTCGTGTTGCTTACTTAGAAGGTCAAGTTATTGCTCAATACTTACACGGTGCAAAAATCGGTGTATTAGTGGCAGGTGAAGGTTCAGAAGATGAACTTAAAAAAGTGGCAATGCACGTAGCGGCATCTAAACCAGAATTCGTGAACCCAGAAGATGTATCTGCAGATGTTGTTGAACACGAGCGTCAAATTCAAATTGATATCGCAGTTAACTCAGGTAAACCAAAAGAAATCGCAGAGAAAATGGTTGAAGGCCGTATGAAGAAATTCACTGGTGAAGTTTCATTAACAGGTCAACCATTCGTAATGGATCCTTCAGTATCTGTAGGTGACTTCTTAAAATCAGTAAACACTTCAGTGTCTAACTTCATCCGTTTAGAAGTGGGTGAAGGTATTGAGAAAAAAGAAGAAGATTTCGCAGCTGAAGTTGCAAAAATCACTGGCGGTAACGCTTAATTTTCTCTATTGAGATATAAAAAAAGCCGATATTGAATATCGGCTTTTTTGTTGTCTGAAATTTGAGATTTTCTATTTCTTTGGACGAATATCGATGGCAGGGTCTGCATCTTTACGATATTTTTCTTCAATCAGTTTTTTCAGTCCATAGTCATCTTTGTCAGCTTGTTCAGAGAATAAATCTTCTTCTAATGTCAGCTTCGGATTTTTAATTCCAATCCAATTAGCAATACCTTCTAAGAAATTCAGACCAGATTTAAAGGCTTTGTATTCTTTACGTGCCGTATCATCAGATGAAATCTTAAAGAGCGGAATATTATGATGTAATTGGCTGTGACAGTTTTGGTTAAACAAGGTTACACCGTGTTTATCATCTTCTTGATGACATAAACCATGATCTGAAAAATAAATCATCGAGAAAGTGCGGTGTGTTTTTTGCTCGTTTTCTTTGAGCGTTTCATACACTTTCTTAATAAAATCATCGGTTTTCTTAATGGATGTAATATAGCAATTTAAGTATTCGTTCTTTTTCTCAATGTCATTGTCATTGAAAATTTTCGGGTAATCTTCAACGCGATCGCAAGCAAGCGGATGTGAACCATAAATGTGTAATACAATAAAGCGTTTACCTTGCGTTGGATCTTCTAAAACTTGAGCAAATTTAGGGATTAAATCAAAATCGCTGTAGTTTGTCGAATTAAAGCTTCCACCTTTTTTCAAGAAAATGGTTTCATCAGATTTTGAGGCAAGTGAGGCGACCGGCGTGTCGTATTCACCTAAGAAACCTTGATTAGAAAGCCAGTAGGTTTTCAGACCTGCAGACTTAATGAGATCCACTAAGCTTAAATCATAGTTTGGCTCCCACTTTTCTTTGTCTGGTAAAGTTAGCATCAAGCGTAATGAGGCGACAGTGTTGGTTCCAGCGGATGTCATGCCATCAATCAGTGTACCATTTGCAGATGACATAAATGGTGTGTCATTGACGGGGTATCCATACGCATGCAAGTAATCTTTTCGCGCACTTTCACCCAAAATAATTACATAATCTTGGTATTGAGAATTTTCTAATGTGGATTGTCCCCAGCTGCTTTCCTGTGACATTTTTTTCAATTTTTGCCATTCATTAACAATTTCTACACTCGAATCTATCGTTTCTTTTAATGGCGCAGCAATCGGTAAGTTGTAGCCAATCAACAGGGTAGCGAGGGCAATGAATGTTTTATTGCGATAAAATTTCACCCCAAATTTGACCGCACTTTTGTAATGTAAAAAGACTAAAACTGGAATAGCTAATGCCGCTAAATAGCTGCTCATAGGGATTTGCATGAGAAACTCTTTGGTCTCTAACATATCTGTCGCGAGAACCGATGCAATATATTGGTAGCTTGGCGCACCAAAATTTAAGCCTGTCGGCGTATAAATTGCGTGTAAGCAAACTAAGGGTAATAAAATAAAATAGAAAGATTTTCGGCTGCTACTTAATAGAATAATGAAAATAGCCGCGAGTAAAATCAGACTAATAGATGGCTCTGGAAACATTCCTGAGCCGCGTAAAATTAAATAACCGGCAACAATGGCGCAAGCCAAAGAAAAAAGTGCGGTTAAAATTTGTGAGGTTTTTGAAATCTTCATAAAGTTTACCTATAAAATCAAAACGACGATATTTTATCGCACTTTTCTGACCAATTTCCATTTTTAACTTTTTCGCTCTTTTGCTAGAATAAGCCAAATTTTGTAACCGACAAAGGAAAAGACAAATGAGTCAACCAATTTACAAACGTATTTTATTGAAATTAAGTGGTGAAGCATTACAAGGAGATGAGGGCTTCGGTATCGATCCTTCAATCCTTGATCGTATGGCGTTAGAGATTAAAGAATTAATTGAAATGGGCGTGGAAGTTGGTGTTGTACTCGGCGGTGGTAACTTATTCCGTGGCGCAAAATTAGCTAAAGCCGGCATGAATCGCGTGGTGGGCGACCACATGGGAATGCTTGCAACGGTGATGAATGGCTTGGCAATGCGTGATGCGCTTCACCGTGCAGATGTGAATGCAAAATTAATGTCTGCGTTCCAATTAAATGGTATTTGCGATACCTATAACTGGTCTGAAGCGATTAAAATGTTGCGTGAAAAACGTGTAGTCATTTTCTCAGCCGGTACCGGTAGCCCATTCTTTACTACAGATTCTGCCGCATGCTTACGTGGTATCGAAATTGAAGCGGATATCGTGTTAAAAGCGACCAAAGTTGATGGTGTGTATGATTGCGACCCTGCAAAAAATCCTAATGCGAAGCTATACCATAAATTATCTTATGCAGAAGTGATTGATAAAGAATTAAAAGTAATGGATTTAGCTGCATTCACACTAGCTCGTGACCACGGTATGCCAATTCGTGTGTTTAATATGTGTAAACCCGGTGCGTTACGCAAAGTGGTACTCGGTACAGAAGAAGGTACAACGATTAGTTAATTTTTTAAAGAATAAAATGGCGAGAGACAATCTCGCCTTTTTTATGAATAAATTTATTCAAAACTCCCTAAAAATCCAGTAAAATCACTGTGTTTTATCTTTATTTATTAAAAAGGACAGATGAATGATTAATGAAATCAAACAAGATGCTGAAGCTCGCATGGAAAAAAGCCTCGAAGCGTTGCGTGGGCATATTGCAAAAATCCGTACAGGACGTGCACAACCAAGCTTATTAGACGCAATCCAAGTGGAATACTATGGTGCAGCGACACCACTTCGTCAATTAGCTAACGTGGTTGCAGAAGATGCACGTACTTTAGCGGTAACAGTATTTGACCGTTCTTTAATCAGTGCAGTAGAAAAAGCAATTTTAACGTCTGATTTAGGTTTAAACCCATCTTCAGCAGGTACAACAATTCGCGTGCCTCTTCCTCCATTAACTGAAGAACGCCGTCGTGATTTAATCAAAATCGTAAAAAGCGAAGGTGAGCAAGGTAAAGTTGCGATTCGTAACGTACGTCGTGATGCAAATGATAAAATCAAAGCATTATTAAAAGACAAAGAAATCAGCGAAAATGATCAACACAAAGCAGAAGAAATCATTCAAAAAGTGACTGATAGCTATATCAAAAAAGTGGATGAGATCTTAGCAGATAAAGAAAAAGAATTAATGGATTTCTAATTGTCGAACCATGTTTTGGGGCAGACCAAGTGTCTGCCCTTGTTCTATTCTGATAAAAAATAAAAGCACAAAGTGCGGTCGAAATTTTATGCAAAAACAAAATCTTGTTATTTTAGGTTCAACTGGTTCTATTGGCCATAGTACCCTTTCTGTTATTGAACATAATCCCGACAAATACCATACCTTTGCGTTAGTAGGAGGCAAAAATGTTGAGACAATGTTTGAACAATGCGTGAAATTTCAACCGAACTTTGCTGCATTAGATGATGAAAATGCAGCAAAGGTATTGCGAGAAAAATTATCCTCACACCACATTAAAACGGAAGTCTTAGATGGACAAAAAGCCATTTGCGAGTTGGCAGCACATCCAGATGCTGATCAAGTTATGGCAGCCATTGTTGGGGCAGCAGGATTACTACCGACTCTTTCGGCAGTAAAAGCGAGTAAGAAAGTCTTGCTTGCGAATAAAGAATCCTTGGTGACGTGTGGCCAAATTTTTATTGATGCAGTGAAGCAGTCAAAAGCAAAATTATTGCCTGTTGATAGTGAGCATAACGCGATTTTTCAATCCTTACCGCCTGAGGCACAAGAAAAGATTGGATTTTGTCCTTTGAAAGAATTAGGGGTCAGTAAAATTGTCTTAACGGGTTCTGGTGGGCCTTTCCGTTATACGCCGTTAAGCGAGTTTGAGCATATTACGCCAGAACAGGCCGTTGCTCATCCAAACTGGTCAATGGGCAAAAAAATTTCCGTGGATTCTGCCACAATGATGAATAAAGGTTTAGAGTACATTGAGGCACGTTGGCTCTTCAATGCATCGGCCGATGAAATGGAAGTGATTATTCATCCTCAATCTATTATTCATTCGATGGTGCGTTACGTAGATGGATCGGTCATTGCTCAAATGGGTAACCCGGATATGCGCACGCCCATTGCGGAAACCATGGCTTATCCAAATCGTACCGTCAGTGGAGTGGAACCATTAGACTTCTTTAAAATCAAAGAATTGACATTTATCGAACCTGATTTTAATCGTTATCCAAATTTAAAATTAGCGATTGATGCTTTTGCAGAAGGGCAGTATGCGACAACCGCAATGAATGCAGCAAACGAAATTGCAGTACAAGCCTTTTTAGATGGATATATTAAATTTACGGATATTGCGAAAATTAACCAAGCATCGGTTGAACAAATGCCATCTTCTATTATTTCAAGCATTGATGATGTATTAGCTGTAGATAATCAATCCCGTGAATTAGCCGATTCGCTGATTAAAAAGTTGATGTAGAATACGTAAAAGTGCGGTCATAAAATTCGAATATTTTAGAATGAAAGAACTTGATAACAATAATATTCCCGAACATGTTGCCATTATTATGGATGGCAATGGTCGTTGGGCGAAACAACAAAATAAGTTGCGTATTTTTGGTCATACAAATGGTGTGGCGGCCGTGCGCCGTGCAGTGAGTTATGCACGACAAACTGGCGTTAAGTTTTTGACGTTATATGCGTTTAGCAGTGAAAACTGGAATCGTCCGGAACAAGAAGTGAGTGCATTGATGACGCTCTTTATGCAAGCACTTGATCTAGAAGTTAAAAAATTACACAAAAATAATATTCGTTTAAAGATCATCGGTGATATTTCTCGTTTTAGTGAGAAATTGCAAGAGAAGATCGCAAAAGCAGAAAATTTAACGGAAAATAATACTGCACTGACTTTAAATATTGCGGCGAATTACGGTGGGTGTTGGGATATTGTTCAAGCGACTCAACAACTCGCTGAAAAAGTAAAAAATAATGAGATTTCGGTGAGTGATATTAATGAATCACTTTTCCAGCAACATTTAGTGACACAAGATGAACCGCCAGTCGATTTACTAATTCGCACAAGCGGTGAGCAACGCATTAGTAATTTCTTGCTTTGGCAAATTGCATATGCGGAATTGTGTTTTTTAGATGTGCTTTGGCCAGATTTTAGTGAAAAAGATTTTAATCAGGCAATTGCCTGCTATCAACAACGTCATCGCCGTTTTGGCGGGACAGAATAAGCGGAGAACCTATGCTTAAAGAACGTGTATTATCAGCCATTGTATTGATTGCTTTGGTATTATGTGCCTTGTTCTTATTTACCCCATTTTATTTTGCCCTAGCCTTAGGCTTTGTGGCGACGCTTGGTATTTGGGAGTGGGCACAATTTGCTCGTTTTAAAAATCCTTTAGCACGCCTTTGCATCGCAGCATTTTTAGGTGCATTTATCTTCCTTTGGCTTTACAACGAAGGTAATTATTTAGATGCAGGTCGAGTGTTTGAAAACTACTTGCCGCTTTTATTGCTAAATTCAGTCGGTTGGTGGGCACTTGCATTAGTGTTAGTGGTGACTTATCCAAGCTCGGCGAAGTTTTGGGGTAAAAATATTCCTTTACAACTCCTGTTTGCGTTTTCTACGTTGATTCCTTTTGTTGCCGCCGTCTTACGTTTACGTTTAGATAATTATACGGCTGATCCACATCATGGTTTGTTCTTATTGCTCTACGTATTTGTATTAGTATGGGCTGCTGACTCAGGTGCTTATTTTGCGGGACGTGCTTTTGGTAAGCACAAACTTGCACCAAAAGTATCACCGGGGAAAACATGGCAAGGCGTATTTGGTGGCATGATCACCGCAGCTGTATTGGCATTTGTCTTTATCCATTTTTCAGGTGAAACCTTATTAGGTAGCCGTGCAATGAGTGGTTTTGTTGTGCTTTCAGTGGCAACTGTGGCTATCTCTGTATTAGGTGACTTAGCCGAAAGTATGTTTAAACGTGAATCAGGCATCAAAGACAGTAGTCAATTAATTCCAGGCCATGGCGGTATTTTAGATCGTATTGATAGCTTAACGGCGGCAGTACCATTCTTCACATACTTCTATTTCTTTGTGTTATAAGGGTAGAACATGTCATTTTTGTGGTCGCTTGGCTCATTTATTGTTGCAATCGCCGTGCTGGTTGCCGTACACGAATACGGCCACTTTTGGGCGGCAAGAAAGTGCGGTATTAAAATTCATCGTTTTTCGATTGGCTTTGGTAAAGTGATTTGGCGGCGCACAGATAAATTAGGCACCGAATTTGCTATTTCAGCCATTCCACTTGGCGGTTATGTCAAAATGCTTGATGGACGAAATGAAGAAGTTCCCGTAGAGTTAAAATCGCAGGCATTTGAAAGCAAATCGGTAGCTCAACGTGCTTTTGTGATTGCTGCAGGTCCCCTTGCTAATTTTATTTTTGCGATTTTGGCATATTGGGTGATTTATTCTGTTGGGATTCCGAGTGTTAAACCGGTCATTGAAAATGTCACGCCAAATTCTCCCGCTGCGATGGCTCAAATTGAACCGAATAGCCAGATTTTGGCAATTGATGGAAAGAATGTACCCGATTGGGAAACCATTAATTTATTGCTCACTGATAAGTTAGGTTCTGATTCTGTTGAACTCACATTAACACCTTTTGGTGAAGACCAACCGTATCAACGGATCATTAATCTGCAAAATTGGACATTTAAACCAGATAAAGAAACAGCATTTGAAACATTAGGGATCAATCCCGTTTCAAGTAAAGTGGAGATGACACTATCAAAAGTGGTGGAGAGCTCTCCAGCAGAAAAAGCAGGCTTATTGATTGGCGATAAAATTTTAGCAGAAAATTCGACCGCACTTGACTGGAAAGCTTTTGTTGCATTGGTACAACAAGGTCAGCCTTTTACAATCAAGGTGGAACGTAATCAAGAAATTTTTGACAAAACCTTGCAACCTGAAAAGAATCGAGACGGTAAATGGTTTGTAGGGTTAAGTCCGACGTTCTTAAAAGTTGGCGAACAGTATCGAACTGAATTAAAATATGGTATTCTTGATGCCCTAAGAAAAGGTGTGGAAAAGACAGGCCAAATTTCGTGGTTTATTGTGAAGGCAATCGGGAAATTGTTTAGTGGAGAGCTTTCATTTTCCAGTTTGGCTGGGCCAATTTCAATTGCCCAAGGTGCAGGTGCATCTTCTAACGCTGGCGTGATTTATTTCTTAAGTTTTCTCGCGTTAATCAGTGTTAATTTAGGCATAATGAATTTATTTCCGTTGCCAGTTTTAGATGGTGGACATCTCGTATTTTTGGCGGCGGAAGCTATCAAAGGAAAACCTGTTTCAGAACGGGTACAAAATTTAAGTTATCGTATAGGGCTCACTATTTTGTTAATTCAAACAATTTTTGTGCTTTTTAATGATTTCTTACGTTTATAACTATTGTTTTTTATAGGATAAAGTCGATGAAAAAACTTCTAATCGCAAGTTTGTTATTCGGTACTACAACGAGTGTATTTGCGGCACCATTTGTAGCAAAAGACATTCGTGTTGACGGCGCTCAAGGAGACTTAGAACAGCAAATTCTCGCAAGCCTTCCTGTTCGTAGCGGTCAGCGTG
Source organism: Haemophilus parainfluenzae ATCC 33392 (assembly GCF_031191205.1). NCBI lineage: Bacteria > Pseudomonadati > Pseudomonadota > Gammaproteobacteria > Pasteurellales > Pasteurellaceae > Parahaemophilus > Parahaemophilus parainfluenzae. The sequence continues at coordinate 375,661 of NZ_CP133470.1, read as the reverse complement.
TAACGGATAAAGATGTAGCCAATATTGTACGTTCATTATTCGTAAGTGGACAGTTTGATGATGTTAAAGCTTTCCAAGATGGCGACGCATTAGTTGTGAGCGTTATTGCGAAACCAATCATTTCTGAAGTGAATATTAAAGGTAATTCCGTTATTCCAACAGAAGCATTAAAACAAAATCTTGATGCAAATGGTTTCAAAAGTGGTGATGTGTTAAATCGTGCGAAATTAGAAGAGTTTGCGAAAACCTTAAGAGAACATTATAAGAGTGTAGGCCGTTATAATGCGAAAGTTGATCCGATCGTGACAACTTTACCAAATAACCGTGCAGAAATTACGCTTCAAATTGATGAAGATGATACCGCAAAACTTCGTTCAGTGACTTTTAATGGAAATGAAGCGATTTCTAGCAGCAAATTACAAGAACAAATGGAGCTTCAACCGGATGCTTGGTGGAAACTTTGGGGTAATAAGTTTGATGGAACGCAGTTTGACAAAGATATTCAAGCTATCCAAGATTACTATCATAATAATGGTTATGCAAAAGCAAGAGTGACAAAAACAGATGTTCAGTTAAATGAAGAACATACTAAAGCAGATGTTACTATTGATGTAAATGAAGGTGAAAAATACAATTTAAGTTCTGCTCGTATTGTCGGTAACTTAGGTGGTATGGCTGATGAATTGCAACCATTATTAGGTGAACTTCACTTAAACGATACGTTCAGCCGTGCGGATGTGCAAAATGTTGAAAGCTTAATTAAAGATAAATTAGGTGAACGTGGTTACGGTAGTGCAACGGTTAATGCTGTACCAACTTTTGATGATGCGAATAAAACATTAGCATTAACCTTTGTGGTTGATGCTGGACGTCGTTTATCTGTACGTCAAGTTCGCTTTGAAGGTAATACTGTTTCTGCAGATAGTACATTGCGTCAAGAAATGCGTCAGCAAGAAGGAACTTGGTATAACTCACAATTAGTTGAGTTAGGTAAAGTGCGTTTAGATAGAACAGGTTTCTTTGAGAGCGTAGAAAATCGTGTTGAACCAATTCAAGGTTCTAATGATGAAGTCGATGTCGTATATAAAGTAAGAGAACGTAATACCGGTAGCATTAACTTTGGTATTGGTTACGGTACAGAAAGTGGTATCAGCTATCAAGCAAGTGTGAAACAAGATAACTTCTTAGGAACAGGTGCGGCGGTAAGTCTAGGTGGTACACGTAATGACTATGGTACTAGCATAAACTTAGGCTATACAGAACCATACTTTACAAAAGATGGCGTAAGTTTAGGTGGAAACGTATTCTATGAAACTTACGATAATTCAAAAAGTGATACAGCTTCAAATTATAAACGTACTACTTATGGTGGCAATATTACATTAGGCTTTCCTGTAAATGAAAATAACTCATATTATATAGGTGTAGGCTATACTTATAACAAAATCAGTAATTTTGCGTATGAATATAATCGTACTTTGTATATGAAATCAATGGATTTGCTTGGTAATTCTGTTAAAACTAATGATTTTGATTTCTCATTTGGTTGGAATTACAACAGCCTAAACCGTGGCTATTTCCCAACTAAAGGTGTGAAAGCAAGTTTAGGTGGCCGTGTCACCATTCCAGGATCTGATAATAAATATTATAAATTAAGTGCTGATCTTCAAGGTTTCTACCCATTAGATCGAGATCATCGTTGGGTATTATCTGGTAAAGCTACTGCCGCTTATGCGAATGGTTTAAGCGGTAAAAGAGTACCGTTTTATCAGCTCTATACTGCGGGTGGTATTGGTTCATTGCGTGGTTTTGCATATGGGGCAGTAGGGCCTAATGCAATATATTGGCAAAAAGATCGTAACGGTAAAGAAGGTTGGATACCAAACACTGATGTGATTGGCGGTAATGCAATGGCTACCGCAAGCGTAGAATTAATTGTTCCAACTCCTTTTGTATCAGATAAAAGTCAGAATAATGTAAGAACTTCACTGTTTGTTGATGCTGCAAGTGTTTGGAACACAAAATGGAAATCGGATAAAGAAGGGTTACCGTCTAGTGTTTTAGTTAACTTACCTGATTATAGTAAAGCTAGCCGCATTCGAGCTTCAGCGGGTATTGGTTTCCAATGGCAATCTCCGATAGGACCGTTAGTTTTCTCTTATGCTAAACCAATCAAAAAATATGAAAATGATGATGTAGAACAATTTCAATTTAGTATCGGTGGGTCTTTCTAATAAGTTGAACTTTTACATCTAATCTAAGTCAAAATCTTCGTTCTGTGTCAGTATGTTAGCTGACACAGAAAAATTTACTAAACTAATTTAAGGAAATTTAAATATGAAAAATGTAGTAAAAATGACCGCACTTTCTTTAGGTCTTGCTCTTGCATCAGGTTTAGCAGCTGCGGACGAAAATATCGCATTTATTAATGCGGGTTATTTATTCCAGAATCATCCGGATCGCCAAGCTGTAGCAAACAAATTAGATGCAGAATTTAAGCCAATGGCAGATAAACTTGCTGCAAGTAAGAAAGAAATTGATGCTAAAATTGTGGCATCTCGTAAAAAAGTGGAAGAGAAAATAGCAGCTTTGCAAAAGGATGCGCCACGTTTACGTCAAGCTGAAATCCAAAAACGCCAAGAAGAAATCACTAAATTTGGTTCAGATGAAGAAGCGGCATTGAATAAATTAATGGAAGAGCAAGATAAAAAAGTAGCAGAGTTCCAAGAATTAAACGAAAAACGTCAAACTGAAGAGCGTGGTAAATTATTAGAAAGCATTCAAGTTGCAACTAATAACTTAGCAAAAGCAAAAGGTTATACTTATGTTTTAGATGCTAACTCTGTAGTATTTGCAGTAGATGGTAAAGATATTACTGAAGAAGTATTAAAATCTATTCCAGCAACTGAAAAAGCAGCGCCAGCAAAAACTGAAGAGAAAAAATAATAGGTTTTCATAATGCAAAAATCCTATTCTTTACAGGAATTAGCAACAAAAGTCGGCGGTACCCTTCGCGGTAACGCCGACGTTGTCGTTAATAATATTGCCGCACTATCAAAAGCAGAACCTAACCAACTGACCTTCATTTCTAATGCAAAATTTCGCCCTTTATTAGCTGAATCTAAAGCTGGTATTCTTGTCGTGTCAGAAGCGGATGTGGAATTTTGCTCACCTGAAAGTAATTTACTTATCGTTAAAGATCCTTATGTTGCTTATGCACTATTAGCTCAATATATGGACACTACCCCGAAAGCGGCTCAAAATATCCACCCAAGTGCGGTTATTTCTGAAAAAGCTTCAATTGGCGAAAATGTATCAATTGGTGCGAATGCCGTCATTGAAGAAGGTGTTGTATTAGGCGATAACGTGGTTATTGGTGCAGGTTGTTTTGTAGGTAAATTCACAAAAATTGGCGCGGGTACTCAGCTTTGGGCAAACGTAAGCATTTATCATGAAGTAGAAATTGGACAAAATTGCTTAATTCAATCAGGCGCTGTCATTGGTAGTGATGGCTTTGGCTATGCAAATGATCGAGGTCGCTGGATAAAAATTCCACAAGTAGGTCAAGTGATCATTGGTAATAATGTCGAAATTGGTGCTTGTACCTGTATTGACCGTGGAGCCTTAGACGCGACAGTCATTGAAGATAACGTCATTATTGATAACCTTTGTCAAATTGCGCATAACGTTCATATCGGCACGGGTACAGCAGTAGCTGGCGGTGTCATTATGGCGGGTAGTCTAAAAGTGGGGCGTTATTGTTTAATTGGTGGAGCAAGTGTGATCAATGGCCACATGGAAATCTGCGATAAAGTAACTGTGACTGGCATGGGTATGGTGATGCGCCCAATTACTGAGCCTGGCGTATACTCATCGGGTATCCCATTACAAACCAATAAAGAGTGGCGAAAAACAGCTGCACTTACCTTGGGAATTGATGGTATGAATAAACGATTGAAAGCCCTAGAGAAAAAACTTGGCTAAGATTTTAAAACGTACCCTAGGGTGCGTTTTATTTTTATACAGAAATATCGTATAATTCCAGCGTTTTATTGTTATTTATTTTAAAGGTATTAGACGTGTCAGAGAATCAAGCAAGTAAAGTAATTGAAGCAAAAGAAATTATGACCTTATTGCCACATCGTTATCCATTTTTATTAGTGGATCGCGTGTTAGACTACAAAGAAGGCGAATGGTTAAAAGCAATTAAAAATATCAGTGTAAACGAACCTTGTTTTACCGGTCATTTCCCTGGAGAGCCAATTTTACCGGGCGTGTTAATTCTTGAAGCTTTGGCACAATCAATGGGGATCCTTGCATTTAAAACTCATGAATTAAAAGGTGGCGAATTATTCTATTTCGCAGGTATTGATGAAGCGCGTTTCAAACGCCCAGTATTACCTGGAGATCAAATGGAATTGAACGTTCAAGTGATTAAAGAACGTCGTGGTATTACAGCATTCACGGGTATTGCAACTGTAAACGGTGAAGTAGCTTGTGAAGCCAAATTAATGTGTGCTCGTCGATAATTAAAGAAAATTAAGGGGTAAGTATGATCCACCCAAGTGCAAAAATTCACCCGACCGCGCTTGTTGCTGATGGCGCAGTTATTGGCGAAGACGTTGTTATCGGTCCTTTCTGTATTATTGAAGGGAGCGTTGAGATTAAAGCGCGTACCGTTTTAAATTCTCACATTGTCGTGAAAGGCGACACCGTGATTGGTGAAGATAACCAGATTTATCAATTCGCCAGTATTGGTGAAGTCAACCAAGATTTAAAATATAAGGGCGAAGCAACAAAAACCATTATTGGTAATGGTAACCTTATTCGTGAACATGTGACGATTCATCGCGGCACTATCCAAGGTGGTGGTGTAACACGTATTGGTAACAACAACTTATTGATGATCAATGTCCACATTGCCCACGATTGCCAAATCAAAAATAACTGTATTTTGGCAAACAATGCAACCCTTGCAGGTCACGTTGAATTAGATGATTTTGTTATTGTAGGTGGTATGTCTGCGATTCACCAATTTGTGATCGTCGGTGCGCACGTAATGCTAGGTGGTGGTTCTATGGTTAGCCAAGATGTGCCGCCTTATGTGATGGCTCAAGGTAACCATGCGCAGCCTTTCGGTGTAAACCTTGAAGGATTAAAACGTCGTGGTTTTGATAAACCAACCATGCATGCTATCCGTAATGTTTATAAAATGATTTACCGTAGCGGTAAAACCCTTGAAGAAGTATTGCCGGAAATTGAACAAATTGCACAAACTGAATCTGCAATTAGTTTCTTTGTGGAGTTCTTCAAACGTTCTACCCGTGGCATTATTCGTTAATTAACGTTTCTTTTCTCATTAAGAGAAAATGATGAATAACAGAGAGACCGCACTATGATTTGTTCAAAGTGCGGTCGTTTTTTAGGATAAATTTAATGATTAAAGAAAATCCAACTATTGCGATTGTTGCCGGTGAAGTGTCTGGTGATATTCTTGGTGCAGGTCTCATTCAAGCGCTTAAATGCCACTATCCGCAAGCTAAGTTTGTAGGGGTTGGCGGAGAGAGAATGATTGCTCAAGGTTTTGAAAGCTTTTTTGATATGGAAGAGCTCTCTGTCATGGGCCTAGTAGAAGTACTTAAACATTTACCTCGATTGCTTAAAATTCGTCGTAGTGTTATCGAACAACTTTCTGCTATTAAACCGGATATATTTATCGGTATTGATGCACCGGATTTTAATCTTACCGTTGAACTTAAATTAAAAGAAAAAGGGATTAAAACCATTCATTACGTGAGCCCATCTGTATGGGCTTGGCGTCAAAATCGTATCTACAAAATTGCCAAAGCGACCCATCAAGTATTGGCTTTTCTTCCTTTTGAAAAAGCCTTTTATGATCGTTTTAATGTGCCTTGCCGTTTTATTGGCCATACCATGGCAGATGCGATTCCATTAAAACCAAATCGTACAGAAGCTTGCCAGACCTTAGATATTGATGAAAAAGGACGTTATCTTGCTATTTTAGTAGGGAGTAGAGGTAGTGAAGTGAGCTTCCTTACTGAACCATTTCTAAAAACTGCTTTGTTATTAAAAGAAAAATATCCAGACTTGCAGTTTTTAGTCCCTTTGGTGAATGAAAAACGTTGCCAACAATTTGAGGAAATAAAGGCTCAGATTGCCCCTGATCTCGATATGCATTTAATTGATGGTAAAGCACGCCAAGTGATGATTGCTGCCGAAGCAACTTTACTAGCTTCAGGTACCGCTGCACTTGAAGCGATGTTGTGTAAATCGCCAATGGTGGTAGGGTATCGAATGAAACCTTTCACGCATTTTTTGGCAAAACGATTGGTCAAAACAAAATATATTTCATTGCCCAATTTGTTAGCGGATGAAATGCTTGTGCCAGAAATGATTCAAGAAGATTGCGAACCGCAAAAATTAGCAGAACAACTTTCTCAGTATTTGGGTGATGACGAAAGTGCGGTCAAATCTCGCAGTGTTTTAATTCAACGTTTTACTGAATTGCATAAATTGATTCAATGTGATGCGGATAGCCAAGCCGCACAAGCTGTGGTTGATTTATTGGAGCAAAGACATGATTGATTTTGTTTATCCTGAAGGTTATCAATTAGTTGCTGGGGTGGATGAAGTTGGACGGGGCCCTTTAGTGGGGGCAGTTGTCACGGCTGCGGTGATCTTAGATCCGAATAAGCCGATTGCTGGTTTGGCGGATTCTAAAAAACTCAGTGAGAAAAAACGTCTTGCACTCGCAGCAGAAATTAAAGAGAAAGCCTTAGCTTGGGCAATGGGCCGGGCAGAGCCTGCTGAGATTGATGAATTGAATATTCTTCATGCCTCGATGTTAGCCATGGAGCGAGCCGTAAAAGCCTTAAAAATTCAACCGCACTTTGTATTGGTGGATGGCAATCGTATTCCGCCTAACCTTGGTTTCCCAGCTCAAGCGGTAGTGAAAGGGGATTCACTTGTGGCGGAAATCAGCGCGGCCTCTATTTTGGCAAAAGTCGCACGGGATCAGGAAATGGAAGAATTAGATAAAAATCATCCTGAATATGCCTTTGCTCAACATAAAGGTTATCCCACCAAATTACATTTAGAAAAACTAGCTGAGCTTGGTCCTTTACCGGAGTATCGTCGAAGTTTTTCACCTGTGAAGAAAGCGCTAGGCATAGAAGACTAGCGAGCTTGAAAGATTTTAAGATTGAAGGATAGCGTATGAATACCATTTTTGAGCATGCACTTTGGGTGAGTCCATTGTTTTGGACATTAATACTGCTTGGTGCGGCCATTATTTTATTTGTACATAATAAAATTCGTATGGATGTGGTGGCATTATTGGTGATGCTCTCCTTTTATCTAAGCGGTATTCTCAGTATTCAAGAGATTTTGGTTGGCTTTAGTGATCCTAATATTATCCTCATTGCTTTACTCTTCATTGTAGGGGAAAGTTTAGTCCGTACAGGAATTGCTTATCGCGTGAGCGATGGCATCTTGAAAGTAGCAGGAAATAGTGAAGCCAAGGTACTTATTTTACTGATGCTTTCAGTGGCAGGATTAGGTGCATTTATGAGCTCAACAGGTGTGGTTGCGGTGTTTATTCCTGTTGTGATAATGATTTGCCGCCAAATGAATATTTCATCCAAACGATTAATGATGCCATTAAGTGTAGCAGGATTAATCAGTGGGATGATGACATTAATCGCGACAGCCCCTAATCTTGTGGTAAATGCGGAATTAGTGAAAGATACGAATCTTCGTCTAGAGTTTTTTGATTTCACCCCAATCGGATTGCTGATCTTAGTGTTGGGTATGGGCTATATGCTTATCGCTCGTCGATGGCTTTCTGATAATAGTGATGAAAGTAATCAAGATACGGCGCAGAGCTCCATGAATGAGTTAATTAATGAATATGGTTTGAAAGATCGTACCAAGCGTTTGGTGGTGAAAAGCACATCCCCTTTCGTGGGGAAAACCTTAGACCAACTTCATTTACGTTCTAGCTATCAGCTAAATGTATTAGCGATTGGCGACTTATTCAAGCGATGCGTGATCGTCGAAAAGATTTCCTTGTATTGAATTATCCGAAAGAAATGGAGCGCGCCGTACCAGCTCAACGTCAAGCACCACTAGCCTTACTATCCATTTTAACTATGGTGGTATTAATGGTGTCAGGTATCGTGCCGAATGTTGTGGCGGCTTTAATTGGCTGTTTAATGCTAGCTTATTTCCGCTGTGTGGATGCTAAAAGTGCTTATGACTCCATTCAATGGCCAAGCCTTATTCTGATTATCGGAATGATGCCATTTTCAACCGCACTTCAAAAAACAGGTGGGGTGGAGTTTGCGGTGAAATGGCTCACACAAATCATTGATGGATGGGGAATGTATCCTGTATTGATTGTGCTCTTTGTTTTTTTGTGCATTAGTTGGGTTGTTTATATCTAATACTGCTACTACAATTTTGATGGCACCCATTGCGATTTCTCTTGCTACACAGCTTAATGTGTTTCCCGTACCATTCGCAATGGTCGTCGCGATTGCAGCTTCAGCTGCATTTATGACGCCGGTCTCCTCTCCAGTGAATACCATGGTAGTGGGACCAGGTGACTATAAATTTGCTGATTTTATTAAAATTGGTGTACCTTTTACCTTAATTGTTATGTTAGTAACGGTTTTTATTGTGCCAATACTGTTTCCATTTTAAATGAAAAAGAGCGGTCAAAATTGACCGCTCTTTTTATACCTCAGCGAGATTATTTATTTAATTTTGCTTTGTAAGTTGGGTTCATTAAGTTTTCTACAGAAAGAATGTCATCCAATTGTTCTGCTGTTAATAAACCTTTTTCTAATACGACTTCACGTACACCTTTACCGGTTTGAGCACAGATTTTACCTACTAAGTCGCCATTATGGTGACCGATAAATGGATTCAAGTAAGTCACGATACCGATTGAGTTGAATACGTAGTTTTCACAAATTTCTTTGTTTACAGTGATACCGTCTACACATTTATCGCGTAAGTTCACGCAAGCATTGGTTAAGATGTCGATAGATTCAAACATTGCTTGACCAATCACTGGTTCCATTACGTTTAATTGTAATTGACCTGCTTCAGATGCGAAAGTAACGGTAGTATCGTTACCAATTACTTTAAAGCATACTTGGTTCACCACTTCTGGAATAACTGGGTTTACTTTTGCAGGCATGATAGAAGAACCTGCTTGTAATTCAGGTAAGTTAATTTCTTTAATACCTGCACGTGGACCAGAAGAGAGTAAACGTAAGTCGTTACATACTTTAGATAGTTTTACTGCGGTACGTTTTAATGCACCATGAACCATGACATAAGCACCACAGTCAGATGTTGCTTCGATTAAGTTTTCAGCTGGTACGCAAGGTAATCCAGTTACCTCAGCAAGGTGTTTTACTACTAATTCTGTATAACCTTTTGGTGTATTTAAACCAGTACCGATTGCGGTTGCACCAAGGTTGACTTCAAGAAGTAACTCAGCGGTACGTTTTAAGTTACGTACTTCCTCTTCAAGTAATACGGCAAAGGCTTTAAACTCTTGACCAACGGTCATAGGTACAGCATCTTGTAATTGGGTACGACCCATTTTTAAAATTTTAGCAAATTCTTTTGCTTTATTATCGAAACCATCATGTAAGTATTGGATTTTGTCGATAAGTTTTAAAATGCTGTTATATACCGCAATACGGAAACCGGTAGGATATGCATCGTTGGTAGATTGGCTAGCGTTCACGTGGTCCATTGGGTTAATAACATCATATTCACCTTTTTTATGACCAATTTTTTCAAGCGCGAGGTTAGCAACTACTTCGTTGGTATTCATATTCACAGAAGTACCGGCACCACCTTGATACACGTCAGATGGGAATTGATCTAAGCATTTCCCCGTGGTAAGAATTTCATCACAAGCCGCCACAATCGCTTTTGCAATATCACTTGGAATAGCACCTAATTCACCATTCGCTAGGGCAGTCGCTTTTTTAACCATTACCATGCCGCGAACAAATTCCGGTACATCAGAAATGGTTACATTAGAAATATTGAAGTTTTCAACCGCTCTTAAGGTATGGATACCCCAGTATGCATCTGCTGGTACATCGCGTTCACCTAATAAATCCACTTCTTTTCTGTATTGAGTCATTTTAATCACCTTTCCTGGTTGTTAATTAATTTGAGTTAATTATAGGAATTTACATAGAAAATAAATTTGACGTGGATCACATTTCAAATAAGACGTATAAGAGATATTTTCATTTCTCGCATAAATTTTTTTAGGGTGAAATTTTTTTATTTATCCCCTTGAAACCGAAAAAGTTATCCCCACATTTAAAACACTTTATTTTAATAAGAAGGAAATTAATCATGAATATTCGTCCTTTACACGATCGTGTAATCATTAAACGTGAAGAAGTAGAAACTCTTTCAGCTGGCGGTATCGTATTAACCGGTTCAGCGGCGACTAAATCAACCCGTGCGAAAGTATTGGCAGTGGGTAAAGGTCGTATTTTGGAAAATGGTACCGTTCAACCTTTAGATGTAAAAGTTGGCGATACAGTCATTTTCAATGATGGTTATGGCGTGAAAAGTGAAAAAATCGATGGTGAAGAAGTGTTAATCATTTCTGAAAACGACATTTTGGCGATTGTGGAATAATTTAAATTAAGGAAAAAAGAAAATGGCAGCAAAAGACGTAAAATTTGGTAACGATGCACGCGTAAAAATGCTAAAAGGCGTGAATGTATTAGCAGATGCAGTAAAAGTGACCCTTGGCCCTAAAGGTCGTAATGTCATTTTAGATAAATCATTTGGTGCACCAACCATCACTAAAGATGGTGTATCTGTTGCACGTGAAATTGAATTAGAAGATAAATTTGAAAATATGGGTGCACAAATGGTGAAAGAGGTTGCCTCTAAAGCTAATGATGCAGCCGGTGACGGTACAACGACCGCGACAGTTCTTGCTCAAGCTATCGTAAATGAAGGCTTAAAAGCTGTGGCGGCAGGCATGAACCCAATGGATTTAAAACGTGGTATCGATAAAGCGGTAAGTGCGGTTGTTTCTGAGCTTAAAAATTTATCTAAACCTTGTGAAACCTCTAAAGAAATTGAGCAAGTTGGTACAATTTCTGCTAACTCAGACAGCATTGTGGGTCAATTAATTGCTCAAGCAATGGAAAAAGTAGGTAAAGAAGGCGTGATTACCGTAGAAGATGGTACAGGTCTTGACGATGAATTAGCGGTTGTGGAAGGGATGCAATTCGATCGTGGTTACTTATCACCTTATTTCATCAACAAACCAGAAACGGCAACTGTTGAATTAGATAACCCATACATTCTTTTAGTAGATAAAAAAGTATCAAATATCCGTGAATTACTTCCAGTATTAGAAGGTGTGGCAAAAGCGGGTAAACCATTATTAATTATCGCTGAAGATATCGAAGGTGAAGCGCTTGCAACTTTAGTCGTGAACACCATGCGCGGTATCGTAAAAGTGGCAGCAGTGAAAGCGCCAGGCTTTGGTGATCGTCGTAAAGCGATGTTACAAGATATTGCGATCTTAACAGCAGGTACTGTGATTTCTGAAGAAATCGGTATGGAACTTGAAAAAGCGACATTAGAAGATTTAGGTCAAGCAAAACGTGTTGTAATCAACAAAGACAACACCACGATTATCGATGGTGTGGGTGATGAAGCACAAATAAAAGGTCGCGTAGCTCAAATTCGTCAGCAAATCGAAGAATCAACGTCTGATTATGACAAAGAAAAACTTCAAGAACGCGTAGCTAAACTTGCTGGCGGTGTGGCTGTAATCAAAGTTGGTGCAGCAACTGAAGTTGAAATGAAAGAGAAAAAAGATCGTGTGGATGATGCATTACACGCAACTCGTGCCGCGGTTGAAGAAGGTATCGTTGCGGGTGGTGGTGTTGCATTAGTTCGTGCTGCAACCAAAGTAGCGGCAACCTTAAAAGGTGATAACGAAGAACAAGATGTAGGTATTAAACTTGCATTACGTGCAATGGAAGCGCCACTTCGTCAAATCGTCACTAACGCAGGTGAAGAAGCATCGGTTGTGGCAAGTGCGGTTAAAAATGGCGAAGGAAACTTCGGTTATAACGCGGGTACTGAACAGTACGGCGATATGATCGAAATGGGTATTCTAGATCCAACTAAAGTCACTCGTTCTGCGTTACAATTCGCGGCTTCTGTAGCGGGCTTAATGATCACTACAGAATGTATGGTTACTGATCTTCCAAAAGATGATAAAGCCGATTTAGGCGCTGCCGGCATGGGCGGTATGGGAGGCATGGGCGGAATGATGTAATTCCCCTTTGCAAAAGAAAGTGCGATCGTTTTTCTTTATAGAAATGCGATCGCATTTTTATTTGTGTGGTGCTACACTTTAATGGTTTTCGATGATTTTATAGGTATAACAATGACAATTTCCCAAACTGAACTTAATCAACAACTCAAATCTGCCGGTATTGGCATTAATGCAACAGAATTACATGGCTTTTTGAGCGGCTTAATTTGTGGTGGGCTAAAAGACCAAAGTTGGTTACCGCTTCTATATCAATTTAGTAACGATAACCACGCTTATCCAACCGCATTAATTCAGCCAATTACCGAAATTTATGAGCAGATTGGTAAAACTTTATCAAATGTAGAAGGGTTTGATTTTGAATTGGGCTTAACCGAAGATGAGAGCGTGTTTGCACGAGCAGACAGTCTATCAGACTGGGCAAACCAATTTTTACTGGGTTTAGGTCTTGTTCAGACAGAATTGGATAAGGAAAAAGGCGAAATTGGCGAAGCGGTAGATGATTTACAAGATATTTGTCAGCTTGGTTATGATGAAGAAGATGACGAAGAAGAGCTTGCCGAAGCCTTAGAAGAAATTATTGAATATGTTCGCACCATTGCGATGTTGTTTTACACCCATTTCAACGATGATGCACAAGAAATAAAACCGATATTACATTAAAAGGAGCGAAACATGGATCTCGCATATATGGCGGCATTACCGCAAGAGGAATTTACAGAACGTCGTCAAAAAGTATTCGCACAAATGCAGCCAAATTCTGCTTTATTGCTATTTTCCGAAATTGAAAAACGTCGTAATAACGACTGCGATTTTCCTTTCCGTCAAGACAGTTACTTTTGGTATTTAACGGGTTTTAATGAGCCAAATGCCGCATTGTTATTGATTAAAACGGAAGATGCGGAAAAGACAGTTGTATTTCTTCGTCCGCGAGATCCTTTGCTTGAGACATGGAATGGTCGCCGATTGGGCGTTGAGCGCGCACCGCAAAAACTCAATGTTAATGAAGCGTATTCTATTGATGATTTCAAAACTGAATTTCCAAAATTAACGGAAAAATTGACCGCACTTTATCATGTGGCTGATCGTCATCCTTGGGGCGATAAATTATTAGCTGAAAGTGCGGTGAAATTTTACGCTGTTTTTGATTGGCAGCCGATGTTAAGTGAAATGCGCTTAATTAAATCTCCAAACGAAATTCGCTTAATGCAACAAGCGGGACAAATTACAGCGTTCGGACATATTAAAGCGATGCAAGTGACTCGTCCAAATCGTTTTGAATATGAAATTGAAAGCGAAATTCTGTATGAATTTAATCGTCATGGTGCTAGATTCCCGTCTTACAATTCCATTATTGCCGGGGGCGATAATGCCTGTATCTTGCACTACACTGAAAATGATCAACCTTTGAAAGATGGCGATCTTGTGTTAATTGATGCAGGTTGTGAATTTGCTATGTATGCAGGCGATATCACACGTACATTCCCTGTAAATGGTAAATTTACTCAGCCACAACGTGAGATTTATGAATTAGTTTTAAAAGCACAAAAACGTGCGATTGAGCTATTAGTGCCAGGTAATTCAATTAAATTGGCGAATGATGAAGTGATCCGTATTAAAACTCAAGGCTTGGTGGATTTAGGCATCCTGAAAGGGGATGTAGATAAGCTGATTGAAGAAAAAGCTTATCGTCAATTTTATATGCATGGTTTAGGCCATTGGCTTGGCTTAGATGTGCACGATGTTGGTCGCTACGACGATGATCGTAGCCGTAAGCTTGAAGTGGGGATGATCATCACCGTTGAGCCAGGTATTTATATTTCAGAAGAGGCGGATGTGCCTGCTCAATATAAAGGCATTGGCGTGCGTATCGAGGATAACTTGCTCATGACAGAATATGGCAATAAAAATCTGACCGCAGCGGCACCAAAAGAAATCGATGACATTGAAAATTTAATGAAAAATTGAGAAGAATTCTCAAAATTGTGATCTAGTGCAAGTTTTTTGTGCAGTTAAGCTGCTAATATACTGTTAGATAAAGAAGACCAATCAAATCAGTAAGGAGTCGATTATGTACAAACACGTTTTAGTTGCGGTAGATCTTTCTGACGAAAGTGAATTTCTACTCAAAAAAGCCGTGGGAATTGCAAAACGTAATGATGCGCAACTTTCCATTATTCATGTAGATGTAAACTTCTCGGATCTCTATACTGGTTTAATTGATGTCAATATGTCATCAATGCAAGATAGAATTTCGAGCGAGACACAAAAAGCGCTAATTAATTTAGCAGAACATGCTGGTTATCCAGTGAAAGAAAAATTGAGCGGTAGCGGTGATTTAGGTCAAGTTTTGACGGACGCTATTGAGCAGTATGATGTAGATCTACTAGTGACGGGTCATCACCAAGATTTCTGGAGTAAATTAATGTCTTCAACACGTCAAGTGATGAATACCATTAAAATTGATATGTTGGTTGTGCCACTTCGCGACGAATAGTGATCAAAAATTATTTTAGCCCCATTAAAATAACGTAAATTTTAACCGCACTTCTCAATTAATGCAGTAGAGTGCGGTTTTCTTTTTAAGATCAGTGAAAAAGCCTTTTTCTCTAGGTCAAAATATGCAAGAATAGTGAGCTTATTTTATAAATCGTGATCGAGATAGAGACACAAGGTTTTATCAATGAAAACAACAGCAGAAATTAGACAGTCATTCCTTGATTTTTTCCATAGCAAGGGGCATCAGGTCGTCGCAAGTAGTTCACTTGTGCCTGAAAACGATCCGACATTGCTTTTTACCAATGCCGGGATGAACCAATTTAAAGACGTGTTCCTTGGTATGGACAAACGTCCTTACTCACGTGCGACAACTGCACAACGTTGTGTGCGCGCAGGTGGTAAGCATAATGACTTAGAAAACGTCGGTTATACGGCGCGTCACCATACTTTCTTTGAAATGCTTGGAAACTTCAGTTTCGGCGACTATTTCAAACATGATGCGATTAATTTTGCGTGGGAGTATTTAACTTCTCCACAATGGCTCGGGTTACCAAAAGAAAAATTATGGGTAACCGTGTATGAAACCGATAATGAAGCTTATGATATTTGGCATAAAGAAGTCGGTGTGCCAGCAGAGCGCATTATTCGTATCGGCGATAACAAAGGTGCGCCTTATGCATCAGATAACTTCTGGGCAATGGGTGACACTGGTCCTTGTGGTCCATGTACTGAGATTTTCTACGATCACGGTGATCACATTTGGGGTGGGCCTCCGGGTTCTCCAGAAGAAGATGGTGACCGCTATATCGAAATTTGGAACGTGGTATTCATGCAATTTAACCGCCTCGCAGATGGCACAATGGAAAAATTACCACGTCCATCGGTTGATACGGGGATGGGATTAGAGCGTATTTCTGCTGTATTACAGCACGTAAACTCTAACTATGAGATCGATATTTTCCAAAAACTAATTGCGAAAACGGCAGAAGTCGTAGGAACAACAGATTTAACTAATAAATCATTACGCGTAATTGCAGACCACATTCGTTCTTGTGCATATTTAATTGCAGATGGCGTAATTCCATCAAACGAAGGTCGTGGTTATGTATTACGTCGTATTATCCGTCGTGCAGTACGTCATGGTCACTTGTTAGGGGCAAAAGAAGCGTTCTTCTATAAACTTGTGCCGACTTTAATCGAAGTCATGGCTGAAGCAGGAAAAGAAGTTAAAGAAAAACAAGCGAATGTCGAAAAATTACTTCGTTTAGAAGAAGAACAGTTTGCTCGTACATTAGAACGCGGATTAAGCTTATTAGACGATGCGCTAGCTCAAGTGAAAGATGGTGTGTTGTCAGGTGAAGTTGCCTTTAAACTTTATGATACTTATGGCTTTCCACTTGATTTAACCGCTGACGTATGTCGTGAGCGTGATATTGCAATTGATGAAGCAGGTTTTGAACGTGAAATGGAAGCGCAACGCTTACGTGCACAATCTGCAAGCCAATTCGGCATGGATTACAACAATGTTATTCGTGTAGAAGGTGAAACGAAATTTGAAGGTTATACTGAGTCAGAATCTTTAGCCAAAGTGACCGCACTTTTCCATGATGGTAAATCAGTAGAGAGTATTACTGCAGGTCAAAGTGCCGTGGTGATTTTAGAAAACACCCCATTCTATGCCGAATCAGGTGGTCAAATTGGTGACAGCGGTTATTTAACCTCTCAAGGCATTCAGTTTAATGTAAAAGATACTCAAAAATATGGTCAAGTATTTGGTCATATTGGAGAGTTAGAACAGGGTACTTTAAAAGTCGGACAAACAGTCAATGCGGTTGTGGATGCAGCAAGACGTCATCAAACGTCACTTAACCATTCTGCAACACACTTATTACACGCCGCATTGCGTCAAGTTTTAGGTCACCATGTAGTGCAAAAAGGATCATTGGTATCTGATACAGCATTACGTTTTGACTTTGCTC
This sequence comes from Haemophilus parainfluenzae ATCC 33392, assembly GCF_031191205.1. Taxonomy (NCBI): domain Bacteria; kingdom Pseudomonadati; phylum Pseudomonadota; class Gammaproteobacteria; order Pasteurellales; family Pasteurellaceae; genus Parahaemophilus; species Parahaemophilus parainfluenzae. The sequence goes on along the minus strand of NZ_CP133470.1, from coordinate 358,813 downwards.
ATCCGGAAGCGATTACCAAAGCACAGCTTAACGAAATTGAAACGTTGGTAAACCAAAAAGTACGTGAGAATTTTGTGGTTCAAACGGACGTGATGGATATCGAAGCGGCAAAAGCAAAAGGTGCAATGGCGTTATTCGGTGAAAAATATGCTGATGTGGTACGAGTTTTAACAATGGGAGATTTCTCCGTTGAACTTTGTGGTGGCATTCATGCTAAACGTACCGGTGATATCGGTTTATTTAAAATTGTGGCGGAAACTGCAGTTGCAGCAGGTGTTCGTCGTATTGAAGCGGTAACGGGTGAAAATGCAATGAATTGGTTACATAATCAACAACGCATTCTTACTCAAAGTGCAGATTTATTTAAATCTGACGTTAATACCCTTGTTGAGAAAATTCAGCAACTTCAAGATAAAGCGAAGAAAGCAGAAAAAGAATTACAAGGATTAAAAGAAAAAGCCGCAATGCAAGCGGGGTCCGATTTAGTGAAAAGTGCGGTTAAAATTAATGATGTTTCTGTAATCGTACATCAACTAGACGGAATTGAAACTAAATCGTTACGTGTGATGGTTGATGATTTAAAAAATCAACTTGGTTCAGGCGTAATTGTATTTGCATCTATTTTAGATGATAAAGTCAACCTCGTCGTTGGCGTAACAAGCGATTTAACTACTAAAGTGAAGGCTGGTGAGCTAGTGAATTTAATGGCTCAGCAAGTTGGTGGGAAAGGTGGTGGTCGCCCTGATATGGCAATGGCAGGAGGCTCCCAACCAGAAAATGTGAATCTAGCATTAACTGTCGCACAAAACTGGTTAAGCAATAATCTGTAGTACAAGCAGGTCGGTGGGATGCCGATCTTTACTTGATTGATAGGGATATCTAATAAATGCAAACTAAGGAGATAAAAGATGTTAATCTTAACTCGAAAAGTTGGCGAAAGTGTTCTTGTTGGGGACGATATTTCTATCACGGTTTTGAGTGTACGTGGAAACCAAGTCAAACTCGGTGTGCAAGCGCCTAAAGAAGTATCTGTTCACCGAGAGGAAATTTACCAACGAATTCTGCAGTCAAAAGATGAACATGTAGACGGCACATCTTAGGTTTACGAGTTTTATGAATGTTTTAACATTCTGTTTATACTTTAATTAACGTTTTTTCAAAAATTAAACCCATTGGTTTGTAAAATTTAAAATAACGGAAATTTCAGTGATAAAGGGTAGAGAAGGAACTTTTCCAACTTAAATCTATCAAAGTTTAATAAATAATGACCGCACTTTTTCAGAGAAGTGTGGTCATTCCATATTTAAATAAAAAGGAAAATCAATGAAAGTCATTATTCCCGTAGCAGGTTTAGGTACTCGAATGTTACCCGCAACAAAAGCGATTCCAAAAGAAATGTTAACGCTTGTGGATAAACCACTGATTCAATATGTTGTGAATGAGTGTGTCGCAGCAGGAATTAAAGAAATCGTGTTAGTCACACATTCTTCTAAAAATGCAATTGAAAACCACTTTGATACGTCTTTTGAGTTGGAAACCATGCTTGAGAAACGTGTTAAGCGTCAACTTTTGGAAGAGGTTCGTTCTATTTGCCCTAAAGATGTAACTATTATGCATGTTCGTCAAGGCAATGCTAAAGGTTTAGGTCATGCGGTGTTATGTGGTCGTCCTGTCGTTGGAAACGAACCATTTGCAGTGGTTTTACCTGATGTGCTTTTAGCGGATTTTACGGCAAATCAAAAGAAAGAAAATCTTTCTGCGATGATTAAACGTTTCAAAGAAACCAAAGCGAGCCAAATTATGGTAGCGCCTGTTTCCGCTGATGAAGTGAGTAGCTATGGTATTGCTGATTGTGGTGGCGTAGAGTTAAAAGGTGGTGATAGCGTCAAAATTAACAGCATTGTTGAAAAACCCTCTGTTGAAGAGGCACCATCAAATCTTGCGGTTGTAGGTCGTTATGTATTCTCTGCTGAAATCTGGGATTTATTAGAAAGAACACCTGTTGGTGTGGGGGATGAAATCCAATTAACGGATGCGATCGATATGCTTATAGAGAAAGAGATCGTTGAAGCATTCCATATGACTGGAAGAAGCTTTGACTGTGGTGATAAGATTGGCTATATGGAAGCTTTTGTAGAATATGGTCTTCGTCATGATAAATTAGGCAAAGAGTTTAAAGCTTTCCTAAAAGATCTTGCAAAAACCTTATAATTGATTGAAACCACCGAAAGGTGGTTTTTATTTATCTTATCTAGATTGCTATACTTTTAGCCGTCTAGATTGTTATTTTGCTTATTTTTCATTAAAATACAGACAAATTATCAGGTTATTTAAGGTGCATTATGGCAAATTGGGATGGCAAATATATTAGCCCTTATGCAGAACATGGCAAAAAGAGCGAACAAGTCAAAAAAATTACAGTTTCTATTCCGATTAAAGTATTGGAAATTCTGACAAATGAGCGTACTCGTCGTCAGTTAAAAAGTTTGCGCCATGCAACAAATAGTGAATTGCTTTGTGAGGCATTCTTGCATGCTTTTACTGGTCAGCCATTACCGACTGATGCAGATTTAATGAAAGAACGCCATGATGAGATTCCTGAAAATGCCAAAGAGATTATGCGTGATTTAGGCATCGATCCTGAAAGCTGGGAATATTAATTTTATCCTTTTAACCCTTCCAAAATACTGCATTCAGGGCAGTCATTGCCCTGACAAGCGTTATACCATCGCTCCAATTCCTCTACCATTTTTTGCAAGTGATGAATTTGCTCATTCAATGTTTTAATATGCTGCGTCGTGAGTGCTTTAACTTCTCGGCTACTGCGATTGGGATTATCCTGTAATTGCAAAAGCTGGTGAATTTGTTGGAGTGAAAACCCTACATCTCGAGAGTGACGAATAAAACGTAGTCGTTCTAAATCCTTTTCTTCATAATGGCGATAACCAGAAAGGCTTCGCTGTGCTGGCTTTAATAAGCCGGACTTCTCATAATCCCGAATTTGTTTGCTTGATAAACCGACTAATTTTGCTACTTCACTAATGTTCATAAAAAATCCTTGACCTTAACCTTATGTTAAGGTTTATAGTAAGCCTAATTTCAATCTATATCAATAATTAAGGAGTAAATATGAAATCAATTACATTACATGTAACAGGAATGACTTGTGGTGGTTGTGTGAAAAGCGTCACTCGAGTATTGGAAGAACTTAATGGCGTAGAAAAAGCTGTTGTAACACTTGATGATGGTAAAGCAGTGGTTACCTTTGATGAAAGTGCGGTCAGTATTCCACAATTAATTGAAACAATTGAAGACGCAGGTTTCGATGCAACAGAATAAAAAAATAGCCATTCAAATCGAGGGGATGACCTGTCAGTCCTGTGCTAACCGGATTGAAAAGGTGTTGAATCGAAAAGATTTTGTCTCTGAAGCTGGTGTGAATTTCGCTGCGGAGGAAGCGCATGTCGTATTTGATTCATCTCAGGCTTCAGAACAAGATATTTTAACCATTATTCAAAAGGCTGGATTTAATGGCATTCTAAAGCAAAATGTATTGCCTAGCGCATCTAATGAAACGAAGATTAGCCCACGTTTATGGTTGCTTTTTTTCATTAACATTCCTTTTTTAATCGGAATGATCGGGATGATGTTTAATCATCATTCTTGGATGATGCCGCCAATGTGGCAATTTGTTCTTGCAAGCATTGTGCAACTTGGGTTAGCCATTCCTTTTTATAAAGGTGCGATAGGGAGTATTCGAGGTGGTTTAGCCAATATGGATGTACTGGTGAGTACTGGTACGTTGGCGATTTATCTTTATTCGGTCTTTATGCTGTTTTATCATCAGTCAATGGGGCATGATGGCGCATCTCATGTTTATTTTGAAGCCTCGGTGATGGTTATCGGTTTTGTCAGTCTTGGGAAATTTCTTGAGGAAAGAACGAAGAAACAAAGCTTAAACAGTTTAGGGCTATTATTACAACTCACCCCAAAACAAGTCAGTGTTCAACGTGAAAATCGTTGGGAAACGATGCCTCTTAACCAAGTAAAAATAGGCGATATTTTACGGGCTAATCAAGGTGAACGTATTGCAGCTGATGGCGTAGTTGAACAGGGGAGTGGTTGGTGCGATGAGAGTCATTTAACCGGTGAATCTCAACCATTAGAAAAAATGTCTCAAAGTCCTGTGCTTGCGGGGGCAATGGTGACACAAGGTAGCCTTATCTATCGAGCCAATCAACTTGGTCAGCAAACCCTATTGGGCGATATGATGAAAGCGCTCTCTGAGGCACAAGGTACAAAGGCACCGATTGCTCGTTTTGCTGATAAAGTCGCTGCAGTATTTGTACCTGCCGTGTTATTACTTTCTGCGATAACATTTGGATTAACCTGGTGGATAAAAGGGGATTGGGTAACCGCCTTAATTCATTCTGTTGCCGTGTTAGTCATTGCCTGTCCTTGTGCGTTAGGACTTGCCACACCTGCTGCCATAATGGTCGGTATGGGAAAAGCAGTCAATGCAGGGATTTGGTTTAAGGATGCGGCATCTATGGAAGAGGCAGCCCATGTGGATACGGTGGTATTAGACAAAACTGGAACGCTAACTCAGGGAGAGCTCAAAATAGCCGCTGTTTGGCAACCACAAAGTGCGGTCTATTCTGAGGATGATTTATATCGCATTGCGGCTTCCGTTGAACAAAACGCCAATCACCCTTTAGCTAAAGCGATTGTCTTGGCGACGCAGGAAAAATCACTTGAAATTCCGACCGCACTTTCAGTTCATTCAGAAGTGGGGCAGGGCATCTCAGCTCATATTGATGGAATAGGTTTGGTTAAAGTCGGTAAGCCGGCTTATTGTGAATTAACCTTACCAGATAATATGCCTCAAATTTGGCAAATTGCGAGTATTGTTGCGGTATCCGTGGATAACAGTCCAATCGGTGCCTTTGCATTAGCTGATAGTCTAAAAGGGGATAGTTTGCAAGCGATTCAACGCTTACATCAACATAATATTGATGTGGTGATAATGAGTGGCGATCAGCAATCTGTCGTTGATTATGTTGCTCAGCAAGTTGGTGTGAAAACCGCACGGGGTAATTGTAGTCCACGTGACAAAGCGGCCTATGTTGAAACATTACGTCAGCAAGGAAAAGTGGTTGCAATGGTTGGTGATGGTGTAAATGATGCGCCCGCATTAGCGATGGCTAACGTAAGCTTTGCGATGAAATCGGGTTCTGATGTTGCAGAGCAAACTGCATCGGCGACACTCATGCAGCATTCGGTTAATCAGTTAGTTGATGGATTAATGATTTCCCGAGCAACATTAAAGAATATTAAACAAAATTTATTCTTTGCTTTGATTTATAATGTGTTAGGTATTCCACTTGCAGCATTGGGTTATTTAAGCCCTGTCTTGGCTGGTGCAGCGATGGCGATGAGCTCACTTTCGGTTCTGTCTAATGCACTGAGATTAAAAAGAGTGAAAATTAAATAAGAACAAGGCGATATGAAAATATCGCCTTGTTTGAATTAACTTTGTTTCCATAATGGAAGTTGAATCGTGACAGCAAGCCCACCTAAATTACTTTGTTCAGCCCAGACCTTTCCTTGATGCTCATTAACTACATTAGCAACGATAGTTAAACCTAATCCGGTCCCACCAGTAGCTCTAGTTCTTGTTTCATCAACACGATAAAATGGCTTGAAAATTTTTTCAAATTCTTCAGGTGGCAAACCAAGTCCATTGTCCTCAACTCGGATTTGAACATAATCATTCTCTTGCACATTTCTATGCAAGGAAATAGTCAGAAAAATTCTGTTTTTAGTATATTTTAATGCGTTACGAATAATATTTTCAATAGCACTTGTGAGTAGTCTTAAATTACCATAAATGGTGTGTTGTTCTGGGTGTAAAATTGAAATATTGACATCACAAATTATTTTACGTTGCTCTGCTTCAAATAATGCATCTTTGATAACGTCAGTCCAAAGATGATCGATTGTAAATAGATTATGCTCCATTTGAGAATGCATTTTTTGACGAGAAATGAGGAGTAGCTCACTAATCATTTTATCCATTCTTGATATTTCTTTTTCAATTCTTTCAACAGCATCTATATTACCTACTTTGTGACGAATAAGTGCTGTAGAGAGTTGTAATCTGGTTAACGGGGTTTTTAATTCATGTGAAATAGATGAAAGTAAATTATGTTGGTTAGAGATTAAATTATTAATAGCAATGGACATTTTGTTAAAGCTTTGTCCGACCTCTCGTAGTTCAGAAGGGCCTTGATTAGCTAGTTCGTTATCTACCTTGAAATCACCCAGTGCAACACTATTAGCGGCTTTTTGTAGCTTGGTGATAGGCTTAACAATTGTATAAGTAAACCACCAAAGTAAGGGAGTTGTAATAATTAGGGTCATGAGTAGTAGTACCCATGGATGGTTTAGCATATAGCGTAATACTTCTTGCTGCCCGTTAACTCTTGATATAAAAAAGAGCTCAGAGGCTTCTTCAGCATCGCCTATATATACTTTAAAGGGACCTGCAATTTGGATATCTCTGAAGGTTTTTCTTTGTGGAATAGTAAAGTTAGTTGATTCATCAAAAAATTGAAGGATATGTGTTTTTTCTTCTCCTAGTGCACCAAATACTTCTTTATTTGGTGTAATTAAAACTGGGCGTGCTGAGTCAAATTTATCTGTAGGAAGAACAGGAACACCCGCTAGAAGTCCTTTAATTTTATTATTTCGAATAGACTCAACGAGTTTTTGTTGATAAGTGGCTATTTCATTATCATCAAGCTCAGAATATAAATGTCCATCGAAATAAGGAAGAATGACTAGAAGAGTCGTCATTACAAACAACGCAATCCAGAAAACGGAGAATGTACGTATGGTTAAACGGTTTAAACTAAGTTTTGTTGTATACATTATTCACAAACCAATAAATAACCACGACCACGTAATGTTTTTAGCCATGGCATACCATTTTTTCTTTCAGGAAGTTTTTTGCGTAAGTTTGACATATGCATATCAATTGAGCGATCAAAAGGAGATAAATTTTTTCCTAGAACATTTACACTGAGTTCTTCTCTAGAAATAATTTGTCCAGGGTTTAGAGCCAATTTATATAGCAGGGCAAATTCAGAGCCAGTCAAAGATAAATCAATACCCTGGTAAGAGGCTTGTTGAATTCCAGGATGTAGTATTAATTCATCAAATTCTATTGTCTTGTCTTCTTTTGATGATATTTGATCTGATTGTGAGTCAAGTTCAGAAGAGCCTACTCTACGTAAAATTGCTTTTATACGAGCAACTAATTCTCGATCGTTAAATGGTTTAGGAAGATAATCGTCAGCACCTAGTTCAAGTCCTAATACTCGATCAATTTCTTCTCCCCGAGCGGTGAGCATCATTACTGGAATATTCGATATTTGGCGAATTTTCTTGAGCGTTTCAATGCCGTTTAAAACAGGCATCATTACATCCAATAAAACTAACTGGTGGCTTGCATTTAGTTTATCTAATGCTTCTTGGCCGTTATTGGCGACCTCGATTTCAAAACCTGTCAGTCTTAATACTTCTGCAAGCAAATCAGTTAGCTCAATATCATCATCGACTAATAGAATTTTTGACATTTTTATTACCTTGTAATACAACGAACCTGCTTGATGTTGCAAGCAGGTTTTGTTTTTTAATTATTACCAGAATTTCCACCAGCTTTTCTTACCTGTATTTTCAGGAGTGCTGATGATCGTATTATTTTCGTCTTGTTTTGCTACTTCAGGTAATGGTTTATCTAATTCAGCACTGCTTACTAAACCGTTTTGATCAAATTTTACCGTAAATGTGTGTTGTTCAGGTTTTTGGTAAGAGTGTTGTTGTAAGAATACGTAATACCAAGTTAAGTTACTATAAGGATCAATTAAAACCGGTGTGCCAAGTAAATATTGTACTTGTTGCGCTGTCATGCCCGGTTTTACTTGTGCTACCGTCGATGCTTCTAAATAGTTACCTTGTGGAACATCAATACGATAAACGACTTTTTGTACCGTTGAGCAAGAAGTTAAACTTAATGCTAAAACAACTACACCTAAAAATGTTCTTAATTGCATATTTTTTACCTTTTACTGCAAAGTTATGTCGAATGATACCGAAACTTTATGATCTTGCCAAATTAATTATCGCACTTTAATGCTTTTTGAAGTTGATCTTTCAGATTTGGTGGTATCCCTTTGATTGTTAAAGTATCTGTGAGTGGATCCCATTCAATACGGTTATTCAATAAATCCGCATCAAAACTTAATGTTACCCCCTTACCTGAACCTGAAAATTTCGTTAATGTTTTTAAGGCTGAGCGTACTGGCGGAATTGTTTCTTCCAAGCCGTAATCTTGCTCTTCTGTAAAGGTAACAAAAGGGCGCTCGTTTAGAGTAGGTAAATTCGCTGAAAGTTCAGTTAAGGCAATTTCATCACCGCTTGCTAATTGACCTTTACAGTATTCAAATACCTGTTTTTTCACTGCTTGAGTTTGTTCTTTATTCAATTCACCCTGTTCACAGTAGTCACTTACTGCTTGTAATAAGCATTGGTTTTGAACTTGTGGATTTAAACCTTCTTCCGCCCCCAAGAAATCCATAAAGAAGTCACTGATTTTACGGCCAACACGACCTTTAATAAAAGTAAGGTAGCGGTTTGAGTTTGCGTTTACTTGCAAATCCGTTAGGTTTATACGTGCAGCAATATCAAATTGTGTGATATCTAAGTATTCCGTACGGCGAATTTCAAGATTTTCGTCAACTAACATGCTGATACGACTATCTAATAGTGCGATGAATAGGTAGTCAGTTGCTAAAAAGTTGTATTGACATAGGATTAGTGTGCCACTATCAGCAAAATTATATTTGCCCAATTCTTGCGCTAATAATTTTGTGGATTGTTGGCTGAAATTTAAAAAATTGATTTCATTTTCTAATAAACGATTCAGATCTTGTGCGAAAATGGAATTTTCTTGGAAGACACCAAATGCTTTACCTTTATTTTGATATCCTTGATGTAGTTGCAACATCATTTGTTCGACTTCTGGCGTAATAGTGAGAAGTTCATCACGCAACACGCTTTCCATCATAGTGGTTTCATTTTCAGCGTGCTTAACTAGTTGATGTAGCACGATTTGATTAACCGTAATGCTCATAATTTTTTCCTTCGTAAAATTTACCTTAAATTATAACCGCACTTTTTAAGCAAGAAAAAAGAAATTATTCAGATTGGACAAATTATCGGGTATGATATGAGAAGTTTTTTGTATTTAGAAACAGGCTTAAACATTCCAAATGGCTCAACATTCAAAGTATTCCGATGGGCAAGTTAATGCCATCATTAATGACATGATTAGCGTGCTTGAAACTCACAAAGCGCCCGTTGATCTTTCTCTTATCGCTTTAGGCAATATGGCCAGTAATTTATTAACCACTAGCGTACCAGCCGTACAGCGTGAAGCATTAGCACAAGCCTTTGCCAACTCTCTAATGAATTCGGTAAAAATAAAATAAAATGTTTTGGTTTAAAAAGAGCAAATTTAACGGACGTGAATACCGTGAAGAAACCTCACGAAAAATTTCGTGGGGACACTGGTTTGCTTTTTTTAACATTATTATCGCAATTCTTATTGGTAGTCGTTATGCCTTTCTCATTGACTGGCCAGATACTTTACTCGGCAAAATTTATTTCTTTATTAGCTTATTAGGGCATTTCAGTTTTTGTGTTTTTGCCTTGTATTTACTGGTTATATTTCCGCTGAGTTTCATCATCAAAAATCACCGTACTTTCCGTGGACTAACGGTGATTATAGCGACAATTTGCACTACATTATTGCTGTTTGACACGGAAGTTTTTAACCGTTTTAATATTCACCTTTCTTCTATCGTTTGGAATTTATTAGTAAATCCTGAAAAGGGTGATCTTTCAAGAGATTGGCAAATTTTCTTTGCGCCAATGCCGATTATTTTGCTAATCCAAATGCTTTTCTCCCGTTGGAGTTGGGAAAAATTACGTAGTTTAGAGCGTCAGAAATGGCTGAAGAAAGTGGGATTAGTTCTGACTTCCACGTTTGTCGCGACACACTTAATTTACGCTTGGGCGGATGCATTTTTATATCGTCCGATTACTATGCAGCGTTCAAACTTCCCGCTTTCTTATCCAATGACCGCACGAACATTTTTGGAAAAACAAGGGTTTATTAATGCGGAAACATACTCACAGCGTTTAGAGCAAGAAGGGCGTTTGGATGCATTAAAAATTGATTATCCGAAAAAAGATCTTCAGTTTGAGCAAGTTGAAAACAAACCAAATATTCTCGTGATTACCGTTTCAGGCTTACGTTATGATGCGCTAACTAGCGAGAAAATGCCTAAATTATTTGAGTTTGCCACAAGCTCTACTCAATTTACAAATCATTACAGTAGCGGCAATACGAACAATGCCGGCTTAGTCGGTTTATTCTATGGACTGAATGCAAATTATACGGACAGTATTTTGAGTAATCATACACCGTCGGTATTAATTAAAAAACTACAAGATGAGAAATATCAATTTGTCGCTTATTCGTCTACGGCATTTAAAGACAGCTTGTTTAAACAAGCCTTATTCCGTAATGTGAAATTACCTAAAGTGAAAGCCTCCTCACCAAAAGAAGCGATAAATAGCGTTTTATCTCTCTTAAAAGAGGATAAGCCTTGGTTTGCTTATGTGGATTTAGATATTGTGGATCAAACGGAAGAAAATTACACCAAATCGCTTGCGGAGATTGATCAACAAATTGATGCTACTTTAGCATCAGTTTCTTTAGATAATACGATTGTTATTATTACGGCAGAGCATGGTACAACGTTTAATAAACTGGATGAAAAAGCACAAGAAAACTATTTTGGTCGTGATGAAATCCAAGTGCCGTTTATTGTTTACTGGAAAGATTTGCCGGTACAAGAAGTGACAAAATTAACAAGCCATACCGATTTATTGCCAGCATTGATGTTATCGATCTTTAAAGTGAAAAATCCAATTTCGGATTATGCACAAGGTCGCAATTTATTTGAGCTTAATGGTGATCCTTGGGTGTTGGCGTCGAATTTCCGTTGGAATGTCATTATTCAGCCGGATGGCACACAGTATCATATTGATCGCAAAGGAAACTATAAGAAATTTGACCGCACTTATACTGAACAATCTTCAAGCCGCCCACCACTCGGCTTGTTCTTAGATGTCTTCAAACAAGAGCGTTCTTTTGTCAATAAATAGATAGCTTTTTTGTGCTTAAAATCTTATACTTTGCACTCAGTTGAAAGACTGAAAAGATGTTATTAATTAAAATCTGCGAATTTTTCATAACATTGCAAACAATTCACAATAGACCCGATCCTTATTGGGTTTGCTTTTCAATTAATACACTTCTCGTCTCTCTTTTCCTTTCTTTTTTGGTGGAGTTATTATGAGAAATCACGTTCGTAGTTTTAAAACGTTTATTCGAGACGAAATTATTAAAAAAGGTGGCTGGGTTAACGCCCATGCTCACGCAGATCGTGCTTTTACAATGACACCTGAAAAAATTGGCATTTATCACAACAGTAATCTTCAACAAAAATGGGATTTAGTAGATGAAGTTAAACGTACATCAAGTGTTGATGATTATTACGCCCGTTTCTGTCAATCGATTGAATTGATGATTTCCCAAGGGGTGACGGCATTTGGGACTTTTGTGGATATCGACCCGATTTGTGAAGACCGAGCCATTATTGCCGCACACAAAGCTCGCGAAGTTTATAAGCATGACATTATTTTGAAATTTGCGAATCAGACCTTAAAAGGGGTGATTGAGCCAGAAGCACGCAAATGGTTTGATATTGGCTCTGATATGGTGGATATGATTGGAGGCTTACCTTATCGCGATGAGCTTGATTATGGTCGCGGCCTTGAAGCAATGGATATTTTACTTGATGCAGCTAAATCTCGCGGCATTATGTGCCATGTGCATGTGGATCAATTCAACTCTCCGAAAGAAAAAGAAACAGAACAACTTTGCGATAAAACTATTGAACATGGAATGGAAGGTCGAGTCGTAGCGATCCATGGTATTTCTATCGGTGCACATAGCAGAGAATATCGTTATAAACTTTATGAAAAAATGCGTCAGGCAAAAATGATGATGATTGCTTGCCCAATGGCCTGGATTGATAGTAACCGAAAAGAAGATTTGATGCCTTTCCATAATGCGTTGACACCGGCAGATGAAATGATTCCAGAAGGGATTACAGTCGCGTTAGGTACGGATAATATCTGTGATTACATGGTGCCCCTTTGTGAAGGGGATTTATGGCAAGAACTAAGTTTACTTGCTGCGGGCTGTCGTTTCCCTCATCTTGATGCAATGGTTGATATTGCCAGTATCAATGGACGTAAAGTGTTAGGTTTAGAGCCGGTTTAATCTAAAAATTTAATGAAAGTGCGGTCATAAAATGAAACGTTTTGTGACCGTTTGTATTTATAAGATAAAACAGAATTAATGTTAATTTGAGTGATTTAAATAAGGGTTTTAAGAAAAGTGGTGGGCGATACCGGTCTCGAACCAGTGACCCCCTCCTTGTAAGGGAGGTGCTCTCCCAACTGAGCTAATCGCCCGATGCACCTGAAAAGGTATTCGGATTTATTTAAACACTAAAATTAAGTGGTGGGCGATACCGGTCTCGAACCAGTGACCCCCTCCTTGTAAGGGAGGTGCTCTCCCAACTGAGCTAATCGCCCACATAAGAAAAGCGTTTAAATAATGGGAAAGTTTGAGCGGAAAGAACACTTTAGAAAAGTGGTGGGCGATACCGGTCTCGAACCAGTGACCCCCTCCTTGTAAGGGAGGTGCTCTCCCAACTGAGCTAATCGCCCGCTTGGTCAAACTTTTACAACATTAAAGCCAACTTTGGAAAAAGTGGTGGGCGATACCGGTCTCGAACCAGTGACCCCCTCCTTGTAAGGGAGGTGCTCTCCCAACTGAGCTAATCGCCCTTAATGTTGTGGATTGGCATTATAAGTATAATGAGATTTCAGTCAATATATTTTTATGAAAAAGCGTCTAGTTGTTGCAAAAATAGGCATAAAATCAGATTTTTTATTTAGAACTCACGCAAGTCGTAGTAAAATAAGGGTAATTTTTGTAAATGAATAGGTTATTAAGAAAATGAAAATTGATCCTCCTTTTGAATTAGATCCGAATGTCAAAGTACGTACGCGTTTTGCCCCAAGCCCGACAGGTTATTTGCACGTAGGCGGTGCACGTACAGCCCTTTATTCTTGGTTATTTGCAAAACATAACAACGGTGAGTTTGTACTACGTATTGAAGATACTGATTTAGAGCGTTCTACACCGGAAGCAACGGCGGCAATCATTGAAGGGATGGAGTGGTTAAACCTTGCTTGGGAACATGGTCCTTATTATCAAACCAAACGCTTTGATCGTTACAATCAAGTGATTGATGAAATGATTGAACAAGGCTTGGCTTATCGTTGCTATTGCTCTAAAGAACGCTTAGAAGAATTACGCCATACACAAGAGCAAAACAAAGAAAAACCACGTTATGACCGTCATTGTTTACATGATCACAATCATGCAGCCGATGAGCCACACGTAGTACGTTTTAAAAACCCAACAGAAGGTTCAGTCGTGTTTGATGATGCGGTGCGTGGTCGTATTGAAATCAGCAACAGCGAATTAGATGATTTAATTATTCGTCGTACCGACGGTTCACCAACATACAACTTCTGTGTGGTGGTAGATGACTGGGATATGGGTATTACTCACGTTGTACGTGGTGAAGACCACATTAACAACACTCCGCGTCAAATTAATATCTTAAAAGCGTTAGGCGCACCAATTCCAGTATATGCGCACGTTTCTATGATTAATGGTGATGATGGCCAAAAACTCTCCAAACGTCATGGGGCGGTAAGTGTAATGCAATATCGTGATGACGGTTATTTACCTGAAGCCTTAATTAACTATCTTGTTCGTTTAGGTTGGGGCCATGGTGACCAAGAGATCTTTACACGTGAAGAAATGATTAAATACTTCGACTTAGATCATGTGAGTAAATCAGCAAGTGCATTTAACACGGAAAAATTATTGTGGTTAAATCACCATTATATTCGTGAATTACCATCTGAATATGTGGCAAAACACCTAGCATGGCACTATAAAGATCAAGGTGTTGATACTTCAAATGGTCCAGCGTTAACTGAAATCGTGACAATGCTTGCCGAACGTTGCAAAACTTTAAAAGAAATGGCATCAGCAAGCCGTTATTTCTTTGAAGAGTTTGAGAGTTTTGATGAAGCAGCGGTGAAGAAACACTTTAAAGCAGCGGCAATTGAACCACTTGAAAAAGTAAAAGAAAAATTGACCGCACTTTCTAGCTGGGATTTACATTCTACTCATGAAGCGATTGAACAAACCGCAGCAGAATTAGAAGTAGGGATGGGTAAAGTCGGGATGCCATTACGCGTGGCAGTAACAGGCTCAGGCCAATCACCTTCTATGGATGTGACATTAGTGGGTATCGGTCGTGAACGTGTGTTAGCGCGTATCCAACGTGCCATTGATTTTATTAAATCTCAAAACGCTTAATATTTAGGCTGATAAGCGGGATTTGATTATTTCAATATTGACAGTTTATCAGCCGAAATTTATCATAGCTTGCGTTATTTGGGGATATAGCTCAGTTGGGAGAGCGCTTGAATGGCATTCAAGAGGTCGTCGGTTCGATCCCGATTATCTCCACCAAATTTAAAACCTTGAAACTTAAAAGTGAGTTTCAAGGTTTTTTTCTTTATGGAAATCTACATTTCTTTTAGATAATTCAAGCCCAATCCATTCATTTGTCCCATAATCCAACTTTGTTTTTTACGAACTAATGCACTAGGCTTATTTACTTTATAGATGATAGGGTTTGGTAAAACCGCAGCGAGTAATGCTGCTTCGGATTGAGTTAAATTCTTCGCCGATTTTTTGAAATAATAACGGCTGGCAGCTTCCACACCAAAGATACCATTACCAAATTCTGCGATGTTTAAATACACTTCTAAAATCCGTTCTTTGGACCAAAAGATTTCCATTAATGCCGTTGTGGGAACTTCCAATCCTTTGCGAAACCAGCTTTGTCCATGCCAGAGAACGAGGTTTTTCGCAGTTTGTTGAGAAATCGTTGAGGCACCTCGGGTTCGGCGAGATTTTTCATTAAATTTAAAGGCCTTTTGAATTGCCTCAAAATCAAAGCCCCAGTGGTGGGGGAATTTTTGATCTTCAGCGGCAATCACCGCAAGCTGCATATTCGGTGAGATTTCATCAAGGCTCACCCAATCATATTTGATTGAATAGCTAAAATCTAACTGTAATAAGTGCCCGATTTTTTGCTGTACCATATAGGCAGAGAAGGGAACAGGGATAAAGCGAAAACAAATGAAAAACGCCAGGATTGCGAGAGAGAAACGCCACGCAACCCGTTGCCAATTTTTTTTCCACCAAGAGGGGCGAAAAAGAGGTAAAAGAGCGGTCAGAATTCGCTTAGTTTTTTGCAGCTTGCTCATCGAGTTGGCTTTTCACCCAGTTTATAAAATCCGGATCCATTGTTTTGAGCATATTAGAACCACGCGTAATGGTTGCCGCACTGGTATTGAGATTCTGTTGAATCTCTCGTTGGGAGAGATTTTTATCCAATAACTGGGCCACGATTTGTAAACGTAATCCTACTGCATCGCGCTCATCTGGCGTGAGCAGAAGCGTTAAGAAATCTTGCGCTTTCCCTTGTTCAAACGCAGTTTGCAAGGTTGCGAGGAAAGCATTCCATTGTTCTAAATTGCGACTAATATACATATCAACAACCCTATACTATTAAACTAGTGCGACTAGTATAGCCGATCGTATTCCTCTTTGCTAAAGGTTTGTAATTTTTCTTTGTCTTGTAGGTTTTGATAGTAAAAATCGTAAGTTAATACGTTTTGAACATACCCCCGAGTTTCAAAGAATGGAATGGACGCAATAAATTCATCCATAGTCAATTTGCCATTTGCTCTCGCAAGCCATTTTTCTACACGGCTTGCTCCCGCATTATAGGCAGAGGCGATCAAAATGCGATTGTTTGGATATTTAGCATTCAGCTCATTTAAGTGAGCCGTACCGAGTAAAATATTATTAAGCGGTTTGAATAAATCTAACTCACCGTTATAAGGAAGTTGCTGATTTTCTGCCGTTTTTTGCGCGGTACTTGGTAATAGCTGCATTAATCCCCGAGCATTTGCGGAAGATTGTGCCATTGGATTCCACGCACTTTCTTGGCGAGCAATGGCCATGGCAAAAGTTTTGGTTACACGATTATCCACAATAGCTTGAGGTTCCGTTGCGCTGAGATTCACATTGCTGAGGGCGATATCAAAATATTGACTGTAAGCATTTGGTAAACGTAATCCGATATAATCCCATGCTTTCGCAATAATCGACCCATCCACACCTAATTCAAACCAATTTTGTTCATTCGCATATTGGCTTAAAGCAATCTGTAGTTGTTCTTCTTGCGATAATTTTTCTAACAGAAAACGCCAACGTTGTTTGGCAGCGCCTAATCGATCTAATTGACGTAATTCAGCAATTTCTGCGAGCTCTGGTTGAAATTTTTTATATTCATGTGCCCAGTAGGGATCGGAAATACTCCGCGCGACATATAATTCTGCTTGACCGAAATCATATCCTGCGCCACGATTTTCAGGATATAATTTTGCTGTCGCTAACATTGGGTAGAATCCGCGTTCGTTGCTTAATTCAGAGAATATTTCTTTGGCTTTTGTGACATTCTCTTTTTCGAGTGTTTTCCCCATCCAATAACGCCATTCTTGTTTTTGCTTCGCTTCATCTGAAAGGGCATTCAACCAACCTAATAAATCCGTTTTTTGCCAAATAGCCGTACGCAAACGACGTTCAATGAGATTATCTGCATTGAGTTTGAGAAGTTCTTGATCGCGCCATTGCACAAAATTAGGACTTTCATTATCAAAGAAACGGTTAATAAAGGCGATTTTCCAATCACGTAATTCAGCTTCGTTTAATTGCCAAGTCTTCGCCCACTGCTCGTAAGGGGTGAATGTTGGCTCATTCATATTTTCTGGAATGGTCCGCAAATAACGAGCAAAACCTAGCACTACGACAAATTTATTGGTGATTTTATTCGTATTACCATCAATTAATGGCAGGCTCTCAGCGAGCATTTTCAAATTTGCTGGATTTTTTAAGAGATCCTGATAGAGCGCTAAATGAGCGGCTATTTGCTCATCTTTTTTAGCGTTCTCAATTTTTTCTAACTCTTTAGCGAGTATTTCTAATCCTTTCGCATTATTTTTACTGAAGAGCATTTCCGCTTTTTGATAGATCTTCTCTTCAGTGCGTCCACCTTGTGAATACCAAGCCGCCCATAGCTGAGCATCATTAGGTAGTTCAGCATTATTGAGCCAAAGTTGTTCATATTCAGACAAAATAGCCGATTTATTCTTGTCGTTTGATTGATTTTCTGTCGTCTGACTGGTATTGGCTGCCTCTATTTGATATTTAGCTGTAAGCACGGCAATTTGTGTTTCCAAATTATTAGGTGTGAGTTTGGCGAGTGCTTGAGTATCTTCAGCATTGGTTAATAATGTAAAAATGCTTTGTTCTAATTTTCCGCGTAGAAAATGAGAGGCGTGCTGTTGAATAAATTGTTCAATGTCTGTTCGCAATGCATTCACTTCTTCACGAGGCGTATCGCGATTAACGGTTTTTATACGTGCATCTAAATAAGCCGCTATAGCATCAGTTTGCAATGGATAACCTTTTAAAGAATCAATAAGCCCAAGGAATAATTTTGCATTATTAGAAACATGATTATTTTTGACCGCACTTTTTAGGAGCGACTCTAATTGTAGAAAAGTTGCACGTTGTTCAATCAGCTTTAATTCATGAGCGTGCTGTTGTTGTGCCCATTTGGCTTGTTCTTCTGCAAGGTTAATTTGTGGCGCTGTTTCATTTTTGCTTTTATGGGCATGCTGATTAGCCAAAGCTGAGCCTGAAAGTGCGGTTAAAATTAATAACGAAATTGTCGTGTGTTTAAGTGCTCGCATAGGAGATTCCATATAAAGAGAAAGACGGATATTTAGATCCGTCTTTGAGTGTAGAGTTCGTTTTATTTAGAAAACTTTTTTGAAAGGCTTCACAATCACATCACCGTAAACGCCAGCTTCAACATAAGGATCTTGTGCCGCCCAGTCTTTTGCTGCCGACAGGCTTTCGAATTGAGCAATCACTGTCGAGCCGGTAAAGCCAGCTTCGCCTGGATTTTCATCGTCAATGGCAGGATTGGGACCGGCTGTTAATAAACGACCTTCTGCTTGTAATTGTTTTAAACGAGCAAGATGCTGCTCACGTACTGAAAGACGTTTTTCTAAACTGCCAGGAAGATCTTGGGCAAAAATCACGTAATACATCATTTATCCTTTTAACAATTTAATTCTTCGATAGAGGCTAATGCACGTTCTAGTTCAAGATTACCTTCACGTGGAATAGCGCGGGATTTACCGTCTTTCCCAACCGCGACAAAGGTAAATACGGCATCTGTCACGCAGTAACGTTCCCCAATTGGTTCACTGGCAACTTTTTTCACCCATACTTCTACCTTGATTTTAATAGAAGAACGTCCCACGCTGAGGCATTGACCATAACAACATACCACGTCACCGACAGCGATAGGTTTGATGAAATTCATACTTTCTACGGCAACAGTGACCACACGGCCATGAGCGATTTCTTTGGCAAGAATTGCTCCGCCCATATCCATTTGGGACATAATCCAGCCACCGAAAATATCGCCATTGGCGTTGGTATCTGAAGGCATCGCTAGGGTACGTAGTAATAATATGCCTTTAGATTGACGACCTTCTTTATCAGTAAGATTTGAAATCATTATTTTTCCCCATCATTTTTTTGATCATCTTTAGGTAAGTAACGGTAAATATAAGCGCCGCTGACGATTGTTGCAACAAAGGTCATACCAAGTAAACCAAAAGATTTGAAATCAACCCAAACATCTTCAGACATATTTTGGCTGATATAAATATTTACAAGCATACACAGAATGAAAAATCCTGCCCAGCCTAAATTCAATTTGTTCCACACATTATCCGGTAATTGGATTTCTTTGCCTAATAACTTTTTTACCAGTGGCGTATTGAATTGGAATTGTGCAACCAATAAAACAATGGCAAATAAGGCATTAATAATCGTGACTTTCCATTGTAGGTATTTGATTTCATTGAAATAGGCAGTGAGCAAACCAAAAAAGACGACAGCAATCGCCATGATTTTTTGTTGTTTCTCAATCACGCCATATTTCAGTTTTAGTACAACCATCTGAATGATGGTCGCGATCACTAAGACAATAGCTGCTTCACGCACCCCAAACATTTTGTAGGTGATGAAAAAGAGAACAAGAGGAATAAATTCAAGAAGTTGCTTCATATTATGCCTTCATAAATAAGCTGTAAAAACGGTAAGTAAATACCAAAATAAACATTTGAAATAATGCAACCAAGATACCAACGATAGCACTTAAAAATGATGAACCCAAGATTGCACCAATGGTATTCACCACTAAAGGAAGAAGTAAATAAGTGAGCAAGGCATAAATAATTAATACGCCATTACGTTTAATACCTGCACGCCACACCTGTAAAGCACTTTGCCCGATAGATTGATTTGCGGCAATGTAATGCACAGGCGATAAGCATAGGCGAACAAAGAAAAATAAACCAAATACCATTGAAACAAAGGCTAGAGGGGAGAGGGCATTTTTGCTTAAAAATGAGCTCATGACATCCGCTATGCCAAAGAGAAGTGGCAAGCTCATAAAAATATCTAAAACGACCACACCTAAAAAACGACGCAATGTAAGCATGAGACCTTGATTAATCGGATTTTCATTTTGCAGACTAATATGATGAATGGTTGCAATACCGAAGGTCGCAATAAAAGACATCAATAATTGTTGGAATAAAAAAGATCCAATCAGTGCAGTTGGCTCCACTTTGCTCAATGCATCAATAATATCCTGTTGTGATGGATTAGGATTATCACCCAAACTCGGCATTGGGACACTGACTAGTGCATTAATCAATTGTGAGATGACGAAAATACCAATGAAAATCAGCACGGTTTTTCGCTGATTACGCATAAAGTTGAGGCTATCTTGAAAAATCTGAGTAAAATTAATTTGCATACTATATCCCACAATAATAAAACCCCGATTATACAGGGTTTATTGTTTTTTTCATAAAATCAGGTTATTTAATGGTGATTTCATTTACCATTTTCAAGAGAGAATATCGTTTTATTCATAAGCATAGCCATTAGGCGGTAGCAACTTACCATCTAAATAAGCTTGATTTTCAATCAGTTTTAATCGCTCTTCAATAAACCATTTAATCACTAAAGGATAAATATTATATTCCTGTTCACGCGTACGAAGTTCAATTTCCTCGACGGTATCACCAGGGAAAATAGGCACTTTAGCTTGTAACACAATGGCACCACCATCGATCTCTTCATTGACAAAATGCACAGTTGTACCGTGTTCGCTGTCGCCATTCTCAAGTGCTCTTTGATAAGTATGTAACCCAGGATATTTTGGCAGAAGGGAAGGATGAATATTTAAAATTTTCCCAGTAAAACGTTGTGTGAATGGCTTGGTTAAGATTTTCATGTAACCGGCTAACACAATGAGATCAATATTGAGAGCGTCTAAATAATCCCCTATAGCCTTATCCATAGCGGGATTGGAACTAAAATCTTGGTGCAAAAAAACTCGGCTAGGAATGCCCGCACTTTCAGCGCGTTCTAAGCCAAATGAATCAATTTTATTACTGATGACAGTCACGACCTTTCCTGGAATAAACCCAGTTTGACAAGCCTCAATTATCGCTTGAAGATTTGATCCTTGCCCTGAAATCAGGACGGCAATTTTTTTCATATTATACTACATAAAAGAAGGGCGAACCTTTCATTCTGAAATTTTCGCCCTGAAATGGAAAAGAGAAATTATTTAATAATAACTTGTGGTTCGTTATCTGTCGCATTTTCAATATGACCGATTAACCAGGCATTTTCACCGGATTGTTTTAAAATCGCTAAAGCGGTTTCCACTTGCGATTGTGGTAATGCAATCACCATACCAACGCCACAGTTAAATGTACGGTACATTTCATAGGTTTCAATGTTGCCTTTTTCTTGTAACCATTTGAATACGGGTTGCCATTCCCAACTGCTTTCATCAATAACAGCTTTGGTATTTTTCGGTAATACACGAGGGATATTTTCCCAGAAACCGCCACCCGTTAAGTGTGCGATAGCATGGACTTCCGTTTGTTTGATTAAAGCGAGAACAGATTTTACATAGATTTTTGTCGGTGCAAGCACTTGTTCACTTAATGGACGACCATCTAATTGCTCAGTGGCTGGGTTGACGCCAGCAACATCAATGACTTTACGAATTAAAGAATAACCATTTGAATGCGGGCCACTTGAACCTAGTGCAATTAAAGCATCTCCTACTTTAACTTGGCTACCATCAATGATTTCTGATTTTTCGACGACCCCCACACAGAAACCTGCTAGGTCATAATCGCCAGCGTGGTACATACCCGGCATTTCAGCGGTTTCGCCACCCACTAATGCACAACCCGATTGTACACAGCCTTCTGCAATGCCTTTTACCACATCAGAGGCAACATCCACATCAAGTTTTCCTGTCGCATAGTAGTCTAAGAAGAATAATGGTTCGGCGCCTTGAACCACTAAATCGTTAACACACATCGCAACCAAATCAATACCAATGGTATCGTGTTTTTTTAAGTCAATGGCTAAACGTAGTTTTGTTCCTACACCGTCTGTGCCTGAAACGAGGATCGGTTCTTTATATTTGCCCGGGATAGCACATAATGCGCCAAACCCACCTAATCCCCCGATGACTTCAGGACGAGTAGTTCGTTTCACGTGTGGTTTAATACGTTCAACTAATTCATTACCGGCATTAATATCCACGCCTGCATCTTTATAACTTAATGATGGTTTGCTCACAATGCTATCCTATATTTTTAGGTTAAATGATAAAACGGCGTGATTGTATCAGATTAAGCAAACGTTTGCGATAGTGATTTAATCAGGATTTAAGCAAAAAAATAACCGCACTTTATTTTGCATGATAAAGTGCGGTCAATTTCTAAAATATTTTTAGCGATTTGCTAATTCGAAAATCATCGCTTCAGCTTGGCAGCTAAATGTAAAACGCGCCGTTAAATTGACGCCATTTTCAGTTTCTGTGATTTCACTTTTAATGTCGCAAGGATCGCTTTCTGTTTTGCGTGCTTTTTCAATGAAACGATTAAGTGCCGCTTCAGCTTCAGCTTTATTCGCATAGATTTGATGAATATCAACAGAGCAATCTGAACCGTCAATAATCGTACCCACATCAACACAACTACAAGTGAGAGATTCTTCTGCTTTGCATGTTACTGTCATAGGATTTCCTTATTTAAAATTAAGATTGGTTCTATTCTAGCATTTTTAAAACGCTCTGCCAAAGTAGCCGCATTTTTTTAATTTAAATATCATTTATTTATCACTGGTCGGAACACTTTTAAATTAATCTAAAATAATTTGCACTCCATTTATTGGAGTTTTAGAATCTCGCGGATTTTTTCATTATTATTAATAACAAAAGGTTCCAAATGACAAAATTTAATAAAACGCTATTAGCAATGACCACATTGTTAGCAGCAAGCGGTGCAAATGCAGCCGCATTCCAATTAGCAGAAGTTTCAACATCAGGTCTTGGCCGTGCTTATGCCGGTGAAGCAGCAATTGCTGATAATGCTGCAGTAGTTGCAACTAACCCTGCATTAATGAGTTTATTCAAAACTAATCAATTCTCTGTGGGTGGCGTTTATGTGGATTCTAAAATTCACATGAGTGGTCCAGTTACAGTTAATGCACTAGGTCGTACCGTTGCTGTTGGTTCTGCAGCTCATAATAGTGTTGTTCCTGGTTCATTGATTCCAAATATGTATTTTGTGGCACCAATTAATGACAAATTTGCCATTGGTGGTGGTATGAATGTGAATTTTGGATTAAAAAGTGAATATGAATCAGATTACAATGCAGGTGTATTCGGCGGTAAAACCGATTTAAGCGCGATTAACTTAAATTTAAGCGGTTCATATCGTGTTTCTCAAGGTTTAACTGCTGGTGTGGGGTTAAATGCAGTTTATGCCAAAGCAGAAATTGAACGTCGTGCTGGTATTTTAAGTGATGCAGTAAAAAATGTTGCACCATTAGTTCCTGGACTAGTTAAAGCAGGAAAAATTCCTCAAAGTGCTGCCGCATCTTTAGCTCGCTTACAAGGAGTGAATAAAGATACTACATTAACGCATTTACAAGGTTCTGCTTGGGGATTCGGTTGGAACGCAGGTTTAGCCTATGAGTTTAATGAGCGCAACCGAGTTGGTTTAGCCTATCACTCAAAAGTCGATATTGACTTTGAAGATGATAATGCTGTGAGTGCGAGTCGTACTATTCGTGGTCAAGGCCCTGCTGCAGGTGGATTAACACTACACTTACCAGATTATTTAGAATTATCAGGTTTCCACCAAGTTACAGATAATTTGGCATTGCACTATAGCTACAAATTTACACATTGGAGCCGTTTCAAAGAGTTACACGCAACCTTTAATGACGGTGAACTTGCTTTCCATAAAGATGAAAAATACCGTAGCAATTCTCGTTATGCATTAGGTGCAACCTATAATGTAAATGATAAATTAACACTTCGTGCCGGTATAGCTTATGATGAAGCGGCAGCACCAACAGAACATGCAAGTGCATCTATTCCAGATACAGATCGTATGTGGTATAGCGTAGGAGCAACGTATAAATTTACCCCGAATCTTTCTATTGATGCGGGCTTTGCTCACTTGCGTGGTAAAAAAATTCACTTTACCGAAAGCCAATCAATTGGTGGCTTAGCGACAGTAACAGCGAATTATACCTCTAAAGCAAGTGCTAACCTTTACGGTTTAAACTTAAACTACAGTTTCTAATTTGTTAAAAATTTAGCATAATACGTAGCACACCGAATGAATGTTCGGTGTGCTTTTTTCTTATATGGTCCCATAAAAAACGGGAGAAAAATGACCGCACTTTTTTATGCTTATATGGATTCACCAATTGGTCGGTTATTAATGCTTTCTGATGGTGAAAACCTTACAAATTTAGATTGTGAGTTAGAACAAACCACGCCAAATCCAAATTGGATTTTACGAGAAGATTTACCGCTTTTTGAAAAAGTGCGGTGCGCTTTAATGCGTTATTTTAATGGCGAGCCAGAAAGTTTCTCCGATATTCCTTTATCGCCTAAAGGTACCGCATTTCAACAAGCGATTTGGAAAGCATTGCGTCAAATTCCTTATGGTAAAACAGCCAGTTATGGTGGATTAGCCGAAAGTATTAATAACCCTAAGGCGGTGCGAGCCGTTGGCGGTGCTGTTGGGAGTAATCCAATTAGTATTATCATTCCATGTCATCGTGTATTAGGGAAAAAATGTGAAATCACCGGTTTTGGTGGTGGATTGCCGGCAAAACGCTTTTTATTGAAACTAGAAAATATTCCTTACATCGACAAAGGCGTAGAATACGTTAAACCGAAATTATTGAAGAAATACCACGAATGATCCCACAAACCGAACAAGTCTTATTAGAAAAAGCACAATCTATTTCGGGGTTAACCTTTGGCGAACTTGCAGATGAGTTAAATATTCCTGTTCCGCCTGATTTAAAACGCGATAAAGGTTGGGTTGGAATGTTGCTTGAAACCGCATTAGGGGCGACTGCCGGCAGTAAAGCAGAGCAGGACTTTTCTCATTTAGGCATTGAGTTAAAAACGTTACCCATTAATACCGAAGGTTTTCCGTTGGAAACTACGTTTGTGAGCCTTGCGCCCTTGGTTCAGAACGCTGGGGTGAATTGGGAAAACTCACACGTTCGTCATAAATTATCGAAAGTCTTGTGGATTCCTGTTGAAGGTAGTCGAGATATTCCTTTGCGTGAGCGCCATATTGGCCAACCTATCTTATGGCAACCTTCGGCTGAACAAGAACATCAATTACGCCAAGATTGGGAAGAGTTGATGGATTATATTGTGCTCGGAAAGTTAGATCAGATTACGGCGCGTATTGGTGAAGTCATGCAACTACGTCCAAAAGGTGCAAACAGCAAGGCCATTACGAAAGGCATTGGTAAAAATGGGGAAGTGATTGATACCTTGCCGCTGGGATTTTATTTACGGAAAGAATTTACGGCAGGCATTTTAAACGCTTTTCTTAATTATAAAAATGGGTGAATCATCACCTATTTTTTATTTCTCTAAGTTCTGAAAAACACGGAAAAAACCCACCGCACTTTGTAAAGTCTCACCATAAAAAATGAGCGGAATACGATTTCGTTGCCAAGGCGGAACGCCGAGCTCTTGCCAAATTTTTTTCATGGTTTCGGCAGGGCGATTATGCTGTCGTTTTACTTTGCCAGTATAAGCAAATCGTATTTGAATCGGCTCTTGTGTATCAGCAAGTTGAACCTGTTTGTTATTCCAATGCACTAAAATGCCTTTCGCATTGTGGGTAGCATAAATTGTTCCAAGATTATCAGGCAAGGCAATCTGTTGATTTAACGGCATATCAAGACAAGTTTTCGACAAATCAGCAAATTTCCCCGTTAAATAGAGATATTGCTGATAACGGCGAATAATATGCTCCCCAAGTTGAAATTGTGGGGATGCATCCGCTTTAGCCTGAATAACATCATCAATAATATGCATTAATTGAACCTGCGTAGGCATAGCAATCTGATTTTTAGCCAACCACATGCGTAAAAGTGTGGTTTGTTTTTGCAATGAATATTCTAGAAAATTTACGAGTGAAAACTGTTTTTGATCCTCAAGAATGTGCTGCTCAAAGCAGGTCTGTAATAATTCATTAATCAGTTGTTGTTGCTCAAAACAATGTTGTGCGGCATGCTGAACTGCATGATCAAAATGTCTCCAGCGTTGGCGTATTTCAGGCAAAATTTGGTTACGTAAGAAATTGCGATCGTAATGATTGTCTTGATTGCTTTCGTCTTCGACCCAAGACAGAGTTTCTCGCTGAACGTAATCTTCTAATTCATAGCGGCTAAAAGAAAGGAGTGGGCGTAGAATAGGCATTCCGAATAATTGGCTTTCTTTTTGCATAGCACCTAAACCTTGTAATCCAGCTCCGCGTTTTAGCGCCAGGAAAAAAGTCTCAGTTTGATCATTTAAATGATGTGCAGTGACCAGATATTCATCTGGCTGAATATGTTTTAAAATCGCCCGATAACGAGCTTCTCTTGCGCCCGCTTCAATGCCATTGTGCATTTCCACTTTGACTTTTTCAATAATAAGTGGAATGGCAAATTGCTCACAGAGTTGTTGGCAATGAGTCGTCCAAGTATCCGCATTCGGGCTTAATCCGTGATGGATATGAATAGCTCTCAGGCTTAAGTGCGGTCGTTTTTCGCTGAGTTTTTTAACTAAAGAAAGCAGTGCAGTTGAATCCAAACCACCGCTAAAAGCGATGAGAAGCTTATTGGCGGTGGTTGGGATTTGTGCTTGGAATAATGAAAAAAGATTCATTAGGCAACTTTAACAGCTTTGTAGTTTGTGCTTGGATTTAAGATCTCAAAACGTGCAGCAATAGGTTGGAGTTCGTAAGATTTTAAATCAAAGGTAGTTTTCATTACGCCAGCAACAGCATTATTCATTTTTTCAAAAGCTTCAACATCATTGCCACAGTTTAAGTAATGCGCCAAGAAAGTTCCCGCAATTAAATCACCCACACCAACAGGTTCAAAAGAGAATTTATAAAGTGGACGACTTAAATGCCATACACCTTCAGGTGTCGCCATAATAATTTCAAAGGTATCAGGATCATTTAATTTACCTGCTTTACCTAAGTGTTTAACCAACACTTTTTTCACACCTTTAGCCACTAATGCATTAGCGGCTTTCAGCACATCGTCAAACGTATTGATAGGGAAGTCAGAAAGTGTACGAAGCTCTGAAAGGTTTGGGGTCATGATGTCCGCACGTGGAATAGCTTTTTCAATTAAGCGTTCACGTACGCCATCGGCTACCACGCAGACTTTTTCGGCATTTGGCATCACTGGATCGCACAAGTAAAGTGCATTTGGGTTACGAGCTTTGATTTTCTCTAAAGCATAGATAATTTTGTCAACTTGCTCAGCTGAACCTAAATAGCCAGAGAGCAACGCATCACATTCTTGCAGTTTTCCAATGGCATCTAAACCGTTAGCAATTTCACCAATTTGTTCTTGTGGAATCACCATGCCTGTCCATTTGCCATATTGAGTGTGATTAGAGAATTGCACGGTATTAAGTGCCCATACATCCACGCCTAATAGTTGCATTGGAAAGGTGGCAGATTTATTACCGGCAAAACCATAAACTACGTGGGATTGGATTGCTAATACGTTTTTCATTTTAAACTCCTTTTACGTTATTTTTATTTTAGCATTGATGCATTTTCTGGCATCCATGTATTATTCTTTAAACACAAAAAAGAGCGGTTAAATTAACCGCTCTTTTTATATATTATTAACAATAGCCATAAGACATTAAACGTTCATAACGTCTTTCTAATAAGCCATCTTTATCGAAGGTATCGAGTTCGTTGAGTTCTTCAACAAGACAGTGTTTTAAATTGCGAGCCATTTCATGATAATTACGATGCGCACCACCTAATGGCTCAGGAACGATATTATCAATTAAACCTAACTCTTTTAAACGAGGTGCGGTTAAGCCCATGACTTCTGCTGCGGTTGACGCTTTTTCTGCGCTTTTCCATAAGATAGAAGCACAACCTTCTGGTGAAATAACGGAATAAGTTGAATATTGTAACATATTCACTTTGTCACCCACACCAATGGCTAATGCACCACCGGAACCGCCTTCACCAATTACGGTACAGATAACAGGCACTTTTAAGGTAGACATTTCACGTAAGTTACGAGCAATCGCTTCAGATTGACCTCGTTCTTCCGCACCGATGCCCGGGTAAGCCCCTGGCGTGTCGATAAAGGTAATGATAGGTAAGTTGAAACGCTCAGCCATTTGCATTAAACGTAACGCTTTACGATAGCCTTCAGGTGCTGGCATACCAAAGTTACGTGTTACTTTATCTTTTACTGTACGACCTTTTTGGTGACCGATAATCATTACCGCGCGACCATCTAAACGAGCAAGACCACCTACGATCGCTTTATCATCTGCAAAGGCACGATCGCCTGCAAGTTCTTGGAAATCAGTAAAAATATGTTCGATATAATCAAGGGTGTATGGACGATTTGGGTGACGTGCCATACGAGAAACCTGCCATGCATCAAGATTTGCAAAGGTTTTTTTGGTTAATTCATCGCTTTTCTTTTGTAAGCGTTTAATTTCATCGTGTAAATCAATTTTGTCATCAGATGCTGAACGTAGTGCTTCAATTTTGGCTTCAAGTTCAGCAATAGGTAATTCAAAATCTAAATATTCTTGGCTCATTTCTTATCCTAAAATATCGTCAAAAGTTGCCCGCACTTTATCAAGATTTAAGGTGCGGTGCAAATGGTTTTCACTGGTTGGAGCGGATTATAAATATTCCTTTTTTAGTAATGATAACAAAAACAAAAATGCGGAACAAATCACGACAGAAGGCCCCGCCGCTGTATCATAAAAGGCGGAAAGGAATAACCCGCCAACGACGGAAAGCATGCTGATTAAAATCGCAATAAATACCATTTGTTCAGGCGTTTTAGCAAAACGTCTTGCCGTTGCAGCGGGAATAATTAAGAGTGATGTAATAATCAGAGCCCCAACAAACTTCATACTTAAGGCAATGGTAAGTGCGGTCAAAATCATTAAGATAAATCGCATTTTTTTGATGTTAATGCCTTCCACTTGAGCCAGTTCAGGCGAAACTGTGGTGGAGAGTAAGGCTTGCCAGAAGTAAAGCAGTGTGCCTAATACAATGACGACACCTGCGCCAATGTAAGGTAAGTCGTTAAAGTTAATGGCGAGCAAATCCCCAAAAAGATAACTCATTAAATCTACGCGGACATTTTTAAGTAAGCCAACTGTGACTACACCAAGGGAAAGACAACTGTGTGCGATAATGCCTAAAAGGGTATCCACTGAAAATTGCGTGTTACTTTCGAGCCATACCATTAATACGGCGAGAATAATCGTCAAAATTACAATGGCAACATAAGGATTAATTTGTAGGAAAATCCCTAATGCCACACCAAGCAAGGCTGAGTGGGAAAGGGTATCACCAAAATAAGCCATTTTACGCCACACCACAAAAGCACCCAGTGGCGCGGTAATTAAGGAAAGCAGTAAGCCCGTAAGCAAGGCGGGAAATAAAATCTCAAACATGATTTTTCCTTATTGTTGGCATTCTGATGGATTGGCGCTGCAACTACAAACATCACCATGCATATTATGGTGGTGATTATGATGGTGTGTATAAAAGCCCACATTTTGTGAGATTTGATTGCCCCAAAGACGCATAAATGTGGGATCATTCGATAGGCTTTCTGGTGTGCCGGCACAGCAAATATGTTGATTGATGCACAACACTTCTTTACTGTCTGCCATCACGATATGTAAGTCATGAGAAACCATTAACACCGCGCAATTTAAGGTTTGTTGAGTACGGTGAATCAGCTGATAAAGTTCAGCTTGACCATTAATATCCACGCCTTGAGTCGGTTCATCTAGCACCAGTAAATTGGGTTTATTCAAAATCGCACGAGCCAATAATACACGTTGCATCTCGCCACCTGAGAGTTTTTGCATATTATTTTTTCTTAAATGAGTAATAGAGAGTTGCTCAAGTGCGGTTGATATTTCTTGCGTTTTAACACCTTTTTTGAGCGCAAGAAAACGCTCAACCGTCATCGGTAAGCTGTGATCGAGGTGAATTTTTTGTGGTACATAGCCAATTCTGACATTCGCGCTATAAATCACCTCACCTGATGTAGGCGTTTGCAATTTTAATAAGGTTTTTAAAAGGGTCGATTTTCCCCCACCATTTGGGCCTACAATGGTGATAATTGAATTAGGATAAATACTGAGGTTAATATCCCGCAATGCGGTCTTTTGTTCAAAGACCACATTGATATTTTTCAGTGTAATTAATGGTGTGAGTTGAGTTGGTTGAATGGCGCGAATCTGCATAATTCCCCCTTTAAAAATAGCTCACTAAAATAGCTCATTTCCTTATTTTTCTCAAGAAATTCCGACTATGCCTAATATTTAGGCATAAGATTTGACATTTTTAGGGTAAAATGAATTTTTCCCAGAGTTTGTAGTCTGAAAAGCGAAAAGCTTTTTATTCATTTTAAAGGTATCTATTTTGCAACACGTTAAATTAGCCAGAGATAGACGGAAACGAAAATCCCGCATAAAAGCGGCGATTTTTTTCGCCGCACTTTTGCTTATTTTAACGGGTATTTTCCTCGCCTTTAAAGATACCGCTGATTATGATCCTTCTCTGCAAAGTAATCTTGAACCAGAGATGGTGGATAATGTTCAATATCAATCTCTTACACCTGAAAAAACAGAATCAGACAAGCAACAAACTCAAGCAGGTGAACATCCTGAAACTAAGCAGAATGCGAATACGGAAGATGCGACTTCTTACGATGATGATCTTCAAGCCAAAGATGATGAAGTTGATGAAATTAAACCACAATTTGACGATCTCAATGATTTACCAAAAGATGCACAAGATGCACTCAGCGGCATTTTAGATGTAGCTGATCAGGCATTGCGTATTACCGATCAATTTAGTCATACCGTGGTGCGTGGTGATTCATTAAAAGATGTATTAGAGCTTTCCGGTTTAGAAGATGATACGGCGAAAGATTTGATTGCTGCGTATCCTGAATTAAAAACGCTGCGCGCAGGTCAACAGTTCTATTGGATTTTAGATAAAGAAGATCAACTGGAATATTTAAACTGGTTGGTGTCTGAAAAAGAAGAACGCATTTATGAACGCATGGAAGACGGTAAGTTTAAACGCCAAATTCTAGAGAAGAAAAGTATCTGGAAGAAAGAGGTGCTAAAAGGTACGATTAACGGATCTTTTGCATCAAGTTTGCGTGATTTAGGTTTGGATGGTCGTCAAATCAGCCAATTAAGTTCCGCGTTACAGTGGCAGGTAAGCCTTCAAAAACTCAGTAAAGGCACCAAATTTGCGATCTTAGTATCCCGTGAATATTTAGGCGATAAATTAACCGGTCAAGGTAACGTTGAAGCGATTCACATCATGGCAGACGGGAAGAGCTATTATGGCATTCAAGCCGCCAATGGTCGTTACTACGATAAGCAAGGGGAAACCCTTGGTAAAGGCTTTGCGCGTTATCCATTGCAACGTCAAGCGCGTATTTCGTCACCATTTAACCCAAATCGCCGCCATCCGGTAACAGGACGCGTTCGACCGCATAAAGGGGTGGACTTTGCTGTTTCACCAGGGACGCCAGTTATTGCGCCAGCAGAAGGTGTGGTAGAAAAAGTGGCTTATCAAGCAGGTGGTGCAGGACGTTATGTGGTGATACGCCATGGTCGTGAATATCAAACGGTGTATATGCATTTAAGTCGTGCTTTAGTTAGTGCGGGTCAAACCGTGAAGAAAGGAGAGCGCATTGCATTAACTGGTAATACGGGGATTTCAACTGGTCCACACTTGCACTACGAGTTTCATATTAATGAACGTGCGGTGAACCCGCTTACGGTGAAATTGCCAGGTACCAGCAGCGGAATGGCAACAGCAGAACGTAAGCAATTCTTAGTTCGAGCGAAAGAAGTTGAAAGAACATTAAAATTATAGCGAATGAAGTGCGGTCAAATTTGACCGCATTTTTTATACGACTAAAAATTAGCCGAAAACTGACCGCACTTCATCTTTTCTCTTTTCCTTCAATATGCTATTCTTTTTGCATTTTAGAATTATTCTCATTTTTATGATTAAGCGACGTTATCTGATTTTTCTTTTGATCGTGCTTTCCTTTATTTCACTTTTTCTCGGGGTAAGTACTGTTAATCTGCAAGGGTTACTGAATTTTGAAGGTAATCAATGGCAGATATTTTTCATTAGTCGAGTGCCTCGTTTAATCAGTATCTTGATTGCGGGTGCATCCTTAAGTATTTGTGGCTTAGTGATGCAGCAACTCAGTCGAAACCGATTTGTTTCTCCCACCACTGCGGGCACCATGGATAGTGCAAGATTAGGGATTTTAATGGCGATGCTGTTTTTCCCAACGGCTTCAATGTTGTTAAAAACCACCATTGCGGTGATTGTGTCTTTCCTTGGTACATTGTTATTTATGACGATTCTGTCCCGTTTGAAATTCAAGGACACCATTTTTGTACCTTTAGTGGGGATTATGTTTGGTAATATCATCAGTTCAATTACTGCTTTTATTGCTTACAAAGAAGATTTATTACAAAACCTATCTGGATGGCTACAAGGGGATTTCTCGCTTGTGATGTCTGGTCGTTATGAATTGTTATATTTCAGTATTCCTACACTCATCGTGGCTTATTTATTTGCCCATCGTTTTTCTATTGTCGGGATGGGGAAAGATTTTGCGGTTAATCTAGGTCTAAATTACAACCAGGTACTTTATCTCGGTCTGCTCATTGTGGCGGTGGTGTCTTCGATTATTATCGTGTCTGTTGGCGTGATCCCTTTCTTGGGGCTAATTATTCCAAATATCGTCACGCTTTATTTAGGGGATAACTTGAAGAAAGTGTTATCTCATACCGCTTTGTTAGGTGCGGTATTTGTTTTATTCTGCGATATTTTAGGTCGAAGTGTGATTTATCCTTATGAGATTTCCATTAATGCCGTGGTTGGTGTATTCGGTAGTGGTGTCTTCTTATTTTTATTATTAAAGCGGTATAGAAATGGCTAAGAAATCTTCTTCTCAACTGATTATATTGTCATTGTTAGCCATTGTTTCTCTTGCACTCTATTTAGGCTACAACTTACCGAACCGTTGGCAATATGCCTTGGAAAATCGTGCCTTATCCTTAATTGCGATTGTGATTACAGGCGCGGCAAGTGCACTCGCTACGATGATTTTCCAAACGGTCGTGAATAACCGGATTCTCACCCCGAGTATTTTAGGGTTAGATTCACTGTATTTACTGATTCAAACGACGATTATCTTCCTTTTTGGTTCAAGCACATTGCTTTCCATGAATTCAATTGCCTTGTTTGTATTGTGTACGGGATTAATGATGGCATTTTCATTAGTGCTTTATCACTTTCTGTTTAAGAAAGAGAACCAAAATATTTTCTTCTTATTGCTTGTTGGGATTATTTTCGGCACCTTCTTTGGCAGCTTAACGACGTTTATGGAAGTGTTGATTGATCCAAATGAATTCCAGATCGCACAAGATATTGGCTTCGCAAGTTTCAACCGAATCAATACACAAATCTTGTGGGTGGCATTAGCCATTTTAGTGGCGACGATTGTTTTCAGTCTGAGATATTGGCATTGCTTTGATGTGTTGGCGTTAGGGCGAGAAAATGCCATTAACTTAGGTATTGATTATCAAAAGACCTTAAAAGTCCTATTAATTCTCGTGGCAATTTTAACGTCAGTGTCGACTGCACTTGTTGGCCCACTTACGTTCCTCGGGTTATTGGTAATGAACGTGACCTTTGAATTTGTTCGTGATTATCGTCACAAAGTCCTCATTCCTGCCGCGATGTTAATTTCCATCATTACCTTGGTTTTAGGGCAATTATTGGTGACGCATATTTTTACGTTCCGCACGACATTAAGCATCATCGTTAATTTTGTCGGTGGCGTGTACTTTATTTATTTGTTATTAAGAGCAAACAAAAAATGGCAATAGAAATTCGCAATATTACTAAAAGTTACGGAAGCAAAAAGGTGGTGGATAATGTGTCCGTTACCATTCCCACGGGGAAAATTACGTCTTTTATCGGGCCGAATGGCGCGGGGAAGAGTACGGTGCTGTCTATTATGAGCCGTTTGTTGAATGCTGATAGCGGCGAGATCTATCTCAACGGTGAATTGCTCAATCGCAAGAAAAGTAGCGATATTGCGAAACAACTTGCGATTTTAAAGCAAACTAACAACATTAATTTGCGTCTAACCATTGAAGATTTAGTCGCTTTTGGGCGTTTTCCTTATAGCAAAGGAAACTTAACCCAAACTGACCGCACTTTTATTGATAATGCTATTGCCTATATGAATTTAGATGATATTCGTCATCAATATATCGATAACTTAAGTGGTGGTCAGCGACAACGCGCTTATATTGCGATGACACTTGCACAAGATACGGATTATATTTTGTTGGATGAACCATTAAATAATCTGGATATGAAACATTCTGTGCAGATCATGCAAGTTTTGCGTAAATTAGCGACAGAACTCAACAAAACCGTGGTGATTGTGATTCACGATATTAATTTTGCCTCTTGTTACTCAGACTACATTGTTGCCATGAAAAATGGAAAATTAGTGCACCAAGGGGAAGTTAACCACATTATGCAATCGCCCGTGCTACAAGATATTTATGATATGTCGATACCTATTCAGGATATCGACGACCATAAAATTGCCGTTTATTTTAGATAAATAAGGAAATCTTCATGAAAAAAACATTATCAACATTAGCACTTTCACTTTTTGCTTTGGTCGGTGTTACTCAAGCAGCAGATATTACCGTTGAAAATGCCGCTGGAAAGCAGGTTGTGCCACAAAATCCACAGCGTGTCATTGTGCTTGATTTCGGTGCGGCAGACACACTTCGTGCATTAGGTGTGCAAGATAAAATCGTGGGCTTCCCACAAAGTGGAAAAATTCCAAACTATCTTTCAGAATTTGCAGACAAAAAATATAAGAATGTCGGTGATTTGAAAGAACAATCATTGGAGCAAATTAACGAACTCAATCCGGATTTGATCATCGCGTCTAAACGTCAAGAAAAAATGATCGACAAATTTAAAGAAATTGCGCCAGTATTTAATGTTGAAAATGACTACAACAATTACTACCCGAGTTTTCAACAAAATGTGACCGCACTTGGTCAGATCTTTGGTAAAGAAAATGTTGCGAAAGAAAAACTTTCAGCATTAGAAAGTAAGGTTGACCAAGTCGCCAAAGATGCGAAAGACAAAACAGCCTTATTGGTGTTGGTTAATGAAAGTAAAATCAGTGCCTTTGGTGACGGTTCTCGTTATGGTATGGTGTATCAAAAATTTGGTTTTAAACCGATTGATGACAGCATTAAATCGTCTACGCACGGCCAAAGTGTTGGTTTTGAATATATCTTAGAAAAAAATCCAGACTTTTTACTTGTCGTGGATCGTACTGCGGCGATTACAGAAAAAGCCAACAATGCACAAAAAGTGTTGGATAACGATATCATCAAACAAACCAAAGCGTATAAAGATGGACACATTGTGTATCTTGATGCAGCGAATTGGTATCTTGCGTTTGGTGGTTTAGAAACCATGGAAATCATCGCACAAGAACTTGATCGTGCAGTGAAAAAATAATACGAAAAATCATCTAAAAGGGCAGTCAAGGATTGCCCTTTTTATATGTAAATTAATCTTTACACATATCAATAAACTCCCTATCATATCGGCATCATTCAATAAAATCGAGCTTATTTTATGCTGACATTTAATCCACAAGATCCTTTCTCTTGCTTTGTCACTCAAAGCTTTTCCATGAAAAGTGCGGTCGAAAATGCACAACGTTTTGCGATGTTTGATGTACCACTTTTAATTCAAGGTGAAACGGGCACGGGTAAAGACTTATTAGCAAAAGCTTGCCATTTTGCGAGCTTGCGTCGTGAGAAAAAATTCATTGCAGTAAACTGTGCGGGCTTGCCAGATGAAGATGCGGAAAGTGAAATGTTTGGGCGTAAAGTGGGTGACAGTGAAACCATCGGTTTTTTTGAATATGCTAATGAAGGTACGGTGTTACTGGATGGCATTGCTGAGCTTTCATTAAGTTTACAGGCAAAATTATTGCGTTTTTTAACGGATGGTTCTTTCCGTCGAGTGGGGGAAGAAAAAGAACATCATGCAAATGTTCGAGTGATTTGTACTTCACAAGAACCGATGGAAAAACTGTTAGAACAAGGGAAATTACGCAGTGATTTATTCCATCGATTAAATGTTTTAGCACTAAATGTGCCACCATTGCGTGAGCGAGTGGAGGACATTCAGCCTTTAACAGACAGTTTTTTACAAGAAATCAGCACACAGCTTAAGATTTCAATGCCGCAATATGATGCTGATTTTCTAAATTATTTGAAAGGTCAGCCTTGGCAAGGTAATGTGCGAGAGCTTTACAATGTCTTGTATCGTGCCTGTTCCTTAGCAAAGAATAACCAGCTTGATATTGAAAGTTTAAATTTAAAACCTGTACAAAGTGCGGTCATTTCTGCAGATGATTTTGGTGAGCAAACGCTAGATGAAATCATGGGACAATATGAGGCGAGTGTATTGCGCGCGTTTTATGCTCAGTATCCAAGTACGCGAAAATTGGCACAACGATTAGGCGTATCACACACGGCGATTGCCAATAAATTAAAACAATACGGTATTAGTAAATAATTTCTGACAGTTTAGGGAATTGTTTACAAAGTTTGAGCCATTCGACTTTATCAATTTGTACATTGAGGATAAATTCACCTCCATCTGAAATTTGCTCGTGACGAATGCTATCTAATTGATAGAGCGCATGGCGGATTTTGCCCTCTTGTGGGAGCAGTGTGAGGGTGAAAGAAAGTATCTCGTTTTTCAACCGCACTTTAATAGCTTCAAGTAGCAGATCTAATCCTTCACCTGAATGTGCTGAAAGATAAACGGCAACGGGTTTATTCTCGTCATCATATTCAATATGAGGCGCCACATTTTCCAATAAATCAATTTTGTTATACACAAGCAAAGCCGGTACTTTATCAGCCTTAATTTCTTCCAACACTAAATTCACAGCTTCAATATTTTCGATCTTTCGAGCGTCTGCTGCATCAATGACGTGCAATAACAAACTAGCTTCAACCGTTTCTTGCAACGTAGATTTAAACGCGGAAACTAAATCATGGGGAAGTTGGCGAACGAAACCAACGGTATCGGCGAGAATCGCTGTGCCAACATCTTGAATTTGCAAACGTCTTAATGTGGGATCGAGGGTGGCAAAAAGCTGATCTGCCGCATAGACATTGGCTTGCGTGATGAAATTGAAGAGTGTCGATTTCCCCGCATTGGTGTAGCCTACTAAGGAAATGGTCGGAATATCCGCTTTTTGTCGGGTTTGGCGATTTTGATTGCGTTGTTTTTCGACTTTCGCCAAACGATTTTGCAACTGTGCGATACGAACCTTGATTAAACGGCGATCCGTTTCTAACTGCGTTTCGCCAGGGCCACGCAATCCTACCGCACCTTTTTGCTGATCTAAGCCTGTTTTTCGGCGGACTAATC
Organism: Haemophilus parainfluenzae ATCC 33392; assembly: GCF_031191205.1. NCBI lineage: Bacteria > Pseudomonadati > Pseudomonadota > Gammaproteobacteria > Pasteurellales > Pasteurellaceae > Parahaemophilus > Parahaemophilus parainfluenzae. Next base: position 321,088 of record NZ_CP133470.1, on the reverse strand, counting down.
GAGTGGATAAATGCTTAAGCTGAGCTAATTCAACTTGCAATTTCCCTTCGTGCGAGCGGGCTCGTTGGGCAAAGATATCTAAAATCACCCCCGTGCGATCTACTACACGACATTGGCAAATGCTTTCTAAATTACGGGTTTGAGCAGGGGTTAATTGATGATTCACCAAAACCACATCGGCATCTAAGGTTTTCACTGCATCAGCAATTTCTTGTGCTTTCCCCTCACCGATAAAGTATTTTGCTTGTGGTGTAGCTCGGCTCGTGGTGATGATTTGTAAAATCTCAACATTGGCAGATTCCGCTAAAAGTTGGAATTCTTGTAGATCTTCAATGTTTTTATTTTGAGAAAAGAAAACATGCACGACGACAGCTTTATCTTTTGCCGATTGGCTATTGTCGCCTGTTTTAGATGACGAAAGTGCGGTTGAAATTTCAGGTGAATTTTCAACCGCACTTAAACTGATGAAATCGTTCATTGAACAGAATTATTCTGCTTGTGTTTCTACTTCCGCTACAGCATCAGAAGTTTGTGCTACATGATGACCGCCATTATTATTGTGGTGAGAAACAGAACGTGCTGGAACCACAGTCGAAATTGCGTGTTTGTACACCATTTGATTAACCGTGTTTTTTAATAAAATCACGAATTGGTCGAATGATTCGATTTGACCCTGTAATTTAATCCCATTAACGAGATAAATCGAAACAGGAATACGTTCACGGCGTAACGCATTCAAATAAGGATCTTGTAATGATTGTCCTTTTGCCATTTTGCTATCCTTTGTTGTTATATGTTAATTAATGATAGAAACGAGTTGTCTCCGTCATCAAATATAGCAATAAACATTTTTCTTGTCTATGGGTTTATCTCTTTGCTTTCACGCAGTTTTTTCAGAATTGCTTTCATTTTTTCGTCTAGTTGAGCATTGAGGCGTAATGTTTCACCCGTTTTAGGGTGCTCAAATCGAATAGAAAACGCATGTAAAAACAAGCGATTAAGCCCGAGATCTTGCATATATTTATCGAATTCTTTATCACCGTATTTATCATCTAATGCAATTGGGTGACCTGCATATTGAGTATGAACTCGGATCTGATGAGTTCGTCCGGTTACAGGTGAGGCTTTTACTAAGGTCGCATTTTGATAGCGTTCTTCGATGGCAAATCGCGTTTCTGAAGGTTTGCCTTGTTCACTGACTTTAACGATGCGTTCGCCACTGGCCAATTCATTTTTTAATAAAGGGGCTTGCACGACTTTTACATGAGATTGCCATTGTCCACGCACGAGCGCGAGATAATCTTTTTGTACCGTTTTAACACGAAGTTGTTCGTGTAAGTTGCGTAAGGTAGAACGTTTTTTGGCAACTAATAAAATGCCGGATGTATCTCTATCCAAGCGGTGAACCAATTCTAAAAAACGGGCTTCAGGACGTAATGCACGTAAGGCTTCAATCACACCAAAATTCAAGCCACTCCCACCATGAACCGCAATGCCAGAAGGTTTGTTCAATACTAATAAACAATCATCTTCAAAAAGAATATGGCTTTCAAGGGAAGCGACTTTATTCAAGTTTTTAGAAATTGGGGCAGTATTTTTTTCAGAAACACGAACAGGTGGCACACGCACCACATCACCATTTTGCAATTTATATTCAGGTTTGATTCGCCCTTTGTTCACACGCACTTCGCCTTTACGTAGAATGCGATAAATCAAACTTTTTGGCACACCTTTTAATTTTGCCAATAAATAATTATCAATGCGTTGTCCTGCTTCATCCTCAGAAATCGTGAGCATTTTGACGGATTGATTGATGATTTTTTCTTGTTTTTCAGTCATTGAATCTATCCTTTAAAAATTGGGCTGAATCATATCACAATATCCCTGGTGATAATAGCAAGAATGCCTTGCTAATTTAGCCCTGAATGTGGATAATAGAGCGTCTTTCTGCGCCTCAAATTTGGCATTTAGAAAGTAATTTTGTATGTTGGTCAAAACTCAATGCGGCAAATGGCATAAGACATTGATAATCAACATGTTTTTCTTGAAGGTTGACGCTTCCTTGCAATGCGTAATTAACACATCGCATTGTTTTACGAAAATTGTCTTAGATAACAATTGAGTATGCTATCAATGCACCCAGCAACACACAGTCGTGAGATTGACTGTTCGCGAGAAACACGAGGTCGATGGCTAAGGTCAGTAAATCTGTAAAGTGCGGTTAATTTTCAAGGTGTTTTAGATAATTCAAAACGAGAAATTGACAATGAAAAGAATGTTAATCAATGCGACTCAAAAAGAAGAGTTGCGCGTTGCGTTGGTCGATGGCCAGCGTTTATTCGACTTGGATATTGAAAGTCCTGGTCATGAACAGAAAAAAGCCAATATTTACAAAGGGAAAATCACTCGCGTAGAGCCGAGTTTAGAAGCAGCCTTTGTGGATTATGGTGCAGAGCGCCATGGCTTCCTTCCTTTAAAAGAAATTGCCCGCGAGTATTTCCCTGCTGATTATGTGTTTCAAGGTCGTCCAAATATCCGTGATATTTTGACCGAAGGCCAAGAAGTGATCGTTCAGGTGAACAAGGAAGAACGCGGCAATAAAGGCGCAGCCTTAACTACTTTTGTTTCCCTTGCCGGTAGTTATTTGGTGATTATGCCAAACAATCCGCGTGCAGGTGGTATTTCTCGCCGTATTGAAGGCGATGAACGTATCGAATTAAAAGAAGCATTGAGTTCTTTAGATGTACCGGAAGGCGTTGGTCTTATCGTGCGTACAGCGGGTGTAGGTAAATCACCAGAAGAATTACAGTGGGACTTAAAAGTACTTTTACATCATTGGGAAGCAATTAAGCAAGCTTCACAAAGCCGTCCAGCTCCGTTTTTAATTCACCAAGAAAGTGATGTGATCGTTCGTGCGATCCGTGATTACTTGCGTCGTGATATCGGTGAGATCTTAATTGATAGCCCGAAAGTATTTGAAAAAGCAAAAGCACACATCAAACTTGTGCGTCCAGATTTCATCAATCGTGTGAAACTGTATCAAGGAGAAGTGCCACTATTTAGCCACTATCAAATTGAGTCACAAATTGAATCAGCCTTCCAACGTGAAGTGCGTTTACCTTCTGGTGGTTCGATTGTCATTGATGTAACAGAAGCGTTAACGGCGATCGATATCAACTCGGCGCGTTCAACTCGTGGTGGTGACATTGAAGAAACCGCATTAAATACCAACCTTGAAGCCGCAGATGAAATTGCTCGTCAATTACGTTTACGTGACTTAGGTGGGTTAGTGGTTATCGATTTCATTGATATGACACCTGTTCGTCACCAGCGTGAAGTAGAAAACCGTATCCGTGATGCCGTGCGTCAAGACCGTGCACGTATTCAAATCAGCCGTATTTCTCGCTTCGGCTTGTTGGAAATGTCACGTCAGCGTTTAAGCCCATCATTAGGTGAGTCTTCGCACCATGTTTGCCCACGCTGTCAAGGTACAGGTAAAGTGCGTGATAACGAAAGCTTATCACTTTCAATCTTACGTTTAATCGAAGAAGAAGCGTTAAAAGAAAATACCAAACAAGTACACACTATCGTGCCTGTACAAATTGCGTCTTACTTACTTAACGAAAAACGTAAAGCCGTTCATAGCATCGAAAAACGTCATGATGTAGATATTATCGTGGTGCCAAATGAAGCAATGGAAACGCCACATTTCAGCGTATTCCGTGTTCGTGAAGGTGAAGAGCTAAATGAATTAAGCTATAACTTAACCAAATTCCATGATGCACAAGACGATACATTTGTACCAGAAGAGTCTCTTGTTTCTCGCAATATCGAAACTGCAGCAGTAACCTCTGAGCAAGTGATGGAAAGTGCCGCGGTATCTCTATCGATCCCAACGGCTGCACCAGCACCAGTTGAGCGTAAATCAGAAGAACCGTCATTGTTTGCAAAAATTGTTGCCGCAATTAAAGGTTTATTTGCTTCTGAACCAAAAGAAGAAGAGAAAAACCAAAACAACCGCAACAATCGTAACAACAACCGTAATAATCGTCGTAATCAAGATCGTCGTAATAATCGTCGTTCTCGCAATAACGAAAACAACGATAATGCGAAAAATACAGATGAAGAAAATGCGCGTCCAACTCGCGAGCGTGTGAATAATCGTCGCAATCGTCGTAACGCGAATGAAGAAGTGACATCTGAAAGTGCGGTTAATTTTGCTAATGTTTCTGATGATAATCGTCAAGAAGAAAAAGCAGAGAAACCGGTAGCAGAGCGTCGTCAACGTCGTGATTTACGTAAACGTGTTCGTATTGATGACAATGCAACTGATGTAAACGAGAATGTTATTGAAGCGGTTGAAGTACCCGTTGTTGAGACTGTTCAAAATGAAGTGGTTGAAAACAATGTTGCTGATAATGCTGAAGATAAACCACGTCAAGAACGTCAGCGTCGTACTCCACGTCATTTACGTACATCGAATAATCAACGCCGTCGTCGTAATGAAGTGAAGTCACCAATGCCATTATTTGCGGCAGTTGCTTCACCTGAATTAGCAAGCGGTAAAGTTTGTGTCGATTATTCTGTTGTGAATGCAGCGAAAGAAAGCAATTTCTTATCTGTGGATGAATTGCTTGAGCAAGAAAAAACGAAAAAAGGTGTAATCACGCCAGCAACGGGTATTGTAGTGGAAGAACAACCGGTAAAAACTCAACCAGCTTTAGATTTTATTACTCAACCGGCAAATGAGGCTGTGCAACAGAAAGTGCAAGAATCATTAGAACGCTTGCATCATAAATCAGAGCCTGTTGTTCAAGTCGAAACAGCTGAAGTTGAACCACAAGAGAAAACAGAGTTTGTTCGCTCTTATGTGTTCACTGGTCGTGCAGGTACCATTTCAGCGGTACAACACACTAAAGCAGCGATGACATTAGCTAAAGCACCAAATGAAGTGTCTAAACCATTCCCAATTGTAGAATGGACGGAGTCTCGCTATTACTTTAACGGTAAAGGCGCCGCAGGCCATCATAGTGCAATTAGCCATATTTATTCTGAAGCGACACAAGCAAAAGCAGAGTAATATCTCAATAATAAAAGCGGAGCCAGTAGGTTCCGTTTTTTATTTTGTGTATTTTTAAAACATAGTGATTTAAAAGTAGTCAGTCAGATAATTTTTTTATTTTCTTGCTTGACGGGGTGGGGGAAAAAACGTATTATTCACCTCGCTTAAATCACGGAGGAATGGTCGAGTGGTTGAAGGCACCGGTCTTGAAAACCGGCGAGGGTTTACGCCCTCCCTGGGTTCGAATCCCAGTTCCTCCGCCATTTTCTCGGAAGTCGTAAGTTAAAAAGGTCTCTAAACTCAGTAACTTACGGCTTTTTTATTTGTGTCGAAACATAAATCCTCCTCATTTTGTGAATCTGAATTTGTCGCCGAAAAAGTCAACTTTGACGTAACTTTGACATGATTTGCGTATTGCAATAAATGCCTCTCGTTAAGATGTGCGTATTTTTGCACCATCTCGATTGTCTCCCAACCGCCTAACTCCTTAAGCACCATTAGCGGTGTGCCACTTTGTATATGCCAACTTGCCCATGTGTGCCGCAAATCGTGGAAGCTGAAATCACTAATCCCTGCGCGTTGCAAAGCTCGTTTAAAATCCTCCCGATCAATGTCTGAAATCATCTTGCCTTTGCCACGGTGAAAAACATATTGAGATATACGCCTTGTCTCTTTTTGCCGTAAAAAATTAACTGCATTACGCGGTAGCGGTAGCGATCTTGCGTGGCCAGATTTGGCAACGTCACTTGTGACAATGGCAATGCTGCGCGGAAAATCTATCTTATCCCACGTTAAAGTTAAAATCTCCGACATACGCCCTCCGGTGAGTAGCGCAAATGAGCAGACCTCACGCATCCACTCTAAGTTAAGGCTATCTAAAAACCTATTTGCCTCGTCTTGCGTTATCCATCTAACGCGCTTTTTAGGCTCGTTATTTTTGGCAAGATACGGGATTGCATCAACCCACCCAGCTTGCTTGGCAAGATTAAGCGCCCGCATTATTGATGTGCGGTATCTATTTTGCGTAGATGGCGATAGTCTCTCTCCAGTGCGCTTGTGCGTTGGTAGATTGTTATAGATGTCATCACTTGTTAAAGAGCTAAGATTTTTATGGCCGATACGGTCTCGCCAGTATTGCGCGTGATGTATCTTGGTCTCCAAATCTTTTTGATGTTCGGCGTCCTCTAAAAAGCAGATTAGTGCGTCTTCCACCGTCCGTTCCGGTTGCTTGTTTAGTCGCTCGACCTTGTATGACTCGGCTTTTAATTTGTCGTGCAGCTCTTGCGCAAGCCGCTTGTCAGTCCTGCCACTAGACGATCGAATACGCCGCCCTGACGGCGTGGTAAAGTCGATTTGCCAAACACCATATTTGTTTTTGCCTGATCTTATCAAGATCTGTTTTGTAAATTCGCCAGCCGCGCACTCCAGCAACCTTAAAAAATCCCCAGTTGGATCTATTGTTATACACTGTGCTATAATCAAAATCGGAATAACGCTCATCTTTCTCCTCTTCGGTTAACGTTTTTTTCTTGCATTCGGCCTTACCTAAAACCACACCATAAACGGCATACGGTAAATCATTACTCTCATAATTTTCGTATTCGTCCATGTCGTCTGCAAATTCGTGAGCCTCGACAGCGCCAGCCAAACAAGCCCCTCTTGCTTGCTCTAATGTTTCATACAAATTAATAATGTGGATATCGTTTGATATATCCACTGAAAAATATTTGGTCATTTTGTACCACCTTTGTCTGCTTAAAATAAAAAACGCTCACTTGGAGCGTCTTTGGGGTTGGTTAAATACTGTTTATTTTTTGTAATCCACCACCGGCAACACATCAACCAGTGGTCGAGGGATGTTGTAGTCTTGCGGTGCATTAAATTGGCTTTTGGCCCACTCAATAAAATTATTTACGTAGTTGTTAACTACCGCAGGATAGTTTGCCGATTCCGCCGTCCGGATAATGTCATTTCGCAACTCAGATCCAAACATAAGCCAACTGTATTTAGCGTCATCTAACGCCCGAGTAACAGACGACGGGTCTCCACTATATCATACGCACATAAAAATAGCAGCAGAAAATATCTACAAATCTTGAGTAGGGGATGTTGATGTTAATTTCGTTCATTTTCACCAAAACTTAGCCCCTCGTATTGAGGGGCGATATGAATTATTAGAATTGATAGGTTAGACCCGCGCCGTAAGTAACTTGTGATTGCGTATCCACACTGCCACTTGCACTTACAAGCCATTTAGTGTTATCGGATAAGCGAGAGTAGCGCACTGCTAGAGCCTGTTGTCCGCTGTGACCGCCTACGCCTACACCAAGAGCAGATTTACCTGCATAAGTAGCGTGCGGGATGTTGGCCACAGCAAAAGCGGAAGCAATACCGGCAGAAGCTAACTTACGGTGCTTACGCACATCATCAGATAAGCTGTCAATACGTTTATTAGCTTGAGCAATACCATTACTTAGCTTATCGATTTTTGCGCGGTTTACGTTGATTTTTGACGTATTATCACCAATAGATTTGCTGTTGCTATTGATTTTGTTCCATTGTTGCTCATCTACGACATCGTTAGCGTCTGCGCGCTTGGTTAATGTATCGATTTTTGCGCTGTTTACGTTGATTTTTGACGTATTATCACCAATAGATTTGCTGTTGCTATTGATTTTGTTCCATTGTTGCTCATCTACGACATCGTTAGCGTCTGCGCGCTTGGTTAATGTATCGATTTTTGCGCGGTTTACGTTGATTTGTGACGCATTAGCACCGATATTTTTTGCATTGGTTACAATTGCTTGTTTGTTATCGGAGATTGCTTGCTTATTGCTATTTACCGCCGCCTTATTTGCCGCAATAGCCTTAGCATTATTGTTGATTGATAATGCGTTATCACCAATAGATTTGCTGTTGCTATTGATTTTGTTCCATTGTTGCTCATCTACGACATCGTTAGCGTCTGCGCGCTTGGTTAATGTATCGATTTTTGACGTATTATCACCGATATTTTTTGTATTGGTTACAATTGCTCGTTTGTTATCGGCGACTTTTTTAGCAACGGAGTATAGCTGTGAGCCATTCACCGCTTCGGTTGATGTTTTGGAGATTTCCGCAGCCGCAACATTGGAGATGGCGCGCTCTTTGTCTTTTGTGCCAACAGATACCTCACCCATGGTTTTTGTACCCGCCCAACCATCAAGCGTTACATCGTCAATCACCGCGGATTCGTTTGTGCGGTTCCAAAGTTTTTGATTTACCGCCTCGCTTTCATTGCCTAGGGCGACTGCACCTGGGCCACTTGCTTTGGTGTTTGTACCTAAAGCAGTTGCGCGGTGTCCGTCTGCATTCGCGTTGGCGCCAACCGCAACGGAGCGCGTATCGCTAGCGGTTGCCGCGGGGCCTACCGCAACGGAGCTTGTGCCAGTTGCCTGAGCTGCACTACCTAAAGCCGTTGCCCCTGCACCTTTGCCAATTGCACCACGTCCAATCGCTGTAGCTCTGGCACCTTCCGCGCTCGCCTCCGCGCCAGTAGCAATAGAGCCATCACCTGTAGCTTTAGCGGCGTTACCATGAGCAATAGACACAATGCCGCTTGCTGTGGATGAGTAACCTGTTGCAACTGCTCCTTCCCCATTTGCCACAGTATTTGCGCCCGTTGCTGTACCACGATAGCCCGCATAAGTGCGACTGTCGCCGTAAGCTGTTGCGTCGCTTGCATACGCTTTGGCATCGCTGTTAGTTGTAACGCCAGTCATCGCTTTAGCGTGAGCAATAGCATCAGGATTTTGGCTTGTATTTGTCGAGTAATTAGTTTTATCGGCATCATAAGTATTTGCGTATGCGCCAATGGATAACGTTGCAATAGTTAGTGCTAAGATTGTTTTTTTCATGTTTTTTTACCTTTTTTTGATTAATAAAAAAGTCCTCACGTGGAGGGTATTGATTGATATAGTTGGCTATCCTTGGATTCTGCTTTTGGCTACCTCAATGAGTAATTTGTATTCGTTTTTTGTTTTATCATCATGTACTTCGGCTGATTTTGATAAAAACTCATCAACCGTGCCAACAAAACAACCACGCGTTACAATTAGTCCGTCTTTGCCGTTAAATACTGTTAGCGTACCGTTTTCCGAGCCGACATTACTCGCCAAAAAAATCATTTTACGATCGGAAATTACCGCACAAGATCTAGCCCGTCTATATTGATAATTTCTGCCGCACTGTGGGCATGGTCTTGTTATCGGTTTGTTTTTAATCCCCATCTTCGCCACTCGCCCAATATACGCGGACGGCATCAAGCACGGAAAATTGCTGTGCTTGCGTCATCCCATTTAACTTATCATAAAGCGCGGTCAAATCTTGCGGCAAAGTGCCGTAATGCGTGCGAAAGTCATCGGCTAAATCAAACGGCATTACAAGGCGAGTTAAATCACTGCCGGCGGCATAGACATTGTATAACTCAACCCACTCAGTTTTTGATAATTCTGGCTTTTCCGCGTGGGCTAAATGTGCCAACTGCTCAAATGCATTATTAATGTGTGCCGATAGCCCTTTTTGCTCGCCCTGTGGTGTGCGATCTGTGATGTATTGCCAAGTATTATCTGATAAATGCACTGCTGTTTTTGCCATTTTTCTAAACTCCAATTAAAGCCCCTTGCGGGGCTTGTTATTATCTTCCTGCGCTTTCGCCAAATTCTTCATCAAGTGCCTGGTGGATTACATCTGTGTAGTTTTCCAAATCGACATAACCGCTACCTGACTCCATAACAATCCAATCAACTCTACTGCCGCCAAATTCCATTCTTAGGTTTTCGATTCTTCTTTCGAGGTCATCCATGTTGCTAACAATGTTTTCCCACCAATCAAAGTTTTCTTGGCTTGTGACAAATCTCCCAGTTTCTAATCCGTCTTCGTCGGTTTCTTCCGCAAATCCGTATTCAGGATCGTCGCTATATCCGTCATGATTGCCGACCAAGTCGTTAAACCAATCACAACCAGTTTTGCTATCGATAAGTAATAATATTTCTACTTCGCCTGTTTCTTTAATTACGATTTCTATTTTGATTTCTTTTTTCTGCCCCTGCCGGTTGGTGGGGTCTGGTTAAAGTTTTGGGTTTATAGCCTCATCTCTTGGCTATGTGTATATAGTACAATATACAGAAGATATTAATGCAAGTGCTATTTTGTAAAGAATTGTAAAGAAGAAAAAGAATTGAATATTTGGTATGACTTTGACGTAACTTTGACGTAATAGATGATAATAGATAGTAATTAATACTAATTTAAAAGGTGGGTTTGCGTGTGATAGGGTGTGTAAATCTTTGAATTGATTGAAAATTAAAAAATTGATTGATAAAATATGGTCGGTCTTGAAAACTGGCGAGGGTTTACGCCCTCCGTGAGTTCGAATCTCACTTCCTCCGCCATCAAATTCAAAAAATCCCTAAATCGAAAGATTTAGGGATTTTTACTTTTCAGTCTATTAAAAAATATCTTATTTTTTGACCGCACTTTCTTGGGCTTCTTTAAAGGCAAGGTATTCTTCTAAGGTCTCAATCGCTTCTAAACATTTTTGACGACGCGTTAAATAAATTGCGGCTGTTTGCTTATGTACATCTCGTTGAATATCTGTTTGAGCCGTATTCGCTTGTGCTTTAGCTTCTTCGTATTTTTCCGTGAGTTGTTGTAAGGCTTCATAATATTTTTCTAGACGCTCTCTTGGCGGGAGACGATGAATGCTATGTTGTGATTTACTACTTGCAACTTGTGGCTCTGTTTTTTTCGGTTGAATGGGCTTTTTATGCTTGCGATTCATGGCTTCAGTCAAGGCGGTGCATTGCCCTAAAAGGTGTTCAACCATAAATACAATTTGTTCTTCATTTTGATGAGGAAGGCTGGATAGCTTCGTTAAGCTTTGCTGGATTTCTTTGAGATAAAAACCGACGGTTTCAAAATCTTCAGTAAATAAAGTGCGGTTAAATTTAGCGTTGATTTTTTTATCAGAGTCAGCTTGATAGGCTTGAGTCAGTTGCTGTACTTTTTGTTCGAGCGTATTGAGTAATGATTGAATAGACATAAAAAAAATCCCCACATAATGAATGCAGGGATTATAACGATTAAAGGGTCATGGCTGCAATCCAACCGAACGCTAATAATGGAATGTTGTAGTGAATAAAGGTTGGTACAACAGAATCCCAAATGTGGTCGTGTTTACCATCCATATTCAAACCGGATGTTGGACCAAGTGTGGAGTCAGAAGCCGGTGAGCCCGCATCCCCTAATGCCGCAGCTACACCTACGATAGCCACTGTCGCAAGTGGTGAGAAACCAAAAGAGAGACAAAGTGGTACATAAATTGAGGTGATAATTGGCACGGTTGAGAAAGAAGAACCAATACCCATGGTAATCAATAACCCAACGAGTAGCATTAAGAATGCCGCAACGCCTTTGCTTTGAATTACACCCGTTGAAAGTGCATCAACTAACTCTTTCACGCCACTTGTTGAATTAATGACATTAGCGAAACCAGAAGCCGCAATCATCACAAAGCCGATCATCGCCATTAAGCGTAAACCTTGTTGGAAAATATCATTACTTTCTTTGAGTTTGAAGATACCAAATGCACCGAAAATCACTAAACCGACTAAACCACCAATAATTGTAGAACTTGTGAAAAGCTGTGTGGCAAACGTGGCGACGATAGCGACCGCACTTGCGGTAATTTGAATAGGTTTAATGTTAGCGATGTGTTGTTCAATTTCAGTTGTAGTTGGTTCTGCCGTTGTCACCACATACTCGCGAGGTTTGCGATAGGTAACAAATACGGCAGTGAGTAAACCAAGAATCATACCAATAACAGGGATAAGCATAGCAAAAGAAACTTCACCAACACTGGTTTGTAAACCGAGTGAGGCACCAGCAAGATTGATATTTTTTACTAAAACGCTTTCAATAAAGATTTTCCCGAAACCAACCGGCAAGATCATATAGGTTGCGGTTAAACCAAAGGTAATAATACAAGCCACTGCACGACGATCGATTTTTAAACGGTTAAAAATAGAAAGTAAAGGCGGTACCACAATCGGAATAAACGCAATGTGCACTGGGAGCAAGTTTTGGGATGAAATTGAGAATAAAAGCAAAATACCAAGCAGCATATATTTAAACCAGGCTAAATTTTTGCCAGTTGGTGTTTTGTTCATTCGGGTAATAATTTTGTAGGCAAGCAAATCAGTGATGCCAGATTTTGAAATCGCAATGGCAAATGCACCGAGCATCGCATAGTTCATCGCCACTTCAGCACCACCACCTAAGCCGCCTGTAAAGGTTTCAATGGTTTTGCTTAAACCTAAGTCGCCGCATAAGCCGGCTGTAAGCGCAGAAATTACCAGTGCGATAACCACGTTCACGCGCAGTAGGCTTAATGCCAGTAGTACGACAATTGAAATAACAACGGGATTCGATAGCATATTGTTGTTCCTTATTGATTAATTAAACTTAAAAGGTCGCATAAAAGAAAATTGATTTAAGGCTAAATGTCGCATAGTAATAAACTCCTGTAATTAATAATAAAACAAAACCCCTCGAAAGTTGCCTTCCGAGGGGTAAGATTTTTTTGATCTTTATCTTGTCAGCTCGGAAGAAATCTTCCAAGCACGCCAACAGCCTGAAAGATTATTCAGTTGAATGGCGATGATGGTGACGAAGGATAAAGTTCATTTGAAACTCTCTTATTTAGATAACTAAATTGAATTACTTTTTAAAATACGGTAAACCGAAAACGATTGCAAGCTTTTTTCAAAAAAATTTGAAAATTAAAGTGCGATCTGATTTTCAGCAGTTTTTTCCGTTTCATTTGTTTGAGCAATATGCGGGAAACCACCAAGCTCTTTTAAATGATTCACCATATAGCAAAATAATTCTGCCGTACGTTCAGTATCATATAGCGCCGAGTGTGCTTGTTTACCATCAAAAGGAATTTTTGCCGCTTGGCATGCTTTGACGAGAACCGTTTGTCCAAACATAAAACCGGCAAGTGTTGCCGTATCAAACATCCCAAAAGGGTGGAATGGATTGCGTTTTACGCCCGTACGTTCAGCCGCAGCCATCACGAAGCTTTGGTCAAAAGCCGCGTTGTGTGCCACGATAATAGAACGCTGACATTCAGCATCTTTTTGTCCACGACGCACCATTTGGAACAATCCTGTGATGGCATCTAATTCAGATACGGCACCTCGCAATGGATTGTGAATATCAATCCCGTTAAATTTGAGTGATTCCGGATTAATATTCGCACCTTCAAATGGCTCAATATGAAAATGGCATTTTTGATCGGGGTGTAAATTGCCATTCCCATCCATTTTTAAGGTGATTGCCGCAAGTTCTAAAAGCGCATCTTTTTTGGCATCAAACCCAGCCGTTTCCACATCAATAATGACAGGAAAGTAGCCGCGGAAGCGATTTTTTAATTGATGGTGATAAGGAATTTCAGGTGTATCTGACACAATGTATTCCTTAATTCCCTAAAGCTGATTTTGCACTTTTATTTTCGATAAACTCGATCTTATAACCATCTGGATCTTCAACGAATGCAATCACGGTTGTGCCACCTTTAACAGGGCCTGCTTCGCGAGTTACTTTACCGCCATTAGCACGTACCGCTTTACAAGTTGCGTAAATATCATCTACACCAATAGCAATATGACCGTAAGCATTACCAAGATCATATTCAGTCACGCCCCAGTTATATGTTAATTCAATTTCAGTTGCACTCTCACCATCCTCGTAACCTAAAAAGGCTAGTGAATATTTATACTCAGGGTTTTCACTTGTGCGTAATAAACGCATACCTAAAACGTCTTGATAAAATTTAATAGAGCGGTCTAAATCACCCACTCGAAGCATGGTGTGTAAAATTCTCATCTTATATCCTTTTTTTATTGGGTTGGTCGGTATTATAACATAGAAATTTTTAAATAGACTTAGGACGTAATTTATCCCAGAAATTAGAGTCGTTTAAATAACGAAAATGAACTAATCATTTGGAGTGGTCGGAGCTCTGTTTCATATTCGGCTTTGGTAATCTGTTTCTCATTGTAGTGGACTAGCTATTACAAGGATACGACAAGTTGTAAATTATTATAGGAGAACAAAGATGTTTTCATTCTTAAAAGCATCTCCTCCAGCACCAAGAATTGAAAGTTCTAGAACAGATGCCGAGTATAAAAAATTACGTTGGCAGGTATTTGCTGGAGTATTTATCGGGTATGCGGCTTATTATCTTATCCGCAAAAACTTTTCTTTAGCAATTCCTTATCTTATTGATGAATATGGCTTTACTAAAGCTGATTTAGGTACAGTTGGGGTAGCGTTATCACTGGCTTACGGTTTTAGTAAGTTCATTATGGGGAATATTTCTGACCGAAGTAATCCTAAATATTTTATTACTATTGGTTTATTAGGTTCTGCATTAGTGAGCTTAATTTTCGGTTTAGTACCAGGCGTGCTTTCTTCTATTCCATTGATGATTGTGTTAGCTGCATTAAATGGCTGGTTCCAAGGAATGGGATATCCACCAGGTGCAAAAACAATGACCAACTGGTTCTCGGTTTCTGAACGTGGTGTTTGGTGGAGCTGGTGGAACGTATCGCATAACTTAGGTGGTGGTTTAATTGGTCCATTAGCGATCCTCGGTTTATCGATTTTCGGCGTATGGCAATCTTTATTCTATTTACCAGCCTTAATCGCGATTGTATTGGCATTCATCATGTTCTATTTAATGCGCGATACTCCAGAATCACAAGGGTTACCACCGGTAGATGAATGGAAAGGTGAAAAAATCGTAGAGAAAGTCGAATCGGCTCACACGCTTTCTTCTAAAGATATTTTCATGAAATACATCATTAATAATAAGTTCTTATGGGCGATTGCACTTGCGAACGTATTTGTGTATTTCATTCGTTATGGCATCATTGACTGGGCACCAACGTATCTAAAAGAAGTGAAACACTTCTCTGTAGACAAACAAAGTTGGGCGTATTTCCTTTACGAATATGCAGGTATCTTTGGTATGCTTGCTAGTGGTTATTTGAGTGATAAAGTCTTCAAAGGTCACCGTGCACCGCCGATGTTATTATTCCTAACCGGTGTATTAATCGCGATTATTGTTTATTGGAAAAACCCAGAAGGAAATCCACTCGTAGATAATATTTGTCTTGTAGCTATCGGTTTCTTAATTTATGGTCCAGTAATGATGATCGGGCTTCAAGCGGCAGACCTTGTACCACGTGTGGCAACCGGTACAGCGACAGGTCTAACCGGGCTATTCGGTTACTTATTAGGTTCTGCGAGTGCAGGCTATGTAATGGGCAAATTGGTCGACTTATTTGGCTGGGATGGTGGTTTTTATGCCTTGATCGTTTCTTGCTTCTTAGGATTTGGTTTCATTGCTTTTACCTTACTCCATAAGCCGAATGCAGCGTAATAAATATTATTTTACCTAAATTAAAATGTGGCTAAATTGTATTATTTAGCCACATTTTTTTGTTATTTATTTACCTGACTATTATGCTAAGATAATACGAATATTTTTATAAAAAGGAAAAATGAATGAATACAACTGGCCTTTTTAATCTTTCTTGGCAACGTTATTTAAATTTACTGTTTTTATTATTAACCGTGGGATTTTTAACGAGTGGAGTCGTCACGTTAATTGCAGCCAATTTAGATTATTTTTCTGATTTAGCCAAAATTTATGGCTTACAAACACTGCTTGTGGTGACAGTGATATTAGGCCTTTATTGCTTTATTCGAGAAAGTCGTCGACAAGCCAAAGAAAAATTAAAGTGGAAGACATATAGTATCTTTTTTGTTGTTTCTGTGTTAATTGGCGGTTTATTTGCCTTAGTCGGACAAACCTATCAAACGGGGGCCGATGTATGGCAGTTATTTGCTGTTTGGACACTTTGCCAACTTCCATTTTTATTATTATTTCCGAATGTGGCCTCAGCGTTACTATTTGCCGCTACTGCCAATGTTGCGTTTTATTTATTTAATGAACAAAACTCGCATAACTCAATGTGTTATGCCGTGCTGATTAATGCTGGATTACTTGTGATATCGGAATTATTCAGTAAAGCTTTTCATGACCAACATTGGCGCATTTTACCTAAAGTATTTTTAGCACTGACTTTTACGAGCCTATTTGGTTTAGCGGTCTTTAATGGTGTGTTTTTTTATTCTACTTGGGCTGAATTTGGTCGTTCATCACTTAGTTCTTTGCTAATTGCTATTCCTGCCTCGATCGCATTTTATGTATATCACAAATATCGCTTTGATTTTATTAATTTAATTATTTCAGTCATAGCCTTACTTGGGGCTTATTGCTTTTTGGCATCTCTTTTGATTCGTGGTGTAGAAGAGGGGGTGCTTTTAGGATTAATTGGCTTTACTTTCACTGTTATGGCAATAAATTGGTTGGTGAAACGTTATAAGCGAGAATATCCAAATAGTAAGAAATTCCATTGGGCGATTTCAATATTATGGGTGGTTGCCTTATTGATAGCTGTCGTTACGATAGGTGTTTGGTTATTTTTTTCTTTCGGTCTAGAAGAATCTGGCGCATTATTCTTTGGTATTCTTTTATTTGTTGTGGCTTTGTTTATCACATTAAACAAAGAGACAGATGAACAATCTAAAATCTTAGCGGGTTTATTTTTTCTGATCGCAAACTGTTTTTTAGGCTTTTATTTGTTTGTTAAATTTAATGGTATTTTTCTTTTATTCGGATATGAATCTAGTGAAGGTTCAAATTTAGGTATCTTTATCTCCGCACTGATTTTTACCGTCATTATTATCGTCAGCTACAAATTGATGCCGAATTCTTTAGTGAGGATTCTACTGGTTACCCAGCTTCTCGTGTATTGGCAAATTTCGTATAATCTATATTTCCATAGTTACAGCTTGAATAACGCATGGTTTAACACATGGTTTAATAACACATGGTTTAATAAAATCCAGCTCCTGATTTCGATTGCACTCTTTTATTGGGTCATGCGACCTAATCAATCAGCTCGAATTCATTTAAAGCCTATTGCTTGGGGAACAGTATTATTCTCTCTATGGATCTCTGTGCCGTCGTATATGGCGTTTCCTTGGGTAGATTATGGTCTTATCGATACAGATGTTTCAAGTGATGTCATGCCAGCAGACGCGATGAGTCTTGATAATATGTTGCAAGTTTTAAGTGGGCAATTTTGGTCACACTTCCAGTTTGATGTTAGCCATATCTTATATTTACTTGTCTGTGCATTACCATTAATTGTCTATGCACTAATGAAGAAGCATAGTGACTCCAAACACACAGAAGCAGTGTTAATTTTATTAGTATTAACCTTGTTTGCATTAGGCTTTGTTGGGATACCCGTCATTTTATATTTAACAGCGTTATTATTGCTTGTTTATTGGACGGACAGCCGTGCGTTCTTCGGTCTTTTGGTATTTGCCTTTGTTGTTTATTTAGGTGGGTTCTATTACCAATTGAGCATCCCATTACTCTATAAAGGGGGATTGCTAGTAAGCTTTGCCGTTATTTTTGCGATTGTTACTTTATTCTTGCATGCACGTTATAAAGCGCCTTCACAAAGTGCGGTCGAAAACCATTCTGTTTTTAAAGCACCGATTTGGCTTGTTGGCGTCTTTGTGATCGCGTTATTGGGCGCGGTGAACTATAAAGTACAGCAATTTGAAGATGTGCTGGCTACTGGTAAGCCTGTTGTCTTAAAAATCGCTCCTGTGGATCCTCGTTCATTGATGCAAGGCGATTATATGGTATTGAATTACGCTATTTTATCTGAGTTTCAGCAAAGTCAGGTTTTACCTGAATCAAATGAACCTCTTGAAAGTAATGAGCCTATTGAAACTGTTGAATCTAATGAAATCACAGGTATAGATGAATCAAGTCCTTCGGAAAAAAAAGCTTATATCCTTGTTCATCTTGATCAAAATCATGTTGCGACATTTTGTGAGGAGCAATCAGAGATACCAACAGATTTTAAACATTGCACACCAAATGTTTATTTACCAATTCGTTATAAAGGTGGTTGGCTTCCTAAATTACCAAGCCAAGATTATTTCTTTGCGGAAGGGAAAGGTGAACATTATGCGCAAGCGGAATATGCAGAATATCGCTTTAAAGACGGTATTTTATTGCTAGCTCGTTTATTAGATAAGGATTTAAAAGGGCTATAAAGCATTGGTGACAAATAAGGGCGTATTTGATACGCCCTTATTTTTTAGATTATTGATTGGATTATAATTATTTCACTGCAATCATTGAGCCAAAATTAAAACATTGGAACCATAATTCTATATGTGAAAACCCGATGTTTTTTAACCGCTCTTTGTGGATGTTAATCGAGTCAGTACGCATTACATTTTCAAGTGCGGTGCGTTTTTGGCTCACTTCAAGTTCACTGTAACCGTTAGCACGTTTGAATTGGTGGTGCAGATCAATAAGCAACTCATTCACTTTTCCATCTTCAAAACGGAATTTTTCAGAGAGCACCAATACACCGTTTGGGTTTAAACCTTGGTAGATTTTGGTGAGCAAGGCTACACGATCTTCTGGTGGTAAAAATTGCAATGTGAAGTTGAGCACCACCATTGAGGCGTTCTTAATTTCAATTTGACGAATATCATCGCAAAGAATTTCTACGGGCACATCACTATGATAAGCCGCAACATGCTGACGGCAGCGTTCCACCATTGGCAGAGAATTATCGACACCGATAATTTTCACATTCGGTTGTTTAATATTACGTCGCATAGAAAGAGCTGCCGCACCGCGTGAACAGCCTAAATCATAGACTTGGCTGTCAGCCGTCACAAAACGTTCAGCCAACATGCCAATCGCCGTGATAATGTTGGAGTAGCCCGGAATCGAGCGTTGAATCATATCGGGGAAAACTTCCGCCACGCTTTCATCAAAAGTAAAATCGCCCAGTTTTTCGATCGGGGCTGCAAAAATCGTATCTTTCATCATGATTGAATTCTGTTGTTGTCTTGAGAGAGCATTTATTTAGATAAAATGCAAAAAACTGCGGTCATTTTAGTGAAAGTTTTTAAAGGATCAAATAAATTTCGCTTTTCAATTTAAAAGGCATGTCTTTTTCCGTATAATCAACGCGTTAATTATCCATTTTAGAAAAATGAAAGGAATACAGAAATGATGCGTACACATTATTGCGGTGCATTAAACCGCAACTATATTGGACAAGAAGTAACATTAAGCGGTTGGGTTCACCGTCGTCGCGATTTAGGTGGTTTAATTTTTATTGATATGCGTGATCGTGATGGTGTCGTACAAGTTTGTTTTGACCCGAAATATCAAGAAGCGTTAACTGCAGCTTCAGGCTTACGTAATGAATTTTGTATTCAAATTAAAGGTGAAGTAATCGCGCGTCCGGATAATCAAATTAATAAAAATATGGCGACAGGCGAAGTGGAAGTGTTAGCAAAAGAATTACGCATCTACAATGCTTCTGATGTTTTACCGCTAGACTTCAACCAAAACAACACTGAAGAACAACGTTTAAAATATCGTTATTTAGATTTACGTCGTCCAGAAATGGCACAACGTTTAAAAACTCGTGCGAAAATTACCAGCTTTGTGCGTCGCTTTATGGATGACAATGGTTTCCTTGATATCGAAACCCCAATGCTAACTAAAGCAACGCCAGAAGGTGCGCGTGACTATTTAGTGCCAAGTCGTGTACATAAAGGCAAATTCTATGCATTGCCGCAATCACCACAGCTTTTCAAACAGCTTTTAATGATGTCTGGTTTTGACCGTTATTATCAAATCGTGAAATGTTTCCGTGATGAAGATTTACGTGCAGATCGTCAGCCTGAATTTACTCAAATCGATGTGGAAACCTCTTTCTTAACTGCGCCAGAAGTACGTGAGATCATGGAGCGCATGGTGCACGGTTTATGGCAAAACATCATTGGTGTGGATTTAGGTAAATTCCCACAAATGACCTGGCAAGAAGCGATGACTCGTTTTGGTTCAGATAAACCAGATTTGCGTAACCCGCTTGAATTAGTCGATGTAGCTGATATCGTTAAAGACGTTGAATTTAAAGTATTTAATGAGCCAGCAAACAATCCAAACGGCCGTGTGGCAGTCATTCGTGTACCAAATGGCACAGAAATCACTCGTAAACAAATTGATGAATATACACAATTTGTTGGCATTTACGGTGCAAAAGGTTTAGCTTGGGCAAAAGTAAATGACATTAATGCTGGTCTTGAAGGCGTACAAAGCCCGATTGCGAAATTCTTAAATGAAGAGGTATGGAAAGCCTTAGCTGAACGTGTGAAAGCTCAAACTGGCGATATCTTATTCTTCGGTGCAGACAAATGGCAAACCACCACGGATGCAATGGGCGCGTTACGTTTAAAATTAGGTCGTGATCTTGGCTTAACTCGTTTAGATGAATGGCAACCACTTTGGGTGATCGATTTCCCAATGTTTGAACGTGATGAAGAGGGTAATCTTGCTGCAATGCACCACCCATTTACTTCACCAAAAGATTTTACGCCAGAACAATTAGAAGCGAATCCAACCGATGCGGTAGCAAATGCTTACGATATGGTGATTAATGGCTACGAAGTAGGTGGTGGCTCTGTCCGTATTTTCGATCCGAAAATGCAGCAAACCGTATTCCGCATTCTTGGTATCAATGAACAAGAACAACATGAAAAATTCGGTTTCTTATTGGATGCATTAAAATTCGGTACACCGCCACATGCAGGTTTAGCATTTGGTTTAGACCGTTTAACCATGCTTTTAACTGGCACCGAAAATATCCGTGATGTGATTGCATTCCCGAAAACAACGGCAGCAGCTTGTTTAATGACAGAGGCACCAAGTTTTGCGAATCCGCAGGCATTGGAGGAGTTGTCTATTTCTGTAGTGAAGTCGGAGAAAGAATAAATATTACATAATTTTATTTGGTTATGTTTATATGAAACTTGTTGATGCGTTAAGAATAGCTAATTCAGATATTAAGGCTCAATTTGAGAAGAGTTCTTTGTTCACTCATTCACTCATTCAGGGGAAAAAGGGCAAGTAAGAGAAGAAATTATTTCTAATTTATTGCGTCCTTTTCTTCCTGAATGTTTTGGGTTGGGAACTGGTCAAGTCTTTGATTTAAATGATAATATGAGCAAACAAATCGATATCGTTGTATATGACGCAATTCATTCAAATGTTTTATTAAAAAATCATAAGAGTAATTTATTCCCATGTGAATCAATTTATGGCTTAATTGAAATTAAATCTAACTTGTCTACTGATGAATTATTAAAAAGCTTAGACAATATAGCTTCAATTAAGCAACTTCAAAGAAGAGATTCAACAATGTTAGACATTACTCCTATTGTAGAATTAGGCATAGGTGCGGGGCTAACAGCATCAACCGAAAAACGTAATGATTATATAGGCATTATTTTTGGGTTTGATGGATTGGAAAAACAAACTCTTTTAGAAAAATTAAATGATCAGATAGGTCAAAGAGATAAAAGTTTATTACCTGATTTTGTTTTCTGTTATGAAAAAAAATACATGGTTTGGAAAACAAACGAAAATCTGAAACCTGTTGGATTAAAAGGGGCGTTCGAACAATACTCAGCTATTGATTGTGGGAATGATGTACTTACTGTAATGTTTTTGATATTAAACATATATTTAAATCAATTAAGACTGAAAGCTCCTAATTATGTAGAATATTTGATTAAAGTATTAAAGGAAGTGGAACAATCATAGCCCTTTTTGTTGCTGTTTATGTATTATTCTAGTGATAACGATTCTTGCTAATTGATGAAGTACTGATGCTGATTGAAAAAATTTTATTCACTTAAAGATATCAGTTTTTCGGTATGAATACTTGTGAAATTTATTTGTTTTGAACTTATATTCTGAAATATTAAAATAATTAGATTTTTATTTTTAACCTTCGCTTTTAAGTGGATTTTATTTACTTTACTCAAGGATAAAATTCTATTATAAATAAGACCTTTTTCAGTTTATGGTCAATTTATAAGAGAACATTTTATGAGTGAAGTTTCAACTCCAGTAGAAAAATCAACGTGGGCGAGTAAATTCTCTGCCTTAGGTCCTGGAATCGTGATGGCATCAGCAGCTGTTGGCGGTTCACATATTATTGCATCTACCCAAGCGGGTGCGATCTATGGTTGGGAATTAGTGAGCATTGTTATTCTTGCTAACTTATTTAAATATCCTTTCTTCCGTTTCGGTGTTCAATATACCCTAGATACGGGTAATACCTTGTTAGAAGGTTACCGTCAAAAAGGAAAATTCTATCTTTGGTTATTCCTTGCTTTAAACGTTTTTGCCACAGTAATTAATACTGCTGCAGTGGGATTATTAACGGCCGCAATTTTAACTTTTATTACGCCAATTCCACTCCCAATGCCCGTGTTAAGCTCATTAGTGATTCTTGTGACAACTGGTATTTTATTGTTGGGTAAATACCGTTTATTAGATAGTTTATCGAAAATCATCATGATTGCTTTAACGGTGACAACCGTGAGCGCTGTCGTGATTGCTTTTATGCGTAATGGTATCAATGGTGTGGCTACACCTGATTTTGTCGCGCCTTCTCCATGGGAATTAAGCAAGTTAGCATTTTTAGTTGCATTAATGGGCTGGATGCCTGCGCCAATTGAAATCTCTGCCATTAACTCCATGTGGGTGGTGGCAAAACGTCGTCTAACGAAAGTATCTTATGAAGACGGTTTATTTGACTTCAATGTGGGGTATATCGGTACAGCAATTTTAGCTGTCGTATTCTTAGCGCTTGGTGCATTGGTGCAATATGGTTCGCCAGAAACCGTAGAGATGGTAGGCGGAAAATATATCGCGCAACTTATCAATATGTATGCAAGTACTATCGGTGAATGGGCGCGTTTATTAATTGCCGTGATTGCATTTATGTGTATGTTTGGTACAACAATTACGGTAATTGATGGTTATTCGCGTACTAATGTTGAAGCAGTACGTATCTTGTTTGGTAAACAAGAAAGCTCAGTGAGAATTCTTAATATCGGTATGATTTTTGCGGCGTTATCTGGTTTAGCGATTATTTTCTACTTTAATAACGCGGTGGGTCCAATGTTAAAATTCGCGATGATTGCTTCATTTGTTTCAGCACCAATCTTTGCTTGGTTGAATTTATCTTTGACTAAGCACGCGAAACACAGTGTAAAAGGTGGCTTATTGTGGTTATCCCTTATTGGGTTATTCTACTTAACAGCCTTTGCAGGATTATTTATCGCTCAACAAGCTGGCTGGTTAAACTAAAATAATTGAGATAATTACCGCACTTTAGTTTTAAAGTGCGGTAATTTTTTTGAAAGTTTTTAGTAGAAAAGGTATGATGCTGCCCATTCTCAATTATGTAGATGACGAGCTTGAAATATAAAAATAATCAATCGGTTCTCGTGGTAATTTATGCAGAAAGCACGCATAGTGTTCTTATGCTTCAACGTCAAGATGATTCCACTTTTTGGCAATCTGTTACGGGTACATTGGAAACCAATGAAACACCAAGAGAAACAGCCATTCGAGAAGTTTGGGAAGAAATAGGATTAAAAATAGAAGAAAATTCGACCGCACTTTTTGATTGCAAAGAGAGCATAGAATTTGAAATTTTCCCGCATTTCCGCTATAAATACGCACCGAATGTGACTCACTGTCATGAACATTGGTTTTTATTGGCAGTTGAGCAGGAGTTTGAGCCGATATTAAGTGAGCATTTGGCGTATCAATGGGTTTTACCAGAAGATGCTATCCAAATGACGAAATCGCCGAATAATGCCGAGGCCATCAAAAAATATTTGATGAACGGCTTTCCTCTATAGAAAAGAGGATTCAATTTAAAAACGTTTTTAAGATAAGAAGGAAAACAACATGGCAGGCCATAGTAAGTGGGCAAATATTAAACACCGTAAAGCCGCACAAGATGCGCAACGCGGTAAAATTTTTACAAAATTAATTCGTGAATTGGTAACCGCTGCAAAAATTGGTGGTGGTGATGTTGGTGCGAACCCGCGTTTACGTGCGGCAGTAGATAAAGCCTTATCGAGCAACATGACTCGCGATACCATTAACCGTGCGATTGAACGCGGTGTGGGCGGTGGTGATGACACCAATATGGAAACAAGAATTTACGAAGGTTATGGTCCGGGTGGAACTGCTGTGATGGTTGAGTGTCTAAGTGACAACGCAAACCGAACCATCTCACAGGTTCGCCCAAGTTTCACTAAATGTGGTGGTAACTTAGGGACTGAAGGTTCTGTGGGCTATTTATTCAGCAAAAAAGGCTTGATTTTAATTAGCGAAGGTGAAGAAGATGCGTTAATGGAAGCGGCAATTGAAGCCGGTGCGGATGATGTTCAACCACAAGATGATGGTTCATTCGAAATCTATACTGCGTGGGAAGATTTAGGTTCTGTGCGCGATGCTATCGAAGCAGCAGGATTTAAAATTGATAACGCAGAAGTGACAATGATTCCATCAACAACCGTTGATCTTGATCTTGAAACTGCGCCTAAATTGTTGCGTTTAATTGACATGTTAGAAGACTGTGACGATGTACAAAACGTATATCATAACGGTGAAATTAGTGATGAAGTTGCAGCTCAGCTGTAATTTTAAGGAGATTTAGAATGAAATTAGCTAAAGTATTACCTGCAATGGCTGCTCTTGTTGTCTTATCAGCTTGTGCAAGCGAAGCACCAAAAGTAGAAAACAAAGCAGAGCAAGCTGCAGCACCTACTGTAACGGATAAAACAGTAGTTTATACTTGTAACAAGAAAACTGTAACTGCAGTTTATCAATTTGAAAACCAAGAGCCAACAGCGGCAATGGTAATGGTAGGCAACAAAGTTGTTGCGAAAGATTTCGCTCGTGATGCAGCTCAAAAAGACTTCACTTCATTTACTTCAGGCAAATATGTTTGGAATGTAGATAGTGGTTTAACTTTAGATAAATTTGATTCTGTTGCGCCAGTAAATCTTTTAATCAAAGGCAAAAAAGCAGATAAAATTGTTGTGAAAAACTGTGATGTAGATGCAAAAGCAACTGCAAAAGCAAACCAATAATTAACGCTAAAAACGGCCGGCATTGACCGGCCGTTTATTTTTGAGAGTTTATGAGTATTATTTTAGGCATTGACCCAGGTTCTCGTGTAACGGGCTATGGTGTGATTAGACAAAATGGTCGCCATTTAGAATATCTCGGCAGTGGAGCAATCCGCACACAGGTAGAAGATTTACCTACACGCTTAAAACGAATTTATGCCGGTGTGACAGAAATCATCACACAATTTCAGCCCGATATGTTTGCCATTGAACAAGTGTTTATGGCTAAAAATGCGGATTCCGCTTTAAAACTGGGGCAAGCACGTGGTACGGCAATTGTGGCAGCGGTGAATCACGATTTACCTGTATTTGAATATGCCGCTCGTTTGGTGAAACAGACTGTCGTTGGGATTGGTTCGGCAGATAAAGTTCAAGTACAAGATATGGTGACACGAATTTTGAAACTCTCAGATAAACCACAAGCAGATGCGGCAGATGCTTTAGCCATTGCGATTACCCATGCCCACACCATTCAACATTCTTTGCATATTGTAGGCTCTGTCAAAACGACAGAAATGCATGAAAAAATGACCGCACTTTTAAAAACAAGGTACAGCCGAGGTCGATTTAGATTAAAAATTTAACTGGATTAATATCCAGTTTTATTTTATTCTATGCAAAATTTTTTTACATGGAAATCTTATGATTGGTCGTTTAACAGGCATCTTATTAGAAAAACAACCTCCTGAAATTTTGCTTGATGTACAAGGCGTCGGTTATGAATTATTGTTACCGATGACCAGTTTTTATGATTTACCAGAAATCGGGCAAGAAACTACTTTATTTACCCATCTTGTTGTGCGTGAAGATGCTCATCTTCTTTTTGGATTTGCCCAAAAAACTGACCGCACTTTATTTCGTGAATTAATTAAAACCAATGGTGTTGGCCCTAAATTGGCACTTGCGATTTTATCGGCAATGTCAGTAGAGCAGTTTGCTTATGCGATTGAACGAGAAGAACTGTCAAAATTAGTGAAAATTCCTGGTGTGGGCAAGAAAACGGCTGAACGTTTATTGGTGGAGTTAAAAGGGAAGTTTAAGGATGTTCGTCAAAGTGATTTCTTTGTGGAGAGCAAGCATATTCCTTCAACGTCAGAATTACGCCAAGCTGAAAGCTCAGCAGATGAAGCGGTTGCTGCATTGGTTGCATTAGGCTATAAACCAACTGATGCTGAAAAAATGGTAAAAAAAGTGGCTAAAGCAGACTTAACCAGCGAGCAATTAATTCGCGAAGCTTTAAAAACCGCGTTATAAAGATTAAACAGATATGATCGAAGCAGATAGAATTATTAGCAGTCAGGTAAAGATGGATGAAGATGTCATCGATCGTGCGATTCGTCCAAAGCTTTTAGCTGACTATGTGGGACAGCCACAAGTGCGAGAGCAGATGGATATTTTCATTAAGGCCGCAAAGTTACGTCAAGATGCCTTAGATCATCTTTTGATCTTTGGTCCTCCAGGATTAGGGAAAACAACGCTTGCTAATATTGTGGCAAATGAAATGGGTGTAAATATCCGCACCACATCAGGGCCCGTACTTGAAAAAGCTGGCGATTTAGCGGCAATGCTGACAAATCTTGAACCCCATGATGTGTTGTTTATTGATGAAATTCACCGCCTTTCTCCAGCGATTGAAGAAGTGCTTTATCCTGCAATGGAAGATTATCAGCTGGATATTATGATTGGCGAAGGGCCAGCAGCTCGTTCAATTAAATTGGATTTGCCCCCTTTCACATTAATTGGCGCAACAACCCGAGCAGGTTCGTTAACCTC
The DNA here is from genome assembly GCF_031191205.1 of Haemophilus parainfluenzae ATCC 33392. Classification (NCBI taxonomy): domain Bacteria; kingdom Pseudomonadati; phylum Pseudomonadota; class Gammaproteobacteria; order Pasteurellales; family Pasteurellaceae; genus Parahaemophilus; species Parahaemophilus parainfluenzae. The sequence continues at coordinate 294,021 of NZ_CP133470.1, read as the reverse complement.
GCCATTGCGTGATCGTTTCGGTATTGTTCAACGTTTAGAATTTTATTCCGTTGAAGATTTAACGTCTATTGTGACAAGAAGTGCCTCTTGCTTAAATCTAGAATTAGAAGATAAAGCCGCTTTTGAAGTCGCTCGTCGTTCACGTGGTACGCCTCGTATTGCAAACCGTTTATTGCGTCGCGTTCGAGATTTTGCTGATGTGCGTAATGATGGCATTATTTCGGCAGACATTGCGAAACAAGCGCTTTCAATGTTAGATGTAGATGATGCGGGCTTTGATTACTTAGATAGAAAATTGCTTACCGCTGTAATTGAGCGTTTTGATGGTGGTCCAGTTGGATTAGATAACTTGGCGGCGGCAATAGGTGAAGAACGAGACACTATAGAAGATGTATTAGAACCTTACTTGATTCAACAGGGATTTTTACAGCGAACCCCTCGAGGTCGAATTGCGACTTCGTTAACTTATCGACACTTCGGACTTCAGAAGCCGTCAGAATAAGAGATAGAAAAAAGGACATATTGATATCAATATGTCCTTTCTTTTTAAAACTTGATTAGTTAGTTTCTTCAGTATAGCTCTTCATGCTATTTAATCTTGCTAAACCCACATCACAGCTTTTTTGTTGAGTGGCTAATTCCATTTCAAGAATTTGCTGTTTGCTTTGATTAAGTTTACTTTTGATCTTACCGACTTGAGTATGGGTGCCAGGCTGTTTTTCTGCTTGGGCAATTAAATTTTCTGTTTCTTTAAATAGCTGTGCACATTGTTGTGGAAGCGCAGCTTTGTTTTCTGTAAGAGGTGATGCAGTAGCTGATAGTGCCACAGAACCGAAAAGTGCGGTCAAAATTAAATAAATTTTCTTCATTATTAATCCCTACAAATCTTTCCAAATATTATTAGGCTAAAAAATAGCAAAATCTTGTCGCGCTGTCTAGCGGTTATTTTGTCCATTCCTTTTCAATAAAGTTTCCTTGTGATAGATAAATTTTTCTATTTTTTGTAAAAACACAAAATCTGATCTATATCAATTTTACTATTACTATACAAAATTGTGATTTTGTAATTTATATCAAAAAAATATGATCGATATAACTGTTTTTTATTTTTTATCCTCATAAATAGTAGTAGAATAGAGCGAAATTTTGAATGTTTATATTGTAATCGGTTACTGTATTCTGTTTTGAGAATAGAAAAGGCAATTATTACGTAAATAATTCAATGTCTCTTAACAATTTGTGTTGAGTAGTTTGGGGTGGTTATTTGGGATTATCCTTGGTAATCATAAAGTGAAAATCTTGTAGATTTATACAAGGAGTTGAGATGTTAGACGTTGTTGATCTCTCACGCTTGCAGTTTGCATTAACTGCGTTATATCACTTCATTTTTGTGCCATTAACATTAGGTTTATCTTTCGTTCTTGTGATCATGGAAACTATTTATGTTAAAACGGGCAAAGAAGTATATAAAGATATGACTAAATTCTGGGGTAAGTTATTTGGTATTAACTTTGCTCTAGGGGTGACGACCGGTATTATTATGGAGTTCCAATTCGGGACAAACTGGTCTTATTATTCTCACTATGTAGGTGATATTTTCGGTGCACCATTAGCGATCGAAGCATTACTTGCATTCTTCTTAGAATCCACTTTCGTGGGTCTATTCTTCTTCGGTTGGGATCGTTTAACTAAAGGTAAACACTTACTCGCAACTTACTGCGTAGCCTTTGGTTCAAACCTTTCAGCAATGTGGATTTTAGTGGCAAACGGTTGGATGCAACATCCGGTAGCGGCAGAATTTAACTTTGAAACCGTTCGTATGGAAATGACCAGCTTCTTAGATCTTTGGTTAAACCCAGTTGCTCAAAGTAAATTCTTACATACATTAACAGCAGGTTATTCAACCGGTGCAATGTTTGTATTAGGTATTAGTGCATTCTATTTATTAAAAGGCCGTGATATTGGTTTTGCTAAACGTTCATTCTCTGTTGCTGCAACCTTTGGCTTTATCGCTGCATCAGCGGTATTAATTATGGGTGATGAATCAGGTTACGACATCGGTAAAGCACAACCTGTGAAATTAGCTGCAATGGAAGCGGAGTTCGAAACTCATCCTGCGCCAGCGCCATTCCACCCAGTTGCGATTCCAAATACGGCAGAAATGAAAAATGATTTTGCGGTTGAAATCCCATATTTAGGTGGTTTAATTGCAACGCGTTCTTTAGACACTGAAATCGTTGGTTTGAAAGAGATTCAAGCGAAAAATGAAGGTCGTGTTCGTAATGGTATGGTTGCTTATGATTTATTCACTCAATTAAAAGCAGAGAAAAAATCAGCAGGTCACGTAAATCCAGAAACTAAAGCAAAATTTGATGAAGTAAAAGGCGATTTAGGTTTTGGTTTATTATTAAAACGTTACACAGATAAAGTTGTTGATGCAACAGATGAACAAATTAAACAAGCGGCTCGTGATACAATTCCAAACGTAGGTCCTAACTTCTGGGCGTTCCGTGGTATGTTAGCGGCAGGTGGTTTAATTATTTTATTAACCTTTGGCGCATTTGTTCAGAATTTACGTAATAAAGTCACATCTTCTCGCTTATTGCTTAAAGCATTGCTTTGGGGGATCCCATTGCCAATCTTAGCGATTGAATTTGGTTGGTTCTTAGCTGAATTTGGTCGTCAACCGTGGGCGATTTATGAAGTATTACCGGTAGGTGTATCTGCCTCTAACTTGAGTGTAGGTGACTTATGGTTCTCTATCGGTTTAATTTGTGTACTTTACTTCTTCTTCATCATTGCGGAAATGTATTTGATGTTTAAATATGCACGTTTAGGTCCAAGTGCATTGAAAACCGGCAAATACTATTTTGAGCAATCATCTAAATAAGCAGGAGATGAATTATGCTTGATTATGAAATTCTACGTATTATTTGGTGGGTGCTAGTTATCGTATTACTTATCGGTTTCTCTGTAACAGATGGATTCGATATGGGCGTGACCGCACTTTTACCCGTAGCAGGTAAGAAAGAAGTAGAAAGACGTATTATGATTAACTCTATTGCTCCACACTGGGATGGTAACCAAGTTTGGTTATTAACTGCTGGTGGTGCAATCTTCGCGGCATGGCCGATTGTTTATTCTGTAGCGTTTTCAGGCTTCTATATTGCCTTATTCCTTGTGTTAGCTGCGTTATTCTTCCGTCCAATTGGTTTTGAATATCGTGCGAAAATTGATAATCCAACATGGCGTGCGATGTGGGATTGGGGCTTATTTGCGGGTGGTTTTGTACCTGCATTAGTATTCGGTGTGGCATTTGGTAATTTATTACAAGGTGTGCCATTCGAATTAAATGAGCTTTCACAAGCAACTTACACCGGTTCTTTCTTTGCATTATTAAACCCATTTGCATTACTTTGCGGTGTGTTAAGCCTTGCAATGTTAGTGACTCACGGTGCAAACTGGTTACAAATGAAAACCACTGCAGCATTGCGTGATCGTGCAAGAGCGATTACACAAATTGGTGCATTAGTAACATTAATTACTTTTATACTTGCCGGTGTGTGGCTTTCTTTCAAAGAAGGTTATGTTGTAACTAGCACTATCGATCACTTTGCAGCATCAGCACCAGCTTCAGGTAAAGAAGTGGCAGTTGAAGTAGGTGCATGGTTCAAGAACTTCAATGAAAATCCAGCTTTATGGGCATTGCCAGTATTAGCTGTGGTGGGGGCATTACTAAATGTCGTTGCATCTAAAGCAAATCGTTGTGGTTTTGCGTTCTTCTTCTCTGTATTAACAATGGCTGGTGTGATTATTACTGCGGCAGTATCAATGTTCCCATTTGTAATGCCTTCAAGTACTCATCCAGAACAAAGCTTGTTAATGTGGGATGCAACGTCAAGTGAATTAACATTAACTTTAATGTTCTACTTGGCATTAGTATTTGTTTCCATCTCATTGCTTTACACCATTTGGTCATACTACAAAATGTTTGGTCGCTTGGATGAAAGCTTTGTTGAAGACAACAAAAACTCATTATACTAAGGAGAAACAATATGTTATATATAATTTGGGTAGTGGGTGTGTTGGCTGCAATTATGGTGAGTGCTAAATTAACCATTGGTAAAGAAAAGTCAGGTAAATTTGACGAGTAATGATGATTAATTCGCTCTATCAATTAAGTAATAAGGGTTCCTTGCGAACCCTTTCGTTTATTTTGGCGTTATTTCTGACCGCGGCTTTCTTTTTAAATTTAAATCAATTTTCGACCGCACTTCGTACTGCACATCCCGCTTGGATTCTTGCGATTTTTTGGGGATTGATTAATTTGTGGATTCACGGTATCGGATTTGAAATTCGCCGAGCAATATGGCAGCTTGTTTTCTTGCCATTTATTGGTTATTTCACCACAATAATTGCCATTGTTCAGCATTGGTTACTATAGAAACTCTAGATAAATATTGTTATTTGGAGCTTGCACATCTAATGAACAGGTTCTAAAATAGGCGGCTTGTTATGGCTGATAATTTGAGCATTATTTTGAATAACCAATGTTTTACCTTTCCGGTTCGTGTCTATTATGAGGACACTGATGCCGGCGGAGTAGTGTATCACGCACGTTATTTACATTTCTTTGAGCGTGCGCGAACTGAATATTTAAGAACGCTTAATTTTTCCCAACAATCATTATTGCAGGAACAACAGTTAGCTTTTGTGGTCAAAACCATGTCTATTGACTATTGTATTCCGGCAAAATTGGATGATTATCTTATTGTCGAAACTGAAATAACAGCAGTGAAAGGAGCAACAATTCTCTTTGAACAGCGGTTAGTTCGTGAGACAGTGGTGTTATCGAAGGCTACTGTTAAGGTAGCCTGTGTTGATCTAGGCAAAATGAAACCTGTCGCAATTCCTGAGGAATTAAAAGCGGCATTTTTAAAGTAAATAACTTTTCGGAGTATGCAATGACTGCAGAATTGAACTTTTTAGATCTTTTTCTAAAAGCGAGTATCGTTGTTCAACTTGTAATTGTGATCTTAATTTCGTTCTCAATTATTTCTTGGGCAATCATAATTCAACGTAGCCGTATTTTGACGAGCGCGTTAAAAGAAGCGAACACTTTTGAAGATCGTTTCTGGTCTGGTGAAGATTTAAACAAACTTTATGATGGTTTATCTAATCGTCGTGAAGTATTAACGGGTAGCGAACAAATTTTCTTTGTCGGCTTTAAAGAATTCTCTCGCTTAAAACAAGTGAATGCAGATGCTCCAGAAGCGATCATCAAAGGTACGACTCGTGCAATGAACCTTGCGATGAATCGTGAAGTAGAAGCGCTTGAAAGCCGTGTACCTTTCTTAGCAACAGTTGCTTCTGTAAGTCCATATATCGGTTTATTTGGTACCGTTTGGGGGATCATGCACGCATTTATGGCATTAAGTGGTGCAAAACAAGCTACATTACAAATGGTTGCTCCAGGTATCGCAGAAGCCTTGATCGCAACAGCAATCGGTTTGTTTGCGGCGATTCCCGCTGTAATGGCATATAACCGTTTAAGCTTACGTGTAAATGCGATTGAACAAAATTATGGTAACTTCATTGATGAATTCACCACAATTTTACATCGTCAAGCTTTTGGTAAAGCGCCCCATTAAAAATCAATGAAAAATTGACCGCACTTGATTAATCAGACGAAAAGTGCGGTGGATTTTAGCGAAGTTTTAGAGGAAATTATGGCTCGTCGTCAGCGTAAAGACATTAAATCTGAAATTAACATCGTGCCATTTCTCGATGTTCTTTTAGTTTTGGTGTTAATTTTTATGGCAACTGCGCCGATTATCAGTCAGAGCGTTCAAGTGGAACTCCCTGATTCGGTGCAAAGTCAAAATGTATCAAATGAAGATAAAACACCGGTTATCTTAGAAGTAGCAGGTGTAGGGCAGTATTCGATTTCTATTGGTGGTCAACGCCAAGAAGGACTTAACGAAGAAATGGTAACCCAATTATCAAAACAAGAATTTGATAAAGACAATAACACAATGTTCTTAGTGGGCGGAGCAAAAGATGTACCTTATGAAGAAGTGATTAAAGCACTGAATTTACTACATCTTGCCGGCATTAAGTCTGTGGGTTTAATGACCAACCCAATTTAAGATAAGTAGGTAAAACCGTGCAGAATAATCGACGAAAAAAACGTGCAAATGAGTTTGTCATCTCTATTGCGATGCATCTTGCATTGTTTGGTTTGTTGATTTGGAGCTCTCTTTATCAAACCGTTGAAATAATGGGTGGTGGAGAAGGTGAAGGTGATGCCATGGGAGCTGTGATGGTCGATACTGGCAGCGCAGCTCAGGAATGGGGACGTATTCAACAACAGAAAAAAGGTCAAACTAATAAACAGAAAAAACCAGAACCTGTAGTCGAAGAGAAAAAACCAGAGCCTGAACCTGAACCAAATCAGCAAGAAATTGCGAAACAAGAAGAGATTAAGCGTCAGCAGGAAATTCAACGTCAAAAAGAACTTGAAAAACAAAAGCAGCAAGAAATTGAAAAGCAAAAACAGCAACAAGAACTTGCTCGTCAAGAGGCGTTAGAAAAGCAGAAACAAGCTGAAGAAGCGAAAGCAAAACAAGCTGCTGAAGCAGCGAAGTTAAAAGCTGATGCAGAAGCGAAACGTTTAGCGGCAGCAGCTAAACAGGCTGAGGAAGAGGCAAAAGCTAAAGCACAAGCCGAAGCTCAAAAAGCCAAAGAAAAAGCTGAAGCAGATGCTAAAGCGAAGGCTGAGGCAAAAGCGAAAGCCGATGCTGAAGCAAAAGCGAAGGCCAAGGCAGAAGCAGATGCTAAAGCGAAAGCTGAGGCGGATGCTAAGGCTAAGGCAAAAGCTGAAGCCGATGCTAAAGCAAAAGCAGATGCAGAGGCGAAAGCGAAGGCAGAAGCAAAAGCTAAAGCGGATGCAGAAGCAAAAGCGAAGGCTGATGCGAAGGCAAAAGCTGACGCAGCAAAACGTAAAGCAGATCAAGCGGCTTTAGATGACTTCATGAACGGCGGAGATGTCGGTGGTGGTAGTGCATCTAAAGGTGGTAATGCAAATAAAGGCGGTACACAAGGTAGTGGTGCAGGACTAGGTGCTGGAGATGGTGGTAAAGTTGGTGACCAATATGCAGGTGTCATTAAACGTGAAATTCAACGCCGTTTCTTAAAAGACCCAAGCTTTGCCGGTAAAGTTTGTAGCATTAAAATCCAACTCGGTCGAGATGGTACGATTTTAGGCTACCAACGCGTTTCAGGATCTGATGATATTTGTACTGCAGCATTAAGTGCGGTAGCTAGAACGAAAAAAGTTCCAGCAGCACCATCTGATGCTATTTATGAGAAATATAAAGCGCCGACTATCGATTTTGATATCAATGCTCGATAATCGGTTTTAGGAAAGTAACAACGTTAAAATAAGGTGATTAAATGAAATTGATCAAACGTGTTATGGGGCTATTTGTGGTGATGTTTGCATTTGCAAGCACAGCAATGGCAGAAGATGAAGTTCGAATTGTGATTGATGAAGGTGTTGATGGCGCTCGTCCTATCGCAGTTGTTCCTTTCGCAGGTTCTGCACCTGAAAATATTGGTCAAATCGTTGCAGATGACTTACGTAATAGTGGTAAATTTAACCCTATTCCAGTAAGCCAAATGCCACAACAACCAACGACTGCAGCAGAAGTGAAACCAGAGGCTTGGACTGCTTTAGGTATTGATGCTGTTGTGGTGGGTCAAGTGACATCAACTGGTAGCGGTTATAACATTTCTTACCAATTAGTTGATACTGTAGGTGCATCAGGTACACCTGGTGCGGTACTTGCACAAAATAGCTATACAGTGACAAATAAATGGTTACGCTATGGTGCACATACTGTGAGTGATGAAGTATTCGAAAAATTAACCGGTATTCGTGGTGCATTCAGAACCCGTATCGCTTACGTAGTGCAAAAAAATGGTGGCTCACAACCTTATGAAGTTCGTGTAGCAGATTATGATGGCTACAACCAATTTATCGTAAATCGTAGCTCACAACCAATTATGTCTCCAGCTTGGTCTCCAGATGGTAAACGTTTAGCATACGTATCTTTTGAGAACAAAAAATCACAACTTGTTGTACAAGACTTAGGTTCAGGTTCTCGTAAAGTAGTTGCTTCTTTCCCTGGACATAACGGTGCGCCAGCATTCTCTCCGGACGGTTCTAAACTAGCATTTGCTTCTTCACAAGATGGTTTATTAAACATCTATGTAATGGGCTCAAATGGTGGTACACCTACTCAATTAACTCGCGGTGCAGGTAATAATACAGAACCATCATGGTCTCCAGATGGTAGCTCAATTCTCTTTACTTCAGATAGAAGTGGTTCACCACAAGTTTATCGCATGAGCGCAAGTGGTGGTGGTGCATCACCAGTTGGTGGTCGCGGTAGTGCGCAAATCAGTAGTGATGGTAAAACTCTTGTGATGATCAACGGTAATAACAACGTGGTGAAACAAGATCTCACCAGCGGTAGTTCTGAAGTATTAAGTACATCTTTCTTAGGTGAAAGCCCAAGTATTTCTCCTAACGGTATCATGATTATTTACAGCTCTACACAAGGGCTAGGAAAGGTGTTACAATTAGTTTCTGCAGATGGTCGCTTTAAAGCGAGTCTTCCAGGAAGTAATGGCCAAGTGAAATTTCCAGCTTGGTCTCCATACTTGACTAAATAAAAAAACTCATTGAGGAGAAATCTAATGAACAAATTTGTTAAATCATTATTAGTTGCTGGTTCAGTAGCTGCATTAGCAGCATGTAGCTCATCAAACAACGATGCAGCAGGCAACGGTGCTAACAACGGTCAAACTTTCGGTGGTTACTCTGTTGAAGATCTTCAACAACGTTACAACACCGTTTACTTCGGTTTCGACAAATTCAACATCGAAGGTGAATACGTTCAAATCTTAGATGCTCACGCTGCATACTTAAATGCAACTCCAGCTTCTAAAGTTGTTGTTGAAGGTAACACTGACGAACGTGGTACTCCAGAGTACAACATCGCTTTAGGTCAACGTCGTGCTGATGCAGTTAAAGGTTTCTTAGCTGGTAAAGGTGTTGATGCTGGTAAAGTATCAACTGTTTCTTACGGTGAAGAAAAACCTGCAGTGTTAGGTCACGATGAAGCGGCATACTCTAAAAACCGTCGTGCAGTGTTAGCATACTAATATTTTTAGAGAATTTTGATTCTTATAAGAAGGGAGAGTAGAAATACTCTCCTTTTTTATTTGTTCTAAGATATTGGCAGAAATTGACGAGTATTCACACAATTAACACAATTTCTTCAGATTTTTCTTGCGTCAGAAAATAAAATCGGTAATATACGCACCTGTTACGAAATGATGTGGGTCGTTAGCTCAGTCGGTAGAGCAGCGGACTTTTAATCCGTTGGTCGAAGGTTCGAATCCTTCACGACCCACCACTTTTATTTCGAAGAATTCCCAAATGGGTCGTTAGCTCAGTCGGTAGAGCAGCGGACTTTTAATCCGTTGGTCGAAGGTTCGAATCCTTCACGACCCACCATCTATTTTACAGATCATTATTTAACCGGTTGGGTTGTTAGCTCAGTTGGTAGAGCAGCGGACTCTTAATCCGTCGGTCGAGAGTTCGAGTCTCTCACAGCCCACCAATCACATTTTCTTTCCATGTGTTAATAAATTTATAAAAAAGTAAAAATTTTTTTAAATTCTTGACTATATTTAGCGGTTATTATGGTAGAATATCCACAAATTTAAGTCGGGCATAAAATGTTACAAAATATTCGAATTGTTTTGGTTGAAACATCACATAGTGGGAACATCGGTTCAGCAGCGCGTGCGATGAAAACAATGGGATTATCCAATCTTTATTTGGTCTCACCAAAATCAGTGGATGAGCAATCTATTGCATTAGCAGCAGGCGCTGATGATGTCATGCGTAATGCCCACATTGTTGATACTTTTGAACAAGCAATAGAAGATTGCTCATTAGTGATTGGTACGAGTGCAAGATTACGTCATTTACAGAGCACGCTGATTGACCCAAGAAAGTGTGCAGAGAAAGCCAGTGCACATCAAGGGCAAGTAGCGATCGTGTTCGGTCGTGAGCGTGTTGGACTCACAAATGAAGAATTACTTAAATGTCATTATCATTTAAATATCCCTGCTAACCCTGAATATTCTTCGCTCAATTTAGCGATGGCAGTACAGTTGGTAAGTTATGAAATGCGAATGGCATTTTTAGCGAAAGATAAAACGGAAAATGCACTTTCAATGATAGAAGATATCTATCCAACAGCACAAGAAATGGAGTATTTTTTTGCTCATACGGAACAGGTGTATCTGTCTCTTGGTTTTATTCAAAATCAAGGGGTTATGCAAAAGTTAAGACGACTTTATAACCGTTCTTCTCTAGAAAAAAATGAATTAAATATTTTGCGAGGAATGTTAAGTGCGGTTGAAAAACGCCTTAATCTGCAAAAAGAGTAAAATTGACTATCATAGTCAGATAGGTAAACTACCTAGATGGCGATTTATAGGGATGCTTTATGAAACTAACATCTAAAGGACGATATGCGGTTACCGCAATTTTAGATATCGCACTACATGCAGGAACAAATCCTGTTTGTTTAGCGGATATCTCAGAACGTCAAAATATTTCACTTTCGTATCTTGAGCAATTATTTGCAAAATTGCGTCGTGGTGGATTAGTAAAAAGCGTTCGTGGCCCAGGTGGTGGCTATCGTTTAGCATTGTCAGCCGATCAAATTTCTATTGGTATGGTGATCTCTGCCGTAAATGAGAACATTGATGTGACAAGATGCCTTGGTAAAGGAAATTGCAAAGGCGGAGTGGAGTGTTTAACTCATTCTTTATGGCAAGATTTAAGTGATCGCATTTCTGATTTTTTAGATGAGATTACATTAGCTGAGCTTGTAGAGAAAAAAACTGGGAAGCATAAAGCTCACAAAGATTTTGATGACTTAATTGTAGTCAACCAATAATGGGAAAGTAGATTAAAGTGCGGTCGAGTTGATAGCATTTTTAGTAGTTATTTAGGAGTGAAAATGAAATTACCAATTTATTTAGATTATGCAGCAACATGTCCAGTGGATGAACGTGTAGCTAAAAAAATGATGGAATATTTAACCATTGATGGTGTATTCGGTAATCCAGCATCTCGTTCACATAAGTTTGGCTGGCAAGCTGAAGAAGCGGTTGATATTGCACGTAATCAAATTGCGGATTTGATTGGTGCAGATTCACGTGAAATTGTGTTTACTTCAGGAGCAACAGAAGCCGATAACCTTGCTATTAAAGGTGCTGCACACTTTTATCAAACAAAAGGTAAGCACATTATCACCTGCAAAACTGAACACAAGGCTGTATTGGATACTTGCCGTCAATTAGAGCGTGAAGGCTTTGAAGTGACCTATTTAGATCCAGAAGAAGATGGTTTAATCGATCTTGAGAAATTCAAAGCTGCATTGCGTCCAGAGACTATTCTTGTGTCAATTATGCACGTGAATAATGAGATTGGCGTGATCCAGGATATTAAAGCAATTGGTGAGCTTTGCCGTGCAAACAAAACAATTTTCCACGTAGATGCGACCCAAAGTGTCGGTAAAGTAGAAATTAATCTTGCTGAATTACCGGTTGATTTGATGTCAATGTCTAGCCACAAATTATACGGACCAAAAGGTATCGGGGCATTATATGTTTGCCGTAAACCGCGTGTTCGTTTAGAAGCCATTATCCATGGTGGTGGTCACGAGCGTGGTATGCGTTCTGGTACATTACCTGTACACCAAATTGTGGGTATGGGTGAAGCTTATCGCATTGCAAAAGAAGAAATGGCGACAGAGATTCCGCGTATCAGAGCTTTACGCGATCGTTTATATAATGGTTTGAAAGAAATTGAAGAAACCTATGTAAATGGTTCAATGGAACACCGCGTAGCAAATAATTTAAATATCAGCTTTAACTATGTTGAAGGTGAATCCTTAATGATGGCATTGCGTGATGTAGCAGTTTCTTCTGGTTCGGCTTGTACTTCAGCGAGTTTAGAGCCATCTTATGTACTACGTGCATTAGGTCGTAATGATGAATTAGCACATAGCTCAATTCGTTTCACACTTGGTCGTTGGACAACGGAAGAAGAAATTGATTACACCATTAATTTAACACGTAATGCAGTAGCAAAACTTCGTGAATTGTCACCACTTTGGGATATGTTCAAAGAAGGCATTGATTTAAATACTATTGAGTGGTCAGCCCACTAATTTTCAAGGCGGCTAGTCCGCCTGATAGCAACTTATTTAGGAAAGGAACATAATATGGCATACAGCGAAAAAGTTATTGATCATTATGAAAATCCACGCAACGTAGGTTCGATGGATAAAAAAGATAATTCAGTAGGAACGGGTATGGTTGGCGCACCGGCTTGTGGTGACGTTATGCAATTACAAATCAAAGTAAATGACAGCGGCATTATTGAAGATGCGAAATTTAAAACTTATGGTTGTGGCTCTGCGATTGCATCAAGTTCTTTAATCACCGAATGGGTAAAAGGCAAATCTTTAGATGAAGCAGGTGCAATCAAAAATAGTCAAATTGCGGAAGAACTTGAATTACCACCGGTAAAAGTTCACTGCTCAATTTTAGCAGAAGATGCAATTAAAGCCGCTATTGCTGACTATAAAAATAAACAAGGTAAGTAATCAAAGTGCGGTTGAAAATAACCGCACTTTATCAATTTAAGGATCAGAATATGTCTATAACACTCACTGAAAAAGCGGCACAACGAGTTCGTACTTTTCTTGAAAATCGTGGAAAAGGCATCGGTTTACGCTTAGGTGTGAAAACATCAGGTTGTTCGGGTTTAGGCTATGTGCTTGAATTCGTAGATGTGCTCAATGATGACGATCTTGTTTTTGAGCAGCATGGCGTGAAAGTGGTAGTCGATCCAAAAAGCTTGGTTTATTTAGATGGTATTGAGCTAGATTATGTCAAAGAAGGCTTGAACGAAGGCTTTAAATATAACAATCCAAATGTGAAAGAATCATGTGGATGTGGTGAAAGTTTCCATGTTTAAGGAATAAAGATGACAAGTCCTTTTGCTATTTTTGATTTACCCGTTGCTTTCAATGTTGATCAAGCCCTTTTGTCTGAGCGTTATTTAGCGCTTCAAAAGAGTTTGCATCCGGATAATTTTGTTACGGCAGATGCGCAAGAACAACGCATTGCAATGCAAAAATCCACAGAAGTTAATGATGCATTAAAAACCTTGAAAGACCCAATTTTGCGTGCGGAAGCGATTATCGCGTTAAATACGGGAAAAACACAGGATTTAGAGCAAAAGAGTACGCAAGATGTCACATTTTTAATGCAGCAATTAGAATGGCGAGAAGAGCTCGAAAACATAGAGCAAAGTCAGGATGAAAATGCACTAGAATCCTTTGCAAAACGCGTCAAAAAAGAAACAAAAGAAATGTTGACCGCACTTGAAGCACAGCTTAATGAGCAACAATGGCCAACTGCTGCACAGTTCTGCGATAAATTACGTTTTCTAAAAAAATTGGCGGATGAAATTAGCCAAGTAGAAGAACGTCTATTTGAATTATAATCTTGAGGGCGTTTAATACGCCCTTTTCGCTATTGATAAATGGGCAGCAGCCCCTCATACTGATGAAATTCGATTATGCAAACTTTAGAACAACTGACTGATGCCTCAAAATCTGCTTGGGGAACCATTTTCCAATGGATTGAGCGTGCTCGTAATCATTGTGAAGTGATTAAAAAAGATCAATCCAGTGCTGAACGTGAGCTTTTCACCATGCAAATGCCTACTTCTTCTCCGATGGGCGCGGTGATTTATGAAACCGGTGGCATCTTAATCCATCATGGTTGGTTGCGTATATTGGGTTCAGGTAATTTTAAATTACCACGTGGCTTAATGGACTGGAATTTCAGCAAATCCTTTAATCAATCAGGTGATAAACCGAAATATTTGCTCGTTGCAGATGATGTCATTGGGGGGTATTTTGCCTTAAATGGTGGTTCTTTAGGGGATAATCTCGGCAAGATTTACTATTTTTCACCGAAAGACTTAACTTGGCATGATTTAAATTTTACCTATACGGATTTCTTAGCTTGGGCATTAAATGGTGACATTGAAGCATTTTACCAAAATCTGTTCTGGCAAAATTGGCAAGAAGATGTAAAACAACTTGATGGCAACCACATGATTGTTTTTACACCAGAGCTTGCAGAAGATAAGACGACTGATATTAATCAGCGTGAACGACGCGAAGTCAACATAGAAACCCATTACAACGCAAGTTTCACCGAACAAGATAAATTTGCACAAGCTTATTCAGTGGCATAACCAGCCTTTAACGAATTAATTATTAGAGATAAAAAGAGATATGGCATTACTCCAAATTGCAGAGCCAGGACAAACGGCTGCACCACATCAACATCGTCTTGCAGTAGGAATTGATTTAGGTACAACGAATTCTTTAGTTGCCGCTGTGCGTAGCGGTCAAGCCACCATTTTAAATGATGAACAAGATAGAAGCCTTGTGCCTTCAGTCGTTTATTATGGTGAAAATGAAAAACTTGTTGGTACTGAAGCATTTGCAAAAGCAACAGTCGATCCTAAAAATACGATTATTTCTGTGAAGCGTCTGATTGGACGTAGCCTTGGTGATGTGCAAGCTCGTTATACCAATTTGCCGTATGAATTTGTAGCAAGTGAAAATGGGTTGCCATTATTGGTCACGCATCAAGGAAAAAAAAGCCCGATTGAAGTCTCTGCAGATATTTTATCTCGTTTAAATCATATTGCAGAACAACGCCTTGCGGGTGAGCTTTCTGGTGTGGTGATTACTGTTCCCGCGTATTTTGATGATGCTCAACGCCAAAGTACAAAAGATGCAGCACGCCTTGCCGGGTTAAATGTATTACGTTTATTAAATGAACCCACTGCTGCAGCAGTGGCGTATGGCTTAGATAGTGGAAAAGAAGGCGTCATCGCTGTTTATGACTTAGGTGGTGGTACCTTTGATATTTCGATTTTACGCTTATCCAAAGGCGTGTTTGAAGTGTTAGCAACAGGCGGAGATACAGCCTTAGGTGGTGATGATTTTGACCATTTAATTGCCGATTGGATTGTTGAGCAAGCGGGTATTCAACCACAAAATGTAAATGAGCAACGTGAGCTTTTAAGTTTAGCTACACAAACTAAAATTGCCTTAACAAGTGCACAAAGTGCGGTCATTTCTTGGCGTGGATTTGAAGGTGAATTAAGTCGTGAGCAATTCAATGAATTAATCCATTCATTGGTTAAACGTTCTTTATTAACCTGCCGGCGTGCATTAAAAGATGCGAATGTTGAAGCTGAAGAGGTGCAAGAAGTGGTTATGGTTGGTGGCTCAACTCGTGTGCCTTATGTTCGTGAGCAAGTAGGAGAGTTCTTCGGTAAAACCCCATTAACATCAATTGATCCTGATAAAGTAGTTGCCTTAGGTG
This sequence comes from Haemophilus parainfluenzae ATCC 33392, assembly GCF_031191205.1. Classification (NCBI taxonomy): domain Bacteria; kingdom Pseudomonadati; phylum Pseudomonadota; class Gammaproteobacteria; order Pasteurellales; family Pasteurellaceae; genus Parahaemophilus; species Parahaemophilus parainfluenzae. The sequence continues at coordinate 278,448 of NZ_CP133470.1, read as the reverse complement.
CGGCAATTCAAGCAGATATTTTAGTGGGCAACAAGAATGACAGTGATATGTTGTTACTCGATGTGGTGCCGCTTTCTTTAGGTATTGAAACCATGGGCGGTTTAGTGGAGAAAATTATTCCACGCAACACCACGATTCCAGTGGCTCGCGCACAAGAGTTTACTACCTTTAAAGATGGCCAAACTGCGATGACGGTACACGTGGTACAAGGGGAACGTGAGTTAGTGGATGATTGCCGTTCTTTAGGTCGTTTTACGTTGCGTGGCATTCCACCAATGGTAGCAGGTGCCGCACATATTCGTGTGACTTATCAAGTGGATGCAGATGGCTTATTAAGTGTAACCGCCATGGAAAAATCCACTAAAGTCCAAGCATCAATTCAAATTAAACCTTCTTATGGTTTAACCGATGAAGAAGTAACGGCAATGATTAAGGCCTCGTTTGATAATGCACAAGATGATATGCAAGCTCGTGAATTAGCCGAGCAGCGCGTTGAGGCTAATCGTGTGATTGATAGCGTAATTGTGGCATTGCAACAAGATGGGGCAGACTTATTAACCGAATCTGAATTCCATCAAATTGAACATGCATTGAAACAATTAATGGATGTAAAAGAAGGTACAGATCGTCATGCAATTGCGCAGGGAATTAAAGCTCTTGATGTGGCAACTCAAGAATTTGCGGCAAGACGCATGAATAAATCCATTAATCAAGCGCTGACAGGTAAATTTGTGTCAGATATTGAGCAATAAAGTGCGGTTATAAATTAACAAGTTTTTTATATTGAGGAAAGTAATATGCCAAAAGTGATTTTTTTACCGAATGAAGAATTTTGCCCAGAGGGTATGGTGGTTGATGCGGCAGCTGGAGATAACTTATTAGAAGTGGCACATAATGCGGGTGTAGAAATTCATCACGCTTGTGATGGTTCTTGTGCTTGTACAACATGCCATGTTGTGATCCGTGAAGGGTTTGATTCATTAAATGAAGCAAGCGATCAAGAAGAAGATATGTTGGATAAAGCATGGGGCTTAGAAATGGATAGCCGTCTTTCTTGCCAATGTGTCGTGGGCGATGAAGATTTAGTTGTGGAAATCCCTAAATATAATATTAACCACGCGAATGAGGCGGCTCACTAATGAAATGGACGGATGCACAACTTATCGCAGAAGAGCTGTATGATCGTAATCCGGATTTAGATCCTAAAACAGTACGTTTCACGGATTTACATAAATGGATTTGTGAATTAGAAGATTTCGATGATGACCCAATGAAATCTAACGAGAGTATTCTTGAAGCGATTTTGTTGAAATGGTTAGATGAATACGAATAAGCCTGATTACACAGGCTTATTATATTTTTAATTAGTTAATCTGATAGTTTTTGTATATAAAGTTGGTAAACTGGCAACATTTGTAAAACATGGAGTTTTTGTTGATAGATATTGACATAAGCATCAACAGCAGGTTTTACTAAGTGGTAGTAGTTTTGTTTTCCATTTTCTTCTGGGCTCCATAAATAGTCATCAAAAGCAATAATCCCATTATTTTTTACTAATTTATGGGCTAAAATAGCATCGAACAGTACATCTGGGGCTTCATGAGAACCATCTACATAGATAAAATCAAATTTTCCAGCTTCGCCTTTTGCTAATAGTTCAATCATTTTAGTATGGGAATATCCTTTATGTTTGATAATGTTAAGGGATTTTCCGCATTGTTTGGCATAAATCATTAATGTTTGAATATTCTCATTAAAAGATTGCTCAATAGAACCCATATCCCACTTTCCTTGATGCTCTAATCCACCTTCCCAAGAATCAATACAATGAATCTCTATTTCATTATGGTATTTAAGCATTTCCTCAGTAAAAAAATGAGTTGAACGCCCTTCAAATGAGCCAATTTCTAAGATTCTTTTAGGCGTAAATTGTTCAAAAATATAGGATAGAGAAGGGATATTATGAGTAAACCAGTCAGTACTGAAACTGACAGTCAAATTATCTTTAGTTACGCTGTTTGACATTTTAAATCCTAAATATAAACCGCACTTTATTACTAAAGTGCGGTTATTTTTATCGTTGTTTTTAATTATTTTTTCTTTGCGTATTTCAAGGAGTCAATAGCCACCGCGAGGATGATAATGCTACCTTTAATGATATATTGCCAGTAAGGGTTTACACCGATATAAGTTAAACCGTAGTTAATAACGGTGAAGATGATAACACCCGTGATAACACCGATAACAGTACCCACACCACCTGCGAAAGATACACCACCTACCACGCAGGCAGCAATCGCATCTAATTCATACATGAAGCCGAGGTTGTTGGTTGCACTACCGATACGGCCTGCTTCTAACATACCACCGAATGCATAGAACATACCGGCAATCATGTAAATCACAACAAGGTTACGCGCTACGTTTACGCCAGATACTTTTGCTGCTTCAGGGTTACCACCGATAGCAAAGATATTTTTACCGAAGCGTGTTTTATTCCACATTACCCAAACTAAGAATGCACAAATCGCCGCATAAATAGTGATGTAGGATAATTTGAACGAACCAAGTCTGAAGAAGCCTTGTGCGAAGTTAGAGAAAGATTCACTGAAACCTGCAATTGGTGAGCCACCTACGCCATCATAATAAAGTGAGTTGAAACCGTAAACGATGATCATGGTACCCATGGTTGCAATGAACGGGGTTACATTGAGATAAGCGATAACTAAACCATTCACTAAGCCGATTACAGCACCTACTGCACAAACAGTCAGGATAACTACTGGAATAGGAATTTCACCTAAATCAGGGAACACGCGGTTCATGTTTTCCATTGATTGCAAGAGGGTAGCAGAAATAACCGCTGCTAAACCTACTTGGCGACCGGCAGATAAGTCGGTACCTTGAGTGATAAGCAAGCCTGCAACACCTAGGGCGATAATGAGACGGACAGATGATTGAGTTAAAATGTTACTAAAGTTGCGAACATTCAAGAATGTTGGATCTTGTGCGATGATGATGCCAAGTAAAATCAACAACACAAAATAAATCGCATTTTGTTTTAAGAAATCGAATGATTTATTTTTTTGTAAGGCACTCATAATTTGTTCCTTTATGATTTATAAATATTTTGCGGCAAGTTGCAAAATTTCTTCTTGAGACGTTTTTGCTGTTTCAACGATGCCTGCAACACGACCATTACTCATGACCAAAATTCGGTCTGTTACGCCTAATAATTCCGGCATTTCTGATGAAATCATGATGATGCCTTTATCTTTTTTAGCGAGTTCTTGAATGAGCTGATAAATTTCAAATTTTGCCCCAATATCAATACCACGAGTTGGTTCGTCGAGCATTAAGATATCTGGTTGGGTTAAAAGCCAACGGCCGATAATCACTTTTTGTTGGTTACCACCAGAAAGCGAGCCAATCGTTGTTTTGTGAGAAGGGGTTTTAACGTTCATCGCATCAATCACCCACTGTGTATCGCTTGCCATTTTTTTATTGCTGAGCAATTTCCAAGGAGTGAGGTAAGATTTCATATTTGAAATCAAAGAGTTGAATTCAATACTTAGGTTTGAATAAATCCCGGTTGAGCGACGTTCTTCAGTTACTAAAGCAAAACCGTGGTTAATCGCCTCAAGTGCGGTATGATTTTTCACGATTTTTCCGTTGAGCTTGATCGTCCCCTCTTTTAATTCGCGTACACCAAAAATGGCTTCCACAATATCGGTTCGTTTTGCACCAACAAGACCCGCAATACCTAAAATTTCACCTTTGCGTAAATTAAAGGAAACATCTTGAATAGACGGTTGGTTTACCGCTGTTAAATGTTCCACTTCAAGCGTGATTTCTTTTGGTACGTTTGTTTTTTCTGGGAAACGTTGTGTTAATTCACGGCCAACCATCATTGAAACGATTTCTTCCATAGTGGTGCCTTTAACTTGAACGGTATTGATCCATTTACCATCGCGAAGAATGGTGATTTCATCACAAATTTTGAAGATTTCATCCATTTTGTGTGAAATATAAATAATGCCACAACCGCGATCTTTTAATTTTTGAATAATTTTGAAAAGATGTTCTACTTCTTTTTCTGAAAGTGAGGATGTTGGCTCATCCATAATTACGATTTTAGCGTTATAAGAGAACGCTTTCGCAATTTCGATCATCTGCATTTGTGAAACGGAAAGTTTGGCCACTTTTTCTCTTGGATCAACATCAATGTCCAATTCATCGAAAATCGCTTTGGTATCACGATACATTTTGGCGTGATCCACAAAAGGACCTTTAAGTGGGTAGCGACCCAACCATAAGTTATCCATTACGCTGGTTTGACGCACCAAGTTAAGTTCTTGGTGAACCATTGAAATCCCATTTTCAAGGGCTTCTTTTGATGTTTTAAAATCAACAGGTTTGCCTAAGAATAAAATTTCTCCTTCGTCTTTTGCATAAATTCCGAAGAGGCATTTTAATAATGTCGATTTTCCCGCCCCGTTTTCACCCATTAAGGCGTGAACAGAGTGAGAACGAACTGTTAGATTGGCGTGATCAAGGGCTTTTACACCGGGGAAAGACTTACTGACATCCGTCATCGTCAGTAGTACATCATTGTCTTGGGTTTGAGTTGTCATATCCAACCTCATCAAAAAGGGGGGAAAGGGAATTTGGGTTTCCTTTCCCCCCTAAAATTAAAGAAAAGCAATAGATTTTCTTATTTTAAGAATTCACTTAGGTTATCTTTATCCACACCAACATAAGGGATACGTACAACACGGTTTTCTAATTTCCATTTTGTACCTTCTGTTGCTGCTTTACCGTTAGCAAGGTTTGCAGAAAGTTGAACAACAGCTTTACCTTGGTTAACACCATCGTTTAACACGGTACCAGCAATTTCGCCTTTCTTAATTAATTGAAGTACTTCTGGTAATGCATCCACACCAAAGATTGGTAATTTTTTACCGTGTGCTTTGGTTGCTTCTAACGCACCTAACGCCATACCGTCATTGTTTGAAATGATCATTTCAATTTCGTTAGCTTTAGAGCTAGATAACCATGCATCCACTTTATCTTTAGCCATTGCTGCATCCCACATACCGGTATCAATAAATAATTGTTCGGTTGGAATACCTTTAGCATTTAATTGTTCAATTACATATTTAGTACGTGCTTCCGCATCTGGATGGCCAGGTTCACCTTTTAATAATACATATTGGATTTTACCGTCTTTGTTTAAGTCTAAGGCTGGCATAGCTTTCCATTGTTTTGCAATTAAATCACCTTGGATTAAACCTGATTCTTTCGGATCGGTACCAACATAGTAAGCGTGATCGTAGCTACCAATTGCTTTTGCACCTGGGTCTTTATTGAAGAAAACAACAGGAATGTCATCTTGTTTAGCTTTCTTAATAACAGTTGAAGCTGCTGCTGGGTCTACTAAGTTAATGGCTAGGGCTTTTACACCTTTAGAAAGCAAACCATCTACTTGGTCGTTTTGAATAGATTGTGCATTTTGAGAGTCATTCATTAATAACTCAATACCGCCAAGAGCTTTCGCTTCTTTATCGATTTCTTTACGCATTAATGACATGAAGTTGTCATCATATTTATAAATGGTAACACCAATACGGTTATCGGCTGCAAAACCTGAAGTTGCTGAACCTAAACCGATTGCTAAAGCGACCGCACTTAATACTGCTGTTTTTTTCATAAAAACGCTCCTATCAGAGAAAGTGATTTTATTGTTGATTTTTTATATACCAAATAGAGGAATGTTGCGTAAATCTATTGCAACTGAACCCATCATAACGAAATCAAAATCGTTAATCTGTGATCAAACTCACATAAATGAAAACGATTACATAATAATGTTTAAATTTGTGATCTCCATCACGGTTTCATAGTGTTTTCTACGGAAAAACGTCTTACTAATGTTGGATTAAATTGCACAACAGTTGGTGTGATAATAGATGAATCAACTAAACTTAATGCCAGTTTTGCAGCATAATTCGCCATTAAATCAATTGGATAACGAATAGTTGTGAGCTTTGGAATTAAATATCGAGCAATCGGCATATCATCAAAACCCACAATGGAAAACTGTTTCGGCACTTTGATATTGTTTTCATTTAAAACGGAAATTGCACCCGCTGCCATGGTATCGTTATAGGCTACCACTGCAGTTAAATTCGAGTTGTAGCTTAATAGATCAATCATGGCTTTTTCACCGCCTTCAAAATCCGGTGAATTATGCACAATGGCTTGTTCTACAATGGGGAAGTTATGTGCTTCTAAGGCCTCTAAATAACCTTCTTTACGCTCGGTTTCATCTAAAATACCGTGATTAGATCCAATGTAGGCGATGTGCTTATGGCCATAACGAATCAGCATTTCAGTAGCAAGATAGGTACCTTGGCGATTATCGAGGCTGACACAACGATTTTCATAACCTGCAATTACACGGTTAATCACAACCATACCTGGTACATTTTCGAGATAATGACGTAATTCTTCGTCTGAAAGGGCTTTGGAATGAACAACCAAACAGCTACAACGCTTGCGTAGCAAGGTATCAATCGCTTCACGCTCTTTTTCAGCATGGTGATAGCCAATACCGATCAAAATCGTTTTTTGATGCTCTTCAGCAACTTTATCGACTGATTTGACCAAGATAGCAAAAAACGGATCTGTTACATCAGTAACCACCACGCCAATGGTATCAGTATTTTGTACTGCTAGAGCTTGTGCGTTTGCATTGGGTTGATAATTTAAGACTTCCATCGCGCGTTGTACTGAATAACGGGTTTTTTCACTTACGGAAGGAGAGTGATTAATCACCCGGGAAACAGTGGCAACCGACACGCAAGCTAATTCAGCAACATCTCGAATTGTAGGCATAACAGGGCTCTCATTCATTTTTTCATGGTAATTATCATAGTAAATTTGAATAAAATTGAAAGCGGTTACTTTCAAAAATGCTACATTCGTCACAAAAAAGAGATTAGACTAGTGCCTTATTTCCTGATTTTGTGATAATGATCACGGTTTATTTTTTTTAATTTGTTATCTTATGAAGAAAATTTTGTAATCGTTTACATTTTAGGAGCAAAAATATGAACGAAACCGTATTTGAACCGACAGATCATCCGCATCGTCGTTATAATCCGTTAATTGATCAATGGGTTTTAGTCTCACCACATCGCGCTAAACGTCCATGGCAAGGGCAACAAGAAAAAGTGGGTGAGGAACAAAAGCCAAGCCACGATCCAAATTGTTATCTTTGCCCGCGTAATAAACGTATCACTGGCGAACCTAATCCGGATTACCATAAACCTTATGTATTCAAAAATGATTTCTCGGCTTTATTAGAAAATACACCCGCGCCAGAGCAATCAGCCGATCCTCTTTTCCAAATGAGCCAAGCTCGTGGTGAAAGCCGTGTTATTTGTTTTTCACCAGATCACAGCAAAACCTTGCCATTATTGACCGCACTTGAAATTGAAGAAGTGATTAAAGTGTGGCAAGAGCAATTGTGTGAACTGGGGCAAAAATATCAGTGGGTACAGATTTTTGAAAACAAAGGCGCTGCAATGGGATGCTCCAATCCCCATCCGCATGGACAAATCTGGGCAAATAGCTTTTTACCAAATGAAGTCGCGCGTGAAGATGTTGCTCAACGAAATTATTATGAAAAACACGGTTCGGTGCTTTTAGTGGATTACGTTCAAAAAGAATTAGAGAAAAAAGAACGTATTGTAGTGGAAACCGAGCATTGGGTTGCCGTGGTGCCTTATTGGGCGGTATGGCCATTTGAGACCTTGTTGTTGCCTAAAGTGCATGTCAAACGCTTAACAGAATTAACGGAGGCTCAAGCTAAAGATCTTGCCGTGATATTGAAAAAATTGGCAACGAAATACGATAACTTATTTGAAACGTCTTTCCCTTATTCGATGGGCTTCCATGCTGCACCATTTAATGGTGAAGATAACGAACATTGGCAGTTTCATGCGCATTTTTATCCACCGTTGTTGCGTTCTGCTACGGTTCGCAAATTTATGGTGGGCTATGAAATGCTAGGTGAAAGCCAGCGAGACCTCACTGCTGAACAAGCAGCAGAAAGATTACGTGCGTTAAGCGAAGTACATTATAAAGAACGTTAAGAAACCCTTTCCCTCTTGAGTTAAGAGGGAGTGTGAAAGATAAAGGAAAATAATATGACTCCAGTCCAAAAATCCCAACACATTTTTACGCAAAAATATAACAAGCAACCAGAACTGACCGTGTATGCGCCAGGTCGTGTTAATATTATCGGCGAACATACGGATTACAATGATGGCTTTGTGATGCCTTGTGCGATCAATTATGGTACCGCCATTGCGGGATCAAAACGTACTGATCATATTTGGAATGTTTATGCAGCAGATCTTGATCTTGAGGATACCTTTTCTCTTGATGAAGATTTTCCTCAAAGTGAGCAAAAATGGGCGAATTATGTGCGTGGTGTCGTGAAATTTATTCAAGAACGTTGCCCGCAATTTAAACAAGGTGCTGATTTGGTCATTTCCGGAAATGTGCCACATTCTTCCGGTTTAAGTTCTTCTGCAGCCCTTGAAGTGGCGACGGGTAAGTTTTGCCAACAATTGAGCGATTTACCTTTAACAAATACAGAGATTGCTTTAATAGGTCAAAAAGCTGAAAACAAATTTGTAGGTGCGAATTGCGGAAACATGGATCAATTAATTTCCGCGTTAGGTCAAAAAGAGCATCTCTTAATGATTGATTGTCGTAGCTTAGAAACAAAACCAACACCCGTGCCGAAAGATGTTGCCGTCATTATTGTGAACTCAAATGTACCGCATGATTTGGTCACGGGTGAATACAACACACGCCGTTGGCAATGTGAAAAAGCCGCAGAATTCTTTGGCGTAAAAGCGCTACGTGATGTGTCAGTAGAAGAATTCTAAAAAAGAGAAGCAGAATTGACCGCACTTAATGCTTTAGTGGCCAAACGTGCACGCCATGTGGTGACCGAAAACCAACGTGTGCTTGATGCCGTTGAAGCATTAAAACATAATGATTTAATAAAATTAGGTGAATTAATGGGGCAATCTCACGAGTCCATGCGTGATGATTTCGAGATTACTGTGCCACAAATTGATTATCTTGTGGAACTCGCTCAATTAGTCATTGGTAAAACCGGTGGCGCGAGAATGACAGGCGGTGGTTTTGGTGGTTGCATTGTAGCGCTTGCGCCTCATGATAAAGTCGAATCTGTCCGTAAAATTATTGCCGATAATTATGAAAAACAAACGGGCTTAAAAGAAGATTTCTACGTTTGCACTGCCTCACAAGGAGTGAGTCTATGCTAGAAAAAACGGCGTTCAATGCACCAGATGGACAGCCTTATCAACTTGTTCAACTCACTAATTCGAATGACATGACCGTGCAATTTATGGATTGGGGAGCCACTTGGCTTTCATGTAAAGTCCCTGTGAACAGTGAGTTGCGAGAAGTTTTACTCGGCTGCAAAGTGGAGGATTATCCTCATCAAACTGCTTATTTGGGCGCAAGCATAGGACGCTATGCGAACCGTATTGCTAACGCCCAATTTGAATTGGGTGAGCGAACAATCCAGCTGGTCGCTAATCAAGGCAAACATCAATTACATGGCGGTAAAGAAGGCTTTGATAAACGCCGTTGGAAGGTGGAAGAGTGCGGTCAGAATTTTGTGCGTTTTTCCCTTGTGTCTCCCGATGGTGATCAAGGTTTTGAAGGTAATGTTAAAGCTAATGTGATTTACACGCTGACCGATGAAAATAGTGTAAAAATTGAATACGAAGCAGAAAGCGATAAAGATACCGCGCTGAACTTAACAAACCACGCTTATTTCAATTTAGAAAATGCCGAGCAGGGCAGTGATGTGCGAAATCATACACTACGCCTTAATGCGGATTTCTATTTACCGGTTGATGGTGAAGGCATCCCAAATTCACCACTTAAGCATGTGGTGAATACCAGCTTTGATTTTCGAGTGGCAAAACCAATCGCACAAGATTTCCAACAAGGCGAGCAAGTGGTAACGAAAGGTTACGATCATTCCTTTATCGTCAATAAAGCATGGCAAAAACCTTGCGCATTATTGACTTCCCCTAATGAAGATTTAAGCCTTGAAGTGCTCACATCCCAAGCCGCGTTACAGGTTTATACGGGAAACTATCTTGCAGGCACTCCAACTCGTGAAGGTGACACTTATCAAGATTTCAGCGGCATCGCACTTGAAACTCAATGTCTTCCCGATACCCCTAACCATCCCGAATGGCAAAATTATGGCGGTATTCAAAAAACAGGTGAACGCTATTACCAATGGACAGAGTTTAGGTTTAAATAGGTAATCAGTTAATAAAAGTGCGGTTAAAAATTTTTATGTTTTTAACCGCACTTTATTTTCAGCCATTTAGCTTAAGTTTTTTGCGATTTTTGTCAAAATATGCTACTTTTTACGCAGTCAATCCGACAGTAACACATTTAATTTTATGAACGAAGAACATTCGAGTAATCAAACTGAAACAACTAAAAAATCTTTTTTTCAATCGCTTATTGGGCGTTTTTTCCAAGGTGAGCTGAAAAACCGTGAAGAACTCGTGGAAGTGATTCGCGATTCAGAACAAAACGATTTAATCGATCAAAATACTCGTGAGATGATTGAAGGGGTAATGGAAATCGCCGAGCTTCGTGTACGCGATATCATGATTCCACGCTCTCAAATTGTATTTATTGAATCGAATCAAGATCTCGATGCCTGCTTGAATACCATTATTGAATCTGCCCACTCTCGTTTTCCTGTGATTGCCGATACGGATGACCGCGATAATATTGAAGGTATTTTGCACGCAAAAGATTTGCTTAAGTTTTTACGTGAAGATGCGGAAGAGTTCGAACTTTCCAAGTTGTTACGTCCAGTTGTGATTGTGCCGGAAAGTAAACGTGTCGATCGTATGTTAAAAGATTTTCGCTCTGAGCGTTTCCATATGGCAATTGTGGTAGATGAGTTTGGTGCGGTATCAGGTTTAGTGACCATCGAAGATATTCTCGAACAAATTGTGGGTGATATTGAAGACGAGTTCGATGAGGAAGATGTCGCCGATATTCGTCAGCTTTCTCGTCATACTTATGCGGTGCGTGCACTAACAGATATTGATGATTTTAATACACAATTTAATACGCATTTTGATGATGAAGAAGTGGATACCATTGGCGGTTTGATTATGCAAGCTTTTGGGTATTTGCCTAAGCGAGGTGAAGAAATTACCTTAGAAAATATTCAATTTAAAGTAACTTCTGCCGATAGTCGCCGTTTGATTCAGGTGCGTGTAACTGTGCCGGATGAGCATTTATCGGATATGGAAGGCGTGGAAGAGCAAGCTGAATAAGTTGCTCAGTTGACCGTATTCTTAGCCCCCTCTTTGCTGAAGAGGGGGAATATTTTTTTATAGTATGGATAAAATGAATAAGTTAGTGATTTATCTTATTGCTCTGATTTCTGGTGTGATTGGCGTGTTTGCCTTTTCGCCGTTTGATTATTGGGGATTAGCCTATGTATCGTTGGGCGGATTGCTTTTTGTGGCGAAAAATACCAAAAAATCAACCGCACTTTTGGCCACCTTTTTGTGGTCGATGGGCTTTTTCTGTTTTGGTGTAAGTTGGTTAAATGTCAGCATTCATCAATTTGGTGGCGCTTCCCTTGGCGTGAGTTATCTCTTGGTAGGCTTACTTTCGGCTTACCTAGCACTTTATCCTATGCTTTTCACTTATTTAGTGCAGCGTTTTCAGGTACAAAGTGCGGTCATTTTTGCCGCGATTTGGACATTGACTGAATTCTTGCGTGGTTGGGTGTTTACCGGTTTTCCTTGGTTACAATTTGGTTATACCCAAATCGACAGTCCGTTTTACGGTATCGCGCCGATCTTTGGTGTCACAGGGATGACATTCTTTACCGTTTGGGCAAGTGCGGTCATTTTTAACCTTATTTTTGCACTATCGAAAAAACAATGGAATTTAGTCGGCGTAAATGCGTTGCTATTATTGGTTGTGGGTGGATTAAGCGCTTATGCCGGTAAGGTGAATTTTGTTCAACCCAAAGAAGGTAAAGGGCTAACGATCACGCTTGCACAAGGTAATATTGAGCAAAATTTGAAATGGGATCCAGAATATCTTTATGCCACGGTAGACATCTATCAAAAACAAATTTTGGCGCATTTAGGCAAGTCTGATTTGATTATTTTGCCCGAGTCGGCATTGCCTACTCTTGAAAATGCGATTACGCCATTTTTTGAAGCCTTAGATAAAGTCGCAAAAGAGAAAAACACGGAAGTGATGATTGGCACCGTGTATCGTGATGAGCAAAGCGGTAAATTATTAAATTCCATTGTAACGGCAGGGAATCCTGATTTTCCTTATGAGTTGACGACGAAAAATCGTTATAGCAAACATCATCTCGTGCCATTTGGTGAATATGTGCCATTAGAAAGTTTGTTGCGCCCACTTAATTCTGTATTTAATTTGCCAATGTCTGCGTTCCAAAGTGGCGATGCGGTACAGCCGTCATTTATGGCGAAGCAACATGCTTTTGCACCGGCTATTTGTTATGAAATTATTTTTGGTGAGCAACTTCGTGAAAATCTGAAAAAAGAAACCGATTATTTGCTGACAATTTCTAATGATGCATGGTTTGGTGATAGTATTGGCCCTTGGCAGCATTTACAAATGGCTAGAATGCGCGCGATTGAATTAGGAAAACCATTAATTCGTGCAACGAATACAGGGATTTCAGTGTTTATTGATGCAAAAGGCAAGATTGAAGCACAAGCGCCTCAATTTGAGGAAACCACACTGACCCATAAAATGGTGCCAACAGAAGGCAAAACGCCTTATGCAGCATTAGGTAATTTTCCTATTTATGTGTTGTCATTGATTTTTGTGTTATTACGTGGCTTCACGACGTTATTAAAACGCCGCTTGAACCTTTCACAAAAATAGCAGTCAAAACGACCGCATTTTTTTAACGTGAGAGAAAAATAAATTTCTCTTATAAAACCAATGAGATTTTAATGAATAAAAATCTAATCGAAGTCAAAAACCTGACCTTTAAACGAGGTGAGCGTGTGATTTACGATAACCTGAATTTGAAAGTCCAACAGGGCAAAATTACGGCCATTATGGGGCCATCAGGGATCGGGAAAACCACGCTGCTAAAATTAATTGGTGGTCAGTTGCATCCTGAACAGGGCGAGATTTTGTTTGATGGACAAGATATTTGTCGTCTTTCAAATCGTGAGCTTTACGAAGTGCGTAAACGCATGGGAATGTTATTCCAATCAGGTGCATTATTTACGGATATTTCAACGTTTGATAACGTGGCATTTCCGATTCGCGAGCATACGCGCTTGCCAGAAAGTCTAATTCGTCAAATTGTGTTGATGAAATTAGAAGCGGTGGGCTTACGCGGTGCGGCAGATTTGATGCCTTCAGAGCTTTCTGGGGGGATGGCGCGTCGTGCAGCATTGGCTCGAGCGATTGCACTTGACCCAGATTTAATCATGTTTGATGAGCCGTTTACGGGGCAAGATCCAATCAGCATGGGCGTGATCGTGAGCTTAATTAAACGTTTTAATGAAGCACTGAATTTAACCTCTATCGTGGTTTCCCATGATGTGAATGAAATATTAAGCATTGCAGATTATGCCTATATCATTGCGGATAAACATGTGATTGCTGAAGGAACATCAGAACAATTGCTCGCGAGTCAAGATCCGCAAGTGGTACAGTTCTTGAAAGGTGAAGCCGATGGTCCGGTAAAATTCCATTATCCGGCAGGTGATTATGTGGAGGAATTATTTAAATGATTGTTGATATGATTTCTTCACTTGGACGAAGTGTAATCAAATTTTTCCGCGCATTAGGCCGCTCAGGCTTTATGCTGTTTGGTGCGCTCGTAGGTAAACCGCAAGTTCGTAAACATTTTCCTTTATTAGTGAAACAGTTACACGTATTAGGTGTACAGTCTTTACTAATTATCCTGCTTTCAGGTTTATTTATTGGGATGGTGTTGGGCTTACAAGGTTATGTGGTCTTAGTTGATTTTTCAGCAGAAACCAGCCTTGGACAACTTGTAGCGCTGTCTTTATTACGTGAATTAGGCCCAGTAGTGACCGCACTTTTATTTGCGGGTCGTGCAGGTTCAGCGTTAACGGCTGAAATTGGCTTAATGAAAGCCACAGAACAACTTTCCAGCCTTGAAATGATGGCAGTTGACCCATTACGTCGAGTGATTGCACCGCGTTTTTGGGCGGGCTTGATTGCAATGCCAATTCTTGCGCTTCTCTTTACCGCGATTGGTATTTGGGGCGGTGCGCTTGTTGGTGTAGATTGGAAAGGTGTCGATGCAGGTAGCTTCTGGTCAGTGATGCAAAATGCCGTCAGCTGGAGCTATGACATTTTAAATGGATTTATTAAAAGCGTATTTTTCGCCATTGCAGTGGTGTGGATTGCGTTATTCAATGGTTATGATTGTATTCCAACATCTGAAGGTATCAGTCAAGCCACAACCAGAACGGTTGTCCACGCATCACTTGTGGTACTTGGGCTCGATTTCATCTTAACTGCTATTATGTTTGGGGCAGGTTAATAGGGTATTTTTATGAGACAAACAATTAAATATGAATTTTGGGTAGGCTTATTTTTACTACTCGGTATCGCAGCGTTAGTATTTCTAGGCTTACGTGTAGCAAATGTGCAAGGTTTTGGTGAAACAAAATCTTACACAGTCACTGCAACTTTTGACAATATTGGTGGACTAAAGGTCCGTGCGCCACTTAAGCTAGGAGGAGTGGTAATCGGTCGTGTTTCTGATATTACGTTAGATGAAAAATCTTACTTGCCAAAAGTAAGCATTGCGATTAATGAAGAATATAAAGAAATTCCGGAAAACAGTTCGTTATCGATCAAAACATCTGGATTATTGGGCGAGCAATATATCGCCTTAACAATGGGCTTTGATGATGGTGAAACCGCGATGTTAAAAAACGGTAGCCAAATTCAAGACACAAAATCCGCAATGGTATTGGAAGATTTAATCGGCCAGTTCCTTTACGGCGATAAAAAAGCAGACGGCAATGCTGAAAAAGCAGAACCTGAAGCCAAATAATAATCTTTATTTAGGAGATTTATGATGAAATTTACTCAGTTTAAAAAATGGTTTAGCGTAATGGCATTTGCAGTGACTGCACTTTTTGTGACTCAAACTGTACGTGCAGAAACGAGCCCTTATGTGTTGATGCAACAAGCATCAGATAAGTTATTTGCCGATATCAAAAACAATCAGGCAAAAATTAAAAAGGATCCAAATTATTTACGTACCATCGTGCGTAACGATTTATTACCTTACGTGCAAGTAAACTATGCAGGTTCTTTGGTGTTAGGTTCACACTTCAAATCAACTACGCCAGAACAACGTGAAAAATTCTTTAAAGCATTCAGCGATTTTATCGAACAAGCTTATGCACAAGTGTTAACCGCTTATACCGATCAAAATATTCAAATTGAACCGGCTAAAGAAGTGGGTGACAAAAACCTTGTGAGCATTCGTGTCAACATCATGCAAAATGGTGGACAAGCGCCAATCAAATTAGATTTCAAATGGCGTAAAAACAGTAAAACTGGTGAATGGCAAGCTTATGACATGGTTGCAGAAGGCGTGAGCATGGTTGTAACTAAACAAAATGAATGGAGCGGTATCTTACGTCAACAAGGTATTGAGGCATTAACAGCTCAAATTCAAAAATCTGCCGCAGCACCTGTGACATTGAGCAAATAAGCGAATGACTGCGTTAAAGTGGGATTTAATCCAAAATAATGATAAGATAGCTCTCCAATTATCGGGGGAGCTATCCCGCAACACGTTGTTACCATTATGGCAGCAACGTGCTTCTTTTTTATCAGAAAAGCTAGCTAATCAAAGTACCATTGAATTTGATTTAACGAATATTAAACGAATTGATTCGGCTGGTTTTGCATTATTGTGTGATTTTCTACATGATAGTGAGCAGTTACCAAATAAAAAAGTGCGGTTGATAAATCCGCCGGAACAGTTATTAACCCTTGCTGATTTAGTGAATTTATCTCATTGGATTGGCACTTTTATTGATCATCATTAAAACGGAAATCCTAATGGAACTGCAAGAAATTGAACGTATTTTAAAAGAAAGCCTGAATGTAGATGAAGTTTATGCTCAAGGTGAAAATGCACACTTTGGTGTGATTGTAGTGAGTGATGAGATCTCAGCACTTTCTAAATTAAAGCAGCAACAAACCATCTACGCGCCATTAATGCCTTATTTCCAAACTGGCGAAATTCACGCTTTAACCATTAAAACCTATACCACTGCAAAGTGGAAAATGGATCGTCTATTACATCAAGCAAGCTAGGATTTTCTATGGAAAAATTTCGTGTTTATGGCGGGCAATCTTGCTTAAGTGGTACTGTAACCATCTCTGGTGCAAAAAATGCTGCACTTCCTATTCTTTTTGCCGCAATTTTGGCAACTGAGCCGGTTAAATTAACAAACGTACCAGAACTAAAAGATATTGATACAACCTTAAAAATCTTACGTAAACTTGGCGTTGTAGCTGAGCGTGATGCTGAAGGTGCAGTATTATTAGATTGTTCTAAAATTGATCACTTCGTTGCACCATATGAATTAGTAAAAACCATGCGTGCCTCTATTTGGGCATTAGCACCGTTGGTAGCTCGTTTTAATCAAGGTCAAGTTTCTTTACCGGGTGGTTGTTCTATCGGTGCACGTCCAGTCGATCTTCACATTAGTGGCTTAGAAAAACTCGGTGCGACCATTGAGCTTGATGAAGGTTACGTAAAAGCGGTTGTTGCTGATCGTCTTGTAGGTACGCGTATTGTGATGGAAAAAGTGAGCGTTGGTGCAACTTTATCTATCATGATGGCTGCAACGCTTGCAAAAGGTACAACAATTATTGAAAACGCTGCTCGCGAGCCGGAAATTGTTGATACGGCAGATTTTCTCAACAAAATGGGTGCTAAAATTACAGGTGCAGGTACGGATCATATTGTTATTGAAGGTGTTGAACGTTTAACTGGTTGCGAGCACAGCATTGTGCCAGATCGTATTGAAACTGGTACATTCTTAATTGCAGGTGCTATTTCTGGTGGTCGCGTGGTATGTAAAAATACCAAAGCGGATACCATGGATGCGGTAATTGATAAACTTCGTGAAGCGGGTGCACAAGTTGAAGTCACAGAAGATAGCATTACCTTGGATATGCATGGCAATCGTCCAAAAGCTGTTAATATTCGTACTGCACCACACCCAGGTTTCCCAACCGATATGCAAGCTCAGTTCACTTTGTTAAACATGGTGGCAGAAGGTACAAGTATCATCACTGAAACCATCTTTGAAAACCGCTTTATGCATATTCCAGAATTAATTCGTATGGGTGGTAAAGCTGAGATTGAAGGTAATACTGCAGTGTGTCATGGTGTTGAGCATCTTTCTGGTGCAGAAGTGATGGCAACAGATTTACGCGCATCAATCAGCCTTGTCTTAGCAGGTTGTATCTCAAGTGGTGAAACCATTGTTGATCGTATTTATCACATCGATCGTGGTTATGAACACGTTGAAGATAAACTTCGTTGCTTAGGTGCGAAGATTGAACGTTTCTCTGAAAAGAGCGAAGAAGTTTAATTAAATCCAGATAAAAAAGAGCGGTCAATTTTGACCGCTTTTTTATTTTCTATTCATTATTTTTTCGAATAATCTCTCGCCCCAAAAATGGCTGTACCAATACGTACCATGGTTGAGCCACATTTAATGGCAGTTTGCATATCATCGGTCATTCCCATCGAAAGCGTATCAATTTGTTGATGAGGGAAAGCGACTTTCAATTGCTCAAATAATTGTTCCATTTGGCTAAAAGCCGCTTCTTGTTCTGCAATATTGTCTGTTGGAGCAGGGATAGCCATTAATCCACGTAAACGTAAGTGCGGTAGATTTTCAATGTGTTTTGCAAGCTCGATCATTTCATTAGGTTGAATACCTGATTTACTTGCCTCATCACTGATATTAATTTGAATTAAAACATTCAGCGGAGCTTTATTGGCAGGGCGTTGTTCATTTAAACGATCGGCAATTTTGGCTCGTTCTAGCGTTTGCATCCAATCGAAATGTTCAGCCACAAGACGCGTTTTATTGGATTGCAATGGGCCAATAAAATGCCATTCAAGCTGAATATTCTGTGCTTCAAAATACTGAATTTTATCGACACCTTCTTGAACGTAGTTCTCCCCAAATGCTTTTTGTCCTGCATGATAGGCTTCTAAAATCGCTTCATTGGGTTTCGTTTTAGAAACTGCTAATAAAGTGACCGCACTTTCTGGGCGGTGAGCGAGTTGAGTGGCATCTTGGATTTTTTGATGGATGGTTTCGAGTGCTTGTTTAATTGTCATAATTCCCTTCCTGACCAATGTGAAACTCTCTTTATTCTACACCAAAGCGATGATTTTTAGAAAAAATCTTCATTTTTTCAATTTTGTGTTTGACAAGCCCGCGCTTTTTCGGTATTTCTAAACACATCTTTTTTTTCAAGGTTAAAACACAATGAAAAATAACCGCACTTTCACGATTACCACCATTATTATGATAATGGGGCGGGTTAGTGCGTAACAAACAGGATCAAGAAAACCCGCATTCAGTCTAGTGCGGGTTTTTTAGTATTTAAAAATCACAACATCTGAGGATATTATCATGCGCGTATTAAAATTTGGTGGCACTTCATTAGCCAACCCTGAGCGTTTCTCGCAAGCGGCTCAATTAATCGAAAAAGCTCATTTGGAAGAGCAGGCGGCTGGTGTCTTATCTGCTCCTGCAAAAATTACTAACCATCTTGTTGCCCTCTCTGAAAAAGCCGCATTAAACCAACCTACTGATACCCACTTTAACGAAGCCATTGAGATTTTCTATAACATCATTAATGGTTTACACGCTGAAAATAATAAATTTGATCTTGCTGGTACTAAAGCCCTCATTGATGCAGAATTTGCTCAAATTAAAGGCTTATTAGAAGAAATCCGCCAAGCTGGCAAAGTAGAAGATAAAGTTAAAGCAACTATTGACTGTCGTGGTGAAAAATTATCGATTGCGATGATGAAAGCGTGGTTTGAAGCGCGTGGATACAGTGTTCACATTGTTGATCCAGTTAAGCAATTATTAGCACAAGGTGGTTACTTAGAATCTTCAGTTGATATTGACGAATCGACAAAACGCGTTGATGCGAAAAGTATCGGTAAAGATAAAGTCGTTTTAATGGCTGGTTTTACCGCATGTAATGATAAAGGTGAATTAGTGTTATTAGGCCGTAATGGTTCTGATTATTCAGCCGCCTGTTTAGCCGCTTGTTTAGATGCGTCTGTTTGTGAAATTTGGACTGATGTAGATGGCGTTTATACTTGTGACCCACGTTTAGTGCCAGATGCTCGTTTATTACCAAGCCTTTCTTACCGTGAAGCGATGGAGCTTTCTTATTTTGGCGCGAAAGTGATCCATCCACGTACAATTGGTCCATTATTACCAAAACAAATCCCTTGTGTGATTAAAAATACCGGTAATTCATCTGCACCAGGTTCAATAATTGATGGTCATGTGAAATCTGAAGGGTTACAGGTAAAAGGGATTACTAACCTTGATAACGTGGCAATGTTTAATGTTTCAGGTCCTGGTATGCAAGGTATGGTGGGGATGGCTGCGCGTGTATTTTCAGCGATGTCAAAAGCCGGTATTTCAGTTATTTTAATTACGCAATCGTCCTCTGAATACAGCATTAGTTTCTGTGTACCAGTGAAATCAGCGGATGCAGCAAAAGCGGTTTTAGAACAAGAGTTTGCGACAGAATTAAAAGCGCATGACTTAGAACCTATTGAAGTTGCAAAAGATCTTTCTATCATTTCAGTTGTAGGTGATGGTATGAAACAAGCTAAAGGTATCGCGGCTCGTTTCTTCTCTGCATTGGCACAAGCGAATATCAGCTTAGTCGCAATTGCACAGGGTTCTTCTGAGCGTTCAATTTCAGCGGTAGTGGCGCAAAATAAAGCGATTGAAGCTGTGAAAGCCACTCACCAAGCGCTTTTTAATAACAAAAAAGTTGTTGATATGTTTCTAGTCGGTGTAGGTGGTGTTGGCGGCGAGTTGATTGAGCAAATCAAGCAGCAAAAAGAGTATCTTGCAAAGAAGGACATTGAAATCCGAGTTTGTGCGTTAGCGAATTCAACCAAAATGCTTTTAGATGAAAACGGATTAAATTTAGATAATTGGAAAGTGGATCTTGAAAATGCGACCCAACCTTCTGATTTCGATGTTTTGTTATCTTTCATTAAATTACACCACGTAGTGAACCCAGTCTTCGTAGATTGTACAACAGCTGAATCGGTCGCTGGGCTTTATGCGCGCGCATTAAAAGAAGGCTTCCATGTGGTAACCCCAAATAAAAAAGCGAATACGCGTGAATTAGCCTATTACCACGAATTACGTCGCAATGCACAAGCAAGCCAACATAAATTCCTGTACGAAACCAACGTAGGCGCTGGCTTACCGGTTATCGAAAACTTACAGAATTTATTGGCAGCGGGTGATGAGCTTGAGTATTTCGAAGGCATTTTGTCGGGCTCACTTTCTTTCATCTTCGGTAAATTAGAAGAAGGACTTTCTCTTTCAGAAGTGACCGCACTTGCACGTGAAAAAGGCTTTACAGAGCCAGATCCTCGTGATGATTTATCGGGTCAAGATGTGGCACGTAAATTGCTTATTTTAGCGCGTGAAGCGGGTCTAGAACTTGAGCTTTCCGATGTGGAAGTGGAAGGCGTGTTACCGAAAGGCTTCTCTGAAGGCAAATCAGCTGATGAATTTATGGCGATGTTGCCACAATTAGATGCGGAATTTAAAGCACGCGTTGAAGCCGCGAAAGCGGAAGGCAAAGTATTGCGCTACGTAGGACAAATTAAAGATGGCCACTGCAAAGTGTCAATCATCGCGGTGGATCAAAATAATCCATTGTATAAGGTGAAAGATGGTGAAAATGCCCTTGCATTTTACACTCGGTATTATCAACCAATTCCGTTGTTATTACGCGGTTACGGTGCGGGTAATGCCGTGACTGCAGCGGGTATCTTTGCGGATATTTTAAGAACATTACACCACTAAAAAGGACATAACATGTTAAGAATTTATGCGCCGGCATCGAGTGCAAATATTAGTGTAGGGTTTGACACGTTAGGTGCAGCCATTTCACCGATTGATGGTTCGTTATTAGGTGATGTTGTACAGATTGAGTCTATTCCAAGTGGCTTTGAGCTCGAAAGTGCGGGCTATTTTGTGCGTAAATTGCCAAAAGAGCCGCAAAAAAATATCGTGTATCAGGCCTATGTGCTGTTTAGTGAGCAATTAAAATTACGCAATATGAGAGTCAAACCATTGCGTTTGACCCTTGAGAAAAATATGCCGATTGGTTCGGGCTTGGGGTCAAGTGCGTGCTCTATCGTGGCTGCATTAGTGGCATTAAATAAATTCCACGATGAACCATTCTCAAAAATGGAATTGTTAGAGATGATGGGAGAGCTAGAGGGGCGTATTTCAGGCTCGATCCATTATGATAATGTGGCACCTTGTTACCTAGGCGGTGTGCAATTTATGGTACAATCCCTCGGTAACATTTGCCAAAAACTGCCATTTTTTGATAATTGGTATTGGGTCTTAGCTTATCCAGGCATTGAGGTTTCAACCGCTGAAGCGCGTGCAATTTTACCGAAAAGCTATACGCGTCAGGATGTAATTTCTCATGGTCGTCATTTAGGTGGCTTTGTGCACGCATGTCACACGCATCAAGAAAACCTTGCAGCGATGATGATGAAAGATGTGATTGCAGAACCTTATCGTGAGGCTTTATTACCAAATTTCGCAGAAGTGAAACAAGCTACTCGTGATTTAGGCGCATTAGCGACGGGAATTTCAGGTTCTGGTCCAACGATTTTCTCCATTGCACCCGATTTACAAACGGCAACAAAACTGGCGACTTATTTAGAAAATCATTATTTACAAAACAATGAAGGCTTTGTTCATGTTTGTAAGGTTGATAATGATGGCGCGAGAGAGCTAGGTTAAGCAGTCAATCATCTTCCCCTCTTCTTATTAAGAGGGGAATACCATTTTATTAAAACTCTATAATTAACGGATATACAATGAATTTGTACAACATTAAACACCCCGAAGAACAAGTAAATTTTGCGCAAGCAGTACGTCAAGGACTTGGCAAAGATCAAGGTTTGTTCTTTCCAGAAACTATTCCAACTTTAACTAATATTGATGAGTTATTAGCCTTACCACTGGTTGAACGTAGCCAAAAAATTCTTGGCGCATTAATCGGTGAAGAACTACCGAAAGCAACATTAGATGCAATGGTGAAAAATGCATTTACTTTTCCTGCACCGTTAGAAAAAGTAGAAGACAATATTTATGCCCTTGAATTATTCCATGGACCAACTTTAGCATTTAAAGACTTTGGTGGTCGTTTTATGGCACAGGCGCTCGCTGCAGTGCGTGGTGATGGCAAAATTACTATTTTAACGGCAACATCCGGTGATACCGGTGCTGCAGTTGCCCACGCATTTTATGGGCTAGAAAACATCAATGTGGTGATTTTATATCCGAAAGGCAAAATCAGCCCATTACAAGAAAAGCTCTTTTGTACTTTAGGGGGCAATATTAGCACTGTTGCGATTAATGGTGATTTTGATGCCTGCCAAGCGTTAGTCAAACAAGCGTTTGATGATGCAGAACTACGTCAAGCGATTGGTTTAAACTCAGCGAACTCCATTAATATTAGCCGTTTATTAGCGCAAGTTTGTTATTACTTTGAAGCGGTAGCGCAATTACCAAAAGAAAAACGTGATAACGTAGTAGTTTCCGTACCAAGTGGTAACTTCGGTAACTTAACGGCAGGTTTAATTGCAAAAACATTGGGTTTACCGATTAAACGCTTTATTGCTTCAACCAATGCGAACGATACTGTGCCGCGTTATTTAGAATCAGGTAACTGGGCACCTAAAGCGACTGTAGCAACCCTTTCTAACGCGATGGATGTTAGTCGTCCTAACAACTGGCCACGTGTCGAAGAGTTATTTAAACGTAACGGTTGGAATTTAAGTGATTTAGGTTCAGGCATGTTAAGTGATGGCGAAACAGAAGAAACTTTAAAAGCGATGTACGCAAAAGGTTATTTATGTGAACCACACGGTGCGATCGCCTATCAAGTATTGAAAGACCAACTTAAAGCGGATGAAACCGGTATTTTCTTATGTACGGCACATCCAGCGAAATTTAAAGAGTCTGTTGAGCGTATTCTTTCGCTCGATCTTCCATTGCCAGAAGCGTTGGATAAACACAATAAATTGCCATTACTTTCTGATGAAATGGATGACGATTTTGCACAATTACGTGCATATTTGTTGAAATAATAAAAAAGTGCGGTTGATTTTGACCGCACTTTTGTTTTGTTACTCAAAAGGGCGGGATAAACGCTCTTTCTTTTTGGGTTCCGTTGGCGCGTGGCGGATTTCCTTTTATAATGCTATCAAACTGATATGTTTATTTATTATTTGTATGACAACTTTTATTGCCTACGCCAATATTCAGCAACCTTTTTCTTTTGATGAAATCCCTACGGATCTTGTTCCTGAATATTTGCGTATGGAACTGCATGGGAACTCTCGCATAACGCAACGTCATCAATGTCGTCGATTGGCGCATTTTTTACTTTGGCAGTTGTTAAAAACAGCGGGAAAATCAACCGCACTTTTAGAGCAAATTTATCGTACACAAAGTGGCAGACCACAATTCTCCGTTGATAATATCGATTTTAATATTAGTCACTCAGGCGATTGGGTTGCCGTATTACTGCATATTAATAAATCAGAAAAAAGTGCGGTCGGTATTGATATTGAATTTTCCAAAAAACGGAGTTTTTCTGCGCTAATGGCTCATTTCGCGCCACAAGCAGAGCAAGAATGGTTTGCTAAACAACTTGATGAGGAGCAGGCTTTTTATCGCTGTTGGTGTTTGCGTGAGGCAGTATTGAAATCACAAGGTGTTGGAATTGTAAAACTTTCAAGTGTGATGCATTTGCCAGAACAACTGCAGATCTTTTCAGATTATTGTTCAAAAGGAGAGTTGCTCTTTACCGATGAATTACCTTTTTATTTTGCTGCATTTATTAATCAGTCAAAAATTCAACCGCATTTTTATCAATGGGATGGAAAAGGTTTAGTAGAAAAAAATATACAAAAATCCTTGATTTACCAAGTGAATGAATAAAAGAAAATCCTTGAAAATATTCAAGGATTTTTTATTTTGTAATAATTTGCATTGCCACTTGTATTTTCATAGACTAACCTCATTTATTTCGTTAAACTCATTAAAAACTTTAGACAAATGGAGAACGTAATGTCGCAAAACGGTCCAGATCAAGATCCTTGGGGTAAACCGGGACAGAGTAGCGGTCCAAAACAGTCAGATAATTCATCAGATAAGCAAAATGAAAATGGCTGGGGCGCGCGAGACAATAAGAATCAGGAGCAATCACCACCAGATATTGAAGAGGTATTTAATAATCTGTTGAAAAAATTAGGTGGTGGTAATAAAAAAGGTGGTTCAAATAATACTTCGCCTAATATGCCTTCATTTAATTTAGGTAAAATTTTACCGATCGCCGTGGTGATTGGGGGAATTATTTGGGGTGCAAGCGGTTTTTACACCATCAAAGAAGCGGAACGTGGCGTGACGTTACGTTTTGGCGAGTTTCATTCTATCGTTCAACCCGGTTTAAACTGGAAGCCAACCTTTGTTGATAAAGTGATTCCAGTGAATGTAGAACAAGTTCGTGAGCTTAAAACGCAAGGTGCGATGTTAACCAAAGATGAAAACATGGTTAAAGTTGAAATGACTGTACAATATCGCGTGCAAAATCCTGAAAAATACCTGTTTAGCGTGAGCAATGCAGATAATAGTCTTGGGCAAGCGACTGATAGCGCACTTCGTTATGTGATAGGTCATATGACTATGAATGATGTGCTGACAACCGGTCGTGCCGTGGTGCGTGAAGATACGTGGAAAGCATTGAACGATATTATAAAACCTTATGATATGGGACTTGAAGTGATTGACGTGAACTTCCAATCTGCACGTCCTCCAGAAGAAGTGAAAGATGCTTTCGATGATGCGATTAAAGCACAGGAAGACGAACAACGTTACATTCGTGAGGCAGAAGCTTATGCCCGCGAGAAAGAGCCAATCGCTCGTGGTGATGCACAGCGTATCGTGGAAGAAGCAACGGCTTATAAAGATCGCATTGTGCTTGATGCGCAAGGGGAAGTGGAACGTTTACAACGTCTTCTACCTGAATTTAAAGCGGCACCTGATTTGTTAAAAGAGCGTCTTTATATTCAAACCATGGAAAAAGTGATGGCAAACACACCTAAAGTGATGCTAGATAGCAATAATGGTAACAATTTAACTGTATTGCCATTGGAGCAATTAATGGGTAAAAAAGCGACCAAGCCAATGACTACCACTTCTGAAAGTGCGGTCAGTTCTGCACCTGTTTCAATACAGGACCGTCGTGTAGAAACACAAGTGGCTCAACCGGTTCAATCAAGTGAAGGCATTCGCCAAGGGAGATTTAATTAATGCGTAAATTTTTACTTCCGATTATTGTGGTGATTGCTGCGGTGTTGTATTCCAGCGTGGTGGTTGTAACTGAAGGTACTCGAGGCATCATGTTGCGTTTTAACAAAGTACAACGTGATGCAGAAAATAAAGTGGTGGTGTATGAGCCAGGTTTACATTTCAAATTGCCTTTAATTGATAGCATTAAAGTGCTTGATGCGCGTATTCGTACTCTTGATGGGTCTGCAACCCGTTTTGTGACAGTCGAGAAAAAAGACTTGTTGGTGGATTCCTATGTGAAATGGAAAATCAGCGATTTCGGTCGTTTCTATACTGCAACAGGTGGTGGCGATTATAACCAAGCTTCAAACTTATTAAGCCGTAAAGTGAATGACCGCCTGCGTTCAGAAATTGGTACACGTACGATTAAAGACATCGTTTCAGGTACACGTGGTGAATTAATGGCAGGTGCGAAAAAAGCGTTAAATTCAGGGCAGGATAGTACTTCTGAATTAGGGATTGAAGTCGTCGATGTTCGCGTAAAACAAATTAACTTACCAGATGAAGTTTCCTCTTCGATTTACCAACGTATGCGTGCAGAACGTGATGCGGTTGCCCGTGAACATCGCTCACAAGGTAAAGAAAAAGCGGCGTTCATTCAAGCGGATGTGGATCGTAAAGTTACCTTGATCTTAGCGAATGCAAATAAAACAGCACAAGAATTACGAGGTAATGGTGATGCGGCAGCGGCAAAACTATATTCTCAAGCTTTTGCTCAAGAACCACAGTTTTATAGCTTTATTCGTAGCTTAAAAGCCTATGAAAGTAGCTTCGAAGGTTCAGATAATATGATGATTTTGAAACCTGACAGTGATTTCTTCCGCTTTATGCAAGCGCCAAAGAAATAAGCAAGAGATAATGAAAAGTAAAGTGCGGTTAGAAATAACCGCATTTTTTATTGCTAAATTCTAAAAGAAATTAGCCCTCTATAAAGTAAAAATATCTTAAATGCAATCAATCGAATCTATAGCCAAGGCAGATTAAATCCACATAAAAAATAAGTCAATTTTTTGGCATAATCACCTGACTTTAAGCTTTACCTTTCTTTTTATGTTTTTGTTTTATTGATCGTTTGGAGGATTAGATGAAAAAACTGATTATTGGCGGTGCAGCCATTGCTATCTTAGGTTATTTGGGCGTTGTGGGGTATTTACACCAATTTGATAAAGAGAATGCGACCCAGCTTTTAATGGAAAATCGCTATATTGGCGAACAAGAAAAAGTGGCAAAAGCATTGTTTGATAACAGCTGCCAATATTGTCATAGTCCAAACACTCTACTTCCATTTTATTCAAAATTTCCGATTGTGGGGGATGAAATGCAATCGGATATTCAGCGTGGACTTCGTGCTTTCCGTCTAGATCGTTTACTTGAAGGCTTAAAAGATCCGAGCAAATTATCCCAAGCTGATTTAGCAAAATTACAGCGCGTACTTGAAAATAATGAAATGCCAATTGCTAAATTTAGACATCTTCACTGGGGAAGTAAACCGGATGAGCAAGAAAAAGTGGCATTGCTTAACTGGATTCGTGAAGCACGTAAAATGTCTTTACCAAAAGAAACCCCCAATGTTGATGCAGATCGTTTAGTACAACCGATTCCAGACAGTATTGCGACTGATGAAGC
The DNA here is from genome assembly GCF_031191205.1 of Haemophilus parainfluenzae ATCC 33392. Classification (NCBI taxonomy): domain Bacteria; kingdom Pseudomonadati; phylum Pseudomonadota; class Gammaproteobacteria; order Pasteurellales; family Pasteurellaceae; genus Parahaemophilus; species Parahaemophilus parainfluenzae. The sequence continues at coordinate 250,969 of NZ_CP133470.1, read as the reverse complement.
AAAAGTTGCATTAGGTCATGATCTTTTCTTTGATGGTCGTTTATCAGGCGATGGTTCTATTCAATGTCACACTTGTCACCAATTAGATAAAGGTGGTGTAGATAGACTTGAAACCTCAACAGGGATTGAAGGTAAAAAAGGTCCAATTAACGCACCAACTGTATTCAATGCTGCATTTAACTTTGTGCAATTCTGGGATGGTCGTGCAGCAGATTTAGCTGATCAAGCGAAAGGTCCTCCAACAAATCCGGTAGAGATGGGCTCTCATTCTTGGGATGACATTGTGGCACGTTTTGAAATGGATGAAGAATTCAAAAAAGCATTCTTAAAAGAATATCCACAAGTGACGAAAGAAACCTTAACTCATGCAATTGGTGAATATGAAAAAACATTAATTACGCCAAATAGTGATTTCGACCGTTATTTGAAAGGGGATAAAACAGCCTTGAGCGAGCAACAAGTTCGCGGTTATGAATTATTCAAACAGCATAAATGCGATACTTGCCATACCGGTGTGGCAATGGGTGGACAATCTTATGAATACATGGGACTTTACGGCGATTACTTTAAAGATCGTGGTACGCCATTAACAGATGCTGATGAAGGCCGCTTTGCACAAACTAAAGATCCTTTCGATATGCATCGCTTCAAAGTGCCAACTTTACGTAACATCGCACTTACTGCACCGTATTTCCATGATGCATCAGCAAAAGAGCTAAAAGATGCTGTGAGTGCAATGTTGAAATACCAAAGCAACGTGAAACAGCCAGCTCAAAAAGATATTGAAGATATCACGTCTTTCTTAGAAAGCTTAACAGGTGAATTTAAAGGTGAAAAATTAAAATAATCCTTTGAGCGATAAATAGAAACGACCGCAAGTGCGGTCGTTTTTTGTGTGTTAATATTATTGTACACTATTCTTTTCAAGCCATGCCTGAATTCTCGCTTCAACTTTCTTTTCGTCGTAGCCGATTTGTGGGAAGAGGCTAAATTGATAGAACCAGTTGAAGTAGTCACTGGTGATGCGTTTTTCTTTTTTAAAGAACTTACCGTATTCTTCATCGGGGTTTTCGCTGCCTAAATAATCCAAAATAAAGTTCAGTAAGGCATGATTTTGATATTCGCACGCTGGCCGATAAATGCCGAGTGGTATGCGGCAGGCGGATTTTTTATCAGGGTTTTCGTGAGGGATGTTAAATACCAAACTGCCAAAGTGTTTTGGGCGGATCCACGGGGTAAAATATTCCGGGCTTAAAAAGCTGAGCAACTGTTCCCGATCTCGTTGTACGGATTTAGGATAGTGCATAATATAAAGCTGACCCCACGACCAAAAATAGACTAAACGCCGTTTGGCATCAAAGCGCACTGGACGCCATTTCGGGGAAGCAACCATAAAGAACCAGAATAGGGGGAAGAGGATATAGAACCAGCCCCAGTAGAAACTAGCTTTGTGTTTTCTTAACATTCCTTCAGCAAACTCACTAAAATTTGTACCAGCCATTGTATAACCTAAATTATTAGGATCTTCATAGAAATGAAACGTATCTTTTATACTAATCATGGGATCTATCACCCATAATATTTCCTGAAACATACTTTGAGTCGTAAAATAGTCATAAAGCATAAAGCCGATCGTACATAAAAACCACACCCAAGAGAGATCGGCTCTAATATGCCCGTCGTTATAACGGCGGACTTCAATGACACCATTGCCCAGCTGTTTCACATTGCGGGCAATCACATCAGGATTATAGTTGGATATGCACATTTACTTGGCTCCCACATAAGTTATTTGACTTTCAAAATAATCAGCATGAGTTTTACGCCACCAGGTGGAAACATCTTCGCCTAATTTCGGATGTTTTATCGTGACAGTTAAGGTATTGAGCATATCACTTCCTTTCGTATTTGTTGTGTAACGGTAGCTTTTCAATATATTAATCTGTGTCATATCAATTAAAATTTCTCCCTGTGATAAAAACTGTTTTCTCACCTTATTGGTCGGTATCGATACCGGTGCCGGTACGCCTCCTCCCATCATCGGATCGATATTGTCATAATCTTCAATACTGATTTCTATCGTTAATTTATCTGCACTGCTTCTGTCTTTAAACGCTGGACAATAGACCTTCAACTGATATTGATTTGCTAGGGTCGTATCAATGCCAATGCCCCAGATCAGGTTATAAAAACCATCCATTTCTTGCTCAAAGAAGGTTTTAAGTTTTTTAGTTTCGCTGTCTTGCTGTGTAGAGGCCAGTTTTTTAGCTGTTGCTAGTTGCTCTTTTAACTCTTCAGGTCTTCTTTTTCCCCAATAATCCCCCGAATTCCCCCAGAACCCGGTTCTCACCCATTTCTCAAATTCATTATCTGCCACCAGTGAAGTTAAGATTGCACCAATTGCCAATACCACCCCGATACCGACGAACGTGCCGGTGTAGGCAAAGGTGGAAATAAAGAAGCTGATTTCCGCCATACCTGCCAAAATCGCCGAATTACGTGCGGCGGTGTCGCCGGTGCGTACAGCTTGCTGTGCCTGTGCCAAGGCGATAACCACGCCTAATACATTAGCAAACCGCCCCGCATTTTGCAGTGTCAGATGCTTGGCTATTTGTGTCCCTCTACCGGCTGCGGCTTTTATCCCAATCGGTTCTTTAAACCCGGTCAATGCTTGAATTTGTTTCACCGCCGCTTTATCTAAACGGTTATAAAATGTCCCCAACGCCTTCGTACCAAAGCCGCTGCTTCGCTCAAAACTTGCTACCAAAGCGGCAAAATCATTCGCCAAACGAACGGCCGGATGTAAAAACCATGCCGATAAGGAACCGGAATTGTCTTCCTTATATTTTGCCCATTCACGTAAGTTCACGATTAACGCACCGCCTGCAAAAAAGGTGCCAACCGATTCGGTGACTTTCACCACCCGTAGTGCCGGATTATATTCATTTTTTACTACTACATGCACGTTCATATTAATGTAATGGGACGAGCCAAGACGGACGCCTTTAGTGAGTTCCGCCTGATAATGCGAGGCACTTAAGCCTTCAAAAAGTGCCTTAGCATTCTTAATCAAAGTGCGCATTTGCTTATTCACAATATCTGCGCCCACATTAATGCTACCCACATGTGCATGGGAAATAGTCTGTAATTTTAACCCAGCAGCGGCTAAAAAACGTGAATAAGGAATGGCTTCTTTCACGCCTTCTTTCCACAGCAACATCTGTGCAGCCATTACCGATTCAATCATCACCTCAAAACGCAAGGCTTTCACTGTAAGTTTTGCTGCCGTTTCCTTCGTGATTTGATTAAGTTTATCGCCAACTGAAAGTAGATTTGATAAGTTATCACCCCATGAGCTTCCCGTAACAAGCGTATTTTTCTGATATTCCATACCCTTTGGCGTATCACCAAACCCCGCCATCGCTGTGCCATAAAATGCCATGGCATAGTCCGCAATAGAGGCTAATTTATCCAATTGTTGTTGATTGGTTTTACAAAGGCCATCTAAAAATTTCATATGCTCAAGAAGGGTTCCGTTGCCAACTTGATTGAGCAAGTTAAACTGTGCTACAGCCAAGTTTTTCATGGTTTGCTCTGCCATTAGCGGTGACTTTTTCGCATAGATTTTTATTTGCTCTCGCATTCCTTTATCTAATGGGTCGGAACTCATAAGTCGCTTAAACCAGTTGGGATTTTTAAACACATGTTGTTCTATCTGTTCAATTGCCTTGGCGGTGGTGACTGGATAAAGAATGTTGGAAAATTCTTTCAGGTTATTCGCTAAAATCCGCTGATGATAAGCCGAGACGTCTTTAATGTCGCCAATACGATCAAACAAGGCAATGACCACCGTTTTTTTAGCCGAACAACTATCAAACACTTGATGTTGCTTGTTATAACCCAATCCGGTTGCACGACGAAAACTATCCGCTAAATCCTGCACTAACTTTTCTGCTTTAAAATCTGCCACTTTTTCTGTCAGTAACGCACCAGGGAAAATAAACTCAGACGTGCCACCCGTTAGGGAAATCTTCTGCATGACTTTAGCACGTTTAATCGGATCGCGTTCTAACGTTTCGAACATCTCCGGTGCCCAACGCACTTCACTATAAGCACATTCGATGGAACCGACTTGCGCATGAACATAAGCATAAGGAAAGGAACGTGGCAATTTTTTCCATTCGCCACGTGCCGTACCATCTGTCCAGACATATTGAGTAAAGTGATAAGGCGAAACACCCGAACCATTGAGCTTTGGGGCATTACTGTCATCTTTGGCTACCGTATATTCAAAAATTAGCCAGCGCCTCTTTTCGTCAGTCGCATTTCCCACGTGTTTTGCGCGGGCAAGAATATATAAATACCCTTGACGTAAACGGCGTAAATCATATTCCTTATCGCTAATTCCAGTTGGCATTGGTGGAACAGACCCTGTTTTAGCTGCATTATTTAACGTTTTCGAACTCATACTAAAACGCACAGGGAAGATTGGCACGATATCCAATTGACACGCAAGAGGCTGACCTACAGCCTTAGCATTGGGGTCTAAACGATCATCGGTTTTCTTTGTTGACATAGTCATTCCTAAGTATTCATCGAAGGTTTATTTTTTCACATAACAGTTCACCGAGTTCAATTTCGGTAAGGTCATTGCCATACTCTTTTTCAAGCTCAAGCCAATATCTTTTGAGTTTCGTCAAATCTCCAGAAAGATAACAAAGTGTTTTCACTACATTGGTTATACTTCCTTCAATTTTAAACCCTAATTCAAGAGTCTGATTAAAATATTTATCAATATCTGCCTCTGCAATTTTTTGTTCCGGAAATTCGGCTGGAATAATTTCTGTCTGTAGCTTTTCAAGTAATTGGCGTTTGTCGTATTCTTCTAAAAAGCGTTCCATTTCATTATCAAAAGCGACCGCACTTGGTTGTGTCTCGGGTGGTAACTCTTTCAAGTTAAAAATATAAAACCGATTTTCTATTCTTGCCGCAAAATACTCAATGATACATTCTCCATTGCGAAACCCGAAAAATGCAGCTAAACGCGTTGGGTCATATTCAATATGATGCAAATAAGCCACCAATACCTGTGGGTCGTAGAATCGGAAAAAGTACCATTTCTCCGTCTCTTCTTTATAGAGATGGATAAATTTACGCAAATGATAATGTACTTCCTCAAAGGAATGCTTAGTACGAATAAAGATGGCCGGATTGATATCCCAACAACCGAACCATTCCTGTTCGGCTTGTGTAAATAAAATTTGGGTAAACCCACTGATGCCTTCATCATTGACGGTAAGCTGGGTGAGATAAGGTGCATTTGTGTGCATGCGATTTTTTAAATCGCCTTTATATAAAGAATCTGTTTGTCCTTCCCGTTCACAAAGCTGGGGCAAGATAAAAGATTTCACCCCATCGACAACCGCATAATAACGATAGCTATCAGTATTCGGGATGAAATCGGGATTTGGATAAACCAAACCTTCTTTGGGATTCTCCTGTGAATTTAGCTGCGCAAAAAATGGATGATTGACTAATGCCTCCGGCAAATAGGGCGGTTGATATGAATGCGTTTCAAATATCGACTGCAGAGGCGAAATCGTTAAACTTTCTTGCGATAAATAAGATTGGGTGCCTTGTTGAGTTTCTTGTTGTACAAGTAAAAAACGAAGCTCTTGTTCCTTTAATTGTTGTGCTGCTGCCCAAATAGTGGCTTGATAGCCATGACGTTGGAACCATGTGGTGGCAGGTAAAGGGGCAAGTTGGCTACTCAGTTTGCATTGATAATGTGTTTTATAGTCTTCAATTCTTTGTTGGAAAATATCGCGATTTTCGGCAAAACCAATCAGGTGGCCAAAATAAAGGGTATTAGGTTGATTAAGGTAAGTGAGCTGCTAATAACCTATCCAAAGTTGTTTTTCTGTTGTCATAGTTTATTTATGGATAAACAGTTAAATTACTATATAAATAGGACAGCAAAGTTTAACTGCTTAGCTGTCCTTTTGTCGCAAAGTGCGGTTGATTTTAACTCTGTTTTTGATTTTTCATGGCTTCACAAACTTCGCAAATCGGTTTTGCGTCATTAGCAGCAAGAGACAATACAGCTGGTGATTCTGGCGTTCCGCTAGATTGTATTAAATTACCTTTTACAGTCACTTTACCTTTTAACGTGATGCCAGAGCCATCAATAATAATCGTACCGGCTTTTCCACGAATATTTACTTGTGTAGTACCTGTTAATTTAATATTTTTACTATGCTGTTTTAATTCTTTCCCAGCTTTGAAAATCGCATTGCGACTTGTTTGATGGGAATAATCTCGGCCAATTTTAACTTCTTGATTGGCGTATACATCCATCGATAGATGATTCCCAATGTTTAATACTTCATCCTTTTCAATTTTAGTCATGCGATTGCGATTGATTTTATTAGATTGATCGCGTCCCACTGTTAAGGATTCATCTTGTCCAACTGTTTCAGTACGGTTATTGCCGATGTTAATGGTTTCGTCATGTCCAACTTGTTCGGTTCGATCATGCCCAATTTGTGTTGTTTCATCATTATTTACAACATTATTTTGGTCTTTTTCTGCATGAATAAAGATTTCTTCTCGGTCTTTTTCATCTTCAAAGCGTAATTCATTAAAGCCGTTACCTTTATGGGTTTTACTTTTTATAGTCATACGCGTTTTATGTTCAGGCAGAGCATAAGGTGGTTCAGTTGTACTGTGATAAGTACGTCCCATGATGATTGGTTGGTCAGGATCTCCTTCTAAGAAATCAACCATTACTTCATGGCCAATACGAGGGATGGCAATATGCCCAAATTGCGACCCCGCCCAACCTTGGCTGACACGAATCCAGCAAGAGCTATGCTCATTATTTTGTCCTTCACGATCCCAAGGGAATTGAACTTTGACACGTCCCCATTCATCACAATAGATTTCTTCATCAGCAGGACCAACTACATGGGCCATTTGAGAGCCATCAACAACTGGTCTTGGTTGCGGTTCCGGTCGCCATTGTGTGGTATTTGGAATGAGTTTAATACGGTTCTCATAGCGGTTGCCCTCTTCACCGGCTTCTTCTTCCAATACACCAGGTTGCCAACCATAATGTTCAACACCTATAATTAACCAATCACGATTAAAAGCTTCTCGTTGATGTCCCTCTAAGCCAAATACATAGCCGGGTTGCACGCGTAAATCATCGCTTTGCGCAAGAGCTAATTCAGCTTCTCTACGTTCGTATTCTAAACGATATTGGGTAAAAGGCTCACCTTGAGCATCTCGTTTATAACGACCAGGATAGTCATAACGTTCGTAAATGCTACTATGACCTTCGTTATTACCTTGACCAGAATATTGGTGCTCTTGGTTATAACGAGGATTTGTAAAAGTATAATCACGTAAAGTTTGAAGGGTCGTACCTAGTTTTTCTTCGTAAGCCCAATGCCATACCGCAGCTTCTGGACGTTGGCCAGCAGGCATTGCGTTATAAACTAAGTTTCCTTTTTTCTCTGAAAGTGTTGTCGAATTAGAGAAATGAAGGATATGGCTATTATTGGTATGTTCAAAATAATAGTAAGAACCTTCTTCGGCAGCCAAACGTTGAATGAAATTTAAATCAGTTTCGCGATATTGCACGCAGTATTCTCGAGTCCAATATGGCGTTTGTAAATGGAATTGACTCTGAGATACTTGATTTTTACTTAGTAGTGTTTCGATAATTTTTTGAGAGTCTTGTTGTTGGAATATTCGTAAATCAGTTTGTAACCCAGCACGACATAAAGAGGGTTCAATCACCATGTGATAACGAGTACGAGTAAAACCAGTTTCTCCCTGATTTAAGGCGGTGACGATACCGTTAACACTACGAACTGCCTCATCTCCTTGCCAGAAGGTTAGTGTAGCAGGTTGGTCAATTAGAGAATGAAAATTGGGCTCAGCACCAAAACTGGCGAGGTCGAGTTCAAGTCGGAATAGTGTGGATAGATGTTCTTTTAATACAAAACGGACTACTTCAAATTGAGAGGAGCCATTAACGGTAAGACTGTAACGATAATCGGATTGAACGGCCATTTGGGATTCCTATAAAATATATTGGCAGTAATAATAGCGTTGTATACGTTGTATAAATACTAAATAAATTATGCTTTAGCTTTCATCATAGATTGTGAAGCAATTAATTCAGCGCCACAGGCTGTTTTCATTCCTTCAAGAGCAATACCTCTCCCGTTAGCTAGCATTATGGACGAGCCTTCAATAATCGGGAAGTTACCTTTGCATTTGGGACACGAAACCAGATCCCCTTGTCGGGCGACACTTTTGCCTCCTGCGGTCATGGTTTGTGAGCCTTGAAGTACGGTACCTCCGTGGGTGGTCTTATCTCCAATTACGATTACTCTACGAGCGGACATGACTCCTCCTTATTCTATGAAATGTTTCATTTTGATATTTTAAACTAAAATGATAGGATTTTCTTGTGAAATTGATAGTTTATATATTCATTTTAAAAGAAAATACATAATTTCTAAAATAGTAGTCGTGTTTAATTTTGTCACGTAACAATATCATTTGTAAAAAATGATTCTATACTGCAGACTTTATCATTGATTTAGTAGTGGTGATTTTTTATAATCTAGCTATTTTTTAGCTCGTTATCTAAAAATAGAAATAGGTTTAAATTTCAAAGAGGATTTTATAATGTCTAAAACAGGTTCAGTCGCACCAAAAGAGCGAATTAATATTAAATATACTCCGGCTACAGAAGGTCAAACTGATGAAGTTGAATTGCCTTTAAAACTTCTTGTTACTGGTGATTTTAAAGGTGCTGCAGAAGACTTAAGCCTTGAAGAAAGAGAGACAGTTTCTATTGATAAGCACAATTTTGATGCTGTAATGAAACAATCTAATTTGACGATTGATGTAGCTGTTCCAAACCGCTTGGAAGAAAATGCTGAAAATCAAGACCTGGGTGTTAGCCTAAAAATTGAGAGCATGGCGGATTTTTCTCCCGACAATATTGCTAAGCAAGTACCGCAATTAAACAAGTTATTAGAGTTGCGAGAAGCACTTCTTGCCTTAAAAGGACCGATGGGGAATATCCCTGCATTTAGAAATAAATTGCAAGAGTTAATTGCGGATCCTAACGCAAGAGAAACGTTGGAAAAAGAGTTGGCGATCATTTTAGAAAAAGAATAAGGGTAGTAGATTATGGTTACTAAGAATCAAACTGCAAAAGCTGAAAAAAATTCGCAAACAACAAGCTTGCTTGATCAGGTCATGGAACAGACACGTTTTAAACCTGAAAATGAAGATTACAGCATTGCGCAGCGTGGAATTGCAGAATTTATTTCTGAAATGTTGAAATCTGATAGTACAGATGCAGTTGTAAATAAGACGCTGATAGATGAAATGATTGTTCGTCTTGATGAGAAAATCAGTCATCAAGTAGATGAAATTTTACATAATGATAAATTCCAAGAAATGGAGTCTGCGTGGCGTGGTTTGAAACTTCTTGTAGATCGCACAGATTTCCGTGAAAACATTAAAATAGAAGTACTAAATGTAAGCAAAGAAGAATTACTTGACGATTTTGAATATGCCACTGATATCACTCAAAGTGGTTTATATAAACATGTTTATTCAGCAAACTATGGTCAATTTGGTGGTGAGCCAGTTGCTGCGATTGTTGGTAACTACACGTTTACGCCATCAGCACCAGATATTAAATTATTGCAATATATTTCATCTGTTGGCGCAATGTCTCATGCTCCATTTATTTCAGCTGCAGGTCCTGAGTTCTTTGGTCTAGATAGTTATGCATCTTTATCTGAAATTAAAGAAGTAAAAGATATTTTTGAGGGGCCTAGATATGCTAAATGGAGAGCTTTAAGAGAGTCAGAAGATTCAAAATATTTAGCATTAACAATGCCACGTTTCTTGTCTCGTTTGCCTTATGATTCAATTGAAAATCCGATTAAAACTTTTAATTACAATGAAGGAATTGATGGTAATCATAATAATTATTTGTGGAGTAATGTAGCATTTTTGATGGCATCTAAAGTTACTGATAGTTTCGCTAAATATCGTTGGTGTCCAAATATTATCGGCCCACAAAGTGGTGGCACGGTTGAGGATTTACCCGTTCATTTATTTGAATCGTTTGGTCAGTTACAAGCGAAAATCCCAACAGAAGTATTAATTACTGATCGTAAAGAATTTGAATTAGCTGATGAAGGTTTCATTCCTTTAACTATGCGTAAAGGAAGCGATAATGCAGCGTTCTTCTCGGCTAACTCTGTTCAAAAACCTAAAAAATTCCCAAATACAGAAGAAGGAAAAGCCGCTGAAACAAATTATAAATTGGGTACACAATTGCCATATATGTTTATTGTGAACCGTTTAGCGCATTACTTAAAAGTATTACAACGTGAACAGATTGGCTCGTGGAAAGAGCGTCAAGATCTTGAACGTGAGCTGAATGTGTGGTTGAAACAGTATGTTTCAGATCAAGAGAACCCACCAGCAGAAGTGCGTAGTCGTCGTCCGTTACGTTCTGCTAAAGTGGAAGTATCAAGTGTAGCAGGAGAGCCAGGTTGGTACAAAGTTTCTTTATCTGTTAGACCACACTTTAAATATATGGGGGCAAGTTTCGATCTTTCCCTTGTGGGTCGATTAGATATTGATAATAAATAAGTAGTTGTTTTATGGGGTTTTGGAACCGAATTAAAACTGCTCCACAGAATACGGATGTTATAAAAAAGAAAACTGAAGCAGAGATTGTAAGCGACTTAATTCGTTCAATAAAAAGAAACATAGAATTAGTACTTAATTCAAAAGAAGGGTGTACATTATGTGCGCCCGATTTTGGTTTAAGAGACTTTAATGACGCAACTGCAACTACAAAAAGTTTAAGTCAAACAATTGTTGCAAATATTCGTTCTAGTTTAGAGCGCTATGAACCAAGAGTTCGTATTACAAGAATAGAATATATCCAGGATACATATGATGTTCTTCAGCTTAACTTCCGTATAACTTGCGTAGTGTTATTAAAACAAAAAAATGAGTTAACTGAATTAAACATTATTTTAGATAGTTCAAATAAGAAGTTTAGGGTTGTGTAAATGTCTTTGAAAGAGTTTTTTAGAGCTGAGTTAGACTTTCTCAAAAGAGATGGGCTACATTTTTCAAAGATTTATCCCCACTTGTCTAGATTTCTATCTGATGAGATCGTTGATCCTGAAGCTGAGAGAATTATTGAATCTTTTGCTTTTTTAACGGCACGTTTGAAAGAAAAAGTTCAAGATAATTTACCTGAGATAACTCAATCAATGATTCAGCTTCTTTGGCCAAATTATTTGCGCCCTTTACCAAGCTGTGCAATTTTAAACTTTCAACCTAAAGAAAGGGCGATTACAACAAAGCATGTAGTTCCTAAAGGGACATTTGTTTCATCTAAACCTGTAGACGGTACAGCTTGTCAGTTTCAGACAACGATGGATGTCTCAGTTTATCCGCTTGTGTTAAATGATGTAAAAAGCGCATCGGGTAGTGAGTCTACAATCATTGAATTAGAGTTAGAGAATATCACAGATAGTGATTTTTCTTCTATACGGTGCGATGAATTGTCATTTTATTTATCAGGGAGTGATTACAGTGCTTTAACTTGTTATCAATGGGTTTTTAATTATTTAACAAAAGTTTATATCAAATCAGAAGACGGTGTAATTAATTTACCACTGGATGTTATTTCTTCTGTTGGTTTTGATCAAGATGAATCTTTGATTCCTTATCCAGATAATGCATTTGATGGGTATCGATTATTACAAGAATTTTTCTTTTTTCCTAAAAAATTTTATTTCTTTAAGTTAAGAAATTTACATCTATATTTAAATCGATTAGGTAAGAAAAAATTTAAGTTATTTTTTGAGTTTAATCGTTCTTTTCCTAAAGATCTAAAATTAACACGAGCAGATTTTTCTTTGTATTGCGTCCCAGTAATTAATTTATTTGAACATGATGCTATTCCGCTAAATTTTGATGGAAAAAAAGATCTATATCCAGTGATTCCGGCTGGTTTTAATCGGGAGCATTTCGAGATATTCGATATTAAGCGTGTTTCAGGCTCAAAGTTTTTAAAAGAGACGGGAAATAGGATTTATACTTATCCAAAATTTGAATCATTTGTGCACAGTTCCGCATCAGGAAGGTATGGGTACTATAAATCAATTATTAAAAATAATATTGAAGAAACAGGTTATGATCATTTTGTCTCTTTTGTATCTGATTCCAATAAGATTTTAGATACTTCTAGAGAAACTATATCTATAGATTTAGATTGTACAAATTATAATTTACCTGAGTTTTTAGGTATTGGTGATATTTGTGTACCATCACAAAATACTCCTTCTTATATTGACTTTAAAAATATTACGTTGCCTGTAAAAACAGTTCGAGCTGTTTTAGATGAATCGATTCATTGGAAGTTAGTCTCCAATCTTTCACTTAATTATTTATCTTTGACAAAATTAGATGTTTTAAAGGAAATACTATTAACTTATGATTTTTCTGCAATGTATGATGTTCAGGCATTAAGAAGAACTGAAAAACGTTTGGCTGGGATGGAGTCAATTATGACTCGTCCACTTGATAAAGTCATAAAAGGTATCGTATATAGAGGTCAAAAATCAGTATTAAGAATAGATAGTAATAATTTTCTCTGTGAAGGAGAATTATTTTTATTTGGTTCGATTCTTGCTGAATTTTTTAGGTTATATGGAACAATAAATTCATTTCATCTTTTAGAAGTTATTAATACAAGCAATAACGAGATATTTAAATGGGAACAGAAAACCTCTCTTCAAAGAGTGATCTAATTCAGTTTGGCTTTCATCAGCTCATAGAAACAATAGCTGAGGCATCGTCTATGAGCTTAGATGAATTAGAAAATACTTTAATTGAGGAATCAATATTTCGTTTCTTTAGTAATCCTAAAATTAATTTTCCTGCTGGGGATATTGAGCAAGTTGCCATTCAAGATGAAGAAGGGAAACGGATATTCCAAATTATTACTAACTTTTTGGGATTACAAGGTGCATCAGGTCCACTTCCAGGAAGTATCTTGGATGAAATTGCAGAGTCGTCGTATGATAATGAGTCTATTCAAGCTCAGTATTTAGATTTTTTTAATCATCATTTGCTCGCAATATTTCACCAAATCTGGAGAAAATATAAATATTATATACGCTTTAAACCTGATTTCTCAGATAATTATTCTCGGAACATTCTGAATATCTTAGGGTTATCTAAAGATTTTATAGGTTTTTCTCATTTAAATTGGAATAAGATTTTTTATTATATTGGTATTATACAATCGGGTATAAGAACCCCGCAGATACTAGCTGATATTGTTCGACATTATTTTGATTTGGATGATGTTTTTATTGAGGAGCATGTAAGACAGCTTGTTGAAGTAGAAAATGAACAAAAAAATAAACTTGGTATGCAAAATATGATGTTAGGTAATAATTTTATTTCGGGCGATAAAGTTGAATCATTTTCAAATAAGTTTAGAGTTAATATTGATAATCTAACAATAAGTGAATTTTACCAATTTTTGCCAAATACTGAAAAGTATAAGCATCTTCAAGAATTGATTCGCTTTCTATTAAAAGATCCACTGCCTTATGATATTTCATTAGGTTTACATCCGGATACGCAATCTACCTTTATTTTGGGAAAGGATAATTCTAGTTGGCTAGGATGGACAACATTGATTAATGCGGATTCAGCAAGAACTTATCTTTTAAACCAGGTAATCATTAAAGGAGCAGTATAAATGCATAAGCTTTTATTGATGGTGACCGATGCGTTTATGCTTGAAAGAGGAACGTTGCCTTATTGCTATTTTGATTTAGCTGGCGGTTTAGTGGGTTCAGCATCAAATGTGAATTGGAAAATAGATAATTGGAAGAATGAAATTTCTGATATTGAGTTTGAAATAAAGTATTATAATGCTGACTTCTGTTTAATAGCTCATAGTAACAAGCTTTTTATTAATGGAACAACGAGTGCTCTTCCCATGGGGGGAATTATCAAATTAAATGATAATGATCTCATTTCTCTGTGTAATTATAAGATTAGAGCTAAGATTTTTACTAATGAAGCAGAGATGGTTACTTTACAAGATGAATTATCTTATTTATTAAATAAACAAACGGATAATACAATCTTAAATTTAGGACATTCTCAGCAATGTTATTATGATTTTGAGAAAGTAAGCATTAATCAAGATTTACTTGAATTAAAAGCAAATGACACGAATTTAGACCCGTTATTGGCATTAAAAGTAGATGATGAGCCTTCTTCAGAGTTAATTAATGCGATGCCTCATCAATTTGAGTCTATGGAATATAAATTTTTTAATCCTCATATTCATAGTGTTTTAGAATATTATACTCCATTGGATGTTAACCAGTCACAAAGTGAATTAGTGAAATCTACATCTACAGTTGAATATGAAGGAACACAGAATTCTGTATCAACTTTTACCGATAAAGATGATACAAAACCAAAACAAGTGGAGCCTATTTTAGATCCGCTATTTTTTATTAAATAACTAAGGAAATCTTATGAAATTAAAATCTTTATTTATGTTTACTGTTGTTGCATTAACTATGGCAGGATGCTCTTCTAATAATGAACCGAGTGTTAATCCTCGTTTAGTGAAACCATCGACATATTCACTTTCCATTTATGCAACGGATCGTGCGAACATCAACGTTTATTCTCCAAAAGATGATGCTATTGCCGTAGTAAGTGATGAAGCCACAGCAGAGTTTGAAGAGTTAGATGCTTTAAAACCTCAAGCTAAACGTCCAATGACAGCTCATGAATACAAAAAAAATGCGACAGCCAACAGTACCAATTCCGATAAGCAAATTATTGAGCAGGAAAATGGAAAGGCTGATGCTAGGGCAACCCCTGTAATGTTAAAAGTTTTCCAATTAACGGATAAGTCTCTATTTTTAAGTAGTACATATGATGATTTTCGTGGTAATGATTTCACTGAATCATTAGGTAAAACATATGTTTCAAATATTGATTTAATTATTGCACCGAATCAGTTCAGATTTGTGGATTCAGAAGAAATGAATGAAAAAACTCATTATATCGGAGTTGTAGCTCTTTTTAATGGCTATGAAAACCGCAAATGGAAAGGTATTGTACAGGTCAAGCCTAAAGGTGGGGAAAGTTATCCACTGTTAATTCGTGTGTTAGACTCTAAAGTTGAAATTTTTAAGGATAATTAATCCATGTCTTTATCGAATCGTGTTTTGTGGAAAGAAGGGCTATTCATTAGGCCTCAACATTTTCAGCAAGAAAGCCGTTTTTTAACATCGCAACTGAAGCAAGTTATTGATATCTCGGCTTATAATCTAGGTTTTGAGAAAATTGCTTTTGATCAACAGCAGCTTTCTTTTGGAAAGTTTGGCATTACTGAATGCAAAGGTGTGATGCCCGATGGAACACTTTTCGATTTACCTTTAACAGATAGTTTACCTTCTCCAATTGGTGTAACTAGCAACCTCGTCGGTGAAACAATTTATCTTTGTCTGCCGATTGTTACAAATGGAGAGGGTGAAATTAAATATTCGCCAAGTCATTCAGATTCAATGGATTTCCGAAGCGAGATTGTTTTTACTGAAGTGAAAGACTCTCATAGTGAAAGTGGAAATTATACTCAGCTTGAGTTGTTGAAAAATCAATATTTCCTAAAATCTTCATTAGATGATTTGAGTAATTATGTTTCTTTACCTATTGCAAAGATTAAGGATATTACATTAGATCATCAAGTTATATTAGATGAAGCATTTTATCCTATGTCATTGCATATTAATGCAATGCCGGCCTTCATGAAGAAATTAGCAGAGTTGTCTGATTTAATTTCGTTACGTACACAAAATATTGTGAGTAGAATAGGGCGTCCAGAACAATCTGGTGTAGCTGATGTTAATGATTTCCTTATGCTTTTAAGCCTTAATAGAGTTTCACCATTAATAAAAAGCATTGTGAAATTAGGTAAAGTACATCCTTTATCTGTTTATGAATTACTTGCTTCATTACGTAGCGAGCTGACTACTTTTGTTTTGAAAGAACGATTTTCAGAAACTTTTTATGATTATCTTCATGAAAATCCAGCGACTTCTTTAGAGCCCTTATTTAATGATATTAAGTCCTATTTAAGTATCGTGACAAATACAAAAGTTGTACCATTACCAGTTGTTGCTCGTCAATATGGAATTTATACGGCTCAGGTTAATGATGCATCACTTTATTCTACAGCTGAATTTATCATTGCTGTAAAAGCACATTTACAACCAGAATTATTAAAGAATCAGTTTATTCAACAAACTAAGATATCAAGTATCGAGCAAATCAATCAACTTGTTCATTTACAATTGCCTGGTGTTCCTGTGAGTGCTCTACCTGTAGCTCCTCGGTATTTGCCTTACCATTCTGGTTTTATGTATTTCCAATTAGATAAAACATCGCCATATTGGGAGAATTTGCTGACTTCATCTGGATTTGGTTTCCATATTACAGGAAATTATCCAGGGTTAGAGATTGAGTTTTGGGCTATTCGTGGAGATTTATCATAATGAATAATAGAGAGTTGTTGAATACATATAATTCATCAATTGATATGCCTTCAGATAGAGTTTTTATTACAAATAATGTGCCGATCATTAATGAAAAAACTGATCTTCTTTATGAGCAAGTTGGAAATGTTGATTTTGATATTGATTATGACTTTCAATTACAAACGCACTCTTACAATGCCTTAGTTGAATTAGCAAACCCGCTATTAGCAACAGCTCTTAGACTAAGAAAATTATCATCCATAGATGATATCGGAAGTTTATACACCAGAATGCAAAATGAAATCATGGCATTGAGTGAAAAAGTAAAAGAATTGAACTATGACAGTGCATTCCAGCTTTCATTCCGATATTGTGTGTGTACATTTATTGATGAAATGGTGATGGCAACTCCTTGGGGGAGCTCTTCAGTTTGGGGCCAGCGTTCTTTACTTGCTCATTTTCATAATGAAACATGGGGAGGAGAAAAGTTTTACTCTATCTTATCAAGAACGATGCTTGAACCTGAAAAATATCATGAGTTGTTAGAATTTATGTACATTTGTTTGGCTCTTGGCTTTAAAGGGCAGTATGCCCTTAGTCCACATGGGCAAGAAAATATTCAAAATATTTTAATAAAATTACAAAAAACACTGAGACCATTACGTGGGTATAATTATCAGAGAAACCAGCAAATGCATCTTTACAAAAGTGATTATACGGTAAAGAAACCATTATCATTAAATCGTGTTGCATGGGGAACATTACTTGTTTTTGTATTAATTTATTTCTTATATAGTATGCTTTTGGATTCATATTCGACTGAGATCATTAATAATGTAAATGACATTATTAATAATATGTAGTAATGAGGGATTTTGTTATGGCACCACGTTTTTCTTTTGTATGTAAAGCGATGTTTGCTTTTTTCTTATCTATGTATTCTGTGAATACTTTATCTGAAGAACGATTGGATAAAGCAGAGCAATGCGTATCGATTAAATCCAATATTAATCGTCTTGCATGTTTCGATAGAGTATTTAATACACCAGTTAGAGAGCAAATGATAGATGAACGTGCGGTCAGTAATCTTGTTCCTAAATTGGTTGGTGATATTTTTACATTAGCGAAAGTTGATGGACGGGATGCTTGGGCTGAAAATAATTTAGAACTCGCTTTATTAAGTAATGACGGCAATGCTTCGATATACGTTGCTTGTAAAGACAATATCACAAGATTCCAAATTGCATTGGATAAACCCGTTAAACATAATTTACTGAATGTTCATATTGCTAATAACGATACAAATCATACTGTCTCTAAAATTGATTGGCAGAGTGCAGAACGAGGCTATTTGTTAGATGCTGGGCGAGGACTCTATGCAATACAACAATTAAAATCAATCTTATATATTGATACGTTTTCAGTTTCTCTTCCGCAAGAAGATCGTCAGTTTATTTTCAAAAATAACGGACTAGCATCTCAAGTTGCGCCAATAAGAAAAGAATGTGGTTGGTAAAATGAAGTATCAGAGCATTTTAGATGATATTGCTGGAGAATATTTTCCCGTCGGTACACCTGATGAAGAGGGTATCGTTTTTTCTGCGCTTGATGAGCAAGTCATGAAGTTTGGTTCTTTGCAGCATGATACGATTGATTGGGAGGGGATTATTTCACATTCTCATCAGTATTTGTCTGAGTCTTGTAAAGATTATAAGGTTTTACAATATCTAGGTTATGCCTTACTTTATAAAGGATTTAAGTCTAATCTTGTTGACTTTCTATCATTGTTCTCAGAATTCAATAAGAAGTTTCTTTTTAATGCTTACCCTAAGCCTTCAACCGATAATACAATTAATCGTTTTAAAGGAAAGTTCATTACACTTATTTTTGAACGTCTTGAAAATGCAGCATCAATTAATACAGATGTAAGATTTACGGTAGTAGAAAATGAGCAGATAGACAAATTTATAGAGGTGCTTTCGCTTCAATTAAGTGAAAAACTTCCTGGTGTTGAGTCTGCTTTAGCTCGATTACGACATTTCGTAAAAGAGCGGTCAGATTTTGTTGAGAATTCTCAGACAAAAGAAGAGAATAAAGTCGCACCAGACCAAATGGCTACAGATGCACCAATCACTGCTAGCCAAGTTTCTGCTGAGAAAGTTTCTTTAAATATTCCTGACGTAAATAAATTTGAACTGACAAATGCTCGTCAATTAAAACAATTTTACTTTCAAGTTGCAGATACCACTTGTGAATTACAGCCTTCATCGATATTGGGTTACGTAAGCCGTCGATTTGGACTATGGCATAGTATTACCCAATTACCAGAGATGAATAGCCAAGGTATTACAGCCATGCAATCCGTTCCACTTGATAAAGTAAGTGATTATCGGGAGCAGGTTGTTTCGTCACCAAGTGTGGAGTTATTAAATCGTATTGAAAAAACATTAACAACGAGCCCATACTGGATTGAAGGGAGTTATTTATCTGCAAAATGTTGTCAAGCTTTAAAATTTAAAGAGGTAGCAGAAACGATAAGAAGTGTAACCGAACAATTTGTTAATAAGTTTCCTACATTTCATTTAGCAAAATTTCAAAATGGAGAACCTTTTTTGAGCGATGTCGTTTCTGATTGGCTTTCCGATAATAATAGTGTGAATGTAAGCTCTCAAGCTTCAGTACAAAATTCATTAGAGAATGACCTTGATGAGCTTTATTTGGTTGAAGGTTTTGTATCTGTTCTGAAAGAAATTGATGAACAGTTAAAATCAGTGATTGATGTTAGAACAAAACATTATTTACAATTTGAAAAAATACGTTTTTTCTTAAAAGAGGATATGTTATCGATCGCTCTTAATGAGCTGTCTGAACTAATTAATCACTGCAAAAAATACACGGTTGAAGAGTGGGATAGTACTTTTTTTACTCAAATAGAACAATTAAAAGATAAATTAATAAAGGATAATGAATGAATTATTTGAACCAATTATTAGGAATTTTTCGCCAGTTTACGCGTCCTATTTTTTCGCATCTTAGAAATTCACTCCCAGTATTACT
The DNA here is from genome assembly GCF_031191205.1 of Haemophilus parainfluenzae ATCC 33392. Taxonomy (NCBI): domain Bacteria; kingdom Pseudomonadati; phylum Pseudomonadota; class Gammaproteobacteria; order Pasteurellales; family Pasteurellaceae; genus Parahaemophilus; species Parahaemophilus parainfluenzae. The sequence goes on along the minus strand of NZ_CP133470.1, from coordinate 231,266 downwards.
TACATTAGGTCTAATCCTTATTTTTGTCGGAATTTGGACCTATGGTACATCTTGGAGTTTTACTGGCCTTTCAAATGAAAATGGTTGGGATTATGACTTAGCGAAACAAGTTGGAATGGGGAGTCGAATTATTGCCACTGTTGTTGTTTTGCTCACTTTAGCCATTATTGCTATTTTGAAACTTCAACTCAAGAATGCTCGCTTAAATAAAGAAAAAAATGATTTAGAGAAAGAACAAGAGGAAAAAGACATTATCCTCCCTTATATTAAGGATCAAGATGACAGCCTTGAACTGATGTCTGAAGCACTTAAAAATCATTTATCTAATAAAGATTACATTTATCAACTTCCATGGTATATGGTTCTTGGTTCAGATGAAGCTGGCAAAACAAGCTTTATTAACCGCTCTAACCAGAAATTTACTCTCACAGCCGTAGAAAGAACGTCTAAACGTTATATGCGCGAGAATTCTTTATATCAAATTGACTGGTGGGCAAGTGATGATGCGATTTTGCTTGATCCTGAAGGTGGAATGATTCAGCAGTTAGGTACGGAACGTGATCCAGAGGGTAAAATTGCAAAAGGATTATGGTCACATTTACTTGATTGGATTAATGATGTTCGCCCACAAAGACCAATTAATGGCATTATTTTAGTTGTTGATCTTCCAAAGTTAATTGCATCAAATCACAGTGATAGACAAGCATTAGCCGTTATATTACGTAACCGAATCCGTGAAGTTACCGAACAATTTGGTGCACGAGTTCCCGTCTATGTTGTTTTAAATAAAGCTGATCTTATTGAAGGTTTTGAAACATTCTACAGTGATTTGAAACAAGCTGAACGTCATAAAAATTTAGGTTTTTCTTTCACATTAAATACAGATGAACAAATCGATAATTGGACAAAAGAATTATCGGATAGCTATACTGCTTTTGTTAAAGAGATCGAAGAAATTATTTTTGATAAATTAGCTGGAACAATTTCGCAAGAAGAACGAGAATCGCTTTATATGTATGCTCGCCAATTAAGTGGTATGCAGAATATCTTGCTTCAATTTATCAGCGATATACTAGAGAGCGATCGTTTCACAACCACACCTTATGTTCGTGGTGTGTATTTTTCTTCTATCTTCCAAGAAGGCATACCGATGGATTTTTATCAAGCGGCCATTTCTAAGCAGTTTGATTTACCTCATGTTGTGCCGAGCTATTTGCCTGAACGTTCTCAAAGAACATATTTTACGCATAATTTCTTTCAAAATATTATTTATCCTGAAGCTGGACTCGTTAGCGATAACGAAAAAGAAATTCGACGCAGTAAACGTAAATTTATTTTAGGCGCTATTGCGATGGCTGTTTGTGGTATTTGTGTTTTAGCGACATGGCAAAATTACTTCTATCAAAATAAAACAACATCAGTAAAAATTCTAAAATTGACTGAAGAATTCCGTCAAATGAACATCAGTCAATCCATGGATCCGACAGGACGTAATTTATTAAAACCATTGAATATATTACGTCAGGCTACATATGGTTATGGAAACTATGAAAAGGCCTTACCTATAATTAAAGATTTTGGGTTATACCAAGGTAAAAAAGTAGGTGGAAAAGTAAGTGAAGCGTATAAAAAATTCCTTGGGGAGCGTTTTTTACCTGAAATTGCGATGGGACTGATTGAGCAAATGGATGCTTTACCTGAAGATAGCAATGAAGGACTTGAGTTATTACGTGTTTATCGAATGATCGATGACATGGCAAATAGAAAGGTTAAAATTCCAGAGCAGTGGATGACGAAATATTTGCAAAAAAATTATCCTAAGAATCCAGATATTCAGCGTCAGCTTATGGCTCATTTTAGCTATGCAATGGAACATGTAGATCCAGATCTCAGTATGTTTGATAAAAAAATTGCAGATAAACAGCAGGAATACAGTAAATTACCATTGGCAGACCGTGTTTACCAAAACTTTAAAATTCTGGCAAATACAGAACTGCAGCCAGCCACTGATTTGAAGGCTGAAATTGGACAAACTTTTACCACTATATTTAAAACCGATTTTACAACTGAAGATCCTAAAACATTTTTTAGAGATAAAAATATTAGTTGGTATGGTACATTAATTAGTCCACTATTTACCGATTGGGCATATAAAGATTTTTATGATCCTAAAGCTCAAGATTTATTGCAGCTTGCTGCAATAGATGCTTGGGTACTTGGTAAGCAGCAAACGACAAATTATTCAAAAGAAGAGCTAGCTAATTTATCTGAAGAAATCCGAGAACGTTACATCGCGGATTACATTCAGACATGGCAAGATGCATTAAATAATTTAGAAATTATTCATTTTGTTGATTTGCGTCATGCGGTAGATGTATTAGATGCTTTAACCAGTAATGAAAAACCATTACAAAAAATGATTAATTTAATTGATAAGAACAGTGATATTTATCCAAGTTTATCGGGAATTAATGCTGAAAACCGTAATGAAAATACAAATGTAGCAACAGCAAATCAAATGGCATCATTGCAAATTGCACAACACTTTGCCCCTTTAGTTAATGAGGTAAAAGCAGCGTCAGATGCAGGACAGCCACATATGGATACGGTAATGAAAAAATTGTCTGAGTTAAAATTCTATATGCAGACAATTCAGAAATCACCGGAACCATCTCAAACTGCATTGAAAGCAATTATGGCAGAGCTTAATTTAGAACGAACAAATCCAACTGTTGATTTAAAACGTTTAGCGAATGAAATGGCTGAACCACTTTCAACTCAATTAAACAAAGTAGCAGATGAGGCTTGGACACTCGAACTAAAAACAGCATTAAGTGAAATTAATACACTATGGAATCGTAATGTATATGGTTTCTATAAGAGTAGAATCGCAAATCGTTACCCATTAAATCGTAAGGCGAGCGAAAATATCTCATTGGATGATTTCCGTGAGTTCTTTGGACCAAACGGGCGTGTACAGCGTTTTTACAATGATTATTTAAAATTCTTCCTAGAAGACAATGCGGAACTTTCTGTAGTTAACGGCGAAAGTGTGATTTCCTCATCATTCTTAGCTGCGCTTCAGGATTTACAAAATATTCAACGAAATTATTTTGATGCTTCAGGTAATGTTAATATTTCTTTCAGCTTAAAACCGCTAGGGCTCTCTGGGAAATTTACGGCATCTACATTTAATATTGATGGTCAGTTACTGAAATATAGCCATGAGGTACCGTCTGCAAGTCGCTTAATTTGGCCGAATACGACACGACAAGATGTTGAAACAAGTTTAACGCTTGTTACATCAACTGGAGATACATCAACTCTTCGTCGAACAGGTGAATGGTCATTATTCCGAGTGTTAGATCAAGCGGCGAAGAAGGTAAATGGACAATCTGTAGATCTCTCATTTAAATTAAATGGTGGAGCGATCAATTATAGATTAACGGTAGAAAATGGCACAAATCCGTTCTTTGGTGGCGTGTTAAGCAACTTTAGATTACCATCAAAATTACTTGATCCAGAAAAAGAAGGTAAAAGCTCTTTAGAACCAATGGAAATTTATGAAGAAGAAGTGAAATTTCCAGAAAATAATTAATTTAAGTACAAGGGAAATATAATATTTCCCTTTCTTATAGAAAATAAAAAGCTAAATAGAAATCTATTTAGCTTTTTCATTAAGTAGATACAATTAAACTTGTGGTCTACGCCAGTCATCAGAACCTGATGTGCCAGCAATAGTGTGATCCCAGTTAATTTTACGGTAGCTCATACTTACTTCTAATAATTGAGTGTATGGTGCGTTGCTTGGATCTTGCGCATTTGGCATTACTAAGTTCATATCAACGATTACTGCGTCTTCTAATACAGTAGAGAAGAACTCTTCTTGGCGACCATCAATAGAGGTACGGAACCAAGTTACTTGAACTTTTGGTAACATTTCACCGGAAGCTAATGCGTTATACATCAAAGGCACTGCTTTGTTTAAAGAGCAAGTAAATTTGAATGCTTTGTGAACGCGTTGACCAGATGGTTGACCAGATTGTGGATCAGTTGGAACAGTAACGATATGGCTAATCGCTTGTGCCATGATCTCATCTTCATGACCTTCAACATAAACATTACCGACTGAATCTTCGGTAAATGCACCTGCTGTAATTTTTCCTTGATTACTACCTTCAATGGAAATAAATGCTGGTGTAGGCATAAAATTCTCCTAATGACTTTAAAGATGAATATATTTATTGTCTTTACAGACAAGCGTAACTATATCAAATTATGAACGATTTAACATTAAATTTTAGATAAAATAAGTAATTTTTTAAATGGTTAGAATATTTAAGCTTAAAGATATTTAAGGGATAAAATAATCTCTACTTCAAGTAATATCGCTTTTCTAAGCGTTTTAAGAACGTTGAAAATTTTACCGCATTTTTCAATCTAACTTGTTTATTTATCTTGCAACGCTGGGGATTTTTCAGTCTCTTCCCAGTCATCATTGACTTCGTTAATTAAGCCTTCTGAGGCAAGTTGTTCATTAAGTTCTTGTTGTTCTTTGACGGCTTTGGCATAACGTTGCATCTGTTGTTTGTAAGAAAGCGAATTCCAAAACGCTTTGTGTTCTGCGATAGCTCGGTCGATTTTCCTCCTGCTGGAAATCGGAAAACGAATAAAGCTGAAGCTGTTACAAAAAGCAATACCGGGACGAAGCCATGGCGTGCGATAAAATCTACCGATATGTTTTAAAAACTCAGGGTTTTCTTGAGTAAAAAACTCTCGCATGGCTTTAATCAGGTGCATATTATGCAGAGGATTTGGCAAAGGATAACAACCTAAAAGTTCAGCCTCGGTGTATTTTCCTTCCACCACAAGCCCCGTCATCAACAACGAAAACTGTTTGCGGCTACCGAACATGTAAAAGCTGAAGCGGTTATATTTCATGCCCATCAACGGATCGCCTTTATCCGGCACTGGAATGACAAAAATTTTATGAAATGCCTGCATATAAATCACCCGCTCTTTACGGTTAAGACGAATAGAGCGGTGGCGTGGGTAGAAAAAGAGTATAAATACTAAAAATAATGGGATTAGCTCAAAGTAAAAAACGTGTCTTTTCCAAAAATCTTCTGTTACGTAGGGTTTTCTAAATTCTTCGTAGGGTTCAGGTGGGTATTTTTCAGGATAACGCTGGAAATAAGTTGGGTCGTCATCATGAAGAACATACAGGTTATATATTGGTTTGATCTGTTCGTCAGGATTTAATGCCCACAGATAATCATATTTAATTCCTTCATATATACTAGATAAAGGAACTTGTTTATGTTGGAGATCTAAAAATGCAATCACAGAGAAAATGCCAATAATTAGAGTTCTGAAGAAACCACGTAAATAGCCATCAAAAGTTGAGTTTTTGATTTCAATTTCATCTTCATTGACTTTGCGAATAGAAAAGCCAAGATCATGATAAATTTTATTTCGATTCATCATTTCCTTATTATTTCTGAATCTGATTTTTTGCATTTAGTATATCTTACAGGAAGCCTTCTATTCTAATGTTCATAAAAAAAAGTGCGGTCATTTTTAGGAGCGTTTTTTTAAAACACCTAAAATTTCCACCGCACTTTTGTCTTTAACGACTTATTTTGCCTGATTGTCCAACCCTTCCGCCGAGTGTTCTTCGTTAATCAGCTTTTGTTCTTCGGCGATGGATTTAAACCATTTTTGTTTTTGGTTGTTGGTTTTCTTGTTCCAGTCGGCCATTGCGCTTTCAATGGCTTTATCCGCTTTAGCGCGGTTAAACGGCACAGGAAGGGCAAAAGCGTTGCAAAACGGGATGGTGGCAATGTAATGCCATACGCTAAAACGGGGTTTGATGTGTTTTAAAAATTCAGGGTTATCTTCTGTGAGATAAGCCCGAATGGCGTTTAAAATATCAATGCTTTGCTTGGAAGTCACTGACGGATATACGCCTAAATAATGACGGGAGGGAAGCATATTCTTCTCTTCCCGAATGGCCATCACAAAAGAGTATAAACTTTCTCCGCCCAAAGGGTGCGGGCCATAACAGGAATAGACTACACCGCCTAGCGGGTCACCTTCTTTCGGCACAAAGGCGACGCGGTAGGTGCCGTTTAAAATCGGCGCATAAATAATCCGTTTTTTACGGTTGATCCTGATTCCACGCGGGCGCGGTAGACAGAATAAAAATAGCAGGAATGCCATCCAAATTGGGTGGAAAAAAAAGCGAATCCTGTTCCATTTGTGCTTTTCAATGTAGTAATCCATATATTCTTCATATGTTTCTATTTTTTCATTTGGATAATTATTTTTCGTTTCTGGTTTAGTAACCCATTTATAATAATCTTCATATAACGGTTTTACTTTTTCTTCTGGATAAATAGTCCAAATAATATCTTCTTTTATTGCAGCGATTTCATAGGAAAAAGGCGGCTGTTTATATTTGGCATTTTGATACCAACTCATGCAAAAAATACCAATAAATAAGAGCCGAATAAATCCTCGAGTATAACCGTCAAAAAAAGAATTACGAATCTCAATTTCGTCTTCTCCGCATTGACGGATGGAATATTTTAAGGTTTTGTATGCTTTATTTTGATTCATATTGCACTCACTTCATTGGAATGGTGGTTAAGTCGGAACTGATTTTGCCGTCGGAGCCTTGGTAATCGGCAAGATACACTTTCAGGCGAATATTTTTTACCGAACGCGGATCAATTGTCTCCATTTGGGCTTTTTCTTTACGGGTGCCGGTAATCGCCCAAGAGATGCCTTTCCAAGGGGTTGGGAAATAGATTACCGCTTTTCCATTTTCAACAAATTCGATGCGTTCCGGCTGTTGGGTGGAGAGATAAGAGACATAAGTAGTTGTTACTGTAATTCGGCTATCCACTCGAATAGATTGTGCCATAGCGTTGTTATTGATTGAGGGGTGCTCAACTAATATGGCATTCGGTGTATTATCGTATTGTGAGAGTTTTATGGTTTCTTTAAAAGCAAAATAACGTTGTAGTTCAATTTCATAATAATGAAATATTTTTGTTGATTCCTGAGATAAAGTTACTTCTTGGGGTGTTTCAATATACTGAAATTTACTTTCATCAAATTGTGCACGAAATGACTTTTTACGTTCAAATTCCCACTCATACCCCCTAATTGGATTGCCCCAATAATTAGGGTTTCCCCCCCAAAAACTATTCTCCATCCAGCTGTCCATATCCTCTTTCGATAAAAGCCCCATAATCGTGCCAAGCACTACTGCCGCCAAGCCAACCCATAACACAACAGGCACGACGGCAGCGGCACCGGTCACCGCAAGGGCGTTTTCTGCCAACAAGCCCAGCACTCCATATGAAGCACCTGCAGCCAGCCCGCCAAAACCGCGCAACATGGCGCCATATTGCCCTAACGCATCATTTTTATAACGCGCTTCATACCAGTTGCCATATTCCACCAGTGAATTTAAGAAAACCAATGCCGAATTCACACTGATGAGTCGGCTTGCAATTTGTCTGATAGTGGACATTTGCGAAAGGGATTGGATTTTAAAATTCATCAATTTGAGATTTTGCCGGTGGGGTTTGCCCCCCGAATTAACGAGGTTGGCTTTCACCGTGTTTTTGCTTTCATCCACTTTCGCCTTAAATTTATCTAAAATCGGTGTGGATTTTGCGCCGCCCAAGGCGAGTGCGGCAGCCAAGAACGGGTCATTAGCCAACTGTCCTTCTGCGGTTCGGTATTTTTGGGTATTAAAAAAGCCGATAATCACCTCTAACATTTGCAATTTCACTAACCCGCTTCCCACATGAAAATGGGCATATTCCGATGGTACAGAATGAGAGGTTTTTACAGCATTGAGAATTTCCCCTTTCATGCTGTTAGGCGACGCCACAAATTTATCTGTGTGAGAATACCGCCCGGTGACAGGATTGACTTCATATACCCGCTTCCAATTTACAAAGTGAGCGCCTTGCCCTACTTTTTTAACATTATTTGGATTCGCTAATGCGCTGTGTTTACTGATGAGTACCTCCACAACCAAATCATAAGAGGCAATAGCGAAATCACTGCTTTTTGCCAATGTTGTCACCATTTCCAAGGATTTATTCAGCGACTTAACGAGGTTTTGTAGCATTTGAATCGATTCGTTACTTACTTGGAACCCAGCAGGCTCATAGGTCACTCCCATTTCGTTGCCCAAGGCTGCGGTTGACGCATTAAAACCATAAGACGAAATATCCAATCCCCAAAGTAGTCCGTGTGCATATAAATAAAAGGCATTTGCCGCATAAACAGCAGAAGTGTCTTTTTTATTCAGAAGAGAAGTTAATATTTCAAATCGAGCGTGATTTGCATCAATTAATTTAATATGGGCTTCTACAACAGATTTAAAATGCTCACCGTACAATCCCGGAAGATTAGCCATTTTATGAATGGCATTTTCGCCCGGAATATCTTCTAAATTGAGTTCTTGTTTTAACGATGAAAATATATCGTTGTGGCTATCTTTTGCCAAATGAATTGATGATACTTTAGTATATTCTTTATAGGATTGTGCTAAGGTAAGTACCTGTGGGACGGGTGCTTGCATCGGCTTTTTATGGAATTGCTCCCACTCTTTGGCAAAGCCAGTATACCAAGGGTTTTTATTATCAATGACACCCTTAACTGCGCCATGTATATCTTTTTGTTGATTAAAATTGTACAAGATTTTCTCTTGTGCATGGGAATGAATAAAACTTGCCGTTCTAATGGCGTATTCATATTTAGTTAATATTTTTTCCCGTTGTTCGTCTAAATAGCCGTGATAGCACGCCAGATCACGGATTGTGCCGATAGGATCTTCCAGTGCAATAATAACACCGTTACCGTAGGTAATTCGCTCAGAAACATCCTGCCAATTTTTTAATCTGCCGATTGGCGTATAGCGATAGCTATTGGAAACTTGATTTTCCATGGCGAGATCTTTCAACGAAAAATCTGCGACTACATCGGTTAATTGTTGAAGGTCGGTTGCAGCTCCCGATGGTGCCTGAAGATTAATTTCTCTCATCCACGATGCTCTACTATCCGGTGATTTTTCAATTTCTTTTAGCAAGCTATAAGGCAACTCAAAATCGGAATACATGATATGGATGTTTGATATTGCCGAATTCAATGAGATATATTCCGATAAAATAAATGTACTTTTTTCGCCTTGTACTGTAACTGCCGCTAGTTCTACTTGTTCCTCGGTAATAATCTCGTTTTTATCTTCATCAAAATCATTTTGTGAGACGTCCTCTGGTGTAAATACTTTTTTAGTTTCATTTATCAGATCATAAAAATAAGCTTTATATTTTTGCGAGAATCCTTGATTAATCTCATTATTACGATAATCATAAATATACCAAGCCTGCCCATTTTCCGCTTCACCAGTGATGGAAAAACAATCAGACTCCGCATTCACTGCCAAGATATAAATATAGCCATCACGCAAACGGCGCAGATCATAATCATCACTGCCTGTTGGTATGTCTTTTGGCAGAACGGGAGCCGTTCCTTCTGTTCTGATTTTTTCAAATGCCTTATCGGTCAATGTTAATCTTGCCGGGTAAAGTCGAATGTCTTTTTGGCAAGGGGCGACAATACTACCCGCCTGGTCGGCGCCTGGTTTTTTAAGTTCTTTTTGCTCTGCCATAATGTGGTCTCTTATTTATTTTAATCCTAACGCGGCGAATAATTCCTGTGCACGTTCTAACGGTGTTGATATCGTATATTTCAGCTGTGTTTCAAGGGTAGCAAAATCAATGTTATTTTTCACCGCACTTTGTTTGGCAACGACATATTGTAATATCGCGATATTATAAGTATAGCCTTTATCAAAGCCTTCATCTAAATTCTTAATTAGCACATTTTTGTTTTCTTCCGAATAAAGCTGAGGATATTCCTGTAAAGCATACTCCATTAAGTATTCTCTCGTTTCCAACCATTTTTTATCTTTAAATCCATTCACCTCAAATTCCGTTAGGAGAATCGGGATGCTTCGGGTGTCTTCCGGTAAGGCTTTAAGTTGGTAATAATGAAAATTGTCGCCGATGCCTGAGGCAAAAGCATGAATAATGCGCTTTTCATAGCCGAAAAACTTATTGAGTTTTTCCGGGCTGGTGGCAATGACTTCTAAATAATTGCGTAACACTTTCGGGTCGTAAAAACGGAAGAAGAACCACTTGCCGTTTTCGTCTTTCATCACAGGAAAGTGGCGAAGATGACGTAACACGGTATCGAAATCATAACGGGAATGAATAAAGATGCCCAGTTCTTCATGCCAATTGAATCTAGTCATTGCCCCTTCATCACTAAACAAGCCCATTAATTCGCTTTCTGAGCTGTCATCAGGATAAGGAATCACTTCTACCAAATAAGGCGCAATGTCTTTGGTGATTTCAGCGAATTCCCCTTGAAACAGGCTTTCAATACGGCAATGAAAATTCTCAGGTTCTAAATATTTATGCTTATTGGCATCTAAGATGAAATAACATTTTAATTCGGGCAGCGGCTCGCCAAAAAGTGCGGTGTCTTTTTCCAACGTTTTTTTATCTAAAACCGGCATGAGAAAAGTCGGTTCCTGCCAATTTTCTGACCAACCCGGTTGAGTTATATCGGGCGGAATCGGCGTGTTAGGGAAGAGCAGTTTGAAAATCTCATCAGGTGCAAAGACTTTCGGGTGACGACCAAACTGCCTATCCAGCAATTTCACATTGTTGATTTGATGACAAAGCAAGTAATTAGTCTCAGTAGCAAACTGTTCCTTGGGTTTCTCACCAACCAATTCGACGACTCGTACTTCACCTTCTTTTAACCCATTAGCCTGATATGCCAGCCATATTTGTCCATGCCGTTGAAAAAAGACTTCAGCCTTTAATGGCGCCAGTTGGTAATAATAATGTGCCTTTTGCGTGTTAAAGGTTGTTTTGACAAGTTGTTCAAATGTTTCTCGGCTATCGGCAAAAGCCAGTAGCGCGACGAATTGGTCAGAACTAGGCGGCTGTTGTAGATACGCAGTAGAAATCCAAAGAGAGGTGGACATAATTTTTTTGTTAACTGATGAAAATACTTTGCGGAATCATAGCAATAACCAGCCAGAAGTTCAAAAAAAGTGTGGTTACTTTTTAACTATTTAATAAATATCTAAAATTTCCACCGCACTTTGTTTTAAATTAGTTTATTTTACTTCGTTATCTAATTCTTCTCGCAGATGGCGTTCATTGATAATTTTCTGTGTTGCACGGCGTTCATTGAACCAGCCTTGTTTTTGGTTTGGGGTTTTCTTATTCCATTCGGCAAGTGCCAGTTCAATAGCGCGGTCGGCTTTTTTGCGACTAAACGGCACTCGCAGTGCAAAAGCGTTACATAGCGCAATGTTAAATTTTAAGCCGAAGTTTTTAAAATCCCTGCCTACATACTTTAAAAACTCAGGATTGTCTTCCGTAAGGTAGGCACGAATCGCACGCAGGATTTGGGCGTTATGTTCTGAGCTTTGGGCTGGGGTAGACTCCAAAAAGTGCAGTGACACGACGTTTGGAAAGGTAATCGTCAATCCACAGTTGCAATGAAAAACGCTCGTGACCACCAAACGCATACAAGCCGAAACGGCTGTAATTAATTCCGCCTAGCGGATCGCCTTGTTCAGGCACAAAGGCGATGGCATGACTACCGAAGATGGTTTGCCAATAAATCACCCGTTTTTTGCGGTTGACACGAAAACCACGTGGTCGGGGGAGGAAAAAGGCAAAGACAAAAAAGGGGATCATAATGATGTCTAAGATAAAGTCTTTTATTGGTGATTGAGGACCTAGTCCATCAGTATATATTTCATATGGCGTTAGTTCTAATTTTTCCTCTCGAAATTTATTTCCTTCTTCTCTTCTTTCTTTATAGGATTTATATTCTTCCATAAGCATTTTATCTCTATGAAATGCCCACTCATAATCTCTTTTTGTATCTGAATGGCTATAAAATGGGATAATGGATAAGCCATTAAATATATTGACAAGCATCATCCCACCTAAAATAAAGCGAATAAATCCACGAACATACCCATCAAAAATCGAATCCCGAATTTCAATTTCATCTTCACCCCGTTTACGAATAGAGTAGGCAATATCTTTATCTGGATTAATGAAAATCTTACTGAAAAACTCCCCGAGTTTATCTAGCCAGTCTTTGTTTTGTTGTTCTGCCATGTTTTCTTTATTCATCTCAAATAAAAGTGCGGTCATTTTTTAGGATGTTTTTTAAAAACACCTAAAATTTCCACCGCACTTTCGTTTTAAATTGGTTTATTTTACTTCGTTATCTAATTCTTCTCGCAGATGGCGTTCATTGATAATTTTCTGTGTCGCACGGCGTTCGTTGAACCAGCCTTGTTTTTGATTCGGGGTTTTCTTATTCCATTCGGCAAGCGCCTGTTCAATAGCGCGATCGGCTTTTTTGCGACTAAACGGTACACGTAATGCAAAAGCGTTACATAGTGCAATGTTAAATTTTAAGCCGAAGTTTTTAAAATCCCTGCCTACATACTTTAAAAACTCAGGATTGTCTTCTGTAAGATAGGCACGAATAGCGCGTAGGATTTGGGCGTTATGTTCTGAGCTTGGGCTGGGGTAGACTCCAAAAAGTGCAGTGACACGACGTTTGGAAAGGTAATCGTCAATCCAAAGTTGCAATGAAAAACGCTCATGACCACCAAACGCATACAAGCCGAAACGGCTGTAATTAATTCCGCCCAGCGGATCGCCTTGTTCCGGCACAAAGGCGATGGCATGACTGCCAAAGATGGTTTGCCAATAAATCACCCGTTTTTTGCGATTGACACGAAAACCACGTGGACGAGGGAGGAAAAAAGCAAATAGCACAAAGGGGATCATAATGATGTCTAAAACAAAGTCTTTTAGTGGAGAGCCAATGAGAATATCTTTTTTATATTCATCATAAGATTTTGGTGGTGAAACAAATGAATATCCTTCTTTTTGATCCATTTCATATTGAAATTGCGCTGTTTCTTTATATCTTAAATATTGTTCCCTAGCTGGTTTATCTGGATTAAAAGCCCACTCATAATCACTTTTTGCCTCGAGATATTGGCTATAAAATGGAATGCCAGATGAACCATGAAATACATTAATGAGTGTCATGCCAATTAAAACAAAACGAATAAATCCACGAGCATAACCATCAAAAATGGAATCTCGAATCTCGATCTCATCATCGCCTCGTTTACGAATAGAATAGGCAATGTCTTTATGTTTATTAATAAAAAATTCACTTATTTTATCAATCAAATCTTTTTCTCTTTGCTGTTCTGGCATATTCTATCCCTTCTTCGAATTTTTTAATCTTAGTTTGGTTCGTTTTGATGTCTTATAATATTTATTTCCTTGATAGTTAGGTACGCTAACACTCAATTCAATGCTTGATAATTCATCATAAGAAATTTCCCCTATTCCCATAGCATGATTACCATTAATTGTATATAAGTAAGGTAATTTTTCATTGAGAATAGTTAAACTTGCAACACCTTCCATTTCTAATTTTTTAATGACATCTAATTTATTGAGTAAAAGTTCAAATCGATCATCGTTACTTTGATAGTACAGACTTCCTTTATTATCTTTATATCCCACCATTGTCTTAATCTTTATTTCTTGGGCATCACGCTCAGTGTAAATGCCAGGGTAATTAACCAGTATTTTTCGTGGATTAGCCGAATCCAAGGTGACAACTAGCTCTGCCACAGATTTTAAGTAACGTTGCATTTCTATGCGATAATACCTTACTTTATCTTTCGGCATAATTTCTGAATTACTATAACGAAAAATACTAGCATCAAAAATATCAGTTTTAAATGATGATAAGCGCTTATCCGTCCATTCATAAGCCTTTTCTTGATTAGGCTCACCCCAATACTTAGGACTCTTACCCCAAAAACCATTTGCAGCCCACAATTCAATATCTTCCGGGGCAAAATAGTTATAAATAATTGCAATGGTAATCAGCACAATCCCAATACCTAGGGTCGCATAGGATAGGCCGGTGAGTAATGTCAGTGTGCCGGCAGACAAGGATGAACCTGCCAACATACCTAATGAGCCGATTGCGCCTTCAATGGCTAATCCGCCTCCCATGCTTAATAAGGCTGCGGTTTTGCCCACTTCATCGCTTTTATAATCGGCCTCCACCCAGTTAAAATATTCAAACATCGCACCGACCCCGGCCAATCCCGTATTGACGTTGATAATCGCATTTCGAATACGGGCCAGTGCCGAACCGGCACCTTTTTGTTCAAAATAACTTATCCATTTGCTTTGTTGCAGATTCTTGCGCGAGGTTAACTGTTCAAGCTCTGTTAATGCTCGGGAAGTGTGTTGCTCTAAACCGCCTTTCGGTGCATACATGCCGGCAATCACTTGCATAGAGGCTAAAAACGGATCATTACCTAGTTTTCCTAATTCTGTTTCCGCTTTGTTTTGTACAAAAAAGCCCAACACAACGGAAGCACTCAAGGCTTTATTTAATCCTGCCAATCCTTCCGTGATTTGAAATAAGCCATATTGTCTTGGTGCATACTCTACTTTCAGCGAGCGAATGTTCTCTTGTAGCCTTTTTACATGCTTAGGTACAGCAGCTTGACTTCGATGTGTCGGTAGGACCTTCTCAATCTCTTTAGTGTTTAATTTGGCTTGATATGTTGACTGAATGGTTTGTGGCACACTAAACGGTTTTCCAACATAACCCCTATGGCTACTATTGGCATAGCGTACATAGATTTTATCAATCACCAGTTCAATCACCAAATCGTAGGTTGCCATGTTGAGATAGCCTGTCTTCGCGACTTTTTCAAGCGCGCCTAAGGCTTTAGTGAAGTCAGCAAAGAATTTTTTCAGAGACTCCACCGCCGGCGTAGCTTGCTGTGCATAAGGTGGAGCTTTATATGCGTCCGCATCTTCAATCGGTAAGGCAGCAATTAAGGCGTTACGTCCGTAAGGTGAAATATCCAATCCATGCAGAAAACCATGCATATAACAGCACCATGCACTTGCCGCCTCAATGTCTTCTGGATTACTGTCATACAAATCATATAGCGCACTGAGTTTATTGCTGTGCGTTGCAATAAAAGCGCTATGAGCATTTGCAACATTCTTAAAGAATGTACCAAAACGAGTTGGGATATAGGCCATTTTATTAATGGCATTTACTCCCGGCAGATCATCTTCCAATTGTAATTCCGCTTTTAACACATTCAGTACATCGGCATCGCCATTAGCTTTTAAATGCTCCGAGTTAATATAATCAGAAAAGACCTTTTGATATAGTTGGGAGAATTTGATGGGGGCCGGTTCAATGGTCCGTAAACCCTGGTCGCGCAATTCTGCATTCGCCATTTCAAGGCTATCCCGAGCAGATTTGACCTCTTCTTTATATTTATGTAGTGCGTGAGCATCAAGAATTCTTGCGGTCGAGATTGCATATTCATATTTCGCCAATACGTTATCTCGCTCTGCCGTTAGATATAAATGATATCCTGACAAATCTCTTGTTGTTCCTACAGGGTCTTCTAAAGCTACAATCACACCTTTTTGGCTATGCATGAGTTGATCTTTTATCTCTTCCCAGCCCGTTGGTTTACCTATCGGGGTAAAGCGATAGGCATTTGAGGTTAACGCTTGGTCAGTCATCATTTTGGTTTGTGGCGAAAAGTCTTTAACCGTTTGCTGCAAGGTGGCCATATTAATTGAGTTGCCTTGCGGATTTTTTAGCTGAACATTGCGCATCCAATGATTTCTCACTAAGGGATCGGTTTCGATTTTTCTTAGCAAATTCATGGGTAGGTTTACATCGGTAAACATCATATATGCACTTTCAATGGCTTTATTAAGCTCAATATAAGGCGTTGGTAAAATGACTTTGTTTGTATAACCGGCTTCGTAATCATTAAATAGACTAAAGGAGTAGTTTATTCCGAACGCTTGGTTTCCTTGGTTAAAATCCACATCTTTTGAACGATAGCGGTAAATATACCAAGCCTGACCATTGGCCGCTTCTGCGCTAATTTCAAAACATCCTTTAACTTCGGCATTCACCGCTAAAATATACACATAACCATCACGTAAACGGCGCACATCATAATTCTCATCGCCAGATGCATTCTTCGGAAGTGGTGGCATTTCCCCTTTACTTTTTATGTTTTCAAACGCCTTATCGGTCAGGGCGAATCTTGTTGGATAAACCCGAATGCCTTCTTGGCATGGGGCAATGACTCCGTCAGCCTCTGTTGCTGCCGGTTTCTTGAGCTGTTTGTTTTCAGACATGGTTGAGTACTCTAATTTTTATTCTATATTTAACAATGAACACAATTTGATAGCTCGTTCTAGTGGTGCGGTATTGTTTTTTGTAACTTGTTCTTCTAATGCAATAAAATCTATTCCATTTTTGACCGCACTTTGTTTGGCTAAAGCATACTGCAATATTGAAATTTCGTAAGTGTAACCTTTTTTATAGCCTTCTTCCAAGTTTTGGCATAATTCATGTTTATTTTCCTCCGAGTAAAGTTGCGGATATTCCTGTAGAGTATATTCCATTAAATATTCCTTGGTTTCTAACCACTTATGCGTTTTAAATCCGTCTATTTCCCAATCAGTCATCACGATTGGAGATGGAAGCGTTTCTTCGGGCAAGGTTTTTAAGGTGTAGTAATAGAAACGGCTTCCTAGCCCTAAGCCAAAGGCATAAATAATGTTGTTATCATAACCAAAAAACTTATTTAGTTTGGCTGGGCGTTTGGCAATTATTGCTAGATAGTCATGTAAGACTTTGGGATCGTAAAAACGGAAGAAAAACCATTTTCCACGTTCATCCTGTAGCATAGGAAATTTACGTAGATGTTGATAGACCGTTTCAAAATCAGCGTAGGAATGGATAAAAATACCGAGGTTATCTTCCCAGTTAAAATGATGTTGTGCTGATTTTAAGCTGAATAATCCCATCATTTCACCGGTATGAATATGGTTTTCATCACGAATTACTTCAATTAAATAGGGTGCAACTTTTTCAGTATCTTCACCAAATTTCCCTTGAAATAAGCTTTTCATTTTGCCTTTTAAGGAGAGCGTATTCAAAAAAGGTATTTTTTTGGCATCTAAAACGAAATAGACTTTGAGTGTAGGTGATGTATCGCTATTATTCGTGTAGTGTTCAAGATGGCGTTGCTGCATATTTTTATCGATTTGAGGCGCTGAATTGCGAGTGTGCGCCGATTCATTTCTCTTTTCAAAATCTAATTGATTAGGTGGAATAGGAAAGTCAGGCCATAATAACAGTGCGATGTCCTCGGGTGCAAAAAGAGCCGGCATTCGGTCAAATTGCGCATCGAGTGGCTCGACATTATCGATCTTGTGGCAGTGTAGATATTCAATATTTTCTTCAATAGCAGGCTGTGGCATTTCATCACTTAAAGGAATTACGCGTATTTCATCTTCTCTGAGTGTTGATGCCTGATGTAGTAAATAGGTTCGTCCATGACGTTGAAAGAATACGTGAGCGGGAATAGGTGCAAGTTGAAAGCGAAAGTGGGCTTTTTGTGCAAAGTGAACCCGTGCACGTTGTTCAAATTCCTCAGCAGTTGTAGCAAAAGTGGCTAATGCAACAAATTGGTCTAATTGTTCGGCTTTTTGTATATAAGCAGTAGCAAGCCAAAGGGATTTTTCCATAAATAAATCTCAAAAAATTAACCTAAAAGATGACCGCACTTTGTGAATGAAAGTCAAAGTGCGGTCAAGTTCTTAGATGTTTTTCATCATGAATTACGCAATATCAACTTGGTATTCACCCTCTTCAAAATTGATTGTGATATTTGACATTTTCTCACCACGAGCGATGCGTTGAAGCAAAGCTAAGGAAAGTGGTGGTAAAAGTTGCCCTTCAAGAATCGCATCGACCAAACGTGCACCATTTGTATCAGCTTCACATTGTTGTTCAATGTGTTTAAGAATGTTTTCTGCGATAGTAACGGTCGCTTTATAACGCTCAGCGATTAATTTCTCTAATTTCGCCAATTTGGCTTTCACAATGCGCTGCATTACATCGGTGGTTAAATAGTGATATTGCACAATTTGCATGCGAGCCAGTAACGCCGGTTTGAAGAATGTAAGAAGCGAACGACGCAACTCTTCATCACTTTTCACGGCAAACTGATCATTTGCAGCATCAAAACCACAGTTTGAGGTGAGCATAAAGAGAATATTTTTACAGTCAATTAAACGCCCTTCCCCATCTGCAAGTTCGCCTTTATCAAAAGCTTGATAGAACAAGTTAAGCACATCTGGATGGGCTTTTTCTACTTCATCTAATAGCACGATAGAATAAGGTTTTTGGCGAATAGCTTCAGTTAGTAAACCACCTTCACCATAGCCCACATAACCTGGAGGCGAACCAATTAAACGTGAAACAGTATGTTTTTCTTGGTATTCAGACATATTAATGGTAGTCAGGAATTGTTTGCCACCAAAGATATGTTCGGCAATTTGAATTGCTGTTTCAGTTTTACCCACACCACTTGGTCCAACAAGTAATAATGCGCCCAATGGTGTGCCGGCACGGCGTAAATCCGCCATAGCAGTAAGCAAGTTTTTGTGAATTTGCTCAATGGCTTGAGATTGACCTTTAATGTTGTCGTTAAGAATATCAGGAAGCTCAGTGAGTTTTGTAAGTTCATCACCTGTCATGCTATTTACAGGAATACCTGTCAAATCAGCAATTACCGCAGTAATTTGTTTGCTTCCCACTTCAGCATGAATTAAACATTCTTCAGGTTTGATTGCTTCATATTCTGCTTTTTTCGCTTGTAATTGTGCGATCAATTCTTGACGTTCTTCTTCGGTATATTCTGTTTCAGAATCGGAGAGCTTGGTCCGTAAGGATAAAATTTCTTCCACTAATGCTTTTTGAGATTCAAATCGAGAAGAAAGCACATTTTTTTCTTCGGCTAATTCAGTGAGTTGATTTTCTAGTTTTGTTTTCACTGTACTATCAACTGTTTCACCTAGCTGATAATCACGATCAAATTCAGCAATGGCAACATTGATTTCATGGATCTTATTATCTAAGTAGCTTAAGCGTTTTGGTGGTGTGTCTTTTGCTGTAGAAACGCGAGCGCAAGCCGTGTCTAAAATATCGATGGCTTTATCCGGTAGCTTTTTCGCCGCAATATAACGCGCAGATAACTTTGTTACTGTTTCAAGTGCTTCACCTGTGATATAAACACCATGCGCTTTTTCGTAGAGTGGTTTTAAACCACGTAGAATAACAATACTTTCTTCAATAGATGGTTCGTCCACTTTCACTAATTGGAAGCGACGGGATAGCGCAGGGTCGCGTTCTACATATTTTTTATATTCAGACCAAGTCGTGGCTGCAATTGTGCGAAGCTCACCTCGAGCAAGAGCCGGTTTTAAAAGGTTGGCTGCATCGTTGCCACCTTCGCTGCCACCCGCACCAATAAGTGTATGGGCTTCATCAATAAAAAGAACAATTGGCGTTGTGCTATTTTTTACAAAATCAATCACCGATTTTAAGCGTTTTTCAAATTCCCCTTTGATTGATGCGCCAGATTGTAAAGCGGCAAGATCTAGGCTCCAAAGTTCAACATTTTGTAAATGTGGAGGAACTTGTTTATTGACGATGCGTAATGCTAATCCTTCAATTAATGCACTTTTACCGACACCCGCATCACCCACTACAATCGGATTGTTTTTTCTTCTGCGTGAAAGAATATCGATCATGAGATCAATTTCTTTGTCACGAGCGAGAACGGGATCAATATTACCTGCAGAGGCTTTGGCGGTTAAATTTTCAGCAAAACGTGCTAAATCAGATTGGTCTGTATGTACGGCTGAAGGTGTAGCAGTATTTTCTTGTGTGGTTTGTGATTCAGCAGAGCCTTTAGCGAATACCAGTAAAGATTGGCGTAATGTTTCTTTGTTAATTTGATTTAAGTAGCTCGCAACAGCAGTTGGCAAATAGCGCGATGCATTCAATACCAATGCTAAGAAAATGCTTGCACTGCGAATTTGTGTTTGTTCAAATTCAAGTGATCCGAGTAACCATGCTTCTTGCAACATTTCAATCAATAATGGCGAGAAGCTTGGTACAGAGTCAATATTGGTGTGAGATGTTTGCGTTTTGCTGAGTAAAAGTGCGGTCAATTCTTCGTGAGAAATGTTAAGTTTATTTAAAATAAAGCGAACGTCTGAGAATGGATTTTCCAATGATTTGAGTAATAAATGGGCTGGAAGCACTTCCGATTCACCACAACTAATTGCATAAGCGGCAGATTCTTCTAACATTAATTTAGAAACGTCATTTAATGCACCTAATGTCGCGGCTAAGTTAATTTTGATCATTATTTGAGATCCTTATGTTTAATAAAGCATTTGAAAGATAAATAAACTTAGGTATTTTATTTTTTTATATAGAAATTTACTACAACTATTTTTACTATTTAGAAATAGATGAAATTACATTATACTAAGCGATATTTTACGCGTTAAACAAAGGACAATCATGGCTGTTCAATCCGACTACCGTTACACCCTTGATGCCGGTGAAAAACATACTTTTGATGTGATTAGTTTTAAGCTGACTGAAGGGCTTTCAGAACCATTTCGGTTAGAGCTTATGTTATCAAGTTTTGATCCGAATATTTCATTTTCAGCATTAATGGATCAATCCGTGACCTTTACTTTTTGGCAAGGAGAACAACCGGTTCGTTATTTGAATGGGATTGTGACCAGTTTCGGTTTGGGGAAAACAGGGTTTGTCCGTACGCATTATCAAATGGTGGTGGAGCCGGCTCTCGCGCGAGCAGCATTTCAATCTGATAGCCGAATCTTCCAGCATCAAAACAGCGAAAAAATCATCCGCACTTTATTGCAAAAAAATCGCGTAGAAAAGGTTTCCTTTGAGCCTTTACCTTCAGATTGGGAGCGTGAATATTGTGTGCAATATCGCGAAACCGATTTGGCCTTTATTGAACGCTTGGCGGCGGAAGAAGGCTGGTATTATTACTTTGACCATCGAGCAGACAGCCATGAGTTGCGTTTTGGCCATCAAAGTATCGCTTCTCCGATTCTTGGCACATTAACCTATAATGCAAAGCCCGCGGGGGACCGTTCATTTGCTTGCCTTTGGCGATTTGACTATTGCCGTAAGGTGACGACAACCCGCCAAACCTTACGAGACTACACCTTTTTAAATCCGAATTACAACCTCGAACATCAACATCATTCACAGGCATCTGCGCTTACTGATAGTGATACGTCTAAAAGTGCGGTCAATTCAGCGACAGTTTATGAAAAATATGACTATCCGGGCCGATATAAGAAAGATGAACAAGGCAATCCGTTCAGTCTTTATCGTTTAGAATCAGAACTGGCACTTTCTGAAACGGCGAATGCAGCGGGCGATGATATGCGTGTCGTACCAGGTTATGGTTTTACTTTAGAGGGACATGCCAATTCAGCCTTCAATCAAGAGTGGCTAGTGGTGCGAGTAGAGCATTTTGGTAAACAAACAGGTAGCTTAGATGAAGAAGCGGGAGAAGAAGGCAACCGCTATGAAAACACACTTTTCCTGATTCCACACAACAAACCTTGGCGCAGTCCATTAAAACCTCGCCCGATTATTCGTGGTACACAAGTTGCCCATGTTACAGGCCCTGAAGGTGAAGAAATCTATTGTGATGAATGGGGAAGAGTCAAACTACAATTTCCTTGGGATAGATTAGGCAACTTTGATGAGCATAGCTCTTGTTGGGTACGGGTGGTGCAAGGTTGGGCGGGCGCACAATACGGTAATATGATGATTCCGCGAGTTGGCCATGAAGTGTTGGTGAAATTCCTAAATGGCGATCCGGACCAACCGATTGTGGTAGGGCGTACCTATCACAGTACCACCGAGCCCCCTTACGAGCTTCCCAAACATAAAACTCGCATGACGATTAAATCCAAAACCCATAAAGGCAATGGTTTTAACGAATTGCGTTTTGAAGATGAAATGGGACGTGAAGAAGTCTTTATTCATGCAGAGAAAGACCTTAATCATATTGTGAAACATGATGAAACGACCCAAGTGGGGCATGACCGCACGGAGCAAGTTGGCCGCAATGAAACAATCCATATAGGCAATGACCGAATGGAAAGGGTTGGACAAGATGAAGACTTGACTATCAATCGAGACCAAATACGCAGTATTGGACGTAATCGAATCACGAAAATAGAAAAAGACGATATTCTGAATGTGAATAATAACCGCCGAGTCAACGTTCATGCTGATAGCCTCATCAAAGTCGGACAAGATTTAAATATTGAAATTGCCCAAAATGGCAGCTGGGTTGCGGGTGAGCTTTTTGAACAAGTTTGTGAACAGTTTGATTTAGAAGGCTATGACGAAGTTCATATTCAAGGCCCAGCCGGTGAAATTGTGTTAAACCAAGAAGGGATTACGCTGATTGGGAATGTGTATGTTGAGGGACCACTTACGGAAGATGCGGGCGCGGCTGATGGGGTAAGTCCGTTTGAAACGCAACCTAATGGCTCACAACCGGTAGATATTCAAGATTTAATTATTTCATAGTTCATTACAATAAGAAGAATAAAGGAAGTTTTCATTATGCCAGAGCAAAAAAAGAAAGTGACATCAGATACCACTAAAGTTGAAAGTCCGAAAATACCTAATGTCGCTTACCCACTGAAACCGAGAAGTAATACCACGAATCTCTCTCAGCAATACTTTAATCATCTTGCAGGAGATGAAAGTGCGCGCTTTTTATTTAATAATAGTGGTCTTTGGCATCAAGGCATTCATTTACGGGCATCAAAATTTCCGAGTAGTGAATTTGAGAATAACAAGATTTGTGCGATAGCTGATGGCAAATTGATAGCTTATAAAGTGGATAGTGAATATAAATCCGATAATGAATCTGAATCATCAAAAGAAAGTGCGGTATATTCTACGGGCTTTTTTTTACTGAAGCATGAAGTAGCTTATCCGAAAGATAATGTGCTGACATTTTATTCGCTTTACCGTCATACAGCCAAATTAAGCGATTACAAAAGTGGAATAGAAGAGATTGTAGGGAGTACTAAATCATCAGATAATAAGATAGTTATTCGAGATGCACAAAATCAGCCACTTAATCCACGTGTGGAGCTGAAGAATGGAGTGACGATTGGGGTCAGACGACATACGCAGGCTCAAGATAAGTTTGATGAATTACTTTGGTATAGAGAGACCAAGGACAATAAAACGGTTGAGCATAAACCTAAGTCTGGTGAGCATTGGCGCATTTTTCATCAGTCCTATGAAGAGATGCAAAGTGAGCAAATCAAAGGTCTTCCTCTTCTAAGCAAGCATAAGATTGATACGCAAGCTGATGTTGAAGTTAAACTAAACAAACCGATTGTAGTTAAAGCAGGAGAAGAGCTTGGCTTAATGGGCGAGTATAACCAAATAGGCGAAAGCGGTGAGAAACTGTTACACCTTGAAGTGTTTACCTATGACAACATTGAGCAATTTAAATCGAAGGCGGAAGCAGCTTATAAGCAGGACAAAGAAAAGAAAGGGATAAAAGATAACTTTTTGTATGTCGCACGAGGTAGTCAGCTTTATAGCATAGCGAATGATGAAGCGGTGGCACTGGAGAAAAGCCAAGTTGAAATTATGGTGCCGTTAGCTGATGTGGCGAAAAAAACAGTGAAGAAGAAAACGGATAAGACGGGCAAGGATTATTACAACGTACAACCGTATCTTTATAGTTTGCCACAAAAGAATAAAGAGGGTGGAATTTATGTGGATGAGAGCCATTTAACACATGGTTTATTGTTCCCTGGTGTGAATATTTTTAATCAATCTGGAAATGGGCTTTGTATATTCAAACATCCTCTTCATCAAAACATAGACCCGAAAAGTGATTTAACGACTGAGCAGAAAAATGAATTAGACCCGATGTTTAAATCGATTATGGACGAGTTGGATTTAGAGAAGGATAAAAACGCGGCGGTCTCATTTGAAGCAGGTAAGCTGAAGGATTTATTATTAAGCCCGGTGCAACAAAGAAGGTTGACGGGAATCGTTGCCAAACATGACAGCGAATGGAAGAAGACGAGGGCGGCAGATTTTAGTCAAACTTGTGGTGTTTATCGAGCAAATGGAAAAGAAGATACCGCTAAGAGAATAGAGAAACGGATAAAGGACTTATCGATAAAGTTAGAGGTCGATGGATTTAACACGGATAAGCAAGCGTATTATCTGCATCCGTTGGGGATGATTGGGTGGTTAATGCCTTATTCGACCTGCTTTTGTCATCGGGATTTTACTGTTGAGGAGGTTAAAAATATAATCCAGCAATTAAGAGATTCCGAACCTAGTGTTAAGAAAATGTTAGGGTATTCATTGTTCTCTGCTAGCAATTGTAATATTCCTGCTTCTGAAGCTACTTATGAGAATTTTACAAAAGAGCTTAATATAGCCATGAAAAAATATGACATAAATACTTGTCTAAGAAAAATACATTTTTTAGCTCAGTGTTACCATGAATCAGCTCATTTTTCAACATCTCAAGAATTGGGGTCTGAGAGATATTTAAAAGGTAAACCATATTATCCATATATTGGTAGAGGAATTATACAGTTGACTCATTCTGGAGAAACAGCTAATGCGATAGGCTATAAACAATATTTTGAATATATTGGAAGAAATGATTACAAGAAAAATTATGCTCTTTTAAATCAAAATCTTCATTTGGCAGTTGATGCTAGCGGGTATTTCTGGAAAAGAGGAAAATTATTAAATGCTGGTGATTTATTAAGTGCTAGATACCCTAATCCAAGTGGTGTGAAAGTTAAATACCCAAAAACTAAATTACCTACTCATACAACAATTGATATAAATTTAGTTGCTGATGATGACAATACCCGTCAAGTTACATTTTTGGTAAATGGTGGTCAGTATGCTATTGAAGAAAGAATATCTTATGTTAATGAATTAAAGAGAATTTTTAATTATGAAAATAACCACCTTAAAAAATAAAATAATACTATCTATATTTCTCTTTGCTTGTTTCGCAAGTGCTGATGATGTAGATATTAAATATTACTTAAATAGTAATGAATTCTTTAATAGAGATATTGACATTGATAATGATGGAGTTGCTGATAAGGTTATTAGTAATGTAAATGGATTTGGAGATGAATTATTGTTTTTTAAAAAAAATAATAATAATTACCATCTCGTCCTTAAAGGGAGTAATTTTTCTGAGGATGGAGGCGAGAGAATTAATGATATAAAAAAACCAAAGAGTAACGAATATACAATTCTTATAACAACCAATACAGATAAATTAAATATTATTAATAGTTATTACATTGCATATAATAATAAAAAGTGGATTCTAAAAAATATTAATTCTGAAGTGAGTGGTTTTTTGGATGATTACTCTAAAAAGTACATATGTAAATTTAATAATATTGACTTAGATATTTCTATACCTAATCTTAAAGATAAACTACCTAATTATGACTTATCTGATGAATATATTAAAAGTAATTGTGAGTTAGATTATTTTTTTGAGAATTCACTAGATGACTTTATAAAAAGATTTAATGAGGGGGATATAAATATTGTTAATGGAGTTGACCGTTATAGGAAGTTACTATCAATTTTTCCTTATGGAAATAGCAATGAAAAAGAATATTCCATTATCCTTAGCGAGCTGTCTAAATTAAAGTTGATAAATGAAAAGAATTATTTAGAAAAGGTTATAAATAGAAAAACAGGTGCTACAAGCACTGTTATAAATAAATCCTATCTATATTCATCTATTGGTATTAAGAGCGGTATGTACTTAATTAAGGGAGATCGGATTTCTATTTTAGATGAGAAAATAGATGAGCGTGGAGAAAAATGGTATTTTATTAACTACAAAGGAAAAAAAGAAATCAACATGTGGATTAAAGCTGATTCAGTTGATTTAAATTAAATGTTTATTAACCGCACTTTGTAACGTGCGGTTATTTTTTATTTTTTAAAAACTAACAAGCTGCAAGCCAAATAATCAAGAAACTTTTGCAACTATGTAAGCATAAGATAGATACCCAAGCTGATGTTGAAGTAAAGCTAGATAAACCTATTGAGATTAAAGCAGGTGAAGAGCTTGGCTTAATGGGCGAGTATAACCAAATAGGTGAAAGTGGCGAGAAACTGTTACACCTTGAAGTATTTACCTATGACAACATTGAGCAATTTAAAGCGAAGGCGGAAGCGGCTTATAAACAAGACCGAGAAAATAAAGGGATAAAAGCTAATTTTTTATATGTCGCACGAGGTAGTCAGCTTTATAGCATAGCGAATGATGAAGCGGTGGGGCTGGAGAAAAGCAAAGTTGAAATCATGGTGCCGTTAGCGGATGTAGCGAAGCAGACCGTGAAGAAGAAAACGGATAAGACGGGCAAGGATTATTACAATGTACAACCTTATCTGTATAGCTTGCCACAAAAGAATAAAGATGGCGGAATTTATGTGGATGAGAGCCATTTAACACATGGTTTATTGTTCCCTGGTGTGAATATTTTTAATCAATCTGGAAATGGGCTTTGTATATTCAAATATCCTCTTCATCAAAACATCGACCCGAAAAGTGATTTAACGACTGAGCAGAAAAATGAATTGGACCCGATGTTCAAATTGATTATGGACGAGTTGGATTTAGAGAAGGATAAAAACGCGGCGGTCTCATTTGAAGCAGGTAAGCTGAAGGATTTATTATTAAGCCCGGTGCAACAAAGAAGATTAACGGGAATCGTTGTCAAACATGACAGCGAATGGAAGAAGACCAGGACGGCAGATTTTAGTCAAACCTGTGGTGTTTACCGTGCAAATGGAAAAGAAGAGATTGCGAAGAGAATAGAGAAACGGGTAGCTGATTTATCGATAAAGTTAGAGGTGGACGAATTTAACACGGATAAGCAAGCGTATTATCTGCATCCGTTGGGGGTGATTGGGTGGTTAAGGACTGAATCATTATTAATTACTCCTGAAATGGTTAATGCGGTTGCAGCAGGTAAAGGTAATGATAAGGTGTTATTAGCTGCATTAAATAAATATGCTGAGCAGTATGAAATCAATACCTTATTAAGGATTGCTCATTTTTTAGCACAGTGTGCACATGAATCTGGAGGATTTACTGCCACGGCGGAAGGTACTAGTTTTAGTCGAGCTGGGGCAGGTAATAAATTTAAGAAATTTGTTCAAGCGGATAGTACAACAAAAGAGCGTTTATGCCCTATAGGCCAAAAGTATTGTAATCAACCTGATTTGTTTAATTATGTTTATGCAAATAGTAATGGAAATGGTTCTGAAACTAGCGGAGATGGACATAAATATAGGGGAGGTGGCTATATTCAAATTACTGGGAGAGAAAAATATAAAGGTTACACGAAAGAGCATAATGCTAAGAATCCTAGTGATCAACAAGATTTTGAAGCTAATCCGAATCTAGTCCGTACAAATGTTGAATATGGTGTTGAATCAGCAATGTTTTGGTGGAGGAATATGGGATCAGTGTCTACATATAAAGACTGTAATCGGTTAGCTGATCTAGGTGCTACGGAAGCCGAATTAATAATGATGAGTGCTAATGTAAATGGCTGGTTCACTAAAGGTGGTATTCAATTACCAGTTAATAAACATGGAATTATTTCTTTACGTGAAGCTAATGGAATGAGTGATAGACGTACTCGTTTTAATTCAATTAAAAAGTTATTGGGATTGTAATATGAGAAATTTAATTTTAGTTCTTTTTAGTGTAGTATTTTACTCTTCTTCTTTTGCAAAGGATATATACCAAGAAATTTACAACCTAGATAAAAGCTATTATGGTGATGATTTCCCTACAGCTAAGCATATTAGCTATCCAGAGAAAAATCTCTCTATAGATATATCTTATCATATTAATGGTTATGAACATTTTGACGGTTATGAACATACTGTATATAAAAAATCTATATTAATTAAAGTTAATGAAATATCTAAAGAAATAATATTTGATGATGTTACATATAAAAATATTAAAAACTATTTAACATTATGCAAAATGAATGACCAAAGTAATTTACTATCACATACTGAGGTTTTTGAGGGAGCTGATTTGCGTGAGCCTTGGATTGGATTTAACATAAATTTTTATAAGATTAGGAAATATTCTGGAAAAGAAATAATAGAAAAACTGCCTGAAAATATACAAACAGAATTTAATATGGATAATAAATTCTGGACTCCAACAGTTGAAAGTAATAAACCAGATGATGGTCGAAAATTTTATCCTTTTTATGATGAGAAAAGTACTTTAAATCGTTTAATTGAGATGGGGTTGTGCGCCTCAATTGATTCTCCATCTAATTTGGAGAAAGCACTTAAAGATAATCAAAATATTAGTATAGATAAACTTTACGTAGATAATCAGATTCTGCTTTATCCTTTGGATAAGAACACAGTGACATCATATAACAATAATGCATTTTATTTGGGAAAAGAGAATAGGTATGATGTGGCTATTTATATATTAAATAAAGTTATTGATAAATATCCTAATAGAATGGTTGCCTATATTAATTTAGGAGATTTATACTGGGATAATGGCTCAAAAAAAGAGGCTATTAAAATATATCAGGATTATATTCAGAAAATGAATGCTTTAGGAAAGGAGGGGAAGATCCCTGAGAAAATATTGAAGAGAGTTGATTCCTTTTTAAATTGATAAAAAAGAAGTTATATTAATTTATTTTAAAAGCACTGGTAAATTTATCAGTGCTTTTCTTGTTAATACTCCTTAAAGTTACTATGACTTAAAAAGAATATTTAGAATGGATATAGAACATAATAGGTTGATTACTTGCAAAGTTAATAGTGGAATAGAAGAGCTTGTTGGTATCACCAAGTCGGCAGATAATAAGATTGTTATCCGAGATGCACAAAATCAGCCGCTTAATCCACGAGTGGAGTTGAAGAATGGCGTAACGATTGGAGTCAAACGACATACGCAGACGCAAGATAAGTTTGATGAATTACTTTGGTATAGAGAGACCAAGGACAATAAAACGGTTGAGCATAAACCTAAGTCTGGTGAGCATTGGCGTATTTTTAATCAGTCTTATGAGGAGATGCAAAATGAGAAAATCAAAGGTCTTCCTCTTCTAAGCAAGCATAAGATTGATACGCAAGCTGATGTTGAAGTTAAACTAAACAAACCGATTGTAGTTAAAGCAGGAGAAGAGCTTGGCTTAATGGGAGAGTATAACCAAATAGGTGAAAGTGGCGAGAAGCTATTGCATCTTGAAGTGTTTACCTATGACAATATTGAGCAATTTAAAGCTAAAGCAGAGGCAGCTTATAAACAAGACCGAGAAAAGAAAGGGATAAAAGACAATTTTCTGTATGTAGCAAGAGGCAGTCAGCTTTACAGCGTGCTAAAGGACGAAGTCGTCGAACTGGAGAAAAGCAAAGTTGAAATCATGGTGCCGTTAGCGGATGTAGCGAAGCAGACCGTGAAGAAGAAAACGGATAAGACGGGCAAGGATTATTACAACGTACAACCGTATCTTTATAGTTTGCCACAAAAGAATAAAGAGGGTGGAATTTATGTGGATGAGAGCCATTTAACACATGGTTTATTGTTCCCTGGTGTGAATATTTTTAATCAATCTGGAAATGGGCTTTGTATATTCAAACATCCTCTTCATCAAAACATAGACCCGAAAAGTGATTTAACGACTGAGCAGAAAAATGAATTAGACCCGATGTTTAAATCTATTATGGATGAGTTGGATTTAGAGAAGGATAAAAACGCGGCGGTCTCATTTGAAGCGGGTAAACTCAAGGATTTATTATTAAGCCCGGTGCAACAAAGAAGATTGACGGGAATTGTTGTCAAACATGACAGCGAATGGAAGAAGACAAGGGCGGCAGATTTTAGTCAAACTTGTGGTGTTTATCGAGCAAATGGAAAAGAAGATACCGCTAAGAGAATAGAGAAACGGATAGCTGATTTATCGATAAAGCTAGAGGTGGACGGATTTAATACGGATAAGCAAGCGTATTATCTGCATCCGTTGGGGATGATTGGGTGGTTGGCTGTTTCCGTTGGAGAGTTTGATTGGTTTGAAACGCCGTTAGTTAAGTTGATTTTATCGAAAGAATCTAAGGGTTCTTTTAATGCCTATAATATTACTAATAAACATGGTAAGCCTCGCGAAAGCCATTTTACTCCAACAGCGCAATATCATATTTCGAAAATGACAATAACAGAAATAAGAAATGCGCAAAAAACTAGAATTGGGCCTGAAGGGCTACATTTATTTGCTGTAGGAATTGTTCAAATTATTCCAGATACTTTAGAGCTTTTTCTTTCATGGCTTAGTAAATATAAATCTATTAATAGGGACATTCAGTTATTTGATGAAGAGTTTCAACGGTTGATGCCGATGTTCTTTTGGGAAGAAAAAGTAAGTAAGGTTGCATCATTTTTTCGTGGAAAAGTAGGAGTGGATAAAGCTGCTTATGCTATATCTAGAGAATGGGCTTCAGCGGGAGTTCCTAAAGGAGAGTCCACAAAGACTGGTAAAGTATCTGATGGTGGATTAGAGACTTATTACGATGATAAACCAGGAAATAAGGCCCATTATTCAGCCGATATAACTATTAAAGCATTAAATGATACTAAAAAAATGATTAATGCTGCTGGTGGGTATGACGCCGTTAGAGAGATTTCACTTTCAAAAATAAGAGGATGATATGAAAAATTTGTTATTCATTATATTTTTTACTTTTGCTTCTAGTGCTTATTCCATGTCATGTTTTAATGATGATGAGAATAACAAAATCTCAGAACAAATAAAATTTCTTAGTGAGTCTTATGGTGATGTTCATTCAATTGCCGACTGTAATAATTTATCACCTATTAATAAAATTGTATGTGATAGTGATGAGCTAAAAAACGGAGTATTGTTGATATCTCAAGGGGAAGTATACGCTTATGAAAATGCTACACGCTCAGAGGTCGGAGATCGTATTACATTTAATGATGGTTTAAAAAATAGACTGAATAATATTATAGGTAAAGAAAAAAGTAGGGATGTTGCAATAAGAAAGCTATGTTACATCATAAAACAAAAGCTTTCAGATGAGTTTAGTGGAGACTTTGATTTTCAACCTAGTGTTTATGAATCACTTGAAAGCAAAGAAAATAGGAATGGTGTCGTGATTAATTCTTTTGGTGCAACCAGTGTTATCTATTTAGGAAATTCTTGTGATGCTATTATTGGTAGTTCTGATGAAAAAGGGATATGGTATAA
The DNA here is from genome assembly GCF_031191205.1 of Haemophilus parainfluenzae ATCC 33392. Taxonomy (NCBI): domain Bacteria; kingdom Pseudomonadati; phylum Pseudomonadota; class Gammaproteobacteria; order Pasteurellales; family Pasteurellaceae; genus Parahaemophilus; species Parahaemophilus parainfluenzae. Next base: position 199,809 of record NZ_CP133470.1, on the reverse strand, counting down.
CGATGGCGATCAATTTGTGATTGCTCAACCTGATAAAGATGGAAAATTTGAAGAAAAATATCGATTTAATCATGATGATAAGGTAGCCCAATTGAATTGTCAAAAACCAACAAATTAGTCTTATTTAGATGGTGTTTTATAAAAAGTGCGGTTAATTTTTTCAGTGTTTATAAAATAATGTGAAAATAGACCGCACTTTTTTATTGATTTCATAGACTGAAAACTTTTTAAATATAAATCTATCTATTTAGATAAGCAGATAGAGATTAGAACGACGAAGCATTTGAATTATCACAAACCCAAGTTGAAATCATGGTGCCGTTAGGGGATGTGGCGAAGCAGACCGTGAAGAAGAATTATACAATTAGGAGGATTTATGAAAAAATTTTTAATAGCTCTTTGTTCTATAATTTTATTAACTGCAGCTAATAAAAATTGTGATGATATAGAATGTCATAAAAATAATATTGAAGAATATAAAAAAGAGTTAAATAAATCATTCCAAGAGTTAGTTAGAGTGGATGAAAATAAGCTTGTAGTAGATTCTTTTAAAGAGTCTCAGATGTTATGGAATAAATTTATAAAAGAAGACTGTAAGTTTATGAACTCGCCAATGTCTTTTACTCAAGGGGATGGATATATAATTGTTTATTATGAATGTTTAGAAGATTATTATAATATAAGAATAAAGCAGATTAATAAGATGATTAATGATATAAAGTAATATGATAAAAAATATATTATTAGGTGTTATATTGATTTCTTATCCATTTTTTATTCAGGCAAAGAGTTGTTTTACTATTAATGATATATCTGTTCGTCTAGATGATAACTCTACTTCTGATGGTGATTTTTCTAAATTTAAAATTTATCATAATGATAAAGTATTATTTTTCTATGAAGCTCTTGAAGTAGATCACAATATAAATAATGTAGAATATTCTGACTTAGATTTTGATGGAGAGAAAGAAATTATTTTAAGAGTTGATAATGATCCTTCTCATGATGTTGAGTATGCAGTATTGAAATTAAAATGTGATAAATTAGAAATGCATCCTTTATTTCCAGAAGTGAAAAGTTATGAGCTTCTGGATAATAAAAAAATAAAAATATACTACAAGGATGGATACTCTATAAAAGAGAAAATATATTGTTTTCAATCAACTGGCTATTTATGTGAGGAAAAATATATTATTAGAAATAATTATGAACTTAGAAAGTTATATTCATCAAATGGGAAGGTGAGCTCGGTGGGTGTTTACTACAATCAGAATGAAATATTACCAAGTATAAGAGAAAAGTCATATCTTTATTACGATTTAAATAAAAGAAGTAATATGTATTTAGTTAAAGGTGATAAAGTTAATATTTTAGATGAAAAAAGTTCTCTTGATGGACAGAGTTGGTATTTCATTAATTACAAAGGAAAGAAAAAAATCAACATATGGATCAAAGCTGATTCAGTTGATTTAAACTAAATGATTTGTTAACCGCACATTTATAATGTGCGGTTATTTTTTTGTTCTTTTAAAAACTAATAATCACCTCTCCAAACCTGCCTTCCAGCCTTTATCGTTTAGAATCAGAACTAGCAGTTTCTGAAACGGCGAATGCAGCGGGCGATGATATGCGTGTCGTACCTGGTTATGGTTTTACTTTAGAAGGGCATGCCAATTCAGCCTTCAATCAAGATTGGCTAGTGGTGCGAGTAGAGCATTTTGGTAAACAAACAGGTAGCTTAGATGAAGAAGCGGGAGAAGAAGGCAACCGCTATGAAAACACACTTTTCCTGATTCCACACAACAAACCTTGGCGCAGTCCATTAAAACCTCGCCCGATTATTCGTGGTACACAAGTTGCCCATGTTACAGGCCCTGAAGGTGAAGAAATCTATTGTGATGAATGGGGAAGAGTCAAACTACAATTTCCTTGGGATAGATTAGGCAACTTTGATGAGCATAGCTCTTGTTGGGTACGGGTGGTGCAAGGTTGGGCGGGCGCACAATACGGTAATATGATGATTCCGCGAGTTGGCCATGAAGTGTTGGTGAAATTCCTAAATGGCGATCCGGACCAACCGATTGTGGTAGGGCGTACCTATCACAGTACCACCGAGCCCCCTTACGAGCTTCCCAAACATAAAACTCGCATGACGATTAAATCCAAAACCCATAAAGGCAATGGTTTTAACGAATTGCGTTTTGAAGATGAAATGGGACGTGAAGAAGTCTTTATTCATGCAGAGAAAGACCTTAATCATATTGTGAAACATGATGAAACCACCCAAGTGGGGCATGACCGCACAGAGCAAGTGGGCCGCAATGAAACAATCCATATAGGCAATGACCGAATGGAAACGGTTGGACAAGATGAAGACTTGACTATCAATCGAGACCAAATACGCAGTATTGGACGTAATCGAATCACGAAAATAGAAAAAGACGATATTCTGAATGTGAATAATAACCGTCGAGTCAACGTTCATGCTGATAGCCTCATCAAAGTCGGACAAGATTTAACTATTGAAATTGCCCAAAATGGCAGCTGGGTTGCGGGTGAGCTTTTTGAACAAGTTTGTGAACTGTTTGATTTAGAAGGTTATGACGAAGTTCATATTCAAGGCCCTGCCGGTGAAATTGTGTTAAACCAAGAAGGGATTACGCTGATTGGGAATGTGTATGTTGAGGGACCACTTACGGAAGATGCGGGAGCGGCTGATGGGGTAAGTCCGTTTGAAACCCAGCCTAATGGCTCACAACCGGTAGATATTCAAGATTTAATTATTTCATAGTTCATTACAAACAATAAGAAGAATAAAGGAAGTTTTCATTATGTCAGAGCAAAAAAAGAAAGCAGCACCCGAGACAGAGAAGGTAGAAACCCCGAAAATACCTCATGTCGCTTACCCACTGAAACCGAGAAGCAATACCACGAATCTCTCTCAACAATACTTTAATCATCTTGCAGGAGATGAAAGTGCGCGCTTTTTATTTAATAATAGCGGTCTTTGGCATCAAGGCATTCATTTACGAGCATCAAAATTTCCGAGTAGTGAATTTGAGAATAACAAGATTTGTGCGATAGCCGATGGCAAACTGGTAGCTTATAAAGTGGATAGTGAATATAAATCCGATAATGAATCTGAATCATCAAAAGAAAGTGCGGTATATTCTACGGGCTTTTTTTTACTGAAGCATGAAGTGGCTTATCCGAAAGACAATTTTCTGTATGTAGCAAGGGGCAGTCAGCTTTATAGCATAGCGAATGATGAAGCGGTGGTGCTGGAGAAAAGCCAAGTTGAAATCATGGTGCCGTTATCAGATGTGGCAAAAAAAACAGTGAAGAAGAAAACGGATAAGACGGGCAAGGATTATTACAATGTACAACCTTATCTGTATAGTTTGCCACACAAGCATCAAGAGGGTGGTATTTATGTGGATAGTAGTCATTTAACGCATGGCTTATTGTTTCCTGGGGTGAATATTTTTAATCAATCTGGAAATGGGCTTTGTATATTCAAATATCCTCTTCATCAAAACATAGACCCGAAAAGTGATTTAACGACTGAGCAGAAAAATGAATTGGACCCGATGTTCAAATTGATTATGGACGAGTTGGATTTAGAGAAGGATAAAAACGCGGCGGTCTCATGTGAAGCAGGTAAGCTGAAGGATTTATTATTAAGCCCGGTGCAACAAAGAAGATTGACGGGAATCGTTGCCAAACATGACAGCGAATGGAAGAAGACCAGAGCGGCAGATTTTAGTCAAACCTGTGGTGTTTATCGTGCAAATGGAAAAGAAGAGATTGCGAAGAGAATAGAGAAACGGATAGCTGATTTATCGATAAAGCTAGAGGTGGACGGATTTAATACGGATAAGCAAGCGTATTATCTGCATCCGTTGGGGATGATTGGGTGGTTAATGCCTTATTCGACCTGCTTTTGTCATCGGGATTTTACGGTTGAGGAATTTAAGAGTATTGTGACAGAACTTAGAAAAGGGGTTCTTAAACATACTAATTTATGGATTCCAGCAATTTCTAGTGGAGCTTCTCCTAGCGATAAAACATATGAAGCAACCGTTAAAGAATTAAATAGGGTAATGAATAAATACGAAATTAATACCTGTTTAAGGAAAATTCATTTTCTTGCTCAAGCATATCATGAAACACACTATTTTCAGTCTATGCAAGAATATACTAGCCCTTATACTTCTAAATATGATCCTTATAGAGGTCGGGGGCTTATACACTTAACCCATAAGAAAAATTATGAAAAATTTAGCGCAGATATGGGCGATTCTAATATAGTTAATAATCCATCAATTGTTGCGACAAACATTGCATATGCATTTGAATCTGGAGGATGGTTTTGGAAAAAAGGAGCTACTCTTTCTAACAATAAGCCAGGTGTATGGAGATATCCTAATTGTGCTCCTAAAAGTATTCATGAGCGTATTAAGATGGAAGGAGCTAATTGTAATAAGTCCATAGTGTCTTATGGAAATTTACAGGGAACTTTTGGTGTTTTAGATCTTAATGTGTTGGCAGATAATGATTGGGGAAATACTATTAGTTGGCTTATCAACGGTGGCGCAAATGGATTCGATGATAGGATAAAATACAGAAATTTGTTAAAGGAGATTATGAAATATGAATTATGTAAAAATAAAAAGTAGTCTTGTATTATTTTTTACTTTTATCTTTGGAATGTGTTCTCCTGCATTATCTGATGTTAGATATAATTTTAAAATAAATAATAATGATATAGAGTTATCAGTTAGTGATGATGGAGAATTTATTGTATCAAATAAAACTAAAAATAATATCTTGTTTAAGAAAGAAAATATTCTATCTGATGGAATTTATTCCTTGAATAATATATCAAAAGAAAAAGATCTTTTTGTTATGAGATTAGTCTTCAGTGGTTCAGGAGGGCAAGAACTTAACTATTATTACCATATTGATGAGAATTCAGTATATGTTGTTAAAGAGAGTACAAGGTACTTAGAAACAGAAGGTAGTATAAGAGATAGAGTATGTGATTATTTTTATTCAAATAGCGTTAACGAATGCTTTTATCTTGTTTTAAGGAAAAGTTATTTATATGATTTAAATAGAAAAAAGACAAGCATGTATCTAATTAAGGGAGATAGAGTAAAAATTATTAAAACTGCGTTTGATTCTGATGGAACTAGATGGTATTTCATTAACTACAAAGGAAAAAAAGAAATCAATATGTGGATCAAAGCTGATTCTCTCGATCTAAATTAAATGATTTATTAACCGCACTTTATACTGTGCGGTTATTTTTTGTTCTTTTAAAAACTAATCATCAACCCGCCAAACCTTACGAGATTACACCTTTTTAAATCCGAATTACAACCTCGAACATCAACATCATTCACAGGCATCAAAATTTCCGAGCAGTGAATTTGAGAATAACAAGATTTGTGCGATAGCTGATGGCAAACTGATAGCTTATAAAGTGGATAGTGAATATAAATCCGATAATGAATCTGAATCATCAAAAGAAAGTGCGGTATATTCTACGGGCTTTTTTTACTGAAGCATGAAGTAGCTTATCCGAAAGACAATGTGCTGACGTTTTATTCGCTTTACCGTCATACAGCCAAATTAAGCGATTACAAAAGTGGAATAGAAGAGATTGTAGGGAGTACTAAATCATCAGATAATAAGATAGTTATCCGAGATGCAAAAAATCAGTCACTTAATCCACGTGTGGAGTTGAAGAATGGCGTGACGATTGGGGTCAGACGACATACGCAGATTCAAGATAAATTTGATGAATTACTTTGGTATAGAGAAACAAAGGATAATAAAACGATTGAGCATAAACCTAAGTCTGGTGAGCATTGGCATATTTTTCATCAGTCTTATGAAGAGATGCAAAGTGGACCAATCAAAGGCCTTCCACTGCTAAGCAAGCATAAGGTAGATACCCAAGCTGATGTTGAAGTAAAGCTGGATAAACCTATTGAGATTAAAGCGAGTGAAGAGCTTGGCTTAATGGGCAAGTATAACCAAATAGGTGAAAGCGGCGAGGTACTGTTACTACATGGAAGAAAAATTATAGGAAATCAGGGGAATACCTAAAAAAAGATCTTGTTAATAACCCAGAATTAGCTTTAGATCAAAAGAATGCAACTAAAATAATGATATATGGAATGGAAACAGGAATGTTTACAACGAAAAAATATCAAGTTATATTTCAGAAGATAGTGCTGACTACCTGAATGCCAGAAGGGTTATTAACGGTATGGATAAGGCTGCTAGCATAGCTGGATATGCATCTAAATTAGAGGAGTGTTTAAGATGGTTATAAAAAGATTATTTATTTTGCTATTGTTTATTCCTCAATTTGCTTTTTCTGAATATTATGTAAAAGATAATAATATTTATAATGATGGTAATAAAGTTAAAACTATCTTAATTAATGATGAGTTAGGTAGCGTGTTATTGGACAATAAAGATGCTATTGTTATATCAAATTCATATAATGCATCATCTACTAAAACTGAATTGAGTTATATTTTTAGCAAATTAAATGGAAAGATATTAAAGATAGAGCAAGTTAATTATTCTCCAGAGTATGATAGGTATTATGGTTATTTTTTAAATTTTCATAATGGTATAAAATTAGAGGATATTAGTGAAGAATTTATGGATGGTATTGAATCCAAATATGGATTTGAGGACTATAAATTTTTTAATAAAAACAATAAGTTGGTTCTAAATATTAAGGCTTATGATAAGAATGTTTTTTTCAGTACATACGATAATAAAAGTATATTGATTATTAATTATGATATTTCTTCCGATGGGGGGCTGTTGAGTGAAAAATATATGAAGTGTGAATATTTAAATGAGAGTATTAATACATCCTCATGTAAGGAGATTGGATTTATTAATAAAAGAAGCTATTTATATACATCTCCTAATAGTATAAGTAAAATGTATTTGATTAAAGGGGATCAAGTCATAATTAATGATGTGAAATCTTTAAAAAATGAAAAATGGTACCTTATAAATTACAAAGGAAAAAAAGAAATCAACATGTGGATTAAAGCTGATCCAGTTGATTTAAATTAAATAACTTGTTAACCGCACTTTGTAACGTGCGGTTATTTTTTTACTGACATAATAGGTTTAAGTCGATTATTAGAGATAATAATATACAAGAATGTCCTAATTTGAATTTATCTAAGCCTATAGGAGTGTATAAATTCTCTACTAGTGGTATTAAAAACACAAAATATGGCACAGGTCTACAAAAGAAATTTGAAGGTTATGAGGATTAAAATTATTTTTATTATTGCTTTGTTAATATCTTATTATGCTGAGGCTACATCTAGCATGAATGGACTGCAAAAATTTAGTGGTGATATGGAGTCTAAAATTTCTTGTAGTCAATCTGATTCAATGAGCTATCAATGTGAGTTAAAATTAGGTAGTAATTACTACAATACTATACATATAAAAGATAATAATGAATGTGGGGAATTTAGTATCGTCCCTATATCAAAAGATAAAATATCTATAGAGTGTGGATTTGATGGCATTTCTAATATATATACCTATAAATTGATAGATGATAATCTACTTTTGGATAAGTATGAATATTATTATTTGGGTAGTGGACCATCAGAAGTTGATGAGTTTATAATCGATAATCTTGTAAGTTTTAGACGAAATATTTCTACAGATATTTCTGATAATGGAAATAGAATGTTTTCTCTTGGATATGTTAATAAAAAATCTTATTTGTATAATGAAAACTATAATAAGACTGATATGTATTTGGTTAAAGGGGATAAGGTATTGATACTTGATGTTAAAAAGGATTCTAAAAACAATAAGTGGTATAAAATATTATTTCCAGGAAAGAAGAGTATAATTAAATGGATGAGATCTTATAATATTAGCTATTTAAGTGTAAATAGTGAGTTTTTAATAAGATAGAGATTAGTGTTCCAAGCATATAGTAAACCTGTTTTTCAACTTCTAAAGTGCGGTTTGTTTTATATAAAATGAATCGCACTTTTCCTATGGGGTTATTTTATTTGATGAAATTTATCGCATTTATAGACTTATTTACCAGCAGAACCTAAAAATATTGAGTTTTCTAAGTTGCGTAATGTTTATTGGTTTTGGATATGGTTTAAGTAAAAAGGAATCGATTTGTTTAACAATAATAAATATAAGGTTTTAATTTTTCTATTACTTTTTTCTTCTCGTTTAGTTTTTTCTCTTGAGCCAGAAGACTTGCTTGTTTCAGATGCATTATCTAAGCCTTGCTTGTCTGGAAGTGTGCAAGAAGAAGATTTAATGTCTTGTGTAAGTAAGGGGTATATGCTGGCTCAGAAAAAGTTAAATTTTAACTATAAAGTATCAATCCAACAAGAAAATCAAAAGATAAGAGAGTATCTAATTTCGTCTCAAAAAAATGGAATATATTAAAATTTAAGCAATGTTATCCCGAACTTGAAAATGGTCAGGAGGGGAAGGTAAATTTTATTGATTGTGCAACTAAAGCCATTAATGAGAGAAATGATTTGCTAGAGTCGGTTTTTTTATGTGATTTCAATAAGAGAGCTTGCACGTTTAAAGATGATAAGCTTATTAAGCTATTAAGTGAGAGATAAAGTACATAGAGAATAGAAATAAAGAATTTTAAAATAGTATGAAATTATGTGTAATCTATTTTAAGTTTTCCCCAATTTATACTGTTTTTTGGGGTATGATCTGGCATTTCTGAAAGATAGTTAGGGCTAAGTTCTAGTGACTATGAAAGCAATAAGAGAAGGGGAATACATAGATAGTATAATTATGATGATTAATTAATAGGTTAGCTTTTAACTCTAAAATCCCTATAATATTTGTCCTCTAACCAAGGAGAATTCCATGCCACATGAAAATCTAATCTATGCCGTCAATGCTCACCAACTCTCCAATAATGAACAAGAAGATATTATTATCTTAATTTATGCCACCAGTGCCGAAATCGCCAAAAATCACATTACAGTTTACCAACAACAGAACCAAATTCGATTACAGTATTCTTTTCTTCCCCTACCCCTTAATACCTATTTTCAACGCCACGCCGATGAAACATTAATTGCGCAATTAAAAACAACAGCGCAAGAGTTATCGGAACAGCATCCGGTTATCATTTTCAATCCTAACCAATATCGAGAAAATGAAAAAAGCACAATAGCCTGTTTAATTAAAACCGAATTCCCGCTAAGACGAGAAGATGAACGTACGCCTTTCTTATTTCAACCTATTCCGGACACCATTAAGCCTTACCTATGGCCGGAAGATAATTCCGCCGGCCAATGCTATGCCATCATTAATGCCGAAGTGAGCTTTTGGTTTCCACAGCGTTTTGAGTTAGATGATATTCATTACGCTTGTTTATTTAAAGGTGAAGAGGGAGAAAAGAGAAAAAGAACTGCGCCTTATTTGTTGCACTTACCGGAAAATCACTCTTTTGTTGAAGAACTGTGCAGTGAAAGCCCGAAAGGAAAAGAGTCTGAGGATGGATTTCAACAGTGGAATAAATCATTTGGTTTTTTCTTCCGATCAACCGCTACATTTGATGAGTTACTGAATCATTTTAGAAAATTTATCTATATGCCAACTTATGATGATAGATTGCTCTATTTTCGTTTTTATGACCCAATAGTATTAGAACAATATTTTGACCGTTTAATATATTATCCAAAAAAATTAGCAACTTTTTGGGGGCAAGGCTTAATTGACTCCTTTATTTTGCCTAAGGGAAATGATGTTGTGCATTATATACCTACAATAGATTTGGCTAAAATAACACCGGCTAAAAAACAGTTTGATAAATTTGAATTAAATACAATTGTTGATGAAAGAAATTCTGTATTACTAAAAGATTTGGTTACTGAATTACTGGATACTACCCCAATGCTAAATGACCACTATGACAGAGCGACAATTGAAAAAGTCGTTCAACATTGCTATCGTCTTTGTCAAACTTATGCTTTACATCAAACTATTGATATTGGATTATTTGCTTTACTGAGTTTAGCCTATGGCAACGTAATTGATATATTAGATCCAGAGAAAAAAATTAATCAAATTTTGCAAAGTGATATCGTAGAACAAAAAAAACGATATCTTATAAAACAACGGATAAGCGTTCTAGAAAATAAAAATATTATCCGTAATAAATTGGGAGCAAATTTACATGGCTAATACCACTACACAACCATTCTATCATCAATTCGAAGAAGCCCACCGTTCTGAATCAACCAAGATGGGCACTGCAGCTTGTCGTACTAATATCATTATTCATCATAAAGATACACTTGATCGTCCTTTACCTGCAGGAATTATGGTCAAAGTTTATGACCAAGATGGTGGGGTTTCTTACGGTGAAATTGATAAAAATGGAGATAGTCACCATTTGAGCGTAAAGTGCGGTCTGATTTCCTGGCAATTAATGAGAGGTCCTGATACCGCACCAAAATACGACCGTCATAAAAAAGACGGCAGACAGCTTACTGATAAAGATGAACAAGCATTTTTTAATGATTCAGACGGCTATGTACTTATCAAAGCAAATGATGAAAAAACTAAAGACCCGCGATTACAACTTGCTAAACCACTAAAAGTGTTTGTTTCGGTAAATGCAAAAGAAGTGAAGGCAATCTATCTTCCCCCACCGATTTTATTGAATTTGCGTTTTCGTCAAAATAGTGAGACGAGATTATCTACAAAACAACTTGAACAGATTAAAAAGGATGGTAACACCGCTACTTTGTTTATTCATGGCTACAATGTTTCACTTGGACATATTGGAAAATTTCCACAATCGGAAGATTTTGGCGAGCTTCCAGAATATTCAAACTTACCGCCCTCCGATCAGGTTCAGCGACCTTATTTGCATTATGATAACAAGGCGATTGGTCAATTGGCGACAAATACACTCCTTGAGCAAGCGAAAGAGGATGACAATATTTATGTTAAGCACATTTACGATGAGGTAGATTTAAAAGTTAATGGTCATAAAGCTTTAGGTTGGTTTCCACATGTTGAATATTATTTGAATTTAGCTGCATCTGGTAAATTAAATTATGATGATCCTTTTACTGATTGGGATAAATATCACCGAATTATTGGAGTGACTTGGTCTGGTAGCGTTGATCCTTCCATGGTGTTTTTCAGAGCGGAAATGTATGCTAACGAAGCAGGGCGAGAGCTCGCAAAGGTATTGATAGAGTTATTTAATGAAGGCATTAAAGTTAATATTATTACTCATTCATTAGGTGCCCGAGTTGCATTAAGTGCATTGAATATTTTAGGTGATTTTGACGGGGCCTATAATGAGAAAATTGATAATCTGATTATGTGGGAAGCCGCTGTCGCTGATAATGCAATCACTGACACATATACTCGCGTGAAAAATCCGGTGGCAATGGAACTATTTCCTTATGCACATAAAACAGTGAAATATCTTCGCGTATTGTATTCACAAGAAGATGGAGTGTTGGATGGTGATAGTCGTGGTGGAGATAAGGAATATACCGGTTTAATTGGTGGAGCTTATCCGATGAAATATTCCTCTCTAGCAAACACCACTGGAGCCTTAAAAGATTATTACTATAAGTTAAATTTAATTGGTGAGTATTATGAAAATATAGAACAACTCCGACGGAACGTCCTAATACATCGGGGAAGCCTAAACCAGGACGACATTGCGGAATATAACAATATAGAAAACACAGTGAAAGGACGGGAAATAAAACAGAAGATTGAAAAATTACTGATGGAAGAAGCCAATGATGTATCCTCTGATTTAAAGAAGCCATTAAACTATTTGAAACCTTGGAGCCATTATCGTCGTTTTCGTCCTGATGATGAGTATTTTAAACATATTGTTGATGTGCTGACTTACCAGGTATTTAACAATTGGACGATTTATATAAAAAATATGTGGGTGCGTCCTGCGTTGGGGCATCAAGGAAATCGTTTGTCTGTTGAAGGTATTGGGTATAAAAATAAAAAATTAACAGAACTTCAAAAAGAGGAAGGGTTTGATCAATTTATTAATGGCAATACCAGTAGTGAAGAAGATAAAGAAGACAAAAAATTCAATTTCTTTGATCAGAGTAATTATTTTATTTCGCACTCGGCAATGCGGGAGTGGGAGTGGAAGGCATTGGATACCCAAAAGGTTTTTCCTGATATCTACAAAGAAAGCTATAAAAATCAAATTATGGATAGATGGATAAAGGCTAATTCAAACTTTGGGAGATATAAAAAATGATTACTAAGTTAAAATTAAGAGTTATTGTATTAGCTGTTATTCTATGCGTTATTTTATTTGCTATATATAAATATTTCAGCACTGCACCGGTACTTTCGTTAAGTGTTTCAACCGACGGGCGTTATGTCATTAGTGCTCATGCTACGGAAGATGCCGATAGACATAAACCTATTGGTCAGTTGGTGTTATGGGATATTGAGAAAAAGGAAAAGACAATACTTGCCCGAAATGCCAACGCGTTTAGTGCCTTTTTTATTCCTGATAGCCATGAGTTTATGTGGCAGGATAATAAAAATATTGTGCATATTCAAAATGTAGAAGGAAAAGAAATAGAAAATTTCCCACACTTTCAAGTGAAAACGCATATTATGTCAGCAGATAAACAATTTTATCTTTCCTCTAATATGGAAGATAACGGGCAGCTTTATAAAGGGTATGGAAAAGATTTAGTACCAGTTTATACCGATGGAAGTTTCCCTTTCCCATTAACTTTATCAATGAGTAAAGATTATTTTTTATCTGCAACAGCAGCTTGTTCAGTTGGCAATTCTCCTGTTGCGGAAACTAACCTAACAGAAAATCCAATTAATCCTAACAGTAGTAAAAAAGGAAGTTATGATGAAATTACTTTATGGAATAGGCATACTTTAAAGCCTGTCGCTAAATTGAATGGAAATTGTGGAAAAACTACCGGTTTAATAAGTCCTAATGGTGATTGGGTTGTGACAGGAGGTGAAAATATTAGGAATTATATGTGGGAAATTCATAACATTATGAATAGACAACGCCTATCATTAAAGTTTGATAATATTCCCGAAAAATTGAAAGAAAAACAAATTACGAAAATCAGTGTTATTGCTTATGCTTTTGTTACAGATACAGAATTTGTTGCACTGAGACAAAGTGGTAATTATGACGGTTATGGCGATGAAATTGCTGCTGTCTATACTGTAGGTGAACCTCAAATTAAAGGCTATGTAGAAATCGGCAACGACCCGAGTATTTCAACAAATTACTATCAGAGAAACCTCAGCGTTTCCTCTTCTCCGAAAGCTCATATCCTCGTCACCGGGCAAGCCACCGGCGGTGGAATTAATGTGTATAAATATCATCCTGAGAAAATGGAGTTAGAGAAAATCTGGGTGGCAGATTAAATGTTAAAAGTGCGGCTAGCATTTCGAATGTTTTTTAACCGTACTTTCCTTAATGGTATAATTCACTCCATATAATATTTTTATGTGATACTCCGAAGGTTAGAGTGATGATTAAAGTTATTGTTGGTATATTCCTTGTTTTAGTTATATTTTTAGTTGGAGCGTTGATATCAGGGGATATTATTGTCTTTTTTGCGTGGTGGCTTTTACCAGCTTATGCGGTTCTTCTGATCATCTATTTTGCTTTATATGCGGTTATAGGAGTAATAACTGATAAGCCATTAACAACTAAAATAAAACTTCTGTTAATTATTCCAACCATAAGCATTCCTTGGGGATATACTAAATGGACAGAATATCGAGATGCCCAAAGCGTGCAAGAACAAAAGATACAACGTGAACACGAACTAGTTGAAGCCTTAACAGATCTTCCGCCCAATGCAGAGATTGGGGAATATGACTATACGCTTTATGCCAAAACTGATAACTTAAAAGACGAACATGGTAATCAACCTACTTTTAAATGGGGAAACTTTGAGCTGACTTCTTTCAAAGCTCCCATAAACTATGATCAGGTTGATGTGATAAGTCTAACTTAGCCAAAAGAATTGCCTCATGGCATAAAATGTACACATGAACTAGGCTTTAAAAGGAAAATGCAAGAAGATGTAGAAAAAGGCCTACCTGCTGAAGAATTTGAGTTTGCTGAATGTAAAGTAGCAGAATTCTCCTTGATGCTAAATCAGCAGCAGATTCAGCTTAAAGATTTTATGCTTTATTACAATTCGGGGCTTCCGATCTATAAAGAGAAAATAACCACCAAACTTGCGGACTTAAATAGCTTACCTAATCCTTATTGGACGGCGAGACCTCAAGGATACGCTAGAATTGGAGATGAATGGATTGCCGATGATCTCTTTCTGATTTTAAATCAAGAAGGTAAGCCGATGATTCTTATTGGTTCAGCAAAACATCAGACTGGGTTAAACAACACTAAAATCGATCAATGTGTCATTAAATCCCCCGAATTTGATGTGCTTTTAACCGATCTCCAAAATGAACAAGCAACCTTGCATGTCATTAAGCAGTTTAGTCATGCTTTTGCTGAATCTTGCCCAGAGACAATCAAAACTTCGCTCACTTACTCTGCTAATCCGCGTAAGAAATTACAAACCACTAAAGTAGGTGAAATGAAAGAGCATCCAATCTTAAACATTTTCACGCATTTAGATGATAGTGCGGAGGTAGATTGGTTACCTGAAAATCCATATTTAGAGCAAGTTGTGAGCCGAGAAAAACCGTTTTCTTGGGGAGAGGTGAATCTGTTCTCGTTTAGAAGTACACCTTCTGCAGTTTGGGCTCAACTTGCAGACGATAATAAAAAACTCGGCGCTTTCTCGTGTAGAAAAAATAGTAGTGCTTCTTTTATGCATCTTTTAGAACCTGTTGATAATACGCTGGCTTACCATAATTTTGCATTAACTGAGTGTACAAATGCTGAGGGGGCATTATGGCTTGAAAACACCCCAATTCAAGCAACTTTAGGACAGGTAGAATACGTTGATACAGCCAATAAATTACAACATAAAAACGTATCTAATACGTCTATGTTGATATTTACACCAACATATCATGACCAAGCTATTTTAACCCTCAATGGATTTCCATTTTATTTACAGCACGCGCTAACCGATCCGCAAGGGAAAATCATCACATTAGTCGGAAAGATTAGGCCAGTGAATAATCAAGGACCTATCACGTTAGGGAAATGTGTGGATGCTTATTCACAGTTAAAATTGACACATTTTTCAAACAAACAAGTGAATGTTTCTGTTTTTGAACATGAAAATTGGGAAAACCTTCTTCAAGAGAATAAGACATCAGAATGTGAATTGAGACAGATTAGCTACCAAATAGAAATATTAAAATAATAGAATTATATAGTAAAAGTGCGAATTTTTACCGCACTTTTATTAGGAAAATTATTGTTTTTCTGGGAATAAATAATTTCAAGTGTAGGCGATAACTAAAATTTTTGAAACGGAATAGAAGTTCTATTTAATAGTTTGGATAAAATACTTAATTATTAAATGAGATATTGACTATTCGATTAGAATAAAGAATGGTGCCCGAAGCCAGACTTGAACTGGCACGCCTCGAAAGGCGAGGGATTTTAAATCCCTTGTGTCTACCGATTCCACCACTCGGGCATCGAGTGATTAACTAACTGCGTGGTTATGGAGGCGTGTCCCGGAGTCGAACCGAGCTACATGGATTTGCAATCCAGTGCATAACCGCTTTGCTAACACGCCGTTAGTTTGGAGCGGGAAACGAGGCTCGAACTCGCGACCCCGACCTTGGCAAGGTCGTGCTCTACCAACTGAGCTATTCCCGCATACGCTGTTAGTGCGGTGCATTTTACGGGAATTTGAAATTCTGTCAATCGAAGATCTTAAAAAAAAATTCAAATGTTGAAAAAATCTTCGTTTCGGTTGAAATTACAGCAAAATTTAGCACAAGAATATAATTTTCACAGAGTTTTCAATTTCTACTTTTATCGAGAGTGGCTTTATGACAAAATTGGAGCGTTTTACTCGCCATTAAATAAAGAAAAGTGCGGTCAAGTTTTTGCATGTTTTAGAGGTAAATTATGACACAACAATATTCTATCGATACATTATTAGCCCAAGCGGGAAATCGCAGTGATGAGCGCACTGGTGCGGTTTCTACGCCAATTTATCTTTCAACAGCTTATGGCCACCACGGGATTGGTGAAAGTACCGGCTTTGATTATACGCGCACAAAAAACCCAACACGTAGTGTTTTGGAAGATACCGTAGCAAAATTAGAAAATGGTAATCGTGGTTTTGCTTTTGCTTCTGGTATGGCGGCAATTCAAGTGCTGATGAATTTATTTAAAGGTCCAGATGAATGGATTGTATCAAGTGATGTATATGGTGGAACTTATCGTTTATTGGATTTTGCCTATAAAAATAACAACAGCGTAAAACCCATTTATGTGAATACCGCTTCTTTAGCTGAAATTGAAGCGGCTATTACAGCGAATACAAAAGCGATTTTTATTGAAACCCCATCAAATCCATTAATGGAAGAGTGTGATGTTGCAGAAATTGCGAAATTAGCGAAAAAACACAATTTATTAATGATTGTAGACAATACTTTCTTAACTCCTGTGCTATCTCGACCATTAGATTTAGGCGCGGATATTGTAATCCACAGTGGCACGAAATATATTGCAGGTCATAATGATAGTTTAGTTGGCTTGATTATTGCAAAAGGGCAAGAACTTTGTGATCGTATCGCCTATATTCAAAATGGTGCAGGTGCAGTACTTTCGCCATTCGATTCTTGGTTAACTGTGCGTGGAATGAAAACCCTTTCATTACGTATGAAACGCCATCAAGATAATGCGAAGGCGATTGCGGAATTTTTACGCGAACAGCCACAAATTGATAGCGTGTTATATCCAAACAAAGGCGGAATGCTATCTTTCCGTTTGAAAGATGAAAATTGGGTAAATACGTTCTTAAAATCAATCAAATTGATTACCTTTGCGGAAAGCTTAGGCGGTACAGAAAGTTTTATTACCTATCCTGCGACCCAAACCCATATGGATATTCCTGAAGCGGAACGTGTTGCTCGTGGTATTACAAACACATTATTGCGTTTTTCTGTTGGCTTAGAAGATGTAGAAGACATCAAAGCCGATTTATTACAGGCTTTTGCACAACTTAAATAATTAGTTTTTATCAATCGGACTAATCTGTGCAATTCAATATACCTTGTGCTATTATGCACAACATCAATTAACATTAGGTGTTGATTCGTCAGCACCTTATTAAATAAGGAAACAAAAATGAGCGAAGTATTACATATTAATGATGCAGATTTTGAAACTACTGTTGTGCAATCTGATATTCCAGTATTAGTGGATTTCTGGGCGCCATGGTGTGGCCCTTGCAAAATGATTGCGCCAATTTTAGATGAAATCGCACCTGAATTCGCAGGTAAAGCAAAAATTGTTAAAATCAACGTAGATGACAACCAATTAGTGGCAGGTCAATTTGGTGTACGTAGTATCCCAACTTTACTACTTTTCAAAAATGGCCAACTTGTTGCAACACAAGTGGGTGCATTACCAAAAAATCAATTAGCGGCGTTTATTAATCAACACCTATAATTGAGTTATTAAATCTAAGAGCGGTCAAAATAGCGATATTTTTGACCGCTCTTATTTTTTTTCTCGCCAATAAGTGGCAAAACGAGGTTTTCCAGAATTAGTTAATCCACGATATTTGTAGGTAATCGTGCTACCAATAGGTGGTGGATTTTCGCGCTCACTCAGATTAAATCCTGAACCGATTTTGAATTTTCCACGATGATTTTCACAGGTAAGCGAGCCGAGTATATTCTCAAATTGGCCTTTCCCTTTGTGATGTGCTATCACGGTACATTCTTCATCATAAGTGCTTTTTAACTTTAAAATTTGTGTACTGCGTTTTCTTTCGTAAGGCGCATTAGGATTACGCAACACGATCCCTTCACCTTTTTTCGATTCTACTTCATGCAAATACTCGAATAAATGTGTTTTATCTCGAATTGGAATTTGCGGAATAATCTTGATATAAGGCGTAGGGTGTTCTTTCAAATAATCTTCTAAGGTTTTGAGACGTTCAAAAAGGTTGCCTGAGGCATTAGGCACATCGAAAACATAAAGTGTTAATTTTGCCCAATTATCTCCTTTAAAGGATTTTGTGATAGAGGCAATTTCTTCAAATTGATTACGTTGACTAAATAGTTCACCATCAATGGCAAAAGGCGGAAATTGAGCCGTAAAGTATGCTGGAGCAGGCAAGGGTAATCCTTGACGACTTAATAACGTTTTGCCATCCCAATAACCTCGTACTCCATCTAATTTTTCAGACATCACCCAACCCTGGATATCTTGGTTTTCATAGGTACCTAATAGCATTAAATCACTATCGTTCGCCCAAGTTATTTGACTGAATAACATACAAAGTAATAAATAAACTACTCGCATAATCTCTCCTTTTAAATTGTTTGAGTTTAAAAAGTGCGGTCATTTTTTAAAGTGTTTTTAATTGAATCTGTGATTAGTATCGCAAAAGAATGAGAAGTAGGCTGGAAAATAGAGAGATAAGAAAGAGCGCTAGATTATTTGAAATGAACGCTATACAATGCCAACGCTATTTCGAATTTTAATTTTTAAGGAGAATAAAATGTATTTTGATCAAATTAAAGCAGAGCTTATGGAAGCTCAAGACGTATTAAACAAGTTTGTTTCAGATGATGACAACATCAAATTTATTGAAAAAGCAGCTAAATTATTAGCAGAAAGCTTTAAAAATGGCGGTAAAGTATTATCTTGCGGTAATGGTGGTTCTCACTGTGATGCTATGCATTTTGCCGAAGAACTAACTGGTCGTTATCGTGAAAACCGCCCAGGTTATCCTGCGATTGCGATTTCAGATGTAAGTCATTTAAGCTGTGTAAGTAATGACTTTGGTTATGAATATGTATTCTCTCGCTTTGTTGAAGCAGTGGGTAAAGAAGGCGATGTTTTATTTGGATTATCGACATCAGGCAATTCTAAAAATATCTTAAATGCGATTGAAGCGGCAAAAGCAAAAGGCATGAAAGTGATTGCAATGACAGGTAAAGATGGCGGTAAAATGACAGGTTTAGCGGATGTTGAAATTCGAGTGCCACACTTTGGTTATGCAGATCGCATTCAAGAAATCCACATCAAAGTGATTCATATTTTAATGATGCTAGTTGAATTTGAGATGGCGAAAGAGGCCTAATTCGTAATAAGTGCGGTTTAAAATTCAATGATTTAAAGATCCCAAAAAAATTTTTGGGATTTTTTATAAAACACTTGCATAATTAATCATTTAAAAGTAATATTTATTCATTCTTAGAAATCGAGAGAGGGTAACAGTAAACTTAGTATGGCGATTAGTGTTAAAAATTTGAATTTCTTTTATGGTTCATCACAGGCATTGTTTGATATCAATCTTGATGCACAAGAAGGCGACACCGTGGTGTTACTTGGACCAAGTGGTGCAGGAAAAAGTACGTTAATCCGTACATTAAATTTATTAGAAGTACCAACCTCTGGCGAATTGCATATTGCGAATAATCATTTTGATTTGTCTCAGGCGAATAATAATCCAAAAGCTATTCGTCAACTTCGTCAAGATGTGGGCATGGTATTTCAGCAATATAATCTTTGGCCACATTTAACGGTGATTGAAAACCTGATTGAAGCGCCGAAAAAAGTGTTAGGCATTAGTGAGGAAGAAGCGAAAAAAGATGCATTAGAACTTTTAAAACGTTTACGTTTGGAAGAGCATGCCGATCGTTTCCCGCTTCACTTATCTGGCGGTCAGCAACAACGTGTAGCCATTGCTCGAGCATTAATGATGAAACCGCAAGTGTTGTTGTTTGATGAACCAACGGCAGCACTGGATCCTGAGATTACAGCTCAAGTTGTTGATATCATTAAAGAACTTCAACAAACAGGTATTACTCAGGTGATTGTGACCCACGAAGTGAACGTGGCACAAAAAGTGGCGACTAAGGTCGTCTATATGGAGCAAGGTAAGATTATTGAAATGGGCAGTGCAGATTGCTTTGATAATCCAAAAACCGAACAATTTAAACAATATCTTTCACACTCAGAATAAGGAAACACAACATGAAAAAATTACTTTTAAGCGCAATGTTAATGGGCTCAGCTTTTGCTGCGAATGCACAAGAAATTACTTTTGCGATGGAGCCGAGCTACCCGCCATTTGAAACAACAAATGAAAAAGGTGAAATTGTCGGTTTTGATGTGGATGTAGCGAATGCAATTTGTAAGGAAATCCAAGCGACTTGTCATTTCAAAAGCCAATCTTTTGATGCATTAATTCCAAGCTTGAAAGCAAAACGTTTTGATGCAGCGATTTCTGCGATGGATATTACTGAAGCGCGTGCAAAACAAGTTTCATTTTCTAATGCGTATTATGATAGCACAGCAAGTTATGTGGCTCTAAAAGGCAAAGCAGATTTAGCTTCAGCAAAAACAATTGGTGTTCAAAACGGAACAACATTCCAACAATATACTGCCGCAGAAACCAAGCAATATAATGCAAAATCTTATGCAAGCTTACAAGATGCGATCTTAGACTTAAAAAATGGTCGTATTGATATCATCTTCGGTGATACCGCCGTATTGTCTGATATGATTTCTAAAGAGCCTGAAATTCAATTTGTTGGCGAGAAAGTGACTAACAAAAAATATTTCGGTAATGGTTTAGGTATCGCGGTGAATAAATCAAGTAAAGAATTGCTAGAAAGCTTAAATAAAGGTTTAGAAACCGTGAAAGCAAATGGTGAATACCAAAAAATCTATGACAAATGGATGACAAAATAATCTATGTTTTATGATTATCTTACATTAATTGGACATGCAGCCCTAATGACCTTAGGGCTTGCTATTTGCTCGTTAATTGTCGGTTTATTGCTCAGTATTATTTTTACCGCCTTAGAAGCGAATAAATATGTCTTTATTGCGAAACCAGCTTCTGTTGTGATTGCTTTATTGCGTGGTTTACCGGAAATCTTGGTGGTTCTACTGATTTATTTTGGTTCAACCCAAGTCGTGGAAATGCTAACGGGCGAGTATATTGAATTCAGTGCCTTTGGTTGTGGTGTATTTGCATTGTCTTTGATTTTTGCCTCTTATGCCTCACAAACCTTACGTGGTGCGATTCAAGCTATTCCAAAAGGACAGTGGGAATCAGGTGCAGCGTTAGGATTAAGCCGTCCTTATACCTTCATCCATTTGATTATGCCACAAGTATGGCGACACGCTTTACCAGGATTAAGCAATCAATGGCTCGTGTTATTAAAAGATACGGCGTTGGTGTCATTAATCGGTGTCGATGATTTAATGCGTCAGGCTGGATATATCAATACAAACACCCATGAGCCTTTCACTTGGTATGGCATTGCTGCGTTAATTTATTTGGTGATTACGTTGATCAGCCAAGCAGGTATTCGCAAATTAGAATTACGTTTCACTCGATTTGAACGGGGAGTCGAATAATGTTTCAAGAGTATTTAGCTGTCATTGCTCAAGGTATTCCGACTAGCCTGTTACTTACGGTCGTCGCATTGTTTATTGCCTTTTTCCTCGCATTGGGCTTAACCTTCTTGCTTTCTATTGGTAATAAATTAGTGAAAAGTGCGGTCAATTTATTCCTTGTTTTATTTACAGGCACCCCACTTTTAGTGCAATTTTTCTTAATTTATGCAGGCCCTGGCCAATTCCAATGGTTGGTAGACAGTCCATTATGGGGATTATTCTCCAACGCATGGTTCTGTGCAGCATTAGCTTTAGCATTGAATAGTGCCGCTTATTCAACCCAATTATTCCACGGGGCAGTAAAAGCAATTTCTAAAGGTCAATGGGAAAGCTGTGCAGCATTAGGTTTAAGTCGTATACAGACGTTAAAAATCCTAATTCCTTATGCATTAAAACGTGCACTTCCTTCTTATACCAATGAAATTATCTTGGTATTTAAAGGTACAGCGTTGGCTTCTACCATTACGATCATGGATATCATGGGATATGCACGCCAACTTTACGGTACCGAATATGATGCACTCACTATCTACGGTATTGCAGGTGGTATTTACCTCATTATTACCGGCATTGCCACTTTATTACTCCGTCAGTTAGAAAATAAAGTGTTAGCATTTGAACGTATTGATACCGCCAAGGCATAAAGTGCGGTCAAAAATAGAAACAAATCGGGCAGTTTTAAAATTGCCCGATTTTTTATATGATTAAAGAAAATATTTCTATTTATGAGGCAATTATGTCTGAATCATCTTCTCTAAAATTCCACCTTGAACTATTACGTTTAATTCCGAAAAACTATTCCATTAGCTCATTAGAACTGCGAGAGAAATTGCTTGCATTAGGTATTGAGCGTGATTTGCGTAGTATTCAGCGTGCATTGAATACATTATGTGAGCAGTTTGAAATTGACTGCAATACCAATGATAAGCCCTATAGCTATCGTTGGAAGCCTGATGCGAAAGGCTTGGATATGCCAATTTTAAATGAACAACAATCGTTAGTGTTGATGTTGGCAAAGCAATATTTAGCTGGCATTTTACCTGCCAATATTATGCAATCAATGGAAGGGTTCTTTAAACAAGCGGATTACAATCTTGCTTATGAATCACATAAAAAAGGGGCTTCAGAATGGCTCAATAAAGTGGCTATTGCACCAACTAGCCAGCCATTATTGCCTGCAAAAATTGATCCTGAAATTTTTAAGCAAATTAGTACCGCACTTTATCAAAACCGATTTTTGCAAGTGCATTATCGTAGCATTCATGGCAAAGAACATAAGGCTAAAGTTAAACCACTTGCTCTTGTTCAGCAAGGCCCTAGCAGTTATGTGGTGGCAGAGTATGAACATGGTGATATTTTACATTTAGCCTTGCATCGTTTACTTGAAGTGAATGTCAGCACAATGAAATTTGAACGCCCGAAATTTAATCTAAAAGCTTATGTTGAAAGCCAAAAATTTGGCTTTAGTTCTGGTAGAAAGATTCGTTTAACTTTCCGTATTGATAAAAAAACAGGTGGATTTTTAACAGAAACACCATTATCAACTGATCAAACGGTAAAAGATTATGGCAGCGACTATGAAATTTCCGCGACCGTGATTGAGAGCGCCATGCTGGAATGGTGGATTGCCCATTTTGGTGAAGATTACCAAGAAATTGCCCGCACTTATTTAGACAAAAATACTTAACGACATAAATTGTCGCTTCATCTTTTATCATTAAGCCATCAACAAAGAGGGCATTAAAATGAAGAAAATTGTTTATATTGATATGGATAATGTGATGGTTGATTTCCCGTCTGGAATTGCAAAATTAGATGAGAAAACCAAGCAAGAGTATGAGGGGCGATATGATGAAGTTGAGGGCATTTTTAGCTTAATGGAACCCATGCCAAACGCGATTTCTGCGGTTCATAAATTGATGAAGAAATATCATATTTACGCACTTTCTACCGCTCCTTGGCATAATCCATCAGCTTGGAGCGATAAAGTAAAATGGATTCAACGTTATTTCGGCGAAGAAAAAGGCTCGGCATTATACAAGCGGCTAATTTTATCTCACCATAAAAACCTGAACCAAGGCGATTATTTAATTGATGATCGCACTAAAAATGGGGCGGATAAATTCGAAGGTAAGCACTTACATTTTGGTACTGAGCAATTTGCTAACTGGAACTGCGTACTATCTTATTTGGACTGTGGCCCTTTTACGCCAAGTGATATTTTGCAAGATTGCTTGAAAAAGCCAGCCGCCATCGTGCAAGTTGAAAATGAAGAGCAAAGCCGAATCATTGGTGCTTTTGCAGATCGCTATAAATGGCAAGTGTTTAATTTGGCATGTGTTTATGCGAATGAAACAGTAACCGAACACAAAACGGTCTATTTAATTATCAGCCCTTATCTCATTGATGAATTTAAAATGCGTATTGAAGCTATGTGTGCTCATATTCAAGCCGAATATGACGAGTTATTACGCTCAAAATCACAGCTAAAACAATATTTCCAACGCCTTTCAGATAAGCCATTCTTGCATATTGAAAGCTATGCTTATCAACCTCTTTATAAAGCAGGGAATATTTTTGGCATGATGGCTAGAGATAGACAGATTGATGAAATTTTAAAACAAAAAGGAGCATGAAAAATGACTTTGGAAAAGAAACCAATTTGCGTGGTATTAACCGGGGCAGGAATTAGTGCTGAAAGTGGTATTCCTACTTTTAGAGCGGAAGATGGCTTGTGGGCTGGGCATAAAGTAGAAGAAGTTTGCACGCCTGAAGCCTTAAAGAAAAACCGTGCAAAAGTATTGGCGTTTTATAATGAACGACGTCGTAATGCTCAAGCGGCAGAGCCTAATGCAGCACACTTGGCTTTGGTTGAATTGGAAGCATTTTATGAAGTTCATATAATCACTCAAAACGTGGATGATTTGCATGAGCGAGCGGGAAGTACTAACGTACTCCATTTACATGGTGAATTGAATAAAGCTCGCAGCAGTTTTAATACCGATTACATTGTTCCATGTTTGGGTGATCAACTATTAGAGGATAAGGATAATCACGGTCACCCAATGCGTCCACATATAGTCTTTTTTGGGGAAAATGTACCCATGTTTCCTAAAGCAGAAAAGTTAGTGAAAAAGGCTGATATTGTGATTGTTATTGGCACTTCATTACAAGTTTATCCAGTTAATGGATTGGTAAATCTTGCTCCATATGGTTCACTTATCTATTTGATCGATCCAAATCCCAATACAGGGTTTGTTCGTAAGAAAGTGATTGCAATTAAAGAAAAAGCGGGTGAGGGCGTTCCGAAAGTGGTCGCCGAGTTATTGGATAAAATTAAAAAATCATAGAAAATCGACCGCACTTTTTAAATAAATAGCGACTTCGGTCGCTATTTATCATTACTTCTCTTGCTTATGTTTAAGCATATGCATAATAAGCCTAATAAGCGTTTCTTTTTGTTTTGGATCAGATTCTGCGACTAATAAAGTGAGTGCTGCAAGCCCCGTATCATTGATAACAGGGTGTCCATCATGATCAAACAAACGCCCATTTCTATGTAAGAAATCCACAAATAAAAATGCGCCACTACGTTTATTACCATCTGAAAAAGGATGATTTTTGACGACAAAATAAAGTAAATGTGCTGCTTTTGCTTCAATGCTTGGATAAGCAGGTTCACCAAAAACACTTTGATCTAAATTGCCTAAAATCGCAGATAAGCCATTATCTCGCTCACGTCCAAACAGATCACTTGCTTCACCTTTTGCCATCAGCTGTGATTTTAACTCTGCTAGTGCAGAACAAGCCTCGGCATAAGTCGGTAATGTACCGCCTTGCTGTGTTTGTGGTTCGGTAAGTAAACCTTCATCATATTGTTGTAGCCATAAAAAGGTATGCGTATAACGGCTGACAATATCCACTAATCCACGACCACTTTCTAGCGTTAATTCCGATGAGTTTGCTGTTTTTTGAATAAGTGCAAGTGCTTGTTCTAATTCGTGAGCATTTTGCTGTAAACGTTTCTGGTTAATAGTATAGCCTTGAGTCAGATATTCTTTTAAACGTGCAGTTGCCCAAATTCTAAATTTAGTACCTAAAATAGAATTAACTCTATAACCCACAGATATAATTACATCAAGATTATAGTATTCGATTGTTCGATTAATTTGTCTTTTGCCTTCAATTTGAACTGTTGCATTTTTTGCAACAGTTGCTTCTCTATTTAACTCGCCATCAGTATAGATATTGCGTAAATGGCGTGAAATAACAGACTTATCTCGCCCAAATAAATCAGCCATCTGCTGTAAACTTAGCCAAACGGTGTCATTTTCAAATCTTACTTCTACTTGCGTTGTGCCATCTTGAGCTTGGTAAATTTCAATCGGATTTTGGTTATTCATATTCTTTTCCCTAATAAATTACATGTATATATAAACAGATAAATATGCATATTGCAATACGGATAATCTTATTTGCAAAAGATCTCCTAAAAATAACCGCTTGTAATATTTGCTAACGACACGCATTGTCGCTCTCCTCCCTATAATTTTTCCATAAAAGAGAGATTTTTTACTTTTTACAAGACTCTTAAGCCCTTTTTATATAAACAACACAGGAGAAAACTTATGGCAATGAAAGTCACTTTTAAACGAGATCCGCTTTTTGAGGATGTAAAAAAATTCGTACAACAAGAAAAATTTACATCTGGTTCACGGATTCAACGCAAATTTAGTTTAGGCTTTAATCGAGCTGCGAGAATTGTAGAACAACTAGAAGAAGCCGGCGTTATTTCACCAATGAAAAATGGACAGAGAAAAGTATTATGAAAAATGACTTAAATTATGCAGTAGAACTTATTCGCAAGGCTGACGGCATTTTAATTACTGCTGGGGCAGGAATGAGTGTGGATTCAGGTTTGCCGGATTTTAGAAGTGTCGGCGGGTTTTGGAATGCCTACCCAATGTTTAAAGGCCGCAATATCAATTTTGAAGATATTGCGACGCCATTGGCTTATGAAACTCATCAAGAGTTAGCTTATTGGTTTTACGGGCATCGCTTATCGCAATATCGCGCAACAATCCCGCATGATGGCTACCAAATTTTAAAACGTTGGGCAGAAAGCAAACCGCATGGTTATTTTGTTTTTACAAGTAATGTAGATGGGCATTTTCAGAAAGCAGGGTTTGAAGAAGGGCGCATTTATGAAGTGCATGGCACATTAGAGCGTTTACAGTGTGTGCATAATTGCCGCGATTTAAGCTGGTCTGCAAAAGAATTTCAACCAGTGGTGGATAACGAAAACTTGCGCTTATTGAGTGAGCCACCTCGTTGCCTTTATTGTCAGCGTTTAGCAAGACAGAATGTACTCATGTTTGACGATTATTTTTACAGCAGTAATTATCAAAATTTAAAACGAAATAAGCTCGATTTATGGTTAAAAGAAGTGCAGAATCTCGTCGTCATCGAACTGGGTGCGGGGAAAGCCATTCCAACTGTGCGTCGCTTTTCTGAACGTACGGCGAAAGCAAAAAAGGGCGGATTTATCCGTATTAACCCACAAGATGCAGGCGTGCCGAAAATGCACTTTTTAAGTCTCGAAATGAAAGCGTTAGATGCGCTAAAAGCAATTGATCGCCTTCTAAATCCTTCTCAACAAGCGGTTGAATAATGGAAAATTTTTGCGAAATTACCTTCTGCCAACAAATTGGCAGCAACAAGCGACACAACCAAGATGCCCTTTTTAATGGTGAGGCGGTGTTTCAATATAAACTTAAAACGGCTGAAAAACGCCTTGAAAACCGACCGCACTTTATTGTGGGCGTGGCAGATGGTATTTCCAATAGCAACCGACCTGAAAAAGCGAGCAAGTTGGCTATGCAATTATTAAGCCAAATGGAAAGCATAAGTCGCCAAACGATCTACGATTTACAATCCCATTTATCAGCAGAATTAGCCGAGGATTATTTTGGCTCAGCAACCACTTTTGTGGCGGCTGAAATTGATCAAGCAACCCATAAAGCAAAAATCCTCAGCGTAGGCGATAGTCGTGCTTATTTGATTGATGCTCAAGGAAAATGGCAACAAATTACGCAAGATCATTCTATTCTATCTGAATTATTGACTGATTTTCCCGATAAAAAAGAAGAAGACTTTGCCACGATTTATGGCGGTGTTTCTTCTTGTTTAGTCGCCGATTATTCCGAATTTCAAGATAAAATTTTTTATCAAGAAATTGAAATTCAGCAAGGGGAAAGTTTATTGCTGTGTTCTGATGGGTTAACAGATGGACTTTCAGAAGAAATGAGAGAAAAAATTTGGCAGAAATATCCCGATGATAAAGATCGTCTCACGGTTTTCCGCAAGATGATTGAGAAGCAATCGTTTTCGGATGATTTATCAGTTATAATGTGTGCGTTTTAATTAACCTAAGGAGCCTCTATGGCAAATAATATTAACCAAATTGTTGATTCTTTAATTTCTATCAATCAAGTGATAGAAAATTTTAGATTACAACGAGAAAAAAATGAGTTGTACGATTCTAATCGTTTTAACCCGTTTCAATTTTTACAAACGGATGAGATGGGATTGTCTAAGATTCTTGCATTTTTATTAGATCCAACGGAAACACATGGGCAAGGTGATTTGTTTTTAAATAGTTTTTTAAAGTTTATTAATAAACACCAGTTCTTGGCTTACCAAAAAGTAAATATTTATCTTGAAAAAATAACTAAAGAAGAAAATGATGAAATAACTAAAGAAGAAAATGATGAAATAACTAATGAAATAACTAATGAAATAACTAATGAAATAACTAATGAAATAACTAATGAAATAACTAATGAAACAACTAATAAAAATGGTCGTCATGATATTTTTATTGAAGGTATATTAGATAACAAAACATCTTGGGTGATTTCTATTGAAAATAAATTGCAAGGTGCGATTGATCAGCCAAAGCAGATGCATACTTATGATAAAGACCTCAAAAATTATGTTTCAGATTCTTATTTTCTTATTTATCTTCCTATATTTAGTAATAATCCACCAGAAAAATCTATTTCTGAAGATAAATGGGCTAAATTAATGAGTGATAAGAAAGCAATGGTGTTATCTGCAAGTATGCTCATAAAGTGGCTTGATAATACCTTAATTATTGCACCGGCTGTAAAACAATTTTGTAATGATTTTAAGAAATTTTTAAGTGAGGATATTATGGGAAATACTCAGGATTCAAATGAATTAATTGAATGTCTAATTAATAATGATAAGGCATTGTTTTCAGCATTAACTGTGCTTGAGACAAGGGATACACTATATGAAAAACTTATGGCTATGTTAGTTGAACAGTTGAAAATTAGGTTTAATCGGTATACTAAATTAATAAATATTAATTTTGAATGTGGAGATGATGGGAGCTTTAATAAAAAGGGATATGGGTTATATATAGGTAATGAGGATTTTGGTGTTTGTATTTACTTTTATAAAAGTGGGCTTCGTGATGCTTACTGTGGTATTTATGCTAATCATGATAATTTATTTAATAATATACTTAATGTTTTTTCAGAATTTATTAAAGATAATAATTATGATTTAGACAAGGATGACAGCATGCCATTATGGAAATGGCTAGAAGATGAATATGAAGTATGGGATGCGACAGTTCTTAGTAAGATTCCTAGTGGCGAGCTAGCGAACTATATTTTCGAGTTATGGAAACCATTACTGGATATAATCTCAGATAACTTAGATAAAATAAAAGAGCTAAAAATGGAAAATTCCTAACGACACCTTTTGTCGCACCCCTCACTAAAATACTCCTTACCAACCCAGTAAGGAGTATTTTTATGTCCGAATATAAATTAAACCCACCGACAGTGTCTTCTTATACTGAAAATATGATGCTCAAAATTTTATTTGAGCATAAAGGTTTTTCCGAAGTGTTTCGGGAGAGTAGTTGGCGAAGTGATGAAATCGCCAGTGCGTTTGGGCTGCCTGAAGAATTAGAGAATGATAAAAATTTACGCACGGTTGCTCGTCGGCTTTTAAAAGCGCGTTATAAAACACTTCAAAAATCTACCGCACTTTTACCGGAGTTATGGAAACAGGCGTATGAAAATTTGGCAACGTTGGCAGAATTTTTGCAACTGAATCCCGTTGAACAGGAACTTCTCCGCTTTGCCATGCATTTACGCAGTGAAGGACCTATGCAAGATTTGTTTAAGTGCTTGCCGAAATCGGATTTGCAAAGAACGGCTGCAATCATGGCGGATTTACTGAAACAGCCGAAAAATGAGATTCTGTCCGCCTTAAAGAAAGGCAGTAAACTCGATGCTTATGGGCTAATTGATCGGAATTATCGCCTAGATGGTGTGCAAGATTATTTAGCGTGGGGTGAAACCTTAGATTTTGACGAATTTGTAACACAACCTCTAAATGAATATGCGCTTTTGAAATCTTGTACAGAAATACCTCAAGTGCCAAGTTTGCAACTAGATGATTTTGCCCATATTGCCGGCATGAAAGAGATGATGTTGACTTATTTGCAACAGGCACTAAAACATCATCAGAAAGGCGTGAATCTTTTAATTTATGGTGTACCTGGCACCGGTAAAACCGAATTTGCCGGGTTGCTTGCACAGGCATTAGGGATTTCGGCGTATAACATTACTTACATGGATTCTGACGGTGATATTGTGAAGGCAGAACAACGTCTGAATTACAGTCGCCTTGCTCAAACTTTATTGAACGGCAAGCAGGCACTTTTAATTTTTGATGAAATTGAAGATGTGTTTAACGGTTCGCTCATGGAGCGTTCTGTTGCACAAAAAAATAAAGCATGGACAAATCAGTTGCTGGAGAATAATAACGTGCCGATAATTTGGTTGTCCAATTCTGTAAACAGTATAGATGCGGCTTTTTTGCGTCGCTTTGATTTTGTGTTTGAAATGCCGGATTTACCGCTGAAAAATAAATCGGCGTTAATTTCGCAGCTGGCAGGCGGTAAATTAACGGCGGAATACGTGCAGCATTTTGCCAAAGTGCGGTCACTTTCACCGGCAATTTTAACGCGCGTGTTCAATGTGGCAAATGCTGTTGATAACGGCAAAAAAACTTTTTCTGAGATCTTGCTTACGCTATTTAATGAAACCTTACAGGCACAAGGTAAAAAGAAAATTGAGCCGTTGGTGGAAAGTAAACTGAGTTATCAGCTTGAGTGGGTTTCCTGCAATGAAAATATTCATAAAATCACCGAAGGATTAATGCGAACCAAAAAAGGCAGAATTTGTTGCTATGGTCCGCCTGGAACAGGAAAAACCGCTTGGGCAGCGTGGCTTGCGGAACAGTTGGACATGCCGCTGTTGCTAAGACAAGGCTCTGATTTGCTCGATCCTTATGTAGGTGGAACGGAACGAAATATTGCTGAGGCATTTGAATCAGCAAAGCGTGATAATTGTTTGTTAGTGCTGGACGAAGTGGATACCTTCTTATTTTCTCGAGAAGGAGCAGACCGAAGCTGGGAACGTTCTCAAGTGAATGAAATGTTGACACAAATTGAACGTTTTGAGGGATTAATGGTGGTTTCAACAAACCTGATTGAAGTGCTTGATCCAGCAGCATTACGTCGTTTTGATTTGAAATTGAAGTTTGATTATTTAACGCTGCCACAACGTTTAGATTTTGCTAAACAACAAGCGGAAATTTTAGGGTTACCGTTGTTATCGGAAGAGGATTTAGGTCAGATTGAATCGCTTAATCTGCTGACGCCTGGAGATTTTGCTGCAGTGGCTCGTCGTCACCAATTTTCTCCTTTTCAAAAGGTGCAAGATTGGCTGAGCGCATTACAAGGTGAATGTGAAGTGAAACCAGCGTTTTCTTCAACGACACGACGGATTGGGTTCTAATTAAAGTGCGGTCAAAATTCTCATTGTTTTTTGACCGCACTTTTTATTCTCCAGTTAGCCAACTTGCCAATAAGATAACGATAGTAAAAATAGCCAACCAAATAAGGTGAAGTTTAGTGCTTTTTCGATTAATTTCGGCATTATGTTGGCGTCGTTCTTCGAGTTTTTGTTTGTAAATTTCAAGATCTTCTTCTTTAAAAGAAAAACCACAATTCGGACAAAATTGAGCGGATTCGCTGATTTTTTTACGACATTCTGGGCAGCGAGTAAGAGCCATTTATGATCCTTTTTTCATTATTTGAATTAATGAACATATTGTAAGTGAAAAAAACATAATGATAAACGTGACATGGCTCACAAAATTGAAACAATGTAAAAATTAAAATTTTGATTTTGAGAATTTTAACTTAGAATACCGCCGACGAAGTCTAGTATATGGCTAGATTTCGCTATTCATTTATTCCTGAGGAGTATTTTTTATGTTGTGGTTTTTCTTCTGCGTGGCGTTATTGCTTGCAGGTTATTTCTTTTATAGTCGAGTGATTGAGCGCATTTTTGTGATCAATCCAAATCGTCAAACG
This sequence comes from Haemophilus parainfluenzae ATCC 33392, assembly GCF_031191205.1. NCBI lineage: Bacteria > Pseudomonadati > Pseudomonadota > Gammaproteobacteria > Pasteurellales > Pasteurellaceae > Parahaemophilus > Parahaemophilus parainfluenzae. The sequence goes on along the minus strand of NZ_CP133470.1, from coordinate 167,668 downwards.
CCAGCGTATACCATGAATGATGGCGTTGACTATATGCCAATGTCTAAAACCAAGATTTGGTTAATTCAATTATTAAATATTGCTGGTACAGGCCCAATCTTTGGTCCGATTCTTGGTGCGTTATACGGACCAGTTGCTATGCTTTGGATCGTCATTGGTTGTATCTTTGCTGGTGCAGTACACGATTATTTCTGCGGAATGTTAAGTGTGCGTAATGGCGGGGCATCTATGCCAAACCTTGCAGGTAAATACTTAGGTCGTCCAGTTAAAGCATTCATTAACGTATTAGCTGTTGTACTTTTATTATTAGTGGGTGTGGTATTCGTTGCAAGTCCTGCTCAATTAATGGGTACGATTACAATGGATGTGTTCGGTGCTGCATCAGGTAGCATTTCTATTAGCAATGCGGAAGAAATCCATCAGGTAGCTGAAGCAGGTGGTATTACCGTTTGGGGTATGGATAAAGCGACTGTTATCAGTGTTTGGACTGCTATCATCTTCATTTACTATATTCTTGCGACATTACTTCCAGTTGATAAAATCATTGGCCGTATCTATCCGTTCTTCGGCGCATTATTGCTATTTATGTCTGTGGGTATGGTATATGGTTTAGTCAGTGCAGATCTAAGCTCAGCGGATCCAATTTCTTTCTATCGTTCTGTGGACGGTATGTCTTTTGAGAAATTCTTCCAAAACTTTGAAACCCGTGCAGATTTACCATTATGGCCACTCTTGTTCTTAACAATCTCTTGTGGTGCATTATCTGGTTTCCACGCAACACAAAGCCCATTAATGGCTCGTTGTACTGAAAACGAAAAAGAAGCTCGTTTCATTTTCTACGGAGCGATGATCGGTGAAGGTGTGATTGCATTAATATGGTGTGCGGTTGGTTTAAGTTTCTATGATTCTTTACCAGATTTATTAGCAGCGATTAAAGCGGGTTCTCCTTCTAAAGTGGTTTATGATTCTTCTATCCACTTCTTAGGTCTTGTTGGTGGTATTTTTGCAGTATTAGGTGTGGTTGTTCTTCCGATTACATCAGGCGATACAGCATTCCGTGCGGCACGTCTTGTTATTGCAGAATTCTTCAACTTAGAGCAAAAAACCTTAGCTAAACGTTTAATGATTGCTGTTCCATTGTTTACGCTTGGTTTTATCGTATCAAAAATCGATTTCTCTATCTTATGGCGTTACTTCACTTGGGCAAACCAAACCACAGCAATGGTAATGTTATGGACTGCTGCAGCATACTTATACCGTTATAATAAATTCCACTGGGTATGTACAATCCCTGCGGCATTTATCAGTACCGTATGTTTCACTTACCTTGCATACAACAAAATCGGCTTCGGTTTAGACTATCAATTATCTGTTTATATCGGCTTAGGCTTAACAGTACTTTGTTTAGTTTTATTCTTCACACAGCTTAAACCATTAGGTGCTCGTGACGAAGAAGCTTATGTAAATAACTAGTCAAATTGAGTTAAAAATTTAAAAACCGTTTGAGGAAAACCTCAAACGGTTTTTTTGTTTATTTTATTACCAAAATTTACCAATCTTTACGTTTTAATTGCTTGCAAGTTAAGGCTACAACCGATAAACTTACACAAAGTGGTGAAAAGTGGAATTTTGTGGAGAATTCTGCTAATTTTTCTAAAAATAAACGTTTAAAGGTAGAAAAATGTTTCGTGGTGCAGCAGCGGTAAATTTAGATGCGAAGGGTCGTGTAGCGATTCCTACTCGTTATCGTGCTGAAATCATGGAAAAGAACCAAGGCCAAATGGTTTGTACCGTTGATATTCGTCAGCCTTGTTTATTGCTTTATCCTTTAGATGAGTGGGAAAAAATCGAACAAAAACTACTTTCACTTTCCAACTTTGACCCTAATCAACGCCGTTTACAACGTGTGATGCTCGGTTATGCCACAGAATGTGAAATGGATGCGCAAGGTCGTATCTTATTAAGTGGCCCATTACGTCAACACGCAAAATTAGAAAAAGGCTTAATGTTGGTTGGGCAGTTGAACAAATTTGAAATTTGGAGCGATACAGAATGGTACGCACAAATTGATGAGGACATTGAAATTGGCTCAAGCGCTGAATTCGGTGCTTCGGAAGAACTAAAAATGCTGTCATTATAGAACAGCAGCACTAGCAGGATAAGCGGTGCTCGCACCGCTCTATCTTTTCTTTATCGATTTTGATTTAACGTTTACTTTTGACTTATGACTACGCAAAATTCCTTTTCTGCACCTGAACATATCACGGTTTTGCTTCACGAAGCGGTGAATGGTTTGGCGTTGAAAGAAAACGGAATTTATATTGATGGTACCTTTGGTCGTGGTGGTCATTCTCGTCTTATTCTTTCCCAACTTTCTGAAAATGGTCGTTTAATTGCCGTTGATCGTGATCCACGTGCGATTGCTGAAGCTGAAAAAATTCAAGACCCTCGTTTTCATATCGAACATAATAGCTTTTCACACATTCCAGATATCTGTCAAAAACTCGATTTAGTTGGTAAAATTGACGGCATTTTGCTGGATTTAGGCGTATCATCTCCACAGCTTGATGAAGCCGATCGTGGTTTCAGTTTTATGAAAGATGGCCCGTTAGATATGCGCATGGATACCACACAAGGTTTATCCGCGGCAGAGTGGCTAAAACAAGTATCTGTTGATGATTTAACTTGGGTGTTAAAAACCTTCGGTGAAGAGCGTTTTGCAAAACGAATTGCTACAGCCATCGTAGAATTTAATAAAAGAGCGATCAAAAATGGCACTGAATGTTTAAGTCGCACTTCTCAGCTTGCTGAATTAATCGCTCAAGCTGTACCGTTTAAAGATAAACATAAGCATCCAGCGACGCGTAGTTTCCAAGCCATTCGAATTTATATTAATGCGGAATTAGATGAATTAGAAAGTGTATTAAATTCTGCATTAGATATGTTGGCACCAGAAGGGCGTTTATCGATTATCAGTTTCCATTCACTTGAGGACAGAATGGTAAAACATTTCATGCGTAAACAGAGTAAAGGTGACGATATCCCGAGAGGTTTACCATTACGAGAAGATCAAATCCAACGTAATCAAAAATTAAAAATCATTGGTAAGGCGATTCAGCCAAGTGAGGCAGAAATTTCAGCGAATCCACGTTCAAGAAGTGCGGTGTTACGTATAGCGGAAAGGGTGAAATAAGATGTTAGAAAATAGCGAACGTTATCCTTTACAACATATTCTCGTTGAAGATATTTTTTCTTCTAATAAATTAATTGTCGTTCTACTTTTATTAATTTTAGCTTCTGCAATGGGCACAATTTGGATGACCCATCAAACACGAGGCCTGATTTCTGAAAACGGGCAGTTGGTATTACAACACCAAGCCCTTGAAAACGAATATCGCAATTTGCAATTACAAGAAGCAACCGAAAGTGATAATACAAGAGTTGAATCCATTGCAATCGGTACATTAAAAATGCAACGTGTTCAAAGTGAACAAGAAGTGGTTATTTTTGAATAGGGATTTTAGATAAAATGGTTAGATTTAATTCCTCTAAGAAACCAGGAAAGCCAAAGAAAACAATTAGAAAATTGGCTCAACCTGCGTCAGTAAAACCAAACAAACCGAAGATGGTATTTGAGAAATGCTTTCTTCGTGGTCGTTATCTCATTGCGACAAGTTTTATTTTCTTAGGATTAGGCGCATTAGTAGCTCGTGCTGCTTATGTGCAATCAGTTAATTCTGAAACCCTTTCTGGTGAAGCGGACAAACGTTCATTACGTAAAGATGACGTCCTTTCTGTTCGTGGTTCAATTTTAGATCGTAACGGCCAATTGTTATCGGTGAGTGTGCCGATGAGTGCAATTGTGGCTGAACCGCGTTTAATGCTAAAAGAAAATGCATTAGATGATAAAGAACGTATCAAAGCTCTTGCTAACGAATTAAATATGACCCCTGCAGAGTTGGTGAAAAAAATTGAGAAAAATGCCAAATCAGGCTTCTTGTATTTAGCACGTCAAGTAGAAGCGAGCAAGGCAAATTATATCCGTGATCTCAAAATTAAAGGTATTTCATTAGAGACTGAACCACGTCGTTTTTATCCTCGTGTAGAAGAGGCAGCCCAATTAATCGGCTTTACCAATATTGATGGTAAAGGAATTGAAGGCGTTGAGGCGAGCTTCAACTCAATGTTAGTAGGGAAAGATGGTGCTCGCGTTGTTCGTAAAGATAAACGTGGTAATGTGGTTGAGCATATTGCGGATGAGAAAAAATACGATGCACAAGATGTCACCCTAAGTATTGATGAAAAGTTACAATCCATGGTGTATCGTGAAATCAAAAAAGCGGTAACTGAGAACAACGCAGAGTCAGGTACTGCGGTATTGGTAGATGTGCGTACAGGTGAAGTATTAGCCATGGCAACCGCACCTTCTTATAACCCAAATAATTTGGCTAATGTAAAAGACGAGTTAAAACGTAACCGTGCCATTACTGACACATTTGAACCCGGTTCAACCGTAAAACCTTTCGTTGTGTTGACCGCACTTCAACGTGGCGCAGTGAGACGTGATGAGGTAATTAATACAGGTTCATTTACCGTAAGTGGTAAAGAAATTGTCGACGTGGCACCTCGTCCACAACAAACCTTAGATGAAATTTTGATTAACTCCAGTAACCGTGGTGTAAGTCGTCTTGCGTTACGTATGCCACCTTCAGCATTGATGGAAACGTACCAAAATGCAGGCTTGGGTAAAGATACAGAGTTAGGCTTAATCGGTGAGCAACGTGGCGTATTAAATGCAAACCGTAAACGTTGGGCGGATATTGAGCGAGCTACGGTCGCCTATGGTTATGGGATTACTTCAACACCATTACAAATTGCGCGCGCCTATGCCACTTTAGGTAGCTTCGGAATTTATCGTCCGCTTTCTATCACGAAAGTCGATCCACCAGTCATTGGGCAACGTGTATTCTCTGAAAAAATTACGAAAGATATAGTGGGCATGTTAGAGAAAGTGGCAATTAAAAATAAACGTGCGATGGTTGAAGGTTATCGTGTTGGTGTTAAAACAGGTACTGCGCGTAAAATTGAAAATGGCCACTATGTTAATAAATATGTGGCATTTACAGCGGGTATCGCACCAATTAGCGATCCACGTTATGCATTAGTTATTTTGATTAACGATCCGAAAGCAGGGCAGTACTATGGTGGTGCGGTATCTGCCCCGGTATTCTCTAGCATTATGGGCTATACCTTGCGTGCTAACGGTATTGCACCAGATGCAGAACCTACAGAAAAAACAGCAAGACGCACTGTTCGCTTAAGCGATCAAAAATTTGAAAAAATGAATTAAGAAAAGGCAAAACAATGAAAAAATTGACCGCACTTTTTGATCTTCCGGTGCTTTCAGACATAAATGTGAAGGCGATGGTGTTAGATAGCCGCAAAGTGACCCAAGGTGATTTGTTTGTGGCAGTAAAGGGACATCGTTTTGATGCGAGTCAATTTGTGCCTCAAGCCATTTCTTCTGGTGCAAGTGCGGTTATTTTAGAAACAGATTTAGAAAACGAGCATTTGAGCATCCAATGGCAAAATAATGTGCCAGTGATTCGTTACTATCATTTATCTGCTCAGCTTTCGGCATTGGCAGGTCAATTTTATGGTAATCCTTCCGAAAAATTGACTTTAGTCGGAGTCACGGGAACAAACGGTAAAACTACAGTTTCTCAATTGTTAGCCCAATGGGCTACGCTATTAGGACATAAAGCGGCTGTCATGGGTACGATTGGCAATGGTTTATTGGACCAAGTCAAAGAAGCCAAAAATACCACAGGTTCAGCCGTTGAAGTTCAAGCAAACCTCGCTGATTTTGTAGAGAAAGGTGCAGATTTTGCATCTATCGAAGTGTCTTCACATGGTTTAGCTCAATATCGTGTTGAAGCACTCAAATTTAAATCTGCTATTTTTACCAATTTAAGTCGCGATCATTTGGATTATCACGAAACAATGGAAAAGTATGCGGAAGCTAAAAAACGTTTTTTCGTTGATTTAGCATCTGAGTTACAAATTCTTAATGCTGACGATCCAATTGGGGCCGCATGGTTAAATGAATTACCAAATAGTATCGCAGTCAGCTGTCACCCCAATTTCCATGCAACATCTAAACAATGGCTTTATGCTACGGAAATTCGTTTTACTCATGAAGGAGCAGTCATTGAGTTTGTATCAAGTTGGGGGAATGGCACATTACATAGCCCATTAATTGGCGCTTTTAACGTGAGTAATCTGTTGTTAGCCACGGCTGTTTTATTGGCTTTAGGTTATTCTTTCGATGATCTTATCCGTACTGTTTCACAGCTAAAAGGAGTAAATGGAAGAATGGAATTAATTAAAAAAGCAGGAAAACCAACCGTTATCGTTGACTATGCACATACTCCAGATGCATTAGAAAAAGCATTGAATTCTGCCCGTCAACATTGCAAAGGTAAACTTTGGTGTATCTTTGGTTGTGGCGGTGATCGTGATGCGGGTAAACGTCCACTGATGGCAAAAGCTGCAGAGCAATTTGCTGATTTAGTCATTGTGACTCAAGATAATCCACGCACAGAAGATCCAAATAAAATTGAAGCGGATATTCTCACTGGTTTTAGCCGAATGGAAGATGTTGGTGTAATTCCAGATCGTGAAGAGGCCATTAAATTTACCATTGAGAACGCCGTTGAAGATGACGTGATCGTGATTGCCGGTAAAGGTCATGAAAACTATCAGATCATTGGGGATAAAACACTTCATTTCTCCGATCAAGAAGTGGCTGAAGCCTATTTAACGAAAAAATAAACATAATGATTAAACTTACTACCCAACAGCTTGCCCAAATTTTAAATGCCAATCTTATTGGTGATGGGCAGGCCGTTGTTGAAAATATCAATACAGATACGCGCAAAGCGGTATTTAACTCGCTTTTCTTTGCATTAAAAGGTGAACATTTTGACGCGCATCAATACTTAGATAAAGCCGTTGAGCAAGGTGCGACAGCCTTAGTTGTGCAAAAAGCTAACACTAACATTTCAACACCACAATTAGTTGTTTCAGATACGCGCTTAGCCCTTGGTCAATTAGCAAAATGGTTACGTGAAAAAATTAATCCTCGTATCGTAGCGATGACGGGATCTTCAGGTAAAACCACAGTAAAAGAGATGACGGCATCGATTTTGCAACAAACAGCAGGCAATCCTGAAGCTGTGTTATTCACTAATGGTAATTTCAACAACGATATTGGTGTACCACTCACATTATTACGTTTAACAGAACAACATAAATTTGCCGTTATTGAATTAGGCGCAAACCATCAAGGTGAAATTGATTACACCACGCATCTTGCGCAGCCAGAAGCTGCATTAGTGAATAACGTGGCAGCCGCACATTTAGAAGGCTTTGGCTCAATTGAGGGTGTAGCGCGTGCGAAAGGTGAAATCTATCGCGGTTTAACCCCAAATGGTATGGCCATTATTAACAGCGAACATAATTATATTGAATTGTGGCAAAAAGAAATTGGCTCTCATGCCATTCAATATTTTAATGGTGGCGATTACAAAGCTGAAAACGTAGAACATTCACCTAATGGCTCAACGTTTATGTTAGTTTCCCCAAAAGGTAGCATTGAGATTAATTTGCCTTATTTAGGTGAGCATAATGTAAAAAATGCGTTGGCAGCAACGGCTCTTGCTATGAATGTGGGCGCGAGTCTTGCTGATGTTAAAGCGGGTCTTGAACACCGTTCTCAAGTAAAAGGGCGTTTATTCCCGATTCAAGTGAATGAAAATCTGTTGCTATTAGATGATACTTACAATGCAAATGTAGATTCTTTACAAGCGGCGATTGATGTTTTAAAAGGTTACGATGCTTTTCGTATTTTACTTGTGGGCGATATGAAAGAATTAGGCGAGGATAGCCTAAAATGTCATCAACAAGTGGGCGAGCATGCAAAACAAGCTAAATTAGATTTAGTGCTTTCTTATGGAACAGAAAGTGCGGTCATTTCTGAGGCTGTTTTAGGAAAACATTTTACAGATAAAGCTGAATTGACAGCTTATGCGTTAGATATTATTAAACAGAAATTACAAGAAAACCAAAAAGTCGTCGTTTTAGCGAAAGGCTCGCGCTCAATGAAAATGGAAGAGACGATTTATTCATTAAAGGATAGCTTATGTTAGTTTGGCTTGCTGAATATTTAGTTCGCTATGAAACGGCATTCAATGCCATTTCCTATATTACCGTACGTGCGATTTTGGCATTATTGACCGCACTTTTCATTTCTTTATGGATTGGTCCGAAAGTGATCAAACGCCTTCAAATCTTAAAATTTGGTCAAGAAGTGCGTAATGACGGTCCTGAAAGTCACTTTGCGAAAAAAGGTACGCCAACCATGGGCGGTGTGATGATTTTATTCTCCATCGGTGTAAGTACGTTATTATGGGCTAACTTAACGAATCCTTATGTTTGGATTTGTTTATTTGTGTTATTTGGCTATGGTGCAATTGGCTTTGTAGATGATTTCCGTAAAATCACGCGTAAAAATACAGACGGTTTAATTGCGCGTTGGAAATATTTCTGGATGTCTGTTGTGGCATTAGTGGCGATCATTTGGTTGTATTGGTTAGGTCATGATACCGATGCAACTCGTTTAGTAATTCCATTCTTTAAAGATATCATGCCACAATTAGGTTTATTCTATATTGTGTTGTCTTACTTTGTGATTGTGGGCACAGGGAATGCGGTAAACTTAACCGACGGTTTAGATGGTCTTGCAATTATGCCAACAGCGTTAGTGGCTGGTGCATTTGCTTTAATCGCATGGGCGACCGGTAACGTTAATTTCGCAGAATACTTACATATCCCTTATATCAAATATAGTTCTGAAGTGGTGGTGTTCTGTACCGCAATCGTAGGCGCAGGCTTAGGATTCTTATGGTTTAATACTTATCCAGCTCAAGTCTTTATGGGCGATGTTGGCTCCCTTGCACTTGGTGGTGCACTTGGTGTCGTTGCCATCCTTGTTCGTCAAGAATTCTTATTAGTGATTATGGGCGGTGTATTTGTTGTTGAAGCCTTATCTGTCATTTTGCAAGTGGGTTCTTACAAATTAAGAAAACAACGTATTTTCAGAATGGCACCAATTCATCACCACTTTGAATTAAAAGGTTGGCCAGAACCTCGAGTGATTATTCGGTTTTGGATTATTTCCTTGATGTTGGTGTTGATGGGGCTTGTAACGCTCAAACTAAGATAATTTTTGTAGGGTGCACTTGTTGCACCCTGCGTGATCCCAGAATACGAGAGAAGAAAAACAACATGACAACTTTATACCAAAATAAAACGATTACTATTATAGGCCTTGGAAAAACAGGACTTTCTTGCGTTGAATATCTTCAATCTCAACAAGCAAACATCCGTGTGATTGATACACGCCAACATCCAGCAGGCGCGGATAAATTACCTAAAAATGTACCCTTACACACAGGTAGTTTGAATCAACAATGGTTACTTGAAAGCGATATTATTGTCATTAGCCCGGGACTTGCGGTAAAAATACCTGAAATTCAGACCGCACTTTCAGCTGGTGTGGAAGTGATTGGGGATATTGAATTATTCTGCCGAGCAGCAACGAAGCCAATTGTTGGGATTACCGGCTCTAACGGTAAAAGCACCGTGACAACATTAGTCTATGAAATGGCGAAAGCGGCGGGAATAAAAGTGGGCATGGGCGGAAACATTGGCATTCCTGCGTTGTCATTATTAAATGAAGATTGCGATCTTTATGTATTAGAGCTTTCCAGTTTCCAACTTGAAACCACTAACAGTTTGAAAGCGGCTGCAGCGACTGTGCTTAATGTGACAGAAGATCACATGGATCGCTATGTGGATTTAGAAGATTATCGCCAAGCAAAATTACGCATTTATTACAATGCAGAAACAGCGGTAGTGAATTTAGAAGATAAACTCACGTTTGGCGAAGGTGAAAATCAAGCTAAAAAGGTTGTGTCTTTTGCTGAAAATCAAGCGGATTACTGGTTGAAAACCGAAAATGGTAAACAGTACTTAATGGCGAAAGAGGAAGTCATTTTACCTTGTGATGAAGCAATCTTGGTTGGTCGTCATAATTACATGAATATTTTAGCGGCGACAGCATTAGCGCAAGCAGTAGACATAAATTTAGAGGCAATTCGTATCGCACTTCGTCAATTTAAAGGGCTGGATCATCGTTTCCAATTAGCCTATCAGACGAATGGCGTTCGTTGGATTAATGATTCTAAAGCGACTAATGTGGGCAGCACGGTTGCGGCATTGGCTGGGTTATATGTTGAGGGAACGTTACACCTTTTATTAGGTGGCGATGGTAAAGGTGCAGATTTTTCTGAACTAGCCGATTTAATCAACCAACCTCATATTTCAACGTATTGTTTTGGTCGAGATGGAAAACAACTTGCGGCACTTTCAAGCCAAAGTCATTTATTTGAAACCATGCAACAAGCGATTTCATTTTTACGTCCACGTTTAAAATCAGGCGATATGGTGTTATTATCTCCCGCTTGTGCAAGTTTGGATCAGTTTACCTCTTTTGAAAAACGTGGCGAAGAGTTTACTCGTTTAGCAAAATTAGCTTAGAAAATTAGGGTAGTAATGGAATTTATCAATAAAATTAAACAACATTATGAACAATGGGCGAGAGTAACACCGCAAGGATTACTTTACGATCGCGCATTGTTTTGGCTTTTTGTCGTGCTATTGTTGATTGGTTTGGTGGCTGTAACTTCTGCTTCGATGCCTTACAGTGCACGCGTATTTAATGATACATTCTATTTTGCTAAACGTGATGCCGTTTATGTCTTGCTTTCTTTAGCAACCTGCTATTTAACTCTCCAAATTTCTTCTTCCCAATGGGAAAAGTGGCACGCAAAAGTCTTCTTGTTAGCTATTGTTTTATTAATACTGGTTCTTGGTATCGGGACTTCTGTTAATGGTGCTAAACGTTGGATTTCTTTAGGAATTTTAAATTTCCAGCCTGCGGAATTTGCGAAGTTAGCGTTGACCTGTTTCCTGGCGAGCTATTTTACGCGTCGTTATGATGAAGTACGTGGTAAAAAATTCAGTGCTGCTAAGCCTTTCATTGTGATGGGGGTATTAGGGATATTCTTACTAGCTCAGCCTGACTTAGGGAGTACCGTTGTACTTTTCGTTATTACCTTTGGCATGCTTTTTATTGTCGGTGCGAATTTTTGGCAATTTATTTTGCTAATTGGTACAGGCATACTTCTCTTTGTATGGCTGGTTCTCTCAGCCTCTTATCGTTTAAAACGTTTTACCGGTTTCTTAGAGCCATTTAAAGATCCATACGGAACAGGATTTCAGCTGACAAACTCTTTAATGGCCTTTGGGCGTGGTGAAATTAGTGGGGAAGGACTCGGTAACTCCATTCAAAAACTTGATTATCTTCCTGAAGCACATACTGACTTTATCATGGCGATTATTGGCGAAGAATTCGGTTTTATTGGTATTTTGGTTGTTGTGATCCTCTTGGGTTTATTGATTTTTCGCGCAATGAAAATCGGACGTGAATCTCTCATGTTAGAGCAACGTTTCCGTGGTTTTTTTGCTTTAGGTATTAGCTTCTGGATTTTCTTCCAAGGTTTCGTCAATCTTGGTATGGCTTTAGGGATGCTACCAACAAAAGGTTTAACTTTCCCGTTAGTGAGTTACGGTGGTTCAAGTATCATTATTATGTCGGCGACTGTGGGAATTTTATTACGTATTGACCATGAAAATAGATTACAACGTGGTGGTCAAGCGCGTTTGAGGGATGATTAGGAATATTTATGAGTAAAAAATTATTAGTTATGGCGGGTGGTACTGGTGGACATGTTTTCCCCGCCATCGCTGTTGCTCAAACCTTACAAAAAGAAGGTTGGGAAATTTGCTGGTTAGGCACCAAAGATCGAATGGAAGCACAGCTTGTACCAAAACATGGTATTCCAATTCGTTTTATTCAAATTTCAGGGTTACGTGGTAAAGGCATTAAAGCATTACTTGGTGCCCCTTTTGCTATTTTAAGAGCGGTATTGCAAGCTCGTAAAATTATCAAAGAATATCAACCTAATGCGGTATTAGGTATGGGTGGTTATGTATCTGGCCCAGGTGGCATCGCTGCAAAACTTTGTGGCGTGCCGGTTATTTTACATGAACAGAATGCCGTAGCGGGCTTAACCAATGAATGGTTAGCAAAAATTGCGACACGTGTATTACAAGCTTTTCCAACTGCATTCAAAGATGCCGAAGTGGTAGGAAACCCAGTTCGCCAAGATTTATTTGAAATGCCATCACCACAAGCGCGTTTTTCAGAAAGAAGTGGAAAATTGAGAGTACTTGTCGTGGGTGGAAGCCAAGGGGCTCGCGTACTCAATCAAACGATTCCACAAGTGGTTGCTCGTTTGGCGGATAAATTAGACGTGCGTCATCAAGTGGGTAAAGGTTCTGTTGAAAGTGTGACCGAACTTTATGGTGAACATGCAGATTCGGTCAAAATTACAGAATTTATTGATGATATGGCGGAAGCCTACGCTTGGGCCGATGTGGTGATTTGTCGTTCTGGTGCTTTAACAGTGTGTGAATTAGCAGCAGTAGGGACACCAGCAATTTTCGTGCCATTCCAACATAAAGATCAACAGCAATATTTAAATGCGAAATATCTTGCCGATGTAGGTGCAGCAAAAATCGTTCAGCAAAATGAATTAAATGCGGATGTGTTGGTCGATTTCTTAGAAAAAATAGATCGTGAAACCTTGCTAGCGATGGCGATTAAGGCAAAAGAAATGTCAGCACCATTAGCGGCTAAACGTGTAGCTGATGTCATTGTAGAGAATGCGAAATAAGAACAGAGAAGTTGAGGGATAGTAAATAAAAAACCTTAACCTAAAAGTGCGGTTAAAAATAAAGGTGAAATAATATGAAACATATTTCGGACGAGATTAGAAAAATTATTCCTGAGATGCGTCGGGTTCAACAAATTCATTTCATTGGTATCGGCGGCGCCGGTATGAGTGGGATTGCCGAAATTTTATTAAATGAAGGTTATGATATCTCTGGTTCTGATATTGCAGATGGTGTCGTGACTCAGCGTCTTGCTCAAGCTGGCGCAAAAATTTTCATTGGTCACCAAGCGGAAAATGTGCAAGGGGCGAGTGTGGTTGTGGTATCAAGCGCGATCCATGAAGATAACCCAGAATTAATCGCCGCTAAGCAAAATCGTATTCCCGTGATTCAGCGAGCACAAATGTTAGCTGAAATTATGCGTTTCCGTCATGGTATTGCGGTGGCTGGTACCCATGGTAAAACCACAACCACTGCCATGATTTCGATGATTTATACTCAAGCGAAACTGGATCCAACTTTCGTTAATGGTGGTTTAGTTAAATCAGCCGGTAAAAATGCGCATTTAGGTGCAAGTCGTTATTTAATCGCTGAAGCAGATGAAAGCGATGCCTCTTTCTTACACTTACAGCCAATGGTTTCTGTTGTGACGAATATTGAGCCGGATCATATGGATACCTATGAAGGTGACTTTGAGAAAATGAAAGCCACCTATGTGAAATTTTTACATAACTTGCCGTTTTATGGCTTAGCGGTTATGTGCGCTGATGATACTGTGTTAATGGAGCTTGTTCCTCAAGTTGGACGCCAAGTGTTAACTTATGGTTTCAGTGAACATGCTGACTATCATATCGAAGATTATGAACAAACAGGTTTCCAAGGTCATTACACCGTAGTTTGTCCAAGTGGTGAACGCATCAATGTATTATTGAATGTTCCAGGTAAACACAATGCGTTAAATGCGACAGCCGCACTTGCAGTAGCAAAAGAAGAAGGCATTGGCAATGAAGCGATTTTAGAAGCGCTTGCAGACTTCCAAGGGGCAGGCAGACGTTTCGACCAATTAGGTGAGTTTATTCGTCCAAATGGTAAAGTACGCTTAGTGGATGATTATGGCCATCACCCAACTGAAGTTGGCGTGACCATCAAAGCAGCACGTGAAGGCTGGGGAGATAAACGTATTGTGATGATTTTCCAACCTCACCGTTATTCACGTACTCGCGATTTATTTGATGATTTCGTACAAGTCTTATCCCAAGTGGATGCCTTGATTATGTTAGATGTGTATGCGGCAGGCGAAACACCAATCGTTGGTGCAGACAGTAAAGCACTTTGTCGTTCTATTCGTAATCTAGGAAAAGTCGATCCAATTTTAGTTTCTGATACGGAACAACTCGGTGATGTGTTAGATCAAATTATTCAAGATGGCGATTTAATTCTTGCCCAAGGCGCGGGAAGTGTAAGCAAAATTTCTCGTGGTTTAGCAGAATGTTGGAAAGCATAAATACATCGAAAAATAACCGCACTTTTGATGAAAATAAAAAGAAAACAGGATAAAACAATGAATTTAAAACAAGAAAAAATTGCTGTGTTGTTAGGCGGCACATCAGCTGAACGTGAAGTGTCTCTTAATTCTGGTGCAGCTGTGTTAAACGCCTTAGTAAGCCAAGGTTATAATGCACACGGTATCGATCCTAAAGAATATAATGTCGCGAATTTAAAAGCAGATGGTTTTGATCGCGTTTTTAACATTTTACATGGTCGCGGTGGTGAAGATGGCACTATGCAAGGTTTATTAGAACAAATCGGCTTGCCTTACACCGGTTGTGGAGTGATGGCTTCAGCATTAACCATGGATAAAATGCGTACTAAAATGTTGTGGAAAGCCTTTGGTTTACCTGTTGCCGATATGGAGATTGTAACCAAAGAAAACGCTCACGAACTAAACCCACAAGCTGTGGTCGAAAAGTTAGGTTTACCTTTGATGGTTAAGCCATCTCTTGAAGGTTCAAGTGTCGGTTTAACGAAAGTAAAAGCAGTCGAAGAATTAAAAAGTGCGGTCGATTATGCACTTAAATTTGATAACACCATTTTGATTGAAGAATGGTTGGCTGGCGATGAATTAACAGTGCCTGTTTTAGGTGGTGAAGTATTGCCTGCTGTTCGCATTGTGCCAGAAGGTGAGTTTTATGATTACGATGCGAAATATATTTCAGATAACACTCAATATTTTTGCCCAGCGGGTCTTTCAGCTGAACGAGAGCAAGAATTAGCGAAATTAGTTAAACGTGCTTATGACGTTGTGGGTTGTCGTGGTTGGAGTCGCATTGATGTAATGACCGATGCACAAGGTAATTTCCGTTTAGTAGAAGTAAACACGAACCCAGGCATGACAAGTCACAGTTTATTCCCTAAATCTGCGTCAACAGTCGGTATTTCATTTGAACAACTCGTCGTGAAAATTTTGGAGTTGAGTGCGTAATGAATGTAATTAAGCGCAAAAATACACCGCCAACGCAATTTGGTCGCTCATCCAACGGAGAAGGTAAATTCCGTTTCATGTTGCAGATTAAACTTGCTTTGGTGTTACTTTGTGCAGGGCTAGGGTATTTTGTTTATTCAAACTGGCAAAGTTGGCTTGAAAGCTTAGACGGTGATAGAAAAATTACTGCCTATGCCTTAGTCGGTCAAAATGAATTTACCACTTATCCAGATGTGCAAGACGTATTGCTTAAAATGGGATCTCTCAAGGGCTTTTGGGGACAAGACGTCAAGCAAATTCAAGAGCAGCTTAAAACGATTCCTTGGGTAAAAGGTGCGGTGGTTCGTAAAATTTGGCCAAATCGTTTAAGTATTTGGTTATCAGAATATCAGCCAGTTGCCATTTGGAATAAAACAGAGTTTGTTACAAAAGATGGAACGGTTTTCCAATTGCCGATGGATAAGTTAAAAGAAAAAGCTTTACCTTATTTAGGGGGGCCGGATTATCAAAGCTTGAAGGTATTAGAGGCTTGGAATCAAATTTTTGCTGATTTTAAGGCGAAAAATTTGCTGGTTAAAGGCGTAACAATTGATGATCGTGGTGCGTGGCAAGTTACGCTAGATAATGATATAGTATTGAAACTTGGGCGCGGGGATTGGAAACCAAAATTAGATCGATTTGTAACGATTTATCCACAAATTGAAGTGCCTGAAGGTAAACGAATTGATTATGTAGATTTGCGCTATGCATCTGCATCAGCAGCGGTTGGATTGATAGAGAAATAAAAAAATAATTCATTGGGTGTAATAAGAAAATGGCAAAAGAGTTGGAACCGAAAGTAATTGTAGGTCTTGAAGTTGGTACATCAAAAGTTGTTGCTGTTGTTGGGGAAGTCCTTCCTGATGGCGTAGTAAATGTACTTGGTGTAGGTAGTTGTCCATCAAAAGGGATTGATCGTGGCAGTATTACTGATTTAGATGCCGTTGTTAATTCTATCCAACGTGCTATTGAGGCAGCTGAATCAATGGCCGATTGCCAAATTATGAGCGTGACTCTTGCGATTACAGGTGAACATATTCAAAGCTTGAATGAGAGCGGCTTTGTTGCTATTTCTGAAAATGAAGTGACTCAAGATGAAATCGATGATGCTTTGCATACAGCAAGCTCAGTGAAATTACCTGAGGGGCTTTCTTTATTACACATCATTCCACAAGAATATGCCGTAGATAAACAAGTTAATATTAAAAATCCATTAGGTTTACAAGGTGTTCGTTTAAAAGCAAACGTACACTTAATTGCATGTCACCAAGACTGGCAAAATAACTTGAAAAAAGCAGTTGAGCGTTGTGGATTACAAGTTGATAAAGTTGTGTTTTCCGGCTTTGCAGCAACACATTCTGTTTTAACTGAAGATGAAAAGGATCTTGGTGTTTGCTTGATTGATTTCGGTGCAGGCACCATGAATATGATGGTTTATACCAATGGCTCATTGCGTTTCAGTAAAGTTATTCCTTACGCAGGGAACATTGTAACCAATGATATTGCCCATGCATGTACCGTTTCTCGTGCAGAAGCAGAACGCATTAAAGTGAACTATGCAAGTGCATTATATCCGGCACGTTTACATGGTGATAAAAAAATTGAAGTGGCAAGTATTGGTGGTCGAGCACCACGTGCTTTAACAAAAAGTGATTTATCTTTAATCACTTCAGCAAGATATATTGAACTATTAGGCGTTGTTAAGGACGAATTAGATAAGCTTAAAGCAGATTTAGAAACCAAACATATTAAATTTGAATTAATTGCGGGGGTCGTTATCACTGGTGGTGGTGCACAGATTGAAGACTTAAAAGATTGTGCATCAAGTGTATTTGGTTGCCAGGTGCGTATTGGTAGTCCACTAAATATCACGGGGTTAACAGATTATGTAAATCGTCCGCAATATTCAACAGTCGTGGGATTGCTACAATATCATCATCAAAATAGTGATAATGATCCTGTGGATAGTAATTATGGCGATGAAGCATTAGGTAAAAAATTCTGGAAAGGCCTTAAAAATATTTTCAACAAAGTGAAATCAGAATTTTGATAATTTTGACTTTTTCATTTACAATAAGAAAGATTTAACTTTTATTAATATGCTAGCAGAGTATTAGCAGTAACGGAGAACAGCAAATGTTATACCCAGAGTATGGTGATTTTGAAGAGCAAACAGGTGCACTGATTAAGGTTGTCGGTGTCGGTGGAGGCGGCGGTAACGCAGTTAACCACATGGTTGCTAACATGGTGCAACAAGAATTCAATGGTAATTTCTTGGGCGAAAGTGCAATTGATAGCGAAGAACACGGTAAAATCGTATTTTATGCGGTGAATACCGATGCGCAAGCATTACGCAAAAGCCAAGTTCAACAAACTGTACAAATTGGTGGGGCTACAACGAAAGGTCTTGGTGCGGGTGCAAATCCAAATGTGGGTCGTAAAGCGGCTGAAGATGACCAAGAAGAAATCCGTAAAATGCTTGAAGGTGCAGACATGGTCTTTATCGCAGCCGGTATGGGCGGTGGTACAGGTACTGGTGCCGCACCAATCGTCGCTAAAGTCGCGAAAGAATTAGGTATTTTAACCGTTGCTGTTGTTACTAAGCCATTTAGCTTTGAAGGCAAAAAACGTATGCAATTTGCTGAATTAGGGATTAAAGATCTTTCACAATATGTGGATTCAATGATCATTATTCCTAACCAACAAATCCAAAAAGTTCTCCCTAAAAATGCAACCTTAATTGATGCTTTTGCTGCTGCAAACGACGTATTACGTAACTCTGTTATGGGCATCTCCGATATGATTACGTCTCCAGGTTTAATCAACGTGGACTTTGCAGACGTAAGAACCGTTATGTCGGAAATGGGCCAAGCAATGATTGGTTTCGGTTCAGCTCAAAGTGAACCAGGTGCAGGTCGTGCAGAAGAAGCTGCGCGTCTTGCAATTAAAAATGATTTATTAGAGAAAGTCGATCTTTCTAATGCTAAAGGTATTCTTGTTAATATTACCTCAGGTATGGATCTCGGCTTTGACGAATTTAACGTGGTGGGTGACACAGTAGGTAGCTTTGCATCAGAAGACGCGACTATCGTTGTGGGTACCAGTTTAGTCCCTGAAATGAGCAATGAAATTCGTGTCACGATCGTTGCAACAGGTTTAGGTGATGTTGTTGCGGCTGAGCCAGTCGTAATTGCTCGTCCTCAAGCAGCAGTACAACAAGCCCCAGTTCAACAGCCTGTAGCGCAAGAAACGATTCAACCTCAACCGCCAGTTGGTTTACATGGTTTAGATGCATTAAGACATAATCCACAACCAGAACCAGCACAGGAACAAAATCCGCAATACGGTAACTTAAATAAACCGCTTGATCCAAGCCGTTTAGAACAGTTAAGAAATAATCCTAATTTCTTTAATCCGGCATCATTTGGTCGTGATGAGAAATAAGAGTAAAAGTAATCTTGTTGTGAAGCAATAAGGTAAAAGAGATGATTAAACAAAGAACATTAAAACAAAGCATTAAAGTAACAGGTGTAGGCTTACATAGCGGCAAAAAAGTAACGTTAACGTTGCGTCCAGCTATGCCGAATACTGGTGTAATTTACTGCCGTACCGATCTTAATCCGCCGGTGACTTTCCCTGCGAATGCTGATTCAGTGCGTGATACAATGCTTTGTACTGCACTTGTGAATGAACACGGTGTACGTGTTTCAACCGTAGAACACTTAAACGCAGCATTAGCGGGTTTAGGTATCGATAATATTATCATTGAAGTTGATGCACCTGAAATTCCAATCATGGACGGTAGTGCAAGCCCATTCATTTACTTGCTTTTAGATGCTGGTATTGAAGAACAAAATGCACCAAAGAAATTTATTCGTATTAAGAAAAATGTACGAGTAGAAGACGGTGACAAATGGGCAGAATTTAAACCTTATAATGGTTTCCGTTTAGATTTTACAATCGATTTTGATCATCCAGCGATTAGTAAAAATGTACGTAATTATGTGATGGATTTCTCTGCACAAGCATTCGTACATCAAATTAGTCGTGCAAGAACCTTTGGTTTCATGAAAGATATTGAGTATCTTCAATCTCAAGGTCTTGCGTTAGGTGGTAGCTTAGATAATGCCATCGTATTAGATGATTACCGTATCTTAAATGAAGATGGGTTACGCTTCAGAGATGAATTGGTTCGTCACAAGATGCTTGATGCGATTGGCGATCTTTATATGTGTGGCTATAACATCATCGGTGATTTCAAAGCTTATAAATCGGGTCATGGTTTAAATAATAAATTACTCCGTGCTGTACTTGCCGATCAGGAAGCGTGGGAATTTGTTACCTTTGAAGATAAGAAACAAGTTCCACAAGGTTATGTTGCGCCTGTGCAGGTATTAATCTAACAATGTTTTGTTAAAAAGCTATACTTCTTCCGGGAGTATAGCTTTTTTATTTCCCATCTTGCTCTGTTATTTTTGTTTTTAGCGAAGGTAAAGAGCGGTCAAAAATAGAGGTATTTTTATTATGAAAAAATTATTTACCGTGCTTCCTCTTGTGCTAGCAACTTCTGCTGCAATGGCATATGAACAGGGCAAAACCTATCAATTTACCATATTGCACACTAATGATACGCACGGACATTTTTGGCCGAATGCAAAAGGTGAATATGGCTTTCCTGCTCACAAAACAATTGTTAATCGCGTAAAAGCTGAAGTCGAGCAAAAAGGTGGCTCACTTATTTTATTAAATGCAGGTGATTTTAATACTGGTGTACCTGAGTCAGATATGCAAACAGCAGAACCAGATATTAAAGCAATGAACGCAATGGGCTATGAGGCAACTGTATTAGGTAACCACGAGTTTGATAATCCACTACAAATTCTTGATATGCAAGAAAAATGGGCAAATTTCCCATTCTTATCTGCAAACGTGATTAATACGAAAACAGGTAAAACCTTAGTTAAGCCTTATACGATTTTAAATAAACAAGATCTTAAAATTGCAGTGGTCGGTTTAACTACTGAGGATACTGCAAAATTAGGCAACCCAGAATACCTTCATAATGTGAAGTTTGAAGATCCAACAACGGTAGCAAAAGCCACATTAAAAGAGCTAAATGAAAAAGTTAAGCCGGATGTAAAAATCGCTTTAACGCATATGGGCTATTATTATGATGCGAAACATGGTTCAAATGCACCAGGTGATGTGAGTCTTGCACGTAATTTAGATAAAGGTGCATTCGATATGATTATCGGTGGTCACAGCCATGATTCGATTTGCGTGGATGAAAAAGGCGTATGGATTAAAGATTATCAACCTACTCAGCCATGTAAACCAGATTTCCAAAATGGTACTTGGATTATGCAGGCCTTTGAATGGGGCAAATATGTTGGTCGAGCTGACTTTGAGTTCAAAAATGGTGAATTAAAATTAGTGAATTATCAATTAATTCCAGTGAACTTGAAGAAGAAAATAAAAAAAGAAGACGGTAAAACGGAATACGTAAATTACGCAGAAGAGATTCCACAAGATCCAGAAATGGAAAAACTTTTAAAATCTTACCAAGATAAAGGTGATGCGTTATTAAGCCAAAAAGTGGGTAAATTAAACGGTAAGTTAGAGGGTGATCGTACCATTATTCGTTTTGAACAAACTAACCTTGGTCACTTAATTGCAGAAGCACAACGTCAAAAAGCGAAAGCAGACATTGGTATCATGAACTCAGGTGGTATTCGTGATTCTATCCAAGAAGGTGATGTAACTTATAAAGATATTTTAAAAATCCATCCATTTGGTAATATTGTGAGCTATTTTGAATTAACCGGTAAAGAATTACTGGATTATTTAAATGTAGTCGCATTGAAAGAAGTGGATTCTGGTGCCTATGCACAATATTCAGGTATCAGCATGACAGTAAATCGTGCGGAGAAGAAAGTTGAAAATGTGAAAATTCAAGGTAAACCATTAGATTTAAATAAAACTTACCGTATTTCTTTACCAAGTTATAATGCGGCGGGTGGAGATGGTTATCCGGTTATGACTAAAAATCCAACTTTCGTTAACACAGGTTTTATTGATGCGGATGTTTTAAAAGAATTTTTTGAGAAAAATTCACCTATTAATGCTGAAAAATACATCCCTCATAATGAAGTAACCTTTAAGTAAGGAATGAAATGGCATTAGATTTATCTGAAATTCGTCAGCAAATTACGCAAATTGATCGCAGCTTGTTAAAGCTGCTTTCAGAGCGTCATCGTCTGGCATATGATGTAGTAAGAAGCAAAGAAGTGACGCAAAAAGCGTTACGTGATTTAGAGCGAGAACAACAACTCTTACAGGAGCTTGTGCAATTTGCTGAAAGCCAAAATTATCAGCTTGAACCACAGTATATTACGTCAGTCTTCCAAAAAATCATTGAAGATTCTGTATTAACACAACAAGTGTACTTGCAGAAAAAGCTCAATGAGCAACGAGAAGAAACGTTACATATCGCTTTCTTAGGCAAGCGTGGTTCTTACTCTAATTTGGCTGCGCGTAATTATGCGGCTCGCTACCATCAACAATTTGCTGAAATCAGTTGCGATTCCTTTGCTCAAATTTTTGAAAAAGTTGAAAGCGGAGAAGCTGATTATGGCGTACTTCCTTTAGAAAACACCACATCAGGTGCAATTAATGAGGTTTATGATTTGCTTCAACATACCACCTTATCTTTGGTGGGTGAGTTGGCTTATCCTATCAAGCACTGTGTTTTAGTGAATGAGCAAGATGATTTAAGCAAAATTGATACGCTTTATAGCCATCCACAAGTGATTCAGCAGTGCAGTCAATTTATTCAAAGTCTTGAGCGCGTGCATATTGAGTTCTGCGAAAGTAGCTCTCATGCAATGCAGCTCGTGGCAAGCTTGAATAAACCGAATATTGCGGCATTAGGTAATGAAGATGGTGGCAAGCTTTACGGCTTACATGTGTTAAAACATAATATTGCCAACCAAGAAAACAACATTACTCGTTTCATTGTCGTGGCAAAACAAGCACGTGAAGTTTCACCGCAAATCCACACGAAAACCTTATTGTTGATGACCACATCGCAACAAGCGGGTTCTTTAGTGGACGCCTTACTTGTGTTTAAAAAGCACGGTATCAATATGACTAAGCTTGAATCGCGCCCTATTTATGGCAAACCTTGGGAAGAAATGTTCTATTTGGAGATTGAAGGAAACATTCATCATCCAGATACCCAAATTGCCTTGGAAGAGCTTAAGCAGTTCAGTAATTATCTGAAAGTGCTTGGTTGTTATCCAAGTGAAATTGTGAAGCCTGCGAAGGTATAATGAAAATAAAAAAAGAGCGGTCGATTTAAAATAACGTTAAAATCGACCGCTCTTTTTATTGAGAATTCTTAAGCTTTTTTCAAGAACTCTGATTTCAACATGATTTTGCCACAATCAACGTTGTGATCTCCGTTAACTAAACGGATATTTTTGAATTTCGTGCCTTTCTTCAATACTTCTGATGAACCTTTTAATTTTAAATCTTTAATTAAAAGTACATCATCGCCATCGGCTAATAAATTACCGTTGCTATCTTTAACAATCAGTTGATCTTCATCGACTTCAACTGCTTCGTTACCATTCCATTCATTACCGCAATCAGGGCAAACAAAATTCACAGAATCGTGATAAACATATTCGCCTTTACATTTTGGGCAAGCTGGCATTTGATCCATTTCTTTTTCCTTCTTTATCTGATTTAAGCAAAGTATAATGCGCACGGAGTATAACAAAAAAGTGACTATTCGCCAAAAAATGGGCAATTTCACGGAATTTATGAGGTATTTATGAAAAAAATCATGCTTTTGAGTGCAGTGATGGGCAGTTTAATCTCAATCAATGCATTCGCGCACAATATCCAACCTAACCAACTTTTAGCCAATGTAACGGTTTCGGATAAGGGCGAAATCACTTTAAATGGCAATGATGTGGCGTATAAATCGTGGAGCTCAACGGCATTACCTGGCAAAGTCCGTGTGATTCAGCATATTGCAGGCAGAAGTGCGGCAAAAGAGAAAAATCAAGCGATGATCGAAGCTATTAAAGCTGCTCATTTTAACCAAGCTAAATATCAAACCACGACGATTATCAACGCTGATGATGCCGTTGTGGGCACAGGCATGTTTGTGAAAAGTAGTGCAGAAAAAGGCAAAAAAGAAAATGCCCACAGCCAAGTGATTTTAGATGATAAAAGTGCAGTCAAAAATACATGGGGATTACGTGAAAAAGATAGCGTGATTATTTTGCTTGATAAAACCGGCAAAGTGCAATTTGTGAAAGAAGGTAAATTGACGGATGATGAAGTCAAGGAAGTCATTTCACGAGCAACAGCGTTAATCGCGAAGTAATAGAGTTATAAGCGGAAGTTTTCTTCCGCTTTTTATCCTTTGAAATCCTTCATTAATTTTCTCAATGTGCCACAATTTCGTTGAAATTTACGGCAATGTGTACAGATGGCAAGATGCAAATTGAGCCCAATTTTTTCTTTAGTCATTAATGGGCGTTCTTGCGCATCTGAAATGAGGCGAGTTGCTTGGCGACATTTC
The DNA here is from genome assembly GCF_031191205.1 of Haemophilus parainfluenzae ATCC 33392. Taxonomy (NCBI): domain Bacteria; kingdom Pseudomonadati; phylum Pseudomonadota; class Gammaproteobacteria; order Pasteurellales; family Pasteurellaceae; genus Parahaemophilus; species Parahaemophilus parainfluenzae. The sequence goes on along the minus strand of NZ_CP133470.1, from coordinate 143,630 downwards.
ATAAAGTCACTCCCTAAAGTTTATGAGATAAGCAGTTTTGAAGTTGTAAGCGGGCACGATAGAGTGTCGTGTGCAAGTTACTTATGCTTAGTTGATTTTCTTGGCAAATTTCTTCAGAAGATAATTCCAAAAACTCTCTCATCATAAAAATCTTGGCTTGTTTGGCCGGTAGGCAAGTTAAACAAGTTTCAAAAATCAGCCAGAACTCTTCAGAATAGACCGCACTTTCGCTCAGTTCGAGATCGAGTGGAGAATGTTCAGCTTTCCAGTGTCCCCCTTCATCAAAGAAATGATTGGTTTGTTCTTCATCTTCTATTTCGGTTTCAAGGACAAATTTGCCTTTCTGGCGAAGAAAATCGATGATTTTATTTTTTAAGATAGCAAAGACCCACGTTTTAAATGCGGCTTGTCGCTTAAAGTGCTCGAGATTGTTAAATGCACTCAAAAAACTTTCTTGAACCAAATCTTCAGCTAATACAGGATTACTCACCTGTAATGTGGCAAACTTCAGCATTTGCTCTCTAATTTGTATCAGTTCTTTATCGGAAATTCTGGTTTCCATATTTTTTCCTTGGAAAATGTGTAAGAAATAGGTTCTCATTCGTCTAATGATAATGAAAGGAAAAGACCTTTCTAGATCACGCTAATTATTCACAAATTAAGGAAGATTCAAAATGAAAAATATTACTGTAAAAACAACCTTTACTGCTATTGCTGCACTTTTCTTTGCAACCAGTCTTTATGCGATAGATATGAAATCCAATGAGATGTCAATGACAAAAGCTCCCATGCCTATGACCAAAGAGTCGATGCCGATGCAAAATGATAAAATGGCGGTATTATGTAGCAGTTGCACAAAGGTTTAACTGATTAAAAACCTTAAAATTCCTATTGAAATTTTAACTCAATAGGGATGGAGTGATCAGCTAATTCAACAGTTCCCGATAGGTTGTTTTTGTTAAAACAGGTGGCAAACCTTGATTGTAACGATGTGGGCGAACAAAATTGTAATACATCACATAAACTCTCACATCGTCCATCGCTTGCCCCAAGGTTATATAGTCGCCCTCTTGCATCCATTCATATTTAAAGCTGCGAAACCAACGCTCCATTGGGGCATTATCCCAACAGTTACCTCGGCGACTCATACTTTGGGATAAAGCACTTCAGCATTAATCCAATTAACCCAAGTGTTTTCCAATAATGGAATTAAGGGGGTGCTATCTTCAACTACAGTATTTAAGGCAGATAATACCTCTTCTAAAGACGAAGGTTGTTCTTGTATATAACTTAATAGCCAAAAGTCAAGTTCAGATAAGCATTGTTGCAGAATATTAAAATCGCTATCCCGCCATATAACAGCTTGCATAGGGTTTTCATCAAATTGTTTAAAATCGCTTGATAAAAAATCGACTTCATAGCTTTTTAAATAAGCTGCATCAGATAACTGCATTACGCTATACTTATTCCACTCAAATTTTTCAGGTACTTTTGCTAAAGAAACTTCTGCAAGTAATTGAGTATTTTCAAAATCCATCAATGCCAGTATATTGGCGTCAAAACTCTCTTTTTCTTGACAAAATAAGAGAAATTCTCCAGCAATATCTTGAAAATAAGGCGAATGTGATTTTCCTTTTAATACAAAAAATTCTTTTGTCTGAGACCAACTCTCAGCAGAAACGTGTTTAGGCGCTTCAACAAAACAACGGTCAATAAAACCAAAGATGTTATTTCGAACTAAACGAGCATAAACAGCAAGGCGATTCGGAGCATAACCATTTAGAGGTTGAGCATTAGCCAATCGAACTGCTGTGGCAAGTGCTTTTTGTGTTTCAATAAGCGAAGGTTTAGGCTGCATAGGATATTACCTCTTTTTGAGCATATTTTTGCTGTAGTTGTGCAATATGTTCAACTTCAGAATAAAGTTCTGCAAATGGAGGGAAATTGAAATCACGCTCTAATAATGTTGGCGGAATGACGGGTAGTCGTTGATAGGCATATTCTAATAAATCCCACACAGTACCTTTTACTGCCTCACCGTGCGTATCAATTAATAACTCTGGTAAATAGCGATATGCCCCTTTTATTTTATTAAATGATTCCCCTTCTAAATCCTCTACAACTTGTGCGGCAGAATGTTCTTCGTCGTGTCCTGCTATATGAATGTAATTGACACGTTTCACATCTACTTGATCTAAAAAAACATAAGGATCAAGTAAACCGTGATTGACGCCATTTACATAAATATTATTCACATCTAAATGAATACCACAATCCGCTTCCTGTGCAATAGCATTTAAAAATTCTACTTCATTCATTGTGCTGGTGGGAGAGTGTAAATAATAAGAGGTGTTTTCTAATGAAATTTGTAATTCTAAAAAATCTTGCACATAGCGGATTCTCTGTGCTACGTGTTTTACAGCTTCTTCAGTAAATGGCATAGGTAATAAATCATATAAATGCCCTTCACATTCACAATAACTCAAATGTTCAGAAAAAAATGTCGAATTATATTGAGTCATTAATGCTTTAGTATTTTTTAATAACTCGCGATCAAGTGGTGCTTGCCCGCCTAATGAAAGTGATAGTCCGTGTACCGCAAGTGGATATCTTTCAGCGGCTTGATCAAATCTATAACGAGCAGCTCCTCCCATTTTTACCCAATTTTCTGGAGCAACTTCCATAAACTGAATCGCATTATTTGATGATAAATTTAAAAAATCATCAGCTAAATCTCGACGATATCCTAATCCTGCACCTTGTAACATAATTATTTACTCCTTTTAATACAACACTGGTGTAAATTTACACCAGTGTTATGTATGGCATCTAGATTAAAATACGATTATTTAGAGCCACATTTACCTTCACCACATTTACCTTCTGCAGCTTTTGGTTTGCTCGCACCACATTTACCTTCACCACATTTACCTTCTGCGGCTTTCGTTTCGTTTGCACCACATTTGCCTTCTCCGCATTTACCTTCTGCAGCTTTTGTTTTCACACATTTATCACCTACACAAGGTGTTGCAGCTTTATCTGTACTGCTTGATTTTGGCTCAGCGTGTGCAACAGTAGCTACTGTCATCGTTAATGCTCCTGCTAATGCGGCTAAAGTGGATAATTTTTTCATTTAAATCTCCTAGAATTTGATATTGAATATAGTTAGAGGAATTTCAACCAGCTTTTAGTTGGATAAACCTTCTTAATAAGCGTGTCTAAAGAGAGTTTCCCTGCTCCCTGCGTAATTAAGATTAATAAAGTTACCACATAAATTAAGGGTAATTTATAACCATTATCACAAACGTTATAACCTGAATCGGCGTGAATGCTATACCACGCGACAGAGATTAAAATCGTTAAACTTAATGCACTAAAACGTGTTAGCACCCCAAATATCAGCAAGAATGGGAAAATTAATTCAGATCCCATTGCAACGTGCCAATTAATATCGGCTGGAATAAGATTAAATGGAAAAGGAAAACGATCTTGTATTTCAGTAAACCAATTTTGACCATTCCATTTTTCTAACCCTGCCTCTAAAAATTCCCACGCAAGAAAAAAGCGTAAAATCAATAAACTCACGCCGCTGCTGATACCTTGCATCTTACAATCTTTCATTTTTTTCCTCTGATTGATTAGCTATTTTATGAAATTATTTAGTTCATTATGGTAGGAAATGCTTCCTTGTTATTCTATTAGTCGGAGATAAGCCTTTTTTCTTACACTTTTTTTTTCAAAAAATTGAAAATATTATTTTTTGTAAAAATGCAGATAACATTAAGGGCAAAGATTCTAATAATCTTCGTCCTTTTATCTTTTACTGATTAATGTAGTGATCAGCTAATTCAACAGTCCCCGATAGGTTGTTTCTGTTAAAACAGGCGGCAAACCTTGATTGTAACGATGTGGGCTAACAAAATTGTAATACATCACATAAGCTCTCACATCGTCCATCGCTTGCCCCAAGGTTAGATAGTCGCCCTCTTGCATCCATTCATATTTAAAGCTGCGGAACCAACGCTCCATTGGAGCATTATCCCAACAGTTACCTCGGCGACTCATACTTTGAGTTACCTGAATGAAGGTTGAGCGGAATAGCTACACCTTGAGTTTGAAAAAATGGAAAATTGATGTGAAAAATTGCGAGGTTAAAGTTAGAATTTGAGGTAAAAGAAATGCCTTTCACAATTTTCATTCGGAAAGGCATTCAAATTTATGCGGTAAATTAGTCAATTTTCGGACTTTATGCAACTGCTACATAATACCGTAAAATGGCATCAGATAGTATGAAGTCTGATAGCATGATGAAATCTCAGGATATGAAAATGGATAATATGAAGTCAGAAGAAATGAAATCTGATGAAATGAAAGTAAAAGAAATGAAGAAAAAAGCAAAAAAATGGAAGCCCCGAAAATGTAATACTTTCTTCTTAAAAGAAAAACTGCGGTCAATTTGACCGCAGTTTTTGTATCAAAGTGAGATTATTGTTTACGCCACGTCGTGCCGTTAGGGCCGTCTTCTAACACAATTCCCATTGCAGTGAGTTCATTACGAGCCGCATCTGCAGCAGTCCAATCTTTAGCGGCACGGGCTTCGTTTCGTTGTTTGATAAGCGCTTCAATTTTTGCGACTTCATCATCGTCAGAACCAGCTTGTAAGAATTTTTCTGGATCTTGTTGAAGTAAACCTAAGATACCCGCTAACTCACATAAACGCGCAGCAAGACCATTGGCTTTTTCTGCATCTTCAGTTTTCAATTTATTGATTTCACGCGCCATTTCAAATAAGACAGAAAGAGCGTTTGGCGTATTGAAATCATCGTCCATGGCTTCACGGAAGGCTTCCACAAAATTTTCACCGCCAAAAGCAACCGCACTTTGATCGGTGCCACGTAAAGCGGTGTACAAACGTTCTAATGCACCTTGTGCTAAATTCAAGTTTTCTTCACTATAATTGAGTTGGCTGCGATAGTGTGCCGTTAGTAAGAAATAACGCACCGCTTCTGCATTGTAGTGGTTTAATACATCACGAATGGTAAAGAAGTTGCTGAGGGATTTCGACATTTTTTCTTTATCTACCATGATCATGCCGGAATGGATCCAATAATTCACATATTGGCCACCATGAGCACAGCAAGATTGGGCGATTTCATTTTCGTGGTGTGGGAACATTAAATCAGAACCGCCACCATGAATATCAAAATGCTCACCAAGTTGTTTACAGTTCATTGCCGAACATTCAATGTGCCAACCTGGACGACCTGCGCCCCATGGCGATGGCCAGCTTGGTTCGTTTTCTTTTGACATTTTCCAAAGCACGAAATCCATTGGATTTTTCTTGATTTCATTAATTTCAATACGTGCACCGGCTTGTAATTGGTCGAGATCTTGGCGTGATAATTTGCCGTATTCCTTAAAGCTTTCCACATCAAACATCACGTCGCCATTGTTTGCAACATAAGCATGACCGCGTGCAATCAGTTTTTCCACAATCTCAATAATTTCAGGAATATGATGCGTCGCACGAGGTTCAAAATCAGGGCGTAATACATTAAGTGCATCAAAATCTTTATACATCTCTTGCACCATACGATCTACAAGTTGATCGCAGGTTTCTTTGTTTTCTAATGCTCGCTTAATGATTTTATCGTCTACATCAGTGATATTACGCACATAAGTCAAATCGTAGCCTAAAGAGCGTAAGTAGCGAGCAATCACATCAAAACACACAAAGGTACGGCCATGGCCAATATGGCATAAATCGTAAACGGTCACGCCGCACACATACATACCCACTTTTCCTTCATGGATAGGTTTGAACACTTCTTTTTCACGAGTGAGGGTATTAAAGATCTTTAACATATTTTTTCTCTTAAAACTGGTTGGAAAACGACCGCACTTTTTCTGCTCATGGTGGCACTTTCTCGCCATTTGTGGAATAATGAACGCCTTAATTTTCAAGAGGAAAATAACATGGTTACATTACACACAAATTTTGGCGATATTAAAATTAAACTCGATTTTGATAAAGCGCCAATCACTGCAGAAAACTTTTTAAATTATTGTAAAAACGGTTTCTATAATAACACAATTTTCCATCGTGTTATTGATGGATTTATGATCCAAGGCGGTGGTATGGAAAGCGGAATGCGTGAAAAAGCAACAAATGCACCGATCCAAAATGAAGCCAACAATCGTTTAAGCAATAAACGTGGCACAATCGCCATGGCGCGTACCTCTGATCCACATTCTGCAACGGCACAATTCTTCATTAACGTGGCTGATAATAACTTCTTAAACTACCGCTCAAAAGAGATGTTCGGTCGTGAAGTTGTGCAAGAATGGGGCTATGCCGTATTCGGTGAAGTGGTTGAAGGGATGGATGTGGTTGATAAAATTAAGAAAGTAAAAACCGGTAATAAAGGTTTCCACCAAGACGTTCCGACAGAAGATGTTGTGATCACATCAGTTTCTGTCGAATAATTAATTCGGTGTGTGGATGCTCAATCTACACACCTTTTTTTCTTAAGTGAAATAACGCAATGCCTTTCTTCGATACTCATACCCACCTTGATTATCTTCATCATGACACAGGTGAGCCATTAGCTCAGCTCGTGGATAACGCTAAGCAAGCTGATGTGCAGAAAATTTTGATTGTGGCAGTAAAAGAGTCGGATTTTAAAACGATCCAAAATATGACCGCACTTTTCCCTGAGCATCTTTATTGTGGGCTTGGGTTGCATCCTCTTTATATCAAAGAGCATCAAGAGCATGATTTAGAGATATTGGATGCGGCATTATCTGTTCGTAATCAAAATTGTACAGCCGTAGCAGAAATAGGCTTAGAATGTGCAATTCCTAATTTATTGACTGATGAATTATGGCAAAAGCAACAGCACTTTTTAGAAAGTCAGCTTTATTTAGCGAAGAAATACAATCTGTCGGTCAATTTACATAGTCGTAAATCCCACGAGCAATTCTTCCGCTTTTTAAAACAAGCCAATTTGCCTAAATGTGGTGTCGTGCATGGTTTTTCTGGAAGTTATGATCAAGCAAAACGATTTGTGGATTTAGGCTATAAAATTGGCGTAGGCGGTACCATTACTTATGAACGCGCGAATAAAACGCGTCAAGCGATTGCGAAGTTGCCATTAGAGGCGTTGGTATTAGAAACGGATACTCCCGATATGCCGGTGTTTGGCTTTCAAGGGCAACCTAATCGACCAGAGCGGATAGTTCACACCTTTGACGCTTTATGTAGTTTAAGAAGTGAAAATGCTGAAGTAATTAAAGAAACGGCTTGGCAGAATAGCTTAACCTTATTCGGTTAAACCTTAAAACGATAAATCACTTGATTGGCTGAACCTCTCCAAACCAGGCTAGGGTCAGCCTGTTCTTGTATAAATTTTCCATCAATGAGTACGTCAATATAAGGCAACATTTGACGTTGATAATCATCAAGTTCATCCAGTTTATATCCCGTCCATACCCAAATGTCCTTATCGGGACATTCTTTTTTTACACGTTGAACAAAAGGAAGTAAGGCTTCAACATTACGTGGATGCATCGGATCCCCACCAGAAAGTGTGAGCCCTTGACGTTTAATGCGCGTATCCTTTAAATCATTGATGATTTGTTGTTCCATCGCCTCATCAAATAATACGCCATTATCAAAAGACCAGCTCTTTTGATTGTAACAACCACGACAACCATGCGTACAACCGCTCACGAAAAGGGTACAACGGGTGCCTTCGCCATTTACAACATCTGTTGGGTAGTATTGGAGATAGTTCATGGTTTTACCTTAAAAGTGCGGTTGATTTTCTCGTCAAATTCACTGAATTGATAAATTAACCTTTGCAATACAGGGCCAATTCTTGCATAATAGCCCACCTAATCGCATTGCGATATCAATGGAAATCTTCTCGGTCTCTCGCAACGGTGTCCGGTTTACTCGGTCAGGTTCGGAAGAAAGCAGCCAAAGTCGGAATTTCTGTGTGCCGAGAATAAGCTGGGAAGATTTCCACCCAACTTATCCTTCCTTATTTTACACACGCTCCACTAATTGTTTAAAGAACCCTTTTTCTAATTGTAATAATTCTGTATAAGTGCCTTTTTCAATTAGTTTCGCTTCATCAATCACACAAAGCTCATCAAATTGCTCAATCGCCGTTAAACGGTGAGTCACCATAATTAAGGTTTTATTTTCAGCATGTGCAAGAATTAAACGCAGAATTTGGCGTTCAGTTTCGCGATCTAAACCTTCAGTTGGCTCATCTAATAATAAAATTGGCGCATCATTAAGCAAAATACGTGCTAAGCCCAAACGACGTTGCTCTCCACCAGAAAGCGGACGGCCGCCATCACCTAGCCAAATATCTAAGCCTTGTTCTTGTTCCAACAATTTACCTAAACCCACTTGATTTAATACCTCGATCATTTTTTCATCTGAAATATTGACCGCACTTGCGAATTGCAGATTTTGACGAAGCGTATCGCTAAATACATGAACACGTTGTGTTAAAAAGCAGAATTGGCTACGTAATGTGTCTTCTGCATAGTCAGCTATTGGCTTGCCAGCAAGGAATAATTCTCCTTGATTGGCATCATAATTACGCACTAAAAGCTGTAATAACGTGGATTTTCCGCTGCCTGTTTTACCTAAAATCGCGATTTTTTTGCCTTTTTGAATGGTTAAATTCAAATTCTCTAAAGCACGATTTTGACGTTCAGGATAAGTGAAAGAAAGATCTTTCGCTTCAATTAATGTAGTAGCGTTTTGATCGAACTCCGCTTTGCCATTAAAGGTCACTAATGGTTGCTGTTCGATAATATCTGTCACTCGTTCAGCCGACGCAATTACTTGCCCGATATGTAAGAATGCCGAGCCTAATGGCATTAAGATTTCAAATGAGGCTAAGGCCGCAAAAGTGAAGAGCGCAATAAATGCCATACGATATTCATCGTCGCCAAACTCAGCTTGTGAGCTAAACCACAACATTGCGGCAATAATCAAACCATTTAAGAAGAGTGAAAGTGCGGTTGAAAATCCGCTTAAATTGGCTTCTTTTTGTTGATCTGCTTGCCAATTTGCTTCGGTTTTAGCCATATTATCTTTCAATTTATCTTCAGCATTAAAGAGCAATAATTCTGCTTGAGCTTGAATAAACTCTAAGAATTGTGTGCGATAAAGTGCGCGTGAATGCACGAGTTTGTCACCAAATTTTTTACCCAGTTGGTAGAAAATGGTTGGAATAACCAATACCAATATAAGCAGGCTCACACCTAGACCTAAGGCTAAAGGAGCATTCACGAAACTTAGGCCAATACACATAGCTAGAATCACAAAAATAGCCGTAATAAATGGCGCAATTAAGCGAAGATAAAGGCTATCGAGTGTATCTACATCTGACACTAAGCGGTTTAATAAATCGCTGTTACGGTAGCGATTTAACACAGCAGGACTTAATGGAATAATCTTCTCAAAAACTTGTACCCGTAATTTAGCCAAAATGCGGAAAGTGGCATCGTGTGTCACCAACTTTTCGAAATAGCGGAAAAGGGTGCGGCTAATAGCAAGCCCACGTACAGAAGCAGAAGGGTAGAAGAAATTAAATAACGTGCCAAGACCTGCAATAGCTGTTGCGGCTAAAAACCAACCCGATGTGGTCAGCAAGCCTATGCTAGATGCAAGGCCTGTAATCATCAAAACTAAGCCTAAAAATAAAGGCAACTTGGCGAATTTAAATAAACGTAAAAAGGGAAGTAAAGCATGCATTATTGAATATCCTCTTTTCGTTGAGCCAATAATTCGGCAAAGAAGCCTTGATCTTTTAATTGGTTGAAATGGCCTTGTTGAACAATTTCACCTTCTTGCATCACTAAAATGTTATCGCATTGTTTTAGATCTTCAATGCGGTGTGTGATCATTAAGGTGGTTTGGTTATGGCTCATTTCAGCAAGGGCAGCAAGTACCAGATTTTCAGACTGGGCATCGAGGCTAGCTGTTGGCTCATCGAGCAATAATAAATTGCCTTTGCGTAGTAAAGCGCGTGCGATAGCTAAGCGTTGCGCTTGGCCTACGGATACACCCATCCCACCATCTTTAATTTCGCTATCCAAGCCTAATTTATCGGTAAATTCTTTTGCTTGCGCAGAAATCAAGGCTTGCTCAATTTGCTCATCAGTTGCTTGAATATCACCTAAAAGTAGATTTTCTTTGATGCTACCTTGTAGTAGTAATGGGTTTTGACCGACCCAAGCAATTTGTTTGCGCCAGTCGCTTAAACGGCTTTGGTTAAGTTCCACACCGTTAATTTTTAAGCTGCCTTCATAAGGCAAGAAACCGAGTAATACATTGATTAAAGAGGTTTTTCCTGCGCCACTTTGACCTACAAGTGCAATATGGCTTTCTTTCGGAATATGGAATGAAAGAGGCTTCGTTAATGGTTGACCTTGTGGCGAAAGCGCCACTAAATTTTCAGCCTGAATCTCGACCGCACTTTGTGCTGGAATTTGTTCATTGCCTTGATGTGCAATTAAATAATCCGCTTCTAAGAAATCGACAATGGCATCAGCTGCACCAATACCAGCTGCACGATCGTGATAGTAAGTCCCGAGATCACGCAATGGTTGATAAAACTCTGGCGCTAGAATTAAGCAGAAAAAGCCGGTAAATAAGGTTAGCGTGGTGCCATAAGTACCAAATTCGACTTGGCCTAAATAGCTAAAACCAAAGTACACTGCCATTAAAGCAATGGAAATGGAGGTGAAAAACTCTAACACGGCAGAAGAGAGAAACGCCATTTTAAGTACAGCTATGGTCGTTTCACGGAAGTCTTCCGTTGTGCTTTCAATATGTTGTGTTTGTTCTGAAGTGCGGTTGAAAAGACGCAAGGTTTCTAAACCACGTAAGCGATCCAAGAATTGTGCACTTAAGCGAGAAAGGGTAGCCATATTTTTTTGGCTGCTATCTGCTGCCGCAATCCCTACTAGAATCATAAAAATGGGTACAAGTGGTGCGGTGATCATCAAAATCAGCCCAGCAGCCCAGTTGAGTGGGAATACAGCAATTAAAATCACCATAGGTACAATGGCAGACAAACTTTGTTGTGGTAAGAATCGTGCATAGAAATTATGCAGATTCTCCACTTGTTCAAGCATAATACTTGCCCAACTACCGGCTGGTTTATTATTGATGGTTGCAGGACCAACTTGATGGATTTTGTCTAAGATCTTTTGGCGCATATGATTGCGCAGTAATCGACCTGCTTTAAAGCCAATTTTTTCGCGTAGCCATAAAATGACCGCACGTAAAGCAAAAGTAATGATTAATGCAATAAAATAGGGAACCAGTTCAGCACGATTGACATGTTGCATAATGAGCTTGTCGAGCAATGTTGCAAGAAAATAGGTTTGAGCCACAAGAATTAAGGAGGAAAGTGTGGCAAGGGCAATATTGGTGCGCATTAATTTTTTAACAGGTTGTTGCTGCGCACGAAGCCATTTTTGTAAATATTTTTGGCGAAGTTTGTCCATAGATTTGTAGAGTTAATATTTAAAAAGTTCTCCCTCTCTATTGAGAGGGAGTTTGAAGGGTGAATTTATTGATTCAGCATTGATTCTTTAAAATCTCCTTTACCTCCTCTTGGCTAAAGAGGGGAAAATAAATAAGGAAATTTATTTATTCTTGTGCATCTAAATAACGTTCAGCATCTAATGCAGCCATACAGCCTGTACCTGCTGAAGTAATGGCTTGGCGATAGTTGTGATCCATCACATCACCCGCAGCAAATACGCCTTCCACAGATGTTGCTGTTGCATTGCCTTCAAGACCTGATTTGACAACGATATAACCGTTATTAAGTTCAAGCTGACCTTGGAAGATTTCAGTATTTGGCGCATGACCGATGGCAATAAATAAACCGTCTAATTTCACGTCTTCTTTTTCGCCGGTTTTCACGTTTTCTAAACGTACACCGGTTACGCCCATGTTATCGCCTAATACTTCATTCAAAGTGCGGTCAGTATGAAGCACGATTTTGCCTTCTTCGACTTTTTTGTATAAGCGATCGATTAAGATTTTTTCCGCACGGAAACTATCGCGACGGTGGATTAAATGTACTTCAGAGGCAATATTAGCTAAGTAAAGTGCTTCTTCAACGGCGGTATTTCCGCCACCGACAACGGCAACCGGTTTATTGCGATAGAAAAAACCATCACAGGTAGCGCAAGCTGAAACGCCGCGGCCTTTATAAGCAGTTTCAGATTCTAATCCGATATAACGTGCGGATGCCCCAGTTGCGATGATTAATGCATCACATGTGAAGGTTTGCATATCGCCATAAAGTTTGAACGGGCGAGAAGATAAATCGACTTTATTGATATGGTCAAACACGATTTCCGTTTCAAATTTTTCGGCGTGTTGTAACATACGTTGCATTAAACCTGGACCCGTGGTCATTTCAAAATCACCAGGCCAGTTTTCAATTTCATCCGTAGTAGTAAGTTGGCCACCTTGTTGAAGACCAGTCACTAGAACAGGTTTTAAGTTTGCACGAGCGGCATAAATGGCCGCGGTATAACCTGCAGGGCCTGAACCTAAAATTAATAATTTGCTGTGTTTAACGTCTGACATAAAGAATCCTTTGTTTATAAAATAAAGCATGAGGCTTTTGGAATTCGTTCATTATAAAGCCTTCATGCATAAAAAAATAGTTGATCGTATTAGTAAAGCAATGAATACAGCAATCGGCGATATTTATTGGTGATAGGATCCGCATTGCCAATGGCTGATAAAATAGATAAAAACTGTTGTTTCACTTCACCATTTTCCGCAGAAAGATCTTGTTTAAGAATGCTAAATAATAAGTCCAATGCTTCTTCGTTTCGATTAGCTTGATGTAGCTGAACTGCCAATTTCAACGCAATCTCAGGCGTTGGATTTTTCGCATAATCCGCTTGTAGTTGTTGAATTTCTGGCGTGTCAGCTGCTTTAATTAAAAGCTCGATCTGTGCCTGTAATCCATGCCAACGGCTATCTCGATCCTGAATCGGAATTTGCGCTAAAATATCTGCCGCAGGCTCTGTTTTTTTCATAGCGATATAGGTTTCCGCATAAAGTAATGCCACATCGCTATTTTTCTTATCTGAAAGCTCCCACGCCTCTTTCAGTAATGGAAGGGCGGAGTTGTAATCTTCCACTTGTAAAAAATCTAAGGCTTTTTGGAATTTTAAATCTTCTTCTTTTGGCAAAATCGCACTCAAACGTTGCAATAAGCTGGCTTCATCTAATGCACCAGGGAACGCATCTAATGCTTGTGCCTCTTTGAAAAGATAGGTCGTTGGTAACGCTTGAATACGAAATTGTGCAGCAATCATTTGCTCTGTTTCACAATTGACTAAGCCGAGGATAAATTGTCCTTGATGTTGTTCTGCAACACGTTGTAGGACTGTTGCAAAATCAGCTGATTCTTTATGGCTTGGTGCATAAAAGTTAATGACAAGTGGTGTTTCAACAGAACGTTGCAACGTTTCAGTAAGATTTTGTTCGTTGAGCTCAACTAAAAAAGGTAAATCTGCCATTTTTATTCCTTGATAAATGGAAAATGATGCTTGATTTTAGCAAAGTGCGGTCAGTTTTAGAAATGTTTTACAGGAAAAGAAAAGGGCAGTGTTAATCTGCCCTTATTCGCTATCTATTTTTATTCTTTTGTTTCTTCCACTTTATCTTCTGGAAGGACAAGGTTAAGAATTAAGGCAAGTAATGAGCCTACGGTAATGCCTGAACCGAGCACTTCTTTGAAAAAGTGCGGTAATTTATCAAGCAATTCTGGACGAGTCGTCACCGCTAAGCCACAGCCAATAGAAATGGCAATGATTAAACCATTGCGTTTACTACGTGCGACTTTATCCAACATTTGAATACCCGCAGCGATAATCATCGCGAACATCATTAAGCCTGCACCGCCTAATACTGGTAATGGAATTGATACAATTAATGCACCGAATACAGGGAATAACCCCGCTAGCGCTAGAAGTACACCGGTTAGCGCAACCACGTGACGACTTGCCACGCCAGTTAAGGAAATCACGCCGATATTTTGTGAGAATGAAGAGAATGGCGTGGTAGACATAATGGCGGCTAAGGCTGATCCTAAACCATCGGCTAAAACCCCGCCGCGTAAATGTCTGCCAGTGATTTCGGTTTTGGTGGCATTACCTAGTGCTAAGAAGTTACCGCTTGATTCAACGATCGTCACTAAATAGGCGATAGACATACCGATAATGCCTGAAATAGGGAAGGCTAAACCAAAGTGTAGAGGTTGTGGAATCGCAAAAGTTTGTGCTTGTTTTACACCTTCAAAGCTCACCCAGCCCATCGCTAAACAGACGATATAACCAGTCATCATCCCAATAACGATGGCGGCTGCAGAGAAAATACCTTTACCCCATTGCACGAGAGCGACCACGATCACTAAGACAAAGCTCGCCATCATTAAATTTTCTGGCGTCGCATAATTCGCATCACCACGTTGACCACCTGCAAACCAGTCAACCGCAACTGGAATCAGGCTTAAGCCGATCATCATGACAACAGTCCCTGTCACAAGTGGTGGGAACAATTTACGAATATATGGCATGAAAAAACTGCCGATAATCATCACTAAGGAACCAATGAGAGAAGAGCCTAATATACCAGCGATGCCATATTCACTGAAACCGATGGCAAGTGCAGCAGCAACGAAAGTAAAACTGGTCCCCATTACACTTGGTAAACGAATACCCACAGGTCCTAATCCTTTACATTGGATAACCGTTACCACACCAGAAATTAAGAGTGCAGCATTCACTAGCGTAATGGTGTCTTCGGTAGGTAATTTTAAGACGTTACCAATGACTAATGGTACGGCAATAATTCCCCCTAGTGCAGCAAGTAAATGTTGTGCGGCAAGGAGTAAACTCAATCCGAAAGGTGGTTTGTCTTCCACCGTATAAAGCAGGTTGTTATTCATTTGGTTTCCCCAAGTAAAAAAATTGTGCGAATTATACGTTAATTTTTATTTCAGGCAAACGTTTGCGTAAATAAAATAAAAAAGTGCGGTTAAAAATCATCTTGTTTTTAACCGCACTTATTAGGTTTTAAAGGTTACATCCAGAAGATATAAGCAATTGTCCCGATAATTAGCATACAGGTTAAATCAATAAATTTACCCACGCGGATCATTTCGGATTGTTTCACAAAACCTGTCGAGTACACAATCGCATTTGGTGGTGTCCCGACCGGCATCATAAAGGCACAAGATGCCCCTAGGCCAATAATCATCGCAAAACCAAGTGGTGGCATATTCAGTGCTTGTGCGATGGAAATAAAGATTGGAACCAGTAAAGCAGCACTTGCTGTGTTTGAGGTAAACTCAGTTAAGCAGACAATAAAGGCGGCAACAATTAATGCCATCACATAGTAGTGCCCGCCTTCAATGATGAAGACGATACCATCCGCCATGATTTTGCTTGCACCAGAATGGGTAAGCACAGAACTTAAGGTTAAGCCGCCACCAAAAAGGAATAGCACGCCCCATTCTGTATTTTCTTGCACTTGTTTCCAACTTGCGATACCCGTTACACAAATGACAATCGCTGCGGAGAGCGCCACCATACTGTCAAAGCTGCCAATAGGTTTGGGTAAACCTAATGATTGAGAAATAATTGGGTTAAGGTACCCACCAAAAATCCACAGAATTGCTACAGTGATAAAAATGACCAAGGTTAAAACACGTTGTTTAGTCATGTGAATTTTTTCAAATTCAGCAGCAAAACGAAGGCCTAATTTGGGTTTAAATATAATATATAACCAACCAATAATAAGCGGGAATAAAATTAACATGACTGGCGTGCCATACATTAACCAGTCAGCAAAACCTAAATGAAGTTGGGAGGCTGCAATCGCATTAGGTGGACTTCCCACAAGTGTTCCCATCCCTCCAATGGTAGCACTATAGGCAATCCCTAATAACACGAATACGTAAGTATTGTGATCTTCATTACGATCTAACTGACTCAAAATAGTCATTGAAAGTGGGATCATCATCGCCGCCGTGGCCGTATTACTCATCCACATAGATAAAAATGCTGTTGCTAAGAAGAGGTAAAGCACCGCAACAAAGAGACGACCTTTCGCTAATTGCATGATTTTATTCGAAATCATTTTGTCAATTTTTTGCACATTTAATGCAGTAGCAAGGGCAAAACCACCAAAGAATAAGAAAATGGTCGGATCCGCAAAGGCAGCAAGCGCTTCACGACTATTAGCCAATCCTAACAGGACAGATAAAATGGGCACGAACAATGCAGTGATCGTTACACTGACGGCTTCGGTAAGCCATAAAATAGCTACAAACGCGAGTAAAGATAATCCTTTGTTTGCCGCAGGTTCAAAAGGAAGGGTATTAAGTAAAATAAAAAAGAGCGCGACATCAAAGAGGAATATAATGGTTTGTTTATTCCATGCTTTTCGTTGAGAATTGGTGACGGGGATTGATTGCATATTTCTCCTTATATTTTTTATGGCCGCCGATTCTAGCATAAGTGCGTTTAATCAGAAAATAGGGGAGTACTAAAAATTGATTAGTATTAAAACAAAGAGCGGTCAAAATCAGATATTTTTGACCGCTCTTTATTCGTGGAATATTTGTTTAACGAGATAAAATCGCTTTCACTTGCTTTTGTAATGTTGGAACTATCTCTTGTTCAAACCATGGATTTTTCTTGAGCCAAATTTGGTTGCGTGGAGAAGGGTGAACGAGAGGGAGAAAGTGAGGGAGAAAATCACGGAAATGGCGAACCGTTTCAGTCACATTAAGCTCATTTTCTGGTAAATAATATTTTTGTGCATATTGCCCGATAAGAATGGTGAGCTCGATATTGGGTAAGTTTGCTAAAATTGGCACATGCCATTTTTCTGCAAAGCCTTTGCGTGGCGGTAAATCACCCGATTTGCCTTTGCCTGGGTAATAAAAATCCATTGGAATAACTGCAAACATACCCGAGTGATAAAAGGTATCACGATCCACGCCCAGCCATTCACGCAGGCGATCACCGCTTTTATCATTCCAGTATAAACGACTTTCTTGGGCTTTAACTCCAGGTGCTTGTCCGACAATATTAATACGAGCGGTAGTTGGCGCGGCAAAAAGCGGTTCGATACTCTTTGCGGTAAAGGATTGATTATCGGGATCTTGCATGATGGATTGGGTAATCTGAGCAAGTGTTGGCATGGTATTTCCTTCTTTATTGAAATAAAAATAGCTCACTTTTGATGAGCTATTTTATCATAATCAATGTCGTGACATTATAGGTGTTTTACTCGACGTTTTACTTCTTCCTGCTTGCCCGCATTGAATGGACGAGCATCAGGGCTGCCGAGATAACCACAAACCCGTCGGGTTACAGAGACTTTTGCACTGTCATGATTACCGCATTTCGGGCAGACAAAACCTTTACTTGTGCAATTAAATTCTCCTGTGAAACCACATTCGTAACATTCATCAATTGGCGTGTTGGTGCCGTAATAAGGCACGCGATCATAGCTATAATCCCATACATCTTCGAGTGCTTTCAGGTTATGTTGAATGTTAGGGTATTCGCCATAACAGATAAAGCCGCCACTCGCTAATTCAGGATAAGGCATTTCAAAGTCTAATTTATCGTATGGATTCACTTTTTTCTCTACATCTAAGTGATAGCTGTTAGTGTAGTAGCCTTTATCGGTAACGCCTTCAATGACACCAAATTGTTTGGTATCTAAACGGCAGAAGCGATCGCACAAGTTTTCACTTGGTGTAGAATAAAGGCTAAATGCATAGCCGGTTTCTTTCTGCCATTGTTTGACTTCTTCACTTAAACGACGCACAATCGCGATGCCTTTTTCACGCAGTTGTTCATCGTCAAAAATATGTCCTTGTTTATACAGCGCATTGATAGTTTCGTGAATGCCAATATAGCCTAAAGAAATTGATGCTCGGCCATTTTTGAAAATATCGGCAACGTTATCATCAGCGTTTAATCGAACGCCGCAAGCTCCTTCCATATAAAGAATTGGCGCGACACGAGCTTTCGTATTTTCTAAGCGAGCAATACGGGTAAGCAAGGCTTTCTTCGCAAGGGCTAATCGTTCATCTAAAGTGCGGTAGAATTTTTCTTCATTTCCTTGTGCTTCAAGGGCAATACGAGGCAGATTTAAACTTACCACGCCTAAATTATTGCGACCATCATGCACTTCATGACCGTTTTCTTCATAGGCTCCCAAGAAGCTACGACAACCCATTGGAGCTTTGAATGACCCAGTGACTTTGACCACTTGATCATAGTTTAAAATATCTGGATACATGCGTTTTGATGCGCATTCTAATGCCAGTTTTTTAATATCATAGTTCGGATCTTGTTCGTTTTGGTTCACGCCTTTTTTAATAGTAAAGACCAGTTTAGGGAAAACAGGCGTTTTGTGATTTTTACCCAAACCACGAATACGGTTTTTCAAAATCGATTGTTGAATTAAACGCTCTTGCCAACTTGTGCCTAAGCCAAAACCAAAGGTAACAAACGGCGTTTGGCCATTTGATGTATGGAGCGTATTAACTTCATATTCTAGGGATTGAAACGCATCAAAACATTCTTTTTCAATTAGCGCTTTGGCATAACCTTCTGCATCCGGAATTTGCCATTGTGCGGCATTTTTCAGATGTTTCTCAAAACTGAGTTGAACATAAGGTGCAAGCACTTCATCAATACGATTAATGGTTGTACCGCCATAAATATGGCTAGCGACTTGAGCAATAATTTGTGCAGTAACCGCTG
The DNA here is from genome assembly GCF_031191205.1 of Haemophilus parainfluenzae ATCC 33392. Classification (NCBI taxonomy): domain Bacteria; kingdom Pseudomonadati; phylum Pseudomonadota; class Gammaproteobacteria; order Pasteurellales; family Pasteurellaceae; genus Parahaemophilus; species Parahaemophilus parainfluenzae. The sequence continues at coordinate 124,772 of NZ_CP133470.1, read as the reverse complement.
TTGCTGTACCGATAGATTTAGGCGGTTCAATTTCGGCATTACCCATTTTAAAGCCACGAGAGAGCATGCCTTTTAGATCAACGAGCATGCAGTTAAACATCGGGAAAAATGGCGCGTAATCTAAGTCGTGATAATGGATTTCCCCTTTTTCATGGGCCTCAACAACATCTCTTGGTAGAATGTGGCGTTTAGCATAATGTTTGGCCACAATACCGGCTAGTAAATCACGCTGGGTAGGGATAACTTTCGCATCTTTATTTGCGTTTTCATTAAGCAATTCTACATTGCTTTGTTCAATCAGCCCTTCAATTTCTTTAGTTAATTGGCTGCGTTTTTCGCGGGCAAGATCGCGATCGTGACGATATTCAATATAGGCACGTGCAATTTGTGGATACTTGCTTGTCATTAAGTGATCTTCAACGATTTTTTGAATCTGGTTGATATCAATTTCATGCTGGTAGTGACTAAAAATCTCGGTATTAATTCGCTGGCTCAGATCATGGATATAAATTTCGTCAACAATATTGACCGCACTTGCCGCTTTTTTGATTGCATTAGTAATACGTTGTAGGTCAAACCCAATTCGTGAACCATCACGCTTAATCACGAAGAAAGCATTCATTTTATGACTCCTATATAGGCTAACTTAAAAAAAAACGAAATCACTATATATAGTTTTATTAAATAGATCAACACACAATATGTAGTGTTATTTGTTTTTTTTTGATGGCTGAAATTAAGGTGAAAGCTTGCTAAATCTGGGAGGAAAGAGTGTTTTTGTTGATAATTATTCTCAAATTATTTTTTAATAATTTGATCTGAATCAAGGTTTTTGATAATAAAAAAACGGACGAAAAATCGTCCGCTCTTTTAGTCTTAGAAAAGAAATTAAGCTGCAACCATTACCATGGCTGGGCGAATCACTCGACCATTTAAGGTATAACCTTTTTGTAACACAGTGGTGATTTGATTCGTTGTAAAGCCTTCTGCTGGTTGCATAGAGATAGCTTGGTGAAGATCTGGATTAAAGGTATCACCCACAGCACCAACAGGCTCGACACCGAAGCGAGAAACCGTTGAGAGTAACTCTTTTAAAGTCAGCTCGACGCCATCAAATAGGGCTTTGATGTTTTCATCTTCCTTATTGGCAGGCGTTGCAAGTGCACGCTCTAAGTTATCAATAGTGTTTAAAATGTCTTTTGAGAATTTTTCGAGCGCAAATTTATGTGCTTTTTCGATGTCTTGTTCACTGCGGCGGCGCATATTGTCAATTTCAGCACGCGTGCGAAGCAATAAATCTTGCTCTTTTTTAGAGGTTTCTTCCACTTGTGCTTTTAGTTGTTCTTCAAGCTCTTGTACGCGGGCGATCGCTTCTTCTAACGGATCTTCCGTTGAGGTAGTTTCTTGCTGAACATCTTCAACAAGTTCTTCATTTTCATTTAAGTTTTGTGCTTGTTCTGACATCTTTTTCTCCATTTATCAAAAATTAGTGCTATTTTAGCAAAACTGAATTGCTATGTAATATAATGGCTAAAATTTTAAATTCAAGTGCGGTCAAAAATCAGGAAGTCTGTACTTGGGAGCAATCATAGTTATGGATGAATTAGTCAAATCATTTAAAACCATCGCCTTGATGGGAAAACCACGTCGCGACATTAATTTGCAAATGCATAAAAACTTGTATCAGTGGCTGAAAGAGCGAGGATATCAAGTTTTAGTCGAAAAAGAAGTGGGTGAAAAATTTGGTTTACCGGAAGAGGTGTTAGCAACCGTTGAAGAAATTGGAGAACAAGCTCAACTCGTGATTGTAATCGGTGGTGATGGCAATATGCTAGGGCGTGCTCGCATTTTGGCTAAATATAATATTCCAATGATTGGTATTAACCGAGGTAACTTAGGCTTTTTGACCGATATTGACCCGAAAAATGCTTATGCGCAGCTTGAAGCGTGTTTAGAACATGGTGAATTTTTTGTAGAAGAGCGTTTTTTATTGGAAGCTAAAATTGAACGAAACGGTGAAATTATCTCCAGTAGCAATGCCGTAAATGAGGCGGTGATTCACCCAGCTAAAATTGCGCACATGATTGATTTCCATGTTTACATCAATGATAAATTCGCGTTTTCTCAGCGTTCAGATGGTTTGATTGTTTCCACACCAACAGGTTCAACGGCTTATTCGCTTTCCGCAGGCGGCCCGATTTTAACGCCAAATTTAAATGCGATTGCCCTTGTGCCGATGTTCCCACACACACTTTCTTCTCGACCATTAGTAATTGATGGAGACAGTAAAATCTCAATTCGCTTTGCTGAACATAATACTTCACAGCTAGAGTTGGGCTGTGATAGTCAAATTGCGCTAGATTTTTCTCCTGATGATATCGTTCACATTGAAAAAAGCCCGCACAAGCTACGTTTATTACATCTAAAAAATTATAATTATTACAATGTATTAAGCACGAAATTAGGCTGGCTTAAAAATTTCTAATCCAAAAAGTTAAAAATCTCTTTACTGTATATTATATCAGTTATAATATATAGATATACAGTTAAGGAGATTTTTTATGCTAACCCAACTTACCATCAATAATTTTGCAATTGTTCGTCAATTAGAGATTGAATTGGCGAAAGGAATGTCTGTGATCACGGGGGAAACCGGCGCAGGAAAATCTATTGCTATTGATGCGTTAGGATTATGCTTGGGGCAGCGTATTGAAACCTCTATGGTTCGAGAAGGGCAGGAAAGAGCTGAAATCTGCGCCTCTTTTTTTATTGAACCAACGAACCCTGCTTATCAATGGTTGCAAGAGCAAGAATTGCAGGATTCTGATAATCCTTCCGATTGTATTTTACGCCGAGTCATCAATGCAGATGGGCGTTCTAAAGCTTTTATTAATAGCACGCCTGTATCGGCTTCTCAATTAAAAGAAATTGGTCAATATCTTATTCATATTAATGGGCAGCACGCTTCACAATTATTATTGAAAAATGACTACCAACTTCAGTTGGTGGACACATTTGCACATCACTATGATTTGCTCGCACAAATGCGAGAAGATTATCGCGCGTGGAAAAATCTTCAAACGCAAGTTAAAACCTTCCAACAAAAAGTTGCCGAAAATGAAGCGAAGAAACAGCTTTTACAATATCAAGTTGAGGAGTTAGATGAGTTTGCCCTTCGTCCAAATGAATATTTGGAATTGGAAGAGGATCAACGTCGTCTATCAAATAGCGAACAGCTGACACAGTTATCACAATCAGCCTTACAGCTACTCAGTGAAAATGAGACGGTGAGTATCGATTCGATGCTTTATCGTGCGACACAGTATATTGATGAGCTAAGTGAGTTAGATCCTCGCTATGCTTCCGTCCAAACAATGTTGAATGATGCACTTATTCAAGTGCAAGAGGCGACAAGTGAAGTGCAGCATCTTGCTTCTCATATTGAGCAAGATCCGATGTTATTACAAGAGATTGAGCAACGTTTAGGGCAAGCTTTACAACTTGCACGTAAGCACAATGTGAAGCCAGAAGAATTGGTGGAGTGGCATCAAAAATTAAAAGCAGAATTGACCGCACTTTTAGATTTTTCAGAAAGTGAAGAGCGCCTGATTTTAGAAGAAAAAGCCGCCTTTGAGAAAATGCAACATACGGCAAAACAATTACATGAAAGCCGTTGCCAAGCTGCAGGGAAATTAGCACAGCAGGTTACACATTCTATCAAAGGGCTTGCAATGGAGAATGCCGAGTTTTTCATTGAAGTGAATTCAGATTTAACTAAAGTGACGGCAAATGGGGCAGATAATATCGTCTTTACTTTACGCAGTAATCTAGGACAGCAGGCACAACCGCTAGCAAAAGTGGCATCAGGTGGTGAGCTTTCTCGTATTTCATTAGCGATCCAAGTATTAACGTCCGATCAATCGGCAATTCCAACGCTGATCTTTGATGAAGTTGATGTCGGTATTAGCGGTAAAACCGCGAGTGTAGTGGGTAAATTGTTGCGTCAATTAGGCGATAAGTGCCAAGTACTGTGTGTGACCCATTTACCACAAGTGGCGTGTCATGGGCATCATCAATTTAATGTTGAAAAATTTACTGTTGATGATAAAACAGAAACCAAAATGACCGCACTTTCTCAAGAAGAACGCGTTCCTGCTCTTGCAAGATTACTCGGTGGCAGTGAAATTACGGATCTTGCTTTAGCGAATGCACAAGAGATGTTGGATTTAGTCAAGTAAAATGAGGCAAATGAATGGGCGTTTTATAGTTCATTCAATGCATTAATAACTCGAATTTCGTCAAACTGCTCAAGTTGTTCTTGTCTAATTTCAATTTCTTGAAGTTGACCGGATTGTAGTAAATATTCCCTTTGTGTGCCTTTTAATAAAGGGGTATTCGGTGTGAACCATTGAGTTCCGTTTCTAAAGGCGAGATTACCAATAGAGCAGTCTGTGACAAATCCCTCTTTAATAATAATGATTTCATCAGCCTCTCCCTTTTGTGCAAATAAGGTATTGATAAGTTCACGGTCAGCATATTTGAGCGAATAATCAATTTCATTACAGACTATGGACTTGAATACACGATGTGTTTTAGGTGTATATTCAACGTATAAAATTTTGGTTTGATGAGCGTTGTAGTCAATTCGACAGCGAACAAGCTTATTATGTAGCTTCTTAGGTACTTGAATTAGATCTAAAAGATTAAAAAAAGTGATCGCACTTTTTCCATAATAAGTGATAAGGCTATGCTCATAGCGTGCTTGATGCAGAGCAATATTTTTAATTTTGCCATTTTCAATGGCGATGGTTTCAAATAAAGGGAACATTACTTTTCCTTTTGGATTGGAAGGTAAACTTTGGCAATCAGCTCTTGATATTCGTCTTCAAGTTGGCTTTGAATGGTAATGCCACCACCACTACGAAAATAAAATTTATCACCTCTTTGTTCAATAAAGCGAATTGCGACGGCACTATTTAGGTTTTCGCCATCAAAAATACCGAAAATTCCTGTGTAATAACCTCGTTCTTGCTTTTCAGCTTGTTGGATAATGGAAACCGTTTTTTCTTTAGGCGCTCCGCTGATTGAGCCTGCAGGTAAAAGTGTGGCTAATATTGAGCCAATTTTATTTTGCCAATTATCTTCTAATTCACCGTAAATTTCTGAACTGGTTTGTAGTATTTCGCCTTGTTCTGTGTAAATACTATCGATGTAGCGAAAACGAGATACTTTGATATTTTTGGCAACCATTGCAAGATCATTACGCATTAAATCGACAATGGTGTAATGTTCTCGTTGCTCTTTTTCATCCTTTAACAAATTAGCTTTGGCATTAGGCTGGCTCGCATCAATCGTTCCTTTCATAGGATAGGTGTAAATTTTGTTTTGTCGAATTTGCACAAAGGATTCAGGTGAAAAGCAGACAAATTGCTCCTTAAAAAGTAATTTATAAGGCGCCTCAACTGAATGGAAAATTTGGATTAAATCCCCATTTAATTTGATTTCGGTAGGATAAGTGAGATTGAGTAAATAGGAATTACCTTTTTGTAATTCGTGTTGAACAACATGAAATCCTTGTTCATATTGATGTAATGTAATGGGTTTTTTATCAATGATAGACAAAGCAAAGTGCGGTTGATTTTCAGTGATATTTTTTACGCCTTGAATATCCCAAATCAGCCCTTTTTCAGCGCTTTCATCAAAAGAACAAATAAGCGGTTTCTTCTGTTCAAAATCAATTAAGAAGAAAAAAGGTTGGCGTAATGCACCATAAGTATTAGCTTGCTGAATAAATGTTTGCATGGCTTGTAGATAAAAAAATAAAAAGGATTTTAACGCAGAATCGCTATAATGTTGAAATGAATTTAGTCACCGAATTATGGCACTAGCCCGTATGAAAAAAATTTTAGTTATCAATAACCATGATTCTTTTACTTATAATTTAGTGGATCTCATTCGCCAATTACAGGTGCGTTTTGATGTTGTAAGTGTTGAAGATTTATCATTAGATTGTGTGGAAGGTTATACACATATTTTAATTTCTCCAGGACCAGATGTTCCAAGTGCGTATCCACAACTATTTGCGATGTTAGAACGGTTTTATCAAACAAAGTCCATTTTAGGTGTTTGCTTAGGACATCAAACCCTTTGTAAATTCTTTGGCGGAGAACTTTATAATTTGTCAAGTGTGCGACATGGGCAGAAACGGCGCTTGAAAGTGCGGTCAAATTCAGGCTTATTTTTAGGGCTTCCTGCCGAATTTGAGATAGGTCTTTATCATTCCTGGGCAGTACAAACTGAGAGTATACCAGAGACATTAGAAATTACAGCTGTTTGTGATAATGAAATCGTGATGGCAACACAGCACAAAAATTTACCTATTTTTTCTGTGCAATTTCATCCTGAGTCTTACATGTCAGAATTCGGTGAACAAATGTTACAAAATTGGTTAAATTTCAAAAATACTTGATGGAAATGCTTGCAGATTATCCAAAAATACGTATTATAGACGTCTATACGTCAATACATCTAAAAAAGAAGAGAACTTATGTCTAGCTATTTATTTACTTCTGAATCTGTTTCAGAAGGACATCCAGATAAAATTGCCGATCAAATTTCTGATGCGGTACTTGATGAAATTTTAAAACAAGATCCTAAAGCACGTGTGGCTTGCGAGACCTATGTCAAAACAGGGATGGCGTTGGTCGGTGGTGAAATTACCACATCAGCATGGGTTGATATTGAAAACCTTACACGCCAAGTGATTTGTGATATTGGTTACAAACATTCAGAGATGGGCTTTGATGGAAATTCTTGTGCCGTATTAAATGCGATTGGTAAGCAATCATCTGATATTAATCAAGGCGTGGATCGTGAGAATCCATTAGATCAAGGTGCGGGTGACCAAGGGATTATGTTTGGTTATGCAACAAATGAAACCGAAGTCTTGATGCCTGCGGCGATTACTTACGCCCATCGTTTAATGGAAAAACAAGCAGAAGTGCGTAAAAGTGGCAAATTAGCATGGTTACGACCTGATGCGAAAAGCCAAGTGACCTTAAAATATGAAGATAACAAAATCGTGGGTGTGGATGCAGTCGTCCTTTCAACACAACATAGTGAAGAAGTCTCACAAAAAGAAATTTATGAAGGCGTGATGGAAGAAATCATCAAGCCAATTCTGCCAAGCGAATGGTTATCTCAACAAACAAAATATTTCATTAACCCAACCGGTCGTTTTGTGATTGGTGGTCCAATGGGTGACTGTGGTTTAACGGGTCGTAAAATCATTGTTGATACATATGGCGGTGCAGCTCGTCATGGTGGTGGTGCCTTCTCGGGTAAAGATCCATCAAAAGTAGACCGTTCAGCCGCTTATGCCGCGCGTTATGTGGCCAAAAATATTGTTGCAGCAGGTCTTGCAGATCGTTGTGAAATTCAACTTTCTTATGCAATTGGTGTGGCAGAGCCAACGTCGATCATGGTAGAAACCTTTGGTACAGGAAAAGTATCAAACGAAGTATTGGTTAAATTAGTGCGTGAATTCTTTGATTTACGTCCTTATGGTTTAATTAAAATGTTAAATTTAATTCAACCAATCTATCGCCAAACTGCCGCGTATGGACACTTCGGTCGTGAACAATTCCCATGGGAAAAAGTAGATCGTGCAGAAGAATTACGTGCAGCAGCTGGTCTAAAATAAGTAAATTAAATGTATATGATAAAAACCGCTAATTTAGCGGTTTTTGTTTACTGAACATGATGATGTCATCTCAAACTCAGTTTCGGCATTTAAAAATGCAGGTGCAGCGCAAACTTGCAGAGACATTACAATTGGCTGAAAATCACTTTCAACGAACATTTTCTGTTCCGACAATTAGTTATGAATTGCGAGGAGTTAAGGCTGGTGTTGCCTATTTACAGAAAAATGAGATTAAATTTAACCGCACTTTGCTACTTGAGAATTCAGATGAATTTATTCGTCAGGTAGTTCCACACGAATTAGCTCATCTTATTGTGTATCAAGTATTTGGTCAGGTGAAACCGCATGGACAGGAATGGCAATCGGTGATGACACAGTTATTTAATCTCCCGGCTGATACTTGCCATCAATTTGATGTAGAGAATGTACAAGGCAAAATGTTTGCTTATCAATGTGAATGTCAGACTCATTACTTAACGATTCGGCGGCATAATCGTATTCAACGCGATAAAATTGCTTATTTATGCCGAAAATGTTACGAAAAATTGGTTTTTCATAGTGAAAATTAATAAGCAGTATGGTATATTTTTAGTGTTTTCAATCAAATAACAGGGGTTATCCAATGAAAAAATCATTATTAGCTATCGTTGTCGGAGCATTAGCGGTTGCTTCAACTGCAAATGCAGGTTTATATGCAGAAGGCGATCTTGGTCTTTCAAGAACTAAATTAACCAATGGTGGTTCAAGCAAAACTAAAATTGAGCCACGTGTTGCAGTAGGTTACAAATTAGGTAATGTACGTGTAGCAGGTGATTATACTCATCACGGTAACTTCCAAGGCACTAAAGTTCAAGGTTTAGGCGCGACAGTATTCTATGACTTCGATACCAACTCTCAAATTGAACCTTATGTTGGTGCTCGTCTTGCGGCTAACCGTTTCAAATTTGAAGACCGCGCAGAACAACGTTATAAAAGCTCTTCTGAAACCAAAGTGGGTTATGGTGTAGTTGCGGGTGCTAAATATAAATTAGCAGACAAAGTGTATGCAAACGGTGGTTTAGAATATAACCGTTTAGGTAGCTTTGATGATACTAAAGTGAATAACTATGGCGCTAAAGTAGGTGTAGGTTACGAATTCTAATTTCCCTTTTGAAAAGTGCGGTTGATTTTCACCGTACTTTTTTCTTTTGGGTATAAAAGTTTGTATCGTGTTAATCTATTTGTGATTAATTCATGTAGCAGTTAAAATCCTCGTTCTAAATGAAATCGAGGATTTTTTATTTTTAGAGGTGAGAATATGGTTATCGTTTATGGTATTAAAAACTGCGATACAGTGAAAAAAGCGTTGAAGTGGTTAACTGAACATAATATTGAACATAAATTACATGATTACCGAGTTGATGGATTAGATGCTCAGTTCTTGCAACAAGCAGAAGCACAATTTGGTTGGGACAATTTAGTCAATAAACGTAGCACAACGTGGCGTAATCTTGATGAAAAAGTGAAAAATACGCTATCAAAATCTACCGCACTTTCCGTATTAGCTAAAAATCCAACGTTAATTAAACGCCCGATTATTTTACAAGATGAAAAGGCATTGATTGGCTTTAACGAAAAAGAATATATCGCAGCATTTAAGTAGAAGGATTTATTTTTACTGTTTATCTACTTATTAGAACTACTAATTTTGATTAAAAAAGAAAATATAAAAATGAATAATGAACAACAAAGTGAACAGCAAAAAGCTATACGACGTTTTTTTATTGGGAGTTTTTTTATTGCATTATTGTGCGCTGCTGTCGTTGATTTATTTCTTGCTTCAATGGATCACGGCTCAGATGACGTGGTATGGGTATTTTTTTATACTTTTTTTATCGTATTTATACCTAGTGCGATTACAACGTTTGTTTTTTACATCACTCAGGAAAAAGCAAGTAGCTACTATTCGCGGTATTTGTTACTGGCATTTTTGATGCCACCCTTTTTAATTCCGATCCTGACCACATTATTCGATTTGATTTATTTAAACAGTTGGCATGATGCTATTGATACGCTTGTAGAGTATTATCTAACGCACGGTATTTTGGCTTGTATATTGGGAGTAGCTCAACTGGTGTTAGCACAAGCGTGTTTTATAAAAATATGGGACACACAGTAACCTCTTAACCTTGTTCTTTATTAAAGCTGGAGGCTTTCTTATCTGCTTATTAGAGTTATTAATTTTATTTGAAAGGAAATATAAAGATGAATAATGCATTACAAAAGACTATACCACGTTTTTTTATTGGGAGTTTTTTTATTGCATTATTATGTGCAGTCATTATTTCTGAGTTTGTTGGAGATGCATTTTTTCTTTCTTTTCTTATTTCATTTATACCAGAGGTGATGACAACACTTATCTTTTTTGTTACTCGGGAAAAAGCAAGTCGCTACTATGGGCGGTATTTATTGGTGGCATTTTTTATGCCTTTTTTAATCCCTATTATCGTCGGATTATCTTTGCATTTTGTTGATTTAGATTGGAATAGCACTGTTGACACCATTATAGGTGCTTATTTTTTATTAGGTCTTCCTTGCGCTATTTTAGGGATAGTTCAATTGGTGTTAGCTGTCGTATGTTTGCCAGAAATGCATCGTAAAGTGTAATCTTTTCACCTTGCATTTTGTTTTTAATAAGAATAAGATTCATTACAGTGTTATTGCAAATTCAATCACTGATGTGATAAATATTTCATAGCAGTTGGTTATTTGTTTGGAATTGTTTATGTGATTGAATTGTAACTTTTCTTAATTAATTGCCAAACAAAGGATTGATTATGCATAACAAATCTTATTTTGCTCTCCTTCCACTTCCATTTTTCTTATCTAATGCTTTTGCTGAAGATGCACAGCCTGTAACATTGTTGGATCCTATTGTGGTCACCGGTGTTACTCAGACGAATGCTAATTCAGTCAAACTTAATCCTAAAACAACGCTTCAACCTTTACCTGCTGGTGATGGAGCCGATTTACTACAATCAGTAGCAAATATGAGCGTGATTCGCAAAGGGGGAAGTTCTGGAGATCCGCTCTTTAGAGGATTGGGGGGATCTCGTTTAAGTATTCAAGCGGATGATCAATTTATTTATGGAGGATGTAGCAATCGTATGGATCCTCCAACTGCTTATATTTTCCCATCCGCTTATGATGAAGTAGTTGTTACTAAAGGACCTCAAACAGTCACACAAGGCACGGGTCTAGTGGCTGGAGCAGTACATTTTGTTCGTAAAGAACCTGAATTTGATACGCAAAACACTTATTTAAATGGCAGTGTAACCCTTGGTGGAAATAAACGCCGTGATGCTTATTTTGATGCGATGGCTGGTGGTAAATATGGTTATTTACGTACGAGTATGTCACACAATGAGGCAGGAAATTACAAAGATGGCGATGGCAATCGAGTTCATTCCTCTTTTGAACGCCGTAATCAAATGTTACAGCTTGGTTTCACACCGACAGAAAATACCTTATTGACAGGAACTTATGAACGGAGTAGAGGCGAAGCAGCTTATGCAGATCGAATGATGGATGGGAGTAAGTTTGATCGTGATGCGTGGAATGTTCGATTTGTACAACGAAATATTACACCATGGTTCACTGAACTTGAATTACGCTACGGTCAAAGTAAGATAGATCACGTGATGGATACTTATAGTATGCGTTATTTAAGCATGATGGGAAATCAAGTTAAAAAAGCCATGAACCCAAAACGTGAAACAAATACGGGACACTTAAAGGCAACTTTTGATTGGCCGGATATTAATTTACAGATTGGCATTGATTATATGCGTGACAAACACCTTGCGCGTATGGAAATGAAAGGGGAAGGTTACACGCATAAACCTTATCAACCGCAACAAAACTTCACCCAATGGGGCGGATTTGCAGAAGGAGCATGGACGATAAATGATAGCCGTAAATTCATTGCAGGTTATCGTTATGATGAAGTAAAGGCTGAATATGACACCTTAATGACAAATCATCCGAATAAAAAACGTACTTATGATTTACATGCGGGCTTCTTCCGTTGGGAAGAAGAGATTAATGGCATTAAATATTATGCTGGTCTTGGTGTTGCAGAGCGTGCACCGGATTATTGGGAGCGCCGTGCAAGTCAAGTGTTGAATAAAGAACAAAACCGTCAAATTGATACGGGATTAATTTGGAAAAATGATGCCTTTGATTTTTCTGTATCGTTATTTGGTAGTGATATTCACGATTTTATCATGTTAGAACGGGTAGGTAAAAATGTCTCAGCTCGTAACATCAAGGCAACTCGATTAGGCGGCGAAATTGAAGGCAAATGGAGATTTGCTCGTCACTGGGAAATCGGTAGTAGTCTTGCTTATACTTATGGTAAAAATCGCACGGACGACCGTCCACTCGCTCAAACTCCACCATTAGAATGGAAAAACTCATTAACTTGGGATAATGAAACCTTGAGTGCAGGAGTTTTATGGCGATTGGTTTCGGCCCAAAAACGCTATGCAACGGGACAAGGCAACATTATTGGGCAGGACATCGGTGCTTCCGCTGGCTTTGGAACGTTATCCTTTAATACTGGGTGGAAAATTAATAAATATGCCACTTTGCAGGGCGGAATTGATAACTTATTTAATAAATCCTATGCAGAATTTGTAAGTAAAGGCGCAGATCCTTCAGCGGGGCTTCAAACTGTTCGAGTGAATGAGCCAGGACGTCAATATTGGTTACGTTTGCAAGTTCAATTCTAGGATTCTTCATAAACTAATAAAAAACGGATAACGAGGTTGTCCGTTTTTTATTTGAACAGATTTAAATTAAAGGAAAATTTTGTTAAATTAGACCGCACTTTTAGTCATAAACAAATATTATGAAACAAAAAACTATTGAGCTTGCACAAGCATTAATTCGTCGTCCCTCTATTAGCCCAAATGATGAGGGCTGTCAGCAATTGATTGCTGAGCGTTTGGAAAAACTCGGCTTTCAAATTGAATGGATGCCTTTCAACGATACGTTAAATTTATGGGCGAAGCATGGTGCTGGTGAGCCTGTTATTGCCTTTGCAGGGCATACCGATGTGGTGCCGACAGGAGATGAAGCGCACTGGACTTATCCGCCGTTTTCTGCCGAAATTGTAGATGATGTGCTTTATGGTCGTGGTGCGGCAGATATGAAAGGCTCATTAGCAGCAATGATTGTGGCGGCAGAAGAATATGTGAAAGCTAATCTGAATCATAAAGGAACGATTGCTTTGTTGATTACTTCTGACGAAGAGGCTGCCGCGAAAGATGGCACGGTACGTGTTGTCGAAACCTTAATGGCGCGCGGTGAGAAAATCACTTATTGCATGGTAGGCGAGCCATCTAGTTCAAAAACATTAGGCGATGTAGTCAAAAATGGCCGTCGCGGTTCGATTACTGGTAACCTCTACATTCAAGGTATTCAAGGCCATGTGGCTTATCCTCATTTAGCGGAAAATCCAATTCACAAAGCCGCACCTTTCTTGCAGGAATTAACCACCTATCAATGGGATAATGGTAATGAATTTTTCCCGCCAACTAGTTTACAAATTGCGAATATTCATGCAGGAACAGGGAGTAATAATGTCATCCCTGGTGAGCTTTATGTGCAATTCAATTTACGTTATTGTACGGAAGTGACCGATGAAGGCATTAAGCAGAAAGTGGCGGAAATGCTTGAAAAACATGATTTGAAATACCGTATTGATTGGAATTTATCGGGTAAACCATTTTTAACGAAACCAGGCAAATTATTAGATGCATTAACGACGGCTATTGAGCAAACAACCGGTATTGCACCACAAGCAGAAACAGGCGGTGGCACCTCTGATGGGCGTTTTATTGCGTTAATGGGCGCTGAAGTGGTGGAGTTTGGGCCGCTTAATGCGACGATTCATAAAGTGAATGAATGTGTAAACGTTGATGATCTTGCCAAGTGCGGTCAGATTTATCATCAAATGTTAGTGAATTTATTGGACAAGTAAGATGAAATTAACGCCTGAAATGTTAACTGGCAAATCTCGTGAACATTTGATTAATTTGCCTACACCTCATTCTCCGAATCATTTTTTGCAAGCAGAGGCAATGAAAGCGTTTCAAGGATTGCAGCAAAGTGCGGTCAAAAATGGCTTTAATTTGCAACCCGCGAGTAGCTTTCGTGATTTTGAACGTCAACAACTCATTTGGAACGGTAAATTTAACGGTGAACGCAAGGTTCATGATGATGCGGGAAATCCATTAGATTTAGCGTTGTTAGATGATTGGCAAAAAGCACAGGCCATTTTACGTTGGTCAGCGCTCCCAGGGGGAAGTCGTCATCATTGGGGAACAGAAATCGATATTTTTGATCCTGATCTTTTGCTTCAAGGTCAATCTTTACAACTTGAACCTTGGGAATATGAAAAGGGTGGTTATTTTTTTGAACTTAGTGAATTTCTTACTGAAAATCTACCGCACTTTGATTTTGCTTTGCCATTTATCAGTCAGCCAGAAGGTAAAAAAATTGGCCGAGAGCCTTGGCATATTAGCTATTTACCGTTGGCAGAGCAGGCATCACGATTATTTACGCCAGATGTGCTATTGCAGGTTTGGCAGCATGAAACCGTGGCTGGAAAAGAAACGTTAATTGCACATTTGCCTGAGATTTTTGAGCAGTATGTGGTTTAATAAAAACGCAGCAAGTCGCTGCGTTTTTTTATGGTTTGATTAATTCTTTTCCAAGGATTTATGTTGAATTTTCACATTCTTGCCTTTGGCTTGGAAATATTCACCAATTTGTTGAGCGATGTAAACAGAACGATGTTTGCCACCCGTACAACCAATGGCAATGGTTAAATAGCTTCGATTATTTTGCTCTAACATCGGTAACCACGTTTCAATGTAATTACGCGTTTGGTAGATAAAATTATTCACTTCATCATGTGCAAGTAAAAATTGTGCAACGGGTTCATCAAGCCCTGTCATTGGACGAAGTTCTGGATCCCAGTGCGGGTTAGGTAGAAAACGCACATCAAAGACATAATCGGCATCAAGCGGAATGCCATATTTAAAGCCAAACGATTCAACCACGATTTTAAGCTCTTTATCTGTATTACCCCGTAAAACCTCTCTTAAACGTTCAGATAACGAATGAGTAGAAAGAGGTGCGGTATCAATAATAAAATTAGCATGTTGAATTAACGGTTCAAGTTGCTGATATTCTAAATCAATCGCTGATTCAAGTGGGAGATCTTGTGCTGAAAGTGGATGAAGACGACGTGAATCGCTGTAACGACGAATAAGTGTACTACGATCGCTGTCCAGAAAGATGATTTTGACAGAATAAGTGGCTTGAATATCTGTCAGAATCTTGTCTAAATCAGCACTTGAATGAGGAAGATTTCGAATATCAAGACTGATGGCAACAGCTGTTTGAGTTTTGGCGAGAATATTGGTGAGTTGAGGAAGTAAATCGAGAGGGAGATTATCCACGCAATAATAGCCCATATCTTCCAAAGCTCGTAATGCGACAGATTTCCCCGCACCAGAGCGACCGCTGATAATAATAATTTCCATCTGCGTGATTCCTTATGGTTAGTCGGTTAGGTTATACCTCTTGAGGTTCAATATTATCTAAATTTGTGTCGTCTTCAGATTCCTCTGAATGATCGGCACATTCAAAAATTTGCCAAATTTCATCCGCACTTTGTGCTGAACGAAGTTGTTTAATTAAGTTTTTATCCGTTAATTTTTCATTGAGTTCTGCGAGAACAGGAATATATTCTTGGCAGAGATTTTCAGGTACAAGCACAGCAAAAACGATATCCACCGGTTTATTATCAGCCGCATCATATTCAACAGGCGTTTCTAATTGCATAAATACCGTTAGGATTTTATCTGACACAGTAGCAGGTAACTTGGCTTTAGGCATGGCAACACCATTGCCCAATCCTGAATTACCTAATTTTTCCCGCTCAAATAAACATTCAAAACAGGCCTGTTCACCATTTTCGCATTGAAGTTTTTCAACAACGAAAGCGGCAATAGATTCAAATAATCGTTTCTTGCTAGAAAAAGCAACCCCCTGACGAATATCATCAGGGGAGAGCAATGTTGTAAATTTCATCGGTTATAGTTTAAATTGTTCGCCTAAATAGACACGTTTGACGTGCTCATCATTCATGACTTCTTCCGGTGTGCCGGTCGCGATAATTTTCCCTTCACCAACAATGTAAGCGCGTTCACAAACATCAAGGGTTTCGCGTACGTTATGGTCGGTAATTAACACGCCTAAGCCACGATTACGGAGATCCGTGATGATTTTCTTAATATCCGTCACCGAAATAGGGTCAACACCCGCAAAAGGTTCATCTAGTAAAATGAATTTAGGATTTGCCGCTAAGGCGCGTGCAATTTCCACACGACGACGTTCACCACCAGAAAGCGATTGTCCCAGGCTATCACGAATATGTCCAATGTTGAATTCATCAATTAACTCATCCGCTCTCTCTCTGCGTTGTTCTGCAGTGAGATCTTTGCGAATTTCTAATACCGCCATAAGATTTTCATACACCGTTAAACGACGGAAAATAGAGGCTTCTTGTGGTAAATAGCCAATTCCTCGACGAGCACGTTCATGCATAGGTAATACGCTAATATCATCGCCATCAATGGTGATTTTTCCCTGATCATGACGCACTAAACCGACGACCATGTAGAAAGTAGTGGTTTTACCTGCACCATTTGGACCAAGTAGGCCAACAATTTCATTGGAGTTTACGGTCAAACTCACATCAGAAACCACTTTTCGGCTCTTATAACTTTTTGCGAGAAATTCAGCTTGTAATACAGACATCGGTTATTTTTTACCTTTTTGTTGTAATTGGGTCGGAATTAAGACGGTTTGCACACGTGATTTTCCATTACCATTGGCTTTTAACTGTTGTTTTTTCACATCATAAGTGATGCGTTCACCGTTAATTTTGCTATCTAATTGTTTTAATTCAGCATTACCGGTCAATGTTAAGAATTCAGTGCCTAAATCGTAGTGAACTTTATTCGCTCTACCGTCAACAGGCTTACCATCATCAAGTTGTTGGTGGAAGGTAACAGGGCTACCAAATGCTTCAACAGTTTCTTTTTTACCTGAATTTTCTGGTGGGCGAGTAATGACTACTTTATTGGCTTTAATCAAAATGGAACCTTGCGTAATCACAACGTTATCCGTAAAGGTTACTACGCTGTTCTCCATATCTAAAGATTGATTATCTGAGACAATATTAATCGGTTTATTGGTATCGTCTTTTAACGCAAAAGCAGACAAAGAAGTCATCATTAACGCCGTTAAAAGCAGAATTTTATTGTTTGTTGATTTCATAATATGTTTTTACCTGTTCCTTTAGAGTTGCAACTTGCTGACGTAAATTTCCGACGAGGTTCAATCCACTCGAGTTAAAGTTTAATCCGTTAATTTTTACTTGTGTATTGGAAGTAATGTCTTGTGTTTTTAAATTAATTACTGCGGCTTCAGTCTCAACACGTTGTAGGCGAGATAACGGATCAAGGCTCTCGGCAATCACGCCACCTTCAAGATAGAGCATTTGATCTTTCGTTAATTTTGCCTTTTTCGCGCTAAGTTTCCAATTTTGTTTTTCTAATTGAATTTTATCGGTTTTCGCTTCTTTATCTTTATTGTCCAAAGAGACATCAAAAAGATAGACTAACGGCGAAATAAAATCCGTATGGCCGTCTTGGGTGTAATATTCCACTTTGTCGGAAATCGCGAGATACTGTTTTTTACCTTCAGGTGAGAATACAGTGGTTTCCATTTTATTACCGACGTATTCTGGGCTATCAGGCTTTTTAATGAGGCTTTGTAAATCGCTATGATCTTGATTAAGCGAATAATACCAGCCTAATAAAGCGAGGGCGATGACACCTAAAATAATATTCCAACGAATATTCATAAATAACGTTTTTTCCTTTCTAAAAGGGTAGCCAATCATAGCACTTTTTTGACACAATGTGCGGTCAAAAATAGCGGTATTTTAGTCTTCTAAAATGAGTGTTTTTAAGATCTGATAAATCTCGCGATAAGCTTTTGACGGCTTATTTTGTTCCTTCTCTTTTTGTGCTGCACGAATCAAATTACGTAATTGTTGGCGATCTGCAGAAGGATGTTCATTTAACAAATCAGTCAGAGCCGCATCACCTTTTGCAATCAATTCATCACGTAAGATTTCCAACTTATGCAGCATAGCTTGTTGCTGATTATGTTTGTTTTCAATTTTTTCTAAAGCTTCACGAATAGGCTCTGCATCAATTGAGCGTAAGAGCTTACCGATGTATTGCAATTGGCGACGACGCGCCTCTTTTTGCAGGCGTTGTGCTAATTCAATGGCATCTTTCAAGCTATCGTCTAGTGGAACCTTAGTCAGATTTGCTTTGGTTAAGTTCACCAATTTCTCGCCGAGCTGTTTTAAATCCTCAGCATCGCGTTTGATTTCACTTTTGCTTACCCAAATAATCTCTTCTTGGTCTTCATCTTCCCAATCAAAGGCTTCTTTTTTCTTCCGTTTTGCCATTCTGTTACCTTATGAAAAATTTGGTGCATTTTAGCATAAACTTTCAAAATAAGATAAAATGGCGCAAATTTTTAATAGGATTATCACCATGAAAACAGCAGAAAATTTAACCGCACTTTTAAAATCTCAAGAGCAAACATTGCGTGATGCAGTCAGTTTTGCGATTGAAACCGCCCAGAAAGCGGGAGCCACCGCAGAAGTTGGCGTTACAAAAGTGAGTGGTTTATCGGTTTCAACCCGTCTGCAAGAGATTGAAAATGTTGAATTTACTAACGATGGGGCATTAGGTATTTCCGTTTATTTAGGCCAACAAAAAGGTAATGCCTCTACTTCAGATTTAAGTGAAGAAGCGATTAAAAACACCGTTGAAGCCGCGCTCGCTATTGCAAAATATACCTCACCAGATGATTGCACAGGGCTAGCAGATAAAGAACTAATGGCTTTTGAAGCGCCCGATTTAGAACTTTATCATGGGGCAAGTGTTGATGTTGAACAGGCTACAAAATTAGCTTTAGAGGCTGAAAAATCAGCGTTGGAATACGATGCTAAAATCGTGAATAGTAACGGTGCAAGTTTTAATTCACATACTGGCGTGCGTGTTTATGGCAATACACACGGCATGCTACAAAGTTACTTATCTAGCCGCTATTCTTTATCTTGTTCGGTGATTGGTGGAGAGCTAGATCAACTGGAAAATGACTACGAGTACACGGTTTCACGTGAGTTTGATGCGCTTTCTTCCGCGGATTGGGTAGGACAAAATTGCGCGAAAAAAGTGATCGCGCGTTTAAATCCACAGAAATTAAGCACGCGCGAAGTGCCCGTGATTTTCTTAAATGATGTGGCCACAGGATTAATTTCTCATTTAACGGGCGCGATTAGTGGCGGCAGCTTATATCGCAAATCCAGTTTCTTGCTCGATCATCTTGGAAAACAAGTATTGCCAGATTGGTTCCAAATCAGTGAGCGTCCTCATTTGTTAAGACGTTTAGCCTCTACGCCTTTTGATAGCGAAGGGGTTCGCACACAGAATCTTGAAATTATTCAAGATGGCGTGTTGCAAACCTATTTGCTCACCAGTTACAGCGGTAGAAAAATGGGCATGCAAAGTACTGGGCATGCAGGCGGTATTCACAACTGGCTCGTGAAACCAAATTTAACGGGCGGATTGACCGCACTTTTACGTCAAATGAGCACTGGTTTATTGGTTACCGATGTCATGGGACAAGGTGTCAATATTGTGACCGGGGATTATTCTCGTGGCGCAGCCGGTTTCTGGGTGGAAAATGGCGAGATCCAATATCCGGTTGCCGAAATTACCATTGCAGGTCAATTACAAGATATGTTGAAAAATATTATTGCGGTATCAGATGATATAGAGCATCGTTCCAATATCCAAACAGGTTCAATCTTGCTCAACAAGATGAAAATCTCAGGGAATTAATAAAATTTATAAAAATGATAATAATTCTTATTGACAGATGATTTCTTTCTGCTACTATACGCACATCTGTTTAGTAGCGATTGCAGATTGCTTCAACAGGTAGAGTAGAAAGTAAATTCGTTAGGGTTAAAAGGCTGAAGGTTTAAACTTCAGCCTTTTTTATTGTAGAATACGCAAACGATTAAATTAAAAAGGAAAGACCATGAAAAAACACCACGTTGATATTATGATTTCAGAAGCGGATGTCCGTAGTCGCATAGCTGAACTTGGCGCGGAAATTACGCATTTTTATCAACAAAAAGCCATTGATAAACTGATTGTCGTCGGGCTTTTACGCGGTTCATTTATGTTCATGGCTGATCTGGTGCGTGAATTAAAATTACCGGTAGAAGTAGAGTTTATGACCACTTCAAGCTATGGTAGCGGAATGACAAGTAATCACGATGTGAAAATTACGAAAGATCTTGAAGGCGATATTCGTAATGAACACGTGCTAATTGTTGAGGACATTATTGATACAGGTTATACCCTAGAAAAAGTGCGTGGCATTTTAAATTTACGTGATCCTGCAAGCTTGGCGATTTGTACCTTATTAGATAAACCTTCTCGCCGAGAAGTGGAAGTGCCCGTTGAGTGGATTGGTTTTTCTATTCCGGATGAATTTGTTGTCGGCTATGGTATTGATTACGCACAACGCTATCGTAACTTAGGCTATATTGGCAAAGTGGTTATAGACGAATAATTTAGTCATATTTTAAACATAAAAGTGCGGTCAGATTTTCAAGCAAATTGCTTTTAAAATCTGACCGCCTTTTTAATGCTTGTTAACGATTAATCCTTGCGCGGTGGCCAATATACGTCTTCTTTTTTGACGATACCGCGTTTGAGAATATCGGCAGCAAGGGCGGCGGTGTCAGGTGGATTTTGGTAGAACGCTGCGTCTTCCTTGCTCATCGCAGAGTAGATGCCTTTCCAGTGGGTTTTGGCGGGTGGCAGGGGCAGGACTTCGTCTAGGCGTGGGAAGGTGTAGAAGGGGTTGCCGCTTTTGGTATCTGTGCCTGTAAGTGCTGTATACAACTCGTTGTAAGCTGTTTCACGGACAGGATCAGTTAGGGTGGAGGCGAATTCCTTCATATAGGCTTTCGTTTTACCATAAACGTGACTCAAACGTGAAGCCGATTCTCCCCCACTTTCTCCTCCATAGCGCACTGCATTGTGCATTAACCGCAAGGATTCTTTCTGATCACCATCAATGGCTTTAAACGAAGATAATTCCTTCATTGCCGCTGAAAACCCCTGCTTGGCAGCGCACTCAAACAGCAGTTGAGCGGTTTTTGAATTGTCGAGATTTTTTTCGTAAATCCGTGCCAATTCATACTGCGCCAACGGTACACCCAATTCCACAGCCTTCTGCAGGTAGGCAAGGCCGAGTTCCGGGGTGTAAGGGTAGCCAGCATGGCCTTCATACAAGGCATCAAACAGCCAATAGTATGCCATCGCCCAATCCTTCTCCAAGCCGTAATGCAACCATTTGCGGGCGTAGTCGGGACGTTGGTCAAACAAGTCCCCCATCGCTCCTTGGGTGCCGGTGTAGAGCAGGTAGAGATTGTTGATGGCACGGTAATGTCCGCGACCTGCCGCCGCTTCGTACAGAATCACCATATCCTGTAACTCTTGCACAGTTCTGCGCCAACTTTTGGCATGGAGTAAGGTTGCTGCCCGATACCATTGCTCGGCTTCGACATCAGTGTTGGGCGGCGGTGTCCATGTGGCACAGGTATATTCTGTGCGTTTCGGGTCAAAGGCTTTGGGTGCAGAAAGCGTTTGAGTATCGTTACGGTCTGATGCTGAAAATGAATTAACCCCGCAAGTCGTAATTAGCGGGATAAGTAAGAAAATGATGTTACATTTTTTCATATTTGACTGTTCTTTGGATGGATTAAAATTTAGTCTAAACATTCTTTTAAATAATGTAAATTATATTTTTATAATACTACTTGAAAATTAAAATTCATCAAAAAAACAAACCGATAACTTTATGTTGCTTATTTTTTAATGTGGTTTTGATGTTATTTTTATAATAAAAAGAGAGGTCAAAATTCACAGTGATTTTTGACCGCTCTTTGTTTGTTAAGATTAGCGTTTCGCTTTTTTGATATTAGCGTTTCGCTTTTTTGATAAACTTCATTAAGCGTTTACGTTTACGTAATTGGTTTGGTGTGAGTTTATTTTTTCTACCCGCGAATGGGTTTGAACCTTCTTGGAATAGCAAGCGAATTGGCGAACCAATAATTTTCAAACTCTTACGATAATAATTAGATAAATAACGTTTGTACGAATCCGGTAATTTATCCATTTGGTTACCATGCACCACGATAATTGGTGGGTTATAACCACCTGGGTGAGCATATTTTAATTTAATACGACGACCGCCAATCATTGGTGGTTGGTGCTCATCCGTTGCCATTTGTAAGATTCGGGTGAGAAGGGACGTCGTCATTTTTTGTGTCGCACAAGCATAAGCTTCTTTAATCGAATCAAAAAGATTCCCCACGCCACTGCCGTGTAAAGCAGAAATAAAATGCACACGGGCAAAGTCGATGAAATCAAGACGGCGATCTAATTCAGATTTGACGCGATCTTTCACATCTTGATCTAAGCCGTCCCATTTATTCACGACGATCACGAGTGAGCGTCCTGTATTTAAGATAAAGCCAAGTAGAGAGAGATCTTGGTCTGAAATGTTTTCACGCGCATCAATTGTGAGTAACACCACGTTTGCATCTTGAATCGCTTGTAATGTTTTGATGACAGAGAATTTCTCAACGGCTAAATGTACTTTTCCACGTTTACGCACACCCGCTGTATCAATCAAGGTGTATTGTTGCCCATCGCGTTCCATCGGAATGTAGATACTATCGCGTGTTGTGCCTGGCATATCGTAAACGACCACGCGATCTTCACCTAAAATACGATTGGTTAATGTGGATTTACCGACGTTTGGACGGCCTACAATCGCAATTTTAATATTTTTATCTTGTTCTTCTTCAAGTTCTTCGTCTAATGCGTCATCAATTAATGACGTATCTTCCTCTGAATCGAAGTCAAATTCGTGATCCCATTCATCTTTTTCTTCTTCATCAGAAGTGCGGTCATTTTCTGCTTCGTTTTCTTGTAATTTTTCCGCTAAAGGGGCAAGTACTTGCTCCATTAATTGAGTCACGCCACGACCTTGTGATGCCGCAATTTGTTCAATTTTACCTAAGCCTAATTGATAGAATTCTGCACAGTGTGAGTCTGCATCAATACCGTCAGTTTTATTCGCCACCACGACGGTTGTTTTATTCGTACGTTGGCGTAAGTAATTGGCAATACCAATGTCTGCTGCCGTTAAACCTGCGCGCGCATCCACTAAGAAAAGCACTACATCGGCTTCTTCAATCGCTAATAAGGATTGTTCCGCCATTTTTTCTTCAACGCCTTCTTCTGTGCCATCAATACCGCCGGTATCGATCACAATAAAATCATAGCCAGAAATATTGGCATGGCCGTATTTACGATCTCGAGTTAAACCAGGGAAGTCAGCAACAAGCGCATCACGAGTACGGGTTAAACGGTTGAATAGGGTGGATTTGCCTACGTTTGGGCGACCCACTAAGGCAACGACAGGAGTTGTCATAAAAAATATCTCTGTAAAGTGTAAATTTGGTTAATTATAGCGAATGTTGGCTGGCAGGTAAAATTCGGGCATAAAAAAAGCACCTTCAGGTGCTTCATTATCTCGGCTTAATTGGCGGAATGGACGGGACTCGAACCCGCGACCCCCTGCGTGACAGGCAGGTATTCTAACCAGCTGAACTACCACTCCGTGAGTATATTAAGACAAGTTTTAAATTGGCGGAATGGACGGGACTCGAACCCGCGACCCCCTGCGTGACAGGCAGGTATTCTAACCAGCTGAACTACCACTCCGCTAAGTGCTGGGTATAATAATGATGAACGTTAGAACCGTCAATCTTTTTTTTCTTTTTTTATGTTTATCTGATTAATAGATAACCGATTAATGAGGGGTTTCATTTCCCGTACGAATTGACCAAAAACATTTGCCATCGCTTTTTTTATTGACCAATTTAATGAAATCTAAATGAGCTTGGAGTTCATCATCAGTGGGTTGTAACACTTTTAAATTTTGCGAAAAATTGACCGCACTTTGAAGATCTTGAACATTGGCTGTCGTTTGGATAATCGAACTATCTGCATGCTCTTCATCAAATAAGCTGGTTTGACCGCCAGTCATGGACAAATAAACGTCGGCTAAAATCTCCGCATCCAGTAACGCGCCGTGGAGTGTGCGTTTGCTGTTATCAATGCCTAAACGATCACACAACGCATCTAAGCTATTCCGTTTTCCTGGATACATTTGGCGCGCCATTTGCAACGTATCGGTGACCAGGCAAATGTCGGTCGTTTTGATATCTAACCCAAGTTTACGGAATTCATAGTCCATAAAGCCTACGTCGAAGGGGGCGTTGTGAATAAGCAGTTCGGCACCACGAATGTATTCAATAAAGTCTTGTGCAATCGTTTTGAAATCTGGTTTATCTGCCAGCATTTCATCCGTAATACCGTGAACTTTAATGGCATCAGGATCAACCAAACGATCCGGCTTAATATAAATGTGAAAATTATTGCCCGTATATTTACGGTTGATCATTTCCACTGCGCCAATTTCAATAATGCAATGTCCTTCGTAATGCGCACCAATTTGGTTCATACCGGTGGTTTCAGTATCCAGTACAATTTGGCGATCCGGATTTATCATTGTTCTACCTATTTGTTTCCTTTAAAATACCGTCTATTTTACACAAGCTCGAATTAGTTATGCAAAAAC
Organism: Haemophilus parainfluenzae ATCC 33392; assembly: GCF_031191205.1. Lineage (NCBI taxonomy): Bacteria > Pseudomonadati > Pseudomonadota > Gammaproteobacteria > Pasteurellales > Pasteurellaceae > Parahaemophilus > Parahaemophilus parainfluenzae. The sequence continues at coordinate 100,132 of NZ_CP133470.1, read as the reverse complement.
AGATTGAAATTTTTACGGATGGCTCTTGCCTAGGCAATCCAGGCGCTGGGGGAATAGGGATTGTCCTGCGCTATAAACAGCACGAAAAACATATTTCAAAAGGGTATTTTAAAACCACCAATAATCGCATGGAATTACGAGCAGTGATCGAGGCTTTAAATAGCTTAAAAGAACCTTGCCATGTGACGCTTTATAGCGATAGCCAATATATGAAAAATGGTATCACACAATGGATTTACACTTGGAAGAAAAACAATTGGAAAGCGAGTACGGGAAAAGCGGTAAAAAATCAGGATTTATGGATTGCATTAGATCAGGCGATTCAAACCCATAACATTGACTGGCAGTGGGTGAAAGGCCATTCAGGACATCGAGAAAATGAAATTTGTGATGAATTAGCCAAACAAGGCGCAGAAAACCCAACTTTCGAAGATATCGGTTACGAAGGGTAGTCTGCACCTTATTTTAAAGTGCGGTTATTCTTGATAACGAATTAAACCTTCCTGCTGTGTGGTGGCAATTAGTGTGCCATCTGCAGCAAAAATTTGCCCTCTCGCTAAACCACGTCCCGCAAAAGCATTGTTACTTTCAATGGCATGTAAATGCCAATTATTTAAATTGAAAGGACGGTGGAACCAAATACTGTGGTCGATCGTGGCCACTTTCATCCCTTTCTGTAAAAAGCCTTTCCCATGTGGGTGAAGTGCGGTCAAAATACAGTGAAAATCAGAAAAATAGGCCAAGAGACATTGTTGAGTCTGCAAATCTAGTGGCGCTTCTCCATTGGTTTTAAACCAAGCATATTGTTCGGGGGGCAGTTCTCGGCCATCAAATGGATTGTTCAAATATCGGCTATGAATCTGAAATGGTCGTTCTTGGGCAAATTTTTCACTCAAACTTTCAGGCAAAGTTTGCGCCACTTTTAACATGATTTCGTGCTCATCAATACATTGTTCTGGCCCCGGCACTTGCGGCATGACTGATTGATGGTTAAAACCTTCTTCGGGTACTTGAAATGAGGCGGTGACGTGACAAATCACATTTTTATGTTGAATGGCTTTTACGCGTAATGCAGAGAAGTTACGTCCTTCACGTAAAGTTTCCACGTCATAAATAATCGGGTATTGACTGTCGCCAGGCGCTAAAAAGTAAGCATGACAAGAGTGGAGTACACGCTCAGGAGGGGCAACCTGCATTGCAGCAGACAGAGATTGAGCGACTACTTGACCGCCAAACACTTGACGGAAACCTAAGTCTTCACAGGCTCCGCGAAAGATAAGATCATCAATTTTTTCTAATTTTAACAATTCGATGAGCTGATTTAATTTATCTGACATTGTTTTTTCCTTTTATAAATACAAAAAGACCGCATAGTTATGCGGTCTGAAGCGTTTTTATACGTTAAAGCGGAAGTGCATGACATCACCATCTTGAACGATGTAGTCTTTACCTTCTAAGCGCCATTTACCTGCTTCTTTTGCTCCGTTTTCACCTTTGAATTGGATGAAGTCATCGTAAGCAATCACTTCTGCACGGATGAAGCCTTTTTCAAAGTCAGTGTGAATTACGGCTGCTGCTTTAGGGGCGGTTGCACCAACAGAAACCGTCCATGCGCGCACTTCTTTCACTCCCGCAGTGAAGTAGGTTTGAAGATTTAATAAAGCATAACCTGCACGAATTACACGGTTTAAGCCAGGTTCTTCAATGCCAAGATCTTGTAAGAATTCGATTTTTTCATCGTCATCAAGCTCTGCAATTTCAGCTTCAATCGCCGCACATACAGGCACCACAACAGAGCCTTCTTTTTTTGCAAACTCACGTACTTTGTCTAAATAAGGGTTATTTTCAAAACCGTCTTCATTCACGTTAGCAATGTACATGGTTGGTTTTAATGTGAGGAAGTTATAGCTTTTAATTGCTAATAACTCATCTTTATCTAACGCAACAGAACGAATCATGCCCGCTTCAGAAAGTACAGGAAGGATTTTTTCCATCACAGATAGCTCAAATTTTGCGTCTTTATCGCCACCTTTTGCACGTTTTTGTAAACGTTGGATTGCACGTTCGCAGCTGTCTAAGTCAGCTAGTGCTAATTCGGTATTGATGGTTTCGATATCACTTAATGGATCGATCTTACCTGCAACGTGCACGATGTCATCATTTTCAAAACAACGAACAACATGACCAATTGCATCCGTTTCACGGATATTAGCTAGGAATTTATTCCCTAAGCCTTCACCTTTACTTGCACCCGCAACCAAACCAGCGATATCCACAAACTCCATAGTGGTTGGCAAAACTCGTTCAGGTTTAACAATTTCCGCTAACGCATCTAAACGCGGATCCGGCATTGGTACCACCCCAGTATTTGGTTCGATTGTACAGAACGGATAGTTTGCCGCTTCGATACCGGCTTTGGTTAATGCATTAAAAAGGGTAGATTTACCGACATTTGGCAAACCAACGATACCACATTTAAATCCCATGATGTTTTCCTTATTGTGAGCGTAAGTGCGGTTAAAATTTATGGTGTTTTTTCACCGCACTTTTGAGTTAAATTTTAAAACTGTTTAAGCGATTGGTGGCTTTCACCATACCTTCTTTGAAAAGCAATTCAATGCAATCGGTGGCTTCGTCTAACGCTTTATCGAGTACTTCTCTTTCTGCTGGCGCGGGTTTGTTAAGCACAAAACCTGAAACTAAATCACGGTGTCCAGGATGGCCAATGCCAATGCGTAAACGATAGAAATTATTGCTGTTACCAAGCTGAGCTACGATATCTTTTAAACCATTGTGACCGCCATGTCCGCCACCTTGTTTTAATTTTACGGTGCCCGGCGGTAAATCTAATTCATCGTGTAGCACTAAAATTTCTTCTGGTTTAATGCGATAAAAATTAGCAAGTGCGCCTACCGCTTTTCCACTTAAATTCATAAACGTCGTTGGCACTAAAAAACGGACTTCTTTGCCGTTAATCAGTGTTTTTCCTACATAACCGAAGAATTTATTTTCTGCATTAAGCGAAACATTAAAGCGACGAGCCAAACGCTCAATCAGCCATTCACCTGCATTGTGGCGGGTTTCCGCATATTTATCGCCAGGGTTTCCCAGCCCCACGATGAGTTTAATTTCAGACATAGTTTTCTGCTTGAATAAAAATAGTGGCGTATTGTAGCGAAAAAGGGCTAATTTCTCAATCTATAAGGCTAAGACTAAAACGCCTGAGAGAATTAATAGACTTCCCATAACTAATTTCATACTTAAAGGTTCGCCTAACAATACCACACCTAAAATAATGGCAATCACGACACTGAGTTTATCAATGGGCGCAACCCAAGAGGCGGGTGCCATTTGCAATGCGCGATAATAGCAAAGCCAAGATAGACCCGTGGCAACACCAGAAAGAATTAAAAAGGTAAACGGTTTTGCTGCAATATGTTGTGGCAGTTGCCATTCGTTACGTGCGCTAATGATACCCGCTGTAACGAGTAACACCACAATTGTGCGGATAAAGGTCGCAAGATTGCTGTTAATGCCTTCAACCCCTAATTTTCCTAAAATAGCGGTAAGCCCAGCGAAAAAGGCTGAACCAATGGCAAAAAATACCCAATTCATGATGAACTCCTGATTTTATCGTTAATATTGACCGCACTTTTCCGCTATAATAACGGAAAACTCATCAAGACAGAATAAGACATGAACCAAATTAATATTGAAATCGCCTATGCCTTGCCGGATCGTTATTATTTGAAGTCCTTCAAAGTGGATGAAGGCACGATGATCCAAACGGCTATTTTACAATCAGGCATTTTACAACAGTTTACCGAGATCGATTTGCGCGAGAATAAAGTCGGGATTTATTCCCGTCCAGCCAAATTAACGGATCAATTAAAAGATGGTGATCGTATTGAAATTTACCGTCCATTATTAGCCGATCCTAAAGAAATTCGTCGTAAACGTGCAGCAGAGCAAGCCAAAGCAGCACAAGAAAAAGCCCAACAAGAAAAACAGGAAAAGGAGTAAAAAATGACCGCACTTTCCAACCAATATTGTCTGCCAGATGGCATTACCCCTGAAATTTTCCTGCGTGATTATTGGCAGAAAAAGCCATTGATTATTCGTAATGGTTTGCCTGAAATTGTTGGACAATTCGAGCCTGAGGATATTATCGAATTAGCACAAGGCGAAGAAGTGACGGCTCGCTTAGTAAAAACCTTTTCAGAGGATAATTGGAAAGTGTTTTTCAGTCCGTTATCTGAAGAAGATTTTGCAGATGTACCCGAGAAATGGTCGGTGCTCGTCCAAAATTTAGAACAATGGAGCACAGAACTCGGTCAGCTTTGGAATAAATTTGGCTTTATCCCACAATGGCAACGCGACGATATTATGGTGTCCTATGCACCTAAAGGTGGTTCTGTAGGTAAGCATTATGACGAATATGATGTATTCTTGGTACAAGGCTATGGTCATCGTCGTTGGCAGTTAGGCAAATGGTGTGATTCTTCTACAGAATTCAAACCGAATCAGCCGATTCGTATTTTTGATGATATGGGCGAATTAGTGATTGATGAAGTGATGAACCCAGGCGATATTCTTTATATTCCGGCTCGTATGTCGCATTACGGTGTGGCAGAAGATGATTGTTTGACCTTTTCTTTTGGTTTGCGTTACCCGAATTTAGCAGACATTTTCGATAACGTGAACAAAGCGTTTTGTCATCAAGATCCTGAATTGAATTTAAGCGAATTCCAATTACCGTTACGCTTAACGCAATCAGAGCAAAGTACGGGCAAATTGGCGGATGAAAATATTCAAGCAATGAAAAAGCAATTCTTAGCGAAATTGGCAGAGTCAGAAGCCTTTGATGCCTTGTTCAAACAAGCAGTAGCAGGCACAGTGAGTTCACGTCGTTATGAAATGTTGGTATCCGATGAAATGTCCGATCCTGACGAAGTGCGGTCAATTTTAGAAGAGGAACAAGGTGTATTAATGCAGGACAATAACTGCAAATTACTTTACACCGAAAATCCGCTCCGCATTTATGCGAATGGCGAATGGTTGGATGAAGTGAATGTTATTGAAGCGGAAGTGTTGAAACGCCTTTCTGATGGTGAAGCGCTAGATTGGGCATTCTTAAATAATTTAGTGAATGATACGGAAGATCCTGAAAGTACAATGGAATTATTACTTGATTCGATTTGTAACTGGCTAGATGACGGTTGGGTGTTGATTGAATAATGTCTGAAAACATTTACTCCGTTTCCCAACTGAACAGCGCTGCCCGCCAAATGCTAGAAGGGCATTTTTCACAGATTTGGCTTACAGGGGAGATTTCTAATTTCACCCAACCGGTGTCGGGACATTGGTATTTGACCTTAAAAGATGAGAATGCCCAAGTGCGTGGCGCGATGTTCCGCATGAAAAATTTGCGGGTGGGATTTCGTCCGCAAAATGGTATGCAGGTCTTGGTGCGGGCAAATGTCAGTTTATATGAGCCTCGCGGTGATTATCAGCTGATTATCGAATCTATGCACCCTGCGGGTGAAGGCTTGTTGCAACAGCAATTTGAAGCGTTAAAAATGAAATTGGCGGCTGAAGGGTTGTTTGCACAAAATTTGAAGAAAAGCTTACCGGACTTTGCTAAAGCGGTGGGGATTGTTACCTCTTCGACTGGCGCAGCGTTGCAGGATATTTTACATATTTTGGCTCGCCGCGATCCCAGTTTAAAGGTTGTGATTTACCCAACGGCAGTGCAAGGCAAAGAAGCAACGGCTGAAATCGTCCAAATGATCGAACTCGCTAATGCTCGTCAAGAAGTGGATGTATTGATTGTCGGCCGTGGTGGTGGTTCCTTAGAAGATCTTTGGTGCTTTAATGAAGAAGAAGTCGCGCGTGCTATATTCCGTTCTAATTTACCGATTATCAGTGCAGTCGGTCACGAAACGGATGTTACCATTGCCGATTTTGTAGCTGATTTACGAGCACCGACACCGTCTGCAGCGGCAGAGTTAGTGAGTCGCAATCAGCAGGAATTACTTCAACAGTTAGCTTATAAGCAACAGCGATTGGAGATGGCGTTAGATCGTATTTTTAGTCATCAACAACAACGTTTACAACAGTTACGTTTACGCCTGCAAAATCAACATCCGCAAAATCAATTGTTGATGCAAAAAGCTAGAACGGAGCAATTACATCATCGTTTGGTCTTGGCGATGCAACGTCAAATGGATAAAACGCAGCAAAAATTGACCGCACTTTCAGCACGCTTAAAACAAAATCCGTTGCCTTATCGGTTGCAAAAACAATCCCAATATTTAGCTCAGTTACAAGTGCGGTTAAATTTAGGGGCGAATCGTCAAGTCACGGAACGTCAAAATAAATTGGCAACATTGTGTGGCAAGTTAGATGGATTAAGTCCATTAAAAGTATTAGCACGAGGATATTCCATCGCAGAAGATGTCAAAGGACATGCTATTGTGAGTGTGAAACAAGTCAAAACAGGCGACACCATTAAAACGAAGGTAGCTGATGGGGAAATTACCAGCCGCGTTTGTTAATTTAAATAAATGTTTAATGTAAACCTATGATGAATAAGAAATCATCATAGGTTTTCTTTTTTTGTGACCAGCTTCAAAGTTTCGACAAAAACACGGGCGGTTTGGTTTTTTTTATTTTTCTATGAGAGTATCATGCGACCTCAGTATTGGGAGATTTACGATGTCAGAAATTCAACAGTTTAGTCAGCATGATATTGAAGTTCTTAATGAAGAAACTGTTTATAAAGGTTTTTTTACACTTAAGAAAGTACAGTTCAAACACAAGCTTTTTGCCGGTGGCGAAAGTGGTATCGTAACACGAGAGTTGTTGGTAAAAGGTGCCGCCTCTGCCGTGATAGCTTACGATCCGAAAGAAGATTCGGTGGTTTTAGTGGAACAAGTACGTATTGGTGCATATCAACCTGAATCAGCTCGTTCCCCTTGGTTATTAGAATTGATCGCCGGGATGGTAGAAGAGGGTGAACAACCTGAAGAAGTCGCTTTGCGTGAAAGTGAAGAGGAAGCAGGCGTATCCGTTCAAGATCTCACACATTGTTTAAGCGTGTGGGATAGCCCGGGTGGTGTCGTCGAACGTATTCATTTGTTTGTCGGTCGAGTAGATAGCTCGCAAGCCAAGGGACTTCATGGTTTAGCTGAAGAGAATGAAGACATTCGTGTTCATGTGGTGAAACGTGAACAAGCCTATCAATGGATGTGTGAAGGAAAAATTGATAATGGCATTGCAGTAATGGGCTTGCAATGGCTTCAATTAAATTACGCCCAATTGCAGCAACGCTGGCAATAGGAGTCCCATGAACAATAGATTTGAATACGAACCTGCGAGTGAAGTTGTTAAATTATTACAAATTACCGATCCTCATTTGTTTAAAGATACAAGCAAAGACTTATTAGGTATCAACACGCACGAAAGTTTTTCTCAGGTGTTAAAAGAAATTCAGTTAGAGTCTTTTGAGTACGATGTTGTGCTTGCAACAGGGGATTTGGTACAAGATAGTAGCGACGAAGGCTATCTGCGATTTGTTGAAATGGTTAAACCGTTAAATAAATGGGTATTTTGGCTTCCGGGTAACCATGATTTCCAACCTAAAATGGCAGAGCATTTAAGCCAATCGCCTATTAATGCGTCAAAACATTTACTTTTAGGTAAACATTGGCAGGTAATTTTGTTAGATAGCCAAGTTTTCGGTGTGCCTCATGGCGAATTGAGCCCTTATCAGTTAGATTGGTTAAAAACAAAATTAGCTGAAAATCCAGCACGTCATAGCTTGGTTGTATTACACCACCATTTATTGCCAACAAATTCAGCATGGCTTGATCAGCATAATTTACGTAATGCTCATGAATTTTCAGTTGTTCTTGCTCAATTCAACAATGTAAAAGGGATTTTATACGGGCATATTCATCAAGAAGTCGATGGCTATTGGCAAGGTTATCAAACCATGGCAACACCGGCGACTTGTATTCAATTTAAGCCGGACAGCAACCATTTTGCTTTAGATACCTTACAACCAGGTTGGCGTGAAATTGAGCTACATCCAGATGGACGAATTGAAACGAGAGTGAAACGAATCAAACAAAAAATATTCCTACCGAATATGGAGGAAGAAGGATACTAAACAAAGTGCGGTTAAAATTCAGGTGATTTTAACCGCACTTTTTCTATACCGAAATGGGTAAAAGTCCATTTTACACTAGCCAGAATTCCCACAAATCTGTACAATAGCCGACCGATTTTATCTTTTTACTAATCTTTATTTTTTAAGCAATATGACGCAAAAATTACATATTAAAACATGGGGCTGTCAGATGAATGAGTATGATTCATCAAAAATGGCCGATCTTCTCTTAAATACACATGGTTTGGAATTAACTGATATTCCAGAAGAAGCAGATGTGTTACTTCTTAACACCTGTTCTATCCGTGAAAAAGCACAAGAAAAAGTGTTCCATCAGTTAGGTCGTTGGAAAGAATTAAAAAAACAAAATCCAAACTTAGTGATTGGTGTGGGCGGTTGTGTGGCTTCACAAGAAGGTGAACATATTCGTCATCGTGCACCTTACGTGGATATCGTATTTGGTCCGCAAACTTTACATCGCTTACCAGAAATGATTAATCAAATTCGTGGCGGTAAAAGTTCGGTGGTGGATGTGAGTTTCCCTGAGATTGAGAAATTTGACCGTTTACCGGAACCTCGTGCAGAAGGCCCAACTGCGTTTGTGTCCATTATGGAAGGCTGTAATAAATATTGTACTTACTGTGTGGTGCCTTATACCCGTGGTGAAGAAGTGAGCCGTCCTGTTGATGATGTATTATTTGAAATTGCGCAGTTGGCTGATCAAGGTGTACGTGAAATTAATTTATTAGGCCAAAACGTAAACGCATATCGTGGCCCGACATTTGATGGTGGTATTTGTACATTTGCGGAATTATTACGTTTAGTGGCATCCATTGATGGTATCGACCGTTTGCGTTTTACCACCAGCCACCCAATCGAATTTACTGATGATATTATTGATGTGTATCGTGATACGCCTGAGTTGGTAGACTTCGTACACTTACCAGTACAAGCTGGTTCAGACCGTATTTTAACGATGATGAAACGGGGTCATACCGCGTTAGAATATAAATCTATCATTCGTAAATTACGTGCGGTGCGTCCAAATATTCAAATCAGCTCAGATTTCATTGTGGGCTTCCCAGGTGAAACCAAGGAAGAGTTTGAACAAACAATGAACCTGATCGCACAAGTGAATTTTGATATGAGCTTTAGCTTTATTTATTCTGCGCGTCCAGGTACACCCGCTGCCGATATGCCAGATGATGTCTCTGAAGAAGAGAAAAAACAACGTCTCTATCTTTTACAAGAGCGTATCAACCAACAAGCTGCACAATATAGTCGCCGTATGCTTGGTACAGAGCAACGTGTATTGGTAGAAGGGCCGTCTAAGAAAGATATTATGGAATTAACAGGACGTACTGAAAACAACCGTATTGTTAATTTCCAAGGCTCACCAGATATGATTGGTAAGTTTGTCGATATCAAGATTACTGATGTTTATACTAACTCTCTACGTGGTGAAGTAGTGCGTACAGAAGATCAAATGGGATTACGTATTGCACAATCACCACAAGAGGTGATGAACCGAACTCGTAAAGAAGATGAATTAGGCGTAGGACGTTATCACGGCTAATCATTTTAGAATATAGATAAGTAACCGTACGAAAGTGCGGTTATTTTTTTATATGTTTTTAGAAAAAGAGAGTAGGAAAGTCTTTATCCTAAATTTTAGGCATAAAAAAAACACCCGTTAAGGTGCTGATTTAAAGTGGTGGGTCGTGAAGGATTCGAACCTTCGACCAACGGATTAAAAGTCCGCTGCTCTACCGACTGAGCTAACGACCCACTGGTATGATTTTGAAATGGTGCCCGAAGCCAGACTTGAACTGGCACGCCTCGAAAGGCGAGGGATTTTAAATCCCTTGTGTCTACCGATTCCACCACTCGGGCAAATTGGAGCGGGAAACGAGGCTCGAACTCGCGACCCCGACCTTGGCAAGGTCGTGCTCTACCAACTGAGCTATTCCCGCGTTTGCTTGTTGCCAAACAACGGGGCGTATTTTACGGATTTATCTTATTGTGTCAAATAAAATTCGTAAAAAAAATTTTTGATTGGTTAAAAATAATTCAAAAACAAAAGGTGCGATTAAAATAACCGCACCTTTTATTTAAAATTTAGTCAATTCTATAATTCAATGTTATCTAACAAGCTACCTTTCGCTGCTTTCAAGTATTGGAGCATTGACCACACTGTTAAAATCGCTGCCAAGTAGAGTAGTATGATTGCCAAGGTTTCCATATAAACGTTATATCGCCAGAGTAATCCACCTAAAGCTAGCATTTGAGAGGTGGTTTTTACTTTTCCCATCCATGAAACGGCCACTTTATTACGTTCACCTAATTCAGCCATCCATTCACGTAAAGCGGAGATTATGATTTCACGTGAAATCATAATAATGGCGGGGATAGTAATCCAGAAAGAATGTTGATATTCCACGATTAACACAAGGGCAGTAATAACCATCACTTTATCAGCTACAGGATCAAGGAAAGCACCGAAGCGAGTTGTTTGTTTTAATTTTCGAGCAAGATAGCCATCAAACCAGTCGGTGACACCTGCGATAAAGAAAATAAGAGTGGTAATAAAAGGCGCGGAAGGGATAGGCAAATAAAACGCCAAGACGAAGAATGGAATTAAAATCACTCGGAGAATCGTCAGGAAAATAGGAATATTATATTTCATAAAAATAACCGCACTTTGGTTAAAGATATGTTCATTTTAAAGGATCTACAAAAATAAAAAAAGCCACTTAATGTGGCTTTTTCTTAAAAATTAAAGTTTGTCAGCGTTTTGTTTCAAGTATTTAGCAACACCTTCAGGGCTGTCTTTCATACCTTCTTTGCCTTTTTCCCATTGAGCTGGGCAAACTTCACCGTGTTCTTCGTGGAATTGTAACGCATCTACCATACGTAACATTTCATCGATGTTACGACCTAATGGTAAGTCGTTTACGATTTGGTGACGAACAACCCCGTTTTTGTCAATTAAGAATGAAGCACGTAATGCAACACCAGCTTCTGGATGCTCAATACCGTATGCTTGAGCGATTTCGTGTTTAACGTCAGCTGCTAATGCATATTTAACTGCACCGATACCGCCGTTTTCAGTTGGGGTATTACGCCATGCGTTGTGAGTGAATTCTGAGTCAATAGATACACCAACCACTTCAACACCACGTTTTTTGAATTCTTCATAACGGTGGTCGAATGCGATTAATTCAGATGGGCAAACGAAAGTAAAGTCTAATGGGTAGAAGAATAATACCGCAGCTTTACCATTAACGTGTTTTTTGAAATTGAAGTTGTTAACGATTTCACCATTGCCTAAAACTGCAGAAGAAGTAAAATCTGGAGCTTGACGAGTTACTAATACCATAGTCATAATTCCTATATAAATGTTAATAAAAATTTTGCTAACGCAAAAACTCGGTCACTATTCTAAAAAAATTGACCGCATTTTAACAGCTGTTTTTATCTATTGAATTAATTAATATTGTCTAAGTTATAGGTGAAATATATGTCAGAACATTATACTTTATCAACCACACTGGTTCATGCCGGACGTAAAAAACGTTTTACTCAAGGGGCTGTAAACCCCGTGATTCAGCGTGCATCTTCTTTAGTATTTGAGACTATTGCAGATAAAAAACATTGCACAAAAAATCGTTATAAGGGAGAGCTTTTCTACGGGCGTCGTGGCACGTTAACGCATTTTGCGCTTCAAGATTTAATGTGTGAAATGGAAGGGGGCGCTGGCTGTTATCTTTATCCTTGTGGTGCTGCAGCGGTAACCAATGCCATTTTATCATTTGTAGAAACGGGTGATCACGTTTTAATGACAGGTGCAGCCTATGAGCCGACACAAGATTTTTGCAATGTAATTTTGAAAAAAATGCATATTGATACGACCTATTATGATCCCATGATAGGTACAGATGTTGCCAAACTCGTGCAACCAAATACCAAAGTCTTATTTTTAGAGTCACCAAGTTCTTTAACAATGGAAGTGCCAGATATTCCTGCGATTGTTAAAGCGGTTCGAGCCGTGAGCCCTGAAATCGTCATTATGATCGATAATACATGGGCGGGAGGCGTACTATTCAAAGCGTTAGAACACGGTATTGATATCTCTATTCAAGCAGGAACGAAATATTTAGTGGGGCATTCTGATGTTATGATTGGTAGTGCTGTGGCTAATGCACGGGCTTGGGATAAACTGCGCGAGCATTCCTATTTAATGGGACAAATGGTCGATGCCGATTCCGCTTATACGACGGCTCGTGGTATTCGGACCTTAGGTGTGCGATTAAAACAACATCACGAAAGTAGTTTAAAAGTGGCCAAATGGTTAAGTGAACAACCACAAGTTAAAGCAGTGTATCATCCTGCGTTACCAAGCTGTCCTGGTCATGAAAACTTTAAACGTGATTTTACGGGGGCAAGCGGTTTATTCTCTTTCGAATTACATAAACGTTTAAATGACGAAGAGATTTCTGCCTTTATGGATAACTTTGATCTGTTCACGATGGCTTATTCTTGGGGTGGGTTTGAGTCGCTCATTTTATGCAATCAACCAGAAGAAATTGCGAAAATTCGCCCAGGTATTGAGCGTAAATTAACGGGGTCATTAATTCGAGTACATATTGGATTTGAAGACACTGATGAATTAATTGCCGATCTACAAGCGGGCTTTGACCGAATCAAATAAGAAAGAGGGCTGTTTATGTAAACAGCCCTTATTTACTCAATCTTTGAGTTGATTTATCATAGTCAGCATTTTTAGCAACTAGAGAAGAACAATGAAACATATTCATATTTTAGGCATCTGCGGTACCTTTATGGGCGGTGTTGCAATGATTGCCAAACAAATGGGCTATAAAGTCACGGGCTCTGATACCAATATTTACCCACCAATGAGTACTTTTTTGCAAGAGCAGGGCATTGAAATTATTCCTAATTATGATGTGGCTCAACTTCAACCTGCGCCAGATATGGTGATTGTTGGAAATGCCATGAAGCGTGGTAATTCTTGCGTGGAATATGTTTTAGATAATGCCTTGCCTTACACATCAGGTCCGCAATGGTTACACGACCATTTGTTACGTAATCGTTGGGTATTAGCGGTTTCAGGTACACATGGTAAAACCACAACAACGGGCATGTTGACTTGGATTTTAGAACAAAATGGGCTAAAACCAGGTTTTCTAATCGGTGGTATTGCAGGGAATTTTGGTACCTCTGCTCGTTTAGGGGAGAGTGAGTTCTTCGTGATTGAAGCGGATGAGTATGATACGGCGTTCTTTGATAAACGTTCTAAATTTGTACATTACAATCCGAAAACCTTGATTATAAACAATATCAGCTTCGATCATGCGGACATCTTCGATGATCTTCACGCGATCCAGCGTCAATTCCATCATATGATCCGAACCATTCCTTCTACAGGACGCGTTCTTTCTTTTGCAGATGAACAGAGCGTAAAAGAAACCCTCAATATGGGATGTTGGTCAGAACAGCAATTAATCGGTAAAGGTAAAGAATGGTTTGCGGAACGTATTACCAATGATTGTTCTGAATTTGCCGTATTCCATCACGGTGAAAAAGTCGCTGAAGTGAAATGGAATATTGTCGGACAGCATAATATGCACAATGCTTTAATGGCGATTGCAGCCGCTTACCATGCAGGCGTCAAAATTGAAGATGCATGTCAGGCATTAGGCAGTTTTATCAATGCAAAACGTCGTTTAGAAGTGAAGGGTGAAGTAAACGGGATTACGGTTTATGATGACTTCGCTCACCATCCAGAAGCCATTCTGGCAACACTCACTGCGTTGCGTGACAAAGTAGGCGGAGGTGTACGTATTCTTGCGGTATTAGAACCTCGTTCAAACACCATGAAAATGGGCGTGCATAAAGATGAAATTGCACCTGCACTTGGACGTGCCGATGCCGTATTTATGCTACAACCAGATAATATTCCATGGGATGTGGCTGAAATTGCAGGACAATGTGTGCAACCGGCACATTACACAGGAAATGTTGATAAATTAGTAGATATGATTGTGGCTGAAGCGAAACCAACAGATCACATTCTTGTGATGTCAAATGGTAGTTTTGGTGGCATTCATCAAAAGATTTTAGATCGATTAAAATAATCTTGGTTTAAAGTGCGGTCAGAAATGAGAGTGTTTTTAACCGCACTTTTATCATCAAAAATAAGGAAATCACATGGCTGATCCACATATTAAATCTCCAATGGATATTTGGGATAAACTCACTGTCATTATTTATCGCACAGGCTTTGTTATTGCGGCATTTAGTATTTTCGCTTTAACTTGGTATCCTCAACAGGCTCAAATTGCCGTGTTGATTGCGGCAACTTGTTGTGCTTCGTCTCTTCATATCTATTTAAAACATTACCGCTTAACATTCCAATTTGCTACATGGCTTGCACTATTATGTGCGCTTTTAGGTTGGCATGAATTGGCACTGGGGGGGGCACTGGTAACACTTGGCAGTTTATGTTTTAAAGAATATTTCTGTTTTAGAGTACCATTGTTAAATTTACAACCCGCATTTGTCGCTGCACTTTGGCTTGCTTGGGTATTTGAAGGTAGTTGGATTGCCCGAATTTTATCGTTGATTGTCGGCGGGTTATTATTGATTCTTGCGGTTCAAAAATGGCGAATGCCATTACACTTTGATATCGGCGATAAGACAAAGTATCAAATCTAATAAGATTGATGGATAAAGGCATAATGTTTCATGACATTGTGCCTTTATTTTTTTGAGTATTCTACAAAAATTAAAATTGTGATCTTCTTCTCATTTTTAATATAAACCTGAGTTATTTAATAGGTTTTTAAAATCATCACGCGTATAATAATGATAATTATTTTTATTATATTAAGAGGGATAGAGATGGATGACTCAAACAAAAATTATACTACCGTAACTTTATTGCTTTTTTCCTTTATGGGGATAGTCCCTTTAGGAGCCCAGGCGGAAGAAATAAATCAATTGGAAACCATTAATGTTAGTGCAACGGCAGAAAGTAAGACATTAGCAGGTAAAGATGAGGTTTATAGTAAAAATAATGTCACTGAATATAAAAGCAAAAAAGAAATTGAAACTTATCATTCTCAATCTGTATCTGATTTATTAAGTGGTATTACAGGCGTCTATAGTGGCGATGCGCGTAATGGAGGTGCGATTGATCCTATTATTCGTAGTTCTTGGGGACAAGGGCGGATTCCTGTATTAGTTGATGATACTGAACAGGCGATTACCATTTGGCGCGGTTATTCCGGTGTAAGTAATCGTAACTATCTTGATCCATTCTTAGTGAGTGAAGTGAATGTGGAAAAAGGCCCTAATTTAGACCGCACTTTACGCTCCGGGGCGTCAGGCACGATTCGTATGACCACTTTAAATCCTGACGATATTATCAAACCGGGCCAAAAATGGGGTATTGAACTTAAAACGGAGACCGCCGACAATTCCATTAAGGCTCGTCCTTATGAAGGTATTCCCATCGGTCAGGATTATCGACTTGTTGCACCAGATGGGCGTGCCGAATTAGGTGAATGGGCGTTGTATTTTAAAGATGATGATCGGATTAGCCCACGAAAAAAAGGCAGAAATAAACCTTTACACGATAATGCTGTACGTTTGGCGTTAGCAGCAAAAGATGATGGTTATGAAGTCTTAGGGGCGTATGCTTATCGTAAAAAAGGGAATTATTTTGCCGGTAAACGGGGAGGGAAAAAATACGGTGAAGGAACAACCGGCCCGCTTAATTTAGATAAAAACTCCGATGACCCTTATATTCCACTCATTGCTCGAATTTATAAACCGGGTGAAGAAGTACCAAATACATCTTATGAAAGCCGATCTTGGTTATTAAAGGGTAAATTCCACTTTAATAAACATGCTTCACTTTCTGCGAACTTCCGAGACACGCGAATAAATTATGGTGACATAATGCCTTCCCGACTTGGCTATAACTATTCTGCACGTAATACCGTCACCCAATGGCCACTAGCAGATGTAAAACAAAAAACAGGTAATGTTGAGTTTTCCTATAACCCGCCGGATAACAAATGGCTTGATTTAAAGATAGGTGTCTGGGCAGTAAAAAATGATACGGCAACTAATACATCGGGCGGCTCACCTGGCGATGTGCTTTTTAGCGATTATGAAACGCAATCACTTGGAAATGAAGCGTACCACCAACTGGCTGATGAGATCGGTGATAAAGCTTATGATTTGGATCAGATAGAAGATCCTGCTGAACGTAAACGCGCACAAGATCGCGTTTATGAAATTTTTCATAATAAAGTAAAAGAATATATGAAAAATCCTAAATTTAAAAATATTGATGGGATTTTTAATACTCAACCCGCTCAAGTGCAATTTGCCCGTGATAATCATATGGGAATAACCTTTAGCAATGTCACGGAACTAAGTCCAAAACTTCGTTTAAGCATTATGACAAATTACCGTCGTGAAACTTTAGACAGTACCAATGTTTATGAGCTTTGGGATAAATATCAACTTACTGCATTTAATCAATACGACACTGATGATAAAACGGAAGGGGGAAATCTTACTTGTGTGGAGGGCGATTTACATGGTATTTGCCGAGTATCAAACTCAGCTCGTTCAGGAAATCGAAAAGGCAACCGAAATGAATTTAATGCAGGCTTCAAATTTGAATATTCACCAACCGATTGGTTATTACTGACTGCTGGGGTGAAATATACCCATTACAAATCTAAAGATCGCGGTTTGCAGGAAAAAATTGCAAACTTAAAACAGGAAGAGGTATTAACCGAATCACGAATTCCATTTATCGTGAAAAAGTTAAAACAAGTTAGTCCTGAACTCACGCAAAACTATTTAAACTATGAAAGAAAGTCTAAATTATATACAAAATTGTATAATGAATTTGAAGAACTTTATCCAAAACCAGACTATGACTCATCCGAATTTGAACAGTGGGTTAATAATCAATCTAACTATATTTATGCACATGGCTATACAGAATCAACAGAAGAAGAAAATGAGGCTCATGCCATACTTGGCCAAAACGATGCACAATGGGATGAATCAGCAACGCAAACTATTTATTGGGAACGGGACGAATACGGTAATTTTTCTGTTGAGCATTTTCCGCTTAAGGATGGACGCATTACAAAAGAAATGTTAGAAAAAAAAAGTAATACATCCACAAACTGGGAAAGAAGATTATTTATATGACATTGGTGCTGATTTTTCTGGCTCGCCAGAAAAAACACCAATAACTAAAGAACAGTGGGAAAAAATGAAAAAGGCAGAGCGTAAAGATCACGCTTGGGCACCTTCCTTTAGTGCTACCGCATTTTTAAGTGATAACGCCAGAATTTATGTGCGCTATGATGAAACCAAACGTATGCCGAGTATTTTTGAAGATACTATTGGCTATTCCATTGATATTCTCACGCCGCTTTATAAACGTAAACCGGAACACAGCAAAAATATTGAAGTGGGCTATGTACATGATTTACGTGGTTTCTTCCCAAGTTTACGCCGTGCGGATATTCGCCTAAATTGGTACAAAAATACCACGAAAAATATTTTTGACCGTGATATTAATTATGAGATGAAGCAGTTTGATAAACGGATTTTAGAAGGCGTAGAATTATCCGCTCGTTATGATCAAGGTCGCATCTTCGGTGATATCGGTATTAGCTACAACATCAAAAATAAATTCTGCGATAAAAGTTCAGCAATTCGAGATGTTGGTAGTACGGGTGATATACACACATTTAAAGCCTATCCCGAATGTGTTAATGGTGGTAATGAAAACGGCTACTTAAAAAATGCCATTTTGCCGAAATACAGCATTACCTCAAATCTTGGTGTACGTTTCTTAGATGAACGATTAGAAGTTGGCACGCGAATGGTGTATCACACCAATGTAAAAGAAACCCGCAATAAATCCTTGCGTGATGCCGGTTGGTTTGCCAATAGCAATAATAACCCACGTTGGCAACCGGTGTTCTTGGTGGATGCGTATATGAATTACAAAGTGAATGAGAATCTTGCGCTGTCATTGTCTGCGACAAACTTAACTGATCGTTATTATCTTGACCCAATGACACGTTCCTCCATGCCTGCACCAGGGAGAACGATTAAATTTGGGGTGACGGCAACATTCTAGAATAGAAAATAGTCACTTTGAATACAAAAAAGCACCGAAATCTCGGTGCTTTATAATTTGGTTGCGGGGGCCGGATTTGAACCGACGGCCTTCGGGTTATGAGCCCGACGAGCTACCAAGCTGCTCCACCCCGCGTCTGATGGCGCGTAATATACTCGTTTCAAAAATTATTGCAAGATTTAAACTGAATTTGACTTTCCGTTTGTTAAGAAAATAAACAATGTGAATATTAATTAATCATTTTATGAAATAGTACTAGTCCTAAAAGGGAATTTTTGATAGCGTATGCAACTTTGTATTAGTTAGTTTAATTTAGGAAAATAAGAATGAAATTTCGTCAAAATCTCGCCGTAAAAATTCTTTCTGTGATGGCGGCTATTTCAGTACTTGCATCATGTGGATCGGCACCAAGTAAAGTTTCTTCAAAAAATAATTCTAGCTTGCCGCGTACTGCGACAGGCGACGATCCACAAAAATTCGGGGCCAAGTATAGTGGACGTACTTATCAACAAGCTATTTTAAGTCCAGTGGCTTCCGTGGAGAACAAAGGGGCGGTCGTTAATCAAGGTGATTTTTTAACGCAGTTGACGAATGTTCGTGATTATTCAAATTCATTAACAAATCGCTTTGCGGCGAATTATGGCAAAATCACTAACTGGGTGCTTGCAGGAGCCAATGTAAATGAATTAGCACAATACGGCATTAATCCTCAGATTATGAAAGGTTTTGATGGTTATCAAAACGTATTGATGACAGGTTATTATTCGCCGGTGATTCATGCACGCCGTACTGCACAAGGTCAATATCAACATCCAATTTATGCGATGCCAAGCTATAAACGTTATAGTCGTGCAGAAATTTATAATGGTGCATTGGCAGGACAAGGCTTAGAGCTCGCTTATAGTGATTCAATGATGGATAACTTCCTATTAGGCGTGCAGGGGAGTGGCTACGTTGATTACGGTGATGGCAATTTAAATTATTTAGCCTATGCGGGACAAAATGGTTATAAATATCAAGCGGTTGGTCGTTTGTTAGTAGAAGATGGTGAAATTCCAAAAGAAAAAATGTCCATTCAAGCGATTCGTGAATGGGGGAAAGCAAACCCATCTCGAGTACGAGAATTGTTAGAACGTAATCCATCTTATGTTTTCTTTAAAAACGATCCAACAGGTGAAGTGAAAGGTTCTGCAGGTGTGCCTTTAGTGCCAATGGCGGCCGTTGCTTCTGATCGCAATGTGATTCCTTCTGGAACCGTATTATTGGTTGAAGTGCCAGATATTGATAATAATGGTAACTGGATGGGCACACACAAATTACACTTAATGGTGGCTCTTGATGTGGGCGGCGCGGTAAATGGTCACCACTTTGACTTATACCGTGGTATTGGCGATCAAGCAGGTCACATCGCTGGTTTATCAAAACACTATGGACGTGTTTGGGTACTACAATAATGGCTCGAGTCGATAATTACGAACAACGTTTTGGCGGCATTGGCCGCCTTTACACACCAGAAGGCTTGGCGCGTTTGCGTCAGGCTCATGTGTGCGTCATTGGTATTGGTGGCGTAGGTTCGTGGGTGGTGGAAGCATTGGCTCGGAGTGGTGTAGGGCAGATCACCATGATTGATATGGATGATATTTGTGTCACTAATATTAATCGTCAACTTCCTGCATTAAGTGGCAATATTGGTAAGCTTAAAACGGAAGTGATGGCCGAGCGCGTTAAGCTGATTAATCCAGAATGTGTGGTAAATGTCATTGATGATTTCATCTCACCGGATAATCAAGCCGAATACTTAAATCGTGGCTATGATTATGTGATTGATGCCATTGATAATGTGAAAACCAAAGCCGCGATGATTGCCTATTGCAAACGTAATAAAATCAAGATTATTACCATTGGTGGTGCAGGTGGTCAGACTGATCCTTCGAAAATTCAAATTACTGATTTAAGCAAAACGATTCAAGATCCATTATTGGCAAAAGTGCGGTCAGTTTTACGTAAGGATTTCAATTTTACTCAAAATCCACAACGTAAGTTTGCAGTTGATGCGGTGTTTTCTAGCCAGCCTCTGATTTTCCCTAAAATGGGCGAAGGCTGTGAAGTATCAGCCACCATGAATTGTGCAAATGGCTTTGGTGCAGCAACTATGATAACAGCAACTTTTGGATTTTTTGCCGTTTCTCGGGTAATCGATAAGTTATTAAAATAAAGAAATGAAGCAACGTGAAAACGTTGCTTTTTCTTTATGAATGAAAGTATTTAACAAGATGAAGAAATATCACTTCATTTTTTTATTTGGAATGTTGCAATTTTATCAAAAAGGAGTAGTCTATGTTGGCTTTGAGAATAATTCCCAATAAAAGCAAGGAAACAAACATGAAACAAGTATTAAAAATGAGTGCAATTTCTACCGCACTTTTAACCCTTCCAATGATCGCAAATGCAGATGTATTGGCCTCCGTGAAACCGCTCGGTTTTATTACATCGTCTATTGCAAACGGTGTGACGGATACACAGGTTTTAGTACCGGCAGGTGCTTCTCCACATGATTACAGCTTAAAACTTTCAGATGTGCAAAAAGTGAAATCTGCAGATTTAGTGCTTTGGGTTGGTGAAGATATTGACGCTTTCTTAGCAAAACCGATTAGCCAAATTGATAGTAAAAAAGTCATCAATATTTCTGATATTCCAGAAATTAAACCACTTTTAAGCAAAGTGCATCATGAGCATTATCATGAAGGCGATGAACACGAGCACGGTCATGATCATAAACATGGACACGATCATAAGCACGAACATGGTCATGACCATGAGCATCATCACCATGATGTAGATGAAAATGGGTTAAGCGTGAATTGGCACTTATGGTATTCACCCGCCATTAGCCAAATTGTGGCACAGAAAGTCGCGGATAAATTAACAGAACAACACCCAGATAAAAAAGAACTCATTGCGAAAAACTTAGCCGATTTTAACCGCACTTTGACTGAGCAAAGCGATAAAATCAAAGCACAATTGGCACCACTCAAAGATAAAGGCTTCTTTGTGTTCCATGATGCTTATAGCTATTTCAATGATGCGTATGGTTTAAATCAAACCGGTTATTTCACCATTAATCCATTAGTGGCACCGGGTGCAAAAACCATTGCTCACATCAAAGAAGAGATTGAAGAACACCATGTAAATTGTCTTTTTGCTGAGCCTCAATTCACACCAAAAGTGATTGATTCGCTAGCGCAAAGTACAAAAGTTAATGTGGGTCGTTTAGATCCTATTGGCGATAACGTACAGCTTGGTCCAAATTCTTATGCGAATTTCCTTCAAGCCACCGCTGATAGCTATGCTCAATGTTTAAGTAAATAATCTTATTTACTTTTATCTTAAAAACAGCCTTTAAGGCTGTTTTTTTATTGCCCCATCTAAATCGCCCGAATGATTTTCAATTTTTAAGAAATTTTCGCTTGTTTGAGCGAAGCGAGTTCGAAAATTTCTGTAAAGAAAATTGAAAAAGAATGAGGATTAGCGATTTAATTGGGGTGTGTTTTCTTTTGCCTACTTTGCTTTGCACAAGCAAAGAAAAGTAGGTCGCCTTAGGCGAAATCCTAATTAAAACTATGCTATAATCCGCCCAATTTTTCCCTACCGAGAAAACGCATGAAACAACTATTTGCCACAACTGCCCGTGGTTTTGAAGAACTCTTAAAAGTCGAACTAACTGAGCTTGGTGCAACGGAATGTAAAATTGCACAAGGCGGCGTACATTTTCAGGCTGATGATGAAGCACTTTATCGCAGTTTATTATGGTCACGTTTAGCTTCACGTATTTTGTTACCGATTGTAAATGGCAAGGTATATAGTGATTTAGACTTGTATTCAATTGTGACAGGGCAAGATTGGTTAAGTTATTTTGATGAGAAAGTTACATTTTTTGTTGATTTCAACGGGACAAACCAAGAAATTCGCCATACCCAATTTGGTGCGATGCGTGTGAAAGATGCCATTGTGGATTATTTTGAACGTCAAGGGAAAGCGCGTCCAAATGTGGATAAAAACTATCCAGATATTCGAATTCATGCTTATTTGAATAAAGAAGAGCTTGTCGTTTCACTCGATTTAAGTGGTGAAGCATTACATTTACGAGGTTATCGCGAAGATACAGGCCAAGCGCCTTTACGTGAAACCTTAGCTGCCGCGATTGTGCTTCGTTCAGGTTGGAAAAAAGGGACACCTTTAGTGGATCCAATGTGCGGTTCGGGCACCTTGCTAATTGAAGCCGCGCAGATGGAAGCACAAATTGCACCGCAATTACATCGTTTACATTGGGGCTTTGATTGCTGGAAAGGGCATAATCAAGATGCTTGGGATAAGGTCAAAGCAGAAGCGGCACAGCAAGCTGAAACTTATTTTAATCAAAATCTAAAACCGCATTTTTATGGCTTCGATCTCGATCATCGCGTACTGAAAAAAGCGCAAAAGAATGCACAAAATGCAGGTGTGGCACATTTAATTCAGTGGAAACAAGGTGATGTTGCCGCATTAAAAAATCCAAGTCCAGATGAAGTGGGAACGGTGATTTGTAACCCGCCTTATGGTGAGCGTTTAGGTACAACTCCTGCTTTGATTGCACTATATTCAGTCTTTGGACAACGCCTTAAAAATGAATTTGGTGGTTGGAATGCGTCGATTTTTAGTAGTGAATCTACGTTGCTTGATTGCTTGCGTATGCGTTCTCATCGTCAATTTAAAGCGAAAAACGGTCCGTTAGATTGTGTTCAGAAGAATTATCAAATTTCTGAGCGTAAAGAAAGTTCGGTTGAAAATCCGCTTGAATTTGACCGCACTTCAACGGTAGCGGTAGATTTTGCGAATCGCTTACAGAAAAATATCAAGAAAATTGAAAAATGGGCGAAACAGCAAGGCCTTGATGCGTATCGTTTATATGATGCTGATTTACCGGAATATAACGTAGCGGTGGATCGTTATGGCGATCATATTGTGGTGCAAGAGTATGCCGCACCGAAAAATATTGATGAAAACAAAGCGCGTCAGCGTTTATTGGATGCAGTGACTGCAACCTTACAAGTCACTGGAATTGAAACCAATAAACTGATTTTGAAAGTCCGTCAAAAACAAAAAGGCACCAATCAATATGAAAAATTGGCCAATAAAGGCGAATATTTCTATGTAAATGAATACGGCGCACAGCTTTGGGTGAATCTAACAGATTACTTGGATACAGGATTATTCTTAGATCATCGTTTAACCCGTAAAATGCTTGGTGAAATGGCAAAAGGTAAAGATTTCCTCAATCTTTTCGCTTATACCGGTTCTGCAACAGTGCATGCAGCATTAGGTGGGGCAAAATCAACAACGACCGTGGATATGTCTAACACCTATTTAAACTGGGCAGAGCAAAACCTGATTTTAAATGATATTGAAGGCAAACAGCACAAACTCATCCAAGCTGATTGCTTACAATGGTTAGAAAAATGCGATCGTCAGTTTGATCTGATTTTCGTGGATCCGCCAACATTCTCGAATTCTAAACGTATGGAAGACAGCTGGGATGTTCAACGTGATCACATCAAATTAATGCGTAATCTCAAACGTATTTTACGTCCTAACGGCACCATCGTGTTCTCAAATAATAAACGTGGTTTTAAAATGGATTTTGAGACGTTAGATGAGCTGGGACTAAGTGCGGTCGAAATTTCAGCGAAAACATTACCGCTTGATTTTGAACGTAACAAACAAATCCATAATTGCTGGATTGTGACCATGAAAGCCTAATAAAAAAGCCCGATAGTGATCGGGCTTTTTGTTATTCAACTTCTTTTTGTTTTTCGGTTTCTGAATCATCGTGAAGAAGGGTTTCAATCGCCGTTTCATCATCATTAGTATCATCTTCTTTTTCTAAAATTTCAGCTGTTTCTTCATTTAATGCTTCGGCATCAGAATGTGGTTTTATGAAGGGTTTGGGCATCCAATATTTTCGGATGATGTCTGTTGAAAAACCATGTAAAACTTCTTCATTCAACCTTTCCTGGTCTAAGTAACGAACTTCTGCAATGACCTCGTCAGCTTCAATTTTATTGATACCTAATTGCATTAGTGTTGCATGACTGAGCGTGAGGGCAGACTCAAAGGTCTCACGTACAATAAAGTCCACATCTTGCTTGATAAGATTCACGGTTGTTCTGCGGTCATAAGTTCGCGCCAAAATAGGGAGTTTCGGATAAGCATCTTTCAAATTCTGAACGATGTTTTCAATACGTTGTGTATCATTAATCCCAATGACGACACATTTAGCTTTTTCGATACCGGCAGTGCGTAATACATCAAGACGAATACCATCACCGTAATAAACTTTAAAACCAAATTTAGCTGCCGCACGAATATTTTCGATGTTACGGTCAATCACCGATACGTTAATGCCACGAACAAGAAGTGATTGACAGACGATTTGGCTGAAACGACCAAAACCAATTACGAGCACGCTATCTTCTAAATCCACAATTGGATCGAGATCGCTAGTATCGATTTTTTCCTCTTGATTTGCTGATTTGCGTTGGTTGATTTTACGCATTAATAAACCTATCAATGGGGAGAATAACATCGAAATAATCACTGCAGCGGTAAAGGTTGCATTTTGATCTTTTGTCATCACGCCTGCAGTGGTCGCAGCTGAGAAGAGTACGAATGCAAATTCACCACCGTGCGCCATGATAGTCATTCGTCCAACTGATTCTTTTCGGTCAAGTTTTGTAATTCGTGCGACGGTATAAACGGCTAAGGCTTTGCCAATGATATAAAGACATACTATGCTTAATAACCAAAGTGCATTATGGAATACCAAGGTTAAATCAAGTGACATTCCCACGCCCATGAAGAAGAGACCAAGCAATAGACCACGGAAAGGTTCAATATCGGCTTCTAATTGGTGACGGAATGCAGATTCTGAAAGCATTACGCCAGCAACAAAGGCGCCCATCGCCATTGAAAGGCCACTTGCTTCCATGGCTAATGCCGCGCCTAAGACTACAAGCAACGCGGCTGCTGTCATCATTTCGCGAATATGGGCTTTGGAAATTAAACGGAAAATTGGATTCATTAACCATTTACCCGCAACGACTAACCCCACAACGGCACCTAGCGCAACGGCAATGGATGTCCAGTTAGTTTGGTGTTCAATATGCGTTGTTTCGGGCGTTAAAAAGGCGATGGATGCCAATAATGGCACAATGGATAAATCTTCAAAAATTAAGGTAGAAATAACACGTTGACCTTTGGGGGTGTTTGTAATACAGCGTTCTTCTAATACTTGCATCACAATGGCTGTGGAAGAAAGGGTAAAGCCCATGCCTGCAATAAACGCCACTTCTTTAGGAAGATTTAAGATATAGATACCAGCAAAGGTGAGTAGTGCGCCGCATAACCCTACTTGTAGAAAACCTCGCCCGAAAATTGCTTTTCTCATCGCCCATAAACGTTCGGGGTGCATTTCCAAACCGATAATGAATAAGAACATCACCACACCCAGTTCCGCCATATGGAGAACTGATTCAGCATCTTCTACCACACCAAACACTGAAGGACCAATTAAACAGCCCGCTACTAAATAACCTAATACGCTACCTAAGCCAATGCGCTTAAAAAGCGGCACGATGGTCACACTGGTAGCAAGTAGAACAACGGTTTTAATCAATTCAGGGCTGACAACATTCGACATAGGGCAAAAACCTTAGTAAAAACAGGGAGTATGAGAAGAAAGTTGACTTATATTCTAGCCTTTTTTGGATAAATAAAAAACACAGAAAAGCGAGAAATTGGTATAATTTACAAAAACTTTACATGTAAAATAGTCTGTGTTTTGACCGCATTTTAGAGGTATTATGTCATTACAATTCAATATGATCGCGTTATTATTGGTTTTCTTAATCGTTTTGGGATTAATGAGTCAAAATAGCGCAATCACCATCTCCGCTGCAGTGCTATTAATCATGCAGCAAACCTTATTATCCAAATACATTCCCATACTCGAACAATATGGGATAAAAATTGGGATCGTCATTTTAACAATTGGTGTGCTTGCACCGTTAGTGTCGGGGAAAATCCAACTTCCCGATCTCAGTTCATTTTTAAACTGGAAAATGGGTGTCTCTATTTTAATTGGGGCATTAGTGGCATGGCTTGCAGGGAAAGGGGTGCCATTAATGGGGGAACAACCTGTTTTAGTGACTGGATTATTAATTGGTACGATTATTGGTGTGTCTTTCTTAGGAGGCATTCC
Source organism: Haemophilus parainfluenzae ATCC 33392 (assembly GCF_031191205.1). Lineage (NCBI taxonomy): Bacteria > Pseudomonadati > Pseudomonadota > Gammaproteobacteria > Pasteurellales > Pasteurellaceae > Parahaemophilus > Parahaemophilus parainfluenzae. The sequence continues at coordinate 73,456 of NZ_CP133470.1, read as the reverse complement.
GGTAGGTCCACTTATCGCCGCCGGTATTTTAGCGATATTAGTAGGAAAATTTTAGATGAAAAACAAATGGTTATTTATCGCTGGGCTAAGCGGTTTGTTATGTGTGGCAATTGGCGCTTTTGCTGCCCACGGATTAAGCAAAGTTTTAGAACCTAAAGAATTGGCGTGGATTGAAACTGGTGTGAGATATCAAATGTTCCACACCATTGCAATTTTAGCGATTGGTATTTTGCAATTGTGCCGTGAATCACTGGTTACAAATAAAATGGCTAATTTCGCTGCAGGGAGTTGGGCGTACGGCATTCTTCTTTTTAGCGGCAGTCTTTATGCGCTCGCTCTTGGTGTAGGCAAATTCCTTGTTTGGGTAACACCAATTGGCGGAACGTTATTTTTAATTGGTTGGCTGTGCTTGGCTTACGGTGGTGTTAAAAGTAAATAGGTATGAAGAATAAATCAGTCAAACGTGAATTAAACCCGATACAACAATCTCTTTTTTCGAAACTCAAGGATATCATGCTGGTGGATCAACGTCGTTTATCCGCTCGCATTCATGGTATTGGAAAAATTAAAAGCCAAGAAGCTCAACAAGCTGTTGCCGCAGAAATCCAGCTGCAGATTGAACAGGCTCAATTACGTGTAGAAAATCGTAAAAGTGCGGTGCAAAATCCCATCATTTTTCCAGAGAGTTTGCCCGTTAGCCAACACAAAGCAGAAATTGAAAAACTGCTTTCCGAGCATCAAGTGATCGTCGTGGCGGGGGAAACCGGTTCAGGTAAAACCACTCAATTGCCGAAAATGTGTTTGGAGTTAGGTTTTGGCAATTTGGGCATGATTGGTCATACTCAGCCACGCCGTATTGCTGCTCGTTCAGTTGCAGCGCGTATTGCTGAAGAGTTGAAAACGGAGCTTGGTGGATTAGTCGGTTATAAAGTCCGTTTTAACGATCAAATCAGTGATGATACGCAAATCAAGTTGATGACTGACGGGATCCTGTTAGCAGAAATTCAAAACGATCGTTTCCTTAATCAATATTCTTGTTTGATTATTGATGAAGCCCACGAACGAAGCCTAAACAACGATTTTATTCTCGGTTATCTGAAACAGCTGTTGCCACGTCGCCGTGATTTGAAACTTATCATCACTTCCGCAACTATTGATGTGGAACGCTTTTCCAAACATTTTAATAATGCACCGATCATTGAAGTGTCGGGCAGAACCTATCCTGTTGAAGTGCGTTATCGTCCCGTAGTGGAAGAAGACGATCAAGATCAGCTACAAGGCATTCTCAATGCAGTAGATGAACTGCAGGCGGAAGGTCGTGGCGATATTTTGATCTTTATGAACGGTGAGCGAGAAATTCGCGATACCGCCGAAGCCTTACAAAAACAAAATCTAAAACACACGGAAATTCTACCGCTCTTTGCTCGCTTGTCTGCGCAAGAACAGAATAAAATTTTCCATCCAAGCGGTTTAAATCGTATTGTATTAGCGACCAACGTCGCAGAAACCTCATTGACCGTGCCGGGCATTAAATATGTGATTGACCCAGGTACAGCGCGTATTTCCCGTTATAGCTATCGCACCAAAGTACAACGTTTACCGATTGAACCCATTTCACAGGCATCGGCTAATCAGCGTAAAGGTCGTTGTGGTCGTGTGAGCGAAGGGATTTGTATTCGTTTATATTCGGAAGAAGATTTTAATTCTCGTCCAGAGTTTACCGATCCTGAAATTCTACGCACCAATTTAGCCTCTGTTATTTTGCAAATGACGGCATTGGGTTTGGATGATATTGAAGCTTTCCCATTTGTGGATGCCCCAGATAAACGCCATATTCAAGATGGGATAAAACTGTTGGAAGAATTGGGGGCGTTTGAAATGGTTCGCACCAAATCAGGCGAGAAACGTCAATTAACGGCAGTAGGTCGTCAATTATCGCAACTCCCTGTGGATCCTCGTTTAGCGAAGATGTTGCTGACCGCTGTTTCACAAGGTGCGTTGCATGAAGTGATGATTATTGTCGCTGCTTTATCTATTCAAGATCCGCGCGAGCGCCCACAAGAAAAACAGCAAGCTTCCGATGAAAAACATCGTCGTTTTGCCGATAAAAAATCAGATTTCTTGGCTTTCCTCAATCTTTGGCGTTACCTACAAGAACAACAAAAAGAATTGAGTAAAAACCAATTCCGTCGTCAATGCCAAAAGGATTTCTTAAATTATTTACGTATTCGTGAATGGCAGGATATTTATCATCAAATTCGTTTAACCGTGCGTGAAATGGGCTTACCGATTAATTCCGAAAAAGCCGAATATCAGCAAATTCATACCGCACTTTTAAGCGGCTTGCTTTCTCATATCGGTTTAAAAGAAGCGGAAAAACAACAATATCTTGGCGCGCATAATGCCCATTTTGCGATTTTCCCCAATTCTGTGCTTTTCAAAAAACAACCGAAATGGGTGATGGCGGCAGAGTTAGTGGAAACCTCCAAACTTTGGGGGCGTATGGTGGCGGAAATCGAGCCAGAATGGATTGAGCCACTTGCCGAGCATTTAATTAAAAAATCCTATTCCGAACCACGTTGGTCGAAATCCCGTGGTGCCGTGATTGCTGATGAAAAAGTCACGCTTTACGGTGTGCCGATTGTGGCTGCGCGACCAGTGAATTACGGTTCTATTGATCCGACGATAAGCCGCGAGCTCTTTATTCAATCAGCCTTAGTGGAAGGGGATTGGAATACCAAACATAAATTCTTCAAAGAAAATCAACGACTCGTTCGAGAAGTAGAGAAGTTGGAACACAAAAGCCGCCGCCGCGATATTTTGGTGGATGACCGTACGCTTTTTGAATTTTACGATCAGCGTATTGGTACGGAAGTGGTTTCCCAAAAACATTTTGATACCTGGTGGAAAAAAGCGCAGCAAAAAGATCCTGAATTGCTTAATTTTGAACGCTCATTCTTGATTAATGATGATGCGGAACAGGTGAGCAAGCTGGATTTCCCGAATTTCTGGCATCAAGGCAATTTGAAACTCAAACTGACGTATCAATTTGAACCGGGTACCGATGCAGACGGCGTGACGGTTCATATTCCGTTGCCATTGCTCAATCAAGTGGAAATGACCGGCTTTGATTGGCAAATTCCAGGTTTGCGTGAAGAATTGGTGATTGCGCTGATTAAATCTCTGCCGAAATCTTATCGTCGTAACTTCGTGCCCGCACCTAATTATGCTCAAGCTTTTTTAAGTCGTGCCGTACCGTTGGAAAAGCCATTATTGGATACGCTAATTTATGAATTACGTCGTATGACGGGCGTTACCGTAGAAGCGGAACATTGGAATTGGGAACAAATTCCAAGCTATTTGAAAATGACTTTCCGTGTGGTGGATGAAAACGGCAAGAAAATTGCCGAATCCATGAATTTGGATGAGCTGAAATTCAACTTAAAAGATCGTGTGCAGGAAAGTATTTCTGCTGTGGCAGATGATGGCATTGAGCAAAGCGGGCTGCATATTTGGAGTTTTGCAGATTTACCACAATGTTATGAACAAAAACAACGTGGCTTTAGCGTCAAAGCGTTTCCGGCCATTGTAGATGAAAAAGATGCCGTAGGTATCAAACTGTTTGAAACAGAGTTTGAGCAAGCGGTGGCGATGCAACAAGGTCTGCGCCGCTTATTGTTGCTCAATGTACCGTCACCGATTAAATATCTGCATGAAAAATTGCCGAATAAAGCTAAATTGGGGCTGTATTTTACCCCGTTCGGTCGTGTGTTGGATTTGATCGACGATTGTATCGCTTGTGCGGTGGATAAGCTGATTGCCGATTTTGGCGGGTTTGTGTGGGATGAAGCAGGTTTTGAAAAGTTGCGTGATTTTGTTCGAGAAAACCTTAACGAAGTGACCGTGGATATTGCGCAGAAAGTGGAGCAAATTCTCTCCCTTAATCATGCCTTGAACCAACGTTTAAAAGGCAAAATGGATTTCACGATGGCCTTTGCCTTTTCCGATATTAAGGCGCAGTTAAGCGGATTGATTTATCCAGGTTTTGTGCAAAAGAGCGGTTATGATCGCCTACCAGATTTACAGCGCTATTTGCAAGCCATTGATAAACGTATCGATAAACTGGCTCAAGATGTGAATCGAGATCGTGCTGCGATGCTACGCGTGGAACAAGTGCAACAAGCTTACCAACAATTACTGGCTAAACTACCAAAATCCAAACCGATTTCTGATGAAATTGCGGAAATTCGCTATATGATTGAGGAATTGCGTGTGAGTTTATTTGCGCAGCAATTAGGCACGAAATATCAGGTGTCGGATAAACGGATTTTGAATTTGATTACAAATATTAGTAGCTAAGGTTTTTTATGAGTACACAGTTAATTCCACTAGAGATTATCGCTTTTTTATCTAAAGAGTTACCTCAATTTAATTCACATACAGAATTAGATACATTATTTTTATCTGCAGGTATAGCATCAGATAGTATTCCTAATGAAAATAGGGAAAAAAAGGTTCAACGCAAATTATCAAATATAAATGATAGTTGCTCAGAACCAATACAAAAATTAGAGATCTTGCTTAATGAGGCTACAAAACCTGTGACGGGAAATGATGTTTCCTTTGGATATCTAAAAACTCGAGAAGAAAAGAAGAAAACATTTAAAGAGAATATAGAAACAGAACTAAATAAGCATGGTTTCGCATATATTAATGGGAAAATCTTACCATCAAAATCGTTATCGCCTGCTAGTATCACTTTGTCTGATTTGATCAAAAATAGGAATGTGGAGTCAATAAATAGAGAATTTGATAGGGCGATAAAAAATTTAAATACAAATCCATTAGATGCGATTTCTTCTGCATGTAATATTTTAGAGTCTATTTTAAAAGTTTATATTTTGGAGAAAGGTTTAGAACTACCTAATACACAAATATTAAAAGAATTATGGAAAGTAGTTAAAGAAGATTTTAAGTTTGGATTAAGTAAATTAGGACAAGATGATTTACAGAAAATTAATTCTGGTATTACATCTATAATTGATGGCATAGCATCAATAAGGACACACGAAAGCTCAGCCCATGGGGGAGGCCCAGAATCCTATATTCCTGAGGTTAGACAGGCAAGGTTGGTTGTTAATGCCGCACACTCTTTAGCAGTATATATATTAGAAACATGGGAGGCTCAAGATAGTCTTTCACAATCACCAGAACGTCTCATAATAGGGTAAGTATTCCCCAAGATAGCGCAAGCATCCACGCTTGTGCTCATGTGGTACAAACGAGGGCGCTTGAGCCATCGTTCTGTTTTAAAAAAGTGCAGTCATTTTCTCAGATGTTTTTAACTTCAAAAATTCTATCAAAACCGACCGCGCTTTCTCTCCAAACTCTTTTTGTGATCTACCTCAAATTTTCGTATTGAACTGATTTACAACTGCCAATTCAATCGCTATCTTGCTGATATTATTATTTTAATAAAGAGGTAAATTATGGATCTGATTATAGGTTTGATTGCCATTGTCTTAGTGGCATATTACATCGTGAAAGGCTATTCAGCGACCGGGGTGTTGATGTTCGGTGGCTTGGTCTTGTTATTCATTTCAGTGCTGATGGGACATTCGATTTTACCGGAAGGCGTGAAAAGCACCGGTTCCACCTATTTTGATATTTTAGAATATGTGAAATATCTACTTGGTAATCGTGGCGGCGGTCTAGGCTTGATGATTATGGTGTTATGTGGTTTCTCCGTGTACATGACTTATCTTGGTGCAAACGATGTGGTAGTGAAATTGGTTTCAAAACCACTGAAAAATATCCGTTCACCTTATATTTTAATGGTGTTTGCTTACTTCCTTGCATGTTTAATGTCTTTTGCAGTGGCATCCGCAACGGGCTTGGGCGTGTTATTAATGGCAACATTATTCCCTGTCATGGTAAACGTCGGAATTTCACGTGGGGCTGCAGCAGCAATCTGTGCATCGCCAATCTCCATTATACTTTCCCCAACATCGGGCGACGTGGTGCTTTCTGCTGAAATTTCAAAAATTCCTTTAGGTGAGTTTGCCTTTGGCACAGCATTGCCGGTTTCGATTTTTGCAATTTTAGGGATTGCTGTCGCGCACTTCTTCTGGCAGCGTTATTTAGATAAAAAAGAAGGCGTACAAGTAGAATGTTTGAATGCAGATGAAATTAAAACCACTGCACCAAACTATTATGCGATTTTGCCATTATTACCCATTATTGGCGTATTGATTTTTGACGGTAAATGGGGCTTACCAAATTTACACATCGTTACCGTAATGGTGCTTTGCTTTATCATTACTGCCATAGTGGATTTCTTACGTAGCTTCAACGCCAAACAAACCTTTGATAACCTCGTGGTGGCATATCGCGGTATGGCAGATGCCTTTGCAGGAGTAGTCATGCTTTTAGTAGCGGCAGGTGTATTTGCGCAAAGTTTAAGTACAATCGGGTTTATCACTAATTTAATCGACTCTGCACAAAGCTTCGGCGGCTCAGCATTCTTTATGATGTTAGTGCTTGCGGTGATTACCATTTTAGCCACCATGGCGACGGGGTCAGGTAATGCGGCGTTCTATGCTTTTGCAGAATTAATTCCAAAATTAGCCACTCAAATGGGCGTCAACCCGGCGTTCTTAACCATTCCAATGTTACAAGCCTCTAACTTAGGTCGTGGTTTATCACCGGTTTCAGGTGTGGTTGTGGCTGTGTCAGGGATGGGAAAAATTTCACCATTTGAAGTCGTAAAACGTATGTCTGTCCCAATGTTGGTTGGTTTTATTTGTGTGATTATCGGTACAGAAATCTTTGTTTCCGTTGCCGCCTAGCTTGATGAGTAAAAAAGAAGGGCTGATAGTGAATATCAGCCCTTTTGTTTTGAGTTAAGTGCGGTTAATTTTCTCGCTATTTTTGATTTTATGCATTTGATGATTTTCAAAGGCTTTCACCAAATTGGCGACTTTTTCCCCTTCCGGTAAAACCAAATCTTGTGCGATATCATAAAGCGGCACAATCACAAATTCACGGTTTTTCATATCGTAATGAGGCACCGTTAAGCGTTCATTTTGAATGATTTGATCACCATAAAGCAGAATATCCAAATCCAGTGTACGCTCACCCCAGCGACGTAAACGTACGCGACCTTGTTCATTTTCAATGCGTTGCAATTCATCGAGCAAGGCTAAAGGTGGGCGAGTGGTTTCGATCATTGCCACCGCATTCACATAATCCGGTTGATCCTGCGGGCCTAATGGTTTGCTTTGATAAAATCCGCTGACCGATTTTAATTCAGTATTAGGTAGCGCAGAAATTGCCTCTAATGCCGAATTTAATTGTTCTGTAGGCGTATTTAAATTGCTGCCAAGGGCGATATACACTTGAACCATTAGTTAGCCGCCTTAGGTTTACGTCTGCGATAATATTTTTTCTTTGGCGCTGGATGCAATTTTTGTTGCTCTTGAACCAACTGGCGACGTTGTTCTTGATTGCTGAGTTGGTACTCATGCCACCATTTAGCCAATTCAACGGTGTCGCCACCTTCTACTTCAGCACGCATCGCCAATAAATCAAAGGCCGCACGAAATTTTTGATGTTCCATCGTGCGAGCAGGGTGAGAACCCGTGCGTTTAAGCAGTTGTAATTGCAACATCCAAATATCACGAATGACGGATGTATGACGACGAGGTGCGGCTAATGATCGGCATAATTGATCAAGCACTTCATTTGTCGCAAGGGCATAGGCATCGTGATTGTTTAAGCCACCTTCATTTTTCAGCACATCCACTTTTTCGCGTAATGGATACCAGAAGAATGCCGCAAATAAAAAGGCTGGATTGATACGTAATTTATCGGCAATACGTTCATCAGTTGAATTTAACGAAGTTAAAATCATTCGTTCCGCAAGGCTGTCTTCTTTTTCAGTGAAATAAGGCGTTAAGCTTGGGAAAAGCTGTTCAAATAAGCCATATTGACGCAGTAATTTATAGGTTTTTACACCATTGCCAGACTGCAATAATTTTAGACTTTCATCGAATAAACGCGCTGGTGGAATATTTTTCAGTAATGGCGCAAGCTCACGAATTGGTTGTTCACTTGGTTTTTCCAAGAACATATCCAATTTCGCCATAAAGCGCACAGAACGTAGCATACGCACGGGATCTTCTTGATAACGAGTCACTGGATCACCAATCAGACGTAATTTTCCGTTTTTCAGATCATCAATTCCGTTGAAGTAATCACGTAATGTATTATCTTGCGGATTGTAGTAAAGGGCATTTACGGTAAAGTCACGGCGTTCGGCATCTTGTTCAATGGTGCCGTACACGTTATCACGCAGTAACATTCCTTCATCGCTTTGTTTCGCTTGATTTTCGCTGCGCGCATCCGAATGGCTGGCACGGAATGTGGCCACTTCGATCACATCGCGACCAAACATAATATGCGCAAGACGGAAACGACGACCAACTAAGCGGCATTGGCGTTGGAATACTGCCTGAATTTGGTCTGGACGAGCGTTTGTTGCCACATCAAAATCTTTTGGATGTTTACCTAATAATAAATCACGCAAACACCCCCCAACGATATAAGCTTCGTAACCTTGTCGTTGCAATTTTTCTACCACAGTAATGGCATTACGGCTAAACATACGTGGATTAATGCCAAAATGAGAGGCTTTCACGCTATGTTTGTCGTAACGAGACGCTTGTGTGTTGGTTTTTTTATGGTGAGAAGAGGACGGGGCGATCTTGGGTTGTGAACGCTCTGTTTTTGAAACGTTAGATTTTTTGCTTTTTGGCGCCGTTTTGGGAACGGGCGAATTTATATTGGTTTCGGTTTCTTTTTTAGTTTTTTTACCAAATAAATTTTTTATATAAGTAAGAATAATTTACTCCATTCTCTATGTTCAATGCGCATTTGATAAAAACACGAAAAGTGCGGTTGTTTTTGACCGCACTTTTGGTTGGGTTATTTGAATAAATTAACCCGCCACTTGTTTTTCACGAATTTCAGCAAGAGTTTTGCAATCAATACAAAGATCAGCAGTCGGGCGCGCTTCTAAACGACGGATGCCAATTTCTTCCCCACAAGAATCGCAATAACCGAAATCATCGGTATCTAATTTTTTCAATGTATATTCAATCTTTTTCATTAATTTACGCTCGCGATCGCGGTTGCGTAATTCAAGACTGAATTCTTCTTCTTGCGTCGCACGGTCAGCAGGATCAGGGAAGTTAGACGCTTCATCTTGCATATGAGCAACCGTTCTTGATGCTTCTTCCACAATTTGCTCATGCCATGCGGTTAAAATTTTTCTGAAATGAAGAATTTGATCTTCATTCATATATTCTTCACCTTTTTTAGGTTGATAAGGCTTAACACCAGCCAAATCCAGCAAACTTAGAGAGGCCTTAGACATAGATAACTCCTAATTATGTTACAGACTTTTTATGACATCCTGTCTTGTTTTAGTTTGTTCAGAGCAACTAAAAATAGCTGACATTAGAACCCTGTTATTTTAAGGGCGATATAAATAGCAGAACTTCACCTATTTAGCAAATAAATTTAGTCTAGAAATTTCAAATTTGCGATCGTGATCGCAAAAAACGACATATTCATTTGCGTATCTACAAGCTTAAGGTTAGCTTGCCTTATTTTTCGCTATAAATAACACTTAAAATGAAAATCACGCTATTTCAACTGTGCATGATGTTTATTGTTTCTGCCTTATCCTTGCTTGTAGTACCTGATTTTTTACTGTTTACCTGGCAACGAGCAGGGCTGGGCATTTTATTGCTGGTTATGACCACACTTTGTTCCCATTGGTTCAATTATTTTAAAGCTAGAAATTTTTGCATGAGCGGTATCTTGTTTTTGCTTACTTTGGCTTATGCGCATTCACCTGCTTTATCGTTATTGGGACAAGCAGAGAAAATTTCAAGTTTACCAAATAAAATCACCTTAGATCTTTATATCTCAGAAATTCTTCATCAACAAGATTATCAAACGTTGGTTGCAAGAACGTCATTATTTGATGGGAAAGAACAACAGATTTTTATTAATTGGAAAGCGCCGGAAAAGCCACAAGTAGGTGAAATTTGGCGGGCTGATGTAAAACTTCGACCTATTTCTGCAAGACTTAATCATGGGGGATTTGATCGACAGCAATGGTATTTTTCCAAAAGGATTATTGCCGTTGGAAATGTGAAAAGTGCGGTCAAAATGAGCGAAGATTTTTCTTACCGCACACATTTTCTACAGACTAGCCTCAATCAGACAGAGGGGCTTTCTTTGCAAGGCTTGCTTATTGCATTGGCATTTGGTGAGCGGGCTTGGTTAGATAATAAAACATGGCTGATTTACCAACAAACGAATACGGCACATTTGATTGCCATTTCAGGGCTCCATATTGGTTTAGCAATGGGAATAGGCTTTTTCTTTGCTCGATTCTTGCAACTCGCACTGCCTACACGCTTTATTTCACCCTGGTTTCCACTTTGCTTTGGTGTGTTGATTGCTTTAGGTTATGCCTATTTAGCCGGATTTAGTTTACCGACCTTCCGTGCAATGATGGCATTGCTTTTTATTGCAATCCTTCAATTTTCGCGACGATATTACACGCCTTCGAAAATGCTTTGTTTGGTCGTGGCATTTCTGCTTTTTTGTGATCCACTTATGCCACTTTCGGTTAGCTTTTGGCTTTCAGTTGGTGCTGTTACCTGCCTGATTGTATGGTACCGATATGTTCCCTTATCAATAATCGAGTGGCAACATCAAAAATTATCCCGCAAAGTGCGGTGGATTTTGGGCTTGTTTCATTTGCAACTTGGGCTGCTGATTTTATTCACGCCTATTCAACTTTTCTTTTTTAATGGCTTTGCGTTAAATGGATTCTTGGCGAATTTAATCGCAGTGCCCTTGTATAGTTTCTTACTGGTACCCTTGATTCTCTTTGCAGTGTTAACGAATGGCGCATTTTCTTCTTGGCATCTTTCAAATACGATTGCTCAAGGTATTACGCAATTTCTCAGTATTTTCCAAGGCTCGTATGTTCCGATTTCGATTAATTTATCCCTCATTCTGACCGCACTTTTAAGCCTTGTTTTTGGCGGAATGTTATATGGTTTGTATTTTGCATCTCAAAGGAAAACAAAAAACACACCGCTAAAATCAAGTCGATTTTTCACATTAAACAGCACAAAAATCTTATCGTCAGAAGCTTATAAACAAGCTCTTTTAGGTGTTATTCTTATTTCTAGTTTTTGTATTGGTACTCTTGGGTATCGATATATCACGAAACCCAAATGGCAGTTAGATACGTTAGATGTGGGACAAGGTTTAGCAACCTTAATTGTAAAAGAAGGGAAAGGCGTGTTGTATGATACGGGGCCCGCTTGGCAGAGTGGAATAGGTGGCTCTTCTATGGCGGAATTAGAAATATTGCCTTATCTTCAACGGGAAGGGATTGAACTTGAAACCTTGATTTTAAGCCATGATGATAATGACCATTCAGGCGGTGCTAAAACGATTTTAACCGCATACTCAGAGATTGAGCTGATTACACCTTCTCGCAAAAGCTATGGCGAAATGCACCGCACTTTTTGTCTTCAGGGGAAACAATGGCAGTGGCGAGGACTTGATTTTAAAATTCTTTCACCAACGCAAATTACAGACAGGGCGGAAAATCCGCAATCTTGCGTAATTTTACTAACGGATGGGCAGTATCAGATCCTTTTAACTGGTGATGCTGATGTGGCGACAGAAAGATCTTTTGCTGAAAACCTCGGCAAGATTAACGTGTTACAGGTGGGGCATCATGGTAGTAAAACTTCAACAGGCGAGTTTTTACTGGGACAGACAAAACCGGATATAGCCTTAATTTCAAGTGGACGATGGAATGCGTGGAATTTTCCTCATCCAACCGTGATTGAACGGTTAAATCGTTATCAAAGTGCGGTCGAAAATACCGCTATTTCAGGTCATATAAGGTTAAATTTTACTGAAAAGGGCATTGAAATTGAAAAAGCGAGAGGAGATTTTTCACCTTGGTTTGCCCGTGTAATTGGATTATCCCCGAAATAACAGGTACAATGCAGCCAATTTTTTTAAGATAATTGATGTAAGAATAAGCTATGCAAGATAAAGATTTCTCAACCACACAAACTTTTAAGCGTTTATGGCCGATGATTTCACCGTTTAAATCAGGCTTATTAGTCGCCGCTTTTGCTTTAATTTTTAATGCTTTGGCAGATTCAGGTTTGATTTATATGCTTAAGCCTTTGCTTGATGATGGTTTCGGAAAAGCCGATCATTCTTTCTTGAAAATGATGGCATTTGTTGTCGTTGGTATGATTATATTGCGTGGGGTGACCAACTTTGTCTCTACTTATTGCCTGGCGTGGGTATCCGGTAAAGTAGTGATGATTATGCGCCGCCGTTTGTTTAAACATTTAATGTTTATGCCAGTGAGCTTCTTTGATCGTAATTCAACAGGCAAATTGCTTTCTCGTATTACCTACGATTCAGAAATGATAGCGAACTCTTCATCGAGTTCATTAGTGACGATTGTTCGCGAAGGAGCCTATTTAATTTCGTTGCTTGTTGTGATGTTCTATACTAGTTGGGAATTAACACTTGTACTTTTCGTGATTGGGCCGATTATTGCAGTGCTGATTCGCATGGTATCTAAGATTTTCCGTAAGCTTAGTAAAAACATGCAAGATTCCATGGGGGAATTGACCTCTGCAACGGAACAAATGCTAAAAGGGCATAAAGTGGTGCTGTCTTTTGGTGGACAATTAGTTGAAGAAGAGCGTTTCGATAAAGTCAGTAACGATATGCGTCGCAAAGGTATGAAGATGGTGACTGCTGATGCGATTTCAGATCCAGTTGTGCAAGTAATTGCTTCTTTGGCGTTGGCAGCAGTGCTTTACTTAGCAACGACACCATTAATTGCTGATGATAATTTAACTGCGGGTTCTTTCACGGTGGTCTTTTCTTCCATGTTAGCGATGATGCGTCCGTTAAAATCTTTGACGAATGTGAACTCACAGTTCCAACGTGGCATGGCAGCGTGTCAGACATTATTTGCCATCTTAGATTTGGAAACAGAGAAAGATAATGGCACGTATAAAGCAGAACCTGCAAAAGGTGATTTAGAATTTAAAAACGTGAGTTTTGCTTATGAGGGTAAAGAAGAGAAAGCCTTAAATAATATCTCTTTTTATGTGCCTGCAGGCAAAACTGTGGCTTTAGTGGGGCGTTCAGGTTCGGGAAAATCAACGATTGCTAATTTGGTGACGCGTTTCTACGATATTGACGAAGGCGAAATTTTATTAGATGGCGTAAGAATTCAAGATTATCGTTTATCTAATTTACGTGAGAATTGTTCTGTCGTTTCTCAACAAGTACATTTATTTAACGATACGATTGCCAATAATATTGCTTACGCGGCAGAAGATAAATACACGCGTGAACAAATTATTGAAGCTGCAAAAGCAGCTTACGCCCTGGAGTTTATCGAGAAACTTCCACAAGGTTTTGATACCGTTATTGGTGAGAATGGTGCAACTCTTTCAGGTGGCCAACGTCAGCGTTTAGCGATTGCTCGTGCATTACTACGTAATTCACCGGTCTTAATTTTAGATGAAGCTACATCGGCATTAGATACAGAATCTGAACGAGCGATTCAGTCAGCATTAGAAGAACTGAAAAAAGATCGTACAGTATTGGTGATTGCACATCGTTTATCAACCATTGAAAATGCCGATGAAATCTTAGTCATTGAGCACGGTGAAATTAAAGAATGTGGTACGCATCAAGATTTGTTAGCGCTTGATGGCGCGTATAAACAATTACACAGTATGCAGTTTAGCGGATAAAATAATAAGGGCGAACCAATGTGTTCGCCCAAAATCAATATAGGATAAATGAAATGCCTTTTTGGTACTCTAATTCAAAGCTTGCTTGGTTGCTTCTTCCTTTTTCACTGCTATTTTGGTTGATTAGCCAAATTCGCCTAGCACTATTTTCCCTGAATATCTTATCCTCTTATAAATCTCCAAAACCGGTCATTATTGTCGGTAATCTTTCTGTGGGCGGAAATGGTAAAACGCCTGTTGTGGTGTGGTTAGTTGAAGAGTTGCAAAAACAAGGATTGCGTGTAGGTGTGATTTCTCGTGGCTATGGTAGCCAATCTAAAACCTATCCTTTACTTGTTACGCCTGAAACCGATCCCGTTCAAGGGGGCGATGAACCTGTTTTAATTGCCAAAAGAACAGGTGTGCCTGTGGTGATTTCACCGAATCGTCAGCAAGCTATCGAATTACTTTTGAAAACACAGGATTGCGATCTGATTATTTCGGATGATGGATTACAACATTATAAGTTGCAGCGTGATATTGAAATTGTGGTGATGGACGCAGAACGTGCTTTAGGGAACGGCTTTGTTTTGCCGGCAGGGCCTTTGCGTGAATTACCAAGTCGTTTAAAAAATGTGGACTTTGTGATTACCAATGGTGGAAAAAACGCTTATTCTGATGCGGTTATGACGCTCGTTCCTCACTATGCGATTAATTTAGTGACGGCTGAAAAACGCTTGTTAAGTGAATTTACTCAAGGTTCAGCCATCGCGGGAATTGGCAACCCCCAACGTTTTTTCATGATGTTGGAAAATTTAAATATTCGTTTAGCCAATACGAAAGCTTTTCAAGATCATCAACATTTTGAGCCACAATTATTAGAAAAACTCGCTGAAAATCAACCGCTCTTTATGACGGAAAAGGATGCCGTAAAATGCCACGCTTTTGCTAAAGAGAATTGGTGGTATGTTCCCGTTGATGCAGAGATTGTAGAGGCTGAAAATCAAGGCCAAAAACTTCCACAATTGTGGGAAAAAATTCGTCATTTGGTTTAACTTATTCGAGTGAAATATGCGTGAGAAACTCAATCCTCGATTATTAGAAGTGATCGCTTGCCCGCGATGTTTGGCAAGATTGAAATACGATCAAGAAAATCAACGGCTCATTTGCCCTTTTGAGCAAGTAGCGTATCCTATTGAAAACGGCGTGCCTGTATTGTTGGCAGAAAAAGCCGAAACATTGAAAGAATAAGGAATGATTATGTCATTTACAGTTATTATCCCTGCTCGTTTTGCATCGAGCCGCTTACCGGGTAAACCTCTAGCCGATATTGCCGGTAACCCCATGATTCAACATGTTTTTGAAAAGGCTCAGCAATCAGGGGCGAGTCGAGTAATTATTGCCACAGATAACGAACAAGTTGAAAAAGCAGCAAAAGCTTTTGGGGCAGAAGTTTGCATGACATCAGAAGCGCATAATTCTGGTACGGAACGTTTAGCAGAAGTCGTGAGTAAACTCGGAATTGCTGATGATGAAATTATTGTAAACATCCAAGGGGATGAACCGTTAATCCCCCCCGTTATTGTGAGTCAAGTAGCAGAAAATTTAGCGAAATTTAATGTGAATATGGCGACACTTGCGGTAAAAATTCATGAAGCGGAAGAGTTATTTAATCCAAATGCCGTGAAAGTCGTCACAGATAAAGATGGCTACGTTTTATATTTCTCTCGTTCAGTGATTCCTTACGATCGTGATCAATTTATGCAATTAGAAGACACTTCAAAAGCACAACTGGCTAATGCGTATCTTCGTCATATCGGTATTTATGCTTACCGTGCGGGCTTTATTAAACAATATGTGCAATGGGTACCAACACAATTAGAAAACTTAGAGAAGTTAGAGCAACTCCGTGTATTGTGGTACGGTGAGCGTATTCACGTAGAGTTAGCAAAAGAAGTGCCTGCTGTTGGTGTGGATACAGCAGAAGATTTAGAAAAAGTGCGGTCAATTTTGGCGTAGTTTTTACTGATGTTTGATTCCAAGAAGTTTCTCTCTGACGTTTCTCATGAACCTGGTGTTTATCGTATGTATGACGATAAAGATCAGGTTATTTATGTGGGCAAAGCGAAAGATCTCAAAAAGCGACTTTCCAGCTATTTCCGCAAAAACTTAAGCAGCAAAAAAACAGAAGCCTTGGTGTCGTCAATTCATCATATTGATACGACGATTACTTCTTCTGAAACAGAAGCGTTATTGCTTGAGCATAATTTCATTAAGCTTTATCAACCTCGTTATAACGTATTATTGCGAGATGATAAATCCTATCCTTTTATTTTATTGACGAAAGAACGTCATCCTCGTATTACTTCTTATCGCGGAACGAAAAAAATTGCAGGTGAGTATTTCGGGCCTTATCCTCATGCAGGTGCAGTGCGTGAAACCTTGTCGTTAATGCAAAAATTATTCCCTGTTCGTCAATGTGAAAATTCGGTTTATAACAATCGTTCCCGCCCTTGTTTGCAATATCAAATCGGGCGTTGTTGTGCACCTTGTGTGCCAGGTTATGTGACTGATGAGGAATATAACCAACAAGTTGAATTAGCTCGATTATTTTTGCAAGGGAAAGATCAGCAAGTATTAGATTACCTCATCGGCAAAATGGAACAGGCGAGCCGAGACTTAGATTTTGAAGGTGCGGCGCGTTATCGAGATCAAATTCAAGCGGTTCGCGCGGTTATCGAAAAACAATTTGTATCCAATGAGCGTTTGGACGACATGGATATTATGTCTATTGCGTATCAGCACGGTTTAGCTTGTGTTCAAGTGATGTTTATTCGTCAAGGTAAAGTATTAGGCAATCGCAGTTATTTTCCTAAAGTACCCGCTAACACTGATTTATCCGAACTCACAGCAACGTTTGTTGGGCAGTTTTATTTGCAAGGTCATCAGGGCAGAAGTATTCCTAATAGTATTATTGTGGATCATAAACTAGATGAAAAAACCGAGCTTGAGGCCTTGTTAACTGAACAAGCTGGCCGAAAAGTGGTGATACAAGAATCCGCTAAAGGCGATAAAGGTAAATATCTGCAACTAGCACAAATTAATGCCAAAGCGGCGTTAGCGACTCAACTTAAACAATCTTCCCGAATGCACGAACGTTATCAAGCCCTTTGCGAATTGCTTGATATGCCTGAAATTAAACGTATGGAATGTTTTGATATTAGTCATACGATGGGGAATCAAACTGTAGCATCTTGCGTGGTATTTAATCAAGAAGGCCCACTGAAATCAGATTATCGTCGTTTTAATATTGAAGGCATTACCGGTGGTGATGACTATGCCGCGATGGAGCAAGCCTTAAAGAAACGTTACGATCGTGATCTTGATGAAGATAAAATTCCCGATATTATTTTTATTGATGGTGGTAAAGGACAGCTTAATCGCGCCTTAGAGGTTTTTCATCATCTCAACGTAAAATGGGATAAAAATCGACCGCACTTAATCGGTGTGGCAAAAGGTGTGGATCGTCGAGCAGGACAAGAAGTGTTGATTATCAGCAAACAAGATCGTGAGATTCACTTGCCGGATGATAGCCTTGCGCTGCATTTAATCCAACATATTCGAGATGAAAGCCATAATCATGCGATTAGCGGACATCGTCAAAAACGTCAAAAAGCCTTTACCCAAAGTGGCTTAGAAACCATTGAAGGGGTAGGCGCCAAACGACGCCAAGCCTTGTTGAAATATTTAGGTGGATTACAAGGTGTCAAAAATGCCACATTGGATGAAATCGCCTCAGTACCCGGTATTTCTAAAGCCTTAGCAGAAAAGATTTTCGAGACCTTAAAAAGTTAGGAAAAATCTTGATTTTCTACGCGAACTGTCTATTATTTCAACCTTTCGGATTTTATTATAGGAACATATTATGTTTGAATGGCTTGTTGATCCCGAAGCATGGATTTCATTGCTTACTTTGACCGCACTTGAAATCGTCTTGGGTATCGATAACATTATTTTTATTAGTATTTTAGTGGGACGTTTACCCGCAAATCAACGCCAATCTGGTCGTATTATCGGTCTTGGGTTAGCGATGATTACCCGTATTTTACTTCTTGTTTCCCTTTCTTGGATGATGAAATTAACGGAACCGCTGTTCACTTTAGTTGGTCAGGAAATTTCAGGCCGCGATTTGATTTTATTCCTTGGGGGCTTATTTCTGATTGTGAAAAGTACAGGTGAAATCAAAGAAGCGATGCATCCTGAATCACATCATGAAGAAGAAACGAACAAGAAGAAAGTCAGTTACTTGGGCGTGTTAATCCAAATTGCTGTTTTAGATATTGTGTTTTCTTTAGACTCCGTGATTACGGCAGTAGGTATGGCAAACCATCTTCCAGTGATGATTTTAGCGATTATGCTTGCGGTTGGTGTCATGATGTTTGCGGCGAAACCAATTGGTGATTTTGTAGATACCCATCCAACATTGAAGATTTTAGCCTTAGCCTTCTTAATTTTAGTAGGGGTAAGTTTAATTGCCGAAAGCTTGGATATTCATATTCCGAAAGGCTACATTTACTTTGCTATGGGCTTCTCCGCGGTGGTGGAAATGCTCAACATTAAGATGCGAAAAGCACTAGGACATTAATTATATAAAAAAGGCGGAACAATGTGTTCCGCCTTTTTTAGTGATGATAGAAAACCCCTTTCCCGTATAAATACAGTGTGACTTGTTCTCCAATTTGGTAATGATTAATGAGATCTTCATTAAGATTAAATTCATAACCGCCAACATCAATACAAAGATTAATGGCGCGTCCTCTCGATTCAATCCGTTTAATCTCACCTTTAAAAGACGCTGTCGGATCTTGGATTTTTTTTGCAAGAGAGAATTGCTCAGGGCGGAATAAAACCTTCCCTTGCGTATGACCATTTCCTTTATTTTCTACAGCAACCTCACCTAATTGACAGATCGCGATGGCATCATTTTTTAACGTTGCAGGGAAAATAATACTTTCTCCGATAAATGTTGCGATGGATAAATGCTGCGGTGACCAATACAGTGTTTTAGGTGTCGCAATTTGGAGGATTCTTCCTTCTTGAATCACAGCAATTTTGTCTGAATAACAGAGTGCTTCATCACGATCATGAGTCACAAATATGGCGGATGAATCACTTTCTCTTAATACCTGTAACATATCGTAACGAATTTGATTTCTTAGATGCTCATCTAATGCACTGAATGGCTCATCAAACAGGATGAGTTCTGGGTTTGGTGCGAGAGCTCGAGCAAGTGCAACACGCTGTTGTTGCCCGCCTGAAAGTTGATGGGGAAAACGATCAGCTAAGCTGCTAATACCAGTTAGTTTCATCACTTCCTGTATGCGTTGTTTTTCCTCTTCGGTTTTTCCTTTACCATCGCCTAAGCCATAAGCAATGTTGTGGTAAACATTTAAATGAGGGAATAACACGCCTTCTTGTACCACATAGCCTAATTTGCGTTGCTGAGTTGGCACATTGATATTGTCGTTAAAAATAGGTTGATTCTTTAACCAAATCTCACCGCTTGTTGGTTGTTCAAAACCAGCAATGCTACGCAATAAGGTGGTTTTCCCACAACCAGATGCACCAAGAAGAAACAAAATTTCACCTTTCTCTAATTGTAGCGAGATATTGTGTAAAACCTGTTGTCCATTAAAGGATTTATTCAAATTTTTAATATCGAGTAATGTTGTCATTTTATCTTTTCGTTATTTAAAACCGTATCGTTTCAGTAAAAATACAGGAATCCCAGAAAATAGCACTAACATAATGGCATAAGGCGTGGCTGCCGCATATTGCGCATCAGATGTATATTCCCACACTGCGGTTGAAAGCGTTTTAATGTCATTCGGTGTGAGTAATAGGGTTGCGGTAAGCTCTTTCATTAAGTTTAAAAAAACTAAAGCAAATGCAGCAGCAATCCCAGGTAACATAGCGGGAATAACTAAGGTACGGAAAATATAAAAGTTGCTACGCCCTAAGCTTTGCCCCACCTTTTCGATGTTATCAGACATCTGTTCAAGCGATCCTCGTAAGGTCGTTTGAGCCATTGGAAGATAAAGCATAAAGTAGGCGACCACGACCATCGCAAAGGTTTGATAAAATGAATACGCATAGTTGATGGTAAAGAAAACCAACGATAATGCGATCACGAGCCCCGGTACTGCATGAAGTAGATAAGGGATGCGATCAAGCCAAATTGTTAATTTACTGCGATAGCGTACTGCCGCCCATACTAATGGTAAGGCACAAATAACCGTAAGTGTAGCCCCAAGCGTAGAGATGGTCAGTGAGTTTGTGAAAGCGGTAAAAAATTCCCCAAAATCGACCGCACTTTCAATGGAATTTCCTACTTTTAGCCAATAAATCAGCATGGTAATTGGCACCCCAATACTGAGCACAAAAATGGTTGTAAAGAAACTCACGACTAAAATTTGTTTTCCAACAGAGAGCGTTTTCAATGGATAAGGGCGTATTACGCCTTTGCCACTTTGATAGAGTGTTTGTGTGCCTCTAAAACGAATTTCTCCCATCACCACAAGGATACAAATCACCATTAACACACCAGAAAGTAAAGCGGCAGTGTTGTTATTAAAGGCCATTTCATATTCTTGGAAGATTGCCGTAGTGAAGGTTTGATAATTTAAAATAGAAACCGCACCGAACTCCACTAACATATGAAGGGCAATTAATAATACGCTACTGCCGATAGCGGGTTTGAGTTGCGGGAAAATCGCATGCCAAAATGTATAAGCCTGGCTTTTCGCCAGTGAAAGGCTCACTTCTTCTAAAGAGCGATCGAGTCTTTTTAAGGTTGCAGCCACAGGGAGATAAGCAAGCGGGAAAGAACTCAGCGTCATAATGCCGATGGTTCCCCAGAAGCCTTCCACTCTAAAGGTGAGACTGATCCAGGTAAAACAGCTGACAAATGCAGGAATACAAAGCGGAAGCGTCATGGCAACTTGGAAAAATCCTTTTCCCCAAAAGCGATAACGTTCTAATAAAAATGCACATAGTGTGCCGAGAATAATGGCAAAAAGCGTGACAAATACCATTAAAAGTAGCGTATTACTGAGCAATTCCCACATTCTTGGGCGCCAAAGTAGCTCAATACTACGAGCCAATCCAACATCCGCAGCTCGTTCAATAACATATAAAAAAGGGAGTAATAATGGCAAACTAATCAGCACGATTAAGGCAATAAGCCAGCGAGGAGGGCGATTAGACACAAAAAATCCTTTGAAAATATCAGTGTAGAGTAAGTAGAGTAAATAACAGAAGGGCGTGTATTACACGCCCTATATTACATAGCATAGCAAACTAAACTTATTTCAAACCAGCTTCTTCAATAAGTTTGTTTGCGTTGTCTTTGTCTTCAGAAGTCGTTGCAGAAACAACAGGTGCTTCTAATTTCGCATAAGGTTCCATGTTAAATGGGGAAACCACATCAGAGCGAAGTGGGTATTCTGCACGTACAGAAACAAATGCTTCTTGCCCTTCTTTACTTGCTAAGAAATCAACGAATTTTTTCGCTTCTTCTTTATTTTTAGATCCTTTTAATACCGCTGCACCAGAATAAGTTACTAATGCACCGGGATCTTGATGACGAATAAAGTAAAGACGCGTTTTGAGGTTATCAGCACCTTTTTCTTTCGCGAGTGCATACCAGTAATAGTTGTTGATTAACGCTGCTGGTACTTCGCCATTTTCAACCGCTTGAAGAGCAACGCTGTTTTTCGCATAAAGTTTACCGTTTTCTTTTAAGCCTTTTAACCATTTAAGAGCGGCATCTTTACCTTTTAATTTGGTAATCGCAACAACTTGCTCTAAGAATGCGCCTGAAGTTGGAACGTAACCAATTTTATCTTTCCATTTTGGTGTTGCATAATCTAACACGGATTTTTCCATGTCTTTTTCAGATAATTTAGTGTGATCGTAAACCACTACTCGAGAACGACCGCTTAATGCGACCCAGTCTTTTTTCGGTGCAACAGGAACGCCCTTGTGTGCAGTTTGTTTAATAGTATCTGCAGAAAGCGGTTCTAATAAGCCTGCATCAGACAGGGCAGCGAAAGGTGCAGTTTGTTCAGAAAAGAATACGTCAGCAGGGGTTTTATCGCCCTCTTCTTTTAATTGACCTGCAAGTTGATCGCTTTTTGCACTGTTTAAGGTCACTTTAATACCCGTTGCTTTTGTAAACGCATCGGCAACGGCTTTTGCACCTTCTTTATGTTGTCCGTTGTAAACGGTAATATCTGCAGAAGCGAAGCCTGCAAATGCCATTAAGCCAGTAAGGGCGGCAATTTGAAAATGTTTAATTTTCATAAAAACTCCTTTATATTATCGGGGGAAGGGAAATATAGCTAATTCTCTGAAAACAAGAATTGTCCCATTGTAATATACTTAAAACAGATAATGCAAATAATTATCAAATATTTTATTTATATCAAAATTTTATATTTCATGCTATTTTCTTACTTTGTTACTTATTAATCTTTTTACATAATGTAGAGCAAACATCTTGAGTAGGAACGGATATGAACATTCAGCAAATCATTAAACAACATCATCTAGAACTCTTATTCCAGCAAGGCACTTTTGGGATTGAAAAGGAAAGTCAACGGGTGCATTCGGATGGTTCAATAGTGACATCATCGCACCCCAAAGCCTTTGGTAATCGTCGTTTCCACCCTTACATTCAAACAGATTTTGCAGAAAGTCAGTTGGAATTAGTGACTCCTCCGATGAAAAAATTAGAGGATACATTGCGTTGGCTTTCTGCTATTCATGAAGTAACTTTGCGAACTTTACCGGAGAATGAATTTATTTTTCCTTTCAGTATGCCTGCGGGGTTACCGCCAGAGGAGCACATTAAGGTCGCACAATTAGAT
The DNA here is from genome assembly GCF_031191205.1 of Haemophilus parainfluenzae ATCC 33392. Lineage (NCBI taxonomy): Bacteria > Pseudomonadati > Pseudomonadota > Gammaproteobacteria > Pasteurellales > Pasteurellaceae > Parahaemophilus > Parahaemophilus parainfluenzae. The sequence goes on along the minus strand of NZ_CP133470.1, from coordinate 50,649 downwards.
AATCATGAAGATGTGGCTTATCGTGAGCATTTAGTCCAGTCTTACGGTAAATATAAGCAAATGGTCTGTGGTATTCATTACAATTTTCAAATTGCCCCTAAATTTATTGAAGCCTTATTTCATGCACAAAATGAAACACAAAGTGCGGTTGATTTTCAAAATGATTTTTACCTAAAAATAGCGAAGAACTTCTTACGTTATCAATGGATTTTGCTTTATTTGTTTTCTGCGACACCAACGGTAGAGGAAAAATATTTCAGAGGCAATTCACCCCTTAAACCGCATCAATATGTGCGGAGTTTACGTTCAGGGAAATATGGTTATGTGAATGATCCGAAGATCCACGTCTCTTATGACAGTTTGCAAGAGTATGTTGAGACCTTAGAACACTGGGTGAAATCGGGTGATTTGATTGCGGAAAAAGAATTTTACTCAAGTGTACGCTTGCGTGGTGCTAAAAAAGCACGAGATTTACTTGAAAAAGGAATTCAATATTTAGAATTCCGTTTGTTTGATCTCAATCCGTTTGCACCTTACGGAATAGAGCTTGATGATGCGAAATTCATTCATTATTTTATTTTGTTACTGGCATGGCTTGAAGATACGGCTGATCAAGAGGGCGTAGAATTAGGTAAAGCACGTCTTGCAGAGGTAGCATGGGAAGACCCAAGACAGCAAAGTGTTTATGCGGTAGAAGGGGAATTAGTCCTCCTTGAAATGCTCAAAATGCTTGAGCAACTCAATGTAAGTGATGAGATAAAAACGATTGTTAAAGACAAATTAGGGCAATTTGCGGATCCAAGCCAAACGCTTTGTGCAAAAGTGGTCGCGGCAATTGAACAGGTCGGTAGTTATCAACAATTAGGTGCTGATATCGCGCAATCCAATAAAGCAAAAGCCTTTGAACGTTTTTATGCATTAAGTGCGTTTGATAATATGGAACTGTCCACACAGGCGTTATTATTTGATGCAATTCAAAAAGGATTAAAGGTTGAGATTTTAGATGAACGCGATCAATTTCTCAGTCTTCAATTTGGCGACCATTTGGAATATGTGAAAAACGGTAATATGACTTCTCACGATAGCTATATTTCCCCACTCATCATGGAAAATAAAGTGGTGACAAAGAAAGTGTTGGCGAAAGCCGGATTTAATGTACCTCAAAGTATCGAGTTTACCGATGTGAAAAGTGCGGTCGAAAATTTCCCACTTTTTGAGAATCGAGCTGTCGTGATTAAGCCCAAATCAACGAATTTTGGTTTAGGTATCAGTATTTTCCAACAAGGTGTAACGGATAGAGAGGATTTTGCAAAAGCAGTAGAAATTGCTTTCCGTGAAGATAAAGAGATCATGGTTGAAGATTATCTACAAGGCACCGAATACCGTTTTTTTGTGCTAGGTGATCAAACGTTAGCTGTCTTATTACGTGTGCCAGCAAATGTCATTGGAGATGGGGTACATACCGTTGCTGAATTAGTCGCCGCAAAAAATGATCATCCTTTACGGGGCGATGGTAGTCGTACACCATTGAAAAAAATTGCATTAGGAGATATTGAGCAGTTGCAGCTTAAGGAACAAGGCTTAACCGTGGATTCTATTCCAGCGAAAGATCAACTTGTCCAATTACGTGCGAATTCCAATATTAGTACAGGCGGTGATTCTATTGATATGACGGATGAAATGCATGCCAGTTACAAAGAAATTGCGGTCGGGATTAGCAAAGCAATGGGGGCGGCAGTGTGTGGCGTGGATTTGATTATTCCTGATTTGAAAAAGCCGGCAGAACCGAGCCTACGCTCGTGGGGTGTGATTGAGGCAAACTTTAATCCTATGATGATGATGCATATTTTCCCATTTAGTGGACAATCTCGACGATTGACAATGAATGTGATTAAGATGCTTTTCCCAGAATTGCCTTAATTTGGTTATCGGGCTTCATCAGTTGGTGAAGCCCGTTTTACATTCATCATAATTAGGCTAAAATGGAGACAGTATTCACAATTCTTAAATGAAATTTAATGACAACGTTTACCTTAGAACCTCAAGAAAATGATCGTCTGCAATCCCTTTGCGGTGCATTTGATGAAAATATCAAACTGATTGAAAAAGAATTTAACCTCAATATTTCCCGCAATAATTTCACTTTTACCCTGAAATCAAATGATGAAAATCCCAAATCTCACCATGAACAATTAATTGATCGTGCGGCTAAATTAATCCAAATATTATATGTGGAGACTGCACCAATTAAGGGGAAAGTGAAAGAACTTGATTTAGAAGATGTGCATATTGCCTTGCAAGAGAGCAGAATGTTGTCTCAAGCGGGAAGTGAGTCACGTAGTGAAAATCAGGTCTATAGCACCACAATTAAAACTAAGCGTGGTTTGATTAAACCGCGTGGTGAAAATCAAATTCAATATTTACACAATATTCTTACGCACGATATTAGTTTTGGAATTGGACCTGCTGGAACAGGGAAAACCTTTTTAGCCGTGGCGGCTGCTGTTGAGGCATTAGAGCGTCAAGAAATTCGTCGAATTTTGCTGACTCGCCCTGCCGTAGAGGCTGGCGAAAAATTAGGTTTCCTGCCGGGTGATTTAGGCCAAAAAATTGAACCTTATTTACGACCACTTTATGATGCATTATTTGAAATGCTAGGCTTTGAACGCGTACAAAAATTGATGGAGCGCAATGTGATTGAAATCGCACCATTGGCTTATATGCGCGGGCGTACACTGAATGACAGCTTTATTATTTTAGATGAAAGCCAAAATACGACGGTCGAACAAATGAAAATGTTTTTGACTCGTATTGGTTTTAATTCCAAAGCTGTGATTACGGGGGATGTGACCCAAATCGATTTACCGCGTAGCACTAAATCGGGTTTACGTCACGCCATGGAAGTGTTAAGTAAAGTATCGGAATTAAGTTTTAACTACTTTGAAAGTAAAGATATTGTGCGACATCCTGTGGTGGCAAAAGTAGTGCAAGCTTACGAAGAATGGGAAGCCCAAGATGAAATCCGCCGTCAAGAAATCGCTGCGCAGCGTCGAGCTGAACGTGAGCAAAAAGTGCGGTCAGAAAATGAAACGAATTTAGGAGAATAACATGGGCAATATGATTATCGATTTGCAACTGGCCTGTGAAAATACAGAAGGCTTACCATCAGAAGAACAAATTCTGCAATGGGCAACTGCTGCAGTGCAACCAGAAAGTGATAATGTGGAAATGACGGTGCGCATTGTGGATAAAGCGGAAAGTCATGATTTAAATTTAACTTATCGTGGAAAAGATCGTCCAACTAATGTGTTGTCTTTTCCTTTTGAATGTCCTGACGAAGTGGAATTACCGCTGTTGGGCGATTTAGTGATTTGTCGTCAGGTAGTAGAGCGTGAAGCTATCGAGCAAGAAAAGCCTTTAATGGCACATTGGGCGCATATGATTGTGCATGGTAGCTTACATTTGCTGGGCTACGATCACATTGAAGATGATGAGGCCGAAGAAATGGAAAGTTTAGAAACTGAAATTATGCAGGGTTTAGGCTTTGCCGATCCTTACCTTTCAGAAAAATAATGACGATTTGGAGCAATTATGTATAAAGCCGTATTCAGCGATTTTGATGGTACCTTATTAACGTCGGATCATCGAATTTCGCCTAAAACCTTAGATGCAATTCAACGTATTACAAACCAAGGTATTCCATTTACACCTATTTCTGCTCGTTCACCGCTTGGTATTTGGCCTTATGCGAAACTCATTGAAAATTACAACATCATTGTGGCATTTAGTGGCGCCTTGATTTTAGATAAGAACGCCACGCCTATTTATTCGGTACAAATTGATCCCGCTGATATCCAAGCCATTAACCAAGTATTAGCAGATCATCCTGCGTTAGGTGTCAATTATTATACCTATGATGATTGCGTTGCTCGAGATTTAGATAATAAATGGGTGATTTATGAACGTAGCGTAACGGGCATCCAGATTGATCCTTATGATGAAAGTGTGGTTTATTCTCCGCATAAAATCCAAATCATTGGTGAAACAGATGAAGTGATTGGTATTGAGCAAATCTTGAAAGAGAAATTCCCGCATTTAAGCATTTGCCGTTCTCATGCGAATTTCCTTGAAGTGATGCATAAATCCGCGACAAAAGGCAATGCCGTACGTTTTCTCGAAGATTACTTTCATGTGAAGATGGAAGAATGTGTTGCTTTCGGTGATAACTTTAACGATTTAGATATGCTAGAAAGCGTAGGATTAGGCGTGGCAATGGCCAATGCACCTGATGAAATTAAACAAGCTGCTAATCGTGTCACTGCTTCGCATAATGATGATGGAATTGCATTAATATTGAATGAGATTTTTCCTGAATAAATAAAAAGGCGCTTTCTATAAAAAAGCGCCTTATTCATTATAGTGCAGCTAGCGCAGCTTCATAATTTGGCTCATCTTTAATTTCAGAAACCAGTTCACTATGTAATACGTTGTTGTTTTCATCTAAAACAATCACTGAACGTGCGGTTAAACCTGCGATTGGACCTGTTGTGATGTTTACGCCTAAGTTTTCATGAACTTCTTTATGACGGAAAGTAGAAAGTGTTTCTACGTTCTCAATACCTTCCGCACCGCAGAATCGTGCTTGTGCAAAAGGTAAGTCCGCTGAAATACAAAGTACCACGGCATTCTTTAAATTAGCCGCTTGTTGATTGAATTTACGAACAGAAGTTGCACATACACCTGTATCAATACTCGGGAAAATATTTAAGACCTTGCGTTTTCCTGCATAAGCATCAAGCGTGACGTCAGCAAGTTCTTTATTGGTGAGTGTAAGTGCGGTTACTTTTTCCCCTTTTTTTGGAAAGTTACCGCTTACTTCAATGGGATTGCCCATCATTGTTACTTTGCTCATAAAAGCTCCTATTTCTCATTTCCTAAATTAAGCACTTTTTTAAGTGCCGTAAAAAATTTGTCATTTTCTTGCGGTAAGCCAATGCTGATGCGCAAGTGATTTGGCATGCCATAACCTGCAATTGGGCGTACAATCACGCCTTCACGCAATAATGCATCATAAATTGGTGCAGCAGGTTGTTTAAAATCAATGGTAATAAAGTTACCTTTAGACGGAATAAAGTCTAAGCCATATTGTTGACAGAAGGTTTCATAACGTTTCATTTCTTGGCGATTATTTTCCGCCACTTTTTCCACAAAAGCGTCATCGTTCATCACTGCAATCGCGCTGGTTAAAGCGAGACTGTTACAGTTAAATGGCTGACGAACACGGTTTAATAAATCTGCAATTTCAGGATTAGAGACCGCGTAGCCAATGCGTAAACCTGCAAGTCCATAAGCTTTTGATAGAGAGCGTGAAACGATAAGGTTCGGATATTTTTCCAGTAATGCAAAAGAATTAACGCGTTCATTTGGATGAGTAAATTCAGTATACGCTTCATCTAGTACCACAATCACATTTTCAGGTACTTTGGCCAAGAAAGCATCCAATTCAGCTTCAGTTAAGAAATTCCCCGTTGGATTGTTGGGATTGGCAATAAAAATCAGTTTGGTTTTATCTGAAAGTGCGGTCAAAAATCCGTTTAAATCATGTCCCCAATCTTTAGCGGGGATTTCTTTTGCGACGGCATTAATAGCTTTCGTCACTAAAGGGTAAACAATAAAAGCATATTGTGAATAAATCACTTCATCATGCTCACCCGCAAAGGTATGAGCAAAGAGCTCTAATAAATCGTTAGAACCATTGCCAAGGGTGATTTGGTTTGGTTGCACACCAAATTTTTTTGCAATAGCTGTTTTAAGTTCAAAACCATTTGCATCAGGGTAGCGAGTTAAATGATCAAGTTGGGCTTGAATGGCTTTTTTCGCACTTTCAGGAAAGCCGAAAGGGTTTTCATTTGAGGCCAGTTTAACGATATCCGTAATGCCTAATTCGCGTTCGAGTTCTTCGATAGGTTTTCCGGCTTGATAAGGTGAAAGAGATTTTACGCCTTGATTGGCAACGTTGATGTATTGCATATGCTTTCCTTATAAAGACGAGCGGGCCTTTCAGCCCGCACGTTGAGTTTAATTAACCAGGATAATTAGCTGTTTTCAGCTTCAAATTTTTTCATGAATTCAATAAGCGCTAGTACACCTTCTAATGGCATTGCATTGTAGATAGATGCACGCATACCACCTAACACTTTGTGACCTTTTAAGGCTTGAAGACCTGCAGCTGTAGATTCCGCAACAAACTTAGCATCAAGTTCAGGATTGCCTGTCACAAATGTGACATTCATGGTTGAACGGTTTTCTTTAGCCACGACGTTACGATAGAGTTTGCTGCTATCAATATAATCGTAAAGGGTTTGCGCTTTCTCCGCATTGCGTTTAGCAATTTCTTTTAAGCCACCAATCGCTTGAATGTGTTTGAAAACCAATGAACAGAGATACCAAGCAAATGTTGGCGGGGTATTGATCATTGAGTCTGCATCACGCTGTGTGGCGTAATTCCAAATTGATGGTGTTGCTTGGCGAGCATGACCAATTAAATCATCGCGAATAATCACAAGTGTAATCCCTGCTGGGCCAAGATTTTTTTGTGCACCCGCGTAAATGACACCAAATTTGCTAATATCAATTTCGCGAGAGAGCACATTAGATGACATATCGGCTACAAGTACCGCATTGCCCACATTCGGTACATCAAAAATTTCTACACCACTGATGGTTTCATTTGGGCAATAGTGAACGTAATCGTATTGTTCCGCAATGTCACTGAAATCAAGGTTGGTAATGCGAGTGTGATCACCATTTTCTACAATGGTAATTTCATCAATTTCAGCAAAGTTACGCGCTTCTTTCGCTGCAGTTGCAGACCAGTGACCGCTATTTAAGTAAAGTGCTTTGCCTTTCTCACCAATTAAGTTCATCGGTAAGGCTGCAAATTGACCACGTGCGCCACCTTGTAGGAATAACACGCGATAATTATCTGGAATGTTATACACTTCGCGCAGATCTTTTTCTGCTTGAGTAATCAATTCCATAAAATATTTGCCACGGTGGCTGACTTCCATCACTGACACACCTTGACCAAGCCAGTTAGTTAGCTCAGCTTGTGCTTTGTGTAGTACCTCAGGGAAAATCATGGCTGGACCAGCACTAAAATTAAAGACTTTTGACATTGTGTTTCCTTATTTTATTTTGAATAGATTCTTCATTTTTACCACTACCGAATAGGATAATCAACTAAATCAAACAGTTTTTTGATCTAATCCATTAATTTAAATTTAAGCTTTTGACGGAGACGAAAAAAAAGGCTACATTACCTAAAGTTTGTTTTTAACTTTGAGAGAGTCGATCATGGGAAATGTAAATAAATCCTTCCAAGAAGTATTAGAGTATGTGCGTTTATATCGTTTAAAAAATAAACTTAAGCGCGACATTGAAGACAACAACCGCAAAATTCGTGATAACCAAAAACGTGTCTTATTATTAGATAACTTAAATCAATATATTCGTGATGATATGAGTATTGAAGATGTTCGTGCAATTATTGAAAATATGCGTGATGACTATGAAGGTCGTGTAGATGATTACAACATTCGCAATGCGGAACTTTCTACTCAACGCCGTGAAACGAGCAATAAGATGAAAGAACAGAAAAAAGCCCACGCGAAATTAGTGAAAGATTCATCAAATAAAATCACGTTATAAAATCCTAAAAGAAATGACCGCACTTTGTTGAAGTGCGGTCATTTTTTATGGTGTTTTTAGGATGAACTATAAATGATTAAACATCATAAGTGCCCATCACCACAGCTTGATCTAGAATATGCCCTTGCATCGCAAAATGTAGATCATTGAAACGGAATCCTGGTTTAAGGTTAAGTTTGGTATCGAGCGCATACACAATAAGCTCGTAACGATGTAAGCAGTTTGGTGGTGCCATACCACCATAGAATGAGGCTTCTTCAATATCAAATTGACCTAATTTACTCGCCCAAGTATTTGCACCTTGTACATAATCTGTTGCAGTTTGGCTTTCATTTTCTTGGATAACCGTACGTTCAAGATCCGCAATGAGCCAATGAATCCACACAAAACCACTTGCCGTAATCGCATCTTTATCTTCTAAGACAACCGCAAAGGATTTAGTGCCTTGAGGGGCATCGTGAATTTCAAATGGAATAGAGTAGGTTGGCATGCCATTTGGGCTAAATTGTGTGCCGCGTTTGCCATATTTGTCTTCAAATGCACCATTTTGAATGGCTGAACTGGTTACAAACATTGTTTTCTCCTTAATTTCTCACGGAATACACTTTAAATTTAGTGGTTTGAGCAAGTACGTCAAACTTACCGAAATGTTGTGCTAATAAATCGGGATAGGGCAGAAATGCATTAGCAACAATACGCAGTTCTCCGCCTGCTGTTAAATGCCATTTTGCTTGTTGAATAAGCTCCTTTACCGCACGATAAGCGGTATCGATTCCATCGTGGAAAGGTGGGTTTGAAATAATCAGATCAAATTTTCCCTCAATATGGGAAAACACATCGCTTGCGATAACATTGCCTTCAAGCTGATTTTCTGCCAGTGTTTGACGAGCAGATTGAATTGCCATCGCATGAATATCAGTCATTGTTACCTCCGTTTTCGGATGATATTTTTTGATCATTGAACCAATGACACCTGCCCCACAACCAACGTCTAACACTTTACCTTGAATTGGTGAGGTTAAAGTGGAAAGCAGAAGTGATGTTCCGCTATCAAGTTCATTGGCACTGAATACACCCGGCAAGCTGTAAATACGGAGATCGCCTAATGCATCATTTTGGTAGCATTTCCAATAAGATTGAAGCTCAAAGTGCGGTTGTTTTTGTAAGGAAAAATGATATAAACCGCAACGACGCGCTGAGTCAATTTTGCCAATTTCACCATAAGGTTCAAGCAGTTTTTCAGCTGAACGGGCACCGCAACGATTTTCACCGATAATCAACACTTCTTGACCAATTTTACTTTTGGCAAGTAGTTGCATCAGCTGAAAATTCACTTCTTGTTTATTCTTCGTCCAATAATAAATAATCAAATCGGCTTGTGGTTGAAATTCAACCTCAAAATTGACCGCACTTTGGGTTTTAGCATAATCAAAATACCAGCTCCAAATTTGTACGGATTGACAATGTTTTTGCAATATTTGAGGAAAATCATCGTTAATGCCGCCGGCAAGAAGAATTGATTTACCGTTAAAAAAGGGAAGATGGCGCTGTAAAACTTCGCTTTCGAGAGAAATCACGCTTTAAATCCTGTAGTTTATTGGTTAAAATTATGCATTATTCTAGCAAAAGATAACGATTTAGACGCATTTATTAAGGAATTATTTATGAAAAAAATCATTACTGCCGTCGCCATGGCAAGTTTATTGTCCGGCTGTCAATTACTCGAACAACTTCAAGGCACTAAGCAACAGCCTTCAACCTTACCAACAAGCTCAAAAATTGAATTACCTGCTGCACAAGCACAAAGTTTAGATGCGCAATTTGAGCGAATCAAAAAGGGTAACGAAGAAGTCACATTTAATGGTGAGAAATTCTATAAACAAACGAAAGCCTTTGATAAATCAGAAGATCCGCGTTTCTTAAGTGGTGCGGCAAGTGTAGATCGTAGTAATCGTAAATTTATCACTAGTGAAACCTACTACTTAAAAGACCTTTCACATGTTTCAGCATTAACGACAAAATATCTTGATGCAAACAAAAAAGTATGTGAGTTAAAAACAATTGGTAACGCTTCAGATGTTTATTATGCTTGTGATGGTAAAGATTTCCAACGTTTTATCGCCGTGGTTTATCAAGCGAAAAACATTCTTTCTTTCCGTAGCTTAAAAGCATATCAAGAAAAACCAACTGAAGCGCAAGAACAAGCGATTGTTAAAGGTTTAAGAGATTATCCGTTAGATACTATCGCTCGTTAATCTATGGATAGACGCAATCTTCTTTTAAATGAAATGGGGATAACCCGTTGGCAGCTCCATCGTCCAGAAGTATTACAAGGGGCGGTTGGTGTGAGTGTGTCTGAGCAAGTGAAATTTATTGTGGTGGCGAAAGATAATGTATCTAACTCCCCACTTTTTTCAGATGTTCGACTTGCACTTGAGTTAAATAAAGAAGATTGCCTTTGTTTGAATTTTGATCAAATTCAACATATCACATTACAACATTCTGTGCGGTATTGGTTATTAGCTGAAAATGCTGATGAAATCGACCGCACGTTGCCTTATTGCTTAAATGCAGAGCGTATTTATCGCTCCGTTGATTGGCAACAATTTCAGCAAGATAACCAAGCTAAGCGTGAGCTTTGGCAACAAATCCAACAAATTTAATCATTATGCCTTCTCTATTTCCTATTGAAGAATGCGATATGGATCGCTTATATGAAATTGAACAAGTTGCGCATCTTGTGCCTTGGTCATTGGGAACCTTGAAAAATAATGTCGGCGAACGTTATCTTAATCTAAAATTAGTGGAAAAAGAGCAAGTACTTGGTTTTGCTATTTGCCAAACGGTATTAGATGAAGCGACATTATTTAATATTGCGATAGATCCGGTTCAACAAGGAAAGGGCTATGGTTCGTTTTTATTGCAAGGTTTAATGGATAAGCTTAAAGAGAAAGGTATTCAAACGCTTTGGCTTGAAGTGCGTGAATCGAATCCTGCTCGTTTCCTTTATGAAAAGCTGGGATTTAATGAGGTTGATATTCGTAAGAATTATTATCCGAAACCAGATGGTGGACGAGAAAATGCTGTCGTGATGGCATGTTATCTCTAGCATGAAAAAGTGCGGTCAATTTTGACCGCACTTTGTTTATTTGAAAAGTAAGACATTACACTTCTTCTGCTGGGAAGACAAATGGATTTAATCCACTGCGTGCGAAGCCTTTTTCTTCCATTTCAATATCTAAGAAAATTGATGCTAAATCATCGGCTACCGCTTCAACATTCGGATCTTTTTCTTGGAACATGATTTTTAAGTAGCTTTGGCAATCGCCACAGGTTTCTGCACGAACAAGAGCAAGCTCTTCATTTAATGACCACATTTCAAGATTTTTGTGTTCATTGCAGTTTGTACATTGTGCGCGCACTAAATTCCACTCACTTTCACAGAGATTGCAGTGCAAATAGCGTAAACCTTGTGAAGTACCGATATGGACAACACTTGACACTGGTGCAGAACCACAAACTGGACAGTAATGTAGATTGTCAGTTCCTTCTTGGCGACTGTTATGAGGAATTTGTTGAGCCAGTTGTAACCAATAAAGAGAAAGCGCAGCCCAAATAAATACTGCTTTATCGGTGCTCACTAAATTAAATTCTTGGCTTAAAAGATGGCTAGCCATTTCTTCAAGCTCTTTATCAGAGGCTTTTTCAAGATTCTCAATCGTAGCAATAACCTGTTCATTTGCTTTTGGTTTAATGCTATGTAAAATTTCTTTGAGATATTCAATCCAAATACTTGAGCGTTTAAATGTTTTAGTATTTAACGGTTCAAGTTCATCTAAATTATCGAAATGCTGTTTTTCTAATGGATTTTTTTCAAATACGCTTAATTGGCTTTCCACAACATCTGCAGCAAAGAGTAAATAATCAGCCAATGGATGATCTTTCGCTAATTCTCTTAAACGTTTTGCACGACGTTGATAAAGATTTTTAGGGTTAGCAAACAAAACAGGCGGAATATCGTATGAATTCGTTTTTTGTTTGATTTCGTCTGCAGATAAGATTTTGATACTCATAATTGTCTCTTAAGTATTTATAAGAAAAAGTGCGGTCAATTTTAACCGCACTTTTTGATTTTAGCCATTGATACCTTTGAACAATGCTTTGGTTTTTACTTTTTTACCTTCAGCTTCGTTTTTAAGGTCTTCTTCTAGCTTAGGAAGTACTTCTTCGTTATACCATTTCGGGTGGTGTTTTTTCGCCCAGCGAACGGTTACCCAGCCTTCCACGATACCACGAATGGAGCCTTTTACCCAGAATGCCATGTACATGTGTACCAAGATACCGGTGAACAACATGAATGCACTTAAAGAGTGAAGTAAAATCGCAAAACGTAATACCGGAATAGAGAAGTAGTGCGAGAAAAATTGACGCCACATAATGATGCCAGTTACAAGCAAGGTAACCATTGCCAAGTTCAATGTCCAGAATAACATTTTTTGACCAAGGTTATACTTACCGTTATAAGCAACAGCGTGTTCATTTCCTTTCAATACTTCAAGCATGCCTTTTAACCAGCGGATATCGTTTTTCTCTGGAATGTTGTGATCCCAGTAAAGATAGCCAAGGAAAATAAAGGCAACAAACATAATGATACCGGTGAACGGGTGAATTGCTCGCGCCAATTGCGGGGTACCTAAAATCTCAGTTAACCACGCAAAATCTGGGAAGAAGAATGCTACACCAGTGAACATCGTCATAAAGAAGCAGATTACGAGTAGCCAGTGGCTAAAACGAGCAGGCGTTCTATGACGAATGATTCGAGTATCATTGCTAATCTCAATCTTACTCATCTTTGCCCCCTTTTCTATCTTCTTCTTCAAATATTTCGTGATGATCTTCTACATCTTCTTCCACGTTTGGACCTACAGCTAAGTAGTGACCAATTTCAGCAAGTGCTAAACCACCCATTGCCACAGCTGCTACCGGTTTCAAGATATCTTTCCACACAGTGACAGAGAGGTCAATTTGTGGATCTTTAGGAAGACCGGAATAAAGCTCTGGTTTATCCGCATGGTGTAATACATACATTACGTGTGTACCGCCCACGCCTTCAGGGTCATAGATGCCCGCGTTTTCGTAACCACGTGATTTTAAGTCAGCAACACGTTGTTCTGCGTAGAGTTTCATTTCTTCTTTAGAACCAAAACGAATTGCACCGGTTGGACATGTTTTCACGCAAGCAGGTTCTTGGCCTACAGAAACACGATCCACACAAAGGGTACATTTGTACACGCGGTTGTCGTCTGGGTTCATACGTGGAATGTTGAACGGACAACCTGCGATACAGTAACCACAACCGATACATTTATCAGATTGGAAATCCACGATACCGTTCGCATACTGGATGATTGCACCAGGTGCAGGACAAGCTTTTAAACAGCCTGGTTCTGAACAGTGCATACAACCATCTTTACGGATTAACCATTCTAAACGATCATTTTCTTCTACTTCGTTAAAGCGCATTACCGTCCATGCTTTTGCATTGAGATCTACTGGGTTATCGTAGATCCCCACACATTTTGCATTGACGTCAGAGCGGATATCATTCCACTCTGAACAGCCCACCTGACAGGCTTTACAACCAATACAGGTGGATACATCGATTAATTTTGCTACTTCAACTTTATGATCTCGCGCTTGAGGTGCCGGCGTAAAACCAGACGTAGCGGAGACCTTGATAATGTCTTGCGATTGAACGCCTTGACCATTTCCTGCCATATTATGCCTCCGCCTTCTCGATATTTACCAAGAATGTTTTATATTCTGGTGTTTGTGTAACCGATTCACCCCAAGATGGTGTTAAGGTATTGGTTGAGAAACCACGGTTACCTTTACCATTTAAGGCTTTCATATTCCAGTGAATTGGAAGACCTATATGGTGTACGGTACGTCCGTCGACTTCTAAATCTTTCAAACGTTTCGTTACGACTGCGACGGCTTTAATATAGCCACGGCGAGAAGTAATTTTCACCATATCACCTTTTTGGATACCTTTTTCTGCCGCTAATTTTTCACCGATTTCCACGAATTGTTGTGGTTGAGCGATGATATTTAACGCAGATTGAGCTGTCCAACTGTGGAAGTGCTCGGTCAAACGATAAGTCGTTGCCACATACGGGAAGTCTTTATTTGAGCCGATAAATTCGCGGTCTTCTTTATAAATACGAATTGTCGGATCAGAGACTACACTTGGATGCAGTGGGTTAGTATCAATTGGGCTTTCAATTGGTTCATAGTGCTCAGGCACTGGACCACTTGTAATTTTATCTACTGCAAATAAACGGCCTACACCTTCTGCAGACATAATGAATGGACCTGCATCAGAGCCTGGTGGTTGTGTACCATAGTCAGCCACATCATGCCAGTTCCAGTTTTTACCGTTCCATTTGATTAATTGACGGTGTTTATCCCAAGGATTACCGTTAATATCAAGTGAAGCACGGCTATAAAGGACACGGCGGTTTGCTGGCCATGCGAAGCCCCAACCTAATGTACAACCTAAACCTGAAGGGTCAGAATTGTCACGGTTTGCCATTTGGTTACCTTTTTCAGTCCATTGACCTACGTATATCCAGTTACCTGCAGAGGTTGTACCGTCATCACGTAAGTGAGCGAATCCGTTAAGTAATTGACCTTTCTTATAAACCACATTACCGTTTGCATCTAAAAGATCTTCAAGGGCATAACCATTTAATTCTTTTGCTAACTCTGCGGAGCTTGGTGCATGCGGTTGTGCATAGTTCCAAGTCATCGCTTCGAAAGATTCTAAACCTTTTGGTTGAATACCTTTTTTCAAGTCTTCTTGATAGAGATGATGCATCTCTTCACGAATCATAGAAAGAATTTCAACATCTGGTAGTGCTTCACCTGGTTGGTCACAGCCTTTCCAGTGCCATTGTGCCCAACGACCAGAGTTGGCAATAGAGCCATCTTCTTCTGCGAAACAAGTAGTTGGTAAACGGAATACTTCAGTTTGAATATCTGCTGGGTTTACATTGTTTGATTCACCAAAGTTTTTCCAGAATTCAGAAGATTCAGTTTGAAGTGGATCCATTACGATTAAGAATTTCAATTTGCTCATACCTGCAACAGTTTTGTTTTTGTTCGGTAATGAGTTTAATACGTTGAAACCTTGTAAAATCCAACCGTTCAATTTGCCATCATTCATTAACTTAACATGAGTGATAGGATCATATAAACGATCTGCTTTTGGTAAGAAATCGAAGCCCCAACCATTTTCTTTGGTTGCTTTATCACCATAGAACGTTTTCATCATACTGACGAAGAATTTCGACGTATTACGATAGTAGTTTGTTTGGTTTGGTACGATATCTTTTGGCGTAATCGCATTAATGTATTGTTCGTAAGAGCTATCTTTGTCATTTGGTAGACGCATATAACCTGGTAAAGACATCGGCAATAAGCCCATATCAGTTGTACCTTGAACGTTTGAGTGTCCACGCAATGCATTAATACCACCGCCTGGCATACCCATGTTACCTAAGAGTAATTGGATCATTGCCATTGAGCGAATGTTTTGTGTACCAATTGTATGCTCAGTTAAACCTAACGCATATAAGTGCGTCATAGTTTTGTTTGGAGCAGAGGTTTTACCAATCTCTTCACAGATTTGTAAGAAGGTTTTTTGTTTGACGCCTGTGATACGCTCAACCATTTCTGGGGTATAGCGAGAGACGTGATCTTTCAAGATATTAATCACACAACGTGGATCTTGTAAGGTCATATCACGTTTAGCAAAACCATTTTCATCAAATTGGTAATTCCATTTAGATTTATCGTAAGTGCGTTTTTCTTCATCAAAACCTACGAATAAACCATCTTCGAATTTGAAGCCTTCATCAATTAAGAATGAAGCATTGGTATAGTGTTTAACGTATTCGTGTTGGATTTGATTAGTTTCCAATAGGTAACGGATCACACCCATTAAGAATGCGATATCAGTACCAGAACGAATTGGCGCATGAAGGTCAGCTACAGACGCTGTACGGTTAAAGCGAGGATCAACTACGATGATTTTTGCACCGTTTTTCTTCGCTTCGATCGCCCAACGGAAGCCAACAGGGTGAGCTTCAGCAGGGTTACCGCCTTGAACGATAATAAGATTGGCGTTTTTGATGTCAACCCAGTTGTTTGTCATGGCACCGCGACCAAATGATGGAGCAAGACTTGCTACCGTTGGTCCGTGTCAAGTATTCGCTTGGTTACACATCGGCACTATGCCCATCATTCGAACCCATTTGTGGGTAAGAAGTGCGGCCTCATTACTAATGGCAGAGGCGGTCATAATACCTGTAGTTGTCCAACGGTTAACGGTTTTGCCACTTGCATCTTTTTCAACAAAGTTGGCATCACGGTCATCTTTTAGCAAGCGAGAAATACGTTTGATTGCATCTTTCCAAGAAATACGTTCCCACTTGTCAGAACCTGGTGCACGATATTCAGGATATAGTACGCGACTTTCACTATTAACATAGTCTAACGCACCTGCACCTTTCGGACACAACGCACCACGGCTTACCGGATGGTCTGGGTCACCTTCAAGGTGGAATAATTTAGAACGGGTATTGGTACCTGTGTGGCTACTTAAGGAATCGTAAGGTTTACCTGTGCTATATAGCAACATACCACAGCTTACAGAACAATATGTACAGGTGTTACGGGATTCAAACGCCCGTAATAATTTGTACTCACGTGGCGCTGCTAAAACAGATGATGGTGCAAAGCCCAACATTGCCGCAGACGTCCCCGCCATACCACCTGCACAGATCTTAAAGAACTTACGTCTAGAGAC
Organism: Haemophilus parainfluenzae ATCC 33392; assembly: GCF_031191205.1. Lineage (NCBI taxonomy): Bacteria > Pseudomonadati > Pseudomonadota > Gammaproteobacteria > Pasteurellales > Pasteurellaceae > Parahaemophilus > Parahaemophilus parainfluenzae. The sequence goes on along the minus strand of NZ_CP133470.1, from coordinate 34,067 downwards.
CTGCATAATCACTCCTTCATAACGGCGAACCGTTAAGATATTTAGATAGTATAAATTCGTATAGATAATTTATTTGATTTCGTTAAAATAACGTCATCAACATTAAATTGATTATAAAAATGACCAATTTAAACGGGCGCAATTTTAACTATTTTTTAACCATAAATCTATAATCAATACTTGTTATAGTCGCTTAAAAAGTTGAGCTAGATCACAAAATAAATATTTTTTGTTAAAAAAAAGTAACATTTTTGATACAGATATTTTATTGGGAAAACATTATGCACTGGATAATCAACAAAACGATTAATTTCTTAAAAAAAATACCCGAAAATCCAACCGCACTTTTTATTGAAAAGCAAGATAGTCTGGCGGCGGAAGTTCCTGTTTCACTTGTCTATAATGGTATTGCGCATACTGTTATGATGTGCTCTCCACAAGATTTAGAGGATTTTGCTTTAGGCTTTTCATTAGCTGAAGGCATTATTGAGAAAAAAGCGGATATTTATGGCATTGATGTGGTAGAAGTGTGTAATGGTATTGAAGTACAAATTGAATTATCTAGCCGCCAATTTGTCGCATTAAAAGATCATCGTCGTACTTTAACGGGAAGAACGGGATGTGGCATTTGTGGTACAGAACAAATTTCACAAGTCTATAAAAAATTGCCAAAATTAGACCGTACTTTCCAATTTAATTTAAATTTATTAGATGGCTGCTTAGAGCAATTACAAGCTAATCAAACACTCGGAAAAGAAACAGGGGCAACACATGCAGCTGCCTTTTTTGATTTATCTGGTAATCTATTGGCAATTCGAGAAGATGTAGGGCGACATGTGGCACTAGATAAATTAATCGGCTGGCATGCTAAACAAAATCAACCACAAGGGTTTGTGCTGGTTTCGAGTCGCGCCAGTTATGAAATGGTTCAAAAATCAGTGGCTTGTGGTATCGAGTTACTTGTTGCGATTTCTGCCGCGACAGATCTTGCGGTGAATATGGCTGAACAACACAATCTTTCCCTTATTGGTTTTGCGCGCCCAGGAAAAGCCAATATCTATGCGGGTAAAGAGCGGTTGGTTTTAGTTTAGTTTTATCTATTAAAAACAAGTGCGGCCAAAAACACGACGATTTTTGACCGCACTTTTTGTTTATTTCTTTTATTCTTTTGGCGATTTACTCTCTAAGAGTACTTCAGAAACCCAACGTTGGGTGAGACGTTTACCTTCTTGATCTGTACCAAATTTCATAAAATCAATATCCACGAGTTTTAATTTGCTAGCCGGCAGGAAACCTGGTGCAGGTTCAGCATGGATATTGGTTGGAAGTTGATAAGAGTCAGATTCTCGCCACGGAATTTCTTGCGCTTCTTTGCTTAGCACAAAATCCATAAACAGCTTAGCATTATCGAGGTTTCTTGCTCCTTTAATAATACTAGCTCCGCCTAAAGAATAGCCTACGCCTTCGCATGGTAGAATCCCTTCAACGGGTGCACCGTTTTTCTTCTCACGCGGATAAACCAACATAAAACCTAAATCAATTGCTACGGTACCATTTGCTAAATAGTTGCTCGCAAGACCAGTTTTGGTATGTTGCATGAGATTAGGTTCTAATTTTTTCAAATAATTGAAAGCTTTTTCTTCTCCCCATAATGTAGAAAAAGTACTGATAAGTGAATACCCCGTACCTGAAACGCGTGGATCCGGATATTGAATTTGCCCTTGATATTCGGGTTTTATCAGATCCGCATAACATTTTGGTGCAGGAATATTTAGTTCTTTTAATTTTTTAGTATTTACCCCAATGCCAAGTTCCATTAAGTAAATTACAGAGGTGAAATTACCGCGTTGCTCCATTAAAGATTTAAACTGCGGCATAATGTCTTTTTGTAATGGGGAACGATAGGATTCAAGTAAGCCTAATTCTGCAGCTTGAAGATGAGGTTCAATAGTGCCGCCAAACCAGAAATCAGCTTGTGGGTTTTCTTTTTCAGCTTTAATTTTGCCTAATACAACGCCTGTACTATTACGTACAAATTGTGCATCTATATTGTATTTTTTACTAAAGGCTTGCGTGACTTTTTCGCATACTACGTTTTGTACACTGCAATACACGGTGAGTTTGCCTTCAGCCTGTGCTTGAGAAGTGTACGCGAGGGCGGTTAGGGCTGAAAGTGCGGTTAATTTTAACGTGGTTTTTATTGACATTATGTCTCCTTTTTCTTCGTCAATATTTAGTAATTATTTGATATTGCTAATATAAGCGAGCGGAGGAAATTTGTAAATATTGGGATTGTTTAAACGCATAATTCCCACTATAATCCCCTGTAAATTTAACCAGATTAAAATAAGAGCAATGGATATTTCAGAATTACTTGATGGCTTGAATGATAAACAACGTGAAGCAGTGGCAGCGCCGCTTGGCAATTACCTGGTACTTGCAGGGGCAGGAAGTGGTAAAACTCGCGTCTTGACTCATCGTATTGCGTGGCTGATTGCCGTAGAAAATATTTCTGAAGGCAGCATCATGGCGGTGACCTTTACCAATAAAGCCGCTGCTGAAATGCGCCATCGTATTCAAGATACCTTATCCAAACATGCTCAACCAAATTTATTTGGCATGTGGATTGGGACATTCCATAGCATTGCTCATCGATTATTACGCGCTCACCATTTTGATGTGAACTTGCCACAAGATTTCCAAATTTTAGATTCTGAAGATCAACTTCGTTTAGTGAAACGCCTGATGAAATTGCACAATTATGATGATAAAGCATTCCCTCCAAAGCAAGCGTGCTGGTATATCAATAATAAAAAAGATGAAGGTTTAAGACCGCAAGATATTGATGATTTTGGCGATCGTCAGGAAAAAGAGTGGATTAAGATCTACCAAATTTATCAAGATACTTGTGATCGTGCGGGCTTGGTGGATTTTGCTGAATTATTAATTCGTGCGTATGAATTATTTGCTAAAAAGCCGGTGATTTTGCAGCGCTATCAACAACGTTTTCAGCATATTTTGGTAGATGAGTTTCAAGATACCAATAAAATTCAATATGCCTGGATCAAAATTCTTGCCGGAAATACGGGCAAAGTAATGATTGTGGGCGATGATGACCAATCCATTTATGGATGGCGTGGTGCACAAGTCGAAAATATTCAAAAATTCTTAAAAGATTTCAACGCTGAAACTATCCGTTTGGAACAAAATTATCGTTCTACCGGCAATATTCTGAAAAGTGCCAACCAACTTATTTCGAATAATAGTGATCGCCTCGGTAAGAATTTATGGACCGACGGTGAAATGGGTGAACCAGTAGGTATTTATGCAGCATTTAATGAATTAGATGAGGCAAAATTTGTGGCTTCTCAGATTCAAAACTGGGTAGATGATGGCGGAAAATTAGATGATTGCGCCGTTTTATATCGTAGTAATAGCCAATCTCGTGTCATTGAAGAAGCCTTGATTCGTTGCCAAATTCCTTATCGTATTTACGGCGGGATGCGATTCTTCGAACGCCAAGAAATTAAAGATGCGTTGGCCTATTTGCGTTTGATTAATAATCGTCAAGATGATGCGGCATTTGAACGTGTAATTAATACGCCTACACGTGGCATTGGTGATCGTACTTTAGATGTGTTACGAAATTTAACTCGTGAACGTCAAATTACGTTATGGCAAGCTGTTCAAGTAGCCACACAAGAAAATATGCTAACGGGACGTGCTTCAACCGCATTATTGCGTTTCCAAGAGTTGATTAATTCTTTACAGGTGGATACAGCCGAAATGCCACTTTTTGCACAAACTGATTTTGTGATTAAACATTCTGGCTTATACGACATGTATAAACAGGAAAAAGGCGAAAAAGGTGAAGTCCGTATTGAAAACTTAGAGGAATTGGTGACGGCAACCCGAGAATTTATCAAGCCTGATGAAGCAGAGGATATGACCGATCTTACCGCCTTTTTAACTCATGCCTCTTTAGAAGCGGGAGAAGAGCAGGCTTCACCGCATCAATCTTGTGTAGAAATGATGACCTTACACTCAGCAAAAGGTTTGGAATTCCCACGCGTGTTTATGGTGGGGGTAGAAGAGGGCGTATTCCCAAGTTTCCGTTCATTTGAAGAACCCGGTCGTTTAGAAGAAGAACGCCGTCTTGCTTATGTGGGCATTACACGTGCTAAGCAAAAACTGACCATTTGTTATGCAGAAAGTCGTCGTGTTTATACAAAAGAAGAACGTCATTTGCCTTCACGTTTTATTACAGAATTGCCATCAGAATGCATTCAAGAAATCCGCTTGCGTGGAACGGTGACTCGAGCATTAAACCAAGCGAAAGTGGGAAGTTTAAGCGCGAGTTTGCCTGAGAACGAATGGAAAATGGGGCAAAAAGTGAAACATGAAAAATTTGGTTTCGGCACAGTGATAAACGTTGAAGGCTCAGATAATAACACCCGTTTACAAATCGCTTTCCAAGCTCAAGGTATTAAGTGGTTGATTGCGCATTTGGCAAAATTAGAAAAAGTGCGGTAGAATCGGGAGGATTTTATTGCAGCGGGCATGAATATTGATGTTTGTGCTCAAGATGCCAAGTGCGAAAGCATTCGAAGAAATGACCGCACTTTTATCATGTGGGAAGTAGATGTTTAAATTTATTTTAAAACGTATTTTAATGGTGATTCCTACCTTTATCGCCATTACTTTTGTGACTTTTGCGCTCATTCATTTTATTCCAGGCGATCCTGTGGAAATTATGATGGGAGAGCGAGGTTTAACGCCAGAAGTTCATCAACAAATGATGAAGCAACTTGGTCTCGATTTACCGTTGTATCAGCAATATTTCAATTATATTGGCAATGTAATACAAGGCGATTTTGGTGAATCATTCCGCACCCAACAACCTGTCCTGAGAGAGTTTTTCACACTTTTTCCTGCTACCTTTGAATTGGCTTTCTTTGCACTATTTTGGTCGTTAATTGCCGGTATTACGCTAGGAACGATTGCGGCCGTCAAGAAAGATAGTTGGATTTCTCATACCGTGACAGCTATGTCATTAACGGGTTATTCCATGCCAATTTTCTGGTGGGGATTAATTTTGATCTTATATGTTTCACCTTGGTTAGACTTACCACAAGGGGGACGTTTAGAAGATAGCTTCTGGATCGATACACCAACGGGTTTTATGTTAATCGATACTTGGCTTTCAGGCGTACCGGGTGCTTTCTGGAATGCCATTAAGTCATTGATTCTCCCGTCTATTGTGTTAGGCACCATTCCACTTGCGGTGATTACCAGAATGACACGTTCTTCGATGTTGGAAGTGTTAGGTGAAGATTATATTCGTACCGCAAAAGCGAAAGGCTTAAGTTATACCCGAATTGTGATTGTCCATGCGCTACGTAATGCGCTTATCCCTGTTGTGACAGTGGTGGGCTTGATTGTAGGACAGCTATTATCTGGTGCAGTTTTAACTGAGACGATTTTCTCATGGCCGGGTATTGGTAAATGGATTATTGATGCGATTTCCAATCGTGATTATCCTGTCTTACAAGGCGCCGTGTTGATTATTGCTACAATTATTATTGTAGTGAATTTGACGATCGATTTACTTTATGGCGTGGTAAACCCACGTATTCGCCATCAATAAGGAGCCTTATTAATGACGGAACAAACTTTATCTATTGAAACGATTACGCCTCGCACACCGTTGCAGGAGTTTTGGTTTTATTTCAAACAAAATAAAGGGGCAGTGATTGGGCTCACTTTTATTCTTGCTGTAGCATTAATCAGTATTTTTGCCCCTTGGATTGCACCTTTTGATCCTATCGAACAAAATCGTTCAGCCTTATTGTTACCACCAGCTTGGTATGAAGGCGGCAATTCAGCTTATTTACTGGGTACAGATGACATTGGTCGAGATATTCTTTCTCGCATTATTTATGGTACGCGCATTTCTGTTTTTGCAGGTTTCATTATTGTCATACTATCTTGCATTTTAGGAACGAGCCTAGGTTTGCTTGCCGGTTATTATGGTGGCGCATTGGATACATTAATTGTTCGTTTTATTGACATTATGTTGGCTATCCCAAACTTGCTTTTAACCATTGTGGTGGTATCAATTTTAGAGCCTTCTTTAACCAATGCGACGTTAGCGATTGCCGTGGTTTCGATTCCAAGTTATGTGCGCTTAACACGTGCAGCGGTATTAAATGAGAAAAACAGAGATTATGTCACCTCTTCGCGTGTAGCGGGAGCAAGCGTATTACGCTTGATGTTTATTGTCATTTTACCGAATTGCCTTGCGCCTCTCATTGTGCAAATGACAATGGGGATATCTAATGCCATTTTAGAATTAGCAACCTTAGGTTTCTTAGGTATTGGTGCAAAACCACCAACACCGGAATTGGGGACTATGTTATCTGAATCGCGTAGTTTTATGCAGGCGGCCAACTGGTTGGTTACGATTCCAGGTTTAGTGATTTTATCGCTTGTTTTAGCATTCAACTTAATGGGCGACGGGTTGCGTGATGCGCTCGATCCAAAATTAAAACAATAGGGGGGCAGAATGGCATTATTAGATGTAAAAGAACTTTCTGTTCACTTTGGTGATGAAAAAGCACCTTTTAAAGCAGTGGATCGCATTAGCTATCAAGTTAATCAAGGTGAAGTATTAGGTATTGTTGGCGAGTCGGGCTCAGGGAAATCAGTAAGTTCCCTTGCGGTAATGGGCTTAATTGATTTTCCTGGTCGTGTTTCAGCGAAAGGCTTATCGTTTGAAGGAAAAGATCTTTTAAGTTTAGCACCAAAAGAAAAACAAGAATTGATTGGCGCAGATATCGCCATGATCTTCCAAGATCCAATGACAAGCTTAAATCCCGCTTATACGGTGGGTTTCCAAATTATGGAAGCCATTAAAGCGCATCAAGGTGGGAGCAAAAAAGAACGCCGTGAACGCACTTTAGAGCTTTTACGCTTAGTCGGTATTCCTGATCCTGAATCGCGTATTGATGTCTATCCACATCAGCTTTCTGGCGGGATGAGCCAACGCGTTATGATTGCTATGGCGATAGCTTGTAAACCGAGATTGCTCATTGCAGATGAACCAACTACAGCACTGGATGTGACTATTCAAGCACAAATTGTAGATTTGTTGCTTGAGTTACAGCAAAAAGAGTGCATGTCGTTAATTCTGATCACGCACGATCTTGCGTTAGTCGCAGAAGCCGCGCATCGTATTATTGTGATGTATGCAGGACAAGTAGTAGAAGAAGGACGAGCAGAAGATATTTTCCGTGAACCCAAACATCCCTATACTCAAGCATTATTGCGTTCTTTACCGGAATTTGCAGAAGGTAAATCTCGTTTGCAATCGTTGCCCGGTGTAGTACCAGGTAAATACGATCGCTCACAAGGTTGTTTGTTAAATCCACGCTGTCCGTATGCGACTGATCTTTGTCGAAGTGTTGAACCTGAATTACGCCAAGTAGGAAATCGACAAGTTAAATGTCATACCCCATTAAATACCCAAGGAGAACCAAGCAATGTCTAATGTCGCACAAGAGAATGCTCCATTGCTCAATGCTATCGGGCTGAAAAAATATTATCCTGTGAAAAAAGGGATGTTTGCAAAAACACAGCAAGTGAAAGCGTTAGATGGGGTGTCTTTTTCTTTAGAACGTGGTAAAACCCTTGCCGTAGTGGGGGAATCTGGTTGTGGTAAATCCACACTTGGTCGTCTTTTAACCATGATAGAAGAACCGACTGAAGGTGAATTGTATTACAACGGGCAAAATTTCTTAGTCAATGATCATGAAACGAAAGGATTGCGCCGTCAGAAAATCCAAATCGTGTTTCAAAATCCTTATGCCTCACTGAATCCGCGTAAGAAAATCGGCACGATTTTGGAAGAGCCCTTAGTCATTAATACCAATCTATCGGCAAAAGAGCGTAAAGAAAAAGTATTGTCCATGATGGCAAAAGTGGGGTTGCGTGCAGAGTTTTATAATCGCTATCCACATATGTTTTCAGGTGGGCAACGTCAGCGTATCGCGATTGCTCGTGGTTTAATGCTTAATCCTGATGTGGTTGTGGCGGATGAACCCGTTTCTGCGTTAGACGTATCCGTTCGTGCGCAAGTGCTGAATTTGATGATGGATTTGCAAGCTGAGCTTGGTTTATCTTACGTATTTATTTCCCATGATCTTTCGGTGGTTGAGCATATTGCTGATGAGGTGATGGTGATGTATTTAGGTCGCTGTGTTGAAATGGGCACAAAAGCACAGATCTTTAATAATCCTCAGCACCCTTATACACAAGCGTTACTTTCGGCTACGCCAAGATTATCGCCTGAATTACGTCGTCAGCGGATTAAATTAAAGGGAGAATTACCAAGCCCGATTAATCCACCAAAAGGTTGTGCATTTAATCCACGTTGTTGGAAAGCGACCGATAAATGTCGAAATGAACAGCCTAAATTGGAAAAATATCCTGATGGTAAGCTCATTGCTTGCTTCCATCTTGATTAAAAAAGAGAAAAGAAAATGACCGCACTTGAGTAAGTGCGGTCATTTTTTTAGGCATTTTGAGTGCGATAGCGGAAATTAAAGAAGACAAAGATGCCGAGTGCAATCATCGCTAATGCTGCGCCACTAAAGCCTATATATTCAAGACCAATGTGACGTGTTATTTGGTTACCAAATAGTGCGCCTGCACCAATACCCGCATTAAAAATACCTGAATAAATGGCGCTCGCTACGTCTGTTGCATCGGGAGCAAGTTGCAACACGCGCATTTGCAATGCGAGTCCGATACAAGAGATTCCTATCCCCCAAATAAAGGCTAAGGCAAACATTGTTGCGGTATAGCCAGCCGAAGTAAGCATAAAGCCTAAGGAAATAGCTAATAACAGAATTGCATGGATAATAAATTGTGTGGCACCAAAACGGTATAATCGGTTAAAAATCACACTCGCTGTCACACCTGAAATACCAAAAACTAAAAGAATCATCGTGGTAAGATTAGGATCCATTTGCCCGATTTGAACCATAAATGGCTCAATGTAGGTATAAGCGGTAAAGTGTGCTGAAACAATAAGTACCGTTGTGGCATAAAGTCCAGTGAGTAATGGACGTTTTGCCAAAATCGGTAGACTAGAAAGTGAGCCGGCATTTTTACTTGGTAGATTTGGTAATAAACGCATAATCAATATCATCACCACTACAGCTAATGCAGCAATGATTGCAAAAGTAATACGCCAGCCAACTAATTGACCAACTACACGGCCTAATGGTAAGCCCAAAATAGTCGCAAGGGATGTACCGATAGCGAGCATACCAATTGCTTGTGTTTTCTTATTCTTCGGTGCCACTCGCATCACTAATGATGCGGTAATTGCCCAGAAGAGTGAATGCGCTACCGCAATACACATCCGAGCAATGAGAAGAATCCAATAATTCCACGCAATGACCGAGATAATATGGCCGATGATAAAAATCACAAAAAGTTTCAGCAATAAGCCCTTACGTTCCATATCGCCTGTCGCGAGCATGGCGGGTAAAGACATAATCATAACCGTCCAAGCATAAACGGTCATCATTAAACCCACATCGGAGCTTTGCATATCAAAACTTTGTCCGATATCGGTGAGTAATGCAACTGGCACAAATTCCGTGGTATTAAAAATAAAAGCGGCGCAAGCCATGATGACTACGCGCCAATATTGGGTTCTTTCTGCTTTCTGATAAAAGGACATTATTTTAATTTCTCTTTAATTAATTCTTTCAATTGATGACGAAAGTTTTGGTCAATATTGACCTTATATTGTGGAGAGTAGCAACTATCGAAAAAGCGAATTGGCAATGCCAATTTTTTGTATTTTTCGTTAGTGGATCTTAAGGTTAAATTGACATCACATTGTACATTATCTAAATCAATGGCTCCAGAACCATCAGCTAAAAGTGCGGTTGTTTTTAAGTTCATTTTATCTACTTTAAGCAAGTGATTTTCGAATGAAAGACGTGATTCTAAACGCTCATAAGACGTATTCATATTTCTGCTTGAGGTTAAATCGCTGTTGTAATTAATTGGTAAATACTGCGCCGCCATATCCAATAAGTTCAATCCTAAAATTTCACCATTTTTAGCATCGAAATAGAATTCCCCTTTGGTGAGTTCTGAATTGGTTAGGGCTAGCTGAATATTAAAATCAGTATTGCCTGTTAATGTATTCGGGAAATTTAGCAAGGCGATAAGTTGCGCCATTGGGAAATTTTTACCGGAAAAATTGACCGCACTTTGCAGCTCTTTATGACTAAATTTAAAGGTCGCTAAACAATTCTGGCAATCGGGTTGTAAATAGGCATTGACGGTTTTAACTGGTTTTGAAAAATCAATATACGTTTCGATATAACCGAGTGGCTGTTGATTTAAACGGGCATTAACAAATTGAATCAAATTCTTGCCTTGATGGTTTAGGTTAATATTTCCCTTGCTGAATGCAAATTGATATTGCGTGTTTGTGCCATAAAGTGGTTTATCAAGAGAAAGAGTAACCGCACTTTCACCTTTAAACGCAATGTTTTGGTTAAAAATATTTTTAAGTGAGAAATCACTGAAACGGCCATGAATATTGGTATGGTTTAAGGCTTGTTCACTGAGTTTAAAATGAGTGATTTGTACTTCTTCTAAAATCGGGTTACCTGAAAAAAGCGGGAAGAGCGCAAATTTAGCTTCAATGTTTTCAGCTGAAAGTTGATGGTATGTCAAACCCGATAAATTTACTGTTGGTTGAGGTAGAAGGCTTAGTGAAAAATCATGTACTTGAATATCGTATTGCGCTAAATGATCGGCAATGCTGTTTTTCAGTTGATTGAGTTGAATATAGAAAAAAGCAAAGATCGCAAACAGCACGATCAACAGGCTAATTGCGATCTTTTTCATGGATTAATCCTCATTAATTCGGCTTGCCACCGCATTCTGCTGATGTTTATATTTGGCATCTTTACGACTGGTATACGGGCGAGCAGCTGGACCACTTAACACTTCAAAACTTAAAGCACCAATCACCATATTTGGACGTAATGCTAAAGGTAATTTGCCAGAGTTGTAGAATTCCAACACAATTTTGCCTTCCCAACCTGGATCGATACGATGTGCGGTTACATGTACCATTAAACCTAAACGAGCAAGTGAAGAACGACCATCTAGCCAACCGATAATATTGGCAGGGAGTTTCACAGACTCTAATGTGGTTGCTAATGCCAACATACCTGGATGTAAGAAGAAGGCTTCATCATCACCGATAATAATTTCGTCACTCATCACTGATTCAAGTTGAGCAGAGACTTCTTCTTTCGGACCACTTAAATCAATATAAGGTGCGGAATGTTCACGAAATACGCGAAATGAATTGCCTAAACGCACATCAATGGTTGCACCGTTGATTTTGTCATTTTCAGGACGAGGCGTTAAAGAAATAATGCCATCATCTAGATAGCGTTCGATATCGGTATCGCAAAGACGCATGATTTTTCCTATTTTTGGTTTAATAAATGAAGAATTTGAGCTTTTAACATATTAATTGCAATACGGTTTTTACCACCGCGCGGAATCACGATATCCGCATATTGTTTTGATGGCTCAATAAATTGCAAGAACATTGGACGAACAGTTGCACGATATTGGTCAATGACAGATTGTAATGAACGACCACGTTCTTCCATATCACGTTGTAAACGGCGGATAAAACAAATGTCTGATGGCGTATCCACGAAGACAGAAATATCGGCTAATTGGCGAACTCTCTCATCAGTAAGCAATAATATCCCTTCTAAAATCACAATTTTTTTCGGCGTGAAGTGCTTGGTTTCGCCTGTTCGGGTGTGATCAACATAACTATAGACTGGAATATCTACGGCGGTTCCGTTTTTTAAGTCTTTTAAGTGCTGAATGAGTAAATCTCTGTCCATTGAACTCGGGTGGTCATAGTTGGTTTTTACTCGCTCACTCATCTCTAAATGGCTTTGATCTTTATAGTAGCTGTCTTCAGCAATAATGCCGATTTCTTCACAACCTAAGTCGTTGCAAAGTTCTTTATGAACGGTAGAAGCAATGGAGCTTTTGCCTGACGCGGATGCCCCTGTGATGGCGATGATAATACAAGATGAGTCTGACATAGAACGTCCTCAAAAACGGAAGGTAAAAATTAATGGGATTATAAAGAAAAATCAGTTTAAATTCACCTTTCTTTTTTATTTAAATTTTTTAAATTTGTGAAGTACTTCACGGAATTTTTTTTCGCTTTCGCTTACGATGTGCTCGTTTTTATTATTTCATCAGTGTTATTTATGAGGAGTGTACGATGAAAATGAATAAAATTTCTCTCTCCATTTCAACCGCACTTTTAGCTGCAGGCTTCATGACATCATCGGCTGTTATTGCTCAAGGGCGTTTAGTGGTGTATTGTAGTGCAACTAACATTCTTTGTGAAACGACAACAAAAGCGTTTGGCGAAAAATATGACGTGAAAACCTCATTTATTCGCAACGGTTCAGGCAGTACTTTTGCAAAAGTTGAAGCGGAAAAAAATAACCCACAAGCAGACGTTTGGTTTGGTGGTACATTCGACCCTCAAGCACAAGCAGCTGAATTGGGCTTAATCGAACCTTATAAATCTAAACACATTGATGAAATTGTTGAACGTTTCCGTGATCCAGCAAAAACCAAAGGACATTATGTTTCTGCGATTTACATGGGTATCTTAGGTTTTGGTGTGAATACCGAGCGTTTAGCAAAATTAGGTATTAAAGAAGTACCAAAATGCTGGAAAGATTTAACTGATCCTCGCTTAAAAGGTGAAGTGCAAATTGCTGACCCACAAAGCGCTGGTACAGCATACACTGCATTGGCTACTTTCGTTCAACTTTGGGGCGAAGAAAAAGCCTTTGATTTCTTAAAAGCATTACATCCAAACGTATCTCAATACACCAAATCAGGTGTTACCCCATCTCGTAATGCAGCACGAGGTGAAACAGCAGTAGGTATCGGCTTCTTACATGATTATGCACTTGAAAAACGTCAAGGCGCACCATTGGAATTAGTCGTGCCTTGTGAAGGTACCGGCTATGAGTTAGGTGGCGTAAGTATCTTAAAAGGTGCGCGTAACATCGATAACGCAAAATTATTCGTGGATTGGGCATTATCTAAAGAAGGTCAAGAGTTAGCGTGGAAACAAGGTGACTCTTTACAAATCTTAACCAACACCACCGCGGAACAATCGCCAACAGCGTTTGATCCAAACAAACTTAACCTGATCAATTATGACTTTGAAAAATACGGTGCAACCGAACAACGCAAAGCCTTAATTGAAAAATGGGTTCAAGACGTTAAATTAGCGAAATAGTGTTTAAAGTGCGGTTGAAAAACATGAGATTTTTTGACCGCACTTTTACCATTTTAGCCCCACTAGCTAGGTTTTTACGTGGGTTTCTACGATGAGCGTATTAGCTCATCTTATTTTATAAACACAGGAGTGGACCAATGAAAATGTCTAACGTTGCTTTAGCACTTTCTGGTGTTGTATTTGGTGGCGTGTTGTTAAGCTCTCACGCATCTGCTGCAGAAGGTCGTTTAGTGGTTTATTGTAGTGCACAAAATACGATGTGCGAGCAAGAAACCATGGCTTTTGAGAAAAAATATGGTATCAAAACCAGTTTTATCCGTGGTGGTACAGGCACAATTTTAGCCAAAATTGATGCTGAGAAAGACAACCCTCAAGGGGATGTGTGGTATGGCGGTACGCTTGATCCTCATTCTCAAGCGGGTGAAATGGGCTTACTTGAAGCGTATAAGTCACCAAATCTCGCACAAATTCCTGAACAGTTTAGAGATCCCGCTAAAATTAAAGGCAACTATTCCTCCGCGATTTATCTCGGTGTATTAGGCTTCGGGATTAACCCAGAACGTTTGAAAAAACTCAATTTGCCGACACCAAAATGTTGGAAAGATCTAGCTGATCCTGCGTATCGTAATGAGATCCAAGCAGCAGATCCTCAAAGTTCAGGTACGGGTTATACACAATTAGCCACCTATATCCAACTTTGGGGTGAGGATGAAGCGTTCAAATATCTCAAAGAACTCAATAAAAATGTTTCCCAATATACCAAATCAGGTAATACAGCGACCCGTAATACGGCACGTGGTGAAACCGCAATCGGAATTGGTTTTTTACATGAATATTCTTTAGAGAAAGCCAAAGGCGCACCAGTAGAATTAGTTGTTCCTTGTGAAGGTACAGGCTATGAAATTGGTGGCGTGAGCATTATTAAAGGTGCAAGAAACCTTGAAAATGCGAAATTATTTGTGGATTGGGCGTTATCAAAAGAAGCGCAAGAGTTAACCTGGAAAAAAGGGGAAGCGTATTCTATTTTAACCAATAGTACCGCAGAACAATCACCTTATGCGCTCGATTTTAAATCTATCAATTTAATTAATTATGATTTTGACAAATACGGCTCAAGTGATTTACGTAAACGTTTGATCACAAAATGGGTTGATGATGTTAAATTAGCAAAATAATGATGTATACATAGCGAAATAATAGCTATTATATTATTTCGCTTTTTTTCTTTTATGCGAGGTTGTATGAACGCAAATAAACTTCCTATTATCCAATCTGCTAACTTTTGGATAATTCTTGCAGTGATTGCATTTCTTCTTCTGCCTTCCCACGCTTTAGATTATGGCTTGTTTGAAAGCACAAGCGATGAATACCTAGGTGCAATGGGTTGGTCTTCGTTAAATATTACGGCATTATGGTTTTTATCGGTTATTTTATACGGTTTGATGCCACTTCTTAAATTACCGAAGGATACACAAGCGAAAGCAGAGCTGTATCTTATTGCAGCAGCGACATTATTTATCTTTGTCAGTGCAACAATTTGTAAAGTCAGCATGGGTTATTCAGTGATTGTATTAATCGCGAGTTTAACCGCATTGGCGACGTTTTCTTTCGCAAAATTAAAAGTGATGCAAGGGGATAAATTTATTATCGCCTCTTTACTTTGCATTATCTTATTAATTTTCTTCTTCATCGTTTACCCGACATTGGCCATCTTTGTTTCAATGTTCTATGACGGTGATACCTTTGCACCACAACAAGTGATGCGAATTTTGACTCAAAGCTATATTGTACGTGTTATTAGTAACTCGCTATTCTTATCAGGTTTTGTAGGCATTGTATCAACAATTTTCGGTTTGGCATTTGCGCTTTATACCACCCGTATTGCACGTAGAACGGCATTCATTGGTAAAATTTTCTCCATTTTACCAATCGTCACACCGCCATTCGTTGTAGGCTTAGGGGTAACATTAATGCTTGGCCGTTCTGGTTATGTGACAGAGTTCTTATCCACAACATTTGGATTTGAGAACCATAACTGGTTATACGGTTTCAACGGGATTGCCATTGCACAGATTCTTGCTTTTGCGCCGATTTCATTCATGATTTTAGATGGTGCATTAAAATCTGTTCATCCATCAATTGAAGAAGCGTCTTACACCTTACGTGCAAATCGTTACCAAACGTTCTTCAATATCATTTTCCCATTACTACGTCCAGCATTGGCAAACTCATTCTTAATCGTGTTTATCCAATCCTTAGCGGACTTTAGTAACCCGTTAGTATTGGGTGGTAGCTTTGACGTAATCGCGACACAAATCTACTTCTATATTGCCGGCTCACAATTAGATTATGCTTCAGCAAGTACTTTAGGTTCGATGCTTTTAATCTTCTCATTAGCCGTATTTATCATCCAATATATTTGGATTGGTAATCGCTCTTATGTGACCGTTTCAGGCAAATCCTATCGTGGTGACGTGCAAGATTTACCAACCGGCTTGAAATATACCATCATCGGAATGCTTGGTTTCTGGGTACTCTTTAACTTAGCGTTATACGGCAGTATTTTCTACGGTAGTTTCACGGTGAACTGGGGCGTAGATTACACCTTAACCTTGAAAAACTATGCGATGTTATTCGGACAAGGCTTAAGCGATGGGGCATGGCCATCATTGATTAATACTTTAATCTACGCAGGAATTGCCGCACCATTGACCGCACTTTTCGGTTTATTAATTGCGTATATTGTGGTGCGTAAAGATTTCCAAGGTAAAAAATCTCTTGAGTTCTTAACCATGCTTTGCTTCGCCGTACCAGGAACTGTTGCAGGGGTATCTTATATTTTAGCCTTTAACAATGCGCCACTTTACATTACAGGCACCAGCATTATCGTGATCATTTCAATGGTAATGCGTGATTTACCAATCGGTATGCGTGCAGCGATTGCAGGTCTTGGACAATTAGATAAATCACTTGATGAAGCGTCTCTTTCTTTAAAAGGTAGCTCATGGAAAACATTATGGTTTATCGTTTTACCATTGTTAAAACCAGCGTTACTTTCTGCATTGGTTACAAGCTTTGTTCGTGCAATGACCACCGTAAGTGCGATTATCTTCTTAGTCACCGCTGATACACGTGTGGCAACAGCCTATATTTTAAACCGTGTAGAAGATGGTGAATATGGTGTTGCTATCGCATACGGTTCGATTTTAATTATTGTAATGATGGCTATTATTTTATTCTTTGACTGGATTGTGGGTGATACCCGAATTTCCCGTTCTAAAGCGAAAAAAATGAATTAACTCGTTAAGTTGTAGGTAAATATTATGAGTAATAATGATTTCTTAGTATTAAAAAATATCACTAAATCTTTTGGTAAATCCACAGTCATTGATAATTTAGATTTAACCATTAAACGTGGCACTATGGTGACATTATTAGGGCCATCTGGTTGTGGTAAAACCACTGTGTTACGTTTAGTGGCAGGCTTAGAAAACCCAACTTCAGGTCAAATTTTTATTGATGGTGAAGATGTAACCAAATCATCCATTCAAAATCGTGATATTTGTATCGTATTCCAGTCTTACGCATTGTTCCCACATATGAGTATCGGTGATAACGTAGGCTATGGTTTACGTATGCAAGGCGTAGGGAAAGAAGAACGCGCTAAACGTGTAAAAGAAGCCTTAGAGTTGGTTGACTTAGCGGGTTTTGAAGATCGTTTTGTGGATCAAATTTCAGGTGGTCAACAACAACGTGTCGCTTTAGCTCGTGCGTTAGTATTAAAACCAAAAGTATTACTTTTTGATGAACCATTAAGTAACTTGGACGCAAACTTACGTCGTTCTATGCGTGAAAAAATCCGTGAACTACAACAAAGTTTAGGTATTACCTCACTTTATGTGACTCATGACCAAACGGAAGCATTTGCGGTATCTGATGAAGTTATCGTGATGAATAAAGGTAAAATTATGCAAAAAGCGCCAGCAAAAGAGCTTTACTTGCGTCCAAATTCTTTATTCCTTGCAAACTTCATGGGCGAATCGAGCATCTTTGAAGGTAAATTGGAGAATAACACCATTGATGTGAATGGCTACAAATTGCCATTAAGTAATGCGGCGCAATTCAATTTACCGGATGGTGAATGCTTAGTGGGCGTACGTCCTGAAGCAATTTACTTAAAAGCAGAAGGCGAAGCAGCACAACAATGTGAAATCAAGAGTGCAGTCTATATGGGTAACCACTGGGAAGTCGTGGCAATTTGGGCTGGTAAAGAATTGCTCATTAACACCAAACCAGAAGACTTTAATGCCGATCTCAAACAAGCTTATGTGAATTTCTCTGAACAAGGTATTTTCTTGCTGAAGAAAGAGAAATAATATCAATTTAAAGGCGTATGGAAGCATACGCCTTTTCTTTTAAAATCCGTTCAAAATTGACCGCACTTTTCTGCTCATTTTTACTTTATCTAACAGAGCTGTATAATGTCTCGCTTTTGAATATAAAACGATAAAAGGGGAAAGCTCATGATTAAAACCGATACCTTACCGCAATTTTTGCGTAACAAAGTGGCGGAAAACGATGCCTTTGGTCTCGTAGAGGGCTTGTGCCAATTATTACGTAGCAGCCCCACAGAAAAAATTTCTCCGACCTTGCATTTATTTAAGTTTGTCTTAAAGAACGATAAAGAATTAGGCTATTCTGTTTCGAAATTATTATGCGGTTGGTTATGTGGTTTACGTCTTTATCCGTTGTTTATTAGTAGTGGCATTCTTACGCGTGGCGGTTTTGGGCAAGAAATGAAAACGCGTATTTATGAGCGTTTTAACCCGTCTTTTAAAGATATTAATGATTTACGTGATATTTTCTATTTATTGTTTAGCGATAAAAATGATGCTCGCTGGATTGATGCCGTTCCCTTAAAAACGTGGCGAGGCGTATTTGGTGTTTTAACCCGTTATACAGAACAAAAAGATCGCGAACGTTTAAAAAATCATATTGAAAGTGAAGGGCTATTTGCCATTGAAATGCTTTCAATTTGGATTGCCGCTGAAGATATGGATCCTGAGCTGATGCGAATGGAGCCTTCTCTGTTGAATGCAGATTCACCTTTTGTGGCTTTACACCATGAAGTAGTTGATTGGGTAGAGGCGCGTCGCCAATCAACGGTTTTTGATGATAGTCATTTACAGGTAATGTTTGATCAATGTAAGGCATTGATTATTGGCTTACAGAAACGTGGCGCGGTAGTGGGATCATCCTTAAATACAGCGTATTTATTGGAACGTCTTTCACAGACTTTAGAACGGTTAGAAACCTTGATGGCGATTTTTGTTTCAAATCGCTATTTACCGCGTCGAATCTTATTATTAACCGGTTGTTTTGCTCGTGCAGCAGCAGAACGACATAGTATTTCGCGACTATGGAAACAAAGCTCAGGATTGATGGCTCGTAGTGTTACGCAGAATGCCGGCGATCATGGTGAGCATTACATTACTCGAGATAAAAAAGAGTATTGGGCAATGTTTTATTCTGCCGCGGGGGGGGGTGTATTAATTGCACTGATGGCGTTATTTAAAACCTATCTAGGTAGCATCATTGATGACAAAGTCTGGAAAGGGATTGCCGAAGGTTTAAATTACGGCTTAGGTTTTATGGTGATCTTTATGTTGCATTTCACGGTGGCAACCAAACAGCCAGCCATGACAGCCGCTCGCTTTGCTGAAGCAGTTGAAAAAACGCCTCAAGGTAAAACCGTCAATATGAAATTAGCCCAATTATTAGTGGATGTATTTCGTTCTCAAAGTATTGCGGTGCTAGGCAATGTGCTCATTGCGATGGGCTTAGCTGCATTGATTGCGTTTAGTTACCAATATAAAACAGGGGAACCGTTGATGAATGCTGATCAAATCGCGTATCAGTTGCATAGCATTGATCCTTTTGCGGGAACCTTATGGTTTGCAGCCATTGCAGGTGTATGGTTATTTTGCTCAGGGATTATTTCGGGCTATTTTGATAACCGAAGCAATTATTTGAATATGCGTATGCGTTTAGCCCAACATCCGTTATTGAAAAAACTAATGTCTGAGAAGACTCGCGTGAAATTTGCTAATTATATGCATGAGAATTATGGCTCGCTAATTGGTAACCTTTGCTTTGGTATGCTGCTTGGTATTACGGGCGTGGTGGGTTACTTAACGCATCTTCCGTTAGATATTCGTCATGTAGCATTTTCATCTGCGAATGTAGGTTATATTGCCGTGAGCGGACATTTTACCTATTCATTACTTTTACAATGTATTGGTTTTGTATTATTGATTGGTTTAGTGAATTTAATTGTCAGTTTTTCATTAACGCTTTGGGTTGCATTGCGTTCTTTGAATGCGGAAATTGATAGCTGGTGGCCAATTTGGCATGAAGTTTGTCAAATTGTGAAAAAACGCCCATTGAGCTTATTTCTTCCTGTTCAATTAGATAAATAATCGGCTTAAGTGCGGTCAAAAATATCAACGTTTTTGACCGCACTTTCTTTTCGACAAATTTAATTTGCGTTATCATGTTGCTCATCTAATGCGATAACTTTATGAATTATTCTAATGAAACCTACATTTCTTGAACTTCGTCACCTAAGAACCTTGCTTGCTCTGAAGGAAACGGGCAGCGTTTCAATGGCGGCAAAACGTGTTTATTTAACACAATCGGCACTTTCTCACCAAATTAAGTTAATGGAAGAGCAATTTGGTTTACCTCTTTTTGAGCGTAAAAGTAATCCGTTGCGTTTTACCGCAGCTGGCGATCGTTTGATTCGTCTTGCCAATGAAATTCTTCCGAAAGTGGTTGATGCTGAACGTGAACTTGCTCGTGTAAAACACGGTGATGCAGGGCAGTTAAGAATTGCGGTGGAGTGTCATACCTGTTTCGACTGGTTAATGCCAGCGATGGATGAGTTTCGTCAGCATTGGAGCTTGGTAGAATTGGATATTGTGTCTGGTTTCCACACAGATCCGGTTGGATTGTTATTATCTCATCGTGCAGATTGGGCGATTGTGTCTGAAGTTGAACAAAATGATGATGTTTTATTTAAGCCGTTATTTTCTTATGAAATGGTGGGAATCTGTTCTAAAGATCATCCATTAGCCAATAAAGAGGTTTGGCAGGCGGAAGATTTCGCTGAAGAAACTTGGGTAACCTATCCCGTGCCTGATGATATGTTAGATTTATATCGTCAAGTATTGAAACCGAAAGGTATTAATCCACCTCGTCGTACAACAGAGCTAACGATCGCCTTGATCCAGTTAGTGGCGAGCCGTCGAGGCATTGCTACCGTACCTTATTGGGCGGCATTACCTTATTTAGAAAAAGGGTATGTGGTGGCGCGTAAAATTACAGAAGAAGGATTGTTCAGCAACCTTTATGCAGCGATTCGCAAAGAAGATGCGAATTTAGCTTATATCGAAGATTTCCATCAAACAGTAAAAGCACAAAGTTTTTCGACCTTACCTGGTTTGTCTGTTTTAGAGTTGTAGTAGGTCAATATGTCAGAAGTAGTGACAGAAAATCCCATCAAAGCCGCAGCAAAAGCGGCATTTCCTTACAGCATGCCAATGCTTGCCGGCTTTTTATTTTTAGGCATAGCATACGGCATTTATATGAAAGCACTTGGATTCGGTGTTTGGTTCCCTGTGGCAATGGCAGCGCTCATTTATGCAGGCTCCGTGGAATTTATTGCAGCCGCCGCCTTAGTTATGCCTTTTTCGCCTTTAAGTGTTGCGTTAGTTACGCTGATGGTCAGTGGTCGCCAAATTTTTTATGGCATTTCCATGTTAGAAAAATATGGTGCTCAACTCGGGAAAAAACGTTGGTATTTAATTAGTACCCTAGTAGATGAAAGTTTTTCCCTGAACTATATGGCGAAGATCCCCGATCATTTAGATAAAGGCTGGTATATGTTCTTTGTCAGTTTTTATCTCCATCTCTATTGGGTGGTAGGAGCCGGATTAGGTAATCTATTTGGCTCAATTATACCTTTTGATTTAAAAGGGGTAGAGTTTGGTATGACTGCACTTTTTCTGGTGATTTTTGCTGAAAACTGGCTCAAAGAGAAGTCTCATGAAAGCTCATTATTAGGTTTAGGTGTGGCTTTTGCATCGCTATTAATTGTTGGGAAAGCGCATTTTTTAGTGCCAACACTCATTAGTATTTGGATTTTATTAACGGTACGACGTCCTAAACTTTCATCTAAATTGGAGGCACTAAAATGACATTGATGGAACAAATTATCACCATTGTGATTTGTATTGTGTGCGTGCAATTTACTCGATTATTGCCATTCTGGATCTTTCCCGCAAATCGCCCGATTCCGGAATATGTTCGTTATCTAGGTAAAGTACTACCTGCCGCGATGTTTGGAATGTTAGTCGTGTATTGCTATAAAAATGTGGATGTGTTGAGTGGTTATCACGGCTTACCCGATTTCATTGCGGGTGCTTTGGTAGTGGGGTTACATTTCTGGAAAAAGAACATGTTTCTTTCTATCTCGGCAGGCACAATTTTTTATATGTTTTTAGTGCAAAAAATCTTTATCTAAGCGAATTTTGAGCGAAATAGAAATTTCTTGATATTGCAATCGGTTGCCTTTATTTCGCCTCTTTTCCTCAATTCCAAAATCTTTTATGATGGCGCCTCAATCATTGTTGACGGAGAGATTTATGGAATTTAATTTCATTGAGTTATTAGGTTATTTGGCAACATTCTTTGTGGCCGTGTCTTTTTTATTCAAATCCATTGTTCACTTGAGAGTTGTTAATGCAATTGGAGCGGTACTTTTTGTCGTTTACAGTTTGATCATCAAATCTTATCCAGTTGCGCTTCTAAACGCCTTCTTAGTTTTCGTTAACTTATATCAACTTTATCGTTTAAAAAAAGAGCAGCCAGCATCAAAAGTGCTTAAATAATTGACCGCACTTTTCCACGATTTACCCCCATATTTGATATAAGGCAATCACCAGAGGCATAGTAAACATACAAAGCAGCGTCGTTATTCCATAAATGGCGCTGGCTTTTTGTGGGTTGTTGTTATAAATCACCGCCATTTGTGTCACTGTTGAAGCTGAAGGGCTAGTGGTAGCTAAAAAGCTAATCAACACGATAATCTCACCTTTCTCAACCCAATGTACAAAGCCAATGAGCTTTATTAACACCAACAATACAAACGGAATAACCAACAAGCGCAATAGTGTAACTAAATAAATGCGCTTAGATGAAACAATGCTCTTTAATGGAATTGCGGCAATTAACATGCCCGCAACAAGCATGGCATTTGGGCCAATAAACAATCCAATCGAAGAGAGCGTGCCATTAATAATATTTGGCAACTTAATTTGAAAAGCAAACAAAAATGCTCCGACGAGAATTGACCAAATATTGATGTTTTTAGCAATCATCTTCAAGGATAAATTTCCTTTTCCTACAATAATCAAGCGGCAATGCGTCCAAAATAGAAAGGTTTGTACCACAATAAAACAGCTGGCGTAAATGACCCATTCTTTACCAAATAGCGACATCACAATTGGAATAATTAAGTTGCCAGAATTAGAATAAATGGAAGTGGCATGCTCAATAGGATCAAGGTTTAATAAGCGCTTTAACAGACTGCCAATAATAATCAGAATACTCTGAAGAAATACGGCCATAAGTAGTGAAAGCTGCAAACCTTGTAGAATTTCAGGTGTGTAATCAATTTGAAATGCCTCAATCATCACTGATGGACTGATAACATAAAGCCCAATAATAGAAAGTGGCTTGCTATCTTCAGATTTTAATAATTTTGATTTAACCAACCCATAGCCGATAAGCACAATAAGTGTTAGTTCAATAATTTTAGTACCGAGTAAAAATGCGATGTCCATAGTGAATATTGATGAGAGAAATTAGTGCTATGAAAGAAGAAAAGGGCAAATAATTTGCCCTTTAAATTGATTGATATTATTCCCACTCTATCGTTGCTGGTGGTTTTCCGCTGATGTCATACACTACGCGGGAAATGCCGTTCACTTCGTTAATGATACGATTAGATACTTTGCCTAATAAATCATAAGGCAAGTGAGCCCAATGTGCGGTCATAAAGTCGATGGTTTCTACCGCGCGTAGTGAGATAACCCAATCGTATTTACGGCCATCGCCCATCACACCAACAGATTTCACAGGTAAGAATACGCTGAATGCTTGGCTGGTTTTTTCATACCAACCGCTATTGCGTAATTCTTCGATAAAGATTGCATCCGCACGGCGTAATAAATCGCAGTATTCTTTTTTCACTTCGCCTAATACACGCACGCCTAAACCTGGACCAGGGAATGGGTGGCGGTTGATCATTTCAGCCGGTAAGCCTAATGCTAAACCGATTTTACGTACTTCGTCTTTAAATAATTCACGTAATGGTTCTACTAAGCCAAGTTTCATATAGTCTGGTAAGCCACCTACGTTGTGGTGTGATTTAATTACATGTGCTTTACCGGTTTTACTTGCTGCCGATTCGATGACATCAGGGTAGATCGTACCTTGTGCCAACCATTTCACATTAGTGAGTTTTTTCGATTCATCATCGAATACATCAACGAATACTTTACCGATAATTTTACGTTTTGCTTCAGGATCAGATACGCCTGCAAGTTCACCCAAGAAACGACTTTCAGCATCAACACGGGTAATGTTCAAGCCGAATTTATCGCCAAACATTTCCATTACTTGATCGCCTTCGTGTAAGCGGAGCAAGCCGTTATCCACGAATACGCAGTGTAAGTTTTTACCGATAGCACGGTGTAAAAGTAATGCAACCACAGAAGAGTCAACACCACCAGATAAGCCTAAAATAACTTCATCATCGCCCACTTGTGCTTTAATGCGAGCAACGGCATCTTCGATAATGTTTTCTGCAGTCCATTTGGTTTCGCAACCACAAATGTTTACCACGAAATTCATTAACAAGTCCAAACCTTTTTTAGTATGGGTTACTTCAGGGTGGAATTGTACGCCGTAGAAACGACGATTTTCGTCAGACATTGCCGCAATTGGACAGGTTGGGGTAGTACCAGTAACTTGGAAGTTTTCTGGTAAACGCGTTACTTTATCGCCATGGCTCATCCATACATCTAATTTGCTGTCGCCATCATTTAAATGAGCGAAAAGTGCGGTAGGATTATCCATTAAAACAGAAGCATAGCCGAATTCACGATGATCTGATGTTTCGGTTAGACCGCCAAGTTGCATCGCCATGGTTTGCATACCGTAACAAATACCCAATACCGGAACTCCTGCGTTAAATACATATTCTGGTGCACGTGGGCTATTTTCTTCAGTAGTACTTTCTGGACCTCCAGAAAGAATGATACCGTCTGGATTAAATTCACGGATTTGTTCTTCAGTTACATCCCACGCCCAAAGTTCGCAGTACACACCGATTTCACGCACACGACGCGCGATCAGTTGGGTATATTGAGAACCGAAGTCGAGGATCAGAATTTTATGGTTGTGGATATTTGTCATTTATAATGCTCTTATTATTGGTAGTGTAGACGGTCAATTTTCTCCAAAACTTTACAAAAATTAACCGCACTTTAAAACAATAAAAGGTGAGCTAAAGCCCACCCTACGGATTACCCCATACGATAGTTTGGCGCTTCTTTAGTAATCGTTACATCGTGAACATGGCTTTCTTTAATGCCTGCACCACTGATGCGAACAAATTCTGCTTTCGTGCGTAATTCTTCGATGGTTGCGCAGCCAGTTAAGCCCATGCAAGAACGTAAGCCACCCATTTGTTGGTGGATGATTTCTTTTAAGTAGCCTTTGTATGGAATACGGCCTTCGATACCTTCTGGTACGAGTTTGTCAGCTGCGTTATCAGATTGGAAATAACGGTCTGATGAGCCTTTCGCCATGGCACCTAATGAGCCCATACCACGGTAAGATTTAAACGCACGACCTTGGTAAAGTTCGATTTCACCCGGTGCTTCTTCAGTACCTGCGAACATAGAGCCAACCATTACACAGCTTGCGCCTGCAGCGATGGCTTTTGCAATATCACCAGAGAAACGGATACCACCGTCCGCGATAACTGGAATACCACGATCTTTTAATGCCGCAGCGGCATCTGCGATAGCGGTGATTTGTGGAACACCTACACCAGTCACGATACGAGTAGTACAAATAGAACCTGGTCCGATACCTACTTTCACTGCGCTTGCGCCTGCGTCTGCAAGTGCGATAGCACCTTCAGCCGTTGCTACGTTACCCGCAACAATAGGTAAGTTTGGATATTTTGCACGCGTTTCACGAACACGTTGTAACACACCTTCAGAGTGACCGTGAGAAGAGTCGATTAACAATACATCTACGCCCGCTTTCACTAATGCATCAATACGTTCTTCGTTACCTGGACCAGCACCGACAGCCGCCCCTACACGTAAACGACCAAATTCATCTTTACATGCGTTTGGTTTTTGTTCCGCTTTTTGGAAGTCTTTAACGGTGATCATGCCTTTTAATTTGAAAGCATCATCTACAACAAGCACTTTCTCTACGCGGTTTTTATGCATTAATTCTAAAATCGTTTCACGACTTGCACCTTCTTTTACGGTGACCAAGTCTTCTTTTTTTGTCATTAATTGTGAAACGGTTTTACTTAAATCTTTTACGAAACGCGTGTCGCGGCCAGTGATGATACCGATTAAGTTATTTTCATCATCGACAACAGGGTAGCCTGCGAAACCGTTTTTCTTCACCATTTCGGCAAGTGCTGCAAGGGTTAAATCGGGCGAAACAGTCACAGGTTCAGAAACAATACCACTTTCGAATTTTTTCACTTTACGAACGCGATCAGCTTGGCGTTCAATTGTCATATTTTTATGAATAAAGCCGATGCCACCTTCTTGTGCTAAGGAGATCGCTAATTTGGTTTCTGTGACAGTATCCATCGCAGCAGAAAGCATAGGAATATTTAAGCGAATTTCTTTGGTGAGTTGAGTTGAGAGGTTAGCTGTGTTCGGAAGAACAGTTGAATGAGCTGGGACAAGTAGAACGTCGTCAAAAGTCAGAGCTTCTTGTTTGATTCTAAGCATGGCAATATCTCGCTGTTAAAAGTTGTGTCAAAAAATATTGCGCCGGGATTATA